>BEIN01000033.1 GCA_002898375.1 bacterium HR37 | reverse complement strand
GTTAACTTAAAAACCACTATCTGAATGCCCATAAAGAGGAGTATAGGGAGGAAAAGTATAAGGGATATGGTGATGTCTCTAGAGCTAAAAAGGGAGAAGTTCTTAAGGGCTATGGTAACCCCTATAGAGCTTAGAAGGCCTGAAAAAAAACCAACACCCAGACCAAATTTTAAGGACTCTTTCCTGAGTATATTTAAACCCTCTTTTTTCTCAGCAAAGAATGCCCTGCAGTCCGGACATGTCTTTATGTGTTCCTTAAGAAAAGCCTGCTCCACCTTTGACAGGCTGTTTGTTGCCCACTTTGAGTAGAGCTCATCAGTATACTCACACATAACCTTCTTCCCCCTTCTCACCAAGAGATTATCCATAGCAACATGTATGCCAGGGAAACTGGCTAAGTTCTTACAATAGGTTCTTTAATCCAAGAAAGACATAAGGCTGTCAGATGTCAAATTATCTGACACACATTTACACATAATCCTCTAAAACCCTAAAAACATCCTTGTATATGCTCCATGGATCCTTCCAGTAGCGCTGAATCACTATCCTGCTACTCCCTGCCCTTTCAACAAAGTCCCCTATTCTTATGTTTACCACCCCATTTGAGACCCAGACCTGTAAGAAGCTATCCTTATCAGAGCCAGCCTCAACAAGCACAGTACTTCCCATATAATACAATCCCTCTTCCTTAACGATCCCATTAGGAAATACCCTCATCTTTTTTACCAGCTTGTTCTCCCATCCCTTTAGCACACCCTGTAGCAACTTTAGGTCTTCTATACTTGACAACCTGAGGTTTGTAATCTCACGCCTTTCCTCATCCATATCAAACAACCCCAGATAACCCCTTTAAACGAGAAACACAGAGTAAACCTTTATAATATAATAACCAAGAATTATAATCATAAAGAGAAAAGCCCTCTTGTCAACTGCCCAAGTGGAAAAAATTACCACTTGAAACAAACCTCTAAGCTTTGATATAATCGCCCTTAAGGGAGTAAGAGCCATGTTAGATTTAAATCCTGTTTTTTCCCTACAAGCCCAAGACTTTGAAAGTATATCGAGGATATGCCTTCAGCACCTATCTCACCTTCCCATTTTTCTCTTCATAGTGCTTGCTGCCGCATTCGTTCTTATGCCACTTCTTTCCTTTGCCTCCGTATACCTTATAAACAGGCTAAGTGCATCCCGCTTTGCTAACAAGGGAATGGGCTTTGGATGCGCAAACTGTGGTGAATCTGTAGAGGTAGACTGGGAATTCTGCCCCAAGTGTGGAGCCGAGGTATACCTACCCACACACCCCATTATTCCGAACGAGGTAGCCATAATAGAGGGCAAACCAGAACTCTCTGCACCCATGCCGAGTTTCTTCCAGCTAACCAAGACGAAGAAAGAAGCCCTGGTTTCCGATACGAAAAAGACAAGCTCAGATTGATAAAAGCTTTACCCTCTTTGCTCTATTGGAACGTAGTCACGCTTGTCGTATCCGATATACACCTGGCGAGGACGAACGATCTTTGTATCCTTGTCAAGAAGCATCTCTTCCCACTGGGCAAGCCACCCGGAGGTTCTGGGGATGGCAAACAGCACGGGGAACATCTCCACGGGAAAACCAAGGCTCTGGTAGATTAAGCCAGTGTAGAAATCCACATTCGGATAAAGCCTGCGCTTTATAAAGTACTCATCGTCAAGTGCAATCCTTTCCACCTCAAGTGCAATCTCAAGTAATGGGTTAAGTCCCGTAACCTCAAACACCTTATACGCAGTCTGCTTTATAATCTTTGCCCTGGGGTCGTATGCCTTGTAGATACGATGCCCAAACCCCATAAGCCTTACCTCACCTGCCTTTACCCTCTTTATAAAAGCAGGCACCTTGTCCTTTGAGCCAATCTCCATAAGCATACGAAGGGCAGCCTCATTCGCTCCCCCATGAAGTGGTCCGTAGAGTGCAGCAATTCCGGCAGCCACAGCGGAATACGGATCAACCAGAGAGCTACCCACAGCGCGCACAGCATTTGCGCTGCAGTTCTGCTCATGGTCTGCGTGGAGTATAAAAAGTATATCAAGCGCCCTCTCTATAACCGGATTTGGCTGGTACTTAAGCTCTGTCATCTTAAAGATCATGTTAAGGAAGTTTCCCGTATAGCTTAAATCATTGTCCGGATACACGTAGGGAAGGCCTCTGCTGTGGCGGTATGCAAATGCAGCTATGGTTGGCATCTTTGCAATTAGCCTGTGAATCTGCTTTCTGCGTGTATTCTCATCGAAGATGTTTTTAGCCTCAGGGTAAAAGGTGGATAAGGCTCCAACAGTTCCAAGAAGCATACCCATGGGATGGGCATCATGTCGAAACCCATCCATAAACTTCTTTATGTTTTCGTGGATAAAGGTATGATGCGTTATGTCATAGACCCAGGACTCATACTCGCTCTTTGTAGGCAACTCACCGTGGAGGAGAAGGTATGCAACCTCCAGATAGTTACTCTTTTCCGCAAGCTGCTCAATCGGGTATCCCCTGTAGCGAAGTATACCCTTTTCACCGTCTATAAAGGTTATCCTGCTCTTACAGGAAGCGGTATTCTCCAAAGCAGGGTCATAACTCATAAGGCCAAAGTCATCCTCAGATACCTTTATCTGCCTAAGATCCATTGCCCTGATCGTTCCCTGCGTTATAGGGATCTCGTAACTCTTTCCAGTCCTGTTATCTATAACCGTTAGGCTCTCTTTCGACATGCTCTTATCCCCTCCTTTTTATTTCTAGGTTACCAATTATAACATCTACTTGGCAAATTACATGCCATA
>BEIN01000032.1 GCA_002898375.1 bacterium HR37 | reverse complement strand
GCAAGGTTTTCTGTATCGGAGATTACAAATCTCGCCTTAAGGCCAAGTCTTTTTGCCTTCTTTACAGCAACCTCTAGCATTGGAAAGCAGAAATCAGAGGCGGTAATCTCACAGTCTCTAGAATAGTAAATTAGGTTTTTCCCCGTTCCCACAGCGGTTTCTAAAACCATTCCACTGGCTTTCTCTACAAGCCTTTTCCGTAGTTTCCTTAATCCTAGCACCTCAGGTATTGATTCAACCGCATCGTACCACCTTGCAAACCTGCTGTACTTTTCTCTTATTTCCTGTTTGCTGATTTGTCTGTGTTTGTAGTTATGCATATTTAAAATACCTGCAACCTATTTTTTATTTTAACATCCAAAGATTTTAAATCCTGGAATGAAACTCGTGATATAGTATTATAAATGCTCCAAACAATTTGGTTTAAGGAGGTAGAAGATGTCTGAGGATAAGAGATGGTTTGAAAAACGGGCTCCGGAGATGGCAAAGGGATGGTGGGACTTTTACAATGCAGTTGAAGGGGATACAGCACTTGATAAGAAGACAAAGGCACTTATAGCTGTGGCTGTAGCAGCTCATGGAAGGTGTCCCCATTGTACTGAGTCCCGTATAAAGAAGGCCCTTGCAATGGGAATAAGCAAAGAGGAGATTGCAGAGGCTATTATGATGACGGCTCTGCTTTCTTCCGGCACAGAGATATTCTGGGCTAAAGATGTATTCGATAAGTATCTTGGATAGGGTGAAGAAAGACCTTTAGTTCTGTAATTCATCCTATTTAAGTTGTAAAAAGAGCTCGGCTAACGCTACAAGCGTCTGTGGTGTATCTTCTTGGCAGAAGTGCCCGGCATCTTTAAGCTCTATCACCGGGCTCTGGGGAAAGAGTGTTCTAAAGTCTCCAATTGCACGTAGTGGGGGGATGGCTTTGTCTTTCATGCCAACAACCAGACACGCCTGCTTCTTTCGCAGTTTCCTAACACCTTCTGCTCCTTCTTTAACGTATTCACCTATTCTCCGCAGTGCAACATCAAGCGGAAACTCTATGGCCCCTATGCATTCTTCTTTTGTTTCGAAAGGAGAAGAGTATGCACGGATCCATGTGTCATCTATGATTGAGGAGTTTTCAAAACCGATTATCTTCATAACACTAAGGACTGTACTACCCAGGTTTCTCATTATATCGTAGTAGGAGCCATCTTGGAGGTGCTCTCTAACCCATCTAAACCATGGGGATGTATGTAGGGGTGGTAGTTTGGGTGCACCTTTAACAAAAGGGCTGTAGCCAAGAAGCGTATTGATAAGAAATAGTCGCTTTACGCGCTCTGGGTGCCTTACCGTATATGCTCCACATATTGGTCCGCCCCAGTCATGTGCAACAAAAGTTATATCTGATAATTTTAGCTTCTCAATTAAAAGGGTCAGGTTCTCCACGTGTGTGCGAAGTGTGTATTCCTTATTCTGTGGGGTTTCACTTTTTCCAAAACCCATGTGATCCGGGACTATAACCCGGTATCTCTTTGAAAGAGGGGGTATAAACTTACGGTAGAGATACCCCCAGGTGGGTTCACCATGAAGACATATAACCGGTTCTCCTTTCCCCTCATCAACGTAGTGCATACGGAAACCGTTTATTTCTTGGAAGTTTGGTTTAAATGGAAAGGTCCCATTAAAGGTCTCACCAGGGGGTATCATTGCCTTACCTATAGGGTGTCTTCAAGTATGAAAGTAATCCTTACATGTGCTCTGTATTCGGTAATCTTACCGTTTTCAATGTGGGCATTCATCTTTGTAACCTCTAACCCTGTTAGGTTCCTCAGGGTTTTGTTTGCCCGTGCAAGGGCATTCTGAACCGCATCTTCCCAGGATTTTGTTGAGGATCCAATTACCTCTGTTATTCTTGCTACAGCCATTGTAACCTCCTTATGGTTAAAATTTCTACCCGCTATTATCTCACGGTGGTGTGTAAAATGTCAAGGAAAACGTTATAGTATTGAGTGGAAAATAAGGTGAGGTGTGATAAATGAATGATCAATCTGCAGTTCAGGATTACCTTAAGAGGAACATGTGTTGGGGGTGTGGTAGAAATAAATACGGTCTTCAAATTAAAAGTTATATTGTAGGGGAGGAATCAGTATGTGTGTGGCAACCAAAGGCATACCATATGGCTGGCCCCAAACACATACTGAATGGGGGAATTATTGCTACGATAGTTGATTGTCACTCCATCTGTACTGCTATTGCAGATGCTTATAGAAGAGAGGGAAGAGAGTTGGGCTCAGAGCCTTTTATCTGGTATGTTACAGCTTCACTGAGCGTAAACTATCTCCTTCCTACACCTATTGATGAACCGGTTACTTTAAGGGCAAGGGTTAAAGAGGCTAAGGGAAGGAAATCAGTTGTCAGCTGTTTGCTTCTTTCAAAGGAGAAAAGGCGGGTAACTGCTGAGGTAATTGCCGTACGTGTATCTCCAGAGGAGTGGTACGGGAGGCGGGTAAATTGAATACCTCTCTCTTTTAGGGTAGCTTTCTAACCAGAATAGAAAAGGCGTAGGTGTTTGTGGATTTAGACATAGTTGCTGAAGATGTGGAAAAGGTTTTTGGAAGCGTTAAGGTTTTAAACAGGATCAGTTTAAAGATCCGAAAAGGTGAGTTCTATACCATTCTCGGTCCGAATGGAGCTGGAAAGACCACACTTATAAAATTGCTTGCTACCCTCTCCAGGGCAACTTCGGGAAGGGTGGTTGTGGCAAACCACGATGTGATGAAAGAGCCCGATAAGGTGAGGGCCAAGATTGGTTTTGTTTCCCATGATCCCTATCTCTACGGGGATCTCAGTGCGTTGGAGAATATAGAGTTTTTTGCAACCCTATACGGTGTGCCTAAAGCCAGAGACAGAGCAGTTGAGGTAATAAGCCAGGTAGGACTTCAAAGCAGGATGTATGACCTAGTTAGGACTTTTTCAAGGGGTATGCAGCAAAGGCTTGCTGTTGCAAGGGCTATAGTTCACGATCCCCTGATTCTCCTTCTTGATGAGCCGTATACCGGGTTGGATCAGCATGGAATCAGGGTTCTTGGTGATATGCTTAGATGGCTTAAGTCTCAGGGTAGAACTATAGTTTTAACCACCCATAACTTGGCTGAGGTTTTCGATGTAAGTGATAGGGTTTCGATCTTAAGCAATGGAAAGATAGTCTATGAAGGTTTTTCAAGGGAAATCGATATATCAAGATTTAAGAAAATCTACTTTGACAGCGTAGGGACTTGAGGCTATGAAAGGTATATTGGCAATTGTCTGGAAGGATATAGTGACTGAGCTTAGAACAAGAGAGCTTATACTGTCCATGTTTACCTTCTCTCTTTTAATAACAGTTATATTTAACTT
>BEIN01000031.1 GCA_002898375.1 bacterium HR37 | reverse complement strand
CCTGCCCCACCTGTTGCCTCTACCATAAGAGGGTCATAGCCCTGAGCAAGCAACCTCCTTTTTCCCTCCTCTCCGCTGTAGGCCCTTGCTATGTTTTCAAGGGTTCTTGCCGTAATGTTAAATGCTTCATCCCAGGATATCTTTACAAATGCCTCTTTTCCCCTTCCCTTAAGGTACCCAGAAGGGGGTCTACCATCTTCATCCCGGGGAAAGCCATCTCTTACCCACTTTAAAAACCCCTCCCTTACAACAGGGTACTTTATGCGCCTGTCCCCGTATATCCTCCTTACAAGGGCAAGCCCCTTCTGACAGCACCTTGGCTCCCACCTCGGAGAGGCAGTGTTACCGTATATATCATCAGCCTTTGAAAACCCGTAAGATGGGGCTATACGGACAACGACATTGTTTTTAACATGCGCTTTTAAGAGGCAGTTGTGGGTATCGTTGGGAGCACATAAAAAGGAGAACTCGCTATCATATCTCCAGAGATCCTTAAAAACCTTTTCCCACCCCCGGTTAGGATAGAAGGCAAGTGGGTTTTCAACGTCCACAGGATCAAAGAAGGTAAAGATCTCACCAAACACCTTTGAGCCAAAAAATAGCCCTCCCAGACCCCCTAATCCCAGCTTGAGGAAACTCCTTCGTCCCAAGCTCATAACCCTATACCTCGCTTCTGTTTTTTTATGCCCGTAAAAATCTAGCAATATACGTGCCATATCTTTGGCATCAGGAAATCCGTTTTGAGTGAACGCTCACTGTAGAGCTCATGTCGTGTTATAAGACACAAAATAAGCTAAAGGTTGTTTTACCCACCATTATTTAAGGCAAAATGTATCTTGTCAGAAATTAAGACATCTGACATACTTTTTATAGTCAAACACTCAGTAATCACTGCTTTAGCCTCTTTGGTATGTAATTTGCAAAAAACGGTTAGAGGAATATAAATACAGAGGGGGGAGAAAGCATGTTATCTGATCAGTTTACACAGTTATTCAGAGAGGAACATCGAAAGATAAGGGATACCCTTTTAGATTTGATCCAGGCCTTTAAGGAAAAAGATAGAGCCCGCATAGAGAACCTCTTAAACCAAGCAGCGGTTCTAACCGGACCCCACTTTAGATACGAAGAAGAAGCGCTCTACCCGGCCCTAACCGAAATATTTGGGGAAGAATACATAGAGAAGCTTCTTGGAGACCATGACCAGGCAATAGGGATAGCAAAGAGGCTTGTTGAACTTGCAAGGAAAGAGCATCTAACTGAAGAGGATGTAGCTGAGGCTGTTAGTCTTATAAGAAAGGTCTTACCCCACGTAAGTGACTGTGATGGTCTCTCAATCATGACGGAGAAGCTGTCAGAAGATAAGATAAAGTCCATACTGGATACGCGCGAAAGCTCTTTAAAGGCAGGTTTGGATTTAATAAAGTGGGCAGAGAACATACGAAACCGCCCAAGTAGGCTACCACAACTGTAGAAACACTGTGTAGATGTTTGAATTATCCAGACGATACATCAAAACGGGGTTTGTTTTTTTTGTTATCGGACTTACAATTGGGCTTTTTATGATTGTGGACAAACACGTCTTTTACAGGTGGCCAAGCACCCAACTCATTACAGCTCACGTCCATGTCCTGCTCATAGGGTTTGTTGTATCCCTTATAATGGGTGTTGCTATTTGGATGTTTCCAAGACCCTCACCTGATACAAGGTACAGCCCTTTGCTTGCCGAAATAACGTACTGGCTTCTGACGCTTGGGACATCTGTTCGCTTTGCAGGTGAGGTTATCTCATCCTACCATCTGTCAAGAGCAATTGATACTTTAATAGTAACGGGTAGCATATCCCAGGCTCTTGCCGGGGTTCTGTTTGTATACAACATGTGGTCTCGTGTGAGACCTGTGGGAAAACAGAGATGAAGCCAAACCCTTATAAAAACCAACTTACCACCCTGAAGAGAAAAGGCAGTTCAGATACCGAAGCAAGGATAAGGAATGCTGCTCTAAACCTCTTTACCAAAAAGGGGATCAAGGGAACAACCACAAGAGAGATAGCAACAAAGGCAGGAATTGCTGAGGGAACAATATACAAACACTTTAAAAGCAAGGAGGAGCTTGCTGTAAAGCTTTTTCTACACTGCATGGATGCATTCACAACCGAGCTCTTAGAGAGCATAAGGGAACTTACAGACCCAAGAGATAAGATTGCAGCGCTTATAAAGTCGTTTTTTTATTTTGCAAAAAGGGAGCCAAAGATATACTCCTATATAATGGTGGTTCACCATACCGAGCTCGGAAAGGTTCTAAAGCAGATAGAGCCAAAGCCAAAAGACGTCTTTACTCAGGTAATAAGGGAAGGGATACAAAAGGGATACTTTAGAAAGATGGATGAGAACCTTGCGGCTGCCCTTGTAATAGGTATGATGACAAGGGTAATTCTCTTTTACGAGAGGGGACTTATAACAACGAGCTATACGGAATTGATATCAGAGGTTGTAGAAGCTGCGTTTAGGGTGCTAAATGAGACCAAAAGTGAATATAATATATAAGAGGAGGTGATAAAACAATGGCATACGTTATTGCCGAACCCTGTATAGGGGTAAAGGATAGATCCTGTGTAGATGCCTGTCCAGTAGATTGTATATACGAAGGGGAAGATCAACTCTATATAAACCCAGATGAATGTATAGATTGTGGAGCTTGTGTTGACCCATGTCCGGTGGATGCAATCTTTCATGAAGATGACCTGCCAGAGCAGTGGAAGTGGTACAAAGAGAAAAACGCTAATTTCTTCAAGGATAAAACCGGCCTTTCCCCAGCACAGGGAAAGGTAAAGAGATAATGGGCAAGCTCAATGCAACATCAAAACCACCCAAAGATAAGCAGAGGGAGGGGAATTTTACTCTCGGTATACAGTGGCGGGCTGGTACTTATCCTCTTTACAGGAATCACCTCGGGAATCCTTGTTTACTATGGAGTGCTTAACAGAAACGTCCATATAGGTCTTGGGGTTTTTGTTATCTCTATAGCTATCTTATACCACATCCTTAATTCATCAATTTCATCCCTTAACCTTCTATCCGTTCTTCTTCTTATAGGTACCCTCTGGAGCGGTTTCTCAAACATAGAGTCCAAAAAGGGAAGCAACCTTCATATAGTCGCTTCGGCTCTGGCGGTTCTTATGTCAGCACTTACCTCCGTTGTAAACCTTCGTTATTACATAAGACAACTTTATAGGGGAAAAGGATGAACCAAGGCTATGTATATATCCAAGATATACTGAAAGAGGCTGGTGAGGTAAGAGAAAACAGCATTGTAAGCCGCACCATATACAACGATGAACGGGTAAAGGTTGTACTCTTTAGCTTTTCCAAGGGGCAAGAGCTTTCAGAACACAGATCCCCTATGCCAGCTATAGTACACATAGTAAAAGGGGAAGCCACTTTAACCCTGGGAAAAGACACCAAAGATGCCAAAGAAGGTAGCTGGGTATATATGCCTTCTGGACTTCCACACAGTATAGAGGCAAAGAGCCAGCTTGTAATGCTACTTACCCTCATAAAATAGCCAGAGGTCCTATCTTGCGATAAGGAGCTTTATCCCTGCTACCGTAAGCGTAAGAGCAAGTGCCTTTTGAAGAACAGGTACCTTAAATCTGTGAGAAGCAAAAAAAGAACCAATGTACCCACCTATCACAACGGCTACTGCAAAAACCCCTATATCGACCGTATAGGGAAGTGAGAAACCAAACTTTACAAACCTTGCACCAAGCCCGCTTAAGGAGTTAATAAAGATAAAGGCAGAGGAAGCAGCTGCTGTTTTTTTTGGGTCTGCCCACCTAAGAAATATCAGCAAAGGGCTTAAGAAAACACCTCCACCTATTCCAGTAACACCGCTTACAAACCCTATTAAGAGACCAAGAATAAGCCCACCGTAGAGGGGAACTCTGTTTCTGTAGTTATGCTGGGGTGAAAACTCAAGAAACAACCTTACCGCACTTAACAAAAGGGCTGTTCCAAGAATTAGGGAAAAAACGGTCTTTTCAACCCTTATGTACCCTCCAACAAACGAGGCAGGAATAGAGGTAATGACAAAAGGCAAAAGGATAGAGTGATCAAAGTGACCACTTCTTCTGAAGTTTAAAAACGCTATGGATGAAACCATAAGGTTCAGGCTAAGCCCGGTAGTGGATATGAAGTCGGGATCACCGTGAAGGAATGTAAGAACCGCAATATAGCCTGAGCCCCCACCGTGTCCAACCATGGAATACAAAAGGGCCACCAGAAAAATAAGCGGTG
Organism: bacterium HR37; assembly: GCA_002898375.1. Classification (GTDB taxonomy): domain Bacteria; phylum Desulfobacterota_D; class UBA1144; order Nemesobacterales; family CSP1-2; genus HRBIN37. The sequence continues at coordinate 1,530 of BEIN01000031.1, read as the reverse complement.
TGGCATACGCGGTGCTGGAGGCAGCCTCCATACTACCTCTTCCTTCCCCTGGTTTTACCGAGGGTATCCTCTATCCAGGTTAGGGCTGCGATAGCTGATGGAAAACCAACAGTTGTAATAGCAAGTAGAGCTACATGCAGTATCTCCTCTTTAGAGATACCCAGTTCGAGAGCCCTTTTTGTATGGGAGTGTACAGCCCCTTCCAGGCGAGCACCTATTGCTATTCCAAGCTTTACAAGCCTTCTGGTCTTTTCATCCAAAGGGCCAGACTCATGACACTTCTCCCCAAGCCTCTCGTAAGACTCCCATACCTCAGGATACCTCTTTATAAACCTCTGGAGTGGTTGTGGGAGCTTATTCTTTTTTTTGCTCATATCTCTAAATCTCCTAATAGCTTATTTAACTTAACCACCACTTACCGGGGGTATTATGGCAAGCGTATCCCCTCCCCTTAAAGAGGCCTCCCTTAGAGCATACTCCTCATTAAGTGCAATAAAAGAGCAATCAAGGATATCTGCAATCTGAGGATACTTTGCCTTAAGATACTTAATCAAAGACTCAACACTTGAGCCCTCAGGTAACGATAGAACAAACTCCCCCTCTCCCAAAGCATCCCTTATTGATGCAAATACCTTTACCCTAACCCTTATATCACCCATTACACTAACCCCCTATGTTTCTTATAAACACCTTCTTTGGGTCCTCAACCCCGCTTAAAACAGGGTTCCACCTTGGCTTCATATAAACCACCCTCCTTATGACCTCCTCTATCTCCCCATCTGAAGCACCACCCCTTAAGAGCCCAAAGATATCTACCTCAAGAGACGAAAACAAACACGGCCTAAGTGTCCCCCTTGCCGTAAGCCTAAGCCTTGAACAACCAGAACAAAAAGGCTCAGATACAGGGGTTATAAACCCTATAACCCCTCCCCCTTCAATCCCATAACGACTTGCAACACCCTCACTCTTAAGAGGAAACAACCTGTACCTCTCCTCTATCCTCCTTCTTATATCCAAAAGAGGAATAAAAGCATCCCTCCTCCAACCACCCCCACAAAGAGGCATAAACTCTATAAACCTAACCTCAATACCCCTTACCCTCCCAAACTCAATAAGCCTAAAAACCTCAGAATCACTAAGACCACTTAAGATAACCGTATTTATCTTAACCCTAAGACCCTCCCCTAAAGCCTTATCTATACCCTCTATTACCTTCCCTAAATCCCCTCCCCTTGTAATCACCCTGTATCGTTCAGGATCCAGACTATCCAAAGACACATTAACCCCATCAAGCCCAGAGCGCTTTAACTCCCCTGCAAGCCCACTAAGAAACACCCCATTTGTGGTAATAGAGAGATCCTCTAGACCATCTATCCCCCTTAGAGAGGCAATAAAATCCACTACACCCCTCCTAACAAGAGGCTCCCCACCTGTAACCTTTATCCTCCTTACCCCAAGCCCAACAGCTACCCTAGAAAACCTTACCATCTCCTCAAACGTTAGTATCCTATCCCTCTCAAAAAGCCTTAT
>BEIN01000030.1 GCA_002898375.1 bacterium HR37 | reverse complement strand
AGGTATATGGTGGTTTTGATATTTTCTATTTTCATAGGGATTTTTCTTGGGAAGGTGTTTATAGAGAGGTACAGGGAGCTTAGGAAGTTTGTGGTCTCTTAGAAATTTGAGCTAAGTCTATTTGGTATAGGTTTAGCACTACTTAGTCTTGAGATGTATTTTATACCAAAGGTCTTTAACTCCTTTAGACTTTCCCTTCTAAGGAGTATATAAAATGATTACAGATCAGAAAAAAACATATTGACTTTTTTTTTGGCAGTTATAAAATCCAAGCCATAGAAATAGCAGGACAATCTGGAGAAATTGGTATGCTGCTTAGTAGCATGCTGATTTCAAAGCTTTCTCTTTACCATTCAAGATTTCAAACAAATCCATTAATAAAAAGTCAGCTAAGTAATTTTTATTAAAGGAGGATTTCCATGAAGGATGGAGGATATACTATAGGTAAATTTTTTAACTTTAGGCCTTTAGTAGTTTCTTTGTGGTTTATAGTTTTTCTGTTTATTGGATATGCTTTGGCAAGTGCAGATACTTTCAACGTAAACACAACATACGACACGGTGGATGCCAACCCTGGGGATGGGAACTGTGCTGACAGCAACGGCAATTGTTCACTACGGGCAGCTGTAATGGAGGCTAACGCCCAAGCTCAAACTGACCCGTCCAAGAGCTTCATTATTGTCTTGCAGCCCGGGCAGACGTACACTCTTACTCTAGACAGTAATACATTCGACGAGATGGACGCACAAGAAGATGATCTTGACATAAGGAGCCAAATAACAATTGAGGGAAACGGGGCTACTGTCCAGCGGAGCACTGACTATAGTTGCAACTTGGGGAATGTTCCTCCATCTGTTGGTGAAGACTTTCGTATTTTTGACATTTTTGGTAATAACGAAGTAACACTGAAAAGCTTGACGATAAAAAACGGATGTGCGAGTGTAAGAAGTAGTTTGTTGGGAGATTTGGTAATGGACGGGGGGGGTATTAGGGTCTCCGGGGGTGGTAAGCTTCATGTTATTGACAGCTTCATCTTGGAAAATAAAGCCTCCTTTAGAGGAGGAGGAATCCACGTAGAGGGAGGTGCTGAAGTTAGAATAGAAAACTCAATAATTTCTGGTAATTTTGCGGGATTTGAGAGCCAATCTCTTTCAAGAGGGGCCGGTGGTGGCATTTGTATCGGAGGCATCGGATACGGCGTTGTTTACATTAAAAATAGCGAAATTTCAGCTAACACTTCAGTAGTTGGTGGGGGTGGTATTAGTATTTTTGACGGATCGAACCTTAGCATCGTCAACAGCACTATTTCAGGCAACAATTCGTTTTGGGGAGGTGGCATCGCGAACTATGGTGTAGTCAACGCTAGCTTTATCACTATTGCCGGTAACTCCTCAAATGTAGCAGGAGGGATTGATAACAACTCAGGCACCTTCAACATCAAGAACTCCATTGTAGCTAACAATACGGGAGGAGATGGCAACTGTGTTATTCATTCTGGCACCCTGAACGCCTCGGGTGTGAACTTTGACACCGACGGCACCTGCACGGGCTTTACTCAGGTCACACCTTCCCAGCTCAACCTACAGCCTCTTGACAATTATGGTGGACTCACCCAGACCCACGCTCTTGGGGCGGGTAGCGTAGCCATTGATGCGGTGAGTGACTGCACTGATTTGGATGGAAACTCTGTTACCACCGACCAGCGTGGAGAGCCCAGGCCACAGGGTAGTGCTTGTGATGCTGGGGCATTTGAGGGGTCGGTTTCTGTTGGTTTTAATACTCTTACAGTTACCAAAGCAGGTTCTGGTAGTGGTACTGTTACAAGCGACCCTGAAGGTATAGACTGTGGCAGTACATGTAGTGCTGATTTTGAAGAAGGTGCTGAAGTTATCCTTACAGCAATTCCTGATTCAGGCTCTGTTTTTGCAGGTTGGAGTGGAGATTGTGAAGGTATGGATGAGACAACATCTGTTGTTATGGATGGGGATAAGGAGTGTGTAGCTACATTTAATGTTATGGCTAATTTGCCTGATTTAACGGCTGAGTGGTTAGATTTTAATATAAGGAGTATAAGATCGGTTTCTATAATTCGAGGAGTATTGAGGGTCAGTAATGAAGGTGTAGTGGGTGTGCCTTTTAGTTCTAGGGTTAGTGTGAACTTTTGTGTATCTGATGATGGGGTAAGTTGTACAAGGCTTATAGGTAGGAGGATAACAAGGGGGCCTATAGCTCCTGGTGGGTACAGGGATATAAGGGTAGTTTTAGTTAGTCGTGTGCCAGTTAGTGGTAGGTATATAATAGCGGTTGTTGATCCTCAGGATCAAATAGAAGAGGTGAATGAGATGAATAATATTGCGGTTTATGGGCCTTTACCTTAGGTTTTAGCTATTATGGGGTATTACTTATGGATATAGTTTTTCACTCATAAGTAATACCCCATCACAATAAAAAACAGGCTTAATATTATTATAATGTTTATAATGTTTACTAAGCTAATTAAAAAAAGTTTTTTATTTTCTTTTGTGCTTTTATTATCTGTGGGGATAGATGGGTTTGTATTGGCTCAAACAGATAACCGTATCATAGGTGGACAGTTATTTTCCACTGGGGCTCCTGTGCAGGTGGAAGTAGCTCCTTCGGGTGTTGCTTTTTATACAAGTGAATTATGGCTCTTTGAACCTGGTCCTCCTCGTTTTTTAGCTACGAACCGAGATGTTGGTCAGGTAATTGACTTAGGTGTATTTGATCCTGGGGTTGAGCTTGTATTTGGTATTGTGGTCCGGGATACAGGTTGGACTTTCAAGATGGGTCCCGGTGACCGTAATCCTGATGGTATACCCCATGCAGCTGTTGAGTGGTTAGAGCCTGGAGTAGCAGTGGTGGGTTTTGAGGATTTGTATGGTGGTGGGGATCGAGATTATGATGATGTTGTTTTTATCTTTCGTGGTGGTATAGCATCTGAACAATGCGGTAACGGTAGAGATGATGACCAAGATGGTCTTGTTGACTGTGATGATTCAGATTGCAGGGGAACACCAGAGTGTGGAGGTGAGAATTGTGAGAACAACCAAGACGATGATGGTGATGGTTTAGTAGACTGTGTGGACAGTGACTGTTTTACTGGTTGTGTAGGTATAGGCCGATGCAGTAACTGGCCTCGTATTACCCAAATAACCCCATCTTCAGGAGGTAATAGTGGTACAGTTACCATTGCTATAACCTGTTGTAATATTCAGCAGGGAGCTACAGCCCTACTTAGAGGTCCTGGTGGAGATATACCAGCACAGCAGGCTAATGTGCAAACAACTAGTGGTTTTACTTTTCTTTCAGCCAGCTTTGATCTTACAGGAAAGGAACCTGGTGTCTACGATGTTTACGTGTTCAATCCTGATGATACATATACACTGCTTCCGGGTAGTTTTACTATAAAAGAGGGGCATACTGGAGAAGTCTGGATAGATATACTTAGTAGAGATGTTATGAGGCTAGGTAGAACTCAGCGTATCCTAATAGCTTATGGTAACTCTGGTAACACCGATGTTGAAGCTCCTGTTATTCGTATTTCCACTGGGCAAAACTTACCTATTCGTCTTCATCCCAATGGTCTTGCAAGCAATGTGCTTCACTTGTTAGCTGGAGGAGGTGGGGGAGGTGTTTCTACATTAAGAGCTGGCGCTACTGTTACCGTTCCGATTTTTATTGATGCTCCGAATGCACCAGGAAATGTTGATATTAACATGGAATTACTTAATCAAGGAAATGCACCAATTCTCTGGGAAGAACTTTCTCCTCTACCTGGCTATACTCAAGAGCAGTGGGAGGATATTATTACAAGTGCCCGCTCAGTTCTAGGAGATCGGTGGAGTGATCTTATGCAGTTTGTACAGGATAATGTTAATTATTCTACGGTGGAGCCTGTTCACTTGGATGAATTGTTATACTACATGGTTATATTGATTGGTGGTGGATCATTAGAGTCGAGTTCTATCCAATCTTTGGACATAAAGAATTTAAAGACAATAAATCGTGATTGGACAAAACCTTCTATTTCAAGTGAGACATCTGATGTTCAAGATGTTGAAGTAATACCAGTAGGAGATCTGGTAGTCAATCCCACAAGGGTCTATGTAATAACCCATGGTCTTGGTGGCAGGAACGATACGGATCCAAATGATAGATTTCGTAAATTAGCAGAAAAGATTAAGGAACTTGATCCAACAGCTAATGTGTTTCTTGTTGATTGGACTCCGCTGGCTACAGATCACAGATTTGGACCTTTTATCATTCCTTTTGCGAATAATCCTTGGAGTGTTAAGAACAACATAAACTTTGCAGCAACATTAGCTAGCATTCAATTAGCATCTTATCAACTCGACGGTTATTTCGATCTGAGTAAAACTACTATGATAGGGGAAAGTTTTGGTAATTCAGTTAATGAGCAAATCGCAAAGGAATTTCACGGTCAGGCAGATCTAGCCTTAATTTTTAATCCAGCAAGCGCGGACAGTGGCCGTACGCCTCCTAACTTTCAAGAGGAAGCTAATTTGTCTATAAGCTTTCGCACATTTAGCATATTTGATGCTACGCCAGTGTGGAAACTTGCAGATTACGATCTTCTCTTAGAAACTAAAGAAGACCAGAATGATGAACAAGAACATACCTGGGGGATTCAATGGTTGACGGAACAACTAAACAGGTATGGAAGAGATACGAAATGGTTATTTGACCCAAATGGTTTGGGACTCCAATCTGTAGATAACCATCCATTTGATGGGGTAGCAACTCTTGATGGAAGGGTGACTCCACCTGAGCCTTTATTGCGAAATTCAACTCTTTTTCCCGTTAATCCCTTTCTCATCCTTGAAAAAAAACACAGGAGAGTACAGATTGTGGGTGCTATGGATCCTAACAATAAGGTAACATCATCAGTCTTAGGTATTGGGGAGCCTCTTCGCTATACTGTATTTTTTGAGAACATAGAGAGTGCTACCGCCCCAGCTCAAGAGGTTATAATAACCGACCAGCTTGACCTACAAAATATGGATATTTCTACCTTTGCTCTTGGACCTATTGCCTTTGGTCGTTATATAATTATACCACCTCCTGGTTCGTCTAGTTTTACCAAAGTAGTTGATCTTAGACCTGATAAGAATCTATTGGTAAAAATAGAAGCTGAGGTAAATATGGCTACTGGATTAGCTACTTGGCGTTTTAGCTCCCTTGATCCTCAAACAGGTGAATTGCCTGATGATCCACTAGCGGGTTTCCTACCTCCAAATCGTATTCCTCCAGAGGGTGATGGAAGTGTTAGTTTTGTGGTGTTTCCGAAGGAAAGTGAAGATGTTGAGTCTGTATGCAACCAAGCTACTATTGTTTTTGATGTAAACGAGCCTATTAATACACCTTCTGTTTGTACTAATAGAGGAGATCTTCCTGATTTAGTTGTAGATATAATTGGTGCCCCAAGGTTTTTAAAAAAACTTAGTATCAAAAGAGGAAGTAGTTTCTTTATCGGGGATATTACACAAAATATAGGTGAAGCAGTTGCGGAGTCTTCTAGAACTAAGTTCTTCCTTTCTTTAGATTCTACTATAGATCCTGCAGGAGATGTATTGATTGGTAGTAGAGTTATACCAAAGTTGAATCCAGGAGCTAGGTCTATTAGGATAAATAAGTTAAAAGTTCCTTTAAATATACCGCGTGGAAGATACTATTTAGGGGCTTGTGCTGATGGTGATGGAGTTATTGTAGAGATGAACGAAGATAACAACTGTAAGGTTCTCACTAACACTATATCTATCAGATAGAATTGCTCCGTTATAAAGATATGTAAGAAGCCTTCTTTCTTGATGGATTCTATTAGGGATATTTAGGAGTTCTTTAAGCTTGGAAAAAGTCATCCCTTAGGCTAGTGAGATATAAAGAGTTGAAATAGGATATAGGATATTGGCTTATATGGTCTATACGATTTCAAAATGGGGTAGTATTTGTTGAAAGAGATTGTTTTTTTGAGACAATAATCTCTGTTATAAAAGGTTTGGGGATAATATAAAATTCAGACACTGTGTCCGTCGGTGCTACGCCTTTGGGTTGCAGGAATAACTCTAATTCCCATAGGGAATTGAAACTTGATCTAGCCAACAGGTTCTGTTGAGAGGAGAAGATAGCTATAGATTTCTTATAGGAGGGCGGAGAGATCAGAGCCTGTTGGCATTCCTTTTGTTTAGTGCTACTGCTTGTATTAGGCAACTTTTTTCTTATAAAAGCTGGAAAGGTTGCACGAAGATTCCATAATTTTTACAAGCTAAGTTGATTCAAAAAGCTGGTTCTACCTATTATGTGAATACATTGGAAGTGCTTGCCTTGTAGCAAATAGTGCAACTTTTAAAAACCTCTTGTATCTACCTACCTTCCCTTAGAGCATTTTCATTTCATCTCTACCCTCACATCCTTTGCAAAGTTATACTGTGCAAGTATTCCCTTGGATTCTAACCCTTCTGTGGTTCTTTTCTCAAGGAAATCAAGTGTTTGAAGAACGGTGTCAAAATTCTTAAGCTTTGCACCTGCTTTCTGAAGTTCCTTATAAACCTGCTTGTAAAATTCCTGTGTTCCGTTATAAAACGTATTAATCAACTCCTGTGATTCCTTTCCCTCTAACCCTACCTGGTATAGAGACTGTAGAGTGTACCTAAGACCCATATCAAACCAGTAGGAAGCGGCAAGCACTGCAAGGGCTTCAGATTGCTGTTCTATATAGCTTCGTCCTAAGGGGGTAGGATAAGATGAGGCAACATTTAGGAACTTCCATACAGGTGCAGGCATTGCCTCTATAAACTGCTGTGTTTGCGATGAAGGTATGGTTCTTGAAAGGATGTTATTAAATGCTTCATTTAGTCTCTGCTTTACCTGGTCTTTAAGTCCCGTAAGGTTTGTTGTAACCTCAGAAGGGTTAAGACAATTCTGAAGGTTATCGCACCTATACACTTTTACCTGCCCTCCATTTACAAGGTCTGATGCCGTAAGAGTTGGTGCTTTATAAACCACCTTGTTTATGTCATTTTGAGTTCCAACAATTATTGTTCCAAGTGTTGACATAACCTGTTCTCTTACCTCATCAGGAAGGTTTAGTTTTTTAAGTCCCTTCCATACAAGGTTTCCCTGAGGGGTTGCACGTTCACGGTCATCTCCTGTTGCAGCAACCGCTCCACTTGTAAGGTCTTCTGCACATCCTCGCCATGCCTCTATAAAATCACTAAAACTACCTGTTGCACTTCCAATCCCTGCACATCTTCCCCACTGTCCTGTTTTTATTGCACCCCCTAGACCAAAAACACCCCCTGCAATCATCTCTCCTGCTCTACATGTATCCATTGCCATCTGATTTGCCATCCTGCTTGCATCTTCTAGCCACTTCATTACGTTATAGCACTGAGGACAAAGGGTTTCTATTGCCATCATAAATCCGTATGAAAGGGCAGAAGTTCCAATCATTCTCAGTTTATCTATAAGCTGTTCAAGGTTTATGTAAGAGAATGCACCCAGGAAAACGTCTATTCCACTGCATCCTGCACGTATGCTTGGTGGGGATACAGAGAAGGGTTGAATTATATCATATGGGGTTCTAACCGATATTCCTCCACCTGTTACATAACCTCTGCTTTGAGTTTCATATATGCCACTTGATGTGGATGAGCCCTGAAATCCAAGACGGTTAAACATCTCCTGTACCCGGGAGTTTAAGTCTGCATAG
>BEIN01000029.1 GCA_002898375.1 bacterium HR37 | reverse complement strand
AACCCCATCCTTGGTAACCACAGGAGCACCAAACGTCTTCTCTATTAAAACATTCCTACCCCTAGGACCTAATGTCGCCTTAACAGCATTGGCAAGGATGTTTACACCCCTTAAAACAGAATCCCTTGCTGTATAGCCCAAGGCAATTTGTTTTGCTGCCATTTTTACCTACCTCCTTAATTTAAAATTTTTAAGGTTCCACAATGGCTAAAACATCACTTTCATCAAGGATCACATACTCTTCCCCATTTAGTTTGATCTCGGTTCCACCATACTTACTAAAGATTATTCTATCCCCCTTCTTTACCTCCAAGGGGATTACCTTTCCATCCTCAAGGATCCTCCCATTACCAACAGCAATAACCTCTCCCTCCTGTGATTTTTCTTTGGCCGTATCAGGGATTATAATTCCACCTTTTGTCATTTGAGGGGCATCTATTCTTTTAACAAGGATCTTATCGTGAAGTGGTCTTATGTTCATGGGGTACCTCCTTATAATGGGGTTAAAAAGAATTAGCACTCTTATACACCGAGTGCTAATTTATAAAATATTCACAATTTTAGGCGTGTCAAGATAGGGAGTTAAAAGTCCACCTCAAAGGCATTCTGTATAAGTCTTGCTTTATGGGTTTTAAGGTCTACAGAAACTATATCGAAACGCAGATCCCTTGACTTAATTTTATTTTTCTGCAAATAAAAAAGCGCAACCGCCCAGATTCTTTTTCTTTTGTATGATGTTATAGCCTCCTCAGGAAACCCAAACCTGTATGTAGAGCGAGCCTTAACCTCTATAAAACATATAACCCCTTCCTTCTCAGCTATTAAATCAATTTCCCCATGCTTACACCTAAAGTTTCTTTCCAGTATTCTGTATCCCTCTTTCTTAAGAAAACCTGCAGCAATCTCCTCACCTTTTAGCCCGGCAGCCCTTCTATCCATTAGAATTTAAGGTCTTCAAGTCTCCTTTTAATCTCTATAAGCCTTGAAAGCGCTTCCAGAGGGCTTATTGTAAGGGGCTCTATGTTTTTGATCTCTTTTAGTACCTCAATAAGGGTATTATCTGGAAAGTTCTTATCAAACCGCTCGAAAAGGGAAAGCTGAGTGCTACCAACCGCTCTACCACCGGTACGAGAGTGGTTTCTCTCAAGACTCATAAGAATCCTATTTGCTGTTTTAAGAACCCTCTCTGGAACACCTGCAAGCCTTGCAACCTGAATTCCGTAACTGTGACTTACTGCCCCTGGAACAAGCTTTCTTGCAAACACAATCTTATCACCATCTTCCTTTACAAACACATTGTAGTTCTTAACCCTCCTTTTTGATACAGCAAGCTGTGAAAGCTCATGAAAGTGGGTGGCAAAAAGAGTTTTACATCCAAGATCATGTAGGAATTCAGCAACAGCCCAAGCTATACTTATACCATCAAAGGTACTGGTACCCCTTCCTATCTCATCCAGAATAACCAGGCTATCCCTGGTAGCATGCCTGAGTATATAGGCTGTCTCAATCATCTCAACCATAAAAGTCGATTGCCCCCTAGCCAAATTATCAGAAGCCCCAACTCTAGTAAAAATCCTATCTACAATACCCACTTTAGCATAATCTGCAGGCACAAAACTCCCGATCTGGGCCATAAGAACTATAAGTGCAACCTGACGTATAAGAGTTGACTTTCCAGCCATATTAGGCCCTGTAATTATAAGGACCTGGTTTTCCTCTCTATCCAATTTGACATCATTTGGAACAAATCCCTCCTCTAAATCCATTCTCTCCACAACAGGATGACGTCCTGCCTTTATCTCCAATATTCCGGAAGCTTTAATCTCTGGTCTGGAATAGTTATACCTACTTGCAACCTCAGAAAAAGAAGACAAAACGTCTAGCTGTGCAACAGCATGCGCTGTTTTTCTTATTCTATCGTACTCTGTGGCAACCCTTTTTCGGATATCCTCAAAAAGTTCTGATTCCAGTTCAATGATTCTTGCATGAGCATTAACTATCCTTTCCTCGTACTCCTTCAGCTCAGGAGTTATAAATCTTTCAGCATTTGCCAGGGTCTGTTTTCTAATGTAGGTGGATGGAACAAGGTGAAGATTTAGCTTGGTAACCTCAATATAGTAACCAAAAACCTGGTTGTAACCAACCTTAAGAGAACCTATTCCGGTAGACCTCCTTTCTCGAGCTTCAAGCTCTACTATCCACCTTCGCCCACTCTGTTTTACAGCCCTAAGCTCATCTAGTTCCCTGTTAAAACCCTCTCTTATCACCCCTCCATCACGAATAGAGAGGGGAAGCTCATCAGATAAAGCACTATCGAGAAGGTCTTTAATATCTCTAAGGTTATCCATTTCCTGTTGGATCCTAATCAGTAGCTTGGAACCACTATCCTCTAGGAGTTGTTTCAACTCACGTATAAAATCCAGAGAATATCTAAGCGTTCCAAGGTCCCGGGGTTTTACAGAAGTTGTTGATATTCTTCCAATTAACCTTTCTATATCCCCTATTTCCTTTAATCTATCCCTTAATCTTTTTCTTAAATCTGCCCTATTTCTTAATTCCTCTACACTCTCTAGCCTTTCGTTTATCGCATCCATATCTAAAAGAGGATATGCAATCCAGTGTTTAAGAAGTCTACCCCCCATAGGGGTAAGGGTTTCATCAAGAACGCCAAGGAGAGATTCCCTTTTTAAGCTACCACGGATAGAACCGAAGAGTTCAAGATTCCGCTTTGTGAATTCATCAATTAGCATATACTGGCTCCTCTTGTAGTAGAGAGGAATATCAAGCACCGGTATATTTCCCAGCTGGGTTTCTTTTAAGTAGTAAATCACACTTCCGCAGGCAACTATAGATTCCGGATGTTCTCCAAGCCCCAGAGCATCAAGTGTGTGTAGCCCTAGGCATTCTTTTAAAAGTTCTCCTGCCCTTTCAACGTCCCAGATCCATCCTTCAAGAACGGTTACCAGTGGATTCCAAGAACCTGCAAAGAAGGAAACGAGGTTATCCTTTTCCGGAAGGGTTTTTGGAATTAGAATTTCTTTTGGTTCCAGATTTGACAACTCATCCTTTAGATCCTCAACAGAAGAAAAAGACGTTGTTTTAAATTCACCGGTTGATATATCCGTATAGGCCAATCCAAAAGACCCTTTCCACCAGAATAAGCCAGCCAAAAAGTTATTAGACTTTGAATCCAGTTTTTCAACATCAAGTATCACACCAGGGGTTAGTACCTTTACAACCCTCCTCTCAACTATTCCCTTTGCAAGTTTTGGGTCCTCTACCTGCTCACATATTGCTACTTTGTACCCGTGCTTAAGAAGCTTGGACACATAGTGCTCTGAACTGTGATAAGGAACCCCGCACATGGGAATCCTGCCTTTTTCAGATTTATTCCTGGAGGTAAGTGTGATCCCTAGAATCTTTGAAGCTATGTGTGCATCCTCAAAGAACATCTCATAAAAATCACCCAGACGGAAAAACAATATAGCGTCTGGATACCGCTTTTTTATTTTAAGATACTGCCTAATCATGGGTGTATTTACAGACATGTTCACACTCATTATAGCCTTTTACCCTGGTTAACTACAAATACTTTATGTAAGGCAATCTCGCAAGCTGCAACCTGCTTGTCACCCCGAGTTTCTTAAATATATTAACCAGATGTGTCTTTACCGTATTTTGGCTTATATATAGCTCCCGGGAAATCTGCTTGTTTGTATATCCATCAACAACAAGCTTAACAATCTCTTTTTCTCTTCTTGTAAGCCTGTTAACCAACTCCCCGTGACGGATCCGGCTAAAGGGTATAAACCTGTTTATTATTCTTGTCATCAGCCCAAACTCCAGCCATATCTCACCCTTATATGCAGCCCTTAACGCTCCTATAAACTGCTCTCGATTTGATGTATCCAGAATAAAACCCTTAACCCCAAGAGAAATCGCATCCACTATAAACCTATCATCCGGTGAATGAAGCAACACAACTACTTTTGTGTCTCCATATCTCTCCATTACAAGCTCAAGGATCCCTGTAATCTCTGGGTTGCCTAAGGCAGTATCTACAATAACCACATCAGGGCGCTTTTCTTCTATAAGAGGAACCATAAATTTAGTTTCCAAAGCATAAGCTACTAACTCTATACCTTCTTCATATTCAAGCAATTTGCATACACCCTCCCTTACAAAAGTAGAAGGAGTTATAAGCAGAACTTTTATTGTTTCCTGTTTCTCGCCAGCGGAAAACCCAATTGTATTAGAAAAACTACTTTCCCTTAGACCACCTGTATTTTGCAATATAAAAGCGAAACCAATAACATCGTTGCTGTTATCCCTGATTTGAGAGACCATGAAACTAAAAGGCTTGTTTTTTGAATCAGCATCAATTATATGCTTAACATTCCTGCCCAAGGCACTCTCCCTTTTCCACCCGGTTAGTACCTCAGCCACATTGTTTAAAAAAGTCACTGTTCCCTTGTTATCAACTATAATTACACCATCTCCTATACTTTCAAGAGTTTTTATAAGACGTTTCTTTGTTTCCTTTAACCTTCTCTCCATCTCACACTTGTAAAGGGCTATCTCAATGGTTGATAACAACTCAACCATCTCAAAGGGCTTGATTATATATCCATACGGCTCGGTTACCTTTACCCTCTCTAGCATCGCTCTATCAGTATAAGAGGTAAGATAAACTATAGGGACTCCAAGCTCAGAACGTATTTTCTTGGCAATTTCTATGCCATCGTGTTTTTTGCCAATTACCACATCCATAACTACCAGATGCGGACAGATTTTACTTACACGACCCAGTATATCCTTAACCTTGGAACCGGATATAACTGAGACACTATACCCCACTTTTTCCAGTGTGTTCTTTACGTTTCTTGCAGTTAAAACTTCATCTTCGATGAGAAGAATCTTTTTTTTATCTGAGCTTTCCATGCATATACCTCTTGAATCTGTAATTTTTGGGCAAACCGACCACATACTCAGAAAAATAAAAAGACCCTTTGTTAAATCGAACAGAGCTATTTGATTGAGGGAAAAGAGCTATTCCAAAGAAGAAAGAAAGCATATTCTCTCTGCAGAGAAAATGTAAGAGAAAGCTTCTTTCTTCCATATCTTTTGTAAGGTAAAAAACACTGAGCATCTTAAATGCGTTTTATAATTATAATGCAAAAGAATCCAGAACCACCTTATTCATGACTAAAAACACCAACCCCTTGCAATACCAACCTTATAGAAGTATTTTTATCTCAAAGACACAATGAATAGGGATCCCCTAAAGGATATTGAGATACTTATAAAATCACGCTATTGCATTATATTCCTGGATACAGATGAAGAGGAAAGAGCAGAGGTGCTGCTTAAACACCTAGCAGATCACCTACAGATTCCCTTTTTCTCCTGGACACCCACTAAAGGACTTAGACGCAACGATGTCAAGGGAGCTGTTTATAAATCCACCGATCCATCAGTTGCACTTTCCCACATAGAGATCTCAAAGTTCCCAGCAGTATATTACTTTAGAGGATTTGGAAACTACCTTTCGGACAATTTGATTACCTTAAAGCTAAAAGAAGCTGCTACCCAGTTTTCCACAAACAAGGGGATAGTGGTTATTACAGGTTATGACATAGATATACCGGATGATTTAAAACCCATAAGCGCAAAGATCAAACTACCCGAACCGAATATGGAAGAGTATAGGAAACTTCTAAATCGCATAGTACGTGACCTGAAAGAAAAGATAGATGTAAAGGTCGAACTGGATCTCAAGGACATCAACAGGCTTCTTCTGAATCTTAAAGGACTTACCTTAATGGAAGCAGAAAAGATACTAACCAAGATTATGGTAGAGGATGGAAGGCTATCTTCTAAAGATATAAGATGCATTGTAGAGGCAAAGAAAGAGATTGTCGAACGGGAAGGACTTCTTGAATACTACCCACTGGAAGAAACATGGGATGATATAGCAGATCTCGAAGGGCTTAAGTCATGGCTTAACAAGCGTCGTATGTTTGTTCTTGAACCGGATAGGGCAAAGAAATTTGGGCTTTCTTTCCCTAAAGGGATACTTTTAATTGGGGTTCCAGGATGCGGGAAAAGCCTTTGTGCAAAAGCCGTAGCAACTGAGTGGGGGTTACCATTACTGAAACTAGATCCATCCAATCTTTACAACAAATACATAGGGGAGAGCGAAAAGAACTTTAAGCGAGCCATAAAGACTGCAGAAAAACTGTCCCCAGTTATTCTGTGGATCGATGAAATAGAGAAGGCATTTGCAACATCTCAAGGAACAGAGGACGGAGGAGTTTCCACAAGGATATTTGGAACTTTTCTCTCCTGGCTTCAGGAGAGAAAAGGAGATGTCTTCATAGTGGCTACCGCAAACGATGTAACAAAACTTCCACCTGAGTTTTTAAGAAAAGGCAGATTCGATGAGGTATTCTTTCTGGATCTTCCAAACGCAGAAGCTAGAAGGGCCATATTCGAGATACAACTTAGGAAAAGAGGGAAAGACCCCAAAAACTTTGATATTCCAGTTCTTGCTGAGAAAACCGAAGGGTTTAGTGGTGCTGAAATTGAGCAGGTTGTGGTCTCAGGCCTCTACACTGCCTTCTATCTTAATCAGGAACTCTCTACTGACATACTTCTCAATGAGATTTCATCCACTTTACCCCTTTCTTTAACAATGGCTGAAAGAATATCATGGCTTCGCAACTGGGTAAAAGGAAGGGCAGTAAGTGCACACTAATCCTTTTGTATTTACTTTAATAAGCTCAGCAATTTGTTAATCCGCGTGTTTTTTGATGAAAGGAGGAGGCAGAATTGGAGGTTTCTCCTTCTGATCAGATACACGCTGGAGCTCTATCTCGGAAACTAGTACGCTTGGAGCAACGGTGGAGACGGGGACATAACCGGATTCAGCCCCACAGAAGCCGTTAAAAACAGCATAGTCATTTCCTGTAGCAATAATCTTGTTTATAGAGACAATGGGTGTACCAACAATCTCAACGCCCCTTACCAGATTCTCCTCTCCAGTTTTTGGATCCACCTTGTACACAACAAGAGGTGTTGCCTTAAATGCTTGAAAATCGTATGAAGAAGTATTGGTCTCACCCCCTATCATCTTCTTTATTATAAGTCCAAAGGGCTTATTCTGACGCCTTACCTCCAGTAATAAAAGCTTCTTAAGTTCCCTTCTGGGATATTCCTTATAAGACTTTATAATAAGGTTCCCCATTCTTGCCATTGGAGCTCTTCCATAGGAGGCTCTAGCGTGTCCATTCGACTTTAAAAACCCCTTAACCGGGGTTCTTGAAAGAAGAAAACCCTTTAGAATCCCCCTTTCAACCAAGATAACCCTGCGTCCCGGAATTCCCTGGTCATCAAATAAGTAGTACCCTATAAGGTTGATACCGTTAAAACTCCTTATAGTTGGATCATCTACTATAGAGAGAAAGTCAGGAATTACTTTTTCCCCCACCCTTTCTTTAAAGGTATGCCCTTCTGTATCGTCAATCTGCCTTTCCCCTTCAAGCCTGTGACCCACAGCCTCATGAAACATTATCCCCGCAGCCTCCGGCTCAAGGATGGCAGGAACGCTTATGGGAGATATAACCTCCGCCTCTCTTATCCTTAGGGTTTCCTCAATAGTATCCTTTATTGTCGTCTCCAGCTCCTTAACAGAGGGAATATCTTTAGCAGATGTATAGTAAAGATTTTTGTAGTTTCTAATAAAACTTCCATCATCAGCTCTTGTTGTAACATTTATATCTATTGAATAAAGAATCTCATCCCCTACATAACGTGTTCCCTCAGTGTTTACAAAATAAGTGGTCTCCTTTTGAGCAGTAATGGATACGCCCCCATCTATAATCTTCCCGTAGTTTTTATACAGTGCAGATAAAACCCTCACCCTTTCCTCCCATTCATCTGTATCGAAAACCAACTTTATCTCAGGACCATAGTAAACATGAGGAACCTCACGTGAAAAGCTTGGAAGAAGCTCATCTTTAACCCTCTCAACATAGCCCGCTTTCTTATTGAAGTACTGAATAAGTGCCTGTTTATATGTATAGTCTGTTACCTGCCATAGAACCGTTCTTATAGCATCAGGGTCATTATCCAAAGGAACATAAGAGGCTTCATAAAAGGGAACCTTCCCACCCGATTTTCCCTTTATAGAGTTATCAAACTCATAGCTTCCTACCCTAACATCTACAAACAACCGTCTTGTACGGTTTTTATCCGACGATAAGATGGCACCGAATTTCCCTCTTATTGTGTAAGAAGTATTGTCCTTAATCTGATAACTTATAAAATAGGGAGGTTCATAACCCTCCATTCTTAGATTTTTCCAGGAACGTATTAGCTCTTCCTCCATAGCCATTATAACCACAGAGTCACTTCTTTGGAGTTGAGCATATAGAAGAGAAGTACATAAAAATTGTGCAAAAAGGGCCACAGAAAAAACTTTAAAACGCATCCCACCTATTTCCTATAACTTCCTGTGTACATCTTAAAATGTTACTCTCTAGCGTAGAGAAGTCAAAAGGGGGCAAATCAAGTAAACTTTTCGTCTAAATTCTTTTGGGGTAGTATGTGAGAAGTGCATTTCTTAATAACACTTTGGCTTAAACCAAAATGGGTGCATGTCCAAAGCTCTCCACATCTTCAAGAATAAAACTCTTGCTTCTCTACTTAATTGCTATCTCGTGTGGCTCCTCCTCTCTGCTTATAACACTTGGCATAGTTTCAAATCCACTGCCAATAGTTGCTCCAATAGTTTTTCCAGGTTCTCTACGCTCCGTATTTCTTCCTTTTGATTCCAGTACCCAATCAATTGCAATAACACCTGATGGCTCCAAGGCTTATGTAGCTGATAGCATTAATAGCTCGGTATCGGTAATAGATCTGATAACAAACGAAGTTGTAGCCATTCTTCCTGTTGGTTCAGGCCCTACCTTCATTGCAATTTCACCAGACGGGCTAAAGGCATATGTTGCAAACTCAGGCTCACAGGAAACACCAGGAAACAC
>BEIN01000028.1 GCA_002898375.1 bacterium HR37 | reverse complement strand
CTTGGGTCTATCTTAACAACTTTTGCATCTTTAGGTGTTCTTTTCTTTTTCTTATCAAATGCAAAATCAAATCTTTCCCTTATAAGCTCCCTTTGCTTTACTATTTTAATCCCAAGGGGGCATAAACAGATACCTTCCTGTTGAAACTCAATACACCTCATAACCCCAATATCCCCACGGGTCCTTGTGCACTTAAAATACCCCCTTCTTATTGCAGCCCTTACCTCTTCATCCATACCCACACACCTCCTGCCACAATCCCTAAGGCTAAAACCTTTGTGAGAATAAACACTTCCCAAACAGGTGAGTCTGCCCCTGCAAGACAAAGGGAAAGGGTAAAAAGTACTGTTAAGAGAGCTTCTTTAAGCTTCCACATCCTTTTCTACCTCAGCAACATGCAGATACTTAATGCAAAGCTCTGCAATAAGCTCTAGTGCTTCAGGTGTTAAAAGCTTTAGGGTTTCCTCTTTCTCTTCCCCTAATTCCTTTTTTGCAGTTTCCACTTGCAAACCCTCCCCTTTTTGGTTATTGTCATAATTCAGGGAGAAGACTGTATTTTTTCCCTATTCCTCTGAGATTGATTGAGGATAACCTTGTGCAGAATTTCAGGTGTGATTTCGTCATCCGACAGACGGGTAAGTCGAAGAAGCTCTTCAGGGGATATTCCAAGTGCATGGGCGATTTTCTCTAGGTGTTCGGGGTTCGGCTTTACCAAATTGCCTGAGAGGTAGTTCCATATGGTTGCTGGAGAAAGTCCTGTGAGTTTTCTAAGAGAGTAAATGCTATGATTCAAATTGTTGAGGATAAATCTAACTGCTTTATTCATAATCGTTAAACGATAATTAATATCGTATATCGAATTATATATGTTGTCCATTTATTTGTCAAGAGGTTTTCACTGTTGAACGAAAAAGAATCGTTTACCGATAGATTGAAACTACTTAGAGTTCGACTTCGACTATCACAGAAGAAATTTGCCCAAGCAATTGGATTTAGTCAGAGTTATTATTCAGAAATAGAAAAAGGAAAAGTACACCCCACCGAACGTCTCCTCAAACTCATCGAGCAAACCTTTAACGTAAACCCTAGGTGGCTACGTGAGGGAGAGGGGGAGATGTTCCTTGAAGAGGGAAAACCTGAAGCAAAACCCCTAAAAGATGAAGGGCTTAAGCTAATCCCATTAAGAATCCGAGGGGTTTGGTATCCAGGGCAAGACTTATCCCAATATGATAAAAACGACTTAGTTCTTATCCCTGTCTATCACGAAGTTGATGCTGGAAATGCTGAGAGAAACCATACTTCTCTAGAGCCAATAGATTGGGTTCCGGTGCCTGTTTCAAAACTAACAAACCGTTCTTTCGGAGTAAAAGTTGTAGGAGACAGCATGGAACCAACTATCCCTGATGGCTCTATCGTGGTTGTTGATCCAAACCAGAAAAGAATTGTAGATGGGAAAATTTATGTTCTTGAAATTCCCTATATTGGTGTAACTGTTAAAAGAGTTTTTATTGATTATCCAAACATTATCTTAAAGGCAGATAATCCTTCTTATAAAGCACAGACCATCCCCTTGGAAAAAATTGAATCAGAAGAGTTAAGGATAGTTGGCAGAGTTACTGTTTTTGTAAGTTATGATGCATGAACTACCTTATAACAGTATTCCAATACAGCAAAATACCATACTGTGGGATGATCCAGCTAAATGGTATCTATGTCAATAAACTGATTTAGTCAAATAAGGCTTATGGGGCAAAAACACCTTTCCCATTTTTCAAACTCGAGGGTATATTACTAAATCAAAAGGGGGTGGTTTGGCTGACCAAGCTTTTGAAGTAACCCCTTGGGAAAGAGCGTATTCACAAAAAATCGAGCGAAAACGCGTCGGGGGGTTAAAACAGGCAGTAGACGACACCGTTTTCATCAATAAGATGAGAAATTTGTCTTCCCATCTACTGCCTTTTATTTACATTATCTCTAACCTAGATTGCAACATGATGGATTTAGTCTAAATCGTGCCCTCTTTTCTTCTATCCGCCGGGGCTAGATTTACGGTTATTCTTTTTAGTGGGAAATTATAACCACAGTTCTTTATAGCAGCCTTTACCCTTTCCTTGCTCTCCCTTACAGCGCCCTCAGGAAGCCCAACGGTAGAGAACTGCGGAAAACCTGAAGCAATGTCAACCTCAACCTCTACAAGATAAGCATCAATACCAAAAACAGCACTGCTTAAAACCTTGGAGATCAAAACACCTCCTCCATCTTACCACTTAAAGATCACCTAAGAAAGCAGAGGAGAAAGAAAGTCAAACAGACGCCTATTGAACTCCTCAGGCTTCTCTTCATGAGGAAAGTGACCACAGTCTGGAAGAACAAATAGCTCCATCTCGGGCCAGACACGCTTTAAGCGATATGCAAGCTGAACAGGGAGAGCGGGATCCTCTTCCCCCCAAATAAGGAGCGTGGGTATCTTTATATCTGGTTTTATAGGAGCAGACCAGGAAACACTTACAGGAGGGTGACTGAAAACAACCTCTCCAGAGGTCTCATAAGCCTTTCCCGATGGGCCATGCCATACGCTCCTGTACAGCGAAAGCCAGGCCTCAAGGGTTCCCTCCTGGAAATAAGTCTCTGTATAGTGGTTCATATCCTCTTCTGTAAAGGCATGTTGATTCTCCACCCATGTCCAGAAACGTATAATGCTATGGGGAAAGAGGTCTCTTCGTTTCAGTTGACGGTCAATCCAGGGACTAAGATTGTTTATCATCCATATATACCACGAATTTAGAGGACGAAGCTCCCTTCCCAAAGGAGCATCGGCTATAATCATCCTAGAAAACATATCGGGCTCCCTGTAAACAGCTATAGGAACTATACTTCCACCCCAGTCGTGTCCTAAAACAGCCGGTTTGTTAAGACCCAAAGCCCTTACAAGAGCTACCAGATCCTCTGCCATAGTACGCACATCGTAACCCCTTTGGGGCTTGTCCGATTTTCCAATCCCCCTTAGATCATAGGATACTACTGTAAACCTATCAGATAATCCTGAAAGCTGGTGTCTAAATGAATACCAGTCCTCTGGAAACCCATGAACGCAGACAATTGGTGGCCCACTTCCCGCCATAACAACATGATGCTCAACACCGTTAGCCTTAACCATAACATGCTTAAAACCCATATCTACCAGACCACCTCCTTACTGGATATTTTACTCCTCAACTATAGCGACCGGCCTTACCCAGCCTGCACTTCCACCCTTTATCTTTATAGGGAAACAAGCTACCTTAAACCCATAGGGTGGAAGAAGATCCAGGTTGGTCAGTTTTTCGATTTGACAGTACTCCTTCTCAATACCAGCAAAATGAGCACCCCATATAACGCTTCTATCCCCTGTTTTTTTAAACTCCTCAACCATTGCCCAAAAGGGTCTATCCCATCCTGCAGCATCTATTCCCATTACCTTAACTCCCTGTTCACATAGCCAAAGGGTAGATTCCCTTCCCATACCCGGAAACTTGGTCCAGTAATCTACACTACCCCATAGCTTGTCCGCTCCTGTCATGATAAGAACAATATCAAATGGCTTAATCCTGTATGAAATACTATCAAGAGCCTTCTTTAAATCCTCAACGGTTATTAACTCACCCGGTTTTTTATGTCTCATATCTATTACGACCCCATCGCCATAGAACCAATCAACCGGGACCTCATCTATTGTTTTTGCCTTCCTTCCCTCTGACACAGGATGGTAATGCCACGGAGCATCTATATGAGTTCCAACGTGTGTGCCTATTGTAACGTACTCATTTGCCCAACCAAGTCCTCCAGGAAGGTCATCCCTGCTACACTGAAAGCGCTTTGTCATATACTCTACCGTTTCTTTGTGCCCCTCATACCTTATCTGCAGAAGCTGGTGTTCGGGTCCAGGAACAGGCTCTATAACCAAACTGAGATCTATTATTTTCTTTACCCTACCCATTGTGGTTAAATTATATTTATAAAAGCTACTTTCATCAATGTTTTTAGGTAAAAAAACAAAAAAGCTGATAGTGGTTACCCCATCCGATAAAAAGATAGGGGAGACAAGCATAAGAGAAGCTCATGATAGGCTACTACTACATAGAGCAGTTACAGTGTTTATATTCAACCCTAGAGGTGAATTGCTGATCACTAAAAGAAGCAGAAAAAAAAGGCTCTGGCCTCTTTACTGGGAAAGCTCCTGTTCAACCCATGTTTATGCAGGGGAAACATATAAAACCGCAGCTAAGAGAAGGATAAAAGAAGAGCTAGGTATAGAAACAGACCTCAAACTGGCTTTAAAGTTCACCTACACCGCAAGGTATAAAAACCTGGGAGGAGAAAACGAGGTCTGCTGCTTATTTACGGGTAAGTACCAGGGTAGAATCAAGCCAAACAAAGAAGAGATAGAAGGTTTTAAATGGATAGAACCCAAGAGGCTATTAAAAGAGACCAAGGACAGGAGACGAAAGAGATTTACCCCCTGGTTAAAAATTGCACTGTGTAGGTACATAAGACTAAGCAAGGATAAACAGGCAGAAAAAACTACTTCTCCCCAATGATATACCTACACCCACTTGGACCAACCCTTGCAGAATGAACCGTACCTGCTGGAACATCAAACCGGTCACCCTTTCTGTATGTATTTGTTTTTCCCTCGGATGTAACAGTTATTTCACCCTCCAGAACCACATGCGCTGTAACCCTCGGGTGGGTGTGATCTGGATAGAATGCCCCTGGGGCGTCTTCCCATACGTAAATATTGGTAAACCCTTCTTCTATTAGTTTTTTCCTAATCTCCTCTTCCTTCATAGTGTAAGTGCTTCCTCAAGTAGCTTTTTTGCATACATTAATCTCTCTGCTCTTTTCTTCTTTCTCTCCTCTGCCTCTCTCCAGTGTTTTATCTCGGTTTTAGTGCTTGGAGTAAAGCTTGGAACGGACCTTGGTCTACCATCCTCCCCAATATGCACAAACGTCAGGAATGCTGAACCTGTATGTCTTTGTTCTCCAGTCCTTAGGTTTTCCGAAATCACCTTTATTCCTATCTCCAAAGAAGTGCTTCCAACGTAGTTTAATCCAGCCTTTAGAATAACAACATCACCTACCCTTATAGGGGAAAAGAAGCAGAGGTTATCAACTGAGCCCGTAACTATTATTCCCCTTACAAACCTTGCAGCAAGTATAGCCGCAGTCTCATCTACATCCATCATAAGCTTTCCAACAGACATTAGATTTCCAAAAAGAGCATCTTCGGGAAGCACAACCCTTAGGGTTTCTAGTTTCCAGCTAAGCTCAGGACCCTCATCTTCTATAAGACCCAGCTTCTCTTCCTTTTGCATAAGTCTAATAACCCTTTCCTCTTTTCTCTTCTTTGCCTCAATATATATAACCTCCTCTTTTTCATTGGCAGGTACGATACAATCCTTTATAACCCTTGGTCTTCCATCACTATCAACTGCCACATACGCTAGATGCGAAATTGTTGTTAGTTTCCTCTCCCCAGTCTGGGGGTTTTCTGAGTATACCCTTACCCCCACCTCTAGAGAGCTCTTACCAATATACTCAACCCAGCTATCAAGTATCACAATCTCCCCTACCTTAACGGGATTAAAGAAATCTATACTGTCAGTTGCACCAAGAACCGTAACACCCTTTGCAACCCTTGAAGCAGCAAGCCCCCCAACTATCATGATCCAGTTCATAAGCCTTCCACCGTGTAGTGTTCCAAGGGGATTGGCATACTCTGGAAAAACAAACTGAACCATCTGGGTAAGTGTTTCCTTAATACCTGGCACCTATCCACCCACCAAAGGAACTAAAACTAATGCATCCAGCGAACATCAAAACGATATAACCCTTCTTCTCTTGCTATCCTTATAGCCTCCTCATACTCTGCACGTGAGGTCGGGCGAGCTATACGTTCATACTTCTTAGGAAACCGCAAAACCCTTCCCTCAGGTCTGTACTGATCCATTATGTTTATATAAGTATCCCTGGAGACCTCCTGTGCAAGGAAACGAAAGATCTCTCGTGTTCCAGCAACCCTATTTGGCATAACCAGATGACGAACAAGAAGCCCCCTTAGAGCAAGCCCATTCTCATCAAACTTGAGCGGACCTACTTGTCTATGCATCTCCTTTATAACCCTACAGGCAACTTCTGGATAATCCCTTGCTGCCATATAAAAAAAGGATAAGTCTCTGTCCCAGAACTTAAAATCTGGCATATATATATCAACTATACCATCCATAATCTTTAATGAGTGTAGAGAATCATATGCGCTTGTGTTGTAAACAATTGGAATCTTTAAACCCAACTCTATAGCCAATGGGATGGCTTCCATAATTTGGGGAACGACATGCTCAGGGGTAACAAAATTTATGTTATGACATCCCTTTTCCTGTAGATAGAGCATAACCCTTGCAAGCTCTGCTGGAGTTAGTGCCGTTCCATTTCCTTCCCAGGATATGTCAAAATTCTGACAGAAAACACACTTTAGGTTGCAAAAGGAAAAGAAAATGGTGCCGGAACCAAACCATCCCCTTAGACAGTCCTCCTCACCAAAGTGAGCAAAGGCACTTGCAACATAGGCATAACGACCAGTTCTGCACACAGCGGTTTTATTCTCCAGTCGATTCACATGACAGTTACGAGGACAGACCTCACATTCTCTTAGCAACTCAAGTGAGCGCTCTACCTTCTCTTTTAACAAATCCCTTTTGGTCTCGTAGGTCAACAGATAAGCAGGAACAAACTCTCTACGTGGGATAACCCACTTTGGGTCAGAAATATAGTCTGGAGGTTTATTTCTAAATATCATATAAGAAAGTTTAATTTTTTTAAAACCTGGTATCAAGTAGAAAATGTGCTAGAATTAACTGGTATGAAAGGGCTTTTTCTTTACCTTATTATGGTATTTATTTTTACCATTTTTGCATCCATACCCACCTTTGCAGAAAAAACCAACATCAGACTAAAACAGAACCAAGATAAATACGAAGAAACCTACAGAGTGTGGAGGCTGGAGATAAGTGTACCAACTCAAAAACCATCTTATCCCCAATTCTACATATGGGACAAACACCAACCGTATTTACAAACCTCCCTTCCCCTTAGCTTTGCTAACAGGGTACGTTTAAGATAAACTCACACTCAAAGTACTGCGTGTATGTTTAAAACCCCTGTTGCTAAAAACAATCCAAAGGCAGTCTTTGGCTGGTGTATGTATGACTGGGCCAACTCTGCCTACGTTACCACTGTTGCCGTTGGATTACTTCCAATATATTTTGCCTCAGTAGTTGTTGGTTCAGAAGGTATAGTTATCAAAAACACCCACTACAGTGCAACCGCAATATGGGGTTTTACAGTAGGAACAGCTTCTCTTATCACCTTCATTCTTGCTCCTGTTCTAGGTGCTATAGCAGATTTTACAAACACAAAAAAACGCTTTTTGCTCTTTTTTGCATACACAGGTTCCATCTTTACCATACTCCTTTACTTCTCTGAAAAGGGAGATATCTGGAGAACGGTAGTCTTTTTTATAATCGCTCAGGTCTGCTTTATAAGTGCAAACGTATTCTATGATGCTTTTTTACCGCACATAGTAACCAGGGACAAAATGGATATGGTATCCGGAAAGGGATTTGCATACGGTTATATAGGAGGTGGAATTCAGTTTGCACTTTCATTTGCACTGATTGCCCTCCACGAAAGGTTAGGTATATCACAGGCTCAAGCGGTCAGGATAGGGATCTTAACGGCTGGTCTCTGGTGGGCATTTTTTACACTGTTTTTAGCTAAAAACCTTATAGAAATACCTCCAGACCCCTATTCTGGACCAAAAGCTAACCCCAAAAAGTACAGCTTCTTACTTTACACCAGGATCGGGTTTATAAGGGTTGTCAAAACTGCAAAACACGTCAGGAGGTTTAAACACCTGGTTTTGTTTCTTTTTGCATACATGTTCTACAACGATGGAATACAAACCGTAATAAACATGGCAACAATATACGGAAAAGATGAGCTTAACCTTCCAACAACCACTCTTCTCCTTACCCTACTTATGGTTCAGGTTGTTGCCTCGGTAGGGGCAATTACGTTTAGCAAAATCTCAGAGAGACTTGGAACAAAAAAAACGGTTATGCTAACACTCATACTCTGGTCTATTATAGTGCTATGTGCTTACTTTGTGGAAACAACCAAAGGGTTTATTGGAATAGGAATCATGATAGGAACTGTTATGGGAGGATCCCAAGCCCTTAGTCGCTCGTTTTACGGCTCCATAATCCCTAAAGAAGCAAGCGCGGAATTCTATGGATTCTACAATATCTTCACAAAGTTTTCAGCCATCTGGGGTCCTTTTGTATTTGCTACCGTTCATCAGGTTACAGGAACAGCTAGAAACTCCATTCTCTCGGTAGTTGTCCTTTTTTTGCTTGGTTTTCTTATTCTGTGTTTTGTCGATGAAAAAAAAGCACGTAAAAGCGAAGGCCTAGACTTATTTAACGGTCATATAAGCTGATATAAAACAAACTACCTGGCTTTTCCTAACCTCCTTAAAAAACTCAACTTTTATAAAAAACTTGACAATCTCTTTTGGTATCTGTTAGGATTTAAGTCCAGAAGATAAAGGGGGGTAGATTTTTCCAATTTGGCTCTTTTAAAGTTATCCACACCCTGTTGATAAGCTGTGGAAAAGTTGTTATTTTTTGGGAGGATTTGGAGGAAGGATATTGGCTAAGAGAGTAACCCTGGGACGTAGCCTTAAATCCCTTTTTTCAAAACACGAGGAAACAAGTGACAAGGGCTTAGAAACCCTTATAACCCCGTTTTCCTCTTCCGCTATCATCCGTCAGAAAAAAACCGAGGATAATAAGATTGAGTGGGAAAACGTTCTTGAGAGAATAAAGAAAAAATCAAACCCACAGGTTTTTTTCTGGTTTGCACCCCTTAAGCTGGTTTCTCAAACAGAGGAATCTGTTGTGCTTAAAGCAAAAAGCCAGTTTGATAGGGACTGGATAAACAACCACTATATAGACTTCATAAGTGACACCATAAAAGAGGTTCAGGGAAAAAAATACGAGGTAAAAATCATAGCAGAAAACGAAAGTCCAGAAGTTGTAAGAGAAGAAACGGATCCTGACCTTCCCAGAGAGGCTCCTAAAGAAACTCTTTTTGCCGGCTTTCTAAATCCAAACTACACATTTGAAAGATTTGTTGTTGGACCAAGCAACCAATTTGCCCATGCAGCTTCTGTTGCAGTAGCAAGGAAACCAGGAGAGGCATACAATCCCCTCTTCATATACGGTGGTGTGGGGCTTGGTAAAACCCACTTAATAAATGCAATCGGTAACTACATACTTAAAAACATTGCCCCTATGGCAAGGGTAGCATGTATATCGGCTGAGCATTTTACAAATCAGGTTATTAACAGTATAAAATCCAACAAGATGGAGGAGTTTAGAAACAGGTATAGATTTGGATGTGATGTTCTGCTTATCGACGACATTCAGTTTATAGCTGGCAAAGAAAGCACACAGGAAGAGTTCTTCCACACGTTTAACACCCTATACGAATCAAAGAAACAGATAGTTATTACAAGCGATAAATCTCCCAAAGACATGTCTTACCTTGAAGAGAGGTTAAGATCAAGGTTTGAGTGGGGGCTAATTACTGACATCCAACCACCGGAGATGGAAACCAAAGTTGCAATACTAAAAAACAAAGCAGAGTCTGAAGGGGTTGTAATCCCTAATGAAGTAGCCATTTATCTGGCTCAAAATATCACATCAAATATAAGAGAACTTGAGGGCACTTTAATAAACATAATAGGCTATGCAAAACTCTTAAATACAGAGATCACTCTAGACCTAGCTAGAGACGTTCTGAAAAACATTATAAAGGAACAAGATAAGAGGATCCTGAGCATAGAGTCAATACAAAAGGAGGTTTCCAGTTTCTTTGGAATAAGGCTCCAAGACCTTAAGTCAGAAAGAAAGCAAAAAAACATTGCAATTCCAAGACAGATTGCTATGTACCTTGCAAGAAGATACACAGGAGCCTCGTTTCCAGAAATTGGAGAGAAATTTGGAGGTAAGGATCACTCTACGGTTATACACGCTGTAAGAAAAATAGAAACTGCCATAGCAGAAGACTCTACACTAAGGGGTACTGTAGAGGCTATATCAAGAAGAATAGAATCCCTAAGAAACAGTGGATAAAAAGTGAATAACATGTGTATAGGTCTGTGGGAAAACCTGTGGAACAATCTGTGGATAAAAAAATCACCAAGCGGTTGTGGATAAATCGATGGAGTTATCAACAGGCTTATCAACACAAAAAAGGAAATATTTTAGATGACATACGGTTCTTATCCACAAATCCACAGCCTCTACTACTATTACTATTATTATATTAAAAATAAAAAATAACTTAGGAGTAGAAGGAGATGTTAAAGTTCAGTGCTGATGTAACAAGGCTTTCAGAAAAATTAGGACTTGTCCAAGGAATATCTGAGAGGCGTGCAACAATGCCTGTACTTTCTCACGTTTTAATCTCCGCATCCAAGGAGGGACTTAGGTTTTCTGCAACTGATCTCGAAACGACCATGATTACGTGGTGCGATGCTAGAATTGGTGGAGAAGGAAGTATAGCAGTTCCAGCACGGAAGCTATACGAGGTCTTAAAAGCACTGCCACATTGTGAGGTTGAGGTTGAAGAGATTGGAAATCACTGGGTTCAACTAAAAACCCAATCCGCAACATTTAAAATTGCAGGTCTTCCTGGTGAGGATTTCCCCGCTATCCCTGAGTTGTCTTCGGAGTCCCTATTTCCCATCAATGGCTCCTTAATTGATGATATGATATCTAAGACCATTTTTGCTGTTTCTCCTGATGAGCTTAGAAGAAACCTTTCTGGAATATGCTTTGAAAAAACGGGAAAACAGAGCCTTCGTCTTGTTGCTACAGATGGTCACAGGCTCTCTTTCATCGAAAAGAATATAGAAAGCGATGTAAAGCTTTCCCGTAGTGTTGTTGTTCCTAAAAAGGGTGTATCCGAATTGCGCAAGATAGTTAAACTCTCAGAGAGTATAAGGATAGGGTGTGGAAAGAATTTCTTTATGGCTGAGGGAGATGGAATCGTTCTTATTGTAAGGCTTATAGATGCAGAGTTTCCTGACTATAAGCAGGTTATTCCCGAGGTTACAAAAAGCAGCCTTCAGGTAAAAAGAGATGATTTTTTAAGTGCATTAAAAAGGGTTTCTGTTATCTCCTCTGAAAAAACAAGGAGTGTTAAATTGATAATAGAGGATGGAAAAATGACTTTGATCTCGGTATATCCTGAGATAGGAGAGGCTAGGGAAGATATAAGTGTGGATTTTCAAGGAGAGGCTCTGGAGGTGGGATTTAATGCCAGATACCTTATGGATGTTTTAGAAGCTATAGGGGAAGAGTCTGTTTACATAGGGATAACCGATGAGCTAAGCCCTGCGGTAATCAAACCCATAGGAGAAGAGAAATACGTATCGGTTATAATGCCTATGAGGGTATAGTTTTTTTATGCTTGAACTCGTTTTCCCTGATCTGTGTCCATGTTGCAAATCACCATTTAAGGGCAGAGGGTTTTGCAGTAAGTGTTTAGAGGATATAAGGTTCATAAGGGGTAGTGTTTGTTTAAAGTGTGGTGTTCCTTTTAACTCACATTCGCAAACGGCTTCACATCACCTATGTGGGTTGTGCCTTAGCGGTAAAGAGTTCTGTTTTCACAGGGCCCGTTCTGTTGCAGTGTATGATGGGATGCTAAAAGAGATGCTTCATAAGTTCAAGTATAATGGGAGGTTAAATCTTGGAGAACCTCTTTCTCAGGTTTTTGTAGAGGGTTTTCCATCTGACTTTGAGCCGGTGGATTTGGTTGTTCCTGTTCCTCTGCACTTAAACAAGCTTAGGAAAAGAGAGTATAACCAGTCCTTGATTCTTGGGGTAAAGGTTGCTAGGTTCCTTGGGGTTTGCATTGATCCATTTGTTATTAAGAGAGAGGTGGATACAAAACCACAGTTTGAAATTACAAACAGGTCTGAGAGGTTGAAAAATGTAAGAAATGCCTTTAGGGTTGTAAACACAAAAAAGGTAAAGGATAAATCTGTTTTGGTTTTAGATGATGTTTTTACAACCGGTTCTACAAGTAATGAGTGTTCAAGGGTGCTTCTTGACGCAGGGGCTTCTTGTGTTCAGGTTGTAACCCTGATGAGGTCTTTATCTGATTGATTTATTTATTTATTTGACTTTAAAAACTGTTTACATTAGATTTAAGTTGTTTACTTAAAAAATGTACGGAAAGTTTGTAGGTCTTGACATAGGAAGTGAGAGTATAAAAATTGCCCTTGTTAAGAGGGGAATTAGAAGGGTAGAGCTGGTTAAAACCCTTTATGTGAATTTCTCTGATCCTTCTGAAATCTCTGGCATCTTGGAGAAACTCTTTAGGGAAAATAACCTTTCACCAAGTGATGTTGCAACATCTGTACGGAAGGCTCCGGTATCCATAAGGATTCTTAGTTTTCCGTTTTCTGATCCCAAGAAAATAGACCAGGTATATGAGTTTGAATTGGAAAGTGTCTCTACTTTTGATCCAAGGGAAAAGGTTCATGCCTATCACCTTATAAAAGGCCAAAAGGAAAGTGAAGCAATAACGTGCATGTTCAACAAAGAGGATGTAAAAGAGGTAATAGATATATGTGAGGCAGGAGGAGTTGATCCAAAGGTTGTAACTCTTTCTGCGGTTGCTTTTGTTTCTTTAAATGAGTTCCTTTCTGGACAGAGGCCTGTTCTTCTTGTAAATATCGGTGCATCCAAAACATCTTTTTCCCTTTTTGACGAGTTGGGGATTAAAAGAATAAGGTCCTCAACAAAGGCAGGAGACTATGTTACCAGGAGTATTTCGAACGATTTTAATATGCCTAAAGAGGAAGTAGAGAGGATAAAGAAACAGGGATTCTATGATGGTGGGAGATCAGATATTCTAAGAGAGGGAGTAAGACCTGTTGTTGATGATATAAGAAAAACCATTCAGTTCTTTGAGCTTGATTTAAGGGATGAAATAAAGACTGTGCTTGTTTCAGGTGGATTCTCCCTTATCCCCGGTTTTATAGACTACCTTAAAGGGGAGCTAAAAAGAGATGTGAGGATGCTTTTTATTCCGGATCTTGGTGAGAAAAACTCTGCTGTTTTTGCAGAATCTTTTGCCCTTGCTCTCTACGGTAGCGGATTTAGAAGGGGTTACCTTAACCTAAGAAAGGGAGAATTCAGGTATACCGGTAAAACCGAGGGACTGGAAAGGACCTTTATAGTACCATCTGTTTTGTTTTCTCTGCTTCTGGTGCTTCTCCTTTACAGGTCTGGGGCAAGGTACTTTGAGTTAAAAGGTGAAATTCAGGAACTTGAAACACGGATAGAGAGAAGTGTAAAGGACGTTTTCCCCAATATGGGAACGGTACCAAGGCCAGTGGCTTTTATGGAAACAGAGGTAGGTAAACTCAAGCAAAAGCTAAAAATTCTTGAGGAAATCAAAGGAGGAGCTACACCTCTGGATGTATTAAGGGATATATCAATAAGCATTCCTGGAAATGTGAATCTAAGGGTAGATGAGATCACATTTATCGATGGTTCGGTTGTAAGAATAAGAGGGCAGTGCAGTTCTTCTGAGGAGGTATTAAGGATTGAAAGGGCCCTTTCAAACTCGGGTTTTTTTAAAAGGGTTACTCGGGATTCAACTGAAACAGGCGCAAACAAAAGTATAAGGTTTCAAATATCTTTGGTTGTAAACAATGGATAATAGTGTGCTTTCTGAGAATTTAAGAGGCATTGCAAATCAGATACGGGAGAGGATTGAACGCCTTACCTACTCTAAAAGGGATAGGAGAGCTTTGGTTCTTGGTGGGATAGGGCTATTTGTTTTGCTTGCTTATGTGGTTTTTCAATTCTTCTCATCTAGAAACGAAGTACTTGAAAGGCGGTTAAAAATGTTACAAGAAGACCTTGTTAAGGTAGAGTCTTTAAAGTTCGAGTATATAGAGTCTAGAAAGAAGATAGAAGAGATTACAAAAAGTATGACAGGTGGAGATGAGGACTTAATCTCTTTGGTTGAGAAGGCATTAATAGGAGCTGGGGTTGAAAGAGGTAATTTCTCAATTACCTCACGCTCACCTTCATCGGGAGATATGTATGATGAGATGAGCGTTGATGTCGAAATAAACAGGATTTCCCTTGGTAGTCTGGTGGAAGTACTGTATAGTCTTCAGACAAGGCCCTCTTTTCTTAAGATCTCCAATTTTCGTATTCAAACAAGATTTGATAACCCGGATTTGATTAAAGCTTCCTTTCGTGTATCTACTTTTAAGTTTAAGCGGGTAATCTGATATGGTAAAAAGGGTTTTAAAACAACTGGCTGGGTTAAAAAAAACACCAAGGCTTCTGTATATATTGTTTTTTATAGTAGCTTTTTTTGTATCGTTTTATTTAACCTTTCCCGTGGATAGCATAAAGCAAAGGGTATTGTATGAGATACAGAGAACCACCCACTTTCGTGCTGATATAAGCAGTGTCAGTGTATATCCCGTATCTACAGTTAAGCTTTTAGGGGTAAGAATATACACCAAGGGTTCTTTTCTGGACATTAGGGAGCTTTACCTAAAACCTTCTGTATTCTCTCTTGTATCTGGTAGATTAAGGATTCCCTTTAAAGCTCTTGTTTTAGGGGGGGAGGTTAAGGGAAGCTTTGTCTATAACCCTTCTCTTAGAAAAATAGAGGGGCTGGATATAAGATTTGTTAACCTAAACATAGAAAAACTGCCATCTTTTATCTCCTCAGCTGCAGGGAGTTTTCCGGAATTTTCAGCCAGTGGTTTTTTAAGTGGAAGTCTCTACGTTGAGCTTTTACCTGGGGTTAGGGGGAATTTTTCATTTAATATCGATAGGTTGGGAATTCAAAACCTAAAGGTTAAGGGAGTTGTTTTTCCTCCATTTACTGATCTGGAGTCCAGTTTTAAAGGATACATAGAAGATGGGATAACAAGGGTAGATGAATTAAGGTTTGAAGGGGATGAGATCAAACTTGCCCTTGCGGGTGTTATGCCCTTACCGTGGGAGATAAGAAAAGGGGGGAAGATTGACCTTGGATTTAAACTCAGGTTAACGGGGTCAAAACTTGGGGTTTTAAAAACGTTTTTGGCTCCCCATTTGGTTCCACAGGGTGATGGAAGCCTAGGTGGAAAGATTGCGGGTACAATTTACAATCCAAAGGTTATAAAAGAGCCTGTTGATTTTTAGTATACTCCATATCCAAAAGACTCCTGCCTGTTAATTTTTAACTTCTCCACCGGGAAGTCCCCTTCCGTGAGGTAGGGGATGAAAGGTATGTAGAGGAGCAAGGAGAATGAAGCTTTCTTATAAATTCAGGGCATATCCTTCTAAATCCACTCAAAAGGTTCTTGAGGAGCATCTTGAGGTTTGCAGATGGCTTTATAACAGGT
>BEIN01000027.1 GCA_002898375.1 bacterium HR37 | reverse complement strand
AGTATGCTACCACACAGAACAACCTTGGCAGTGCTTACCGTACTCTTGCAGAGGTTGAAAATAAGGCTGAAAACTGCAAAAAGGCAATAAAAGCCTATAGAGCAGCCTTGGAGGTTTTTACCGCCGATAACTTCCCCGAAGCTAACAGGCTGGTTCAGGATAACCTTACAGCGCTTTTTGATTTCTGTGGAAATCTGAAGTAGTGTTACTTAAGTGAGAACAGGTG
The DNA here is from genome assembly GCA_002898375.1 of bacterium HR37. Classification (GTDB taxonomy): domain Bacteria; phylum Desulfobacterota_D; class UBA1144; order Nemesobacterales; family CSP1-2; genus HRBIN37. Next base: position 27,174 of record BEIN01000027.1, on the reverse strand, counting down.
TTTTTTAGTTTTGGGAAAATATCCTCAAACTTTATCTCCTCTTCAGTGCTCTCTTTCATGTTTCTTAGCTTTACCTTATCCTGCTTTAGCTCATCTTCTCCTATTATTATTGTAAACCGTGCTCCTAGTTTATCTGCTCGTTTTAGCTGGCTTTTTAGGCTTCTATCTTCGTAGTCAAGTTCGGTAGCAATGGAATTTCTCCTTAGTTGATCAGCAATTAAAAATGCCTTTTTCTTTGCTTCACTTCCAATATAGGCTATAAACACATCAACCTGTTTCTTAAAGTCCTCTGGAAAGGCCTTTTCGTGAAGAAGAACAACCCTTTCCATGCCTATTGCAAATCCTATGGCTGGAGTTGGAGGACCGCCAAGTTCCTCTACCAGCTTATCATATCTTCCACCTGCACCTACAGCGTTTTGAGCCCCAAGTTCTTTTGTTGTAACCTCAAAAACCGTTCTTGTGTAGTAGTCTAGTCCTCTTACGATCCGTGGGTTTATTGCAAAGTTGATACCAATGTTTTGGAGGTTCTTCTGTACGGATTCAAAGTGCTCACTGCATTCTTTGCAAAGGTTATCCAGTATCGAGGGGGCATCCTGTGTAAGTTGCTTACACCCTTCTTGCTTGCAGTCAAGTATCCTTATGGGGTTTTGCTGGAGTCTTCTTAAGCAGTCTCTACAGAGCGTGTCCTTTCTGGATGAGAAAAACTCAATGAGTTTGCTCCTGTAAAGTGGCCTGCAACGATCATCCCCTATAGAGCTTATCTCAAGGGTCAGGTAATTGCTTATCCCGATGGCTTCAAAGAATCTCCAGAGCATGGTAATTACCTCAGCATCTGAAAAGGGATCTTTTGAACCGAAAAGCTCTGCTCCAATCTGATAAAATCCTCTGTATCTGCCTTTCTGAGGCCTTTCATGTCTAAACATCATTCCCATATAGTAGAGTTTCCATATAGGAGAGATTGAGTAAAGAGCGTGTTCTATATACGCTCTTACAACACCTGCTGTGCCTTCTGGACGGAGGGTAAGCGATGAGCCATCCCTGTCAGTAAATGTGTACATTTCCTTTTCTACTATATCGGTGGTTGTTCCAAGGCTCCTTGCAAATATATCGGTAAACTCGATTACCGGTGTTCTTATTTCGGAAAAACCGTAAAGCTCGAGGATCTCTTTGGCAGTGCTTTCAATATGATGCCATCTTTTTATCTTGTCCGGAAGAATATCGTTAAAACCCCTAATCGATTTTATCTGCATCGTACGGTACCATAAGGTTTATTAAAGGCCTCTCTATTTGATTTCTACCCAGTTTCCGTTTTGATACTGAAAGTTTTGGACAATGTAGGATTCTGTTAACACAGCATCGGTATCTATAAGACTAAGTAGCTTGTCTATAACCCCTTTTGAAGCCTCCATTATATAGTCTTCATTGCGAGAACTTACCTTAAATTCAAAGGAACTGAAGTCGCCAACAAAGTGAAATATAAGTGAAGGTGGTTCTTCTGAGTTTGGGTTGGTAAAGGCATTTAAAAAGTTTCTGTTTATGGAATCACAAAGGTCTTCTCCAAGCGCTTTAAAAAGTATTTGGGGAAGGGCTTTAAAAAGCCTTATGTGAATTCTTATTTCAGGCGAGGTTGGTTTGAATTTCGCTTCAAGCTCAGGATTGTTGGCTAACATAAAGTTTCGCAAAAACTCCTGTTCCATTATGTCAAGCTGGTTTTGATGGTAGTGCACTCTATCCTTAATCAAGGAAATTTCTATTAACATGTTTTTTAACCTCAAAGTTTAGAATAGTTATAATAGGATAAAATATTTTGCTTTTATATGTCAAATAGCGTCTTTTAATTTGGGTATAATAGCTAAAAGACTCTTTTAATCTGGGTGATGTTAGGTTGAAGGTGGTATATGTAGGAAGTCCACAACTGTTTTCGGGAGGGGCAAGTGCTATTCATGTTTTGAAGATGTGTAATGCTATGTCAAATCTGGGTATCAAGGTTGAGCTTCTGCTTCCCTCTTATGATAAGGGTAAGGATATATTCGAGTACTATGGTGTTAGGCCTGTGTTTAAAATAACTACTCTCCCTTCTTTTAGCAATTCGTCTTTAAGGCACATCTCTCATGGTATTCTCTCTGCATTTTATACGAGGTTTAAAAAAGAGAGTTTTGATTTGGCTTTAACGAGAAACATAGTATATACTTACATCTCAACCTGCTTCTTTGGTATACCCACGATTTACGATGCTCACCATCCGCTTGTAAATGGAGTTGCACACCGCCTTTTTAATTCCTTCAAGAATTCAAAGCACCTGCTCAGGTTTTCTACCAACTCGAGGGGGCTTGGGGAGATCTACCTTAGGCTTGGACTTCCTAAGGAGAAACTGGTTGTTGCTCCAAACGGAGTGGATCTGGAAAGGTTTCAGATAGGAGTTTCAAAAGAAGAGGCTAGAAAGTTGGTTGGGCTCGATGCTAAAAGAAAGATAGTCTGTTATTCTGGAAACGTTTATGAAGGAAGGGGAATTGAACTCCTAATTGACGTTGCACGTGAGCTTAGGGATATCGTTTTTGTTGTTGTTGGAGGACTGGAAAGCGATATTAACCGTTATAGAAGGCTTGCTGAGGAGAAGCAGGTCAGAAACTTCTTATTTACTGGATTCGTTCCCCACAAAGATGTTGCCCTATATCTTCTGTCCGCAGATGTTCTTGTTATGCCCTATACGTCTTATATGACGATAAGGGGAGGAACAGTTGCCTCCAAATTTACATCCCCGATAAAGCTATTTGAGTACATGGCCTCCTGTAGACCTATAGTTGCAACATCTATTCCAGCGGTTAAAGAGATACTTGAAGACAATAAAAATGCTGTTCTCGTTGAGCCAGATAGCGTTAGTTCCCTTGTTAACGGTATTAGGAGGGTTATTGCAGAGAAGGAGTTTGGAGAAAGGCTTGCCTTTCAGGCCTTTATAGATGTTAAGAGGTATACATGGGAAGAGAGGGTAAAAAGAATCTTAGGTAATTTAGTCCTTTAAATCTTTTCTCTTTAAGTGTATCTTTTTTTCTCTGCTTTTATTCCGGATGGGGAATTCTTAAGAATGCTTCTTTAAGTCTATATACCGAAATCTTAGGAGGAGAGGGTCTTGATTAAATTGCTTGTAGTTTTAGTCTCTTTGTTTTTGGCTTTCCCCCCGTATCCTATGGCTCGTGCCGGTCAGGATCTGCCACAGGGTAGTTCCTCTTCACTTAATCAGGTTGATCCCGAGTTTAACGGTTTAGTTCCCAAACCAGACAAACCAGGCTTTAGGGAGTTTGTACACGATACCGCACTTGCCTATATCATGTGGTGGGCAGGGAGATTGTTCTATGTAAGGAATAAAAATGACAGGATCTTTAATACCTCATTCTCAGATTGGATAGACCATATTACGGACCCTCCTGAGGTTGAAGACGGGGATAGCTTTGTAACAAACTACGTATACCATCCTTTGTTCGGGGCTGCTTATTACCTTTTTTACAGGGGGATGGAGCACGGTATTATAGCTTCTGCTATTGGTTCCGTAGTTATGAGTACCCTTTGGGAGTATACTGTTGAGGGTCTTGTAGAAAGGGCTTCTTTACCGGATCTGCTCTCAACTCCTGGATTAGGTGTCCCTCTTGGGATAATGCTTGAGAACATCTCAAGCTGGTTTGAAGAGAGAGATGGTTCTGCATCCAGGTTTATGGCTTACTTAACAAATCCTACAAAGATGTTCATAAAAAACAGACAAATTGGTGTGCTAAATCCTCTTACAGGGTCCTTTGCATTTGGTGGACCTTTCGTTATTGAGCCCAATAAAGCAGAGGTCTTGGGTATGGGTTATCCCTTTTTCTTAGAGCCTCCTCTATCTCTTGGAAGAATAAAGGGTGAGTTTGAGGTGGCTTCCCTGAAGGGGGATCCGGGAGGAGAATTTATCTTTTACTCACTGAGGTTTGATTTCCCTTCCTCTGATAACAGGTATGGTATCTATATAGAGATACCCTATGCCGGGGTAAATAATGTTGATTTTGGCGGGAAGAGAATAGATGATGGATTCGAGTTTGGTAACATCATGTGGGGTGGGAAGGGGCTATTTTTTGAGTCCGCAGGTGCTAAGCTGGGTGGGGGCTTAGAGATGGTTACACCAACTGCTTTTAAAGACAATAAGGACAGGCTAAAGGCGGTTTTGCAGTTTAGAAGGGATTTTCCCCTCTACCTAAGAAAGGCCCTAACTTTGACTCCATATATCTCAGGGGTTATGGAGAAGGGAAATATAAGCCTTCAGAGCAATCTGGGTTTTGACCTGGTCTTTAACGCAAAGGAACTCGAAAGTGATGCCCTTGAATCAAGGGTAAAATACGGAATGGTTGCTGGAGTAGACCTCCCTGTTCCCACGGATCCGAAGGTCTTTGTTGAGTTTAACGGGTATACGTTTATATCGAGCAAGGATAATGGAAGAACAGATTTGTTTATCACACCCGGATTTAGGTTTGGAAAGAAATATAGCCCCGGTTTTGGTCTTCAAATACCGATAACCGGAGCATCTTCCCTTATAGCAGCAAGCTTTTTATTTGACTTCCAGGCAAGGTTCTAGGTGTATTCCTGCAGAGCTTAGGAGGATTTTAGCTTGCTTGTGAATTCATCTACAGGTATTGCTGCCAGGGTCATAAGTTGAACAGTTCCTCGTGAGCCTAATTCGATTGAAACCCTGGATATCGTTTCGTTATCCGGAGCCTCAACTATGTTTACAAAATCGTAGGGCCCTAGTACTGCGTACTGGGACAGAACCTTGACCCCCATTTTTTCTATCTCCTTGTTTACCTCTTTGATTCTCTCCGGTTTCATCTTTATAGTCTTTCTTCCCTCATCCGTTAAGGTACTTAGCATTATGTATTTAGCCATATGCTGCTCCTCCTGTTGAGGAATTTGTGTGTACATTATTGATGATATTACCATAAGCAGGCTTTTGCAAGATGTTTTAAGAGAGGCTTTTTCCTTCTGTTTAGGATTAATTGAACAAACCGGGTATTTAAGGTATCTTACTAAATTGACTTTTTTAACTAAAAGGGTATATTCCTAAACTTCTAAAAAAATTTAAAGAAAGGAGGGGAGATTGAAGGCCTTAGGGAGGCATCTTTTGGTTGAATACCATGGGTGTGACCCTAAAATCTTAAACGACTTGGAGAGAGTTAAGAAGTTTATGCTTGAAGCGGCTTCTCGATGTGGGGCTAATGTTCTTGGAAGCACTTTTCATGGCTTCTCGCCTCAGGGCGTAAGCGGTGTTGTGGTTATTTCGGAGTCTCATCTTGCTATTCACACATGGCCTGAGTATAACTATGCTGCTGTTGATATATTCACCTGTGGCCGTACAGTTGACCCGTGGGTGGCTTTTCACTATCTTAAGTCTGCCCTTTCCTCCAGAGAGACCAGGGTTAGCGAGATTGTAAGAGGTGAGGTCCCGTATTTCGAGAAGCAGGCAGGTTATGGGTCTGTTTAGCTATGGATTACTGGTTGTGTTTGGTTGTTTCTAAATTGTCCCTGAAGGGGCACTTTCCTGTTTACGGGATTGTATGCTGTCTCCAAGAGGGGTCAATTCCCATACCCCACCCAATCTCTGAGGTGGGAAAGGTTAGCTCCGTCTTTTTAATTCCTGCTTTAGTCCGGTAAGTACGTTCTTGGGTTTTGTTCTCTTTTATTTTTAGACTATAACTTTTTTTATCATTTTTTCTATTTCACTTTTGGGAACGGCTCCTATTATTTGATCAAGAGCCTTTCCATCTTTAAAGAGGATAAGCGTTGGGATGCTTCTTATACCGTATTTCATTGCTATCTCTTGGTTTTCATCCACGTTTAGCTTGGCTACCTTGAGTTTCCCTTTGTAAGATGAGGCTATTTCCTCAACTACTGGAGCTAAAACCCTGCAGGGCCCACACCATGGTGCCCAGAAATCAACCAGAACCGGCAGTTGACTTTTTAGTACTTCGTTGTCGAAATTTGAGTCTTTAAGCTCTACTATGTCTGCGTTTGCCATTCTTAGCACTCCTTAAAAGGTATCTTCATTTGCTTTATGAAGTATATCTGAAGTTAGATACGCACTTCAAGCCTTTAGCTGGTTCTATCTAAATACGGAATGTTTCAGGCCATTCGTTTTCTAAGAACCAGTGTTGTGTAAAAACCAAGGAGTACAGTCATTATAATTATCCCCCACTCAGATAGAGTTGGAACTGCAATGACAGGTACAGAGGAGTTAACTTCTGTGCTTTCTGTGTCACTGTTGTTTTGATTGTTTGGATCGCTTTCATCACCACCTACAATTGCCACATTCTCTATTGTTCCTGGTTCCGTTGGTTTTACAGCTATTGTAATAGTAGCAGTTGCTCCACTTGCAAGATTATTTAAGTTGCATGTAACTGTTCCTCCAGGGTTCAGACCAGATTTCATGCAGTTGCCCTGACTCGGGGTTGCAGATATAAACTCAGCGCTATCTGGAAGCATATCTGTAACCACTTTATGCAGTTTTCCTGCTTGTGTGGATATGGATAAAAGATTACTATGGGTTGGTAATTACCTATATTGCCTCACATCTTGTATCCTACGTAAAGGATGTCCATATTAGCTGGATACACATGGAAGAGAGCATAATAAGGGTTGGTTTTATCCCGGAAAGATACAGTCTGGAAAGGATTCTAATAGAGATATTGGTGAGGAATTATTCTTATACATTTAACGTCCCTCTAACCCTTGCGATTATGTTTGCTTTCTATCCTCTTCTCAAACGGAGGCTTGTTTATATATGGATCATATTAATCCTTTTTTCCTTACATATATTCTTTGTTTTTTCTCTTGAGGGTCAGAGATTGACCTCTGTGATGACAGATAGGGGATTTGAAAAAGATGGTAAGATTGATGTCCTTCTTTGGAATTCAGTTCACGGATTTATAGGGAGTATGGCTATAAGGTTTGAGCCTTTTCTTGTTGGGATCTATATGTACTTTAAAAGGTTAGTGAATGTATAGTCTGTATTTACTCTATCTCTACCTTGCTTTCCTCCATAATGGTTCCTCTTGCATACTCAAGTTGAGCAAGGGCAATATTATAGCTTGCAATTGCATTTATAAGCTGGGTTCTTGCATTTATAAGGTCTCTTTGTGCCTCAATTACATCCCTTGTTGTTCCAACGCCTACCTTTAGTCTTTCTTCCTCATTTCTGAGAACCTCCTTGGCAAGCTCTATAGAGCTCTTTGCTGCCTCTATTCGCTGTATGCTGTTTTCTATCTCCCTTATAGCGTTTCTTACCTCAAGTGTTATGTCATCAACCACTTTTTTATATGTAATTACGCTTCTATCAAGCTCTGCCGATGCCTTAATGTAGTTGCCCTGGGCTGTCCAGTTAAATATGGGAAAGCTAAAGACTCCAAGAACCTGCCATGTTGGAAACTCTGCTTCAAAAAGGTTTCTAAAAGAATCCCTGAAGGAATCATTAAATTTCTCCGATATGGGTTGGGGAGGTAAATCTCCAAACACTATTCGGTTTGGGTTCTCCTTTCCTCCAAGTCCTTTAAGATTTAAGGTTCCTTGAATGGAGAGGCTTGGCAGTCTCTGGTTTGAGAAGAATTTTTTAAGTGTTTCCTTACCCTTTATATCTAGGTTTGCCTGGACTATTTCCGGTCTTTTCTCAAGGGCTTCCTTAAGCACATTGCTTTCATTAAAAGGCCTTATAACCTCTGTTGGTGTATCGGTTAGAATGATCTGTTGTGTAAGTGGAAGGGCAAGTAGGTTTTTTAGTCTGTCCTCAGCGGCTCGAAGTTCGTTTTCTGCATTGATCACATCCACTTCTCTTGCTGCAACCTCCGATTTTGCCTGCGTTATTGCTACCGGTGGTAAAATCCCAACCTCTACCTGTATCTCGTTTCGTCTCTGGAGGTCTTTTGCCAGCTCAAGCCCAGCCCTTTGATTCTCAAGCTCCTGCCTTGCAGCTACCGCTGTCCAGTAAGCTGTTTCAACATTAAGGAGTATGTTTGATATTACAGCTTCAAGCTCTTTCCGAGATATATCACTAGATATTTTTGCTACGGTTATGGGGGTTAGGTTGACATCAAGACCAAAGTTTCGAAGAAGCTCCTGTCCTATGGTAAAGCTAAGGTTTGTGGTCCAGTTTGGGCTGAGTGTCTCAATTGGGGAATCCGTTGTTGTCCTTGTTATGGAAAAATTAAACAGGTTATAGAAGGTTCCTGTTGGAAGGGTTCCAGAGATTCCGCTCTGGGTGTTAAATTCCTTGATACTTATAGAACCGCTTGGTATGAATGTGCTTGCAGTAGGCTCTTGGGCATCGGTAAAAGATAGGTTTAGGTTAAATACCGGATCAAATATGCCTTTTTGGGCTTTAATCTCTCCACGGGATATATCAAGGGATTTACGTACTATCTGTATATCTCTGTTGTTCTCAAGAGCTATCCTTTTTGCCTCTTGAAGTGAAAGGCTTAAGGGTCCTTGAGTTCCTGTAAGGAAGGTAAGAATGGTAAAGAGTACATATCCGCTAATATTCATTTTATCCTCCCGGGTATGATAATAACTCTTATCTAGCTTATTGCCTGTACCTCCTGGCTAATCTTTGACATGTAGCAGATAAAATGGTAATTTTGTGTAAGTAACTACTTACTTTAATACGATTAGGGTAAATGTCAACTGAGAAATTAAAAAAAACAAGGCTAAGCACACGGGATAAAATCCTTGAGGCCGCAATAGAGCTTTTTTCTGAGAAGGGTTTTAGTGGTACCACAACTAAAGAGATTGCTGAGAGGGCAGGGGTTAATGAGGCTTTAATATTTCGTTACTTTTCTACAAAGAAGGAGTTATACGGTGCAATTATAGAGAAGAAGATAGAAGAAGACCCGGGTATTGAGGCCCCAATTAAGCTCTACAGGGATACAAGAGATGACTGGCTGATCTTTAAATCCATAGCTTTAAAGATGTTTGAGTGTGTGGAGAAGGATCAGACCTTTTTAAGGTTGCTCTACTTTAGCGCACTTGAAGGACACGAGCTCTCTGATATGTTCTTTGACACCTATGTCGAGTATGTAAACATGTTGCTCTCTGAGTACATTGAGGAGAGGATATCCGAAAAGGCATTTAAAAAGGTAAACCCCTTTCTGGCAGCCCGGGCCTTTATAGGGATGGTTGCAAACTATATTGTGGTTCAGGAGCTTTTTGGAGAAAGAAGAAAGCGAAATCCCAGAAAGGAAGAGGTCGTTGAAACCTTTGTGGAGATTTTTCTAAATGGTATAAAGAGGAAAAAGCGATAGACTTGCTTTAGAAGCGGGAAGTTTAATCTAGGAAATTGGTGTGAGGTTCTGTGATGAGAAGTGCTAACTTTATTATGTTGTGTTCTTTTGTGATCTCTTTGCTATGGAATATGGGGGTTCTCTCTTCTATGGCTGCAGAGGAACAATTACCTCCTCCCGTTCCTGTTGTTGTGGCAGAGGTTGAAGAGCACAGGGTTCGAAAGCCAATTACCGTTGTTGGCAATGTAGAACCAGATAGGGTAAGCCTTGTTGCTAGTGAAGTGGCAGGGTATGTTGAGAGCATGCTTGTTGAGGAGGGTCAGTTTGTAAAAAAGGGTGATGTGCTCTTGGAGTTTCGTACACAACCCATTGAGATAAGGTTACGTGAGGCAAGGGCTGCAAAACTTGAGGCAGAAGCTCGTTTTGAGCTTGCAAGTAAAAACCTTGTCCGGATCCAGGAGCTTTACAAAAAAGGGGTTGCCTCTCTTCAGCAACTTCAGGACGCCGAGTCGGAAAAAAAGGCTTGGGCTGGACGTGTTGATCAACTCCAGGCTCAGATAGAAAGATACCTCTATGACCTATCAAGAGCCAAGGTTTTAGCCCCTTTTAATGGCTATATTACAAAGCAACATGCTGAAATGGGACAGTGGGTTGGTGAAGGGGGGGCTGTTGTAGAGCTTATAGATATAGACAACGTTGAGATCGAGGTTGATTTTCCTGAAAGGTACGTAAATGAGGTAAAGGTGGGGGATAGGGTATATGTTTCGTTTGATGCCTTACCCGGGGTAAAAGTTGAAGGAAAGGTGCTTTCTATAGTTCCTCAGGCTGATCTCAATGCAAGGACATTTCCTGTAAAGGTTGGGGTTGAGAATAAAGAACACATTATAAAAAGTGGCATGGTGGCACGTGTATCCTTTCTTGTTGGTGAGCCAGTTGTTTCCAAGTTTGTACCAAAGGATGCAATTGTAGAGCGTGATAACATGAGGTTTGTATTCGTTGTAGAAAATGGGGCTGTAAAACCGGTTCCTGTGACTACAGGCATCTCGTATAAGGATCTTATAGAGGTTTTTGGCCCTGTTAATGTGGGAGAACTTGTGGTTATAAGGGGCAATGAAAGACTGCGACCGGGACAGCCTGTAAACGTTGTAAAGCAAGATGGAATTCCAGTAAGATAGATGCTGGTAGCAGAGGTTAAGGAATTATGAAGCTTGTTGAAACCTCGGTAAAGAAACCTGTAACCGTTACGGTTGGTGTAATTTTTGTGGTTATGTTTGGTCTTATATCACTTTTTAGGATTCCGGTTCAGCTTACCCCTGATGTGGAAAGGCCAAGGATTACGGTTGAGAACGTATGGCAGGGAGCAAGCCCGCAGGAGGTTGAAAATGAAATAATACGCAGGCAGGAAGACGAGCTAAAGAACATAGACGGTTTAATAAAGATGACAAGTGAGAGCTATGAGGGCGGGGGTATTATTGTTCTTGAGTTTGCTGTTGGAACGGATATAGATGCTGCTACAGTTAAGGTATCAAATAGCTTGGATCAGGTAAGGGACTTTCCTGCGGATGCTGAAAAACCGGTTATACGTAGTGTGGATACAAGAGCAGGTGCAATGGCTTGGTTTATCCTTAAGCCGCTTCCGGGAAACAAGGTGGATATAAACCATTTTCACGACTTTGCTGAGGACTATATAAAGCCCAGATTTGAGCGTGTACCGGGAGTGGGGTCTTCAAATGTATTTGGAGGACAGGAACGTGAGATACAGGTTATTTTTGATCCCAACGCGCTTGCTGCACGTGGAATTACGCTTCTTGATGTTGCTCGGGCAATAGATAAGGAAAACACTGACTACAGTGGTGGTTCGTTTGATGAGGGAAAACGTAGATACATAGTTAGAACCATAGGTAAATATAAATCCCCTGAGGATGTAGAGAATGTGATAGTTGCTCGCGTAAACGGAAATCCAATATACGTTCGTGATGTTGCAAGGGTTGAGCTCGGGTATAAAAAGCTTGATTACGCTGTACGCCAGAATGGAGAGCCTGCAATTGCAATTAATGCCATAAAGCAGAGTGGGGCTAATTCAATTGATACAATGAAGGGGCTGCGTGAGGCCATGGAGGAGCTAAACCGGGGGATTTTAAAGGAAAAAGGACTGGTTCTCTACAACGTATATGATGAGACCGACTACATAGTGAAGGCCATTGATCTTGTTAAGCAGAACCTTGTTGTTGGTGGGTTCCTTGCCATTGCGGTTCTTCTTCTGTTCCTAAGGAGTGGCAGCAGTACCCTGATTGTTGCAGTGGCCATACCCATTAGTGTGATTGGTACTTTTATAATCATGGCCTTTCTTGGAAGAACCATAAACGTAATAAGCCTTGCGGGGATGGCTTTTGCCGTTGGAATGGTTGTGGATAACTCAATTGTGGTTCTTGAAAACATCTACCGCCATATGCAGATGGGCAAATCCCGTTTAAAAGCTGCATACGATGGAACCGTTGAGGTATGGGGAGCAGTGCTTGCAAGCACCCTTACAACTGCAGCCGTTTTCCTTCCTGTAATCTTTATCAAAGAGCAGGTAGGGCAGTTGTTTAGGGATATTGCAATAGCAATTAGTGTTTCGGTAATCCTTAGTCTTATAGTATCTATAACGGTTATTCCCAGCGCCTCAGCCAAGATACTAACCATTGCAAGGGCAGGTAGGGTCTCATCTTTTGCAAACTTGTGGGGGCTTGTTGGAGTTGCAGAAAGGTTTATGAACGCTGTCTCATCTCTGGTATCAAAAATACTCTCCAGCACAAAGCTCAGGGTTTTTGTTGTGTGCCTCTTTACTTTCGGGGCAATTTTCCTAAGCTGGGTTATGATGCCAAAGGCCGAGTATCTTCCTGAAGGGAACCGGAACTTGATTTTTGGAATACTTCTTCCCCCTTCTGGTTACAATGTTAACGAGTTTGAGGTTATCGGGAAACAGATAGAGGAGGAGCTAAGTCCTTACTGGGAGGCTGAGGTTGGCTCACCTGAAGCAAAGAAGCTCGATGCTCCTCCTATAGCAAACTTTTTTTACGTAGCAAGGGGACGACAGGTAATTATGGGAGCTGTTGCCAAAGAGCCTGAGAGGGTACGTGAGCTAATACCGCTTTTACAGAGGGTACTTAGAAAGATTCCGGGAATGATTGGGGTTGTTACCCAGACAAGCCTTTTCCAGAGGGGAATAGGTGAGGGTAGGGCAATAGATATCCAGATTACGGGCCCTGAACTCAGAAGGCTGGTTAATCTGGGACAGAAGATATTTTCTCAGGTTCTACAGAGTATTCCTGGCTCACAGGTTAGGCCTATTCCCAGCCTTGAGCTCGGACATCCAGAAATCCAGGTGGTAACCGATAGGGTAAGGGCTTCAGATGTTGGACTTACCAACGAGGAGCTTGGCTTTATGGTAAGGGCTCTTGTTGAGGGGGCAAAGGTTAGCGATTACCTGCTTGATGGGGAAGAAATAGATCTCACCCTTAAAGGTGACAGCAGGTATATTACCCACACCCAGGATATAGAGTCTCTTTTGATAAACACTCCAAGCGGAAAACTTGTTACCGTGGGATCAGTAGCCGATGTTAAATTAACAACCGGCCCCGAACAGATAAACCACTACGAGCGTCAAAGGGCCATAACGATTCAGGTAAGACCTCCGGAAGAGATGCCTCTTGAGGAGGCTCTTGATGTTATTCAGCAAAACATACTTCTTCCTCTTAGAGCAAGCGGAGAAGTTGGAGGGGCTTATAACATAATAGTTAGTGGTACTGCAGATGATTTAACCGTGCTTAGGAAGTCTCTTCAGTGGAATTTTGTCCTTGCAGCTGTGATCTCATTCCTTCTTATGGCATCCTTATTTGAGAGCTTTCTTTATCCTTTTGTAATTATGTTTAGTGTTCCGCTTGCTTCTTTTGGGGGGTTCCTTGGGCTTTATATATTAAACAGGTTTGTTTATCAACCCCTTGATGTTCTTACCATGTTAGGATTTATAATCCTTATAGGTATAGTTGTAAACAATGCGATATTGATTGTACATCAGGCCCTAAATTGTATTCGTGATGAAGGTATGGAGTTAAACGAAGCAATAACCAACTCTGTAAGGAACCGTATAAGGCCTATTTTTATGAGTACAATGACAAGCGTTTTTGGTATGTTACCTCTTGTGCTTTTCCCGGGATCAGGTTCCGAGCTGTATAGGGGACTTGGTAGCGTGGTGGTAGGGGGGCTTTCGGTCTCAACTGTGTTTACGCTCTTTCTTGTTCCTTCTGTATTCAGTCTGGTCTTTAGTGCGAAGGAAAGCGCTTTAGGATCCATGGTAAGGGCTAAGCAGGCCCTAAGACGTATACCCTCTAAGATAATGTCAATGTTTTAGGCTTGCTTCTACTTTGGAGTAAAATAGGTCTTTTTGGTTTGACATGCCCAATAACTCAGATAGATTTCTACTCCTTGATATTTTATGGCATTATTGAAACGGAAAACCAACTAGAAGGAGGTGAGTAAAAGATGCAGGAAGAGTTTAGAATTGAAAGCGATTCTATGGGGGAGATGCGTGTTCCTGCTACCGCTTATTATGGAGCCCAGACTGCAAGGGCAATAGAGAATTTCCCTATAAGCGGTATACGTTTTCCAAGGCAGTTTATAAGGGCACTTGGTTTAATAAAGCTTGCTGCTGCTCAGGCAAACATGGAGCTTGGTCTGCTACCGAAGAACATTGGTAATGCTATAGTTAAGGCAGCAAAAGAGGTTGTGGAGGGTAAGCTTGATGAGCACTTTGTTCTCGATATATTTCAGACAGGTTCTGGCACCTCTACGAACATGAATGCCAACGAGGTAATAGCAAATCGTGCAAATGAGATACTGGGTGGAAAGATAGGGGATAAAAAACCGGTTCATCCAAATGACCATGTAAATATGTGTCAGTCCAGTAACGATGTGATTCCTACAGCCATTCATGTATCAGCTCTTGAGATGATAGAGAAGGACCTGTTGCCAGCACTCAAAACCCTTCACAAGGCTCTGGCTAAGAAGGCAAAGGAATTCGATAAGATAGTGAAGATAGGACGAACACACCTTCAGGATGCAACCCCAATCAGATTGGGTCAGGAGTTTAGCGGGTATGCAAGCATGATTGAGCACGGTATAAGAAGAGTTGAGGGAACAAGGAATCATCTCTCTGAGCTTGCAATTGGTGGAACAGCAGTTGGAACAGGGATAAATGCTCATCCTAAGTTTGGAAGCCTTGTGGCTAAGTACCTAACCAAGATGACAGGTATTAAATTTAGGGAAGCAGAAAACCATTTTGAGGCTCAGGGGGCAAGAGATGCTGCAGTTGAAGCAAGCGGAGCGCTAAAGACAGTAGCTGTAAGCCTTATGAAAATAGCAAACGATATACGGTGGTTGGGAAGTGGCCCACGCTGTGGAATTGGCGAGATCCTCATTCCTCCTGTTCAGCCGGGTTCTTCCATTATGCCCGGTAAAGTAAACCCGGTTATAGCAGAGTCTGTATGTCAGGTTGCTGCTCAGGTTATGGGAAACGATGTTACCATCACCATAGCGGGTCAATCTGGCAACTTTGAGCTTAATGTAATGATGCCCTTGATAGCTCATAACCTTCTTCAATCTATTGCTATTCTATCAAGTGTTTCTCGTGTATTTACTGAAAAATGTATAGTGGGTATAAAGGCTAATAAGGAGCGTTGCGAGGAGATGATAGAGAAGAGTCTTGCTATGTGTACTGTTCTTGCTCCCATAATAGGTTACGATGAGGCTGCAAAGATTGCAAAGGAGGCCTATGAAACGGGAAAGACGGTAAGGCAGGTAGCCCTTGAAAGAAAGATTCTACCAGAAGATGAGCTTAATAGGCTCCTTGATCCCTGGTCTATGACGGAGCCGGGGGTTACAAAGTGGAGTGCTGGAGGGTAATTTCTCTACAGGAGAGGTAACCATGAACGTAAAACAACTCTTTGATCTGTCTGACAGGGTGGCCATAGTAACAGGAGGATATACAGGTATTGGAAAGCAGATGGCTGAAGCTCTTGCAGAGGCCGGGGCAAACGTAGTTATATGTGCTAGAAACCTGGATGGATGCATTAAAACCGCAGAAGAGATATCTAAAAACACAGGGGTTAAAACCCTTGCGCTAAGATGTGATGTCTCTAGTGAGGAAGAGGTTAAGGGCTTGGTAAGTTCAGTTCTTGCTGAGTTTGGTAGGATAGACATACTGGTTAACAATGCTGGCATTGCAATGGGAGGATTACCTGAGGACACTGAGCTTAAGGACTGGGAAAGTGTTTTAAGAATTAACCTTACGGGTACTTTCCTCTGTTGTAGGGAGATTGGAAAGGTTATGATTAAAGCAAAAGGGGGAAAGATTATAAACCTTGCCTCTATAATGGGATTTGGAACCACGGAGGTTGTAAGTGCGCCGGCTTATGTTACAACAAAGGGGGGTATTATTGCGTTAACAAGGGAGCTTGGTGTTAGGTGGATTCGGCACAATATAAACGTAAATGCAATTGCTCCTGGTTGGTTTCCAACGCATATGACGGATCCGGTTCTTAATCCAGATAAGATGGGAAAGGGAGAAGATCTTCTACACTCTATTCCCGCAAGAAGGTTTGGAGGAGAAGACGATTTAAAAGGCGTTACTGTTCTTCTTGCTTCTAGAGCCTCGGATTATATGGTGGGACAGGTAATAGTTGTTGATGGTGGAGCTCTAGCAAGGTACTAAAATATGGATCGTTGTTTTTATATAAACAATATGTTATATATTCTTTTATGAAGGGGAAGAAAAAAAGCAAGCCTATGGAAAAGGCAATTTATGTAAAGGCTTCCAAGGAATTTGTAAATATGCTTAATCAATCTCAGTGGTACCTTAAGATGAGACCTGCACAGATTGTAAGGGAAGCTGTGGTTGAGTATCTTGAAAGACATTTGCCGAAAGATGTAAGGGATAAAATTCTTAAGAAGAAAGATAGGTAAGCTCGAGTGGATTTGCCCTTACAGATGGTGGGATATAGCTTGGGTTTTGGATTGGTGTAATCTATAATAAAGAAGGGAGGATATTTATGGCTGGTAGGAAACAGAGCCCGGAAGGTAGAGGGGTTAAAAGAGGGGCTGTTAAGTCTCAGAAGAAGACTGAAACCCAGGGCATAAAAAAACAGTATTTAAAGTCAAAATCCCTTTGTAAGGTTACTTTTAGGCTTCCAAAAGAAGCGGCACCCGATGCTAAGAGTGTAGTGATAGTTGGGGACTTTAACAACTGGGATAAGGAAGCAACCCCTATGAAAAGGCTTAAAAACGGTGATTTTACCGTAACACTTGAGCTCGAAACTGGAAGGGAATACAGGTTTAAGTACCTAATAGATGGACATCGCTGGGAAAACGATTGGCATGCTGACAGATACGAAAAGAACATCTATGGAACAGAGGATTCAGTGGTAGTTGTATAGGTTATTTTCTGTCTGAGCCCAAATACGTATCTTGTTTCTCTAATGTCTGTTACATAGTGAAAGGGCCTTTCTTTGGAGCCAAATAGTCCGGGTGCTTTAAGAAGGATTACCCATCCGGGGAGTGAGGTTATCTCTTTTGATTCCGTACCTGATCTATCTGCGCACACAAAAAACCTGCCGTATCCTGCTAGATTGAAGATGCATATAAGGTTTATATAGCTTAACCCATCTCTATGTGGGGAAATTCCTATTGAACCTTTTGGATACCTCTGAAGTACCATTGAGTTGAAGTTAAGTTGCACCTCAAATGGATATACCTCCAGATTCGCTAGGTGTCTTTCAAGAAGGGCTTGGAAGGAGTTTCTTAATATTATAAATAGGCTTTCACTTGGAAAATCTCTGAATGTAGCCATCTGTTGTCTTACAATCCTTTCCCCACTTCCTACGTATTCTTTCTCTTCGGCGTAGGGATACTTTTGTGCTTCCTTTAGAAGGAGTATCCTAAAGTCTTTTTTTAAAATCTCTAGGGAAGTAGCTCCATGCTTTGAGAGCTTCTCTAGAATCTCCTTAATATCGAAGTTATCCAGTACAAAAATCTCTTTCATTGTTTAAGGTTTTTTTTCTTTGTTTGCCTTGGCTATGGACACCTACTTTTACAGTAGATATAATAAAACGTCGGGTAAGGTGCTTCAATCTTACCCTTAAATTACTGTCCCCGTAGCTCAGAAGGATAGAGCACAGGATTCCTAATCCTGAGGTCGGCGGTTCGAATCCGCCCGGGGACGTAAGTGTCTAAACCGGTTCTCTAGCACTTTTTCTCTTTAAAAATTTCCAATCTTTGTTGAACCCGTGGATTTTTCCTTCTCATCACACAAGGTTTTCTTCTTTTCATTCATTTGTTATATATCGGTTTCAACTTTGTCCAACCATACCAGTGTTTTTAGGAAGTTTGTTTTAGGGCTATAAGGTCAGCTTTTATGCTACCAGTTTGGGTTTCAAGAGATAATCGTAACCTGTGCTAATAGTGTGTGAGAGTGCCCTCTATCTTTGCTCTCTTTATGGCATATCCAAAAGCCATTATGCTAATTGGTAGCATGATAACTGAGAAAATTACAAGTGGAGCAATATTTGGCATTAACATGCTCAAGGAGTAGCCCTTAAGTAGAGCCAGTCTCATTCCTTCAAGAGAGTAGGTAATAGGAAGAAGGTAGGAAAGGTTTTGAAGCCACTCGGGTAGAACAGAAACGGGATAGTAAAGCCCTCCAAGTAACGTGGATATTCCGGTAAAAAACCTGCTTACGGGATCTCCTCTTTTAAATATCATAATAAAGCTTGCAGAGATTATTCCTAGACTGCCAAAAGAAAGAATCGTTAGAATCAGGATGAGTAAAGCACCTACGAGATTTGCATTACCCATGTTAACACCGAATACAAGACCCCCTAGTAGTAAGTAAACTGCTACTCTAAAAGAAGCCCATATAAAGCTATAGAGAGACGATGAGATTATAATAGTTGGGATCCCAGTCTGGGTTACAAGGAGAGCCTCAAGTGTCCCAAACATCTGTCCTTCTCTAATGCTTTTAGAGATACTGTGTATTGATATTCCAAGATAGCTATAAAATGCAATTCCGATAAGAACAAATGAGAAATAGTTTCCTCCGTATGGTTTAAGATAGGATGCCCCAGTATCTCCAAGGAGTTTTGAGAGGAAGAAAAAAATCAAAGTTGATATGAATATACCAAAGAATTGCAAAAGGAATGAAAACTTGTAGCTCGTTTCATTTATAAAATCTCTCCAGACAAAAGCAAGCGGTTTTTCTATAAATAAGGCCATTTATGCTACCTTCCTGCCATTCTATTTTCTGTATCAATAACCTCCAGAAAAAGCTCTTCTAAGGAGAGTTCTTTCTCATAAAGGGAGCATATATCACCACCCATACCTACTATTTCTTTTACCACCTGTGATATGCTTCCGTTACTATCTGTAGTTTCAACCTCAATCTGGGTGTTACAGGGGAAAGGGCCATCCGGTATTACTTTGACTTTCCCTGCGGAAGTTAAGTTGTAAATACTCTGTAATAGACCATTTTGTGGGTTTTTAAGCTTGATTACGTACCTTCTATTTGGATCTAATTTTCTTTTTATTTCCTCTACTGTACCGGTAATCTTTACTTCTCCCCTGTGAATTATAGCGATTCTATCACACAGTTCCTCCGCCTCGTGTAGGTTGTGGGTAGAAATAAAAACCGTTTTCTTTGCTTCTCCTACGATTTTTTCCTTTATAAGCTTTCTCAGGTTTTGTGCTGTAATTGGGTCTAAGCTTCTGGTGGGTTCATCCATAAAAATGATTTCAGGGTCTGTAAGAAGTCCCCTTGCTATTGCTAGCTTTTGTCTCATCCCCGTAGAGTAGTCCTTAAACATTCTATCAGCATCATGTGTAAGCTCCATAAACTCTAAAAGCCTCTCTATTGTAATACTGGCTTCCCTGTTGGGGATGTTATTGAGTTTTGCAAAGAAAAAAAGATTTTGCCTTCCTGTAAGCCTCCAATAAAAGCTCCTCTCATCGCTTACCACATAACCTATTATCTTTTTTATCTTCTTTTCATTTTTTGTAACATCCAGGCCGTTAACAAACGCTTTTCCTGATGTGGGAAGTATCAAGGTGCAAAGGATCTTTATAAGGGTAGTTTTACCGGCTCCATTTGGACCTAGAAGGCCAAAGATCTCTCCTTTTCTTGCTTTGATGTTTACATCTTTTAGAGCTGTTATCTCTTTGCTGTAAAAAGGACGCAGGAGCAAATCACGGTATCTTTTTTGCACCGGGAACCTTTTTGTAAGGTTAAGTGTCTCTACTGCATAGAGCAAATTGGGCCTCCGTGCGTTCTTTTAATTTTACATGGGATTGCACGTATTTTATGCCTAAACATCTTAACCTCTAGGGTTTATCCATTTATTAAGGGTTACTTCCTCTCTTGTCCACTTCTTAGTATTTGAGATCCTTAAAATCAATTTCCCGTATTTTAATGAGAGCTTAAATGGGTGAATAAAATAATAAAGATAGAGCTTTTTGGATGACCTAGAGACGGTGTATTTCTTTGAAAGAACGTGTGAACGGGGAAAGATTTTTCTTATAATTACCTTTAGCTTCTTTTGAAACGTATCAGCTTTCAGTAAAGGAATGAAACCATCAAAAAGGGGGTCCTCCCTGAGAAAAATCTTACTCTTTATAAGTTCCAACTGTTTTCTGTAGTTTGAACTTGACAGGCTAAAATCTTTAAGTGCGTAAGCAAAGATATCTTTATTATCACCCCAAAAATCTCTTACGATGCAAAGGGTAAGATTGATAAGTTCATATACCTTGTACTTCTCAGCCTCAGACTTAAGTTCAGTCCAGTCCAGTTTGCCTCCATAATGCTTAAGGGTTTGATAAATATCACATAGCTGTATAAGTGCGGATTTGCTCGTAAATCTGCCTTTTATAAAACGGTGCTTAAGAAAGTGAAGTGAAAGGTGAAGTAATAAATCCTCTGGACAGAGAATAAGAGTCTTCTTCCCCTCAAACTCTAGGAGTTTACTTCTTTTCCACCAGCTTTCAATGATAGTGGTATCGGTAATACGGATTCGAGATGGGTGAGATTTATCCGCTATATGCCAGTGAATTTCAATCAGGATAGGTTTTTCCATGTGTTTGTAACGTAGATGGTGGTGGTTTTCTATATACCACTCTGGAGGTTTATTGCCCATTAGACCGTAGTTTAGCTCGGGCATTAGTTTCCATATTAGGGGAAGGTTTTCTCTTCTTACCATGAGATCAATGTCAGCCATAGGTCTTAAACCGATATCACGGTATACGGTTTTAGCCAAAGCCGCTCCTTTCAGGACAATAACCTCTGTATCGTTCTTGTAGAACTTATCCAAGATCCTGTTAAGTTCTGAATACAGATACAGGTTTCTTACAATGTTTCCAAAGTAGGCATTTTTAAGATGGTTCATTATGTCTCTGGGGATTTTCTGTATGTTCTTTAGGTTGTGGTAAAGCAGTGAGGTAATCCCATGCCAGGAGGCGGCCTCTAGTACCTCTTCCCAGTTTAGAGGGAAGTTGGTAAGATGCTTAACCTCATTCAGCATATCTTGAGTAATCTCAGCTTGGGCACAGTATAGTAGCAATCTGTTTTCATTAGATAGATTCATGGTTAATAATTGCTTCTCCAACTTCCTCCTTTACCTCCGGAAAACAGTAGGTTACTTTGTATGTCTTGGTTATTTCAGTATTGCTTTCCAGGAAAATATCTCCGTTGTAGAGAAGCCAGGCATGTCCCTCTAGTTTCTTTTTAGTATCAGGTAAGCAGTTTTTATATCTTACTCCAAAACATATTCGAACGTTTATTCCAGACCTGCGTAAAGAGTGGTAAAGAACCAACGAGCGCTTTAGACATGTGTTCTTGTATATCCACAAGTTAAAGCTCAATACATAATTTGTGAATTTTACCAATTTTTCTATTCTAGTTTCCTGATCTAGGTTTTTTATTTTTAAAGTTTTTAGATCTCTGGGTGTAATTACTTTCATAAGCTTGGGAACTGATAGAAACCTGGTAAGTAAAGGAAGAATGGTTATAAGAAGAAAAATTCTAAAAAATAATATAACTTCTTCAACTGAGCTAAAATTAGAGCTTAGTTTTCTTATAATTCTCATCATTTGTTACCTCACGGATGAGACTAACCAATCTTTTTGGGTCTTTATGTATGTCTTTACCGCTTAAAAGCTCAAAACAGGTTGTTTGTTTAACCAGTTTCTCCAGCGCATTTAGTTGGTTTTTGGAAACCTCTTTATCAACTGCTAACAGAGTTTGTTTGAGGAGTCTTCTATATACCTCTAATTGGCTTATAGGGTATAACTGGCTTTTCTCATCGGAAGTGATTTTTGGGGTGATTATTATATCTGGTCTTAGGTGGGGAATAAATGAGTCTGGAAAGATCTTTGATATATCCACCGATACCTTAGAACCCTCTGGAATTAAAAGACATTTGTCTCCCGCTATTTCTGGAAAGCACTCGGCTAAATTCTGGTCTATATGGAAGTTTGTATAGAGTGGGTAAACGTTTATTTCTTCACCTATCTCCTCAATTAATAAAGAATCATCAGAGACGTATTTAAAACCCTCACGAACCAGGCTTATAGATATGGTGGTCTTTCCACACCCACCATCGCCTGAGACTAGATATCCTATCCCGTTACCGTATAAAGCAGCAGAGTGCAGAAAGTAGAGCCCAAGGTATTTAAGGTTTTCTAGAAGACAGGCACCTATCAGAGAATATAGCACAAGTGAATTGTTTAGGATTTCCTTCCTAATAAATCCCTTTGCGCTTCTTGTAGTTGGGTTCAGGCAAACAGTGGAACCATCTTCTGAGATAAAATAGATTTCCTTGCCCTTTCTGTAGTAAGTTACGAAAGGAGATTTAACTACCTGAACTAGACCGGATGGAATAGGATAGGGCTTTTCTGTTATATAAAACTCAAATTCAAGGGGTTTTGCATCAGAACACTTTTCCCCGCTGTAAAGTCGATTAAAATAGGTTGAGATAATTGAGTTCAGGTTGTTTTTGCAAAAAACATCTACAACTAAACCCTGAACTACATACGAGCTCTTTTTCAATGAATGTACTCCTTTTTTCTTCATAACTTAAAGGTGGTATTCCTTTTATTATCAAAAGGAATACCACCTGTTCATGCTACTACACTAGGTCATCATATATCGTCCCCGCAGTCACCGTATCAAGTGGTTCTTCGTGTTTAGTGAGTTCTGGTTCTATAAATTCCTTCTTTTCCTCTACCACCTTAATCACCTCCTTTCTTTGTTATAATTAACCCCTCCTTCTCTAACTCCCCAATTAACCTCTCCACACTCTCCCTTGCCCTCTCTACACTGACTTCATACTCATTGGCTAACCTCTCTGCTACCTCTAAAGAACTCCTACACTCATCCATAATCTGCCAGATCCTTAACCCCGTCTCATTCAGACTGTAGTAGTATTTGGTATCCAGGTTTAGAAGAACTGCTCCATCTTCTAGTTCAGTGCATACAACAGAGGGATTCTTTAGATAAATCTTTTGGTTATCCATAATAAACACTATCCCTATTTACCACATATAAATTTAGCTCCATAAAGTCAATCAGACATCAGTTGGGTTTTTAAAACTGAAAAAGTTTTGCCTATTAAAAATATAAGACTAAAGTTATAGCACTGTGGAGTAGACCGAGCTTAAATGTTCCCCTTTTTTACTTCGCTTACTATGTAGTCTGAGGCCCTTAATGCTATGGCATGGATGGTTAGAGAAGGGCTGTCCCCTCCTCCCTGTGTTACAAAACAGCTACTGTCAATAATAAAGAGGTTTTTTATGTCATGACTCTGACAGTAAGAATTTACAACGGATTTATTTGGGTTTATTCCCATTCTACAGGTCCCGCCCATGTGGGAAATCATGCTTAAATCATAAGAGCTAAACTCTCTAACTATTTCTTCCGCTCCTGCTGCTTTCGCAATCTCCTTACATTTTTTCGACATAAAGGATAGCATCTCAAGGTCATTTTTGCTCAGCTTTGTTGTAACTTTAGCAACCGGAATACCGTAGTAATCCTTTACTTCCGGATCGATACTTATAGTATTGTTCTCCTGGGGAAGTTGTTCACCGATTGCGAAAATATTAATTGCATGCCCAAAGTATTTTCTCATAAAGTCCTTGTGCTCGCTTCCCCATCCAGGAGCCAGGCTTTTTGCATAACGAAGTGGTCCCAGTAAATCAAGAGCAGAAACACCAAATACAACTCCACCAAAAAACGAGTTTTCCTTTCTCGGCTCATTGTAATCCCAGGCACGGCTGTCTATCTGTAGCCCTTTGTAAGAATGTATCTGCTCGGTGAAAAGAACCGTAACGGCATAAACTATCGTTTCCATAAAAAACTTTCCCACCATGCCACTTGTGTTTGCAAGCCCATCCGGGAAAAGAGATGACCTCGAATTAAGAAGAAGCCTTGGAGATTCAAGGGCACCGGCGGAGAGAACCACCATTTTTGCCTTTTGTCTTTTTTCTACTTTCTTGGAATCGAAGTAGATAACACCGTTAACTCTACCGTGCTTATTCACAGTAATTTCTCTTACCACTGAATTAGGCTTGATTTCTACGTTTCCCATGGCTTCGGCTTTCGGTAAAAAAGTTACATCCATACTTCCCTTGGCTCGCATCATACACCCGTAGTAGCAACCGTTACAGTAGTTGCAAGCAGGTCTGCCATCATATGGTCTTGAAAGAATGTTAAGAGAGTTTGGCAGTAGATGGAGCCCAAGTTTATCAAACCCAACTTTTACTCTTTTACTAGCGCAGCTAAGCTCATGAGGGGGATGTGGGAAAGGACCCCTTGGGGGCTTAAAAGGATTCTGGTTTGTCCCGGAAACACCCAGAAAAGTCTCTACCTCCTCATAGTAAGGCTCTAGGTCTTCGTAACCAAGAGGCCAGTCCTCTGCTACTCCGTATAAGGACTTGGGTTTAAATCCATAAGCTGAAAAGCGATGTGCTTCACCCTGGTAATGAAGGGTAGTGCCCCCAACACCCTTTACCCTTTGAATAGAGGGAGGCTTTCTTCTATCAGTATTGTTGTAGAAACCGCGAATCTTGGATTTTGAGCGTAGATATTCATAAGAGGGGTTAAGTTTTTCAGGAATGCCATAGGTATAGAGATTCTTTGCCTTTTCTTCTGGTGGGCCTCCAAACGGGTAAGGATTCTTTTCCCATTCTTTTTTATTCATGTGGTAACGTATGGGGTCAAAACGTGGACCGGCTTCAAGAACCGCTACAGAAAATCCAGCTCTTCCAAGTGCGTAGGCTACAACTGCTCCACCGGCTCCTGAACCTATTATGCATACGTCTACTTCTTTTTCCTTACTCATAACTCACAAAGAACACTCATTGTAATCGGGATTTCCCGACCACTGAGGTGGTCCATCGTAGCCAACAACTTTCCAACCCATCTCACTTGTGTAAAATACTTCAATGGTTTGTTGCTTTAACGTTTTAAAGAATCCCCTTGCCGTTCTGGTTCCCCGGTATCTTAGGAAGAGAAAAACCTTATAGATATAGGAAAGCCCACTAGAGTCGGCTATTTTTAGAATCTTAACCTTCTCATTGTGATTCAAATCAAGAAAACTCTCCCTTTCAAAAACCCTCTCAGCCATATAATCCAGCCATTCTATTCCTTTTGTGTATAGTTCCTTTAATTTATCAGAACTTGCAACGATGCCATCTAGTTTAAAAACCACACCTGCTTCCTTTGCCCCCGGATCCTCGTCAGTAGGGATAATAAGAGACAAAGCCTCATCTATAACTGTTGCCTGGTATGGGGTGAAGAATTCAAATTTCCCGCTAATTAGATTTCGGGAAGTAAGTGAGATTTTCTTTTTTTTTGTATTTCGTAAGGAGAAAAAGTAGGCTGTTGGTATTAGTAAAGATAGGAACGATGATAGTGTTATTGCCCCGATGAATTTTCTTCTGGTAAATTGCTTCGGACTATTAACCTTCAAAGTGTCAAATGGCTCCTTCTACTTAATTAACTTAGATTATATAGATTTCTCTTTTGCTAACCCTTTTATTGTTATTTGATTTTTACTATACCAACTCCATCTTCATAGGTAATCTCAGTACCAAAAGGTAATGATAGTTGTTTTAGCCTATTTATTATTCTTTGACCCAATGTCTTGTTAGCAAGCATTGGATACCCTCTCTTGTGTATGGGATTACCAAACCCTAGGGTAATTGGATATAAATTTATTTCACATAAAATCCTGTTTTTAAAAGTTATTTGTGGAAGAACACTTACCCAGTAGATTGGATTAGTAGAAAAGCCAGTTTTTCTTTTCTCCTTTTTTTCTCTAATGCGATACAGATCAGCCGGGGAAGAACTACTCTCAAGCCCGTAATCTTCGTATGCTTCAGCGGGAAGAAACTTTACGGTTTCAAATTGGAATATGAAATTACCAAGGCTGTAGAATATAGGCTTATCCTTATAAATCTCTATCCCCCTTAGTACATGTGGACCATGACCTACAAAAACATCTGCACCTGCATCTATGGAAGCCCTAGCGAATGTGACTATAAACTCAGCGGGTATTCCGATTTCTCCATTAGCTTCATGAGCATGATGTGACACAAGCACCAGATCTGCTTGTCTTCTGGCTTCTTTTATTGATTCGATATTTCCCTTCAGGTCCAATTCAAAAGGAGTCGTAATAATCTTGGGATAATCACCTACCATGAATCTGCTTCCTAAGAATTTAAACGATTCTTTTGATCCTGCTAAAGGAATCTTCAATAGTGAGCTTATCCTTTTAATTTCATCCATAAATTGAGAATCAACTACGTAGGTGGTTTGATAACGGAGAGGATTAAGCCCAGGCCTTCCTTTTATATCACGTCTTTGTTCACCAGCTCTAAAAAAAGTGGGAAATGTAGAGGAACATGATATAAGGGCTACTCTTCCTGATTTTGTATCAAGGTATGCTGGAGCTCTTGCTAAGGCGAGATTCTTTCCTACACCTGCATGTGCTAAGCCAACTTCATCCAGTAGTTTTGATGTTGTCATCAAGCCCTTTATACCGTAGTCCATCGCATGGTTGTTGGCTCGTGATACCAAATTGAAACCAACCCATTTGAGTTCTTTAGCAACAAACGGTTCAGCTGCCATGTGTGTGCCATGGCTTTCTGCTGCTGGATAACCTTCATAGTTGTGAATTAATACCTCTAGGTTCGTAAACCTTATATCTGCCTTTCTAATAAGTTCTATAACGGATAAGAATTCTTCTTCCTCGTAAGCTGAGAGTCTCCTTGTAATTATCGAATCTCCTGTAAGTACGAGGACAAATTCACTCTCTTTATTCTCCTTGCTAGCTTTATCTAATAGAATTATCTCCTCCTTTTGGAGTTCTTTAATCAGCTTAACCACGCTTGTTATGGTTCTTTCTTTATCTACTGCGTACTCTTCTGCCAATTTTTGTGCAATTTCTATAGGATTCGAAAATTCATCTATAAGCTGCCAAATCCTTAGTCCAGTTTGGTTCAGTTTATAGTGACATTTGGTTTCCAGATTTAACAGAACCGCTCCACTTTCTAATTCAGTGCATAAAACTGAGGGATTTTTAAGGTAAGTGTTAATTCTGTTTAATGGTTTATGGCCTTTCTTCCGCATTTCCTTTAGAAATCTGTCATTTGGATATATAGCTCCTCTTTTTCCCAGAAGTGGGCAATTTCTTTCTTCTCACAAAAACACTTAAAAGGTGGTATTCCTTTTATTATCAAAAGGAATACCACCTGTTCATGCTACTACACTAGGTCATCATATATCGTCCCCGCAGTCACCGTATCAAGTGGT
>BEIN01000026.1 GCA_002898375.1 bacterium HR37 | reverse complement strand
TCTTGACCGCTTTGGTGTTATAACAAGAGCCTCACCAAGACAGGCTGATCTGATGATAATTGCTGGAACCGTTACCGTAAAGATGGCCGAGCGCATAAAGAGACTCTACGACCAGATGCCTTTTCCCAAGTGGGTAATTGCAACCGGAAGCTGTGCTATCTCAGGGGACCACTACAGGCACATATACAGTGTTGTTCCCGGTGTTGATTGGGTCATCCCTGTGGATGTTTACGTTCCCGGATGTCCTCCAACTCCTGAGGCGTTTATGGACGGCATAATAGAGCTTCAGAGGCTGATTTCTGAGGGAAAGACAAGGCCACATCTGAATGTGGTTTCAGAACCACTGGAACAACGGGCATCTAAGGTAAGGCCAGTTAAAACCGGTGATCTGCCGAGGGAGGGAACCTATATTCCGCCAAATGAGGTTTTAGAGTTTGCCCGCAGGCTAAAGGAGGGTGGCTTTGACTTTTTAACGTACATTACGGCTGTGGACTATGGGGGTTCTATAGATGTTGTCTACAGTGTCCGTTCCCTTGAAAGAAACGAGGACAGGGTATGGAAGGTAAGGGTGGAGACTGAGAATCCTGTTGTTCAGTCCATTGTACCCATCTATAAGGGGGCGGAGTGGCATGAGAGAGAGGTTTATGACCTGTTTGGTGTTAGGTTCCTGGGGCACCCAAACCTTTGCCGTATCCTGCTGCCGGAGGACTGGGAAGGGCACCCGTTGAGAAAGGACTATCCAATGGATACCCCGCGACTTCCCTACAGACCCTCACGGAAGGAGTATGAGGCATGGAAGAAAGGGTAGTTGAGCGTGAATTCGGAGAGCTTGCCCTCAATATGGGTCCACAGCATCCATCTACCCACGGTGTCTTTAGACTCCAACTTCACCTGCGGGGGGAAACCATAGTGAAGGTTGTTCCTCATATAGGGTATCTCCATCGTGGTGTCGAGAAGCTCTCTGAAACACTTGACTACGATATGTTACCGCCAGTATATGAGCGGGATGACTACCTTTCGCCAACCTCGAACTCACTGGCCTTTGTTCTTGCTGTGGAGAGGCTTGCTGAGATAGAGGTGCCAAGGCGTGCAAGTTATCTGAGAATAGTGGTGGCTGAGCTTCAAAGGATAGCATCGCATCTGGTTTGGCTTGGTACGTTTGGGCTTGATCTCGGAGGGGCTCTTGGGGGTGGAGCCACTTTGTTCCTTTACTGTTTTCGGGAAAGGGAGAGGATCCTTGATCTCATGGAATCTCTTACCGGAACCCGATTCCACACAAACATGAACCAGATAGGTGGTGTGAGGTATGATGTTTATCCCGAATTTGATAAAGAGGTTATAGAAACACTTAACTACATTGAGAATCGGGTAAGAGAGTACAGAGAGGCTCTTGATGCAAACCCTGTTTTTCTGGAAAGAACAAAAGGGATTGGTATTGTGCCGCCCTGGCTTGCAAGAGAGGTGGGTGCATCCGGCCCTGTACTAAGGGGGTCTGGGATTCAGTACGATTTGCGTAAAAACAAACCGTACCTCAGTTATCCGGAGTTTGAGTTTGAGGTCCCGGTAGGTAAGGAAGGGGATGTTTATGACCGCTACAGTGTTCGTGTGGAGGAGATGGTTGAGTCCGCACGCATAGTTCGACAGGCCATTGAGGGGCTTCCTGAGGGGCCGATTCATTCCAGAAAGCCTCTAAAGAGTGCAACCCTTCTTAAGCCTCCCAAAAAAGACGTTTATGTTGCTGTAGAGTCTCCTCGGGGTGAGCTGGGAATGTATGTGGTTTCAGATGGCTCTTCAAAGCCATACAGGGTAAAGGTAAGGTCTCCTTCCTTTTCAAATATAGCACTTATACCACATATATTGCCGGGACATCTTGTTGCTGATGCCGTTGCTATACTGGGCTCCCTGGATCCGGTATTTGGAGATGTAGACAGATGAGTTTTTTAGAAGGCTTTGTACAGGGAATCGTATTGCTGGGCTCTGTTCTTGGTGTTGTTGCGTACCTTACCTGGTTTGAGAGGAAGTTTAGCGGACGCCTCCAATCCCGTATAGGCCCTTACTGGGTAGGTCGTCCTCATGGATGGCTTCAACCCATTGCAGATGGCCTGAAGCTGCTTGCTAAAGAAGACCTAACCCCACTTAAGGGTGATGGGTTGCTCTTTAACCTGGCCCCGGTATGGGTTGTTGTGATAAGTTTTCTTGGCTTTGCATTTCTACCTTTTACATCAAACTGGGTTCTTGTAAACATAGACCTTGGACTCCTTTACTTTAGTGCTTTCGGTTCCTTGATTGTGGTGGGTGTTTTTGTAGCAGGTTGGTCTTCCAATAACAAGTATGCACTTATCTCAGCTCTGAGAACGGCAGCGCAGATGGTGGCCTATGAGATCCCCCTTGTTCTTTCCCTTCTCGTTCCTGCGGTACTCGTTGGTTCTCTTGATTTTAAGGATATAGTTGAAGCTCAAAGGGAAGGGTGGTTTGTATTCTTTCCGTTTGTAGGGCAGGTCTCAATCCTTGTTTTTCTTCTTTCAGCGCTTGCCGAGGGTAATCGTATCCCATTTGACCTTCCTGAAGCGGAATCTGAGCTGGTTGCAGGTTTTAGTGTGGAGTATTCGGGGATGAAGTTTGCTTACTTCTATCTGGGTGAGTACGTTCATCTGCTTGCTGTTTCCCTTCTTACGAGCATCCTCTTTCTCGGTGGTCCAGATGGTCCCTTATTTCAAGGGGGGATCTGGGTGGCAATTAAAACCCTTGCTGTTTTTGTGGGTATTCTATGGATTCGTTGGAGTTTCTTAAGGCTCAGAATTGACCAGATGATGTTGCTGAACTGGAAGTTTCTTACGCCTCTTGGTCTCTTAAATCTGCTTATTGCTGGTTTGTGGGCTAGTTTAAACTATACGTAGAGGTGTTGTTGTATGCGTAATAATAGGATAAGCAGTGTTACCTTGCTAAAGGCAACCATTCTTTCCCTTTGGTTGACCATGAAGAACCTCTTTAGAAGACCTGTAACCGTTCAGTATCCTGCAACAAGAAGGCCTATACCTGAGCGGTGGCGTGGAGGAACCTTTGCACTGACAACGGATAAGGAGACGGGGGAGGAGAACTGTATCGGGTGCAAGCTGTGTGAACGGATTTGTCCCTCCAACGTGATAACAGTTGAGATGGAAAAACACAGTGGCCGTGGATGGGCAAAGAGCTTTATTCTGGATCTTCAGGCCTGTATTCAGTGTGAGTTGTGTGTTCAGGTGTGTCCAACGGATGCAATTGTGATGGTATACGGTATGGAGACTCCGGTTACAAGAAGGGAGGACCTTATCTTAAACAAGGAAAAGCTTATGGCAAATGAGAAGCTCTATCCTGCTGCCTGGGCCAGGGGTCTTAAACTGCAGCAGTTACACGAGCCAGAAAGAGGGACGGAGGAAAAAAGAGGGGTGGTTGGAAAATGAGCTGGGAGTTGCTTATACCGATTGTTCTTGGCATTGGTCTTGTGTCGTTCTCTTTGCTTGTTGTTCTATCAAGGCACCTTTTTAGAAGCGCGGTTTTCCTTGCGTTAACTCTTGTATTTACGGCGTTTTTCTACATCTTTCTTGGAGCTGAGTTGCTTGCAGGTATTCAGATACTTCTCTATGCAGGTGGTGTTATTACGCTCATAATCTTTGTAATACTCCTTACGGAGAGGGTAAAGATGGAGAGGCTTGAAGAAACACACCGCTCTGTTATCCCTGCACTTCTTGCCTCTTCCTCTGTGTTCTTTGCGCTTATCTACTTTACATGGTCATCTCCTAGGATCAGGTCCCTTGCCGTTTCCTTTCACCCTCCCGGGTTTGGGGTTTCACAGGAGCTTGCAGAGTCTATATTCAGGAAGTGGTTGTTGCCCTTTGAGGTGCTCTCGCTTCTTCTTCTTGCTGCAATAGTTGGGGCTTTGGTTCTTGCACGTCGTGATGAGGAGGTGAGCAACAGTTGACAAAATGTTATTAAGTGCTAAAAAGGTTACGCAAACTTACTGTATAACAAGGCACACCTTACTTAATTGGGAAAAAGAAGGACTACTACAGCCTATAAAGACTCCTAAAGGAGTTAGGAGATACAAGAAGGAAGATATAGAAAGACTGTTAAACTTAGTAAAAGAAGAGAAACCTTCTGTAGTTGTATTATACGCAAGAGTATCTACTAAAAAACAGGAAGAATACCTAAAGAACCAAATACAAAGATTAGAAGAATATGCAAAAAGTAAGGGTTGGGATTATGAAGTTATATCAGAAATAGCAAGTGGCGTTAATGAAAATAGAAGGGGATTACTAAAACTCTTAAACAAAGTAAAAAGGAATGAAGTTTCTAAGGTAGTAATTGAATACCCTGATAGGTTGGCAAGATTTGGATATGAATACCTTAAATTCTTCATAGAAAGCTATGGAGTAGAGCTAATCGTTATAAACGGTAGAGAGGAGCCAGAAGATATAATAAATAAAGAATTAGCTCAAGATTTGATAGCAATAGTAGCATCTTTTGCTGCAAGAATATATGGCAAAAGAGGTGGTAAGAAAAGATGATAACACTACAATGCAAATTAGAATTATCAGGAAAAGATAAAGACATGCTAAAAGACATAATGAGAAAGCAGTCTGCCTGTTTTAGATACGCTTATAACAGACTACTTGAAGGTAAAACAAGAAAAGAACTTAAAAAGGAATTACAATCTGTTTTTAACATAAACTCAAGATATGTAGATGATGCTATCTTTAAAGCCCAAACATTGATTAATACATACATAAAAAGAAACAAAAATCCTAAAAAGGTTATATTCGGAAGTAGAAACCTGTTTAGGAAACTAACTAAAAACCACCTGCAAGGTAAAGACAGAGAGAAATTACTAAGCCTATGGCAAGAAAAAAGAAAATACTTCCTATATTCAAGAGGAGATAAGGCAAAAAGTGGAAATCTAAATACAAGGATAATTTTAGGGCAAGATGGAACCTACCTAAGAATAAACATAGGAGATAGAGCTTGGATAAAGACCAAGGTTATAAGAGATGTAGAAAGAAAAAATGATAAATGGATAAGCTTTATATCAGATTTATTAACAGCAGAAAAAACAGGTAATTACTTTCCTTATAGTGTTGAGATAAAGATAAAAGATAATCAAATATATGCCTTTATATCCTATGAAGAACCAGTTAGGGAAGTTGAAATAACAAAACAAGCTGGGGTAATAGGAATAGATGTAAACGCAAGACCATTCCATTTAGCACTGTCAGAAGTTAGCACTGATGGAAATCTGTTGAGTTATCAATCCATATCACTTCATAATCTTTTAGGTAAAACCAGAAACCAGAGAGACTATCTAACCTGGCAGATAGCACATAAGGTAGTAGAGATAGCAAAAGAGAAGAATAAAGCAATTGTAATAGAAAAACTATCAACTATAGATAAAGGCAAAAAAGGAGATGGAAATAAAATATTAAGAAAGAAACTACAACAATGGGTATACAGGGGAATACTTGAGAAGGTAAAAGTATTAGCAAAGAGAGGAGGCATTGAGGTTATAGAAGTAAATCCATCTTACACATCAATAATAGGAATGTTAAAGTATGCACCGATTTACAACATAGACAAAGACATAGCGGGAGCGTATGTAATAGGAAGGAGAGGGTTAGGATTTAGGGGGAGACTTCCAGAAAACTATGAGAAGCTATTGAGAAGCCAAGAATATATACAGTATGCGATAGCTAAGTTAGAAGAAGAAAGACAGAAAAGCAAAGAAAGATTAAAAGAAGAAAAGAATAAACACAAGCAAAAGCCCATAAAAGGACAGATAAAGCAATTAAGTAAAGATATAAACTTACTCAAAAACCTTAACAGTGAGCCACTGGCTCAAAAGCCCGAAAACCGATGGAAGGAACAGGTGAGAGGTGAGGTAAAAACCTCATACAAACAGTGGCAAGTTGTTAAGGTAGCCCTTACCTTCCCTATCCTTGAGAAATCATTTGGTAGAGATTTCTCTCCGCTAAAAAGTTATTTAGTGGATTGGGATAGGGTAGTAAGAAGGTTAGTTCCTACGCCTGGTGTAGGGACTATGGCAAACCAAATACCGCCTGTTAGTGCTGGTTTGCCTGAAATGGCGGAATATAAATACACTAACCTAAAGTGTAGTTCTCTACACTTTAGTTAACCAGGAAACATGAGCTTCTATATTACGCTCTGGGTGGCGTTTTTGGTTTTTTCTATAGGTCTTTTTGGAGTGCTAAGCAGACGCCATCTCGTTGCTGTTATCATGGGGATTGAGCTTATGTTTAACGCTGCAAACCTCTCACTTGTTGCAATTGGTCTGGCTCACGGGGTTCTTTCAGGGCAGATTGTGGTTCTCTTTGCTATAGCGGTTACTGTTGCTGAGGTGGCTGTTGGGCTTGCTCTCTTTCTCCTGCTTGAGAGAATAAGGGGAACGGTTGAAGCGGATGAGATCAGCTTGATGAAGGGATAGAGACAATGGAGCTTTTTCTTCTCTTTGCTGTTTTTATTCCACCCCTTATCTCCTTTACGGTAAATGGTCTGGTATTACCTGTAAGAAGGAATAGGGTATGGTCATCCGGGATCAGCATAGGTTCTGTATTTATATCCACTCTTGCCTCACTTTTGCTCTTGCTGGAAAGGGCAAAATTAGAGTTTGTCTTTGAGTGGATTCCCGCAAAGATACTTCCCCCTGTGCATTTTGGTTTCTTTTTAGACCCCATTGCAGTTCTTATGCTCTTTGTCGTTTCGGTGGTTGCATTAATGGTTCAGATTTACTCCCTGGGGTATATGAGTGAAGAAGAACCTTTGAGTTTTGGACGTTACTATACATTTCATTCCCTTTTTGCCTTCTCTATGCAGGGGTTTGTTGTCTCTTATAGCCTTCTTCAGGTGTATGTTTTCTGGGAACTGGTTGGGCTCTGCTCTTACCTGCTTATAGGTTTCTGGTATCAGAGGCCACAGGCTGCACGTGCAGCGGTTAAGGCCTTCTGGATAACCCGGTTTGGTGATGTGGGGTTTGCAATAGGTATGATCCTTCTCTGGGGGGCAACAGGCACCTTTCTGCTCCCAGAGATTTATTCAAAGGCTTCTGAGGTTTCCAAGGTGTATTTACTGGTATCTCTTCTCCTTGTGTTCTGGGGAGCTGTTGGAAAGAGTGCACAGTTTCCACTCCATGTTTGGCTTCCAGATGCCATGGAAGGACCTACACCGGTTTCTGCCCTTATTCATGCAGCCACGATGGTTGTAGCGGGAGTATATCTTGTGATAAGGCTTTTCCCCGTGTTTGAGCTGGTCTACCCCGTTCTTCCTGTAATTATGTGGATAGGTTGTGTTACCGCTTTTATAGGAGCTGCAATTGCCCTTGTACAGGATGATATAAAACGTGTTCTGGCATACTCTACGGTTTCACAGATAGGTTACATGATGGCTGTTGCTGGTGCTGGTGAGGCTGGTCTTGGGTTCTTCCACCTCTTTACCCATGCCTTTTTTAAGTCCCTTCTCTTTCTGGCAGCAGGAAGTGTGATACATGCGCTTCACACAAACAACATATGGGAGATGGGTGGGCTCTCTAAGAGAATGCCCCAAACTTTCTTTCTTTTTCTTGTGGGAGCGCTTGCCCTTTCGGGAATTTTCCCTTTTTCGGGTTATTTTTCAAAAGATGAGATCTTGGTCTGGATGTACCATGGTGGGTTTAAAATCCCGTTTCTTGTGCTCGTTTTCACCGCGTTTCTTACGGCATTTTACATGTTTCGCGTTCTCTTTGTAGCCTTCTTTGGGAAGGGGGGTGTCGGGAAAAGGCCGGAGGAATCTCCCCTTGTTATGACCCTTCCAATGTGGGTTCTTGGTGTGTTTGCCATTGCATCAGGTTTTCTTAAGGTATGGTTCTTCGATTTTATCGGAGGTACCCAAAAAGAAGTTCATCATACCTCTTATGTTCCATATATCTCCCTTGGGCTCTCGCTCTTTGGTATCCTGTGTGCCTGGTTGGTTTATGAAAAAGGGTTTTTGAAGAACCTGCTTGTAGAGGAAAGGGCCTTATCTGTTAGGTACGTTCTGGAGAGAGGGTTCTGGATAGATTCTCTTTATGAGTGGTTATACAGAAGGGTTTTGGATGGGCTCTCTTTTATCTGCGGTTGGTTTGACAGGTATATAGTGGATGGTCTTGTCAACCTGGTTTCCTGGGTTACTTTAGAGCTTTCTCAGTACCTAAGAGGCATTCAGACCGGACGCATCCAGGACTATCTCTACGGCATAGTAGTGGCGATAGTGCTTTTTATCTGGCTTGCATTTGGTGTGCTTTGAAACTGGGGTTTTGGTTTGATAGAGCATAGACTCAAAAAGGATTGGAGAAGCTAACAATGGGCACTGAAACGTTTCCGGTTCTCTCCCTCATTGTGCTATCACCCTTTGTTGGGGCTATATTGCTTTTAATTGAGCCTCAGAGGTGGTATTACGCAATAAGAATTACATCCCTTTTCTTTGCCCTTCTATCCTTACTGGGGAGTCTCTACGTGTTTGCATGCTATGACCCTTCACTGGGGGGTTTTCAGTTTGTTGAGCACTATCCCCTGGTTCCTGCTCTTGGTATTTCTTACCACGTTGGGGTGGACGGCATAAGCCTTGTCCTCGTTCTTCTTACCGCGTTTATCCTGGTTGCTGGTGTCTTTGCTTCATGGACTATTTCTTCAAGGAGCAAGGAGTTCTATATCCTTCTTCTCCTTCTTGTTACGGGCGTTTTCGGTGTGTTTGTAACCCTTGACCTTTTTATCTTTTTTCTTTTTTACGAGCTTGCAGTCCTTCCAATGTACCTCCTTATAGGGGTATGGGGTTCCTCAACTACCATACCTCCAAAGGGGCCCTTTAAGACGGCCATTCGTGAGATGGGTGTTGGAGGGAAAGAGTACGGTGCTATGAAGCTTACCCTGTACCTGCTCTTTGGTTCTGCCTTTATACTGGTTGGGATCCTTGGTATCTATGGCCTCTCCGGTGCTGGAACGTTTGATTATCAAGCCCTCTACGGGGTTGAGATTCCCTCTCATCTTCAGAACTGGCTTTTTTTGTTGTTCTATGTGGGCTTTGGAACGCTTGCAGGTGTTTGGCCTATTCATACCTGGTCTCCTGATGGCCATGCTGCAGCCCCTACGGCTACCTCCATGATGCATGCAGGGGTTCTTATGAAACTCGGTGCCTATGGGGTTATACGTATAGGAATGGGGCTACTTCCGGAAGCAGCACATGTTTTCTCCCCGGTTATAGGTACAATCGCCATAGTGAACATAGTATATGGGGCATTTGGAGCCATGTGGCAGAGAGACCTTAAGTATGTGGTTGCTTATTCCTCTGTTTCGCATATGGGTATAGTGATGCTCGGTGCTGCAACACTTAATGAGATGGGGATAAACGGCTCTGTTTTTCAGATGTTTTCCCATGGGATTATGACCGGTCTTCTCTTTGCCCTGGTAGGTCTTGTTTACGAGAAGGCTCATACAAGGGAAATCCTTAAGATGGGTGGATTTGCAAGGTGTATGCCTGGTATTGCCACCTTCTTTGCCATCGGAGGGCTTACATCTCTTGGGCTTCCAGGGCTTAGTGGTTTTGTTGCTGAAGTGCTTGTTTTTATGGGGGCCTGGAAATCAAAGTACTCCTGGTGGCTTGTCCCAGCGGTTTTTGGTGCCTTTATTACCGCCGTGTATGTGCTAAGGGTATTAAAGTGGATCTTTTTTGGTCCTTTTGACAAGAAAGAGCATATAGGGGATGCAAGCGGGGTTGAGTGGATAGCCCTCTTGCTTCTCTCTGGTATTCTGGTTGTTATGGGTCTCTATCCAAAACTACTGCTTGACCCTATTGATGTTGCAACTGTGGAGTTCCTGGAGAAGGTTCTTAGATAAGGGTTTTATTACGTAAAAAGAAAGGTTACCGAGGAAGCTAAAGATGCTTAAACCAATTACCTTGGAAATCGTCCTTGTTTGTGGAGCACTTGGGGTTTTCTTTATGGATCTTTTTCTTCCCTCCCGGAGGAAGAGGATACTTGGTCTCTTTGTGCTTTTATCGTTGGTTGCCGTTATGGGGTTAAGCTTTTTAAACATCCACTATGGAAGCTTTTTTGAAACGTTTATAAATGACCCTTTTTCCATTTCCTTAAAGAGAATCTTCCTTCTGGCTGCTGGGCTTACGGTTATGGGTTCTATAACCCATTCGGAGCTTAGGCTTGGAAGAAGAGAGGGAGAGTACTACTTTCTTCTTATCCTCTCACTAGTAGGTATGATGATAGTTGTTTCTGCAAGGGAGTTGTTGTTGCTTTTTGTTGGCTTTGAGTTAATGAGTGTGCCTCTATACGTGCTTTCTGGTTTCGATAAGAGGAATCCAAAGAGTGTAGAAGGGGCTTTAAAGGTCTTTCTCTTTGGAACGGTTTCTTCTTCTCTTTTGCTTTTAGGTATAGGTTTGTTTCTTGCAGCAGCCGGAACTACAAGGTGGATACCGGGGGGGTCTCCTATAGGCATGGATGAGCCTCTTGGTGTGATTGCCCTTGCTGTTCTGTTTGCAGGTTTTGGTTTTAAGATTGCAGCCTTTCCATTCCAGTTCTGGGTCCCAGATACCTATGAAGGTGCTCCAACACCTTTTGTTGCGTTTCTTTCCGTTGCTCCAAAGGTAGCCGGGTTCGGTATAATCTTTAGGTTCTTCTTTGAGGCGCTGGAGGCTTTATCCCCTGCATGGACACTCTATGCTGTGTGGCTTTCTGCACTGACAATGATTGTTGGAAACCTTCTTGCACTTCCCCAGCGTAATGTTAAGAGGCTTCTTGCTTACTCCGGCATTGCCCATGTTGGTTACATCCTCCTTGGCCTTGCAAGTGGCTCGCAACTTGGGCTTACAATGAGCGTCTTCTACTTTATCGCATATCTGTTCTCAAACATGGGTGCATTCCTGGTTGCCGAGGTTGTTCACAGAAGCACTGGAAGCGATGATTTGGATGCCTATAGAAATCTAAATCGCCGCTCTCCTTTTCTTGCCCTTGCTATGCTTGTGTTTTTGCTCTCACTTGGGGGAATTCCCTTTGTAATCGGTTTCTGGGCAAAGCTCTACATATTCCTGGCTGCTATAGATGCTGGATACGTTTTTCTTGTGTTTCTTGGTGCACTTCTAACCGTTGTTGCTCTTTTCTACTATCTTAACCTGGCGCGTAAGATGTATATAGATGAAGGTAAGGAAGAGGCCAGGGTTTCTATCCCCTTTGACCTCTACCTGAGCATAGGTGTATGTGCAGCAGGAGTTGTCCTTCTTGGTATCTATCCAAAGGGGGTAGTACAGATAGCTGAGAAAGCGGTTTCGGTTTTTCTTGGGTATTAGAGCTGGTTAGCTGGAGCCGAAGGCATACTATGCGCTTCCCTGCTTATATCTTTTGCAAGCTCTACCCCAGCTTCAAGGGCTCTAAAGTTTAGCTCTTCTGTTCCCCGTGGTACCCTTGAGAAAAGGGCCTTCTTTACGGAATCAACCGATACTATCCCTGTGATGCCAATTATAACCCCAAGGGCAACGATGTTTGCTACAACTGCTCTACCTATTTTTGTCTTTGCGGTGTTTATTATTGGTAGTCTAAACACCCTGTACTCTCCCTCCGGTACTTCCTTTATTGCTTCATCCACTATGAGTATGCCGCCTTCTTTTATGCTTTTGGCGTATTTGTTTACGGCTTCCTGTGTAAGTGCAAGCAGAACATCAACCCTTGTTGCCTTTGGATAGTCTATTTCCTCATCGCTTATTATTACCACCGAGCTACTTGCTCCCCCACGGGATTCCGGTCCGTATGACTGGCTCTGGATAGCGTTTTTCCCATCGTAAAGGGCTGCAGCTTCGGCCAGTATTAACCCGGCAAGTATGAGTCCCTGCCCCCCAGAACCACTAAGCCTTATTTCGTATCGTGACATTATCTGATTACTCCATCTCCAGATTTGGTTTCTCAACGGGTTTTTCAAAGCTCTTTGTGAGAGCGTAGTAGAGTTGTGTGTACTCTGGAGCCTCTTTGCGATGAAGTATCCCCGTTATGATCTTGCCTTCGAGTTCTTGCGGGGACATCTTCTGGGCTCTTTCTATACGTACGGCGTTTTTTCTCTGCCATTCAAGAAGGGAGTAGGCTGACTTAAACCCGTTTTTTCTTCCGTAGTAAACAGGGCATCCAACTATTACCTCAACTACAGAGAAGCCCTTGTGTCTTAGCGCCTCGGCTATTACCCTATCAAGACCGAACACATTGTAGGTTGTCTCCCTTGCAACAAATGTTGCACCAGCTGCAATGGCAAGCCTTGAGAGGTCAAACTGGGGGTCTATGTTTTTATAGGGTGTCGTTGTTGCATAGGAGTTGGGAGGTGTTGTGGGTGAGTGCTGTCCACCTGTCATTCCGTAGATAAAGTTATTTAGGATTATAAGCGTCATATCTATGTTTCTTCGGCAGGCATGAATGAAGTGGTTACCCCCAATTGCTGCACAGTCCCCATCACCTGATACAACTATTACATTGAGTTCAGGATTGGCAAGCTTTATTCCCGTAGCAAACGTAAGGGGTCTTCCATGGGTTGTGTGCAGGGTATTAAAGTCCAGATATCCTGAGATTCTTCCGGAGCAACCTATTCCTGAGACAACGACCGTTTCTTCCTTCTTTAGGCCTACTGAGTCTATAGCCCTTATAAGTGATTTCATGGCTATTCCATTTCCACACCCAGGACACCATATGTGAGGCATCTTGTCGTTCCTAAGGTATCTTGCGTAATCAAAACCCATGGCTTTCCTCCTTATATATTCTCCAGTATCTCCTCAGGGGTTATTAGCTCTGTATCTACCCTGTTTATTGGAATAACCTCTGCTTTCCCCAGGGCAGCCCTCTCTACCTCTATTACTATCTGTCCCATGTTCATCTCCGGAACCAGAATCTTTCTTACGCCCTGGGCTATCTCACTTATGTGTTTTTTAGGAAATGGCCATACCGTGTTTAGTTTAAGCAATCCCACCCTTTTGCCCTGAGCCCTTGCCCTCTTTAGAGCGTATTTTGCTGATCTTGCAACGGAGCCGTATGCAACGATTACAATCTCAGCATCATCAAGCATTACCTCCTCATACCTTGCTATCTCTTCAACCCTATCCTCTACCTTTCTTACAAGCCTTGCTACAAGTTCCTTTATCTTCTCTGGATCACTTGTTGGAAACCCGCTCCAGTCGTGGTCAAGGCCGGTTACGTGGAACCTGTAGCCCTCACCAAAGTTTGCAATCCTTGGTACTCCATCCGTTTCCGGTTTATAGGGGAGGTATCTATCCGGAGGATCAAGAGGTTTTTTCCTGTTTATAATCTCAATCTCCCCCGGTTTTGGTATCCTTATCTTCTCCCTCATATGGCCTACTACCTCGTCGAGCAGAAGTATAACGGGGGTTCTGTACTTCTCGGCAAGGTTAAAGGCCCTTACCGTTTCGTGAAAGCACTCTTCAACGGTTGAGGGAACAATGGCAATTGCAGGATGGTCTCCGTGGGTTCCCCAGCGGGCCTGCATAACATCACCCTGAGCCGGACCGGTTGGGGCGCCTGTGCTTGGTCCTCCCCTCATCACATTTACTATTACACATGGAACCTCAGCCATGCAGGCAAATCCTATGTGTTCCTGTTTGAGTGAGAATCCTGGACCACTTGTTGCTGTCATTGCCTTTGCCCCAGCAAGGGATGCTCCAATTACAGCACCCATGGATGCTATCTCATCTTCCATCTCA
Organism: bacterium HR37; assembly: GCA_002898375.1. GTDB lineage: Bacteria > Desulfobacterota_D > UBA1144 > Nemesobacterales > CSP1-2 > HRBIN37. Next base: position 17,270 of record BEIN01000026.1, on the reverse strand, counting down.
ATAAAGACCCCTTTTCTGCGAGGTAGCTCATAGGCCATGTACTCGGCTATCTCACTTGAGGGGCTTATTGGGTATCCTGCAAAGAAGTTGCATCCTGCATATAAAGCCCCTTCAGCACAGGCCTCGTTCCCCTGAAGGAATCTTATCTTCTCCATATGGTCCTCCATCTACCCTACTGTGAGTGCGAAATCGGGACACTCGAGCTCACAGAGCATGCATTTACTGCATAGGTTTATGTCTTTTACAACCGGGTAGGAGTTTTCCATCTCGAGGCACTTATTGGGACATATCTCAACACATATCTCGCATCCTTTACAGAACCTCTGGTTGAGGGATATGGTAACCAGCTGGCCACGGGCTTTCTGACTTATACCACTCCAGACCTTTACATGGTTTTTTTCTTCTACCGATAACCCTGTTAACATCTTCTTTTATCCTTATCTTTTTTCTAGGTCTTTTAGCTTTCAACTTATGTGCCAGAAGGACTTTTAAAAAATAGAGTTATATCAGTAGGTTACGTAAGGTTTTGAATAAAGGGGTGGGAAAAAGCTGTCAGATGTCAGAAAATCAAACAGAATATGGTTTTCTCTGCTTGACAAAGGGAAGCGTTTGGATAAGCTCATAGCATACCTCTGCTATGCATGGCCTTTATATCTTTTCCGTGTGGGTACATATAGTTTCAGCCGCTGTCTGGATCGGAGGCATGGTTTTTATAATCCTCGTTGTTATTCCAGTCCTGCGCGGGAGTGAGTACAGGGAGATATATACCGGGGTTCTTCACAGGATAGGGGTTCGTTTTCGTTTGCTTGGATGGGTTTCTCTACTTATGCTTACAGTAAGTGGGGTCTTTAATCTGTTGTATCGAGGATATGGTATCTCTGACCTCCAGAGTGGAAGGCTGTTTCAGGGTGAATTCGGGAAAATACTTCTTCACAAGCTCGTTCTTGTGGCTTCTGCACTTGTTATCAGCGCTGTACATGATTTCTGGGTTGGCCCAAAGGCAACAGGGTTTTCTCTTAGAGATCCTTCCTCCAGAGAAAGCCTGAGATTTAGGCGCATGGCATCCTGGCTTGGAAGAATCAACTTTGTTATAGCCCTCCTTATTGTTGCTCTCGGGGTTATGCTTGTAAGGGGATATCCCTAGTTGTTTAACTCACGATTTCATTCCCACCTGAGCTGCAACGAGTACTGGGTCCCATACCGGGGCAACTGGCGGGACATAGGTTAGATCAACCCAGGCAAGCTCTTCAACGCTCATCCCTGCCCATATAGCGGTTGCAAATACATCTACTCTTTTTGCAACCCCTTCCTCCCCTACAGCCTGTGCTCCAAGGAGCCTTTTCGTCCCTTTCTCCGTAATCAGCTTTATGAGAATGGGTTTTCTTCCAGGGTAGTAATGTGCTCTGGTTCCTGCCTCGATCTGGGTTGTCTCTGTACTAAACCCTTCGTTTCCTGCCTCTTCCTCTCCGAGTCCGGTTCTTGCAACCTCGAGCTCAAAAACCTTGGTAGCTGCGCTTCCTATTACACCCGGAAAAAGTACATCTTCTCCCGATATGTTTGCCCCGGCAACCCTTCCCTGTTTGTTTGCGGTATCACCCAGGGGAATCCAGACGCTTCTGTTTAGGATCCTGTGAAAGCTCTCTGCGCAGTCTCCACATGCATATACGTCCTCAACACCGGTTTGCATCCTCTGATTAACCTTTATTGCTCCCGTATTTCCGATTTCAACTCCTGCTTTTTTTGCCAGTTCCACATTTGGTTTTATCCCGATCCCCAGAAGAACCAGATCCGTTTCTACAGCTTCTCTTTCGGTTATTATCCTCCTTACGGTTTTATCTCCTTCTACAGCCTTAACCCCATCTCCCAGGATAAGCCTTACCCCTTTCTCTGTAAGCTTTCTTTGAACCTTCTCAGATATCTCCGGATCAAAGTTTGGAAGCACACGCGGTAACCTTTCTATAACCGTAACCTCAAAACCTCTTGCCGAGAATGCCTCGGCCATCTCCATCCCTATATAACCTCCGCCAACAACGGTAACCCTTCTGGGCTTTCTCTCCTCTATGAAGTGCTCTAGCTTTATTCCATCTTCAAGTGTTCTGAGTGTAAAGACACCCGGGATTTTCTTGTCCATAAAAGAAGGCACTAAAGGGATTGCCCCCGTAGAGATTACAAGCCAGTCAAAGGAGAGTTCAAAATCCTTTCCGCTTTCAAGGTTTGCTACCCTTACTGATCGCCTTTTTAGGTCTATCTCTGTAACCTCATGCATAACCCTTACATCAAGTCCCCTTTTTTCCCTCAGTGCTTTAAGCGGTATGGCAATCAGCTCCATTGGGTCTCTAACTATTCCCTCAACGTAGTAGGGAAGGCCACATGAGCCGTAGGAGGCAAAAGGGGATTTCTCAAATACGATAACCTCAATCTCTGGTTTCCTCCGCTTTACATAGCTTGCTGCACTTAGCCCTGCTGCGTTTCCTCCTGCTACAACCAGTCTTTTGTTGCTCATCGGTTTTCCCCTCCATCCGGGTTTTGGTTCCTTATTTCCTTCCAGCTTACCTTCTGTGCTCCAATTGATTTAAGGGCCTGCTCCATCTTTTTAAGACAACCCTCTTCTGTCTGCTGACAGTGAAGAATCCTTATATTGATAACCATATCCTCTCTGAACCTGCGAGCTGAGGCAAATTGAACCATGTTCTCAAGGGTTTGAATATCCCATCTACAGCTACAGTTTGCCACCTCTGGTATAATCCAGTCTGCAATCTTTCTTAAATCAGAAAGCACCTTTATGCACTCACTGCAACCCGGAACCATAATGATTTCTTCACCGTGATGGGGCTCTATTGTTCCTGTGAGGATAAGGTCAAACCCAATTTGAACTTTCTTTCCGGATGAGTCTATGGTGTATTCTGGCAAAACTTCCCAGCAGACTTTGTGTCGTTGGACGATTTCTCTTAGCTCTGTAATTTGGGTTTCGGACCCTTGCCCTTTTTTCTCTTCCATGTCCGGGTTCCCCTCATACACCCGCTATCTGTTTCACTCTGGATTTTAAGGCGCCCTTTGGGATTAACCCAACTACTACGTCTTTAACGATTCCGTCTTTAAAAAGCATAAGGGTTGGAACCCCCCTTATACCGTATCTTTCTGCAAGAGGATATTCCTCATCAACATCCACCTTTACAAACTTTATTTTATCCTTGAGTTCCTCTGCAAGCTCTTCAAGTATAGGGGAGAGCATCTTACAGGGTGGACACCAGGTTGCGTAGAAATCCACAAGTACAGGCTCCTTAGCGTTAAGGACTTCTTCTTCAAAGTCTTTAGTCTTTACCTTGTTTATCTTATCCATCTTACCTCCCTATGGTTTTGGGGTGATTGTGTAAATAATAGCAAGAAATGTACCATATCTGTTCACTTATAATAAATGCAACGGTTTGTTTTAGGTTACACCTCCTTGTTTTTCTTGTTCCCGGGGTTTAAAGTGTATGTTATCCTTTGAAACTAACTGCAGGAAAACGAGTTTATACATTCAGAAAAAACCCAAAACAAGGAGGTAGCTGGTAAGATGTTAAAAAATAAGCTTATTGTCTCATTTGTTGTTCTTTTTGCCTCTACAGCCATTTGCTTTGCTCAGGGTATGGAGCCTAAAAAGCGGGTAAGGATGATGAGCGGTATGCAGCATACAACGCTTTACAGCTCGATGGTTCGTCGCACCCTTATGAAGGCTGAGGGACTTAACCTTACGGAAGAGCAGAAAAAGGAGCTGGCCAGTATAAAGGAGCAGTATCTATATCCTATGGTTCGGAAGGAGGCTGATTTCAGGGTTTCGCACATGAAGATAATGGATATGCTCCGTGATCCCGATTTTGATCCTCTAAAGGTGAAGTCTGAGATAAAAAGGGCAAACGACATTAACCTTGAGATAGCAAATATGTCAATTGATGCACTCGCGGCTATAAGAAAGGCTATAGGCCCTGAGAATTTTAAAAAGATAAATACCATGCCCATGATGGGGAAACCCTACATGAAGAGGGGAGGAACCAGCAATAGCAACGACAGTGAGTAGTTGTGAATTGACTTTTTCTCACTGGGCATATATAAAGAAATAGAGCGGTTATGCCAGAGCTTAGGCAGGATCCCATAACGAAGGAGTGGGTAATTATTGCAACCGAAAGGGCAAAAAGACCCCACGATTTTGCCACGGTCAGGAAAGGGGAGGAGATTCCGCCTTTTTTAGCCTCCTGCCCCTTCTGTCCGGGTAACGAGGCACAAACACCTCCAGAGGTATTTGCCTATCGCAGTTCAGGAGAGAAAAACAGCTCGGGTTGGCGTGTGAGGGTTATAAGAAACAAGTACCCGGCCCTTGTTCGCAGGGGAACGATAGAGAGGAGGGAAGAGGGAAAGCTATTTCGAAAGATGGATGGGGTGGGTGTGCATGAGGTGATTATAGAGAGCCCAGTTCACAACAGGCTTATCCCGCTTATGGAAAATAGGGAGGTAGAGGAGATACTTTTTGCCTACAGGGAAAGGTATAACGCTTTAAAAAAAGACCCTCTTATAAAGCTTATAATTATCTTTAAAAACCACGGGAAATCGGCGGGAACATCCCTTGAGCACCCGCATTCACAGCTTGTTGCAACCCCTGTGGTTCCAATGCACATAAGGAGGAGGTTTGAGGTTGCAACAGGCTACTATGACGATACCGGCAGATGCCTTCTATGTGATATGATACATGAGGAGAAGGCATTGGAGAAAAGGGTGGTTATGGAAACCGATAAGTTTATAGTGTTTCACCCTTTTGCCTCTCGTTCTCCCTTTGAGACGTGGATTGCACCAAAAAGGCATCTGTCTTCATTCGGTAACGTTCCAGATGAGGATATACCTGACCTTGCTGGTGTTTTAAAAACTACATTGCTTAAGCTCTACAAGGCCTTAAACAACCCTGACTTTAACTACGTAATTCACACCGCTCCCGTTGATGACGAAAACAAAAACTACTACCTCTGGCACATTCAGATTATTCCCAGGTTAACCACAATGGCTGGTTTTGAGATTGGCTCCGGTATATACATAAACACGGCTCTTCCTGAAGAGACTGCAGGGTTTATGAGGGAGCTGGTTGTATAATTATAAAGGAGAGGTATAGATGAGATACGTTCAGGGGCTGGTTTCTATAAAGTACGATAAGGATACCTTCTGGGTAAAGCCACTTTTTTGCCCTGTTGGCCGTCCTTTCTGTGTGGTCAGATGGGATATGAGACAGGCAACAAACGCATGTACCTTTAATCTGGGGTACAGAAGAACGGTTGATGGAAGGTTTTTTATCAAATGTGGTTTTGGGGAGGAAAAACACACCAAAGGTACCTAGGTAAGTTGGAAGATTACAAGCGATTGATTGCCTATTTTTCCATGGAAATAGCTGTTGAAGGTGGGATCCCTACCTACAGTGGCGGGCTTGGCATCCTTGCAGGTGATACCATCCGTTCTGCAGCAGACCTTAGGATTCCTATGGTAGCCGTTACCCTTCTTCATCGTAAGGGGTATTTCTTTCAAAGGCTTGGCGAAAACGGTGAGCAGATTGAGGAGCCAGTTGAGTGGTCTGTGGATGACTTTCTAGAGGAGTTACCTGAGAGGGTTTCTGTAAATGTGGAGGGAAGGAGCGTTTTGATTCGTTCCTGGAAGTATGATGTTGTTGGGGTAAGTGGCTTTAGGGTTCCGGTTTATTTTCTGGATTCTGATCTTCCAGAAAATTCTGATTGGGATAGAACCCTAACCCACTTTCTCTACGGAGGTGATGAGAGATACAGGCTCTGCCAGGAGGTTATACTGGGAATCGGTGGGGTAAGGATGCTTCGTGCTCTTGGATATAGGGATATAAAACGGTTTCACATGAATGAGGGGCATTCAAGCCTTCTTGTCCTTGAGCTTATGGATGAGGAAGCACGTAAGAACAAAAGGGGTTTTATCCTTAGAAGGGATGCGGAGGTTGTAAGGGAGATGTGTGTGTTTACCACACACACACCGGTTCCTGCAGGACATGATAAGTTTCCTTTGGAACTGGTAAAACAGGTTCTTGGTCGTCAGGATGTCTTTGAGATGGAAGATATCTTTTTCTATGAAGGGCTCTTTAACATGACCTACATTGCCCTTAGGCTAAGCAAATACGTAAACGGGGTTGCAAGAAGGCACAGCGAGGTTTCAAAACTGCTATTTGACGGTTATGAGATAGATGCCATTACAAACGGTGTTCATGCAACAACATGGGTATCAGAGCCCTTTAGCAGGCTCTACGATAAGTACATTCCCGGCTGGAGGCTGGATAACTTTAATCTGAGGTATGCCTTCTCCATTCCTAAGGGTGAGATATGGCAGGCTCATTTGGAGGCAAAGAAACGCTTAATTGAGTACGTAAACCGTGAAACAAATGCGGGTCTGGATCTGGATGTCCTTACCATTGGCTTTGCAAGGCGTGCAACTGCATACAAACGGGGAGACCTTATCTTTACAGACATTGCACGTCTTAGGGGTATCCACCTCAACACAGGCAAGCTCCAGTTTATCTTTGCGGGTAAGGCTCATCCCAGGGACGCAGGTGGTAAAGAGATAATCAGACATATATTTCGGGCAAGAAACCAGTTAAGGGAGGAGATCAAGATTGTTTATCTTGAAAACTACGACATGGAGCTTGCCAGAGTGATTATACCGGGGGTTGATGTATGGCTAAACACCCCTAAACCTCCCCTTGAGGCTTCAGGAACAAGTGGTATGAAAGCAGCCCTAAACGGTGTTCCAAGCCTTAGCATTCTTGATGGTTGGTGGATTGAGGGGCATATAGAGGGTATAACTGGATGGTCTATAGGTTGTGATTCAAAAGGAAATTCGGATTCGTTATCTGATGCCACAGAGCTTTACAACAAGCTTGAAAAAACGGTAATCCCGCTTTTTTACAACGATAGGGAAAGATTTGTGGATGTAATGCGTTATGCCATAGCTATAAACGGCTCCTTCTTTAATACCCAGAGAATGATTCAGCAGTATGTACTAAGAGCGTATTTTGATTAATCGGGACAAACTGTGTTATAATGCTAGGGCATAGCTCCATGTGGAGAAAAGGTTTTGGGTACTTACCAAAGAGAGCTTTCTTTAAAAGACTTAAAAGATATACCTATATTCTCAGGTCTTTGCGATTCCTCTCTCATTTCTCTTGATGAAAGGAAACAAAAGAAGTTTTATGCTTCAGGTGCCCTGATATTTTCTGAAGGGGAGTATCCACAGGGTATTTACTGCATTGGTTCCGGACGGGTAAAGCTCTGGAGTTCCTCACCGGGAGGGCAGGTGTTTGTGTTTAAATTTGCTTCCTCTGGAGATGTCTTTGAGCTTAAGGCCTTTCTTCTGAACCGGCGTTACATGCTAACAGCAGAGGCAGTTCAATCAACCTGTGTATATTTCCTTGAGAGAAAAACCTTCCTGGATTTCTTGGAGAAAAACAAAAACGTTTACCTGAACATATCAAAGGAGCTTAGCAAGGAGCTTTACGATATTGAGGGCTCTTTCTGTAACACGGTTTTTAGGAGTTCTTATCTGCGTGTTGTTGAGCTGCTTTTAACCCTTTGCGATTCCTGGGGAGAGAAAACACACGAGGGAATTCTAATAGACATTAACCTGAATCAGGAAGGATTTGCCGAGATGTTGGGTATATCAAGGAGAACCCTTACAAGGGCCCTCTCAAGGCTTACCTCTCTCGAGCTCATTGTGTGCAAGAGACGCTCTATAGTTGTTCTAAACAGGGAAGGTCTGGAGAACGTACTTCTTTAGAAAGACTCTTAAGCACAGTATCTTCTGGGAAATGAGACATTTGTCCTTGAAAATAACCTTGGTAACGGTTTAGATAGGGGTATAGATTTATAAGGAGGTTTAGGATAAATATGGGGTATTTAAGGTACAGTGATGTTTTTAAAAACAGGGACAGGATAAGGGAGTTAAGGAACAGCATTCAGGGTCAGGTTGTTCTTCCCGGAGAAGATAACTACGAGGAGTCAAGAAAGGTTTGGAATGGAATGATAGAGCGCAGACCTGAAGCAATAATAAGGTGTAAGGGAAACAGGGATGTAATCCATGCTGTTAACTTTGCCCGTAGCAATCAGTTGCTTGTATCTGTAAAGGGAGGTGGTCACAACGTTGCAGGAAACGCAGTTTGTGAAGGTGGTGTTATGATTGATCTCTCACTTATGCGTTCTGCAAGGGTAGATAAGGAAAAGAAAACAGTTCGGGTAGATGGAGGGTGTCTGTTAAGCGATATGGATCAGGAAACACAGGCCTACGGTTTGGCAGTTCCTGCAGGAATAGTATCCCACACTGGGGTAGGGGGGCTGACCCTCGGAGGAGGATTTGGCTGGATCAGCCGTAAGTACGGTCTTTCAGTTGATAACCTTCTCTCGGCTGAGCTGGTTACAGCAGAGGGTGAGTTGCTCAGGGCAAGCAGGGAAGAGAACCCAGACCTCTTTTGGGCGATACGTGGTGGCGGGGGAAACTTTGGGGTTGTTACATCCTTTGAGTTTAGGTGTGCTCATATAGGTAGAGAGGTTTTTGCTGGTATAATCGTTCACTCTTTTGAGAATGCAAAAGACTACATTAAGTTTCACAGGGAGTATGTAAGAAGCCTGCCAGATGATATGACCGTGTGGATGGTTATAAGGCATGCACCACCCTTACCTTTTTTACCCGAAGAGGTTCATGGAAGGCTTATTGTAGCAGTACCTTTTGTATATCTGGGGGAAGGTAAAGAGGGTGAGAGGTTGATAAAACCTCTTGAGCAGTTTGCTACACCTTATGGTTCCATGATGGGCATGATTCCATGGAGAGATTGGCAAACGGGATTTGATGCCTTGAATTCTCATTTTGCAAGAAACTACTGGAAGTCTCATCACCTTGAGGATTTAAGCGATAAGTGTATAGAGAGTATTCTCTCTTTTGCAGGCAGATTCCCAACTCCAAGTTGTGAGGTTTTTATCCCACACATGGAGGGAGCTCCAAGCCGTGTTTCTGCAACTGAAACTGCCTATGCCTTTCGCACCGCCCCCTTTATACTGAATATACACGCACGTTGGGAGGAAGCGGAGCAGGACAGTGGCTGTATTACATGGGCAAGGGATTTCTTTGAGGAAACAAAGCCCTTTGCAAAGGGGGTTTATGTAAATTTCCTGAGTGACGAAGGGGAAGCCCGTGTTAGGGAGGCTTACCCAGAGGATACGTGGAATCGTCTGGTTGAGGTAAAGAACAGATACGATCCCACAAACTTTTTTAGCATGAATCAGAACATCAAACCAGCACCCTAACCTTCTGGGTGCATCTAAAGACTCTCTCAAATAGCAAAACCTCTGGTCCTACTCCCTTCCTTTGCAGCAGGTTTTTGGTAATTTTTTCCCATACTGGTATCCTTTATTTTCGTTAACGTTACTGGTTGAGTCTATAAATGGGATTTGTGTTCCTCAGAAAAAGCTTTCTATTCCTGTTTGCTAGGGTTTTTCAAAATTTAGTTCTGATAATCGTTTAAGAAACTTCAACCGGTTTTAATTGATTGGAGGTAGGTGACGATATGAGTGCAAAGAACCTTGATAAGATTCTAAACCCTGAATCAATTGCTGTGGTCGGAGCTAGTAACAACGAGGGTAGCCTTGGATACATAATATTTCGCAATCTGCTAAAGGGTGGTTTTAAGGGGCCAATCTATCCGGTAAATCCAAATTACAAAACCGTTCTGGGAAGGGAATCATATGGATCTGTTTCGGATATTGAGGGCACTGTGGATCTAGCCGTGGTTGTAACCCCTATAGATGTTGTTCCCATGGTTATAAGGGAGTGTGCCAGAAAGGGTATTCTGGGTGTTGTCGTTATATCAGCGGGAGGTAAAGAAACGGGTGAAAAGGGAAAGAGAATTGAGGAGCAGATACTACGTGAGGCAAAAGAAGCAGGTATAAGAATCATTGGGCCTAACTGTCTTGGTGTTATAAGACCGAGTATAGGGTTAAATGCCAGTTTCTCACACAGGATGGCTCTTCCAGGGGGCCTTGCCTTTATTTCCCAGAGTGGGGCGCTTCTTACCGCTATTCTTGATAAATCTTTTAAAGAGGGAGTAGGTTTTAGCTATCTTATCAGTCTGGGGTCTATGGCGGATGTTGATTTCGGGGATGTTATAGACTACCTTAGCGGAGCCGAGGATGTAACGAGTATCATACTCTATATTGAATCACTGACAAACGCACGAAAGTTTATGAGTGCAGCCCGCTCTGTTGCTCAGATAAAGCCTGTGGTTGTTGTAAAGTCGGGAAGAAGCCAGTCTGGTGCGCAGGCTGCTGCCTCTCATACGGGTGCTATGGCTGGTGAAGATGATGTCTACAGTGCTGCTTTCAAGCGAGCAGGCATTGTAAGGGTTAAAACCATAAAGGAACTATTTGACTGTGCTGAGGCCCTTGCAAAGCAACCGCGACCCAGGGGGCCACGTCTATGTATAGTGACAAACGCAGGAGGGCCAGGGGTTATAGCCGCAGATGCACTTGAGGATTGGGGGTATAAACCTGCCGAGCTTTCTGAGGACACCATAAAAAAACTTGGCTCGGTTTTACCTCCTCACTGGAGCAAGAGAAATCCAGTTGATATATTAGGCGATGCAACCCCGAAGAGATACAGGGATGCGGTAAGTGTATGTGTAGAGTCCGGGGAGATAGACGGGTTAGTGGTAATGCTTACCCCACAGGCAGTAACCAGTCCAACGGATGTTGCACGTGTTATTTCCGAGATGGCAGGTAAAGGGAAAATATCCATACCTATTTTTGCTGTCTGGATGGGTGGTCCCGAGGTTGAAGAGGGAATAACCCTGTTAAATAAGGCCAATATCCCAACCTATGAGACACCTGAGGAGGCGGTTAATACTTTTGTGTACATGTATCACCACACCCATAACCTGAAGCTTCTCGAGGAGGCCCCGAGGGAGCTGCATATGGAGCTTGGTTTAAACAGGGAAAGGGTGCGGGATATCATAGAGGAGTACCTGGCTGATGGGAAACCGGTTGTGCTTTCAGAGTTTGTATCAAAAGAGATTCTTGAGAACTACGGTATCCCCGTAAATAAAACCGTTGTTGCTACATCCCCTGAAGAGGCAGCATCTGTTGCGGTGAAACTTGGTTTTCCCGTTGTACTAAAGGTCTATTCCCCTGATATAACACACAAAACGGAGGCAGGGGGGGTTGTTCTAAACCTCTCTTCAGAACAGGAGGTTATTGCCGCTTATAAGAGCATAGTTCAAAACGCCAGAAGGTATAAGCCTGAGGCAGAGGTTCTCGGGGTTACAGTTCAGGGTATGATAAAGGAGCAGGGTTATGAGGTTATTCTTGGAAGCAAACAGGACCCTATTTTTGGACCGGTAATCCTTTTTGGAATGGGGGGAATAATGACAGAGATTATAAAGGATAGGGCAATAGCCCTTCCCCCTCTTAACTCAACCCTGGCAAGGCGTCTTATGGAGGAGACCAAGGTATATAAGCTGCTAAAAGGGTTTCGAAACAGACCCCCGGTGAACCTGGAGCTTTTAGAGGAGATACTGATTCGCTTCTCCCATCTTGTTTCAGATTTCCCGGAGATATCAGAGGTAGATATAAATCCTCTGTTTGCGGGTGAGAAGCGTATAGTTGCCCTGGATGCAAGGGTGTTACTAAGGCCTACAAAGGTGCGCTCACCCGAGCATATGGTAATAAGCCCCTATCCTTATCGTTACGAGACCCATTGGAGGCTTCATGATGGAACACCCGTTTTTATTCGTCCTGTAAGACCCGGTGATGAAAACCTTCTGGGGGAGTTTATTGCAGGCCTATCCAGCTTAGGAGAGGCTTCCGGTTTCGTTAAGCTTTTAAACCCTGCCAGGTATACCCAGGTTGATTATGACCGTGATATGGTTGTAGTTGCACTTAAAGAAGAGCAGGGTAGAAGCATCATAGTGGGTTTGGGGAGGGTTGTTTTTTATCCCAATCTCGACAGGGCTGAGCTCTCTGTAGCGGTTGGAAAGCCATGGCGGAAAAAAGGCCTGGAGGAGAAACTCATCAATATGTGTATCGAGCTGGCAAAGGAGAAAGGCTTTAGGCTCCTTGTAAGTGAGTTTGAAGATGATTTCGAGCTTGAGAAACTCTATAGGGAATCTGGTTTTAAGGTGGTTTCTACCCAGAAAAAAGGAATAAAAAAGGCTGTTATTGAGTTTGGATAAGTAGCTTAAAGAATCAACCCAGTTACTGGTTTGGTTTTTGGATATATACTTAGGTTAAGATGTTTCCAAAGCTATTTTTCCTTCTTGGATTTATCTGCTCTCTTGTTTCCGGTGATATCGGGGTCTCTTTAATCTCGTATGGGGTTTCTGGAAAACCTGTTTCCTCAGGCAATATGGTTATTAGAGAGGAGAGGGAGTTTAAACATATTTGGGACAAACTGGGCATAGAGGGGGAGATTCCCTCTGTAGATTTCAGCAGGGAGCTGGTTCTGGTTATAGTTCCTTCAGCAAAGGTGGGTGGTGTGGTAAGGATAAAGGCGGTTGAGGTAAAAGGGGATGGTCTGGTAGAGGTAAGGTTTGCCTTAAAGCCGTATACATCTGGTTCAGAGTACCTTGGTAGAGGGTACCTACCTTATTTGGTTGCAAAGATTTTTCCCGTGGATGTAAGAGGAACAAAGATAAGATTCATTGAGGATATATGGCTACCACCCATTACCGTAAACAGCGGAATAGGACAGGTTCCGGGCTATACGGATGCACTCAGGGTATATGAAAACATGAGTATGTTTGATTTCTTTCCTCTAGATAAGGGCAATTCATGGACATACAAAGTGGAATCCGCACGTGAGGTAAGGGAGGAGACGTACTCAATCTTATACGTCTCACAGGATGGATGGTCGGTTTTTGATACCTTCTTTGGTCTCAGGGATGTGGGTTTACGTATAGATCCTTTCGGTGATGTGTTTGTATCGGTTAATGGAGATGCAAAAAGCTTCTATACTCTAGCTGTTCAGAGGTATTTAACAAAGGAAACATTTGTTACACCTGCCGGTAAGTTTAATAATCTGGTAGTTGTAACGATTCCCAAAAACAATAGATTCTGGTTTAGGGACGTGTATGCAAAAGGTATAGGGCTTATATATCATGAGCACATATCAGATGGAAACTCTGTAAGGTATACCTTAAAAAGGGCAAAGATCAGGGGAAGAAGCTACCCTTGAGTCTTTGCAAGGTTGACACCCCTTTAGGGTTTGGTTATTTTTTTCTAGGTTGGTGTGTTAGGAGAGGTGGCCGAGTGGTCGAAGGCACTCGCCTGCTAAGCGAGGAGAGGGGTAAAACCCTCTCGTGGGTTCGAATCCCACCCTCTCCGCCACTGTTTATGCGCCCGTAGCTCAGACTGGATAGAGCGCCGGACTACGAATCCGAAGGTCGGGGGTTCAAATCCCTCCGGGCGCGCCAATAATTTCAGGGAGTTACGTGATATTCTCGACTTTCTTATTTTTCATTGCTACGGAAATTGCTACGGGTCTCGGAAAATTTTGAAAGCCTCTCTACCGCTTCTCTAACAGAGTCATCAGGATGGGAGTATCTCATAGTTGTAGCCAAACTTAAGTGTCCAAGTACCTTAGACACTGCAACAATAGATGCACCTGATTCTATCACTCTAGTTGCCGCAGTGTGACGAAGGTCATGAAATCTAAGTCCTTGAATCCCTGCTCGCCTACAAGCTCCACCAAAACACCGCTTCAGCGAATCACCCCTTCTATAGGGTTGCCCCTGTGGATTCAGAAATACATACTCACTAAATCCAGTTTTCAGCTTTTGATCCAGTAGAACCTTTCTCAAAGTAGAGTTTATAGGTATTCTACGAGCTTTTTTGCTTTTGGTATTAGTAGATTCTACTATGATAAGGTTATTTTCCAGGTCTTTCTATACTTGCTCCAGTATAAGGAATCTCTATGGCATGTACCTTTCCATCAACAAGTTTCTTTTGAGTGGGATCAACAAGTACAATAGAACCATCGCTTATTATGTTTAAATTCCACCATGGTTCAATTCTAGTCGTTATCTTCTCTTCAGCCCATCTGACCCAGTCTCCGTTTAAATTCCACCATGGTTCAATTCTAGTATAGAAGAAAAAAGACAGCAAATAAAAGCATAAGAAGTTTAAATTCCACCATGGTTCAATTCTAGTCACTACCTTAGGGCAGATGGTTTATAGAGCTGATAGGAATATCTTAGAGAGGCTAGGGGTAGAGAGAGTCCCAAGTGTTATAACTCAGGAAGGGGAAAAGCTTAGGGTTGAGGAAATAGTATTCAATTAAGGTATTACTTGAGAGTTAGCTTGGAGTCTTTTTTGCATTAATTGTATAGCGTCTTTAAGCAAGTTTGATGCATTGAAAATTTCTACCCCGATAAGTTTACCAGATGAATCAAGTTCAATATTTACTCCTGGGGAAACTTCAATACATTCTCCTTCCTCTCCTTCTTTTGCAAGATAAAGAATGTCTTCCTGTTCATCATAGAAGACCTTAAAATCTTTCATTCTATCTTTCTCCATCTACCACTTTTTACTCTATTTTCTTTTTGCCCCTTCTTGAGGGGATGTATAGTTAAAAGTTTAGCACAATCTTCTTCAATTATGTATGCTACCATTACATCTCTGAGTTTATTATGAAGTGTAACCTCCATTATAGCAATGAAATGACCTGTTTCCTCATCATAATATCGTTCATTGGATTGTTCAAATATAATTTTAGGTAACTCATATTCTATTTTTCTCAAGCTTAATCTGTTTTCAAGATGTTTGGAATACTTTACCTGCATCTGGCTTAAACTATACACGAAAATTAAGAAACTCCTGCAACCTTTCAAGGTTCTACAAGCTCTATCCAATCAATTCTTCTCATATGTTTTTTATCAAAAGAGCAGAGTGTCTTAAAACCTTTTGCCTTCATATAGGAAACTGTATATGCGTCAACAAAATCTATGTTCTTTTCTTTATAAATTTCTGATGCTTCCTGTAAGATAACCTTATTTGAGATTTCAAGATTTCGGGTATTAAACATAGCCTGAAGAAGATTGTAAATTTGATTCTTATCCATGTCATATACAGATTCAAGAACCCAAACAATTTCAACTATAATCAGCTCATTTGTAATAAGTTTTATTTCACCCTTCTTCGCCTTTTTAAGAAGGTTTTCTACTCGTTCTGCTTGCTCAGGGACATCATTGGTTAAATACCTAATAAAAGGGTTAGTATCCATAAAGATTTCTTTCACTTCTCAAGTTCCCCTTTTATTTTTTTTGCCCTTTTCTGCTTAGCTATTTTTCTTGCCTCTTCCATGGGTATATATCTTTCTGATTTTACATAGCCTCTAAAATCTAGGAGCGTCCTTGCGGGTTTTAGAACTACTATGTTGCCTTCTTTTTCAAAGATGACTTTATCACCAGGTTTTAGATTCAGAAATTCTCTTATCTCTTTGGGTATGGTTACCTGACCCTTTACTGTTATAGTCATTGATTCTTTCATTAGGAATTACTCCTTTAATAAGTATTACTCATTGTAATTGTAATACTTTTTCCTTTCAAGTCAACAGTTAAGGATTGGGAAAGGCAACCTTTTTCTCAAATTTTAGTTAACAGGTATTGACATTTTAACAAAATGTGAATTATGTAAACTAAAGGAGGTGATTTTTATGGAAGTAATAGGGGATGTAAAGCTTGCAATATTTTTCCTTTCTGCCTTCATTCCCGTGGCTCTAGTTGTGCTTCTAGCTGTTTGGCAAATGAGGGGGTGGAAGGTGGAAGGACAAAGGTAACCTATTCGGGTTGGAATGAATCGTATAGCGATTGGCAGGAGATAGGTAGAAATCCTTATTTTGATCCTGTTGTTGATACTGATCCTTCACATCCATTGTATATAGGTGGTAGTCCTTAAAATTTTTTGTTTATGGTTCATCTTCTCTGTTCCTCCTCCTGTATTCCTCAGGCACAAAAACCGTTTCCTCTTTTAAAGATTCCATTTCCTTTTCCTGAGGTTTTACACCAAGTATTGTCTTTTTGCCTTCAAGTGTTTCTATTTCTTTCCTGTAAAACAGATGGTGTATAAGGGTCTTCGGAGATATTTTCCATACGTTTTCCATGTTCAGGATCAAATCCCATCCCTGCATTGGTTGTAGCTTTTGACATACTGGGTTTAAAATCAAACACCTCATCCCTTGTTTTGTTCTTTTCATCTACAAACTGAGACTGAATTTCCCCTCTATCTTTCTGAATACCTGCATGTCCTTCTTCTACTTTACCTTTAGTACCTGTAATCCTTTCATCTACCCCCAGGGACTCAGGTATTGTAGGTGAGGAAGAAGAAGTAGATTCTCTTCCCTCTTTCCCAAGCTCTGTGACTGTATCCTTACTTTGAGGCTCACTTAAGCTTTGATTGGAAAAGGAACTCTTTATCCTTTCCCTGTTAGGGAAGAATATCCCGACTCCTGCTGCAATTGTTGGTGCACCACCCATTGCTTCATATGCTTTCTCACGCTTAAAGCTTCTGTAGGCACTATCCACTATCCATGCATCCTCTGTCATGTTTCCACTCATCCAATCCCTTATAGCGTTAAACATTTTTGCAGGTCTTCCATAGAATACACCATATTGGGATAATCTAGAGAGGAATTCAGGGGTAAGGTTTACGGTTTCCGAGAATCCACTTACTGCACTTATTTGTGAGCTACGTTCCAGGGTTTGGGCTTCTTGAAGGATTCTGGATGCCTCTTCCATGTAAGTTTTTGCCTGAGAGATATTAGATACCCTTTCACTTCCACCAAATGTACCGCTTTGGGTAGAAGTAGATAGCTCCTCGGATTTCCCAAATCTTTCTGCTACACTCATGACATTACGATAATCGTTTTGATCTGCTGAGTTTATTGCTCTCTCTAGGGATTCGGACATTTGAGTGGCATCACGCCAACCTTCACTGTATTCAGTTGAACCCTTAATTCCTCCTCGAATAGCTCCTGCAAGAGTTCCCGGTTCTCCTCCTCCACTTCCTCCACCTCCTCCAATGCTAACTAATGGTAGCTTCCCACCCAATCCCGCACCAAGTCCAAGTTCTCTTGCACCAAGGGCGGTAAGAGCTTGAGTTACAGCAGTCCTTCTATCAACCCCTGTTTCCTGCTGAATCCTATCAGCTATGGAATTTAACCTTGAAAGTGAGCTTGCTTCCTCTGATGAGAGTGAGTGAGTC
>BEIN01000025.1 GCA_002898375.1 bacterium HR37 | reverse complement strand
AACCCTACATATAAATTCCTGAGGTCCCCTAAAGTCAGGTTAAACGATAAATAACCGCATATTTCAAGGAGATTATAGATAGAGGTATAACCAAGTATTAGTTCAATTAGCTTTTTATTTATTTCATAGTGCTCATCTCTTTTAAATCTCAGGTCTCTTATGAATATGTCAGAATCGAGAAATACCCTTAGTCTTCTTGCCACTCTCTACCTCTTATGAATTCCATCGCCTCTTTCAACGTATGATGGATTGGAACGGATTCTTTTAGTTTGCTCTCTATATCTTTCCATACAGAGGGAGGTAGCTTTACTGATTTCCCTTGCATCATCAAAGCTGTAGCTCTTTTTATTTCATCCGTATCTTTATCTTCCATTTCTTCAAGTACTTTCTCTATTCCTTTTTTGATTAGCTCACTTCTTGTTATCCCCACTTTCTTTGCGGTATTATCTATTCTCTCTGCAAGGGTTTTAGAGATCCTGACTGTAAGTATTTTTTCCTTAGATGATGTGTTGTAATACATAATGCTATAATGTAATACAAATAATAAAAAAATCAAGAATTAGGGAGGGATAAAAAGCATGAAAAAAACAAAACTGTTTTTTCTTATACTTCTTTTCTCTTTACTTCCCCAGATAACCCATGCCTATCAATGTGTGGTTGAAAAGGTTTATGATGGGGATACCTTCCTTTGCTCAGGAGAGAAGATAAGGCTTATAGGGATAGATACCCCTGAAAGCTCTCTTAATCATCATATCGAAAAGCAGAGGTCTTTGGGTGATACAAAAACCATACTTGAGTTGGGAAGGAGGGCAAAGAAGTTTACCCAATCCCTTATACCTGTTGGGACTAAAGTAGAGATAGAGCTTGATGTTCAGCCTAAGGATAAATATGGAAGAACCCTTGCCTATGTATGGCTTCCTGATGGGAGGATGCTAAATGAGGTTATTGTCCGTGAGGGGTATGCCATGCTTCTTACGATTCCGCCAAATGTTAAGTATGAAGAGAGGTTAAGAAAAGCTTATAGGTATGCTGTAGAAAATGGGAAAGGGCTTTGGGGTGAAACAGAAAGCCAATTGCAGGTAGAATCGAGTTCTCAAACCCAAAGCTATGGGTTTTCATGTTCTCCTGAGAGGCCTATAAAGGGGAATATTAATAGAAGAGGGGAGAGGATATATCATGTTCCAGGTAGTGCATTCTACGATAGGACAAAGCCTGAAAGGTGCTTTGCTACAGAAGAGGAAGCACAAAGGGAAGGTTTTAGGAAGGCAGGAAGGTAGTTCTTTGCAAAGAAAGTGCAGTGGTCACATTTCATTGCTACAGAAATTGCTACGGTTTGTGTTATAAATTTGTATAAATTGGTATAAAGAGGTATAAAAACGCAATTTAAAAAATTGTTTAATTTCAGTGGGTTATATAAATTCATATAAATTTGTATGAAGTCATATAAAAACATGGAATTGCCTTCGGGACGCAAAGGCCGGGGGTTCAAGTCCCCCCACCCCGATAAATGATTTCAGGGACTTACGATACATTAAACTTTCTCCATTTCTTCATTGCTACGGTTTTTGCTTTGGTCTCAGGTGAAAAGGCCTTAGAACAAAAAAGAGGGTATTTTAGTAATTCTTTCCTCGTACCAGAAGGTATAACTAACAATGACCTCTTAGAAGTGAAGGATGATAAACACACTTATTAACATTTTACATCCTGTCTTGTGATATAAAGCGGTTAACAGAATCTGGATTTTTTATTGTAAGAGGATTTAATACACTTGATTGTTTCAGGGCCTTTGCGGATATTTCAACCCTTATGACTATGGTTTATAATATCCGTGTGATAGGTTAAGGAAGACAAATAAATATGAGGTTTGAACAACTGCTCAAAGAGAAGCGTGAGGAGATTCTTTACCTCTGTGCTAAGTACGGGGCTAGGGATGTAAGGGTTTTTGGCTCTATTGCCCGCGGAACAGCAGACGAGAAGAGTGACATTGATTTAATTGTTGACTTTGAGCCTGGCCGGAGTCTCTTGGACCATGCAGGACTCTGGCTTGAGCT
The DNA here is from genome assembly GCA_002898375.1 of bacterium HR37. GTDB lineage: Bacteria > Desulfobacterota_D > UBA1144 > Nemesobacterales > CSP1-2 > HRBIN37. Next base: position 32,124 of record BEIN01000025.1, on the reverse strand, counting down.
TCAGGAGCTTCTTGGGTGTAAGGTAGGTGTGGTTAGTGAGCGGAGCATTAAAGCCCGTATTAAAGAACGTGTACTTCGGGAGGCCGTACCGTTATGAGAGATCCAGGAGAACGGCTTCGGGATATTCTGAATGCCATTTCCCGTATCGAGAAGTATAAGGCACTGAGACGCAAAGCATTGGAGAAAGAGGTACCTTGGGCGCAAATCGTTGCCATGAGAAATATTCTTGTGCACGAATACTTTGGCGTAGACCTGGAGGAGATATGGCAGATAATTATTCGGGATCTTCCTATGCTTAAGGAACGCGTGGAACGGATTCTTGCTGATTTGGAGAAAAATTAGTTAAGGGGGCTTGGATATGGCAAGTAAGAACAGGAAGTCAACTTCAAATAAAAATAACAGTGGTGCTACAATTGGCTATGAAGCTGAGCTCTGGCGTATGGCTGATGCTCTACGTGGTAGCATGGATGCTGCTGAATACAAGCATGTAGTTCTAGGCTTAATTTTTCTTAAATACATATCTGATGCGTTTAAGGAGCATCAAGAGCGTCTTTTGCAGGAGCCATATGCTGACCCTGAGGATCCTGATGAGTATCGAGCTCATAATGTTTTCTGGGTACCACCTGAGGCTCGCTGGGAATACTTACGTGAAAATGCCCGTCAGCCCCAAATTGGTGAGATTGTGGATAAAGCTATGGAGGCTATAGAGAGTGATAATCCATCTCTAAAGGGGGTACTTCCCAAGGATTATTCCCGTCCTGCTTTGGATAAAATGCGGCTGGGACAGCTTATTGATCTTATTTCTAATATCCGTGTGGGTGATGCTGAAGCTCGCTCTAGAGATGTACTTGGACGTGTTTATGAGTACTTCTTAGCGCAGTTTGCAAGTGCTGAGGGAAAGAAAGGAGGGGAGTTTTACACTCCAAGGTGTGTTGTTAAGTTGCTTGTAGAGATGCTTGAGCCTTTTGAAGGCCGTGTATATGACCCGTGTTGTGGTTCTTCTGGAATGTTTGTTCAGTCTGTCGAGTTTATTGAGGCACATGCTACGGGTAATGGAAATGGAGGGCGTGCTCGCAGTCGTATTAGTATCTACGGTCAGGAATTAAACTATACAACATGGCGTCTAGCCAAGATGAATCTTGCTATACGTGGTATTGATGGCAGGATAGAGCAGGGTGATACGTTTCTTAATGACTGTTTTCCTGACCTTAGAGCTGACTATATACTGGCAAATCCCCCTTTTAACATGAAAGAGTGGGGTGGTGAGAGACTTCGTGAGGATAAGCGCTGGAAGTTTGGTACTCCACCTCTACGCAATGCTAACTTTGCCTGGGTACAGCATATAATTTATCACCTGGCTCCTACAGGGTATGCTGGTTTTGTGCTGGCAAATGGTTCTATGTCATCAAACCAATCAGGTGAGGGGGAGATTAGAAAAAACATTATTGAGGCAGACCTTGTAGATTGCATGGTTGCTTTACCTGATAAGCTCTTTTATTCTACCCAGATTCCGGCCTGTCTTTGGTTTATTGCTCGTGATAAAAGTGGCCGTCCACCCGTTGGTCAGAAAAAACCTTTGCGTGATCGCCGTGGAGAAGTGCTCTTTATTGATGCTCGCAAGATGGGTCGTATGGTAGATCGTGTTCACCGGGAGCTTACCGACGAAGAGATTCAAAAGATTGCCCGTACCTACCATGCATGGCGAGGTGAGGAGGATGCGGGTAAATACGAGGATATCCCCGGCTTCTGCAAGAGCGCCACGCTCGAAGAGATCCGCAAGCACGGCTACGTACTCACTCCCGGCCGCTACGTGGGGGCGGTTGTAGAGGACGAAGACGACGAGCCCTTTGAGGAAAAGATGCGACGTCTTGCAACGCAACTGCAGGAACAAATGGCTGAGGGTCGGAGGCTGGAGGAAGAGATTTGGAAGAACCTGAAGGAGTTGGGCTATGGCAACTATTAGAGTTAGCCCCAACCTAAAGGTTTTAGCCTGGGCGGTTGAGCGTGCTGGACCAGAGATATGGCACAAGTTCCCGCGTCTTGATAGGTGGCTTTCTGGAGAGGACAAACCTACGCTTCGCCAGCTGGAAGCCTTTGCTAAGGCTGCCTCTGTACCTTTCGGCTATCTCTTTCTTCCCGAACTTCCCAAAGAGCAACTCCCTATCCCTTACTTTAGAACCACACAACGGCTGCCGGAAAAGTTCCCAAGCCCTGAATTATTAGAGACCATCTACATGATGCAGAGGCGTCAGGCGTGGATGAGGGAATATCTGATCGAGCAAGGGCAGGAGCCTCTCCCATTTGTCCGTTCGGTGAGTGTAGGTGACTACCCCGTGAGAGTGGCTTTGAAAATACGAGAAACTCTAGGGGTAAATGTAAACTGGGCAAACACTCAGCCAACGTGGACTGTCGCGCTACGCGCTTTACAAGATAGAGCAGAAGATGCCGGCATAATTGTAGTTACAAGCAGCATCGTGGGAAACAATACCCGGCGCAAGTTATCTATAGAGGAATTCCGTGGGTTTGTGCTTGTAGATGAATATGCACCTTTGGTCTTCATTAATGGGAATGATAGCAGGGCAGCGCAAATGTTTACATTGGCACATGAGCTTGCGCATGTCTGGGTCGGCAGTAGCGCAGCATTTGACCTCCAGGAACTGCGACCTGCGAATGATAGGACAGAAGAATTTTGCAACCTCGTTGCTGCAGAATTTCTGGTCCCTGCCCAGGAGTTACAACGTCTCTGGCCCTCTATCCAAAAACAAAAAGAGCGGTTTCAGGCTATCGCGCGCTATTTCAAGGTAAGCGAGATTGTAGCAGCCCGACGAGCATTAGACCTTGAGCTTATTACCAGAGATGACTTTTTCGCTTTCTACGAGGAATACCAAAAGCACCAGCGACTGGCTTCTACTTCCCGTCAAGAAGGTGGGAACTTCTATTCAACCCAAATGCTACGGCTCGGAAGACGTTTTGCGGAGACTGTCGTTCGAGCGGTACGCGAAGGTTCCCTGCTTTATCACGAAGCTTACAGGCTCACAGGGCTCTATGGGCGTACATTCGAGCGCTTTGTCGAGTATCTCCTAGGAGACCTACGATGAACTTAGTGCATCCCTGTTATGTGTTGGATACAAGTGTCTTTACCCAAGCAGCCCGAACATATTACAGCTTTGATATTGCTCCTAGCTTTTGGAAGGCTCTCCTTCAACACAGCCAGGCCAGACGTATAGTGAGCATTGATCGGGTGAAAAATGAGATCGACCGCAGCAAAGATCAGTTGGCTACTTGGGCAGGCAATCATTTTCACGGCTCATTTGAGAGCACCGCTGATAACAACGTGCTGGTTGCTTATGGGCAGGTAATCCAATGGGCAATGAATCAAAGTCAATATACGAATGCAGCTAAGACTGAGTTTGCTAGGGCAGACAACGCAGACGCTTGGGTAGTATCGTATGCTATAGCGAATGGGTGTGTGGTGGTAACGCAGGAAGTATCTGCGCCAGGAGCTAGACATAAAATCAAAATCCCCGACGTTTGTCGGGCGTTGAACGTTCCATGTATTGATACTTTTCAAATGATGCGTGTATTAGGGATCATGTTATGAACGTGAGTAAAGTCCTTTCTCTAAGGAGCACGATCATGGTAAGTGAGTGGCCAACAGAGCTTGTAGGCAACATATCCACAAACTTTGACTCGCAGCGCATTCCACTTTCCAGTCGTGAGCGTGAGAAACGTCGAGGTTCATATCCGTACTACGGAGCGACGGGAATTATGGACTATGTGGATGACTACTTGTTTGAAGGGTTGCATGTGCTGATTGCTGAAGATGGTTCCGTCGAACGAGAAGATGGAACTCCGTTTGTGCAACTGGTTGATGGCAAGTTTTGGGTAAACAACCATGCTCATGTTCTTCGCGCAAATTCGGATAGTGATACACGATTTCTTTTCTATGCCCTGTCATCAATCAGAATCAGTCCATTTCTGAGCGGGTCAGTTCAACCCAAGCTAACCCAACAAAACTTGAACCGTATCCCTATTCCATGGCCACCTGAAACTGAGCGCCACGCCATCGCCTACATCCTCGGCACGCTGGATGACAAAATAGAACTCAACCGGCGGATGAGCGAAACGCTGGAGCAGATGGCGCGGGCGCTCTTCAAGGCGTGGTTTGTAGACTTCGAGCCTGTGCAGGCCAAGATGGAGGGCCGGTGGCAACGGGGCCAGTCCCTCCCTGGTCTCCCCGCCCACCTCTACGACCTCTTCCCCGACCGCCTGGTGGAGTCAGAACTGGGGGAGATTCCGGAGGGGTGGAGGGTGGGGACGCTCGGCGACATACTTGGCGAGCTTGTGTCAGGCGCGAGGCCACCAGGTGGCGCAGCCCAGCAAGGAATACCGAGCATCGGCGCTGAGAACGTAATTGGCCTCGGTAAGTACGACTTTTCAAAGGAGAAGTACGTCCCCGAAGAATTTTTCCAGTGGCTACAGCAAAAGGGGGCTGCCGTGCGTCCGGGCGACGTTCTTCTTTACAAGGACGGTGCCCAAATCGGTCGCAAGACCTACTTCGACCGCGGGTTTCCTCATGCCAAGTGTGCCGTCAACGAGCACGTCTTCATCGTCCGAGCCAAGCGTCCCCGCTACCAGCGGTACCTCTTCTTCTGGCTAGATCAGGATTGGGTCACGCAGGAAATCATCAATCTCAATTCGAGCTCGGCCCAGCCAGGGATCAACCAGCAGGGTGTGCGTAGTCTCCCGTTACTCATCCCACCGGCCCCCGTAGTGGAGGAGTTCGATCGTATTTCAGGACTTCTAACCGATCGGCTTTTCTCGGCTTGCCAAGAGAGCCGCACCCTTGCCGCCCTGCGCGATGCGCTGCTGCCGAAGCTCATCCGCGGGGAGATACGGGTGAAGGATGCGGAGCGGTTTTTGAAGGAGAGGGGGCTATGCTGACCCGCTTATGTGTCAAGAATTTCCGCTGTCTGGAAGAAGTGGATGTTCCCCTTGCGCCTCTTACTGCGTTTGTCGGCCCCAACGGCTCAGGTAAGACAACACTTCTTCGGGCTATCAATTTGGTTTGTGGAGATGTTTGGCCAAGTATACGCAGTTTCCGGATTCCTGAGGACTTCACCGCATTCGATACCAGCCGCGACATCGAAATCACAGTCTGGTTTGACCCCCTCTACGAACATCTCGATACTCTTTCAAAAAAGCACCAGGTCACAGCCCTTCGCTTAACCTGTAAACCCTACAAGAAGTCGGGTACGTGGGGCGAAGCAGGCGACTTACATGTTGATCTCGTGCCGCTTAGCGAAAAAGGGGAAGTGCCCAACGTTGCAGTTTCCCAGCCGCAGAAAGGACAGAAGACCCAGTTTCGACCCCTGACGGTGGGCACGGAACTTCGAGACCACGTGCGAATTCTCTTCGTGGACCATCGCCGCAGCCTCGCTCAACACTTACCTACAGTGCGAGGCTCCATTTTGGGCCGACTTCTCCAGAAAGCGCGCAAGGAATTTCAAGCAGTGGACGACTTCAAGGCCAAGTACGAGCTGGCAATGGAAACGCTGAGGACCGAACAGGTCAGGCGGATTGAACAAACTATCGCGGACACCACGAAACGAATGCTGGGATTTCTCGGGCGCTCAGCAATCGAAGGCGTAGAGATCTATTTTGGATTCGCTGACCCTGCCAACCCGTTTAACTCGCTAAGGCTGGAGTATCGAGAATCAGGACTGCCGGTTCCGGGAGGAGAGCTCGGTCTTGGAATCCAAAGCGCTATGGTCGTTGGAATCTTTGAGGCGTTTCGCCAACTCGGTGGAGATTTCGGTACGGTCGTGATTGAGGAACCGGAAATGTATCTGCACCCTCAGGCACAGCGGTATTTCTATCGCTTGCTTTGCGAGATGGCTGATAAAAACCAAGTTATTTACTCGACTCACTCACCGATTTTTGCAGACGCGAGCCGATTTGAAACGCTGCGGTTGGTCCGCCGAACTCAGGGCAAGACTACCGTAGCTTTTGTTCAAGAGTCCGATCATGCTCAACTCGCAGAAGCAAGGGATAATTTCAAGATTGGGAACCGGTTCGACACTGCACGAAATGAACTGCTCTTTGCAAGCAAGGCTCTCTTGGTTGAAGGTTACGGTGATCGCGTGGCGGTTCAACTGGTTGCCGAGAAACTGAACCTCGATTTAGATGCCGAAGGGATCGCAGTAGTTGATTGTGGCGGCAAAGCAGGCATTGAACTCTTTGTGCGCGTTTGCAAGGCGCTTGCAATCTCGTTCGTTGTTATCCACGACAAGGACGTAAGATCCATCCCTCCTAACGCCGATAATGAAACACGGTCGAAGATCAAAAGCGAAAACAAGGCAGAGCAGGTGAAGAACCAACGGATTCAAGACGCTGTGGGCAAGGAAGGCAAACTGTTCGTTATCAAGCCGAGTCTCGAAGATGTGCTCGGTATCAGTCGCAATGCCACTGACAAACCGCGGCGGATCTTCGAGAAATTGGGCGAGGTTGACTTACACAATTTGCCTAAGGATCTTAAGGGTCTTAGGCCGCTTGTAGAGGCCGTGGAAGAGGTTAAGAAATCGGCGGAGAGAGGAGCATGAAGGAATCCACCGTTGAATTTGTCACCCTCGCTTGGCTCGAGTCCCTCGGCTGGACGGTCAAGCACGGGTCGGAGGTTGCACCGGACGGACTCTTTGCTGAGCGCACGGACTACCGCGAGGTAGTCTTGGCTCAGCGGCTACGAGATGCTTTGGCTCGACTAAATCCTGATTTGCCTACAGAGGCCTTAGAGGACGCTTTCCGCCGTATTACCAATCCTCAAGGTACTACCTTGGAGATGAGAAACCGTGCTTTTCACCGTATGCTTGTAGATGGTGTAACTGTAGAGTATCGCCGCTTAGATGGCTCTATTGCTGGTGCACAGGTGAAGGTAATAGATTTTGAGGAACCTGAAAATAACGATTGGCTTGCAGTCAACCAATTTACTGTTAGTGAAGGGCAGCATACGAGACGGCCAGATGTAGTTCTTTTCGTTAATGGTTTGCCTCTTGTAGTTATTGAGCTTAAGAACCCAACTGATGAGGAAGCTAACATATGGACTGCTTTTAAACAACTTCAGACCTATAAAGCGGAACTTTCCAATCTTTTTACGTTTAATGAGCTGCTGGTTGTATCTGATGGATTGGAGGCCCGGATGGGAACTATTACTGCTGGGTGGGAATGGTTTAAACCCTGGCGGACTATATCTGGTATGGAGATAGAAGATATTGGGACCTCGCAACTTGAGGTTTTGCTTAAAGGTGTCTTTGATAAAAGGCGTTTTTTAAGTTTGATCCGTGATTTTATTGTGTTTGAAGACGATGGTAGCGGTAAGCTGGAAAAGAAAGTAGCAGGATACCATCAGTTCCATGCGGTGCATGTTGCCCTAAAGGAAACACTTCGTGCTTCGAACCTTCAAATTGAGGAACTTAAGGTGTCAGAGGAACCAGGTATATATGAAGCAGGAAAAAGGCCAGGTGGTAAGCCTGGTGACCGTCGTATTGGCGTTATCTGGCATACTCAGGGATCCGGGAAAAGCCTTACCATGGTATTTTATGCTGGCTGTATTATCCGGGAGCCCAGAATGAAGAATCCTACTATTGTTGTACTTACTGACCGAAATGACCTAGATGACCAGCTTTTTGGAGTGTTTTCTCGATGTCAGGAGCTTTTGCGTCAGCCACCTATACAGGCTGAAAGTCGTGCACACCTTAGGGAACTGCTACAGCGTGAGTCCGGAGGGGTAATTTTTACAACGATTCAAAAGTTTTTCCCAGAAGAAAAGAGTGATAAACACCCTGTGCTTTCAGAACGCCGTAATATTGTTGTTATAGCTGACGAAGCCCATCGTAGTCAGTATGACTTTATTGATGGATTTGCTCGCCATATGCGTGATGCACTTCCCAATGCCTCCTTTATTGCCTTTACTGGTACACCACTTGAGCTGGATGATCGTAATACACGTCAGGTTTTTGGTGACTATATATCTATCTATGATATACAGCGAGCAGTTGAGGATGGTGCTACAGTTCCAATATTTTATGAAAGTCGGTTGGCAAAGCTAAATCTCCCGGAGGAGCTTAAACCTAAGATTGATGAGGAATTTGAAGAAGTTACGGAAAATGAAGAAATCGAGCATAAAGAACATTTAAAAACCAAGTGGGCACAACTAGAAGCTATAGTCGGTGCTGAGAAACGGCTAAAGCTTATTGCTAAGGATGTTGTCGAGCACTTTGAGCATAGACTGGAGGCAATGGATGGAAAAGCTATGGTTGTGTGTATGAGCAGACGTATATGTGTGGAATTGTATAACGAAATCATTCGACTTCGACCAGAGTGGCATAGTGGGGATGATGATAAGGGGGTGGTTAAGGTAGTTATGACCGGTTCAGCTTCGGATCCACCTGAGTGGCAGCTTCACATTCGGAATAAGCAGAGAAGAGAATTCCTTGCAAACCGCTTTCGTGACCCCAAGGATTCCTTTAAGATTGTTATAGTACGTGACATGTGGCTTACGGGCTTTGATTGTCCGAGTCTACACACGATGTATATCGATAAGCCTATGCGTGGACATACCTTGATGCAGGCTATAGCTCGTGTAAACCGGGTGTTCCGTGATAAGCCTGGAGGTTTGGTTGTGGACTATATAGGTATAGCATACGAACTCAAAGCGGCACTTGCCACTTATACTGAAAGCGGAGGTAGAGGAAAAACAACCATTTCACAGGAAGAAGCGGTTGAGGTAATGAGAGAAAAATACGAAATATGCTGTGAGCTGTTTTACGGTTTTGATTGGTCACTGTGGAAAACAGGCAAACCGGAAGAACGATTAAAGCTTTTGCCAGCTGCCCAGGAACATATACTGGCACAGAGGGATGGAAAGGAACGCTTACTTCAAGCTGTACAGGAACTCTCAAAAGCATTTGCCCTGGCAATTCCTCATGAGGAAGCACTTAAGATCCGTGATGATGTGGCTTTTTTCCAAGCCGTGCGAGCAGCTCTTGTTAAGCGGTTACCTGGGGATCCTAAGCCTGAAGAGGAGCTTGACCATGCTATCCGCCAGATTATCTCCCGTGCTGTGGTGTCAGAAGGGGTAGTTGACTTATTTGAAGCAGCGGGTCTTAAGAAACCGGATATTTCTATTCTATCTGATGAATTCCTGGCTGAGGTTAGGAATATACCTCAGAAAAATTTAGCTGTTGAGGTCCTACACAAGCTTATCTCAGGTGAGATCCGCATCTGTCGAAGAAAGAATCTGGTTCAGGCTCGGTCTTTTTCTGAAATGTTAGAGGATGCAATCAGGCGCTACCAGAGCCGAGCTATTGACGCAGTACAGGTGATAGAGGAACTAATAAGGCTTGCTAGGGAGATGCGTGAGGCTAACAGGCGAGGTGAGGAGATGGGGCTTACTGATGAAGAATTAGCCTTCTATGATGCACTTGAGGCTAACGATAGCGCAGTTAAGGTACTTGGTGAGCCAACTCTCCGTACTATAGCTCAGGAGTTGGTAAGAACTTTAAGGAATAATGTAACTGTAGATTGGATGGTAAGAGAGAATGTTCGTGCACAGCTTAGGGTTTTAGTTAAACGCATTCTGCGCAGATATGGATATCCCCCGGATAAGCAGGAGAAGGCAACACAAACTGTACTGCAACAAGCTGAGATGTTATCATCTGAGTGGATAATTCATTAAGAGGTATTTATTGAGTGTTGCAATATTTATTGCCGTTATTTTTGACTCTATCTAACTAACTAAAGATACCTGCACAGGGACCTATGCTTAGGCAACTTATTTATATGGTAAGAGCTATTTTGTGGCTTTTTGCGTTTGTGGCTTCTGTATTCCTTTTAGGAATCTCCCAGGATGCCAGCGCACGTAAAAAGACACATAAGGAAATGTGCACTGAGGCGGATATCCTTGTAATAGAGCATCCGGACGGCAGCTACCAGTGTTGTATAAACTATGACCATATACCAGGTTGTGGCGATGTTAGTGACTGTATATCGTGTGACGCGGAAGGTAAGGTGTGTATAGGTACACCAGAGACGCAAGAAAGCCGGGAATGTCAGCTAAAACTAATCGGCGTTTTGAAGGAACAAAACAAACGGATTCCTATCGCTGTTGAGGGTGTATTAAAGGCCCAGAAAGGGTTAAAGCCTATAAAGCCCATATTGCCCATGAAACAACTCCTTGAACTCCACCCAAAGGTGAAGAAGAACCTGGATATAAGTTCCCTTCGGTTGCAGGAAATAAAACAGGGTCGGAAAGCTGGCATTTTCCTGGCGGTTTTTGAGCCTGCAGGAACACAGTATGCGAAGATGTCTGTAACTTGTAGGAGCGGGAAGAAGATCACCGTTTCAAAGGAAGCTTTTTCTTTTCATTGATTTGGTTGCTTCTGTCCTTTTGTTTTAGAAAACTGGTAAACCAGAAAAAGGCTATTAGCACGTGCCATATTGAAATCAAGGTGTGGTTAAAGCCCTTAAGTTCCAGATGGGTTCTTTTGAAAGGGCTTTATTCGAGTAGAGGTAGTTTTTGTCCATGCTGTTGTTCTTTTTTAATGTAGGCGGTATATAATTACTGATATTACCTAATAAGTTCAAGAGAGGAGGTATTATGAAGAAAAAAGATTTTGCTTTTTGGACTCTATTTTTACCTTTTTTTGTTCTCTTAGGTGCGGTTTGTTTGCATAGTGGTTTTGTTTTAGCTCAGGAAGAAGGTGGGAGTGGCTCTCAGGCTTCATCGGTTCTAGCTACCTCAGATGGTGATTTTCCTGGGGTAAGGGTTGAGGTTCTTGAGCTAAAGCGTACAGGTGGTGAAACGGTAACGCTAAAGTTTGCAATCGTTAATGAATCTGATAAGAGCATAAACTTTGGCTACAACTTTGGGGATGAGTCAAGAGCTATTTTAGATCACGGCAGTGTAGGGGGTATTTACCTTATCGATGCTTCCGGTAAGAAGAAGTACCATGTGGTTCGTGATGCGGAAGGTAAGTGCTTGTGTAGTAGAGGACTTGGAAAGATTGAACCTGGGTCCCGTATGAATCTTTGGGCAAAGTTTCCCGCACCCCCTGATAGTGTTGAGAAGATAACGGTAGTGATCCCTCACTTTATACCAATGGATGACGTTCCTATTAGCAAGTAGTTTGCTATTGCCTTTCCTGTGTTAGGGAGTGCTTATAATACGGAGGTTTGTTATTATGCCTGAGTTTATGTGTTTAATAAAGCAAAGAGGGGTTCTCTTTAGTCTGGTTGTCTTTTCTCTACTTCTTTTGTCTGGTGTTGTTTTGGCTCAGGAGGTTTTACAGAAATCAGTATCGGATCTTGATTTTAGAACCTCGGATCTCATTTTTGAGATAGAGGATCTAGGTGGGGAGATAGAAGAGCTTGAGGTAAAGGAGACCGAGACCGAGGTAAAAATTGAGTTATCGGGGGATATCCTTTTTGATTTTGATAAGTGGGATATAAGGCCAGAGGCTGAACCAGTGCTTAAGAAGGTTGCAGATGTTATAAGAGAGTATCCAGATGCAAGCGTTCTTGTTGAGGGACATACGGATTCAAAGGGCTCTGAGTCCTATAACCTTAGGCTTTCACAGAGGAGAGCAGATTCTGTTAAGGATTGGCTGGTTAAAAACGGAGGTATTGATGGAAATAGGATTGTAACCAAGGGTTGGGGAGAGCAAAAGCCAGTTGCTCCTAATACTAATCCTGATGGCAGTGATAATCCTGATGGAAGACAGAAAAATAGAAGGGTTGAGATAACGGTTAAAAAAGAGTAGCAAATAGCTTTGTATGCTCAGTTAAAATTTGTGCTGGCTCTTACAGACCGGATTTTGATATACTAACTAAAGATATGCTTAGGATGCTAATTTTAGCGTTAGTGTTTTTAACCGGGTGTGTGGGATATCAAGCTAAAAAAGATGGGTTTAATCCAGGTGTATGCATGAATGTTCCCGTTGGCATTGAGGGATTTCAGTATCTTGATCCATCACTTAAGGATAGAAAGATAAGCTGTGCAGATGTTGCAAGGTGTGCTTCTCTTTTTGCCTTGCCTGCTCCACCAAATGTTCCCTGCGAGTAGCAGGATTTCTTTTTTGAGTGTCTTTGCTGTAGAGCTCCCTGAGAGGGCCTCCCGAGTGTATGTTTTAACCTCTCAGGGAACTTCTTGGGGACGGGGAAAGAAATAGCTTTATGAAAATATCATAAGTAGAAATCTTTTGCAATAGGTATATTATAAGATTGGAATATTTTAACATTCTTTATTCATTAAGCCTCCAGTCATAGTCGAGATAGTAGACTGTGAAATCCCTGGTTTCGAGAAATCTTATTTCTTTATCCGATTTGATGTATCCTTTAATAAAGCTGATAACCGCTTCCTCTTTTTGATTACTTTTTTTAGCTGTTTCTGTGTTATTGTAGTAGTTAGTAAAGTCCTTTTCAAACCATTTAAATATCTTTGAGAGTCCTACGGTCTTATCTGATAAGTTTATCCTGACTCCCTTTTGGGGATTGTTTATAAACTTAGTTGTTGCGTCCTCCAGTTGTTTATCTATTTTATCCGCTATGTAGGCTTCATTTCGCAGGTCAGGACATCCACGGGAAGCACAGACTATTGCAAAGTGGATTCTTGGCTCCTTAAATTCCTTTCTTAGTATTTTATGCTCGATCTCGCTCAAGGTTACTTTTTTCCCTAATACACTAAACTTTAGTTTATCCCATATACCATCGATTTGACGAATGCTGTTTTCTGGGAAAAGTAAACCGGAAAGGCTTCTTTTTCTTTGAATGGGATAGTGGTTAATTACAGCCTTTATTGTAAAAGCATTGTAAGCGTTTATCCAGAAAGCAAGCTTTTCATTCCGTGACCAGTTTTTGTAGTCTCTAGAATTCAAAGAAGCCAGTTGTTTGAGATATGCGTTAAATTCTTCAGATGAGGAGATAAACCCAGTGTAGTTTACCTTTCCGTTGTGAACGTACCTCTTTAGTAAGGAGTTGTAAGTTGAATGCAGGTGATCAAACTTGCTTGAATTTGTTTCTTTTGAAAAAGCAAGGTTATTCTGATTTGTTTCTTGAAGGCTCAAAAGGACCATAGAAAGTAGGATAAGTACGCGAAAAAAGGCTGACATATTTTGAATCCTCCTTTAGTTTTAATTAGGTTTCCCTTCAGTTTTAAGATGGGATTTGTATTTTAGGGGTTTCTAGGTTTCTTAAAGGTTTTTTTGTTTTATCTATTGACAACTTAAATATATTTAGCTATTTTGATATATAAATATGATAATGTGAGGTATAAACTGTGAGCATTCAAAAGGTAGAGCTTTCCGGTCCTTTGGTAGAAGAACTTCTCCCCAGATTCTTTAAGGCCCTTTGTGATCCAACACGTATAAAGATACTTAAACTCCTTCTGGAGAAGGAGCGAAATGTATCTGAGCTTATCTCCAATCTGGGTATATCTCAGAGCAATGTATCAAACCACCTTGCGTGTCTTAAGTGGTGTGGGTTTGTAACCTCCAGAAAAGAGGGAAAGCATGTCTACTATGGGGTTACCGATAGAAGAATAAGGGAGATAATTGAGCTTGCAACCCAAGTGATAGCTGAGAATGCAGAAAGTATCTATTCCTGTACAAGAATCTAGACAGGAGGAAAGGGAAATGGATGATAAATCTGATAGGCTTGGTTTTTTTGCGGCCATAGGTGCTATGGCCTCAGGGCTTTTGGCTTCTATATGTTGCATAGGTCCTTTGGTGTTTGTGGTTTTGGGTCTTGGTGGGGCAGCTTTATTTTCAAAGCTAGAGCACTACAGGTTGCCTTTTGCGGTGGCATCTTTTTCTTTGCTAGCTCTTGGTTTTTTCTTTGCCTATAGAAATGGAGGGGAGTGTTCCCAAGGTTCAGATTGCGCTGTAAATCCCAGGAGAAAGAGGTTTACCAGGATTGTACTCTGGGTGGCAGCCATTTTGGTTGCAGTATTTATCTTTTTACCAGATATAGTTGGATTATTTGTTTCCTAAGGCTTTAAAAGGAGGTGGGTTAAGATGAAAAGGGTCTTAATTTTTTTAAGTGTTTTTTTGTGTTTTGTTGCTATCTCTGGGGGTTTAAAGGTTTATCCTTCCAAGGAGGGGGCTAATACAAAAGAGGTTTTGCTTGAGGTAGAGGGGATGACGTGTAAGATGTGTCCTGTTACCATAAAGACTGCTTTAAAGAGGATAGATGGTGTGGTTGATGCCAGGGTCAGTTTTAAAGACAAGAAGGCATGGGTTTGGTACAGGGAGGATAAAGTAGGGGTAGAGGAGATTGTACGGGCAATAGAGAGTGCAGGGGACTATAAAGCAATCCCGGTTAGCGGTAAGGAGGGAATGAAAAATGAGTGAATCTAAAGTGTTAAAGGCTATACTTAGGGTTGAGGGTATGAGCTGCTCTCACTGCGCCAGTGCTGTAGAGAAGGCCTTAAGAAAGATAGAGGGGGTAGTTGGGGTAAGAGTGGACCTTACAGAAAATAAGGCAGAGGTTGAGTATCTGGGTAGGGATATAAAGGATATTATAGATTCGTTTAACAGGGGAAGTCACTACAGGGTTAGTCTTTTTAATAACGGCAAAGAAGGACAGTCTTTTTTATAAATAGGAGGAAGACTTTGTTTGACCTTATAATCCTTGGAGGAGGTTCTGCTGCGTTTTCTGCTGCTATAAGGGCCTCAGAGCTTGGTGCAAAGGTGGCTATAGCAGAGGAGAGTGTTATAGGTGGGACTTGTCTTAATAGAGGGTGTGTTCCATCCAAGTTTTTGATTAAAGCCGCTGAGCTCTATTACCTTCCAAAGAGGAACGGTTATAATGGGGTAGAGGTACATCAGGGGAGGGTGGATCTTAGAAGGCTTATAGAGCAGAAGGATTCTCTCTTAAGTGAGTTTAGGCGTACGAAATATGAGGATGTGCTTAAGACCTACAAGAATATAACCTATTTACCTTACAGGGGTTACTTTGTATCAGAGAATGAGGTAAAGATTGGGGAGAGAACCTATAAGGCCAAAAGGTTCATAATAGCTACGGGTTCATCACCCTGGATACCCCCAATAGAGGGTATTAACAGGGTTGATTACCTAACAAGTACAACTGCCCTTGATCTCAGGGAGCTTCCAGAATCTGTTATTGTTCTTGGCGGGAGTGCTGTTGGGCTTGAGTTTGCCCAGATGTTTTCCCATCTTGGTTCCAGGGTTACTGTTCTTGAGGCTATGCCAAGGATACTTCCCTTTGAAGAAGAAGAGGTATCTAGGGCTTTAAGAGGTTATCTTGAAGAGGAGGGGATTGAGGTACATACAGGGGTAAAGGTGCTAAGTGTAAATGGTGGTAAATCAGGTAAGAGGTTGCTGGCTGAGGTAGGGGGTGTAAGGGCGGAGTTTGAAGCCAGGGCACTGCTTGTTGCAACTGGGAGAAGAGCAAATACCCCAGGACTTGGGCTTGAGAAGGTGGGGGTTAGGGTCGATGAAAAAGGGGCTATAGTGGTTAATGATGAGATGCAAACTTCTGCTCCTCATGTGTGGGCTGCGGGAGATGTTGTAAGTGGGGTACCTATGCTTGTTACGGTTGCTGCCCGTCAGGGTAGCATTGCTGCAGAGAACGCACTCAGTGGAGCACACAAAAAAATGGACTACCTGTCTGTACCCTATGCGGTATTTACAACGCCAGAGGTTGCAGGGGTTGGGCTTGGGGAGAAGGAGGCAAGAGATAAAGGTTACAGGGTTAAAGTAGGATATTTAGATTTTAAATACGTTCCAAAGGCTCCGATAATAACAGATACAAGAGGACTCATAAAAATGATTGTAGAAGAGGGAAGTAACCGTATTCTTGGGGTTCGGATGGTTGCACCTCATGCGGCAGAAATAATTCAGAAGGCTGCCCTTTTTGTTAAGTATAAAATGACAGTAGATGATGTTCTGGATACCATAGATGTCTATCCCACCCTTTCAGAATCCATAAAGCTCTGTGCCCAGTCATTTAAGAAAGATGTAACCAAACTCAGTTGCTGCGCTGATTGAGGATAAAGATAGAAACTTAAGGAATGCACTCATCGTGCCCTACCAACCAACACCAAACTCCCTATGGGCTTTAAGGTAGCTCTGGGGATTTCTCATCATATTCATAAGACGAAAGACCTTTATTGCTATACCTGGGTTCATCCTCTTTAGGTTTTTAAGGAGCCTTAGGATAAACCTTGGACTGAGTTTTGCATTTAAGTGACCAAGGTTATACAGGTCTGCAAAACGCTCATAAAATCGCTCAAGGGGAAGTCTTGTAGGGAGGACAGCGTGTAGCAGATCAAACATCAGATAGTTTGTGGTTATAAGCTCGTTTTTCCTGGCTTCATAGACCTCGGTTCCGGGAAGGGGAGTGAGTATGGTATAGGCAGGGGCTATGAGTTCGTTTTTGATTACATACTCTTTCAGGCGGTCAAAGTCTTCTTCTGTAAACATGGGATCAACGATAAAGGTTGCAATAGGTTTTATTCCCATGGACTTTAAAATATCTAAAGCTTTGTCGTTTGTGGATGCCTTTGTGCGTTTGTTTACAGATTTTAGCCCCTCATCATCGATCTTCTCTACCCCTACAAATACGTTTTTAAGCCCTACCTCCCTCCATAGTTTTATAAGGTCTGCATTCCTCACAATAAGGTCTGCCCTTGTTTCACACGTATAGGCTTTCTTGATTTTGTTTTCCTTTAGAAGTATTGCAAGTCTTTCCGCCTCTTTGCGGTTTATAAAGGCTATATCATCTGTTAAAAAGATCTCTTTTTCCTCTATACCAGCTATCTCCTCAAGTGCTTTCTCAGGTGATTTAACCCTTGCTTTTCTATTGAAAAAAACCCAGACACTGCAGAAATTGCAATCAAAAGGACATCCACGGCTGGTCTCCATTGTGGCCATGGGGGCATCAAAACCCATATGATATTTTCTCCTGAGGTGTCGTGTCAGGTGTCTTGCAGGCGGTGGAAACTCGTTTATATCACGTACAAGTCCACGGGGGGTAAACCCATAAGCTCTGTTTTGGTGTGTCATAACCCCTTTTACCCTACTGGGATCATCTCCTCTTTCCAGTTGATCTACAAGCTCTACCCCTGTTTCTTCTCCTTCCCCGATTACAACTGCGTCAACCGAAGGTGTAAGCAGGTCAGAGGGAAGCAGGGAAGCATGATGCCCACCTACAAACACAAAGGTACTTTTACTGTAGCTCTTTACGTGGTCTGCTATACCCAGTGAGGGATAGACATCTGTTGTAAAAGAGCAACTTATCCCAACTGCATCCGGGAAGAACCTTTTTAGTTCTTCATCCAGCCTTAGGGGATTTTCTACCTTTAGGTCTATTATTCGAACCTCGTGCCCGTTAAGTAGCATGGGAGAGGCTATTGATTCCAGGCCCAGGGGTTCGGTTGTAACTATCTTACTTATCCCAAAACTTGTCCCCTGAGGGGGTTGCACCAAAAGAACCCTCATCCGCTACCTCTTTAAGATAAACTAACATATTTGTCAAATAAAGGGAACAATCTGTATATATATTTAGATGGGCTTATTAGAGGCATTTAGAGAAAACCTGCCCGTTTACTGTGAGCGTGGTAGTTTTCAACCGGTAAATACCGCTTCAAGTCTCGTCTTCTTTGCTTCGGCTTTTTTTTCCTATAGGCTTTTAAGAAGGCGGAGGGTTAAAAACAGGTTAATCTGTATACTTCCATATGTGGTTGCCGGGATCGGTTTTGGAAGTGTCACTTGGCACAGCATACCCAATGTGCTTTCAAACCTTGCTGACACCGTGCCAATTACGTTTTTTGTTTTCTTATCGTACTTTTATATGTTAAGCAGGATTGTAAGAAACAGGGTGTTTGTATGGGGGGTGCTTTTTTTGATTGCCTCAATTGAGATTCCTTTTCTTTTGGAAGCCCTTCCTTCGCTTAACGGCTCTATGCGGTATCTGGCTGTTATGGTTTCTGGAGTTTTTATATGTGTTGCTCTCACAAAGAGGTTTCCCGAAGTTTTCATCTATGTGCTCTTTATTGTGCTTTTATCCGTGGTTGCACTCTTCTTCCGTTCAATGGATTTTATGGTCTGTAAGGTGTTACCTGTAGGTACCCACTTTCTCTGGCACGTCTTTGGCTCTGTAATCATTTACCTGATTATACTGCTTCTTGTGAAGGTAGAGGAAACACGGATTAAAACATCTGGGTTCAGTGCTTCGATATAACACCGTTTGTAATCTTTATGATCTTCTTCCCTGAGAAAGCAAGTACCATACCTTTGCCAGACATTGCAGTGTTTAGCACAGCAACGGCTACACCCAACCAATCCTTATCAGGATGGGTAAATGCTACAGCTCCACCCTGAAGTATCTGGTCTTCAATTATGTCTGTTGATACCCCACTGCTAGAGGATGAAAAAACAGCTTTAATCTCCTCAGGTTCAAATAGCCTTCTTAGTTTCTTTACCTGCCAGGGCTTTACTTCATCGTGTGTTACTATAAGGATCTTCATTCTTATCTCCCTCCCTTTTGTGTGGTTTTCCTATTTTATAATGTATGTATTGTCGGGTAATTACTCCATTACTGTTCTTGGGGTTCTTCTACATGGGAAGATACGTTATGTATGTTCAGTTTAACCCCAGATTCGTGTATTCTTTTAAGTGGGTAATATCATGTGTATGGAGTTGATTAAACGAGCGGGTAAATACGGGGAAAGGGTTGCGATTTTAGATAACCAGGGAAGCTATACTTATAGGGAGCTTTTAGATGCTTCTTCAAGGGTTGCTGCATGCCTTTTAGGTGGGCTTGAGGATTTATGTGAGGCACGAGTTGCTTTTTTGGTTCCTTCAGGATTTCAGTATGTTGCCACCCAATGGGGAATATGGCGTGCTGGTGGAATAGCTGTTCCTATATCCGTTTTCTATCCACTACCTGAAATCGAGTATGTGGTTGATAACTCTGAGGCACAGATAGTCGTTGTGCATCCGGATTTTAAGGAGAGGATTCAACCTGTGATGCGTTCCAGGAATATAAGATTGCTTCTAACTACGGATGCTATAAGTTACAAAAAACGGAGTTTGCTACCCCAAGTTGAACCCAGCAGACGAGCAATGATTGTTTATACAAGCGGGACAACAAGCAAACCCAAAGGGGTTGTAACCACGCATAAAAATATAGAGGCCCAAGTTGTTACGCTCGTTTCGGCCTGGGGGTGGACTGAGGATGATCACATACTTCATGTGTTACCCCTACATCATGTACACGGTATCATAAATGCGCTTACGTGTGCGCTGTGGTCTGGAGCTACCTGTGAGATGCTTCCAAGGTTTAGTGCGGCGGAGGTATGGTCACGTTTTATGTCAGGAAGAATAACGCTTTTTATGGCAGTTCCAACTATCTATGAAAAACTCATAGCATTTTGGGATTCTGCCTCTCCGGAGGAGAAGAAAAAGATGTCTGAGAGCTGCTCTAAGCTGCGTCTTATGGTTTCCGGATCCGCTCCTTTACCCGTCAGTACCTTCAACAGGTGGAAAAGCATAAGTGGTCATATGCTTCTTGAGCGATATGGTATGACGGAGATAGGGATGGCTCTTTCAAATCCTCTTTATGGTAAGAGGATTCCTGGATACGTGGGAAGACCCCTTCCTGGTGTTAAAATTAGGCTGGTTGATGATGATGGTAAAGAGGTTAGAGAAGGAACCCCGGGGGAAATACAGGTTAGGGGGCCAGGAGTGTTTCTTGAGTACTGGAAGGATCCTGATGCTACCCAAAAGGCCTTTAAAGATGGCTGGTTTTGTACAGGAGATATTGCTTTAGAGGAAAACGGTGTTTACCGCATCTTGGGAAGAAAGAGTGTGGATATTATAAAAACTGGAGGATACAAGGTCTCAGCACTTGAGGTAGAAGATGTTCTTAGGGCTCATCCTTTCATAAAGGAGTGTGCGGTTGTTGGGGTTAGAGATGCTCAATGGGGAGAGAGGGTGTGTGCTGCTATAGTACTTAAGGAGGGGTGTACATTAGATCTTGATTCCCTACGAAGTTGGGCAAAGGAACGTCTGGCTGTATATAAGATTCCCTCCAGAATGCTTGTTCTTAAGGAATTGCCTCGCAATGCAATGGGCAAGGTTGTAAAGCCTGATATAGTGACCCTGTTTACGGTATCTGGATAAAGGGTATGGGGTATGAGGAAGATAATAATTACGGCATTACACGCTGAAGCAAAACCGTTTATCGAGTTCTTCAATCTTAAAAAGAGCAACCTGTTTGCAAAGATTCCTTTTTATAGTGGTGAACCTGTTTCCCTTTGCGTAAGTGGAATCGGAAAGATGAGATCCGCTATTGCAACTGCCAGTCTTTTGGCTCAGGAAAAAGAGCCCCACAATGTTGTTGTCTTTAACATAGGTATTTGTGGAAGCACCACTAAAGAAGTAAATCTGGGAGAGCTATTCTTTGTAAACAAGGTTATAGACCATGGAAGTGGAAGGAGCTATTATCCCGATATAGTTATAGAGCACAATTTACCCGAATCTCAACTCATGACTTTTGATAAACCCGTAACCCAGTTAGATTTCCCCCAGGAATATAAAGGGCTTGTGGATATGGAGGCCTCTGGTTTTTTTGAAGCGGCTCTTACTTTTCTCTCTCCGCATCAGGTCGTTTGCTTAAAGATAGTTTCCGATTTCCTTGAAGGAGAGGTTATAAATAAAGCGAAGGTAAGCGGTTTGGTTGAGCGTAATATGGAAGCAATAAACGGTATAATATCGAGCTACGATGCTCTTTGTTCTTTCCTGGCAACCGATGTCCTTGATGCAAACGAGCATTCCCTTCTAGAGCAATTAAGCATGCATTTTAGGTTAACCTTTTCTCAGTACCATCAGTTGATTGAGTGGGCAAGAAGCTATAAAATACATAAAAAAGGTTCCCTAGAGATACTCAGGCAGTACCTTCAGTATTCTGTAAGTGATAAAAGGGAGAGGAATAACTACCTTGAAAAACTCCGTTCTCTCCTCCTGGATGAGTAAGTTTTCCCACATCTACATAGAGGATGAGGCATTGGGTTACCCAATCTCTACCCGTATCTTGGAGAGGTTTCCAAATGCAAAAAGAGTGTGGATTGGTGACTACAAGGAGGTTTTTGGACGTCTAAACCAGCACTTTCAGATCCAGAAAAGAAGTGTAAAGCTTATCTTAGCGGTTAAGAAAGGGGGTTACCTGTATAGGGGTTCAGACTTTAGTCAGGGATTCGGGTACAAAAACTTCTACTATAACACGCTTATGTTAAATTGTGTGTATAACTGTGATTACTGCTATTTGCAGGGGATGTATCCCTCAGCCAATATGGTGCTCTTTGTAAACCTGGAGGATTTCTTTGAAGCTACCAGAAAAGCTGTTGCAGAGCGTAAGTACAAATCAGAGCCACTTTATCTTAGCGTTTCCTACAATACAGACCTTCTAGCCTTTGAGTCGGTGGTTCCCTATACTGCCTACTGGATTGAGTTTGCAGATGCCTGTGATGACCTTTTAATTGAGGTTAGAACCAAAAGCGCCAACTACAAGGCAATTAAACACCTAAAGGCCACACCAAGGGTTATCCTGGCATGGACGTTATCTCCAAGGAAGGTTGCAGAGGTTTACGAAAAAGGTGCACCGTCTCTGGATAGACGTCTCGAGGCTATTAGAGAGGCTATGGAGGATGGGTGGCAGGTCCGTCTGTGCTTTGATCCTGTGCTGAGGATAAGGAACTGGAACTACGTATATACCGATTTTATGGAAGAGGTATTTAGATATCTCCCGGTAGAGAAGGTTTACGATGTCAGTCTGGGTGTTTTCCGAATGAACGCAGATTACCTGAGGCGTATAAGGAAGCTTAGACAGGACAGCGATATACTCTTTTATCCTTTTGAGGTTCGGGGTGATACGGTTAGCTATCCTTTACTGCATAGAAAGGAGATGATTTCTTCTTTGCTTGAAAAGCTAACCCAGTACATACCGGAGGAAAGGATAGCCGTATGGGAGTAGCTATTGTTACGGGTGCGTCGTCTGGGATTGGGCTCAGTGTGTCAAAAAGGCTTGTTAAGATGGGGCACAGAGTATACGGAATAGCCAGAGACTTTTCAAAAACGGTATTTAAGGATTTGGATTTTGTTCCCATTGTATGTGACCTTACCGATTCTGCAGGTCTTGTTAAAACTGTAGAGGATATACTGAAGAGAGAAGATTTATACATACTGGTAAACAATGCCGGGGTTGGCTACTTTGGTCCGCATGAGACGATTAAGCCAAAGTATATTGAGGAGATGGTTAGAGTAAATCTTATTGCTCCACTTGTACTTACCCATCTTGCTTTAAGGAGCCTTAGAAAGACTCAAGGGTATGTTATTAACATAGCCTCAATCACTGCACTCCACCCCGGAAGGTTTGGATGTGCCTATGCTGCAACCAAAGCGGGACTGCATCAGTTTAGCAGCTCTTTGTTTGAGGAGGTAAGAAAAAGCGGTGTTAAGGTGGTTACGGTTTACCCTGATATTACACAAACACCTTTTTACGATAAACTAAACTTTGAACCTGAGGACAACCCTTACTGCTACGTGACACCTGAATGTGTGGCAGGGGCAGTGGAGTTTATACTATCACAAAGAGAGGGAACTGTAGTTACTCAGGTGGTTTTAAGGCCTCAGAGGCTTCAGTTAAGAAAGAAGTAAATGCAGCTCTATCTATTCCCATGCGGGAAAGCTTATTTTGAAGGCAAGCTCTTTCATTGTTGAGCTCAGTTTATTCATAAAAGCCTCTTTGCTTCCCTCCCACCTTATATGCTCTCCGACAACAACATCGCATATAAATGGTACCAGAAGTGCCTCTCCCTTGGGCAGTACCTTACCCAGTCCGTGTATAAATACAGGGATTATTGGGACTTGAGGATGGCGTTTTGCAATGTGGGCTATCCCGGTTTTAAAGGATTGAAGCTTTTCGGGCTGACCCCTTGTTCCCTCAGGGTAGAAGATCAAGATATCCCCCCTTTCAAGGGCAGCTGATATGTGGGTAAGAGGGTTCCTTTTTGTTCCCGGGCAGACCTCACGGTATATTGGTATAATACCTATGATCTTAAGTGCAAACCAGGAAAGAAATCTATTCCTGAGGAAGTAATCTGCAGCTCCTACAGGCCGAATGTTTTTGAGAAGCTTTAGGGGAAATAGGGTAATGAGCACAAGTGTGTCGAGATGGCTGTTATGGTTTGCTACTATAATTGCAGGACCTTTACTTGGAAGACGTTGGCGGTTGTAGACGTTTAGTCCCAAGCCAATTAGAACAAGGGGCTTTACTATAAAGATAAAAAACAGATAACGCAAAACCGTGCTCATACTAGGTAATCTTTAAGAAATAAAAGAAAAGTGGTGCTGTATACATAAGGCTATCCATATTATCAAGGATTCTTGTGTACGTCTGTTCGTTGCTGTTATTCTGCTTTATTCCCAAATCTTGTTTTAGTCCTGACATTATGGCGTCTCCGATAACCCCCCCTAGGCCGATTACAAGCCCGGCAAGCACCGATTCAATACGGGTAAGAGGGGTTAACACCTGGGATAGAAGCAGGGATAAAAATACCGTTAGCGAGGTTGCAAAAACCAGTCCTTCGTATGTCTTCTGGGATCTTAAATTTGGGAAGACACTTAGGTGCCCGAGAACCTTTCCAAATATAGTGTGTGCTATATCATTTAGCTGGTTTAAGAGGATAAGGTAAAGGACAAAACCTGCTCCACCACCATTGGGGTTGTATTTGGGGGGTAGTACTAGAAGGTATGCAAGGTGGCTGATTCCAAAAACTGTGGTCATTAAACCCCACTGGATAACACCGGTTGTTTTAACAAGACCAGATATATCGCCTATAAGGATTACCCGTATAGGTAGAATTAGAAAGACAATTACCGGAATAAAGATAACAAACATTTCAAACCAGTCCTTTGAGATCCAGTAGTATTGAACGGGGATTGTAAGATAAGCCCAGAAAAGCACCCTACGGTCGGTTCTTCGTATAGGGATAATAGAGAAGAACTCTTTAAGGGTCATAAAGCTTACGAAGGCAAAGAGGATTATAGAGAGTCTTTTACTTGCAGCTATTGCCAGAGCAAGGGGGATTACTATAATCCACCAGGTATTAATGTAGTGAGCCGGTAAGCTGAGGTCAATCTTGGGATTTATTCGCTGTACTATCCTTTTGGAAACCGTTGCCAGAGCCAGGAGAGAAAGTATGGAGCCAAGAGTCCATAACACATTTGGTGAAGCAAGTTCAGGCTTCATAGAGGTAATTTTTGCGGGATCTGGATGATAATATATTATACTTGAGGAACCGTGGTTTTCACTCCGTCCGGATATGGAATCTAGGTCTTTACCTTGTAGAAATCGGGTTTTCTTTTCTCCAGAAAAGCAGTGGCTCCTTCTATCATCTCTGGTGATTTAAAGAAGAACCTTGCCAGCTCAAGCCCGTGGGTAATCTGTGGAAAAGCCATATCGGATACAAAATTTAGCTGAAACTTTGCGATTCTAAGGGATTGGGGGCTCATCTCAAGAAGCCTTCTACACCATGAGTCAACTTCCTCATCTAACCTTTCCTTTGGTACAACCTTGTTTACCCATCCAAGTTGTTCTGCTTCCTTTGCCGTGTAGCGGTTACACAGGTAAACTATCTCCCTTGCTTTTTTATCCCCTACCGAGAAAAATAGCATTTGCATCCCATACCAGATGGGAACGCTTCCTACAAGTGGTCCTGCCTGCCCGAATATGGAGTCTTCTGAGGCGATTGTTAAATCACAGAGCATGTTAAGCTCGTTGCCTCCGCCTATACAGTATCCATTTACCCTGGCAATAATTGGTTTACCACAGCACCTCATCGCCGTGGCAAGTCGGTAGTGGGCAAGCATAAAATGTGAATCCACCTTCTTTTTAGGGTCTACTATCCATGAAAGGTCTCCACCTGCAGAAAAGGCTCTGTCTCCTGCCCCCGTAATTACTATTACCCCTATGTTGTCATCAAGCCATGCATCTTCTATTGCAACTGCAAGCTCTTTGCGTGTTTTGGTACGAAGGGCATTACGCACCTTGGGGCGGTTTATGGTCACACGGGCTACCCTGTCTTTTTTCTCATATAGGATGTCTTCAAATTTAGACTGGGTGTCTTTTTTAAAACGGCTTTTAGTGTTTTGTTTCTTTACCATTCATTGATTTCCTTTTAGAGGGATTTTAAACATTATAACCGTAATGTGTTAAAAACACACTTGCCTAGTATAACTAGCAGTAAACAGTAAACCTGCTTTGAAGCAGGACAGGAAGGGATCCTAAGTAAAGGAGGAGGTTTGAAGAAACCTCCTCCGGTTGGTTTTATTCTTCTTTAGTTTGCAGGCTCTTCTTCAGGCTCAGGTGTTGGAGCTGGTTCTGTTCCTTCTTCGTGCTCGGAAGCTACGGCCTGGGTGGTAAAGAAAGGAACAAAGGCCATTCTCTCTACGAAAGAAACTGAGAGAAGCAGTAATAACAGCATGGCAAGCACTCTCATTTGTTATGACCTCCTTTATGGGAATTTAATTTTTAAATTAAATATGCAATTTATGTGCCGGAATACTTACACATAGGGAAATAGCTACTTATTGGGGATTTTTGGAACCTTGGTTTGCATTTCACTATTAACTGTGTAATAGCACACTGTGTACGATGTATGATTTTACACAGTTAGGGGTTGAAAATACCGTTATGAAGGGTTAACTTTTCAGAGTTCATGAGTAAAGGTGCTTACCATTTTACCAGGGGTGAGCTGGAGGGATTTAAGAGCAGTATTGCCTGGGATGTAGTTCTTTCTATCCTTACCTGCGGAATATATAACCTTTTCTGGCAGTACAGACAGATAAGAGCCGTAAATACCCTGTTAGGGGAGGAAAGGCTTTCTTTTATCAGGTGGTTAATACTCTCTGTTCTTACATGTGGTATCTATCACATCTACTATGAGTATGTTGTAGGCAGAGAGATTGAAACGTTGCAGGAAAGGTTTGCTGTAACGAGAAGCGGTTCTCTTCCAACGATAAGTGTGATTCTTGCAATTGTTGGATTAAGTATAGTTGCGGATGCAATTCAGCAAAGAGAGATAAATATGCTAGTTGAGAAGGCTTTAAAAGATGTTGGTTAAAGATGTGTAAATTTAAGGGATATAAGGAGTATTTAAGTTTTAGCTCTGTAATTTTGCTTTTGTGGCTTATTGCATCTTTTACGATCCATATGTTTGGTGTATCAAAGGATGCTATTGGTGAATTCTTACCTGTTTTCTGTCCTTTTAGGTTGCTTACCGGCATTTCATGTCCGGGATGTGGGATGACCCGGGCTTTTCTTGCACTGGCTGAGTTTGATGTTTCTCTGGCCATTAAGCTAAATCCTTTTAGCGTACCTCTTTTCCTCTACTTTGTTGCCTCTGCCGTTAAACTCAGGATACCTCTGTCTAGGGATATTAGGGATATAAAGTTTTATCTTTCAGTGGTTCTTATTGTTGTTATAATATTTTGGTGGTTATTAACAAGGGTACTATCTGCGTGAGATCATGCCTGGTGTGGGTTCAGATTATAAAGTACACAGTAGATTTTTGGCTTTAGGACTTATCGTTCTGGGTGCTGCAGTTGGCTTTTTTATTTTTAAAGCCTTTAGTAGCTATATCTACTGGAGTAAGCTTGTTTCCGGTGGAGTGGTAGAGGAAGCCAGGATTACGGACAGGAAGCTTTACAAAAAGAAGCTGTTACCTCTTCCGGATATGTTTGGATTGGTTAGTAGTGATTACGTAGTAGAGGTAGTCTTTGGTAAAAGAACAACTTGTGTTAGGCGTTTTCTTCCTCTTAATTTAATCGTTCCAATCTTCCCGGGTTGCATTGTCCAAGGTGTAAGATAGTATTATTTAAATACGGATAGTAGAACGAACAAACTCAGATTGCAAAGGAGGGTTAGAAGTTGAGGTATTTAGTTGCTATATCTTTTTTCTTTCTGCTTCTTATAGGTTCAAATGCAGTATCTGAACCTAGGATTGCCACTGCGGAGATTTATAACCCAAAAGGAGAAAAGATTGGGATTGCAACTCTTATGGAGAGTTCAGATGGGGTAAGAATTGCAATACAGGTCTATAACCTTCCATCAGGTCTTCATGGATTTCACATACATGAGTATGGAAAGTGTAGTGGTCCTGACTTTAAATCAGCAGGTGGCCACTTTAATCCTTACGGTAAGAAACATGGTCTTAAGAATCCAGATGGTCCACACGCAGGAGACCTTCCAAACCTTTTGGTAGGTCCTAACGGGGAAGCAACAGCTGTTGTAACTGCTCCACTTGTTACACTGGGAAGCGGTAAGAACTCTTTGTTTCGTGAGGGGGGAACCTCTCTTGTGATTCATTCGGGCCCGGATGATTATGTGTCGGATCCTTCTGGGAACTCAGGTGAGCGTCTGGCCTGTGGTGTTATAAAAAGGTAGGTCGTCTTCCTTAGATAATCCCCTGTGTATTGACATATAACCGTAACTGGCCAAATAATTACAGAGAAATCTCTGTAGGGTGAGGTTTTGTGGTTTCTATGGACAAGTTCCATAAGGTAAGAACAATAAACAGCAGGTTAAGCACAGAGGGTGAAATTCCCTGTGTGGTTATATTTAACAAAGATCAAGGCGCCAATCTGGCTGGGTTAATACACGGATTCCTCTCAAGATATGGGTTCAGGGTATCTTTACTTCTTGATAACGCTATTTTGAACGATTCTCTTTTGGAAAGATGTGAGAAGTTAATTGGTGATTCTCTGTTGGGCGTATTGGTGCTAAATGGCTTTAAACCCGATATCTTGTATCTTTATGGATTGCTAAGGGGAAGAGATAAATTGGTAATCTCAGTTCGTGATAAGGGAACTGATACTGTGGATAATCCGGACGATATCGGAGGTAAATCTTCAAAGGAAGGTGGTTATGTAAATAGTTATCTCGGACGTTTGCTTGAGCGCCACCATGTACGTGATTTAGTGGTAAAACCCGATGCGGACCCAGGGTCTTTGGAGCATCCACTAAACAGGCTTGGACGTGAAATCGAGGGTTTAAAACCGCAAATTTGCAGTAAGTTCTGTGATTATAGCCTTGGTTTCTTTAAAGGTATAGACTCTAACTATCTGAATGAGCTTAGAGAACCTGTAACTAGAATTGTTGAGTGCTATCTTGGGTTGTCATCCTTTAGCAGTGAAGATGTAGATAGTCTTGTAAGTAGGATAAGAAAAATTGAGGAATCTGGGATAGGTGTATCTTCCAAGCTCTACAGCTTGCTTGCCTCCCTGTACCTGGCTCTATACGAAAAGGATTCATCTGACGGTGCCTATCTCTGTTATAAAGCAGCAGATATCTATGAAGGAATTCTTGAGTCCGAACAGGATCTTGAGTTTAGAAACCATCTAAAAAAGAGATTAGCAGACACCTATTTAAGGATCTCGGATAGCGAGAGAACCCTGAGAAGGGCGATTTCATTGTATGAAGATACCCTCTCTGCATATAGCACATGGGGCTTTCCATATGAATGTGTATCTGTTGAGAATAACCTTGGGGTTGCCTACTGTAATCTGGCTGCGTTTGGTAACGAAACCGAGAACTTAAAAAAGGCTATAGAGTGTTATCGTAGCTTACTGGGTAAAAGAACCCTGGAGGCTTTTCCCCTGGATTTTGCGGTTACCCAGTATAATCTTGGCATTGCATACACAAGCCTTGCGAATGTAGAAGATAAGGTTGAGAACCTAAATAGAGCGATAACAGCCTATAAAGAGGCTTTAAGAGTCTATACGCTTGAGCATTTTCCCTTTTACTTTGGAGCTATTAATACAAGCACTGCCAATCTCTACAGTAGTTTGTTTTCTGCTACCTCGAGTCTGGATCTGTGTAAATGTGCAATAGATGCTTATATGGAGGCTTTGAGGGTTTACACGGTTGATAGGTATCCTGTTGAGTATGGAGCTATTCAGATGGGTTTAGGGGATATTTACAGGGGTCTTTCGGGGTTTGAGGACAGGGAGGAGAACTTAAACAGGTCTTTGGTTTGCTATGGTGAGGCTCTTAGGGTGTATGGGTTTGAGGAGTTTCCAGAGCTCTATGCAAGGGTTAAGAGCATGATTGGGAACATATACAGGGATATCTTTGGTATCAAGGGGGATGTTGAAAGCTGTAAGGGTGCAATAGATGCTTATATGGAGGCTTTGAGGGTTTACACGGTCGATAGGTATCCTGTTGAGTATGGAGCTATTCAGAACAATCTTGGGGTTGCCTACAGTGTTCTTTCTGAGTTTGAAAACAGAGAGGAAAACCTAAAAAACGCAATAGAGTGTTATAAAAGGGCTCTTGGTGTTTATAATCCCGGTTCCTTTCCTGTTGACTATGCAATGGTTTTAAACAACTTGGGAATTACTTACACCGGGCTTGCTGAAATGACGTGTAGCGTTAAGGGCTATAGAGAGGCAATAGAGTGTTTTAAAGAGGCTATAAAGATCAGGTCTGTAGATAAGTTTCCGCTTTATTATGCAATAACACAGAATAATCTCGGAAATGCTTACAGGGGTATATCTGAGCTAGAAGGTAGGATCGATAACTGTGAGAGGGCAAAGAATGCTTATATGGAGGCTTTGAGGGTTTATGGGATTGAAAACCATCCTTTTGATTATGCTATGGTTAAAAACAATCTCGGGAATGCCCTTGTTACGATAGGAACGGTTGAAAGCTGTAAGGGTGCAATAGATGCTTATATGGAGGCTTTGAGGGTTTACACGGTCGATAGGTATCCTGTTGAGTATGGAGCTATTCAGAACAATCTTGGGGTTGCCTACAGTGTTCTTTCTGAGTTTGAAAACAGAGAGGAAAACCTAAAAAACGCAATAGAGTGCTATCTTCAATCAATTCAGGTGAGAAGCCCCAGGCGTTTTCCGATTAGGTGTGCAACTACATTTAGAAACATTGGGGTAGCATACAGCCAGATGGCTGAGTTGGAAAACAGGGTTGAGAATACCAAAAAGGCCATCCACTATTTTGAAGAAGCTGTTTCAGCACTTAAATACGAAGATTCCCCACTGGATTATGGTTTTATCCAAAAAGGATTGAACACAGCATACTCTACACTTGCTAAACTGGGGGAAAGTCCCAAAGAGAACTACAGAAATTCCATAAAGGCGGGTAGGGAAGCCCTTAGGGTTTACGACTTCGATAGGTTCCCTAGAGATTTTGCATCTATAAATAAAAACATTGGTTTTGCATACACAAGGCTTTTGGAGATGGGAGAGTGTGGTTTAGAGGATTGCCTTGAGGCAATTAATTCGCACAATGAGGCTCTTAGGTTCTATGCAGCTGAGGATTTCCCTCTGGAATACGGGGCAATTCAAAAGGATCTGGCAGATACCTATAGGGCACTGGCGGGTTTTGATGATAAGGTTGAGTATCTTAACGAAGCGGTAAGAGCCTATAAAGAGGCATTAAGGATTTATACTCTTACAGAGCATCCAGACGATTATGCGGCCATCAATAAAAGCCTTGGTTCCGTTTACGAGGTTATTGCTCAGTTTGAAGGTGATATAGGTAAGGGGTATGGGTTAGCTGTGCGAGCTTATATGGAAGCCCTTAAGGTCTATACCTTTGAGAGGTTTCCCAGTGAGTACGGAGTGCTACAGAAAAATCTGGGGATTATCTATGAGGCGCTTGCAGAGCTTGAAGAACCCCATCTTAACTATACAAAGGCTATAACTGCATACAATGAAGCTCTTAGGGTCTACAGTGCTAAGAGCTTTCCTCTGGATTATGCGGTTATCAAAAATAATATCGGAGCTATTTACACGGTTCTCCTGAATACGGGAACGGAGGAGGAAAGAGTTGAGAACTGTAAGAAAGCAATTGAGGCTTACGAGGATGCGCTTTCTGTTTATACGATGATAGATTTTCCAAACGAGTATGCATTTGTTCAGGGAAACCTTGGTTCCTTATACAGTTTTCTGGCCAGTTTAGAACGCGATCCTTCTATTTACAAAAGGGCAATAGAGGCTTACAAGGAAGCCTTAAACATATACACCTTTGAACATTCTCCTATTGATTACAGTACCTGTAACAGGAAGCTTGGGGATGCTTACAAAGAGCTTGGAGAATTAGAAAAGGAAATCACACATTTTGCAACAGCACTGCAATACTACAGAGAAGCTCTTAGATTTTTTGTACCCGAGAAGTTTCCAAAAGAGTATGCATACATAAAAAGGCAATTTGGAACGATTTACGAATACACCGCAGAGAGAGGCGAAATAGAGAAGATAGAGAACTACCATATAGCTATAGAGAACTACAACGAGGCTTTAAGGATTTATATGCCTGATGAATTCCCGGTGGAATACGGGGGGATTAAAAAGAGAATAGGGGTAATCTATACCAAGCTTGCTCAGCTTGGGGAGGATGGTATTGGACTTTGGAAAAAGGCAGCAGAGTCTTTTTCTGATTCCCTAAGGGTTTATACATTAAAGGACTTTCCTGAGGAATATGGTTTCCTGTGTAAAAGCCTGGGGGAAATCTATTGCAATCTAGCAGAAATCGAGAATAAGGTTGAGAATCTAAGAAAGGCTGCTCAGTTTTACCGTGAATCTCTAAGTGTATATACCCTTGAGAGCTCTCCTCTGTATTACACCTCGGTTCATAAGAAACTCGGTATCATATACGAAAGTTTGGTTGAGGAGGATGAAAACGCAGGAATTAAAGAGCTAAAAAGGGCTGCTGAATCCTATGAAGAGATTTTAAAGTTGTCTTATGAGAATCCTGTAGAGAATGCAACCGTTTACATAAAACTTGGGGATATCTATCGTACTTTAGCTGAGGTTGAGGACAGGGTTGAGAACTGCAGGAGGGCAATAAGTGCATATGGTGAGGCGCTTAAGGTGTATACGCTTGAGGATTTCCCCATTCAGTATGCTGCCACACAGAACAACCTTGGGATAGTCTATCGTACTTTAGCTGAGGTTGAGGACAGGGTTGAGAACTGCAGGAGGGCAATAAGTGCATATGGTGAGGCGCTTAAGGTGTATACGCTTGAGGATT
>BEIN01000024.1 GCA_002898375.1 bacterium HR37 | reverse complement strand
AAAGTACTGTGGGGTAAAGGCAAAGGAGAGTTTATTGCGAATCCTTTTTTCAGGTGGTAGAGGTAATAAGTTGAAAGAATTTATTAAAGGTAAAATGCTATCTGCTTTATTATTGAATTCAAGGATTGGATTCTCCATACCAAATAATTCTAAGAAGAGGTTCCAAAAAGGGTTTGAACTTCCTTTTGAACTTGTTGATACCAGAATAAGGCTTTTTACCGTGTTTGGATGCTTTATAGCTATCTCCTGAGCGATAAAGCCTCCCATTGAAACTCCAAGTATATGGGCTGATTCTAAACCCAGTGCTTTAAGAAGACCTACTGAATCGTCAGCCATCATCTCTATTGTGTACTCAATATTTGGTTTATCTGTGTTTCCAACACCTCGGTTATCGAAAACAACTACCGTATATTCCTTTGAGAACTCTGGAATTTGTTTAAACCACATCCAGCTTGAGTAACCTAGACCTTCAATAAGCAAAAGAGGCTCACCACTACCGTAGATTTCATAATATATGTTAATGTCATTTACTTTTACCTTCCCCGATTGAATGGGAGTATAGGTATTCATTTTGGTAGATAGTTTATAAATGATACCTATGTAGTCCACCACATGGCGTTTTCAATAATATCGTTTTCCTTTTCGTCAAGGGGTTCTATTAATTTCTCTGTCAGTTCCTCACCAATTAACCAGGAGAAATCCTGTATCTGTTTTTTTAGGTACTGAATTTCATTCAGGGTTTCACCCAGGTTCAAAATCCCCTTTTTTCTTTCCATGGTTTTTCTCCTCCTTTGTGTATGTGTCTTTATACTGACCCAAAAGGATTAATCTAATTTAAAAAACCAGTTATTCTCCGGTTAGTTCTTTGTGTTTTATGATTATTGCAACAAGTGTGCCAGAACAGGCATTTTAAATATTCATGGGTAGTTATAAACTAAGTGTATTCTAAGGTGTTTTGTTATTGTGTATATATACACTGTTTAAATTGTATAATGCGTAATAATTTACAGATGAAGATAGGGTTAATGACTGTTAGTGGGAATTTGCATTTACAGATGTCTAAGATAGTCTCTAGTTAAATCTTGTTCCTTTAGCCTCATCGCTGTATTGCTTTATAATCCTTTATATGCCTCTCTTCGATGGTGAAGATAATAGATACCCACAGTTTTTGTTTCCATCTCCACCTGATAGATTGCCCTGTAGTCTCCAATACGGATTCAGTAGAGTCATTCTCTGTACCTTGAATCTTACGATGTTGAACTGGAAAGGGATTATCAGTAAGGGATTCAATGGTTTTAATTATTCTATTCGAGGAATCTGTTTATGGTCTATATTCCGTAGGTCCTGCTCCACCAGACATTTCCACTGGATTTCATAAAGCCTATCTTTTCTTAATTTTTCTTTAACTTCCTCCAGAGTTATAGTAGGTTAATCACGGCGTTCAGGGATAACTCTGAGGTCATGAAAGAGCCTCTTTGCCATTGTTATTGAAGTGTAGAGCAGGTTTCTCTGAAGCATTGGAAAGTATGTTGTGTGAATAGGTATTATAACTTTAAAATTCACCACTTCTCTAACATAAGTCCGTCTATAAATCTAAAGTGGTCATCACGACTAGAAGGAGTAAGGCTGTAATGAATAGCGGTTGCACCAATCTAAATATCAATAGGTCGCCTTTTTTCTTTAAAGCAAGTTTTTATGTCTGAATAATGCTCTGATATTGATTCATTCACAAACAATAAAACACATTGGTCAGCGAACTGCTTAATTTTTTAAATATTCTCGTCTACATTTTTTGATTTTTTTGCCCCATAGAGTAACTCACCAAGAGCTATAACTGAAATATAAACTGACTCAGCAGAATTTAATCTTGTCTCTATGCTTTTATCGCTGTTGAGGAAGGCAATTACAATGTTGGTATCCAGCAGGTATTTACCACTCTTCATAATTTATATTCTCACAACCATCCTCTATAGCCTTCATCATAGCCTCTGCATCTTCATTGCTTAATGTTCCGCAAAGTTTAGAGAAGTCTTTTTCTTTCCGTGATTTTTGACTTAAAAGCTCTATGAAATCCCTTGCTTCACTAATCTTCTCAGGAGGAAGGGTTTTAAGGAGTTCTAGAATCTCTTCATAAATCTCCTTTGTACTCATTTCAAAACCTCCTTTATTAATCATAGCATCTTAAGATATCTTTCCAAGCTTAAGTATCTTTTTTCGACTCTGTTCTTCTTTTCATTGTTACGGAAGTTACTATATAAAAACGGAATCTAAAAAATTGTTTAATTGCAGTGGGTTATATAAATTCATATAAATTTGTATGAAGCCGCATAAAAATTTTAAATCGGACTAAGAAGGTGGGGGACTCAAATCCCTCCGGGCGCGCCAATAAAAATTACACAACTCAAAGATGTGTTTCTTTTTCTGGTTCTAATTTAACCTCTCCCTTTACAAGTTTATCAATAAGTGTAACAACTCTGTCATTTGCTAATGACATAGACCATCCACATAGAGAGAGAAAACACCCCCAGAAGTGCATATCCAGGGAATCAAGTGTAAGGGTTATATATGTTTCTTGAGGCCAGCCCTTAAAACCAATCTCATCCCTATTTATCCTGTTTTTTACATAACTTCTTATAAGGCTGGCTATAACAGAGCTTTGGTTATCCTGGTTATATCCGTTTAGAATTAAAAACTCTTTTAATTTCTCCTCAAGACTCTTTGGTAAACCAACCTCTACCCTTAGTCCCATAACCCTCCATAAATTTAATACCCGTTTCTTTAAAACTTCAATACCTGCTTAAATAAAGAGTTAAACACAAGGGCATTCTTGCATTTAAATATAGAGGTTATATTATTGCTGAAAGTTACATTATGAAATGGCAACCCATATTAATGACTATAGTGTTTTTATTCTGTCAGATACCTGAAACCTCTGCTATACGACCATTTCAGATAGCAGATGATGCAGATGCTGAGGATCCTGGTCTATGGGAGCTTGAGTTTGGCTTTGTAGTGGAGAGAGTAAATACGGAAGGTCCAAAAAAAACTGTAATTGACTTTCCCGGGGAGATTGACTTGGATTACGGTCTGCCTTGGAATGCAGAAATTGGTTTTGATTTTAGAACACAGATACTGGATGAGGAGGGAGGGGAGACACAGGTAGAACCTGTTAGTGAGTTTGCGCTCTTCTATAAACAGGAGTTTAAGACGTGGGAACTGGCAAATCTGGATATTCAAGTAGGTGGAGAAGTAGGATTGGACTTTCCAACTACCCGGGAAAGACGTAAAACGGATAAACTTAACTTGCCTGTATTCTGTGCCCTAAGCCTCTGGAAGATATATAACAAGTTTGATTTACATTTTCTTGTAGAAAGTGAGGTAGAGGAGCTGGGTGGCAGCAACGATATCAAACTATCTTTTGGTACGTTTATAGATTATCCACTGCCCTTCTTTAAAGATTTAAGACTGGTAGCTGAATATGGCTTGGAAAGGGCTAAAGGGGAACCCGTCCAGCACGTTTTACTTGGAGGTATAGATTGGACAAATCCCTTTAACGTAATCAAAAAAATTGGAGGAATTGAAATAGAATTTGATGTTGCACCCTTTTTCAGATTCACAGAAGGTAGAAATGTTATAGATTGGGGAATAACAGCTGGATTTGAATGGCAATAGTTTCTTTTGTTTCAATTCCCTATGGGAATTAGAGGTTTTTCTACCTTCCTATATCTTTCTATAAGCACCTTTCCAAACTCCTTTTTGTTCCTTATGAATCTGTGTTGCACTGCAACCAGTATGTTGAAAGGGATTACTACCTGATATAGAATTAAAATTATATGGGGAAGGGGGACGTAAAATTAAATTTATAGCTTTACTCTGTTTTCTATTGTTATCCTTTTCGGCTCTTGCTTCCGAATGGATAGAGATTTTCTCAACTACAATTAACGGTGAAGGTATTATTGTCTACATAGACAGTGAAAGCATACAGAAAAAAGGAAGTACAGCAAACGCGTGGTTAAAAATGGAGTTTACCACGGAACCTATTATGTTTGCAGTGTCTTATTATCTGGTGGACTGTAAGGAGAGAACCTTTAGCATTTTGGAAACCACGCTGTACAACGAAAGTGGGCATCCAATAGCAACCTTTAAAAGCAGTGAGAAAGATTTCATCATACCGGATACATTCTCAGACTTTCTATATAGACTGCTTTGCAGGTAATTTTGTAACCCTCTGGGAGCAGTACCTGTTTGCAATTTCCTGTATGGGAACTTCTTTGTTTCCGCATAAGAATCCGGGTCCTTAGAAGACCAAAAGTTTTAAAGGGTTTTTGTGTACTTCTGGTCTGTCAGATGTCAGAAGATAGGACATATGTTCTAAGCCTTATGTAGTTTGGCTGGACGGATAAAAAGTAGAAAAAGTTAAAAGTAGCCTTGCCGAGTGCTTACTTTGATATTTTGAACACAAAATGGCATGAAATTTTCAACATGGGTGGAGCAAGGAGGAACAGGATAATGATTGAAGCCAGGCAGGGAGAGTTAAAAAGGACCTTTAATAGGATGATGAGTGAGGTTGTAAGAACCGGAAGATGTTGTGGATGTTCTATGTGTGTTGTGACGTGCCCTTATGGAGTGATAAAGTACAACCCATTATCCACATCCCCTTACATAGCAAGGCCAAAGGCCGGTTCTTATAGCTGTCCTATAAGCGAAGAGATTGGGTGTGATGTCTGTGCAAATGCCTGTGGAAGGCTGGGAACAGCTTATATGAAGCCTATAAGGGCGGAGGAAATGGATGTCTGGGTTTTTGGCAGGAAAAGGCAAGAGTACGAACCCTGTGGTGTCAAAAGGTTTGTATGTATTGGAAGGAGCACAAATCCAGCAACTGTTTCAAATGCACAGGATGGTGGAGCAGTAACCGAGATTCTTAGGTGTGCTTTTCATAAGGGTTTGATAGACGGTGCAGCCGTAGCTGGTCCATCGGATAAGTTGTGGCTTAATCCTGTACCAAGGGTTGTAACGAGTGCGGAGGAGCTTACAAAAACTGCGAAGTCTTGGTATACCTACTGTGCAACGCCCATGGCTCTTAAGGAGGCAGTTGACAGGTACGGGTTAAAGAAGGTTGCTCTTGTTGGAGTGCCATGTGAGATTTCTGGATACGCAACAGCATTGGGCTCTGATACAGGCTTTATAACCGCTGAGAGAGGGGAGAAAAATGTAGAGAGGCAAAAGAGGCACCTTAAGCAGTACGTAGAGTCTGTACAACTAACCATAGGGCTTTTTTGCGCAGGGACGTTTGTATTTGATGGATTTATTCGTGAGTACCTTTATGAGAAGCTCGGAATTAAACCTGAAGAGGTTGTTAAGATAAACATTAAGGGAAAGCTAATTATAGAGTTAAAGGGTGGGGAGAAAATAGAAACCCCACTTGCTGAAGCAAAGGCGTATCAGAGACCTCAGTGTGGGTACTGTGCAGACTTTAGTGCAGAGCATGCCGATATTTCAGCAGGCGGTATAGGGCTGTCTGGGTGGACAATGCTTGTTATAAGGTCTGCAAGAGGAGAGAGGATTTTCAAACATGCAGTAGAAAGTGGGTATCTTGAGATTAAGCCTGTATCCGAGCAGGGCATTAACCTTTTAAAAAGATTTGTTTATGCACAGAGAAAAAGGGCAGAGGAACACTATATAAGGATCCTGCATAAGAAATAGAGTCCTCCTTTAATCTACCTTACCTAGGCCATTAGTTCTGGAAGATCCAGGCACTTCTTCTTACAGGTGGGTTTACCATTCTTAAATGCAGAACAGAAAACAACATCATCGTAAGGTCTGTATGTGAATATGCTAGGGCGAAGCTTTGCCTCAACGTTTACCTTCCTGAACGGGCAAAAGAATCTTTTTAACACCAATTTCCTGCTGAGTGTGATTGCTTCTGTTATTAGGAAAATAACCACAAAGATTGCCATCAAAAGAGCAATGACTATTCCTGTTATAGCATAAGGGCTAAGAAAAAGTAAAAAGAGGAAACTTAATATGGAGCCAATAACTGCTCCAAGTGTCATCCTATCTCACCCCCTTTTAAATTCTTCCCCTCTACAGGTAGTATACACAGCAGTATATTTTGGTCAATAAATCATTCCAAGCTTAGCCCTAAACCTCAAGATACCAGGAGTAAGCTGCATATAGTATGTAGATAACAAGAAAGGCTATGCTTTCGGCTTTGGATATGGTGTATTTCCTACCCAGGTAGTTTGAGATAAAAAACAGAAAGGTTGCTACAAAAAGTATCGTCATATCCTTAAACACGTTTGTGGGTACAGGGATAGAGTTTATAAGCGCACTCGCTCCCAGTACAAAAGATACGTTAAATATATTTGAACCCAGGATATTACCTACGGCTATATCTGAATTCCCTTTATAGGCTGCAACTATAGAGGTTGCAAGTTCCGGAAGTGATGTTCCCACCGCTATCAGGAAAAGACCAATTATCATCTGGCTGATTCCAAGGAACGTAGCAAGCTCAATCCCCCCTGAGACAGTCCATTCAGAGCCCATTATAAGACCTAAAAGCCCTATGATTATAAGGATGCTTCCTTTGAGGTAGCCAAGCTGTTTGCCGTCTTTAAAGACCTGTCTTTCAAGAAAGGCGGTAAGGAAGTATATGTATCCTACAAATGTGGTTACCAGGACAAGCCCTTCTGAGCGGGATATAAATGCTATCCCGTTTCCGTCAAGAACGGTGTCGCTTACCATTGCAAAGAGAATCAGGGTACTTAAGAAGTTAAGAGGTATCTCTTTTTTAACAAATGTTAGATGTATTGAGACAGGCCTTATCAATCCTGATATACCAAGGATAAGGAGTATGTTTGCTATGTTTGAGCCTATAACGTTTCCAAGGGTTATTTCCGAGGCGTCTTTAAGGCTTGCCTTTATGTTTATTGTAAATTCCGGAAGAGATGTTCCAAAGGCAACAAGGGTTAAACCTATTATTGTATCCGGAATACCTATTCTGCGTGCAAGTCCGGAGGCTCCGCTTATAAGAAGATCCGCCCCCTTTATTACCAGAGCCAATCCACCAATGAATTTAATCAGGCTTAAAATTATCTCAAAGGGCATTTGCATTCTTTGTTATTTAGTATCTCCAATTGCCTTTCAATGGGGTCAAGCAGTTTCTTCTGTTTACCAGAGCCTGTTGCAAGCTTCTTTTCAAGTGGGCTTTTGTGCTTGTATCCCCTTTTTTGCATTTCCTCAGCAAGCTGCTTGTGCCTGAGAAAAAGTGCTTTTAGCTTTCCTATCCACCTTCTGGTTTCAGGGTGTTTTGAGTATCCTTGTTTATTTCCGGTAAGTATCGCCCAGATTGCATGAAGCTCCCTGTGTTCTCCAAGCAGGTGCTTGTTGCATAGAATCTCCGGAGGGATATCCCATATTCTCAAAGCTCATTCCATAAAAAAGGATTTACTGTTTGCCAATCCACCAGGCTATCACCGCCAGTGTGGCTGTAAAAACAAGGCATATCAACAGGAAAACCAGGATTTCCTTCCACAAACTGGAAGGGTAATTATACCCACTTTTTGCTGAATTAAAACACCTCTTATAAGCTTCCTTAGGCGTTCTGGAAAAGGGTAGTTTTTTTCTAACCTATTTTGGGTGTTGAATCTTCTTGTTTCCCCGTAGTTAGGAGGGGTTTTCTTAAGCCCTTCTGATCCGTTTCGTTTACATACTCAAAAAGCTCCCCTACCTGAACACCAAGCGTTTCGCATAGCTTGACAAGTGTTTTCCTTCCTACCCCTTCCCATTTTTCGTTGTAGAGCTTGTTTATGGTGTAGAGTGAAAGCCCACTTATCTCTGAAAGCTTTCTCTGGGTGATTCTTCTTTCTCCAAGTAGCCTTGATAGGTTACAGCGGATGTCTCCCATAAAGCCTCCTTTTCCAGAAGATTTTA
Source organism: bacterium HR37 (assembly GCA_002898375.1). Classification (GTDB taxonomy): domain Bacteria; phylum Desulfobacterota_D; class UBA1144; order Nemesobacterales; family CSP1-2; genus HRBIN37. The sequence continues at coordinate 26,869 of BEIN01000024.1, read as the reverse complement.
GAAAGGATGTGTGATAAAGTCAAATTGTTAATAGATGCTGTTACAGTGTGTTGATAAAATGATTTAAAAGCACTATAATTACCCGAGGTGAGTATCTTAGACTCTCTGGGAAACCTGGTTGATTTTCTTCCTGAGTGTATAAGGGTAATTTCAAAAGAAGGTGTAGTTTTAGAGATAAACACACCCGGTCTTTTCATGCTTGAAGCAGACAGTAAGGAGCAGGTTGTTGGGAGACCCATATACGATTTTGTTGTTCCTGAGTGCAGGGATGGACTTCGTAAGTTTATAGAAGAGAGCCTGAAAGTAGCTTTTAGTGAAAGATTGGCCAAACCACATCTTCAATACGAGTATCAGGTTCAAACCCTTAGGGGAAACCTCCGTTTTGTTAACTCAATCTTTATACCCGTTTACAGTACTGACCGCAGAGAGGCTTCCAGCTTAATTGTTATAACAAGTGATGTTACCGAAAAAAAGCAACTTGAGCTTTATACACAACACGTTTCAAAACTGGAGTCAATAGGCAGGCTTGCAGGTGGGGTGGCACACGACTTTAACAACATTCTTACGGTAATAGGAGGTTATTCTGAGCTTATCCTAAGCAAGCTGGAAAAAGACAGTAGAGTTTACAACTATGCGCTTGAGATAAAAAAGGCTGTGGACCGTGCCTCATGGCTTACCTCTCAGTTGCTGGCTTTTAGCAGGAAAAGAGTTGTAACGTATGATTGGGTTAATCTGAATACGGTTATCTCTGATGTGCTAAAGATGTTAAGAAGGATAGTGGGAGAAGACATAGAGATTGTAACCCTTCTTGAGCCATCTCTAAAGAACATACTTTCTGACCGTGGGCATATGGAGCAGGTCATAATGAATCTTTCTGTTAATGCAAGGGAAGCTATGCCAAAGGGTGGCATTTTAACCCTTGCTACAAGGAATGTGTGTCTGCAAAGAAGGTATATGGATCTGGATCCTGGAGAGTATGTGGTGCTTGAGGTGAGGGATACAGGTTGCGGAATTTCAAAAGAAATTTTACCCCATATATTTGAGCCTTACTTTACCACAAAGAAGCAGGGCACGGGGCTTGGGCTTTCAACCGTTTATGGAATAGTAAAGCAGATGAGAGGCCATATAGAGGTCAGAACTGAAGCGGGTAAAGGAACGGCTTTTATAATCTACTTTCCTGCATCCGGACAGCAGGACACAGAAGATAGGAGCCCATCTGTAACCTCGGAAGGGTTGGCTGTGGTGCATGCACCGGAAACGGGTGTGGAAGCAACCATCTTGGTTGTTGAGGATGATACGGCCGTTAGGCACTACATCGCTGAGGTGTTGGAGGAAAAGGGTTTCAGGGTGTTTGAGGCTGGAAGGGGAAAGGATGCCTGTATTCTTATGGAGAGCCAAAAAATAGCATTTAACCTCCTAATTACCGATGTGGTTTTACCGGATATGGATTCCGGTGAGGTAGAAGAGTATGCAAGGAGGTTATTTCCCGATATAGGGATAATCTACATTTCTGGTTATGCAGATAGGGTTAATATTTGGAATTTGGCTAATAAGCATTTTATCCAAAAACCCTTCTCTTCGGGTGATTTGTTAACCATGGTGCAAAGGGTATTAGGAGAGAAAGTATAGGCTTTCTGGGTACGCTCTTTTTTACCTGTCAGGTTGCCTTTTTTCTGCTTTTACTTTGTAAATCTTTTCTGCTCTCTAAACATTGAGAAGGACAGAGGTGTAAATTAAAATGGATAGAAAGGGGATTTTATTTGCCTGAATCGAGGTATATAACATGACACGAAAGCAGATTTTCTCGTGGTTCTTCTTTGGGATCTTTATTTTTCTCATCTATCTCTTCTATCAGATAATTAAACCATTTATATTCTCCCTCTTCTGGGCCGCAATTATCTCCCTCATTCTGTATCCGGTTCACGAACGTCTAACCAGGTTTATGAGAAACAGGGTGGGGATGTCTTCTCTTTTGATGACTCTGCTCTCAACCCTTGTTCTTGTTGTTCCCGTGGTTATTGTCTTAACAACGCTTGCAGTTGAGATGTTTGATGCCTATCAGTCTCTTAGGGACAAGCTTGAGCTTGTAAAGCTTAGGTCAATGATTGAGCATCTAAAGGAGCTTATACCTGTAACTGTGCTAGAAGAGATTGAGAAGAGGTTTAATGTGGGGGAACTAAAACTCGAGCAGGTTATACTAACCGCTGTTGGAACGATAAGCAGATATATTTTTGATCAGGTTCAACAGGGAGCAAAAAACCTTACAAGCATTATACTGAGCTTTATTGTGATGATCTTTGCCATGTTTTTTTTCTTCAGAGACGGTAGAAAACTCTACGAAGAGCTAAAATACCTGATCCCGATGACTGAGGAACAGAAAAACAGGATCTTTGACCGTTTCTACGATATCCTAAACGCTGTCATACTTGGAATCATTGCTACTGCAGCGGTGCAGGGTTTTATAACCGGGGTGATATTCTGGGCACTTGGTATCTCCTTTGCGGTGCTTGGAGGGGTTATTACCTTTGTCTTTTCCTTGCTGCCAATAGGGGGTTCTGCTTTTGTGTGGTTTCCCGTTGGAGTGTATCTGCTTGTTAGCGGGGAGTTCTTAAAGGGAACGGTGCTTCTTCTTCTCGGGGGACTTGTTGTAAGCTCTGTTGACAATATACTAAAACCCCTCATCATAGGGGGCAGGGTAAAGCTGCCCACATTGTTTCTCTTCTTAAGCATACTTGGAAGCGTTAAGGCCTTTGGATTTTCAGGAATAATACTTGGCCCTGTTGTTCTGGTTGTTTTCCTAAGCTTTATAGAGATTTATAAGACAGAGTATAGAGAAGCAGGGGACTGATAACTTAAGGCTTTAGAGATTTACCTTTTCTTCTTGACATCTCTTTTTTTCTTTCTATAATTTAGATGAATCTAAAAATTAATTTAAATATTACTAAAAAAAAATTTAGATGAACCAAACAATTAGCCCTACCGTAGAGGATTACCTAAAGGCAATCTATAAGCTTCAAAGAAGACAGGGAAGGGTAACAACATCTGCGATTGCAGAGAAGCTTGGGCTTTCAAACGCAACCGTTACGGCAATGATAAAGAAGCTTGCCAGGAAAAAACTCCTTAAACACATATCCTATCACGGCGTTATTTTAACGGCTAAGGGGGAGCAAATGGCCCTTAAGGTTATAAGACGTCATCGTCTTGTTGAGCTGTTTCTAAATGAGATTCTAGGGCTTGAGTGGGATAAGGTCCATGTTGAGGCGGAAAAACTTGAGCATGTAATTTCGGATGAGATCCTTGACAGAATAGACTGTGTTCTGGGATATCCAAAGACCGACCCGCACGGGGACCCAATACCTACAAAGGATGGAAGGATTGAGGGGTTTAAGGAGACTCTGTCTCTGGCTGATACGGAGGTTGGGGATACAGTGGTTATAAACTGTGTAAGCGATACGGATTCGGACAAACTTCGCTATATGGCTGAACTTGGGCTTTTCCCTGGGGTAAGTGTTAATGTAAGGGATAAAACCCCTTTTGGAGGAGACATATTTATCAGGGTTGGCTCCTCTGAACACCGTTTGCCGGTCAGTGTGGCAAAGGATATCTATGTTAGTCAGGTTAGCAAAGAGCGATGATATTAAAGGACGTAGTCTTAGAGGAGAAGCCGTATAATGAGAATCCAGAACCTGTGTACTCGGGGATTTTTGATAACTTTTGTGGTTGCTCTGCTTTTTATGGAGCATAAAAAGGCCATAGCAGTGGATGGTATATCTAATTCCAAGGTTATAGTTCCAAGCGTGGATACGGTTCCACCAGGACATCTGGAGGTTGAGCCCTCTTTTGGACTGGTAACCGGTAAGGACAGCGTACTTAGTTTTTCTGCTTCAAACAGGGTTACTTTTGGCGTTCTTAAAAACCTTGAGGTTGGGGTAAACATTGGATACCTCGATTTTGAGGATTCTGATCAGGTGGATGGGGAAACAGGGTTTGGTGATATAGGAGCAGGGGTAAAGTTTAGATTCCTTGAAGACTACGGCAAGATTCCTTTTTCCCTTGCTTACCAGGGGGGTATTACCTTTCCTACCGGTAATGACTCTGGGTGGGTATTTGAGGTTCTGGGTTTGGTGCTTACAGCTGATTTTACCGAGGCATTCTCAATGGATGCAGATTTCGTAGTTGCCTTTATTGAAACAGAGGATGTGGGTTTTGTTGCGGATGTTGGGTTTGGCTACTTTATCTTCCCATGGTTTCAACCGGTTTTTGAAGCCCATTATTCACTTGAAAAACCCTATGATGAAAAGGGTATTTCAGCATTTGGCCTGACTCTGGGTTTTACCTCCCCTGTAAACAGGGTGCTTACTTTGATTTTTGGGGTTAGCAGGGACGTGTATACGCGCAATGCGGAAAAAGAGACTTCTCTTTTAACGGCTTTTACGTTTTTCCTAAGTGTTCTCTAGGGGTGGAATCTCTTACCAGGAGGTCTGGATAAGTTGTATAAAGAGCGTGTTTTTAAAAGGATCTTAAGGGGTTTTTCCTTGGTGGTTCTCTTTGTTTTTGTTTCCTGTCTTTCGGATATGGGAAGGGAAGGGGTTAAGGGAAATAAAAAGATAGCCCTTGCAACTGTAAACATAATAGGTGATATGGTAGCTCAGGTGGCTGGAGAGAGAGTTGAGGTTATAAGCCTTTTGCCGATTGGAGGTGACCCTCATACCTATGAACCGGTTCCTGGCGATTTAAAGAAGATAGCAGAATCCGATATAGTCTTTTTTAACGGATTGGGGCTTGAGAAGTGGCTTGAGAAGCTACTTAAAAATGCCGGTGGAACAAGGCCCTATGTTGCTGTAACCGATGGCCTCGAACCGATAAGGGATGAAAGAGGCGATCCTGATCCGCATCTGTGGATGGATGTTACAAAGGCCATGGGTTATGTAAGAAACATCCGTGATGCCCTGGTTGAGTTTGATCCAGAGGGCGAGCAGGTATACAGGGAAAATGCCGCAGGTTATCTCTTAGAGCTTGAGAAACTCGATAAGTGGATTTTTGAGCAGGTAGAGACAATTCCTCCTCAAAGGAGAAAGCTTGTTACCACACACGATGCATTCAGATACTTTGGGCAGAGATACGGATTTAAGGTGGTTGGAACCATATGGGGCATAAGCACAGAGGATGAACCATCAGCACAGGAGATAGCACAGCTTATTGATGCAATCAGAAGGGAGAGGGTTCCGGCGGTTTTCATAGAAACAACGGTTAACCCAAAGCTCATGGAAAGGGTTGCAAGGGAGGCCGGGGTAAAGGTTGGAAGGAAGCTCTATGGAGATTCCCTTGGCCCCCCTGGAAGTGGAGCTGATACCTACATAGGCATGATGAGGTCAAATGTTTTGTCTATAGTTCAGGCACTTGGAGGGGTGGAAGATGTTGGAAAAAAATAGGGAGCTGGATGTGGATACCGAATCATACAAACAGTATGCAATCAGTCTGGAGAACGTAACGGTATCATACGATACCAAACCCGCAATAATCGGGATTACCCTTGATATACCACCGGGACAGGTGGTTGGTATTGTGGGTCCAAATGGTGCTGGAAAGACAACTCTTCTTAAAGCGATAATGAAGCTGCTACCTCTTGATAGGGGAAGGATTTTGATTTTCGGCAATCCTGTGGAAAAGAGCAGAAGGCTGATGGCTTACGTTCCACAGAAAGAGCTTGTTGATTGGGATTATCCAATTGTGGTTTCGGATGTGGTTATGATGGGAAGGTATCCCCATATAGGGTGGATTAGAAGACCAAGAAAGGTAGACTACGAGGTAGTTGATCGCTGCCTTAAGCAGGTAGAGATGAGCGATTACAAAGACCGCCAGATTGGAGAGCTCTCTGGTGGACAGCAACAGCGTGTGTTTCTGGCCAGGGCGCTGGCACAGGAAGCTCAAATACTTCTTCTTGATGAGCCCTTTGTGGGTGTAGATGCTGCAACGGAACAGGCAATATTCTCCCTTATGAGGGAGCTTAAGAGTGAGGGTAAGACGGTTTTGGTTGTAAACCATGACCTTGGAAACGCTATAAATTACTACGATTCGCTTATTTTAATAAATCAAAGGCTAATAGCTTATGGTCCTGCAAGAGAGGTTTTTACCCCCGAACTCCTTAGAAAGACCTATGGGGGGCGTCTTGCTATTTTGGAATCACTTGGTCAGAGGATGGTGGTGGGGAAATGAGTGTATTGTTTGAGTACCTTGTTGCACCTTTTCACTATGAGTTTATGCAGCGGGCACTTCTTGCTGCTATAATGGTCGGTCTTATATGCAGTATCCTGAGTTGTTATCTGCTTGTTAAGAGATGGGCACTTCTTGGAGATGCCATATCCCATGCTGTATTGCCGGGGGTTGCTTTTGCGTACATGATAGGTACAAGTTTCTTCTTGGGGGCTGTTATAACCGGTGTTCTTACAGCACTTGGTATCGGCTTTGTTGAGCGTAATGCCCGCATAAAGGAAGATGCGGCAATAGGTATCATGTTTACAGGGGCCTTTGCTCTTGGGATACTCCTTATGAGTATAATACGCAGTAAAAGTGTTGATCTCTACCACATACTCTTTGGCAATGTGCTTGGGGTCTCAACGGGTGATCTGGTAATTACTGCTCTAACAGGTGTGGTGGTGCTTCTTGTGGTTTTTCTTCTCTTTAAAGAGCTTATGCTCTGGTCGTTTGACCCCACCATGGCATCTGCCATTGGTCTTCCCGTTAAGTTGCTTCACTACCTTCTTATGTTCTTGCTATCTTTAACGATTGTTGCTTCCCTTCAGACAGTTGGTATAGTGCTTGTTGTAGCCATGCTTATAACCCCCGGGGCTACTGCGTTTCTCCTTGTAAAGAGGCTCTCTACCATGATGGTTCTTGCAACCCTCTTTGGTGTGTTTTCTGCCATAAGTGGGCTTTACATGTCATTTTATCTAAATGTTGCTTCAGGGCCTACAATGGTTCTTGTCTCTACCTGTTTGTTTCTTATGGCGATGTTTGTTTCACCAAGAAGGGGTATCATACCAAGGTGGTTAAAACAGCGTCGTGCTCATCTAATGGCAACTATTGAGGACTACCTAAAGCATGCTTACCACCTTCAGAGGGAAAGGGGAGTGGTCTCTCCATCAGAGCTCTCAAGGAGGCTAGGTGTTTCTCTTTCCTCAGCTCTAAACGTTATTGCAAAACTTGAGAACATGGGGCTTGTTGAAAGGGATAAAGCCGGAGGACTAATTTTAACTGAAAGCGGTAGGGAAAGGGCCCTAAAGGTTATCCGCTCTCACAGACTCTGGGAGCTCTTTCTTACCGAGGAGGCTGGCCTTGGTTGGGATAAGGTTCATGATGAGGCAGAAAGGCTTGAGCATGTTATTAGCGAAGATATGACCGAGCAACTTGAGGCAATCCTTGGTGAGCCAAGGGTTGACCCTCACGGGCACCCGATTCCGACTAAAGAGGGGGTCCTTTCGGAGCCTTCTGGGCTTTCCTTGGCAGAGGCAAAACCGGGAAGCTCTGGTATCGTTATCTGGGTAAATGATGATGACCCGGGTGTTTTAAAGTACCTTGCCTCTATCGGTATGTTTCCCCAGAAAAGGGTCAAGGTAAAGGGGAGAAGCGATGTGGATAGGGTGTTTGTTATTGAGATAGATGAAAACGAGTACCGAATTCCTTATCCAGTGGCAAAGAGTGTATATATCATGCCGCTTCTAGAGGAGCAGGGTAAGAGGAAGTATCCAGGCTAATCCTTTGAGATTTGTCTCTTTTTAAGAAACTGAAGTATTAAGGTAAGTAAAAGCATCCCCTTAAAGCCGTCTTCATCGTCCTTTAGGGACTGGATGTAGTCGATGTTATCCTTTATTGACTCATCCTCCGGGGCGATCTCAAGCGCTTTTCTAAGGACCTCAAGGGCCTCATCATACCATCCCTTCTCAGCAAGAGATACCGCCAGGGAGTTGTAGGCTGGAATAAAGCCGGGATAGGCATTTATTATTTCCTTGTACTTGTTTATGGACTCGTCTGTCCATCCAAGGTCTAGGTAGCAGTTCCCTATTGATAGATGGGCCCATATATCTTCTGGAAAGAGCTCAACGTGCTTTTTAAATTCTCTTAGAGCCTCCAGTGTCCATCCCATATCAAAGTAGCAAAGACCTAGCTGGTAGTGTATCTCATCCTTTATATACTCTGAGTCGGGATCGAGGTGGATGCAGGTTTGAAGTTCAGCAAGAGCATCCTCATAGCATCCAAGTGCCCTGTAGGTTAGGGCTAAGTTCCATCTTGCCACGATGTACTTTGGCTCTATTGCGAGTGCCTTTTGAAAAACAGAGAGTGCATCGCTATATCGCCCCATACGTGCAAGTGTTATCCCAAACTGTGTCCATATGTATGAGTCATCAGGGTCTAGCTCAACCGCCTTCTTAAAGTAAGCAACAGAGGTTTCAAATTCTCCCATTGCATCATACGTTAGGGCAAATGACAGGTATACGTCCGGATCATGGGGGGCTATCTTAAGTGCCTTTCTGAGTTCTTTAAGTGCGTCTTCGTATCTTCCAGCTTCTTTAAAGCTATCAGCTTTATTTAACAGCCTTTCAAGTCTTCCCATACCTTACTCCATGAAGGTTTGCTTTTTTAAAGCATATTTGTTGAGTTTGAGGTTGTCAACTCCACACCATAAACCTGAAGAACCGTAACTCTTGACAAACACTGGGAAGTTTACTAGGATTGAATCTCAGATTAAGTCCTCAAGAGGTCTTAAGATGAAGAGATCAGAGCTTGAGAAGGAACTGGCAGCCAGATTTAATCTTCAAATCCATCAATCTGAGCAGATTGTGGATACGATTATAGAGCATATGACCAATGTGCTCCAAAATGGGGGGAGGATAGAGATAAGGGGATTTGGTAGCTTTTTCACAAAGAGCTATAAACCCTACAGCGGTAGGAACCCAAGAACCGGTGAAACGGTTGAGGTAAAGGCAAAAGTCCTTCCTCATTTTAGACCAAGTAAGGAATTGATAAAAAGGTTAAACGAAACCAAAACGGATTAGATTCCCTGTGCGCCTTTGCCCTAAATGGTGCTTACCCTTTTGTTGACAACCGTTTTCTTTTGTATAGTCTTTTAATTAGCTATGGCTGTACTAAGGATACTTACCTATCCTGACCCAAGGTTAAGGAAAAAGTCTGTACCGGTTGAGAGAATCGATAAGCAGATTGAGAAGCTTCTCGATGATATGGCTGAGACCATGTATGATGCTCCGGGGATAGGATTAGCGGCACCTCAGGTTGGGGTTAACCTTAGGGTTATTGTTGTTGATATCTCTCCCAGGGAAGAGAACTCTCCCGGGCTTATCGAGCTTGTAAATCCTGAGATCGTTCTAGCAGAGGGAGAGCAAATAGGGGAGGAGGGGTGTTTGAGCATACCGGGGTTTGTAAGTGAGGTCAGGAGAAAAGCAAGGGTGGTTGTTAGGGGCTTGGACAGAAAAGGAAAACCGGTTGAGATAGAAGGAACGGGGCTTCTTGCCCGTGCATTTCAGCACGAAATAGACCATTTGGATGGCATACTCTTTATAGACAGACTGAGCAGATTAAAACGTGAGCTTTTTAAGAAAAAACTGGAAAAGGTATTTGGAAAGGAAGAAAGCTACGCTGCCTTCTGAATCCTGCCGGATTTAATGCATCCTGTACATACCCTTATCCTTCTTACTTCCCCACTTTCAAGGCGTACTTTTACCCTTCTTAGGTTCACATTCCAGCGTCTTTTGGTTCTGTTATTTGCGTGACTTACATTGTGACCAGAAACTGGCTTTTTCCCACACACTCTGCAAACCTGAGCCATTGTTATCCTCTCTTCCTTTTGCTCTCTGTTAAGGTCGGTAACTTACTATACCCATTAACCAGGGGTATTGCAAGCAACCAAGGAAACTCAATCCTTTTCTTCTTCTTTTTCGTCTTTCCTTATGTACTTCTCCGGGGATTTATCAAAGGCGATTTTGCATCCTCTGGCACAGAAGTAGTAAACCCTGCCTTTGTATTCAGATGTTGCAGCAGCCTTTTTCTCATCTACTTCCATTCCACATACAGGGTCCTTTGCCATATTATAACCTGGTTAGCTAAGGTGTGCAAAACTGGCACACTTTAGGCTGGGTTATTTATATCCCGCCACTTCAGGCTGGCTCAGTCCCCAGCAGGCGGTATTTGAGCCAGCCATAGCCCCCGCACCAAGCACAAGAACTAACCTTCTTACTACCCTATCCCAATCCACTAAATAACTTTTTAGCGGAGAGAAGTCCCTGCTGGATGACTTCTCAAGGATAGGGAAAGTAAGGGCTACCTTAACAACTTGCCATTGTTTATGTGAGGTTTTCACCTCACCCCTCACATCTTCCTTCCATCGGTTTAGATGCTCTTGGGTCAATGGCTTACTGCTAAGGTTTTTGAGTAAGTTTATATCTTTCTTAATTTGCCCGATGTATTTCTTTATAGGCTTTTGCTTGTATACGTTTTTCTCTTGATTTAGTTTTTGTTTGTTTCTCTCTTCTTCCTCTTCTAACTTTGCTACGGCGTAGTTTATATATTCTTGATTTCTTAACAATTTCTCATAGTTTTCAGGCAATCTTTCTTTAAATCCTAATCCTTTTCTTCCTATTACATAAGCCCCTGCAATATCTTTATCTATATTGTATTGTGGACAGTATTTAAGCATGCCTATGATTGACGTATAGGCTGGATTTATTTCTATAACCTCTATGCCATTTCTTCTTGCAAGTGTCTTTATCTTCTCAAGTATTCCCCTGTAACTCCATTGTTGAAGCCTCTTCCTTAATATCTTATTACCATCTCCTTTATTACCTTTATCTACAGTTGATGGCTTTTCTATAACAATTGCTTTTTGTTTTTCTTTGGCTATGTCTACTACTTTATGTGCTACCTGCCAAGTCAGATAATCTCTTTGATTTTTTGTTTTGTTTAGGAGTTCGTGTAAGGATATAGATTGATAACTTGCTAAATTACCATCTGCATTAACCTCTGCTAAAGCCAGGTGAAATGGTCTTGCATTTACATCTATTCCTATTACACCATTCCCTTTCGTTATAGATATTTGCGGTATCTCCTCCTCAAAGGATATATAGGCATACACCTCATCATCCCTTATCTTTATCTCCACGCTGTAAGGAAAGCATTTACCCATTCTTTCTACCTCTAATAGTCTTGCTATAAAGTTAATCCATTTGTCGGTAAGCCTTTTTACATTCCTTATTACCTTTGCCTTTATCCAAGTCCTATCTCCTACATTTATCCTCAGATAAGTTCCATCTTGTTCTAATAACAACCTTGTATTTAGATTGCCTTGTTTAGATTTATCCCCTCTTGAATACAAAGAGTATTTTCTTTTCTCTTGCCACTGTTTTATTAGCTTAAGCCTGTCTTTGCCTTGCAAATGGTTTTTCTTTAGTTTTTCAAATTAGTTTCTTCCTCCAAAGACTACCTTCTTTAGAATTTGCCCCCTCTCTTTACAGGCACTTAAAATTTCCTTAGTTTTGAGTATAGCATCATCCACATACCTTGAATTTAGTCCAAACGCAACCTGAAGCTCTCTCTTTAATTCCTTTCTGTCCTTGCCTTCCAAAAGCCTCTTGTAGGCATACCTCATACAGGCGGACTGTCTTCTCATAAGGTCTTTGAGAATTTCTGTATCCTTACTTATTAAGTTCCAGCCTGCATTGCAGGGCTATCATACCTTTTACCATTAATAAAATACCCACTTTCGCCTAAGTTTTGTCAACTGTTGTTAACCTCCCTGTTATTGTTGTTTTGAGGGGTTTGTGGTAACGTTTTTGCCAAGTAGTGGTTGTTCCTGTCTGTAGGGAACCGTCTCTTTAGGGATAAGGGTCTTTGGTTTAAACCTCTTTAGCCTTAAGCTGTTTGTTACCACAGAAACAGAACTTAGCGCCATTGCCCCAGCAGCAAAAACCGGATTTAAGAGAATCCCGGTGAATGGATACAGGACACCAGCAGCAACCGGTATGAGCAAAGCATTGTAGAAAAACGCCCAGAAGAAGTTTTGTTTTATTGTTCTCATCGTTTCCCTGCTTAGCTCTATTGCTGTTACAACACCTCTTAAATCATTACCTATAAGTACTATATCTCCTGCTTCTACGGCTATATCGGTTCCAGCTCCTATTGCTATCCCTATATCTGCCTGGGCAAGTGCAGGTGCATCGTTTATTCCATCTCCTACCATGGCAACTACCTTACCTTCACTCTGAAGCCTCCTTATCTCGTTTGCCTTTTCCTGAGGCTTTACCTCTGCAAGTATTCTCTCTATACCAACCTGTCTGGCTATGGCTTTTGCCGTGCGGGTATTGTCCCCTGTAATCATAACAACTTCTATGTTTAGCCTCTTTAGGGCTTCTACCACCTCTCTACAGTAGGGCTTGACCCTATCAGAGAGGGCAAGTATGCCGATTACCTTACCTTCTACTGCTATAAACACCGGTGTTTTCCCTTCCTCTGCAAGCTCCCCGGCTCTATAGCCCAGCTCCTCAGCTATATCGATCCTGCCGCTATCCATAAACTTTTTGCTCCCTATAAGCACTCTGACCCCTTTTATTGTGGCATGAACTCCCCCACCTGGTTCAATGCTAAAGCTATCTGGCTCCTCTAAGGGAATACCTTCTTCTTTAGCAGCCTCAACTATTGCCTTACCAATTGGGTGTTCAGAGGATTTCTCTGCACTTGCCGAAAGGGCAAGTATCTTTTCCCTGGAAAAACCCCCGTTCGGTATTATATCGGTAACTTCAAGTTTTCCCTGTGTGAGTGTTCCTGTCTTATCAAAGACAACGGTTGTTATTCTCTGGGCTGTCTCTAGGGCTTTTCCGCTTTTAATGAGTATGCCGTTTTCCGCACCTTTGCCGGTTCCAACAATAACTGCAGTGGGGGTTGCAAGTCCCAATGCACAGGGACAGGCAATTATAAGAACGGCTATGAAGTTTAAAAGTGCATGTGTGAATGCAGGTTCCGGACCGAAGGAGCTCCATACTACAAAGGTTAGAACTGCTATGCCAATAACGACCGGGACAAAGTATGCAGCTATCTTATCAGCGATCCTCTGGATTGGAGCTTTAGATGATTGAGCTTCCTCAACGAGCTTTACTATCTGGGAAAGAAGGGTTTCTTCCCCTACGTTGGTAGCCTTAAGTTTAAAAGTGCCTGTTGTGTTGATGGTTGCCCCTATCACCCGGTCCCCAGGCTTTTTCTCTGAGGGGATTGGCTCTCCCGTTATCATTGATTCATCAACGCTTGAGTGCCCCTCGATAACGATTCCATCAACCGGAATCTTCTCTCCGGGCCTTACAACGACTATATCCCCTACCTTTACCTCTTCTACCGGTATGTCTTTTTCCTCGCCATCTCTTATTACCCTTGCGGTTTTGGGCTGAAGGCTTATTAGCTTCCTTATTGCCTCTCCTGTTTGACTTCTTGCTCTTTTCTCAAGGAGCCTCCCGAGTAGTATGAGGGATATGATCATTGCCGATGTATCGTAGTAGACAGCAGGTCTTAGGCTCTCTGATTTAAAAAAACCAGGAAAGAAGGTTGCAATAACACTGTATAGGTAAGCTGCGGTTGTTCCCAGGGCTATGAGTGTGTTCATATCCGCACGACTGTGTTTTAGTGCGGACCATGCCCCTTTATAAAACTGCCATCCAGCCCAGAGTTGAACAGGCGTTGTAAGGATAAAGAGCGTGACCCAGTTTGTAAGTATGTCTGGTATCCATAAAGATTGGCTTCCCATACTACCTGCAAACACAATGGCTCCCACTACGGCACTGAATATAAACCTCCTTTTTAGATCCTGTATTTCCCTTTTTTCAAGGTCTTCATATTCTTTTTCTACCTCAATCGGGGTATAACCTGCATCCTTTATCTTGGATTTTATCTCTAAAAGGGGTGTAATCTCAGGAATAAACTCTACTGAGGCCTTCTCCGCTGCAAGGTTAACATCTACGTGTATAACCCCCTCTAGCTCTCTAAGTGCACTCTCTATAGCCTCTACACAGGAGGCACAGTGCATACCCTGTATGGGAATGCTTACTTTCTGTGTTCCAACATCGTATCCTGTTTCCTTAATAGCTTTTATGATGTTTTTAGGTGTTATCTTTTCAGGATCAAAGGTAACGGTTGCTCTCTGTGTTGCAAGGTTTACATTTACCTCTAAAACCCCATCTAGTCCTTTGATACAGGATTCAACAGCATTTACGCAGCTTGCACAGCTCATCCCTGTAATTGGCAGTTCAACTCTTTTCCATCTCATCATCTTTTTCTCTCCTAAATCTTTCCGGATGTTTCAAACACATCCAGGAGCTCTGATATCACCTGCTCTCTTTTTGTGTTTTTATTTGACCTTATAGCTGTGGTTACACAGTTTTCCAGGTGGTGTTTAAGTATAAGGGTGTTTACCTTATCAAGTGCGCTCTTTACTGCAAGGAGTTGTTTAATAACGTCTATACAGTATTTATCCTCTTCTATCATTCTCTGTATGCCCCTTATATGTCCTTCAATGCTTTTTAGCCTTTTTACTATTCTTTCCTTTTCTTTCAATCTCTTGTAGCCTCCATTTCAGCATGGGTTTATGTATACCCATCCCCATAGGGAGGGGTATATGGGTAAAATATATCATATGTGGCTCTTCTAGACAATTTCTTGCTTTTTACTTAGAATAAAAGGTATGCCGTCTAGGCTTGTCAGTGAGATATCCCCTTTCTATGTAATGGAGGTTCTGGAGCGAGCCAAGGAGATTGAGGCTCAAGGTGGGAGGGTTATTCACTTTGAAGTTGGAGAACCTGATCTTCCTACCCCTGAAGGGGTGTGTAGAGAGGCTGTGGAGTCTATAAAGAGTGGGTACACAAAGTATACCCATAGTTTGGGTATACCTGAGCTCAGGCATGCTATTGCAACCCACTATAGGGAGGCTTACGGGGTAGATGTTTCCCCTGAGAGGGTAATTGTAACCATGGGGAGCTCTCCTGCCCTTTTCCTTGTTATGCTTTCCCTAATTGATAGGGATGATGAGATAGTAATTACAGACCCTCATTACGCATGCTATCCACAGATAATAAGAATAGCAGGTGGTGTGCCAAAGCGTGTAAGAATATATGAGGAAGAGGGATTCCAGATTGATGCAAACAGGATAAAAAAGGCAATCTCAAGCAGGACAAGGGCGGTTATTATAAACTCACCATCTAACCCTACCGGGGTGGTGCTTGAGCCGGAGGTAATAAGGAGTGTTGCTGAGCTTGGCTTGTATGTGATTTCCGATGAGATATACCATGGTCTTGTCTATGAAGGGGAGTCTCATACCATATTTGAGTTTACAGATAAGGCCTTTGTAGTTAATGGCTTCTCCAAACTCTATTCAATGACCGGATGGAGGCTTGGATACTTAATTGCTCCAGAAGAGTTTGTTCGTCCAATACAGAAGCTGCAACAAAACCTTTTTATATCTCCTAACTCATTTGTGCAGAGGGCTGGAATCAGGGCTTTAGAGGAAGCCCAATTACAGAAACAGGAAATGGTAAGAGTCTTTGGTGATAGACGAAAGAGGATGGTTGATGGGCTAAGGGAACTTGGGTTCCAGATAGGTTATGAACCCAGGGGTGCTTTTTACGTCTTTGTTAATGCAAAAAGGTTAGGTTATAGTTCCTGTGAACTGGCTTTTGACATACTTGAGAAGGTTCATGTTGCAATAACCCCTGGGATTGATTTTGGAGAGGGTGGAGAAGGATACCTAAGGTTTTCCTATGCAACCTCTGTTGAGAGCATAGAAGAGGGTATCAGAAGACTTGATAGATACATTAGAGAGAAATGCCAATGAGGCTTGTTTCTATAGACGAGGTAGACATAAGGGAAAAGAGGGTTTTTATAAGGGTTGACTTTAACGTTCCGGTAACAAAGGGGGGAGATATTCTGGATGATACACGGATACGTGCTGTCATCCCAACAATAGAATACGCCATCAAGGAAAGGGCAAAGGTTATAGTTGCCTCTCATCTTGGAAGGCCAATGGGCAAGGTAAACCCAAGGTTTTCACTGGAGCCGGTGGGAAGGAAGCTTTCAGAGATTCTTGACCGCGAGATTTTTTTTCCGGAGGACTGTGTTGGGGATGCTGTAAAGAAGCTTGCCAGTGACCTTCTCCCTGGGAGCGTTATGCTTCTTGAAAACCTCAGGTTTCACAGGGGAGAAGAGGAAAATGATCCTCGATTTGCAAAAAGGCTTGCCTCCATAGCGGATGTTTATGTAAATGAAGCATTTTCTGTTTCTCATCGTGCTCATTCCTCGGTTGTCGGTATTTTGGAATTTGTTCAAACCGTATGTGTTGGATTCAATTTCAAGAAGGAGATAGAAAACCTCTCACGTTTGCTCAAAGACCCTCCCAGGCCCTTTGTTGCCATCTTTGGTGGCAGAAACGCATCTGAAAAGATCCCAGTTATGGAGAGTTTGCTCGATAGGGTCGATACCATAGTGGTTGGTGGAGCTGTGGCAAATGCATTTATTAAAGCACTTGGTGGAGAGGTGGGTAGGTCTTTTTTTGATCCTATTGCTCTTTACAGTGCAATGAAGCTTGTTTCCTCTGCGGATGTAAGAAAGGTAAGGCTTGTGCTACCTGAGGATGTGGTTCTTATAAAGGGGGATCTTAATACCTATGCTTACTCTTTTACTGGTTCTGTAAAGACAATTCCCGGGGACGCCATGGTGGTTGATATAGGACCAAAGACAATAGAGGATTTCTCTTCAAGGGTTCTTAAGGCAAAAACCGTTTTCTGGAACGGACCACTTGGTATCTATGAAAAGGGAGATTTTGGGAGAGGAACCGTTAGGGTTGCTGAGGCTGTAGCTGCCTCAGGGGCTTTTAGTGTTGTTACCGGATGGGATACCATCTCCGCTCTAAAAAGAGGGGGTCTTTCAAGTGGTATTACCCATATCTCCATGGGCGGGCAAGCATCCTTGGAGTTTCTTCAGGGCAAAAAACTGCCTGCAATCGAGGCATTGGAGAAGAGATTTAAGTGATGAGAAAGAGGCTTATTGTTGGAAACTGGAAGATGAACATGTTAAGAAAAGAGGCATACGAGCTTGCAAGGGGTATTGCAGAGCTTGTTGGTGATGTCTCTTATGTTGATATTGTAGTTGCCCCTCCTTATACATCTCTTGATGTTGTTTACGGTGTAATATCCAATACAAACATAGGGCTCTGTGCCCAGAATGTCTTCTGGGAAGAAGCCGGGGCATTTACAGGAGAGATTTCTCCGTATATGCTTATTGATGCCGGTTGTAAGTGGGTAATAGTTGGACACTCGGAGAGAAGGGCTGTTCTTGGTGAGACAGATGAGATGGTTAAAAGAAAGGTGGCTGCTTCAATAAAAGCTGGCCTTATTCCCATACTCTGTGTTGGTGAGACTCTTGAGCAGAGGGAGAGTGGAAAAACAATGGAGGTTGTCAGGGGTCAATTGGAGAGGGGACTGGATGGGGTAGAGCTCTTTAGCTCTGATTCTATTGTTATTGCCTATGAGCCTGTCTGGGCAATTGGAACCGGAAGGAGTGCTACCCCTTATGAAGCTGAAGAGGTTCATTTGTTTATAAGAAATGTGCTGGATAGGGTGTTTGAGGGAATTGGGGATAAGATAAGGGTTCTTTACGGGGGTAGTGTAACACCAGAGAATATAGAGGATATACTTTCCCCGCCAAATATAGATGGGGTTCTGGTTGGTGGAGCAAGCCTTAAAGCCGAGTCTTTTGCAAGAATAGTCAGGTTAGCAGGGAGGATAGGTTAACGTGGATATAATAGTAGTTGTTATCAAGGGTATTCATATCATTGTAAGCATACTTCTTATTATAACCGTTCTTCTACAGCCGGGAAAAGGTGATGACCTGGGAACGATGTTTGGTGGAACCAGTCAGTCGATATTTGGTGCAAGTGGTGCTGTTCCATTTCTTACAAAGGTTACAAGGTTTCTTGCTGTTTTGTTTATACTAACTTCCCTTTCCCTTGGATACTTCTCAGCAAAAGGGGTTAGATCATCCGTTGTTAAGGATGTGGGTGTAGAGGATCTATCAACTACCGGGGGAAAGCCTGATGCTGGTTTGCCAGGGGAAAAGGAATCTAAACCGGCTTCTGGAGAAGAGACAAAGTGATTGATCCCTTTTAGGGCTTTCTCTAGTGGTTCTTGAATCGGTATAGCGTGTAGGGTATTTTATAAACATTTACAGAAGGAGGTATATTATGGCCTATGTCATTGCAGAACCCTGTATAGGAGTTAAGGATAAATCCTGTGTGGAGGCCTGCCCTGTAGATTGTATATACGAAGGTGATGACCAGCTTTATATTCACCCTGACGAGTGTATAGATTGCGGTGCATGTGTGGACCCATGCCCGGTTGATGCTATCTTCCACGAAGATGAGCTTCCGGATAAGTGGAAGCACTTTATAGAAAAAAACAGGAAGTTCTTTGAGGGAAAAACAGGACTCTCGCCTGCTAGAAAATAGCCGGTTGTTATGCACTGGACGGTATCCAATAAATTGCTTAAAACCTTCTTTAGCTTTTTAAAAACTCCAGGTGGGTGTGTATGGGGAGGATGTTTAAGGCTAGAGAGCTTTTATTATATAACCTGAGATTACTTTTTCCTTCGTGTGGTTTGGGTTAGACTATAAAAATATGGGTAAACGTTACAATTCATATAGCAGCTTCCTTAGGAGGAGGTTTGGTTGCAGGGTTCAGAAGGTATCTGTAGATGTAGGGTTTACATGTCCAAATAGAGACGGCAGAATTACCAGAGGAGGTTGTATTTACTGTAACAACGATAGTTTTGTTCCTCCCTATGCTCGTTCCCGTTATTCTCTGGATTACCAGATTACAACCGGTATGGAGTACCTTAGAAGACGTTTTAAGGCCGAAAAATTTATCGTTTACTTTCAGGCCTATACCAATACATACGAAAGCGTTGAACGTCTTGAGAGGCTCTACAGGGAGGCTCTAAGCTATAATGATGTAATTGGTATTGCAATAGGAACACGTTCTGACTGTATAGATAGGGAAAAGCTTGATTTGCTTGAGGAACTGGCCAGAGATTGGTTCGTAACGGTTGAGTACGGCATAGAATCTATCTACGATAAAACCCTAAGCTTTGTAAACAGGGGTCACAATTACCAGTCGGTTGTTGATGCAATTGAGTTAACCAGGGGAAGGGGAATATACATAGGAGCACACATTATAGTTGGGTTTCCAACGGAAACCGAGGATGAGATGCTTGCAATGGCTGATGAGGTATCGAGATTGGGGATTGATTTCCTAAAGATTCACAACCTTCATATAGTACGGAATACACCCCTTGCAAGACTTTACGCAAAGGAACCCTTTCATCTTTTTAGCTACGAGGAGTACCTGGATTTTATTTCACGTTTTCTTGAGCGGCTCTCCCCGGATATTGTTATTGAAAGGCTTTTTACAGATACCCCAAGAGAGCTTCTTATAGCTCCGCTATGGAATAAGACCCACGTTGAGATACTAAAGGGCATAGAAGAGGAGCTTGAGAAGAGAAACACCTATCAGGGAAGGCTTTTTAGGGAGCATATAACCCGGGTAAACCCTTAAATTTAACCCACTTGACTCTTTACCGTAACTGGGGTTAAAACTTCTTCTGATATGAAAGACTGGAAGTACTGGATTGCGCTTCGAATGGTAAATGGTATAGGGGATGTCTTGTTTAAGGCACTGATTTCGAGATTTGGGGATCCAAAAGAGGTTTTCAGTGCAGATACCTCCAGCCTTAAAAGTGTTGAGGGAGTAGGGGATAGGGCGGTAAAGGCTATAAAAGAGTTTTCTGACTGGGAAGGCGTTGAGAAGGAGGTTAACAGGATAGAGAGGCTTGGAATAAAGATTTTGCCTTTTACAGACCCTCTCTACCCGAGGAACCTTACCGGTATTTACAACCCTCCTCCCCTGCTTTACGTAAAGGGAAACTACCACGCTGATGATGAGCTTTCTCTTGCAATCGTTGGAACAAGGAATCCTGATCACTATGGCAGATCCGTTGCTGAGAAGCTCTCCGGGGAGGTTGCTGAGCTTGGGATTACCGTTGTAAGTGGTCTTGCAAGGGGAGTTGATTCTCTGGCTCATTTAAGCGCCCTAAAGAGGGGAGGAAGAACCATAGCTGTTCTTGGTTCTGGTCTGGATGTGGTTTATCCCCCTGAGAACAAAAAGCTCTATGAACGGATTTTAACTCAGGGAGCGGTAGTATCTGAGTTTCCCCTTGGAACACCTCCTGACTCCGTTAACTTCCCGAGGAGAAACCGTATAATAAGTGGGCTTTCTCTGGGTGTGGTTGTGGTTCAGGCCTCAGACAGAAGCGGCTCTCTTATTACTGCATTTTTTGCCCTGGAGCAGGGAAGAGATGTATTTGCCGTGCCCGGAAACATATTTAGCAAATTGAGTGCTGGATGCAATCGGTTAATAAAGAAAGGGGCAAAGCTTGTTGAGTCGGTAGACGATATAGTTGATGAGATAGAGGCATTTAGGGCCTTAAGAAGTAAAGAGGGTGTTCGGTCTGACGAAAAGAAGGTTTTTCCTGATTCTCTATCCGGGGAAGAGAAGGCGTTGTATGTGTTGCTTTCGGATGGGGCTGTTCATGTCGATGATGTTGTTAAACTAAGCGGTCTTGAGCCAGCAAGGGTGCTTTCTCTTCTTCTCTCTATGGAGTTAAAGGGCCTTGTTGTTCAGCTTCCCGGAAAGTTCTTTAAGGTTAAGAGATTATAACCAAAGTTATAAATACAGACTAACTGAAGTCTAATTGACTTTAGTATTATTTAGGGTTTTAATTAACTTAACTTTAGTTTGAGTTTGCAGTAATAGCAGTAATATGGGTATTTTGGCTAAAAGCGTTATAATAAACAATTCATATGAGGAACTTGGGGAGCAGGAAAGGGAGTGCCTGTGGTATGCTGTGTATACCAAAAGCAGGCACGAAAAGGTGGCTGAGATAAACCTTAGAGTACGTGGTGTTAGAACCTTTCTGCCCTTAAGGGAGGTTGTATCACAGTGGAAGGATCGCAAGAAATTAATAAGTGTTCCCCTTTTCCCCTCGTATCTGTTCGTCAATATAAGGAAAGAAGATATATACAAGGTTATCTATACAAGAGGGGTTTTAAAGGTTGTGGGTTGTAATGGTACCCCTGTTCCCATTCCAAAGGAGCAGATTGAGTCTGTAAGGGTTCTTGTTGAAAGCAAACTAAAGTATGATCCCTATCCCTATTTTGATAAGGGAAGGGAAGTGATTATAAAAAGTGGGCCTCTACAGGGAGTTGTTGGCAGGATTGTTGATAAGAAATCCAAGCACAAGGTGGTACTGTCAATAGATTTAATCAAGAGGTCCGTCTGTGTGGAAATTGATGTGCTTGATATAGAACCTATTTAGTGAATTTGGAGGTATGTTAAATGTCCGAACTTAAAAGCAGTGTTGCTACGGTCAAGAAGGGTGGCAAGGGGGAGGAAGTTATAAAGGTTGTTGTAGCCTGTTACTATCCCCTTCTGAGGGAGGGAATCTGTAAGATATTTGAAGGGCAAAAGGATATCCAGGTTGTATCCAGGGTATCCAATCTTTTGGATCTGGTTCAAACCTGTGAGGAATTCAAATTCGATATCCTTTTGCTTGATGTAGAGCTACAGGGGTTAAACTTTAAAAAGGTTCTCCAGCTTCTTAAGAAGAACAAAGCTGCGAAGGTGATTCTTATTGTAAACGATAACTACAGTGAAAGCAGCATAATAAACGCTATTCGTTCTGGTGTAAGGGGGTATCTATCAAAAAACGCCGATGCTTCCCAGCTTCTTAAAGCGGTAAGGGTTGTAAGTGATGGTGAGTTGTGGCTTGAGAGAAAGATGATGTCAAAGGTTCTGGATACCTTCTCATCACCGCCCAAGAAGCGGGGCAGGGGTAAGGGGAATGATCAGGTTTATAACCTTACCGAAACCGAGGCAAAGATTGTAAAGCTGGTTTTAAAGGGATATAGTAACAAGGCCATAGCTCAAGACCTGTTTTTAAGCGAAAAAACGGTTAAGTTTCATCTGTATAAGATATTTAAGAAACTCTCTGTAAAAAACAGGTCTGAACTCATACTCTATGGCTTCCGAAACGGGTTTATAAGCTAGCTTAGCCCATATCTTATAGACTAAAGTTAGAGAGTATAGGGTTATCAATACTTCCTGTAAGGGGTTAATTCAACCAAAGTCCAATTGAACTAGGGTTGTTTTCTAAGGTTAAATATAAACGTCACTTGGTTGTTTTTATCTTGAAGGATTCACCCTGGGGGTGAGTAGCGGATGCTTTTTTCGGCTTTGGAGATAGACGTTGCTAACCGAATGTAAGGAACACAGGTTGATTGTTGCATCTGAGTATGCCCTGGATAGGGAAGCAATTTGCAGGATCTTAAAACCCTGTAAGGATATAAAGATCATAGCCCTTGTTTCCAAGTCCAAGGAGCTTCAGAGGCTCATCTCACGAAGGATCGAGGCTGAGCTGCTTCTGCTTGATGCAGATATGAAAAAACTGGATCTTATAAAAATCCTAAGGTTGATAAGAAAAGAGCTACCTTCCCTTAAGGTTCTTTTGCTTTTCTCAAAATACGATGAGGAAAAGGTTATTAGGGCCTTATGTGCTGGTGCCCTGGGTTATATACTTAAGAACGCTGATTCCTCTGAGTTCTTAAAATCGGTGCGTGCTTTGCTCAGCGGTGAGGTCTGGATACCACGTAAAACCATGGCAAAGGTAATATCTGGATTTTCCAGCTGCTTTGTTGGAAAAGAGGCTGTTTCTTTCTAAGCGTGATTAATCATATGCATCTTGGGGAGAAATTCCCCGTTTTGGAGGTATCACCATGTGTGGAATAGTAGGATATATTGGAGATAGAAATGCTATACCCATTCTTCTAGAGGGGCTTAAAAGGCTTGAGTACAGGGGATATGATTCAGCAGGTATTGCATTTTATGAGAACGGAGGGATTGTTGTAAAAAAGACCGTTGGTAAGTTATCGAATCTGGAGTCCAAGATTAACGGACACGAGTATAGAAGCACTATTGGAATAGGTCATACGCGTTGGGCTACACATGGGAGGCCAACTGAGACCAACGCACACCCTCACTGTGACTGCTCAGGCAGGGTGGTTGTTGTTCACAACGGGATAATAGAGAATCATGCCCTGCTTAGAGATGCCCTTACTTCTGAAGGGCACGTTTTTTCTTCTCAAACCGATACAGAGGTTGTATCTCATCTTATCGAGAAATACCTGGTGGAGGGCAAGGATCTAAGGGATGCCGTTTTAAGGGCACTGGGTGAGATAAAGGGAACCTTTGCCCTTGCTGTTATAAGCAACCTTAGCCCTGATAGGATGGTTGTAGCAAGGAGATCCAGTCCTCTGGTTATAGGGTGTGGCAGGGGAGAGTACTTTGTTGCTTCAGATGTTACACCTCTACTTCGGTATACAAGAGATGTAATCTTTTTAGACGATAACGAGGTTGCGGTACTTGATAAAAAAGGTTTAGAGGTTTTTGATGTCGAAAGCGGTTGCAGGAAGCAAAAAAGCACATACCATGTAACCTGGGATGCTGATCTTGCGGAAAAAAACGGCTATCCGCACTTTATGCTTAAAGAGATACATGAGCAACCTCAGGCTATAAGGAATACCTGGAGCGGAATAACCCTTGTGAATGGTAAGGATGGCCTTGAGTGGAGGGATCTTAATCTCTCAAGGGATGAGATCCTGAATCTGTCTAGAATCTATCTGGTTGCTTGTGGAACTTCCTGGCATGCTTCACTTATTGGTAAGTTTATGATAGAATCTTTAGCCCGGATTCCTGTTGAGGTGGATCTGGCATCTGAGTTCAGATACAGGTCTCCTTTAATTGATAAGAGAACCTTGACAATAGGCATAACACAGTCTGGAGAGACCGCTGATACCTTGGGAGCCATGAGGAAGGCCAAGGCAGAAGGCTCCAAGGTTTTAACTATTTGTAACGTTGTGGAGAGTAGT
The DNA here is from genome assembly GCA_002898375.1 of bacterium HR37. Classification (GTDB taxonomy): domain Bacteria; phylum Desulfobacterota_D; class UBA1144; order Nemesobacterales; family CSP1-2; genus HRBIN37. The sequence continues at coordinate 2,793 of BEIN01000024.1, read as the reverse complement.
GCTACAAGGGAAGCAGATGGTGTGATCTACACCCATGCAGGTCCTGAAATAGGGGTTGCTTCAACAAAGGCTTTTACTTCTCAGCTTGTAGCACTATATATGTTTGCTCTTTTCCTGGGAAGGGTAAGGGGATTGGTATCTGATATTCTTTTCTGTAAATTTATATCCGAGCTTAAGAGCATCCCCGAAAGTATAGAGAGGGTAATTGAGAGGGAATCAGAAATTGAGAACCTAGCAAACCTCTACTGGGAGAGAAAGAACTTTCTTTTCCTTGGAAGAGGTGTTACCTATCCTGTGGCTTTAGAGGGGGCTTTAAAGTTAAAGGAGATCTCCTATATTCATGCAGAGGGGTATGCAGGAGGGGAGATGAAGCACGGTCCAATAGCCCTTATAGACGAGGATATGGTCGTTGTTGCACTTGTTCCGAGAAACTCTATCTACGAGAAGATGCTTGGCAATGTCGAGGAGGTAAAGGCAAGGGAAGGAACCGTAATAGCACTTACAACCTTGGGGGATAGATACCTTAGAAGCAAGGTTGACCACGTTTTTTATGTTCCAAAGTCAAATGATCTTCTAACCCCTATACTCTATGCAGTTCCCTTGCAGCTTTTAGCTTACTACATAGCCAGAAACAGGGGATGTGATATAGACCAGCCCAGGAACCTGGCAAAGAGCGTAACGGTTGAGTGATTTTTAAAGTATGAGTAGAGGAGGTTTTGGAAGATGAATATATGTGTTGTGGGAACAGGATACGTTGGGCTTGTTACAGGAGCATGTCTTGCTGAAAGCGGAAACAACGTTATATGTGTTGATATAGATGAGGGAAAGATAAGAAGCCTCTCACAGGGAATAGTGCCTTTTTTTGAACCAGGACTTGATGACCTTGTTCAGAAGAACCTGAAGGAGGGGCGACTTCACTTTACGACCAATCTCTCAGAGGCTGTACAGAGGTCTTTTATAATCTTTATTGCTGTGGGTACACCACCTGACGGTGATGGTTCAGCGGATGTGAGTGCTGTTTTGGATGTTGCCCGTTCTATAGGGAAAAGCATGAACGACTACAAGATTGTTGTTACAAAGAGTACGGTTCCTGTTGGAACCACCGAGAAGGTAAGGGAGGTGATACGCAGTGTTACCGATATTGAGTTCGATGTTGCATCGAATCCGGAGTTCCTAAAAGAGGGGGCAGCGGTAGAGGATTTTATGAAGCCTGATAGGGTTGTAATAGGTGCCGATAAGCCATCTGTTGCGGGCATATTAAAGGAGCTTTACTCGCCTTTTATGAGATCAGGTGATAGGGCAATAATAGCCTCTATAAGGTCTGCTGAGCTTGCAAAGTACGCTGCCAATGCCATGCTTGCAACGAGGATCTCTTTTATGAACGAGATGGCAAATCTCTGTGAGCTTGTGGGGGCAGACGTTTCAGAGATAAGGCTAATAATAGGGGCTGACAGCAGAATAGGACGCTCTTTTCTTTTCCCGGGAATAGGTTATGGAGGCTCATGCTTTCCCAAGGATATAAAGGCTCTTATAAAGACTGCAGAGCGAATGGGGTATGAGTTGAAGATCTGTAAGGCTACAGATGAGGTTAACACCAATCAGAGGGAGATCTTCTGGAATAAGATAAAGACATTCTTTAGGGGCAATTTAAGCGGAAAGAGGATAGGTGTGTGGGGGCTTTCCTTTAAGCCAAAGACCGATGATCTAAGGGAGGCGCCCTCTCTCTTTATAGTAAACAGGCTCATTTCACATGGAGCAGAGGTTGTTGTACATGACCCTGTGGCCATGGGAAGGGCACGTGAGTACTTTGGGGACAAGGTGAGGTATGCGGAGTCAAATTACGATGCCTGTGTAGATGCTCATGCCCTTGTCATACATACGGAGTGGAACGAGTACAGACAGCCTGATTTTGATACTTTAAAGAAGATTATGAGGATCCCTGTTATCTTTGATGGCAGAAACCTCTATGATCCAAAGAAACTGGAGAGGCTCGGGTTTAAGTACTTTGGGGTTGGTGTGTCAAATTCTATTCCCGTTGATTGAGGATAAAGGTGTTTATGTTTTGGGTGTATAATTATAAGAATGCCAAGGGTTAGTATAATACTTCCCACCTACAGACGTCCTGGTTTTCTCCACTTGGCGATTTCAAGTGTGTTAAACCAGACATTTGAGGATTTTGAGTTGATAGTGGTTGATGATGCCTCAGGAGACAATACAGAAGAGATAGTGAGTAGCTTTGGTGATAAAAGGATAAGGTACATATGCCTTGAAAACAATAGAGGGGAGGCTGGTGCAAGAAATGCGGGGTTAGGGAATTTGGATCCCAGGGCTGAGTTTGTTGCGTTTTTAGATGATGACGATGAGTGGTTGCCAGATAAGCTGAGAAAGCAGGTAGAGTTTATGGAGAGTGCTTCATCAGATATAGGCTGTGTTTATACCGGTTTTTACATAGTTGATGCCCACACAAAGAGGGTAATAGGAAAGAGGCTCCCTTCAAAGAGAGGGGATCTTTACAGTGATCTTCTCATTAAAAACGAGGTGGGTACACCATCTACCGTTCTTTTAAGAAGGGAATGTATAGATAGGGTTGGCCTGTTTGATGAGGGTATATCCTATGGGGTAGACCACGATTTGTGGATAAGGATTTCTAGGTGCTTTAAGTTTGACTTTATAGAAGAGGCTCTGGTCAGGTACCATATCCATGAAAAGAGGCTTTCAAATGACCCCTATATAGTGTCAAAGGGCTTTGATGACATGTTGAGTAAGTACGGTATCAGCCTGCTTGACCTTGAT
>BEIN01000023.1 GCA_002898375.1 bacterium HR37 | reverse complement strand
GACTCTCCTCTGAATGTATCAAGCTTCTTAACAAGGGTTAGAAAAACCTCCTGAACAACCTCCTCAGCATCACTCTGATTACGGGTTATCCTTAGGGCAAGTCCATAGATTTTGCACGCATATCTATTTACTATCTCTTCAAATGCCCTCTCGTTACTCTCGTTTATAAATGCTTCAATAAGCCTTTGATCAGGTTCATCTTCAAGCTTTTCCTTGATATATTTGGTATCTGATGTTGAAAGGGACTTAAACAACTTTCTAAAGAACCCAAGATCACCCAAAGTCTCCTCCATTGGTTTCTGTGGGATTTTTAACCTAAATCACCACCATTATCCCAATTAGATGATTTTTAAGTTAAAAAGTTTCCAAAAAATTTAAAAACTTACCCTGTAGGGCTTATAATAAGGTATACAAGTGAGAGGATTCCTATAAAGGCAAGGATAGGTGTTATCTTTTGCCACTTCCCCGTTGTTATAAGAATGGCTACGTAGCTTAGTATTCCGAAACAAAGACCCGTTGCTATGCTGTAGGTAAAAGGCATAAGAAGTATGGTAAAGAAAGCTGGTGCTCCCTCCTCCCAGTTTGTAAAATCTATCTCCTTTATATGCTTTATCATATATATACCTACTACCACAAGGGCTACAGCAGTTGCATATGGCGGTATAATGGATATGGTTCCGGAAAAAAATGAGGCTAGGAGAAAGAAGATACCTGTAAAGAAAGCAGTCCAGCCTGTTCGTCCACCTGCTGCTACCCCGGCCCCCGATTCAATATAGGCTGTAACTGTTGAGGTCCCTAGTATAGCCCCTGTAGTTGCTCCAATAGCATCGGCCATAAGCATTTTGCCAAGTTTTGGGATTTTATCTCCTACATTTAGACCTGCTTGGTATGAGATAGCGGTAAGTGTTCCTAGGCTATCAAATAGGGCTATGTAGAGAAAGGCAAATATAGGAACCCAGTAAAGGGGTTTTAAGGCAGAGAGAATATCCAGTTTGAACGCAACTGGGTATATTGGGGGGGGAAGTCCAACCCAGTCTTTTGGGGTTTTTACCCATCCCAATCCCAGTGCAATAAAGGTAATAAGCAAAATTATAGCCAAGATACTGCCGGGGATTCTTAGCTGCTCCATCACTATAACTGCTATAAGGCCAAGTAGAGCTAGTATAAGGGTAGGGGTAAGTGGACCCAGTGTTACAAGTGTTATTGGGTGTTCGACAACAAGACCCATATTACGGAACCCTATAAGTGCGATGAACAAACCAATACCAACTGGTATTGAAAGCCTAAGGTTTGTCGGAATGGCATATAGGATGCGTTCTCTAAGCCCTCCTGCTGTAATTATTATAAATAGAACACCGGAGATAAAGACAATTCCCAGCGCAGTTTGCCATGGAACACCCTCTTTTAAACAAAGAGTGTATGTAAAGAATGCGTTTATGCCCATACCGGGAGCCATAATAATTGGGACTCGTGGCCAGAGGGCCATTAAAAAGCACCCTATAGCGCTGCTGTAACATGTTACAGACACCAAAGCGGTTTTGGACATACCGGTTTCTGATAAGATAGAAGGGTTAACAACTATTATGTATCCTGCCGTTAAAAAGTTAACTACACCAGCTATAAACTCACGGCGAAGCGACCATGCTCCTACTTCTGGTGGAACAAGTAAATTAAGCCAGCTTCTTAACAAGGTTCCTTTTACGTATATTAAGATGTAATTGCTATATCAGTATTATAGGGCATAGAGTTTAAAAATGCTATTTTGAAGGGAGATATCTATCACCAGAGATGCCATAACCGCAAGCATATAGAGTATAGAGACCCCAAATGCCTTTCCATAGTTTGAATTTGTAAGTGCACTTTGGATCATTACATATTCAAAGTAAACCCCAAATATGATTACTGCAATTGCATAGTAACTTGAGCAGTACTTAAAGAACCATAAGGAAAGAGATAGTGGAAGCAGAGAAATGGAGTAGAGAACCATAAAGATATTTGTGTAGCGTGTCCCAAGCACAACAGGCATAACAGGGATACCTGCTTTCTTGTAATCATCCTTGTATTTTTGGGCAATAGCCCAGAAATGGGGCGGTTGCCAGAGTATCATAAAGAGAAAAAGAATTATCCCGTCGATTCCAATTCCTGGATTTACAACCGAGTATCCTATTAGAACCGGAAGAGCCCCCGGTAGACCTCCTATGATTGTTCCATATGGAGAACTACGTTTGAGGTAGAGTGTGTAGAGTACAGTATAGCTTAATATAGCTACCAATGTAAGTATTCCGTTTAGAGTGTTAATAAAGCGAAAGGATAAAAAAAGTGACGTTAGTATAAAGATGATTGCAAGGGTAAGAGCGGTTTTTTCCCCAACAACCTGTAGGGCCTCTACACGTTTGCTTAGCCGGTTCATGTGGGTATCTATACGTCTGTCCAGTAGATTGTTTAGTATTGCTGCCCCTGCTGCGCTTAATAGCAGAGAGGTCAATCCTATAAGCAATAGCTCTAAAGATGGAATTCCCCTATTGGCAAGTACCATTCCTGTAAAACCGGTAAAACCCACACTCAGTATTATCCCGGGTTTAAGGAGAATAAGAGTGGAGGTAAAGATATTAACCCCTGCACCTTTTCTCTGTAGGTTCATACTAACATTATACATTGCTTCTTTCTACTTCTTGAAACCAGCTATAAAGTGAGACCAAAAGTATTGTAAGGGCAATTGCTAGATGAAAGGCTGTTGTAAGAAAAAAGAGTTTCGAGTGAACGATACCTACACCAACTAAAATCTGAATGGTAACAAGGGCTAGGATAATAAAGCTTTTTAATCGGATATTTTTGTCCTTTAAAAAAGAAAGCGCAAAGAAAAGCAAAGCAAGAGCAAATATAATATATCCAAGTGTTCTATGGATAAAATGGATGAGAACAGAACCTGAAAGTTCTGGGGGAATCCAGTAACCAAGACACGTAGGCCAATCAGGGCAGGCAAGTCCTGCTCCTGAGTGTCTTACGTATGCCCCAAGGACCGACTGGATAAAGACCATTAGAGCTATTAGGAAAAAGGGACTATCCATCCTTAAAGTGCCCTTATTCTCACTGAAAAAAGCCATGTAGAACACAAGGGAAAATATTATAAGTGCTATTGCAAAGTGGATTGTTGTAAGGTCAACCGGAAGCTCTGAGAGTACAACACGACCCCCAAGCACCACCTGAGCTAGCAAAAGCAACACGGTAAGGATTGGAATAAGTTTTACTTTCCCTCTGTAGCTTTTAAATCTTCTGTAAGATAGCAGAAGAAGAAAAATCGATGCTATAAGCCCGATGTTCCTATGCATCCATTCCATAAAGATATCTGATCTAAGAGGAGGGATAAGCTTGCCATGGCACAAAGGCCAATCCGGGCAGGCAAGTCCTGCTCCAAGCCCTGAAACAACGTTTCCCCAAACCAGCAGGATAAAAAAAAGAGAAACTGTTACCTTAGCAAGCATTAGGGTGTGGTCCTAAAGAAAACATCAACTGCGGTTAGCCCTATAAGCAGTGCCAAAAGGACTATGGGGTATAGAACAAATATCCATGTGGTTTTGTCCTCAAACTTAAGGTGCATGAAGTAAAGAGCCACAAGAGAAGCCTTTATAGATGCGATTAGTAAGGCAACAACTATGTTGAACACCCCAAAGTGAAGGTATGAAACCCATACGGTAATCCCCGTAAGAACCATAAGTGCAAGCCATACAAGAACGTAGGTTGTATATCCTACATGGTGCTCCTCAATATGAGCTTTCGTTTCCATATGTAACCTCCGTTATGATATTAAATAGAGTAAGGGAAAGAGGTATATCCATATAAGGTCAACAAGGTGCCAGTAAAGTCCCCCTAACTCTATTGGTGTATAGTAGTTTTCTGAAAACTTGCCTTTTAAAGATAGAATAAGTAAAGCAGTTAGTACTAAAACCCCTGCAAGAACGTGAAGCATGTGAAGACCCGTCATCATAAAGTAGAGGGCAAAGAATATGCTTGTGCTTGGGTAGATGTGGTGTTCGAATTTATGGCCGTATTCAAAGTACTTGTTAATGCCAAACACGATACCGAAAAGAATGGTAAGAAGCAGAAACAGGGAAAGAAGTTTTTTCTTTCCCCTCTGGATTGAAGCAACACCAAGAGCCATTGTTAAACTACTGCATATAAGCACAACCGTGTTTATAGCCCCTATTGTTCTATCAAGCTCTTTGTGTTCCTCATGGAACATCTCAGGGTACTTTGCCCGAAAGATTGCATAGGCTGCAAAAAGCCCACCAAAGAGTAAAAGCTCAGTTGCCAGGAAAAGCCACATCCCAAGCTTTGAGGCCTTGTACTCTACTACCGGGTCTACGTGGTGGTGAGCATGTACATCTATTCCTATCTCTTCCATTGTTAGTTAACCCTCCTGGTTGTTCTTTTTTCCATATCCATATGTCCAGTCCGTTACATGGGGTATCTTTTCAAAGTTCTCATGTGGTGGTGGAGAGGGTATTTGCCATTCAAGCGAGAGGGAATTAAATGGGTTATCTGGGGCTTTCTCCCCATTTGTTAAGCTCCTCAGCAGGTTTAAGGCCATAATCAGTATCCCTAAACCCAGTATCCATGAGCCAATAGTTGATATCTCATGAAGTGTGTGAAACTGAGGTGGGTAGTCTGCGTACCTCCTTGGCATACCCTCCATACCCAGTATGAACTGAGGGAAGAAGGTAACATTAAATCCTACAAACACAAGGAACCAGGCAACCTTTGCTACCGCCTCATTGTACATCTTCCCAAACATCTTTGGGTACCAGAAATGAAGGGCAGCAAAAAAGCCCATAACAGTGCCACCTATCATAACGTAGTGCATATGTGCTACAACAAAGTAGGTATCATGAAGGTGAACATCAGCAGCCAGTGTACCAAGAAAAACCCCTGTTAGGCCACCTATTGTAAACAGAAATATAAAAGAGAGGGCATAAAGCATGGGTGTCCTTAACTCTATAGAACCCTTATAAAGGGTTGCAAGCCAGTTAAAGACCTTTATAGCAGTTGGTATTGCAACAAGGAAGGTAAGAAAGGAAAAAACAGTGGCAGCTACCTCTGACATCCCACTTACAAACATATGGTGTGCCCAAACAAGGAAACTTATAAGTGCTATTGCAAGACTAGAGTAGGCTATTGCCTTGTAACCGAAAATGGGCTTTCTTGCAAAAACAGGTATTACCTCAGATATAACCCCCATTGCAGGGATTATCATGATATACACAGCAGGATGGGAGTAAAACCAGAAGAAGTTCTGAAATAAAATCGGGTCTCCTCCCTTTGCGGGATCAAAAAAACCAATCCCAAATACCCTCTCTGCTATCAGAAGAAGAAGCGTTATACCAAGGACAGGGGTGGCAAGAAGCTGAAGTATGGCAGTTGCGTATGAAGACCATATAAAGAGAGGAAGCCTATGCCATGTCATTCCCGGTGCCCTTAGTTTGTGGACGGTAACTATAAAGTTAAGCCCTGTAAGGATAGAAGAAAAACCAAGTATGAAAACACCAAATGTAAGGAGGATAACATCAGTTCCAGTCTGTATGCTATAAGGGGTGTAGAACGTCCATCCGGTATCTGCTGGTTTTAGAAGAGAAAACAGAATAATTACTGTCCCAAGAAGATATAGCCAGTAGCTCAAAAGATTTAATCTTGGAAACGCTACATCCCTTGCACCTATCATAAGCGGAATAAGGAAGTTACCAAAGCTTGCAGCAATACCCGGCACTATAAAGAGAAACACCATCGCAGAGCCATGAAACGTAAAGAGCACATTGTATGTGTGTGCATCAACTATTGTCTTTCCAGGTGAGAGCAACTCAAGCCTTACAAGAAGTGCTGCAATGCCTGCAAGAACGAAAAAGGTAGATATGGATACTAGATACATGATTCCTATTCGCTTGTGGTCGGTAGAGAGAATCCATGAAAGTATTCCCTTTTCCTCCAGGTACGGAACATGTATGGTCTCAGCAACCGTGTGGTTTGCCATATCAAGCACCTCCTAGCTTAAAAAAGCTTTCATTTTAGGGTTTTAATATAAGCAATTATAGCTGATATCTCCTCATCGGTTAAAATACCTTTAAAAGATGGCATAACCGGTTGATATCCTTTTACCAGCTTTGCCTGGGGCTCTAGTATGGACTCCCTTATGTAGTTTTCATCTGCGGTTACTTTTGTGCCATCCTGAAGGGTTACCTCATGACCAAAAAGGCCTTTCCAGCTAGGTCCTACAGAGGGTGTTCCATCTATGGTGTGACATGCGTTGCAGCCCCGCTGCTGGTATAACTGCTCTCCCAACTGAACCGGAGAAATGGATGCAACCCCTTTTTGTTCCTCTCTTTCCTCTCCCTTTCTCCATCTTTCATATGCCTCCGGGCTCATCACTATTACCTTACCTAGCATTTTAGAGTGAGCAGCTCCACAGTATTCAGCACAGTAGAGGTCAAATACCCCTACTTTGGTAGGGGTAAACCAGAGATAAGTGTACATTCCACTTAGAAGGTCCTGTTTTACCCTAAAGGCGGGAACAAAGAAGCTGTGTATCACATCTTCAGACCTCATTATAAGCTTTACAGGTCTGTTCTGCTGGACGTATAGCTCGTTTATTGTGGTTTTGCCATTATCGTATTGAAACTGCCAGAGCCACTGCTTTCCTATAACGTTTATCTCAAGTGCTTCTTGAGGAGGGGTTCTCATTTGCTTGAAAACTATAAAGCCATAGGCAAAAATCACAAGAACAAGAATTGAGGGAACAATTGTCCAAAGTGTTTCAAGGAAATGATTACCCGTTATGTAGGGTGTTTCATCTTCACCGCTTTTCCGTCTGTACTTTATTGCAAAAAAGACCAGGACAACTGTTATAAGGAAGAAAAATACAAGTGAAATTATGGTTACAAACCAAATAACTGTATCTACATTTCTGGCAAGGTTAGATGCCTCTTCTGGAAGCCAATTCATTCTCTCTTTTAACCTCCATTGCTATTAGGGTCTTTTTTCTCTCTTTTCCACAGGTAAGTTAAAAGCATGCCCACCAATAAAAGAGTTAGTACCCCTCCAGCTTTTACTACATTTAGGGCCTGAAGGGCGTATTTTTTACCTACAGGATCAAATTGATAACAGAACAGTAAAACCTTATTTATTAGTTTGGAGGAACCGATTTTACCATCTGCTGCCTCAAGAAGGGCCAGCCTAAGGTCATTTGGCTCATATTGGGCTCCGTAAAGGTAGCGAGATACCTTTCCATCAGGAGAAAGAATGGTTATAACTGAGGGGTGGGCAAAGTCATCTCCATCCTTCTTGTAGTTAAATCCTATTGCCCGGGTCAGTTCCTTTATGCTCTCTTCTGATCCCGTAAGGAAAAACCAGCTTTTCTTGCTACCCTTTGTTATGTATTTCCTGGCCTTTTCCCTTGCCATCTCGGGTGTTTCAGATGGGTCAAAGCTAATGGTTAATATCTTGTAGTCCTTTCCCGGGTAGAGTGAATCGAGGTTGTTTACGGCACTAAGTACTCCATCCAGTATGAAAGAGCATACGCGTGGGCAGTGGTAATAAACAAGGGTTAAAATTACAGGCTTTCCGTCACCAAAGAATTCTTTAAGCTCTATTTCCTTTCCGTTCTCATCGTGGAAAACAAGGTTAAGTGGGATATAGCTCCCAAGTTTCTCTTCAACCCCAACCCCTTTTAGGTCTTCTATGTTGGATATAGCATGGCTTACAGGAGAGTGGATAAGTAGGGTTAAGACCAAAATCCATATCAAGGTCCTTAAAAAAGATACTAAACCCAGCATCGTTAAAACCTGCCCCTTTTACTCATTTAATAATAATTTACCCAATAAACCCCGCTGTTAAAGGATTTGGTATTCTAGCTGAGATAATCTTTTAAAGAAAAACGTTTAGATTGTAAGCAGATTATTTGGTTATGTCAAGTTTGGTTTATAATGATAGATATGGGATTGCTTACAGATGTTCCGGGAGTCAGGGTAGGGCATGTCTCTAACTATGAGGACATTACAGGGTGTACAGTCATACTTTTTGAAAACAGTGCAGTAGGGGTTGTTGATTTAAGAGGAGGAGGAACAAGTACCAGACAACTCGATCCTCTTTTCTCTTCTCACTCATACGGAAGTATAAACGGGATCCTGCTTACCGGAGGTAGTGCTTATGGGTTGGATGCTGCCGGGGGTGTTATGCGTTATCTGGAAGAAAGGGGTATAGGACTTAAGGTTGGTTATGGTATGGTTGTTCCCTCGGTGCCAACTGCCGTTATATTTGATCTTGGAATTGGTAACGGAAAGAGAAGACCAGATTCTGATATGGGTTACAGAGCCTGTCTTGGTGCATCGACTTTAGGGTTTGAGGAAGGTAGTGTGGGTGTTGGAACCGGAGCAACTGTAGGTAAGCTTCTCGGGATAAAAAACGCAACCAAAGGAGGTGTTGGAAGTGCAAGCTACACCTTAAGTGATGGGGTAGTTGTGGGGGTACTTGTTGTTGTAAATGCTTTTGGAGATGTGGTTGATCCGGAAAGTGGTAGGATTATAGCAGGTGTTAGGGATTCTTCTGGCGGAAGGGATTTTCTTGGATCTGTAAATCTGTTAAAGCAGGGGGTTAAGTGGCAGGTAGAATCTTTTCAAAACACCACTCTTGCCGTTATATGCACAAATGCAAAACTAAACAGATCAGAGCTTAAGAGGGTTTCAAAAATGGGCCAAACGGGCATTGCAAGGGTTATATTGCCTGCCCATACGGTTGCAGACGGGGATCTGGTGTTTGCTGTTTCATGTGGAGAGCTTTCAGGGGATCCAAATGTAATCGGTGTGGTTGCTGCGGAGCTTGTTTCAGAGGCTATAGTTAGAGCAGTGAAAAAAGCAAGGGGTTTGGGGGGAATCCCAAGCTGGTCGGATATTAAAGGATACCTTTAGGATATGCACTTTATCTCCATCTCTTCATTTAATACAGGGAGTTTTCTCATTCTTATCCCGAGAACAAGGCCTATGCCAAGCATGGATGTGATTAATGAAGAACCTCCATAGCTAAAAAGCAGCAGTGGAATTCCCATGACAGGCAGTATGCCTATTACCATACCCACATTGATAAAAGTGTGCCAGAAAAACATAGAAGCTATGCCAAGCGATACCAATGAAGAGAATATATCCTTTGCACGACTGGAGGTATCTAAAATCCACATTATGATCAGAAAGTACAGAAGAAGTGTAAAGAACCCTCCTATAAATCCCCATTCTTCTGCAAGCACTGAGAAGAGGAAATCGGTTTTCTGCGCAGGTATAAACCTTAGCTGTGTCTGGGAGCCTTTCTTAAAAGATTTCCCCCAGAGTTTTCCGGAACCAACTGCTATCTGCGATTGAATGGAGTTGTATCCTGCTCCAAGTGGGTCATGATAGGGATTAAGAAAGGTCTTTATTCTCTCTTTTTGGTAGTCTTTAAGAAAGAATTTCCAGCTCGGGTAGGGAAGCCCCAAAAGAAACAGGGCAAGTATAACAAGTGATTTTGTCCTTATCCCCATAAATAAGATCATGCTTCCGGCTATGGCAAGAATCATAAGTACGGTACCTAGGTCTGGCTGAAGCATTATAAGAGATGCGGGAATGGCTATAAATATAAAGGGTTTTACAAGGTCAGAAAGACCATATGGTTCTTTTTGGAAACCGTATTCATAGAATCTTGCAATAACCAGTATAACGGAAAGCTTGGCAAACTCAGAAGGCTGTAGGCTTAACCTGCCAAGTGAAAGCCAGCTTTTTGAACCAGAAATTTCTTTTCCCAAAATAAGTACCAGGATAAGCATTAAGGTTGAAACCAGATATATATGGGTGGTGTATCTCTTTATGATTTTGTAGTCTATAGAGGACATTACTATCATACCAATGGTCCCTATGGCTACCCACATAACCTGCTTTTTAAACACGATTAGTTCATTTGGATAGCATGCGCTGTAGAGGTTTACAAGCCCAATTGTACAGATGGAGAGGGTAATAAGGAATGGAATATATGGGAAGTTCTTGATAAGTCTCCTATCGAGCATCATATTCAGACATTTCCCCCTTCCTTTAACCTTATATATGCCTCAATTATCTCTTTTGCTATGGGTGCAGCAACGGCTCCTCCCTTTCCTCCGTGTTCTACAAGCACCGTTACTGCGATTTCTGGTGCTTCTGCAGGGGCATAAGCGGTAAACCAAGCGTGATCTTGGTGTCTTTCATGGGTGCCTTTTCCAAGAGATATAACCTGGGCGGTACCGGTTTTCCCCGCTATTGCTACCTTATCTGATTTTGCGCTACGTCCCGTTCCATTAGGGTTATTTACAACCCCTTTAAGTGCCTCTTTTATTGTGTTTAGCACTTTGTCTGAAACCGGGAGATAGGCTCTTTTTATAGGTTGATACTCAACTATGGATTCCCCTTCAGGGGAGAGAATCCTTTTAACCAGTTGCGGTTTTAAAATCGTTCCACCGTTTGCAACAGCAGCCGTCATTACTGCTACCTGTAGCGGCGTTACGCTTAAATATCCCTGCCCTATAGCAGTTACCGTTGTTTCCCCCTGATACCACGGTTTTTTAAATAGCTTTAATTTCCACTCTTCACTTGGAGCTATTCCAGATGTTTCTTCAATATCGATTCCCGTTTTTACTCCAAGTGCAAACTCCTTTATGTAAGGTGCAAGTCTATCTATTCCCAGTCTCTCAGCAACGTAGTAGAAGTACACATCACAGGATTCTACTATTGCTTTCTCCAGATTTACCCATCCATGCCCCTGTGTTTTCCAGCATTTAAACGTTCTTCGCCCCAGCTTGTATCTTCCTGGGCAGTAAAATGATGTGGTCTGGGTAATTACCCCTTCCTGCATACCTGCAGCTGCAGTAACTATCTTGAAAACAGAACCCGGAGCATAGATACCCTGTGTGGCCCTATTTAGAAGGGGGTGATAGGGGTCGTTTACAAGCTCTTTCCACTTTAGAGGGTCTATCCCATTTGTGAAATCAGCGGGATTAAACGTTGGATGGCTTACAAGTGCAAGTACATCTCCAGTTCGCACGTCTACTACCACAACTGCTCCTGCTCTGTCTCCTAGGGCTTCTTCTGCGGCTTTCTGGATATCAAGGTCAATTGAAAGAACTATATCTGCTCCTGGAACGCTGTTTCTTGCTATAGATTCTTTGCCAAACAGGTTGTTTTTTACCTCTCTTCCAAGTGCATCTGTTACCTTTTGTATAAACCCATCTTCTCCTCTGAGGTAACTATCAAATGCTCTTTCTATTCCGCTTTTCCCAACTATGTTGTTGCTTGTTATGTCTGTATATAGCTTGAGCTCTTTCTGACTTGCTTTTCCTACGTATCCAAGGAAGGATGCTCCGAGTTTCCCGTATGGATATTTCCTTACATGGTTTACCTCAATACTTAAGCCCTGAAGAGAGCTTTTTCTTGCCTCCAGGAAAGCAAGTTGGTTGCGGTTTATATCCCTAGCAATAAGAGCTGGTTTAAATCTGCTCTCAACTGAGGCCTTTTTTATCTTATCTTTAATCTCATCCTTATTTATTCCCAATACGTTTGAGAGACTTGTACTTAATTGCTCTATGTTTTTTACCTCACTTGGTGTTACGTATACGTCAAATGAAGCTCTGTTTACTACCAACTCTCTACCCTTTCTATCAAAGATTCTTCCACGAGGTGCTGGTATTCTTACCAGACGAATTCGGTTATTTAAGGAGAACCTCTCAAATTCTTCTCCTCTTAAAATCTGGAGATACCACATCCGGGCAATTAGTATGAAAAAAGCCTGAACTACAACAATTGTTGCTATTAAGAATCTACCTCTGTACTCTTTCATTTATTTTATCTAGCAACTGAAATATAAGGAGTCCAACCGTTGAGTTGGATATTCCTTGTACAATTACTTTCCCCAGAGATACTTGAAAATCAAACTCTGTTTCCATAAGTATTACGGTATATATAAATCCCCATGAGGCAAGTGTACCGGTAAAGAGAAGGAGGGCCTGTATAATAGAGTTTCTATAGTATACGCTGTTTGATATCCTATGTATTATAACAAACACACCCATTCTGGAGAGGATGTAAACCCCAATTGTATTTCCAGACATAACATCCATTATATAACAATTTGTAAGAGCAAGTGCAGTCCCTCCTCTGATGCCTTGATAAATAGCAGGAAATAGTATCATTATAAGGTTAAAATCAGGACTTAAAGCCCCAAGTCTTCTGGGGACCAAAAGGGTGGATTGGAGGATTATCAGGGCAAAAGAGATTAGGATGTATATCAGTGCAAATATCAGTGATTTACTCATTAAAAACAGTGTTTTCGGGTGTTTTAAGTATTACAAGAACTTCCTCAAGGGAATTTAGGTCAGCGTCTGGATCTATATAGGCCTTTATCAATCCGCTTTTTATCTCAACATCTATAACGGTTCCTATCGTAACCCCCTTTGGGAAGAATCCATCTTTACCTGAGGTAACCACTTTATCTCCTGTGCTTACATCGGATTCATTTTCTATGTATTCCATTACACATCCGTTGCCTGTTCCCTTAACTATGCCTCTGGCTCTTGTTCTGTGTATATAAGCATCTACAGCACTTATGGGGTCAGTTATCAGGAGAACCTCTGCACTTTTCTTTCCCACTAGAAAAACCCTTCCAACTATACCATCCTGGTTTACTACTGGCATCCCTTCCATTATACCGTCTTTTTCCCCTCTATCTATGATTACAGTCTGGGACCTAAGTAGTGAAGGGCTTCCTGCAATTACGTTTGATGTAAGGGTTTTGTAGGGGATAGTTTCCTTAAACTCCAAGAGCCTTTTCAGCCTTTCGTTCTGTAACTTTACCTCCCAGAGCTGGAATCTCTCATTTCTTAGTTTCTTTACAAGGAGTTTTAGTTTCTTGTTTTCCTCTTTGGCTTTTACAAGGTCTATATAGTTACTCCATAGGTATGTTATCCCTTCTGTGACTTTATACACTATCTTCTGAGGATAGTAGGATAAGGTTAGCACAAATCTAGCAAGAGAAGTCGTTTTGTTCTTTCCTTCAAAGCTTAGGGGAAAAATCTGAATTGCAAAAAAGAAAAGAACCAGTGTTACCACTATAGGATGGCGTTTTATAACGTTCATAGTTACTAATATCTTTGGTAAGAAACTACATTACATGCTTACTTCCTTTAGTATATCCAGTTCATCTAGGGCCTTTCCCGATCCAAGCACAACACATGTTAATGGGTCTTCTGCAACGCGTACAGGAAGACCGGTTTCTTCCATTATCAACCTGTCGAGTCCGTTTAAAAGGGCTCCACCTCCTGTAAGCACTATACCGTTATCTACAAGGTCTGCTGCAAGTTCAGGTGGTGTTCTCTCTAAGGTCTGTTTTATAGCTTCTATTATTACATTTATTGGTTCTACCAGAGCCTCTCTTACCTCCTCTGAGGTTATCTCTATTATCTTGGGTACCCCTGCTCTTAGATCCCTTCCCTTTACCTTCATTGTTCCTATATCTCCGTCCCCAAATACCTTTCCGAGTTTTATTTTAACCTCTTCAGCGGTCCTCTCTCCTATAAGCATACTGTAAGCGCTTTTTATGTACTGTATTATTGCTTCATCCATCTTGTCTCCTCCAACCCTTACTGACTTGCTTACCACTATGCCCGCAAGGGATATTACGGCTACCCCGGTTGTTCCCCCTCCTATATCTACAACCATATTCCCTATTGGTTCGGTTACAGGTAGTCCTGCTCCAAGTGCTGCAGCCATTGTTTCTTCGATAAGATAGACTTCCCTGGCTCCTGCTGCTTCTGCTGATTCCTTTACGGCCCTTTTTTCTACTTCTGTGATCCCTATTGGTACGGATACGATAATACGTGGTCTTACAAAGCTTTTTCGGTTGTTATGGGTTTTTCTTATGAAGTATTCAAGCATTTTTTGCGCAACTTCAAAATCCGCTATAGCTCCTTCCTTGAGTGGACGAATGGCCTTGATGGTACCTGGGGTACGCCCTACCATTTCCTTTGCCTCTTTGCCCACTGCAAGGATCTTCTTTGCTCCTCTTGAATCTTCCTGTACTGCTACAACCGATGGTTCATTTGCCACTATCCCTTTCCCTTTTACAAAAACCAGGGTGTTTGCTGTTCCCAGATCTACGGCCAGATCGTTTGAAAATAGCCCCATTATTGAATCAAATAGCATTTTTTTTTCCTCCCTTCCCAAACTCTTTCTTTATTTGTCATGCTATGGGATTTATGAGGGATACTATAAATTAGGTGCATATAAAATCAAGAAAGGCTAAGGTGCTCTAGGTTTGATTTCTTGAGAAAAAAGGCAGACTTGTTACCGAGGCAGGTATTAACTCACCGCTATCTAGCTTAATAAGCGTTCTTGTTCCAGCTTCTCTAAACTCTCTCCTTATGTATCCAATGGCAACTGGCTTTTGCAGAAAAGGCGAAAAGGTAGCGCTTGTTATATATCCGACCTCGCGTTCATCTATAATCACTCTATCCCCTCTCTTTGGGATGTTCTGGGCTTCGATCTCAAATCCAACCAGGTGTCGGTTTACATGTCCTCTCCATCTGATTCTTGCAATAACCTCTTGACCTATATAACACCCCTTGTCAAAGCTAAGTGCGTGCCAAAGCCCTGCTTCTATGGGTATTGTGTTCTCATCCATATCTATACCGTATACCGGGATCCCGGCTTCTATTCTAAGCATTTCCAGAGCTTGTTTGCCTACCGGCCTTGGTTTCAGATCAGGTTTCTTGGTGTCAAGTAGCAGGTTCCAGACTCTAGGGGCTGTATCGGATGGGGTAAATATATCAAACCCGGTTTCTCCAGTACGGTTTACCCTTGCTATTAACACCTCTGTTCCATCTAGGTTTCTTTTTATGAACTCGTATTCCTTTAGCTCTGGGATCTGTTCTGAGAGAATCAGTTCAAGGAGTTTTTTGGACTTTGGCCCCTGAATTGATATGAGTGCAACACTTTCGGTTAGATCTTCAATACTTGCTTTAAATGATAGTCTAAATCTTAACAACAATTCTTTTATCTTTTCATTGAGTCCTGCTTCAAGCTCAACAAGCACTGAGTCGCTATTACGATACACTTTCATATCCGTAACCATCTTTCCTTTTGCTGTTAGAAGGCAGGCATATACCCCTTTACCTGGTTCGAGTTTTAGTACATCGTTTGTTAGCATTCCCTGAAGGAATTTCAGATGCTCTTTACCTGTTAAGCGAAGTTTTCCATGGTGAGATAGGTCAAAAACCCCTATGCCGTCCCTTACAGCAGCATACTCCTCCAGTGTGTTTCCATAGTCTTTGGGTATTAACCATCCAGAGGATGTATCAAACGTGGCTCCCTGAAGAGCATGAAATTCATATAGTGGGGTCTTTCTCATATTTCCTCCATGTTTTGTATATATATTAATCTTAACGGATTGCAAAAAAAAGTTGAATTCTGTGTCTTTAGTTGACATAAGTGGAAATATAGTATTAAATGCTATTAAAAGGTTAAAGGTATTTAATGAATAGCTTTTTTAGAAAAAAACTGGGTTCAGTAGATGGAAGTGGTAAAAAGCTAGAAGGTATCTTAAAAAAGATTAACTCTTCTTTCCTTTTATGCGTTATCCTTGTTTTGTGGATTGCTTTTTCAAGCTTCTATATAGTAAATGCAGATGAACAGGGAGTTGTAAAGAGGTTTGGTAAATACAGCAGAACGGAAAACCCTGGTATTCATCTTAAGTTCCCATGGCCAATAGAGGCTGTCCAAAAACCTAAGGTGACTAAGGTTCAGAGAATCGAAATAGGTTTTAGAACTGTAGATCCAGGGCCTCCTGCAAGTTACAGGGAGGTTCCACACGAGTCCTTAATGCTAACTGGGGATCTAAATATCGTTAAGTCAGAGTTTATAGTGCAATATAGAATTAAGAATGCAAGGGACTATCTCTTTAATGTCAAGGATGTCGACATGGTAATAAGGGATGCTGCTGAATCGGCCAAAAGACAGGTTGTTGGAGATAAGGAGATAGATTATGTGTTGACGATAGGAAAAGCTGAGGTTCAAGAAGAAGTCAGGGAGTTGCTACAGAGGATTCTCGATAGCTACAAATCTGGGGTACATATAGTTGCGGTTCAACTCCAGGATGTTGAGCCTCCTAGACCTGTTATAGGAGCTTTTAAAGACGTTGCCAGTGCCAAGGAGGACAGGGATAGGTTCATAAATCAGGCCGAAGCTTATAGAAACGAGATTATTCCCAGAGCTAAGGGAGAAGCAAAAAAGCTTTTGAATGAAGCCGAGGCATATAAGGTTGAAAAGATAAATAGGGCTCAAGGAGAAGCGCAAAGGTTTATAAAGATACTTGATGAAACTAAAAAAGCTGAAACGATTACAAGGGAAAGACTCTATCTTGAGACCATGGAATCTGTTTTCTTAAATATGGATAAGTTTATTGTGGATTCAAAGAGTCGTTCTTCTTTTAATATTATAAATTTAAGAGGGGATTTGATGAACTTTCTTCTGGAAAGAGAGAAGGAAAGTGAGGAATAGAGTGATACCTAAAAAGTTAGTTTTGTTTCTGATTGTTTTGCTGGTTGGTGTTTATGTTTTTAATCCGTTCTATATAGTGGATGAGGTTGAGCAGGCTGTGGTTTTAAAGTGGGGGGTTGATCCATTGAAAACGGTTAAGGATCCCGGGCTTCATTTTAAGTTGCCTTGGCCCTATCACAGCATAATTAAATTTGAGAAAAGGCTTCTTCAGTATGATGCACAACCAAGAGAGATTATAACAAGGGATAAGAAAACCCTTATATTAGATAACTATGCAAGGTGGAGAATCGTAGACCCTGTACAACTTCTTAGAACTGTAAGGGATGAAAATGGAGCACAAACCAGAATTGATGACATAATATACTCAGAGCTAAGGGTTGAGACCGCCAGTCATGATCAGATTGAGATAATTGCTCAGCAGAGAGAGGGAATAATGAGAAGGGTTACTGAGAGATGTAATGAGAAAGCAGGGGAATATGGTATAGAGATTCAGGACGTTAGAATAAAGAGTGCGGATTTACCGAAGGAGAATGAAAACTCTGTTTTTCAGAGGATGGTTGCAGAAAGGGAAAGACAGGCAAAAAAATACAGATCAGAGGGGCAGAGTGAAGCAACAAGGATACGAGCAGAGGCTGATAAGGAGAGCAAAATAATCATATCTGAGGCTTATAAAACGTCTGAGATATTGAAGGGAGAGGGGGATTCAAAATCTATAAGAATCTATGCAGAAGCCTATAGTAAGGACCCGGATTTTTACTCTTTTCTAAGAACGCTTGAGATTTATAGAAAAGCCTTGAATACCAGAACAACCGGTGTTTTCTCAACTCAATCGGAGCTCTTTAATCTGTTTGAAGGTAGGTGGTTTAAGTAACTAAGTTGAACCTTCAGTGATTAAATAGCATCTTAAACTCTATCTTGAAAATGGTTTTCTGCAGTGTAGTATAACGTATACTTACCAAGTACTTTATCAGGGATATATTAAGGAGATGAATAGAGCACTAGACTTAAAGGACAGATACAAGGTTGTGATAATTGGTTCAGGACCAGCAGGTCTTACAGCAGCTATATATGCTGCAAGAGCAAATCTGGAACCCATTGTGTTTGAGGGTATGGAGCCGGGTGGTCAACTTACATTAACGACCCTTGTTGAGAACTTTCCCGGATTTCCTGATGGGGTTATGGGACCGGAATTGATGGATGCAATGAGGAAACAGGCTCAGAGATTTGGGGCAAAGTGCGTGCTTGCAGAGGTTACCTCAGTAGATCTCTCTAAAAGGCCCTTCACAGTAGTTGCTGGTGAGATCGTTGTAAAAGCTGATACCTTGATAATTGCCTCAGGTGCATCGGCTAAGCTTTTGGGGCTTGAGTCCGAGAGAAGATTGCTAGGACATGGGGTCTCTACCTGTGCTACCTGTGATGGTTTCTTCTTTAAGGATAAAGAAGTAGTCGTTGTTGGTGGTGGAGACAGCGCTATGGAAGAGGCTATATTCCTTACAAAGTTTGCAAGGAGAGTAACCGTTATACATCGACGGGATAGGTTAAGAGCATCAAAGATCATGCAGGAGAGGGCTTTTAAAAACGAAAAGATTGATTTTATATGGAATTCGGTTGTCGAGGATATATTGGGTGATAAGGAAAGGGGGGTAACCGGGGTAAAGATAAGGGATGTAAAAACCGGTGAGGTTAGAGAAAAACAGTGTCAGGGAGTTTTTATAGCTATTGGTCATACTCCAAATACCAAGCTATTTGAGGGTCAGCTTGAGATGGATGATATGGGATACATAATTACAAAGGGCAGTACTAGTGAAACAAGCGTTCCAGGGGTATTTGCAGCCGGAGATGTTCAAGACCGAAGGTACCGTCAGGCTATAACTGCTGCTGGTTCTGGTTGTATGGCTGCAATGGATGCAGAGAGGTTTCTTGAGGAAAACCATCTTTGAATTACCTTATGAAAGATTTTTTTAAATTTTGCAAGCTTTTGGTTTTAAGGAAAAATGTTGGATTCCTTCGTGCTCTGTATAAAGACCATAGGATTCCCAGAATATCAAGGTGGTTGCTTTGGCTTGCTATGGCTTATTTAGTTTTGCCATTTGACTTGATTCCCGATTTTATACCCGTACTAGGTCATATAGATGATGTAGTAGTGGTTCCATTATTAATAGGCCTTGCCTTGGTTATGGTTCCCAAAGAGGTATATTTGGAGTATAGTAGGAACCTCCTTAATAAGGGCTAAAGTTAAATTTTTGGTTGCAATGAAACCCTTAGTGTGATAGAATCGAAACACATATTGATTGCAGTTTGCTGGAGTTTAAATCCGCTTTTTAAGGAATATTAACAATTTGGAAGAACAACGGTGTTCAAAAAGGATTCCTTTAAGAAAAAAAGTTAGGTACGGAAAGAGACTTAATCCTTTGGGTTATATTTTTAAACTATCGGAAAGTGGAATGGGAGTTAAGGGCTATCAGATGTTTTCTACTCCAAGCAGAATAGTGGAGATGGAGGGTGAGGTTAAGTGGGTATCTTCAATCAATTCGGATCTTCCTTCGGGTATGGGTATAGGCTTCTTAAGCTATGCTGATTAAATCTTTCAGCTGAGGTTTAATCGGTAAATTTTTTGAATCCGGGCTTCCTTATATGTGCATTGAAATTTGACAAATTTAAAGGGTTAGAAATCATAATTCTATCCGTTAAATAAATTTAAAAAACTCTCTTGGGAGGTATAACAATGATAAAGGATCTATACGATATTAGCGGGAAGGTTGCACTCGTTACCGGAGGTTCAAGGGGTATAGGTAGAGCAATTTGTCTTGCTTTAGCTGAGGCTGGGGCTGATATAATGTTAAACTATGCCAGAAATGACCAGGCAGCCTATGAGGTAAAAAGACAAATAGAGAGCATGGGAAGAAAGTGTGTTACGGTACGAGCCGATGTTAGCAAATACGAGCAGGCTCAAAATCTTGGTAAGGCCATTATGAATCATTTTGGGAGGATAGATATCCTGGTAAATAATGCAGGGGTAAACAGGGATAGAACCCTTCGTAGGATGACACCTGAACAGTGGAATGAGGTTATTCAAACTAACCTTAACAGCGTATACAACTGTACCAAGGCAGTTATTGAATACATGATAGCTCAAAACAGTGGCGTAATTATTTCTATTTCTTCAATTATAGGAGAGATGGGAAATATTGGACAGACAAACTATGCCGCTACGAAAGCAGGAATAATAGGTTTTACAAAGAGCCTTGCAAGAGAGTTGGCCAGTCATAACATTCGCGTAAATGCGGTAGCTCCCGGATTTATAGAAACCGATATGCTTGGTACTGTTCCAGAAGATATAAGAAACCAGATAAAAGCCCAGATTCCTCTGGGGAGATTTGGCACACCAGAAGAAGTTGCCCTATCTGTCCTATATCTCTGCTCGCCTGCTGCAAGTTGGATTACAGGAGTTACACTCAGAATAAACGGTGGGCAGTATATGTAAGAGAGCGCAAGCAGGTTTGTTTTTTACTAATACGAATAAAACAGGTTTTCACTTTGACCTTTCTATAAGCCAGTCTCCAACTCTTGGCCATAGGTCTTTTAAGGATTTGCTGCTTACTGCAAGTCCAATATGACCTGTTGGGTATATTATTGTCTCCTTGTCTTTACTTGATATCAGATCGGTAAAAACCAGACTTGATGCAGGTGGAACAAGGTGATCATGTTCTGCTATTAAATTGAGAACAGAACAGGTTATTTTCCTGAGATCTACAAGTTTTCCATTTATCCTAAGCTTGTTTTCTACTAGGAGATTTTCCTGGTAGCAGTACTTGACAAATTCTCTAAAAACCTCTCCAGCCACAGGTATGTTATCGTTTATCCATTTTTCCATGGCAAGGAAGTTTTCAACGAACTGCTCGTTGTCTATATTTTCGTAAAAGCTAACGTATTTTGAAACAAGGTTCTGAATGGGCTTCATAAGAAGGAACCCTACTTGAAGGAATTCAGGTGGAACATTTCCAAAAGCATCTACAAACTTATCAACGTCAAAGTTCGATTTATCTCCCCATACATTTAACATTCCATCAACTTTAAAATCGATTCCCGCAGTCATTAAAATAAGGTTTTTTACATCCTCAGGATAGAGTGCTGTATACATGGCTGACATTGTACCACCCATACAGTAGCCCATTATGCTTACCTGACGAGAGCCAGAGAGCCTCTTTACCCTGTTTACCACCTTTTTTATGTATCTGTTTATATAGTAATCAAGGTTGAGGTGTCTATCCTCATCTCCTGGTACACCCCAGTCAATTAGGTATACGTCTATACCTTTTTTTAGAAGAACCTCAACCACGCTTCTCCCGGGTCTTAGATCCAGTATGTAGGGACGGTTTATGAGGGCAAATATCATAATAAGCGGGACGGGATAGGGTTTTTCTACCACAGGGTGGTAGTGAAGGAGTCTCAGTTTGTTCTCAGTAAATACCACCTCATGTGGGGTTATTCCTACTTTAACCTCGGGTGGATTTAGCAGAGCAAGTTCAAGGCTCTTTTCAAACTTTTGCTTTGCTTTTTCAGCTTCCCGTATTAATGACTCAAAATAGCTTAATTGAAGTGACATCGTATTTTATAACCTCCTCCTGTATCAAGGGTAATTACTCAGCTCTGGTACTTTCTTTTTCGGCTTTCAATTCCTCTAGCTTATCCCATAAGTCATTGATCTTGGCTTCAATCTTGTTGACAGATGCTAGAATCCTGTCTATGTCGCTTTTTGTGGGAAGGTGAAGGTTTTTGAGGCTTCTTTCCATGACATCGTCCAGATACTTTTTGAACTCAGAGGATTTCTCTACGGCTTTACCCAAGCTTGCACCAAAAAAGGGGCTTTTAAGCCACATATCCAGGACTTCAGACATGGAGTTTTCCCATATAGAGTAAAACTTTTTATAATACGCTACGGGATCAAACTCGGATTCCTTTTCTCCACCTTCTCTAGTGCTTAAAAACGGACTTTTTGCCCACATCTCTATTGCTTCAGACATGGTTTTTTCCCATGCTTCGTAGAATTTCTTGTAGTACTCGGCATAGTTAAACTTTTCTTCACCCATTTTGTTTCTTCCTCCTGGCTTTTGATTTTACTTTACCACTCCTGCTGGATTCATCCCGAGGCAAGTCGTGTATACTTTGAAGCTCGTTTATCTTGCTTTCGAGCTTATTTAACTTCTCCTCTAAAGAACTTAGATACTCTGCAAGTTTATCTATATCATTTTTCATAGGAAAGTATCTGTATTTTAAAGTCCTGTCCATAACCTCCTGAATGTAGTTTCTAAACTCGGTGGACTTTTCAAGTGCTTTTTCCATTGTGTTTTTAAAAAGAGGGCTTTTTATCCACAGCTCAAGTGCTTGAGATGCGGACTTCTCCCAGAGCTCATAGACCCTTTTAAAGTAGTTAAAGTAATCTGGTTCTTCTCTTTTTTTATCACCCATCTAACTCTCCTTTAAAGGAAGCTAGTTTAGTTATAGCTTCCCTGTACCTGATTGTAGTTAGAGAATATGCTTCCCAAAATCCTGTTTGAGAAGCATACTTTTTGTTAACCATATTACTAGTTTACATGCAGAAAGTTAGGATTTAAATAGCTCTAAGTTCTCCTCAACTGATGCAAAAAACCTCTCTACAAGCTTCTGGTTAAAGTTAGCCCAGCTTCTTGTAACCTTTTCAGATACGCTTCTTACGGTGTTTATGTAGCTTTTCTGTAGATTGATCCACTGTTCCAGATTCCCATTTACAAATTGGAGATTAGATGGCTGGAATGGAAATTTCTCAAGGTTCGTCTTTACATATTCTACGTAATCTCTTTGGAGCTTTAGCACCTGGTCAACATGGGCATTTAAAACCTTGGTGTTTTCCTCTAGAAGAGAACGGGCTGCATCGATTCCCAACAGATAGTTTTCCTTTACCAAACTGTTTACCTCCTTAACTAAATCGTTTACCTCATCAATCCTTACTTCTTTTTTTCTTTCTGCCATTTCAGGCCTCCTTATAAAATGTGTTGTACAAGAGAATATAATGCTTAAAGGTTACTTTGTCAAGGTATTTTATTCGCATTTGCGAAAATAAAATTTAAATATTTACAGGATATTAAGAGGATCTCGGTAAAATTTTATTGGCATACGCAAAATATTATTGCTGTTATTTAGCTGTCTTTTTTAGTGGGTATAATTGATAGAAACGTGATGATGGGTAGGGCTTCTTATCTTAACCTTATTGTGTTTTTTGGCTCTCTTGTTACGGCAGTTCTTTGCCTCTCAATTTGTGCCCATGGCTACGATGAGCTGAAACCTAGTTATACAAAGGAAAACAGCCTAAGCACAATTGGATGTATTTTCCCTTTAAGTGGAAGGTATACGGATTTAGGTAAAAGGGCTCTAAGGGGAGTCTTAACAGCAACCGATGTATTTGATACGGATGGTTTCCGTATTGTTGTTAGTGATATTGGGGAAGGAAATGTTACTAAACTGCAGGGTGCACTTGAGGAGATGGTTCTAAAGGATGGGGTTTTAGTTGTTTTTGGCCCAATTCCTAGCGGTTATATATCTATGCTGGATACGACTCTTAAATCACTCCAGGTGCCAACAATTATTTTTCCTCTATCCGAAGAGGTATCAGTTAAAAACCCATATATAATAAGGTTCTCATACCCTGTAGAAAAACAGGCTTCAGCTCTTGCACACTATGCGGTACATGATGTTAAGGTAAGGACGTTTGGGGTTCTCTATCCCAGAACCTCTATTGGGGAGTACCTTAAAGATGCATTTGTTGAATCCGTAAAGATAGAGGGAGGTAGTGTAACTTATACTGGTTCATATGATTTGGATCTCTCAAATATCGCCTATGAACTGGAGTGGGTAAAAACATTAAAACCCGAGGCTTTATTTATCCCCGATGTGGCAACACGTTCAGCAGCTATTATAAGCAAACTTAAAGAGCAAATAAGAGCAGAGAGCTTCCTTTTTCTTGGTCTCAGTACCTGGCATAGCAAGCGTTTTATAGATAGTGTAGGGGATGCAATAGATGGGATCGTTCTTAAAGTGGTTTTTACCGATTTCTTCTCTCCCGATAGCCTTAGATGGCTTAGCTTTGTCTCCAGATTTAAAACCCTATTTGATGAGGAACCGGGTTCTCTGGAGTATCAAATCTATGAGGGGGTAAGGTTGATTATAAACATAGTGGAGGCCAATCAACTGCACAGGAGAGAGGATTTAATCAAAAGACTCCTTGCACTGGGAGAAGATTTCTTGTTTAAGGTAGAAAGGAAAGCAGATGATGGAGTATATATCTATCCTCGGCCTTTTATCCTTACTCTAAAGAACGGACAGGTTATAAGCATAAAGTAGCTTGTCTTTTACTGATTTCTTAACAGGAAGTTGTGTAGACCAGGAGAAAGGTATCCGATCACAAAAAAGGTAAATAAAAAAGCTATAAATCCAACAACGGCTCCTATAGCGGCTTTTCTTCCTTTCCAGCCTGAGGTAAGCCTTCCGTGTATCAGGGCGGCATAGAGGAACCATGTAACAAGAGACCATGTCTCTTTTTGTCCCCACTTCCAGAGATTTCCCCATATCTCTTTTGCTGAGATCACTCCTACGGCAAGTCCAGCGGTAAGCAAGGGAAACCCTATGAGAAGGCATATGTGGTTTATGCGATCTAGGGTGGTAAGGGAGGGGAATTTTTTTATAAAAGCTCCTATCTTCTTTGTCTTTATTTGTTTCTCTTGGAAAAGGTACAAGACTCCTGCAATAAAGGCAATTGTAAAGAGCGCTTCCCCTAGGAAGATAAGGGCTATGTGGGTAAGTATCCAGGGATTTCTAAGGGATGGGTCATGTTCTATAATTCCCCTAGGAAGTATTATGGAAGGCAGTGTCATAAGAAACACCAGGGGAACCACAAAGGCTCCAAGTATACCGGCTCTAAATCGTGAATGGGAGGCAATGTAGGCTAGGGAAATAAACCAGGAGAAGAAGAAAAGAGATTTATCAAAACCTCCCACAATGGTTTCTCCTTTTATATAGATAAGTATTAGCATCAGGGAATGCAGTGCAACCCCTGCCTTAAAGATATAGAGTCCTAATAACGCAGTACGATAGCTCTGGCTCCAGAGGTAGCTACAATGTAAGATGGAGGATATAAGATAGATGAGTACAATAATCCAGTACAGGTCCATGCTAATATTTTAATGTAGAATGAATGATATAGGTATATTCTGGCTTAAATACTCGAAAAAGGGCTTCTTCCTTAATGATTTAAGAAGCTATTGCTTGCTGTTTGAGGCTTTCGGTCTGATAATATGTGATCAGGGCCTGGATAAGCTCATCTAAATCTCCATCCAGTATCTCTTCCAGCTTGTGAAGTGTAAGACCTATTCTGTGGTCAGTAACCCTATTTTGCGGGAAATTGTATGTTCTTATCTTTTCACTTCTTTCCCCGCTACCGACCATGCTGCGTCGCATATTTGATATCTCGGCCAGTCTTTTTTGCTCTTCCAGTTCGTATAGCCTTGCTCTGAGCATTCTCATAGCTTTTGCACGGTTTTTGTGTTGTGACCTTTCATCCTGACATTGAACTACAATACCAGTGGGAATGTGTGTGATACGTACGGCTGAATCTGTCTTGTTTACGTGTTGACCACCAGGGCCTGAAGCCCTGTAGGTATCTATTTTAAGATCCTTCTCGTCTATTGAGATATCAACTTCATCTGGCTCTGCAAGAACAGCTACGGTTGCTGTAGAGGTGTGTATTCTTCCTCCAGCCTCGGTAATGGGTATTCTCTGAACCCTATGTACACCGGCTTCGTATTTAAGCTTACTGTAGACGTTTTTGCCCTCAATTGCAGCAATTACTTCTTTAAAGCCTCCAACCCCTGTTTCATTTAGGCTCATTATCTCAACCTTCCATCCATTTCTCTCTGCATACCTGGAATACATCCTAAAAAGGTCTGCTGCAAAAAGAGCAGCTTCTTCTCCACCGGTTCCCGCACGTATTTCTAAAAAAACGTTTTTGCTGTCGTTTGGATCTTTGGGAAGAAGTAATATGAGCAGTCTTTCTTCAAGTTTTAGTTTCTTGGCCTCTAGTGCGGTGATTTCTTCTTTTGCAAGCTCGCCAAGTTCCTTATCCTCAAGAAGGGGTTTGTTTTTCTCTATCTCTTCGAGTGTTCTTTTATACTCCCTGTATGTTTCAACTATATCGGCTATGTCAGCGCGCTCCTTTGAATAAAGGTGAATTTCCTCCACCCCTATTTGAGGATTGCTAAGAATCCTCTCTATTTCTTCGTATCTTTTTTCTACTTCATCAAGCCGTTTTAACATCCCAGTGCTTACCATATCTATATTAGCTTTACATATCTTGCAAAAAATTCAAGATAAGATTAAACTTCTTTTAGTAACATTATGGAAATAATTGATATTCTTGAAAACAGAATAAAGGAGACTTTGCTAAAGAAAGCAAAGCTAGAGGCTGAGTGTAGGGAGCTTTTAAAAGAGGTTAATATGCTTCGTGAGAAAGTAAAGAAGCTTGAAGAAGAAAGGGAAGAGGCCCGACAGAAGATAGAGAAGGTTATAGAGAAGATAGAGTTGTATCTAAGTAGAACAGAGGCATGAAGCTTGATATGAAGCGGGTTAAGATAAGCATTTTAAACAACGACTATTTTATAAAAACCGATGCGGATGAGGAGTATCTGCATCAGATAGCGTTGTATCTGGAAGAGAAGATAAAAGAGGTTTCTTCTCAGCAGGTGGTTTCCATGGATATACCTCGTCCTTTTCTACTAGCTACACTCAGGATAGCCGATGATTACTTGAGGTTAAAAAGAGAGTTTGAGGAGTTTCGAAGTCGTGCTGAGGAAAGAACTAGGAAGTTGGTTGAGATACTTGAGAAGGCAGAGTTATGTGAAGACTTTGATCCTCGAAGTGAAGACAATAGCGGAGAAAAAGGGGACCTTTACGGAAAGCCATCTGAATGATGATTATAACAGTTCTAAGAGGAACAGTAAGGGTATAGGTCTTTTCACTTCGAAGGATTCTGAAGTTTCTAATGAGAAAGAGCGTTTACGCCGTATATTTATCCTGAAAAGATTAGAACTGGAGCGGGAGAGGGTAGCAAGGTACAGCCAGGTAATTACAGAGCTTCTTACCAGACTCAGGATATTTAAGGAAGCAAAAAGGATAGCCCTTTACTATCCTGTAAAGAACGAAGTAGAAACCAGGGGTATATTTAAAGAGGCAAGGAGTCAGGGGAAAGAGATATACTTTCCACTTGTAAGGGACTCTGAGCTTGAGTTCCATAAAGTCAACAGCCTTTGCGAACTTAGACCAGGAAAGTTTGGAATCCCTGAGCCAAGTACTCATTCTAGTAAGCTTCCCATAGAGAGGTTAGATGTTCTGGTTGTACCGGGAGTTGTTTTTGATTACCAGGGGAGGAGGATAGGATATGGGGGAGGATACTATGATCGTATACTCGGGAGGATCTTAAAGGAGAGAAGAGTTGGCTTGGCATATGGTTTTCAAGTTTTGGATTCTATCCCGGAAGGGCTATCTGACCATCGAGTTGGTATGGTAATTACCGAGTCGGGTATAATTTGTCCACAAGGAGGAGGTTAAGATGAGCGCATGGTTTATAGCAATTGCTGTTTCAGCTTTTATTGCCGGAGGGTTAGGACACTACATTTTAAGAGTTGTTTTAGAGAAAAGAAACATTGGGTCAAAGAAAAAAGAGGCCCAGCTAATAATTGAGTCAGCAAAGAAGGAAGCTGAAAGAATAAGGATCGAAGGAGAACTCAAGGCTAAGGAGCTTGTGGAGAAGGCCAAAGCCGAGATTGAACGTGATATACGTGAAAAACAGAAGGAGTTTGCAAAGATAGAGAGAAAACTGCAGAATAGGGAGGAATCACTTGATAGAAAGTATGAGCTTCTGGAAAGAAGGGAATCGGAGCTTTCCAGAAGGGAGAGGGAGATAGGTATTAGAGAAAAAACGCTTGAAGAGAAGCAAAAAGAGCTTGACTCGATAATTGAGGAGGCAAAGAGAAAGATTGAGGAGATTGCGGGTATGACACAGGAGGCTGCCAAAAGAGAGCTTGTAAACATGATAGAGAATGAGGCAAGACATGAGGCTGCTAAGAGGCTGAAGCAGATAGAGGATGAACTTTACGAGACTGCTGAAAAGAAGGCAAAGGATATAATTGCCCTTGCTATACAGAGGTATGCAGGTCAATATACGGCGGAAAAAACCATATCCATAGTAAACCTTCCAAGTGATGATATGAAGGGAAGGGTAATAGGACGTGAGGGAAGAAATATTCGTGCTATTGAGGCAAGAACTGGTGTTGATATCATAATCGATGATACTCCTGAGACTGTGATTATATCCTCTCTTAATCCTATAAGAAGGGAGATTGCAAGAATCGCACTTGAGAGGCTTATTGCTGATGGCAGGATACATCCTGCAAGGATAGAGGAGGTTGTATCTGAGGTCGAGAACGAAATTGAAAAGGAGATACAGAAGGCTGGTGAAGAGGCTGTATTTGATATAGGAGCTCACAATATGCATCCCGAGCTTATAAAGCTTGTGGGTAAACTCAAGTACAGAACAAGCTATTCCCAAAACATCTTGAGCCATTCACTTGAGGTTGCCTTTATCTGCGGTATAATGGCTGCCGAACTTGGTCTTGATACAAAGCTTGCAAGAAGAGCCGGTTTGCTTCACGATATAGGAAAGGCCCTTGATCACGAGGTTGAGGGCTCCCATGTGGAGATAGGTGAAGAGGTTGTACGAAAGTACGGAGAGCCACCAGAAGTTGTAGAGGCCGTGGCTAAGTACCATGATCCAAATCCTCAATCTATCTTGGCCATACTTGTTCAGGCTGCAGATGCTATATCAGCTGCAAGACCTGGGGCAAGGAGAGAAACATATGAGGCTTATGTAAGAAGGATTGAGGAGATTGAGAGAATAGCAGGCTCTTTCCGTGGAGTTGAGAAGTGCTATGCTATTCAGGCAGGAAGGGAGGTAAGGGTTATAGTTGAGAGTTCAAAGGTAAACGATGAAGAGGCAGTTCTCCTATCCAATGAGATTGCAAAAAAGATAGAAAGAGAGGTTGCTTATCCCGGACAGATAAAGGTTACGGTTATAAGGGAAGTAAGGGCAACAGCGTATGCAAATTAGCCGGCTAAAGGTTTGAGCTGGGTTGTTTGCAGATTGGCTCTTTTGTGTTTTTCTTTTCTTAAACTAAAATGGTGGAGTATAGCAAGAGGCTGCGTATTTTGTTTATAGGTGATATTTTCGGCGAAGCCGGTAGAAAAGCTGTATCCTCTCTTTTACCTAATCTGGTTAGGGAAAATGAGGTAGACTTTGTTATAGCAAACTGTGAGAATGCTGCTGGGGGAAAGGGGGTTACACCAAAGCTTGTTGAGTTTCTCCTTAACTGTGGTATTAATGTGCTTACCTCTGGAAACCATATATGGGATAGGAAAGAAATCATTCCCTATATAGGGAATCAACCACGGCTTCTTCGCCCTGCAAACTTTCCTAGGTCTACCCCGGGAAATGGATACGGTGTTTTTGAGACTGCGCTTGGATATAAGATAGGGGTTATTAACCTGTGTGGCAATCTTTTTATGGACTCTTATGACCATCCTTTCTTTACTGCTTCGGATCTTGTGGAGCAGATAAGTAAGCAAACCAATATCGTAATTGTTGATTTTCATGCAGAGGCAACTTCTGAAAAGATTGCTATGGGATGGTACCTTGATGGTAAGGTAAGCGCAGTTGTTGGAACCCACACTCATGTCCAAACAGCAGATGAAAGGATACTTGCAAATGGTACTGCTTATATAACGGATATAGGAATGACAGGACCTATGAATTCGGTAATAGGTATGAATAAGGAAAAGGTTATAACCAGGTTCCTTACCCTTATGCCTCAGAAATTTGAGCCTGCCAGAGAAGATATCTGGCTTCATGGGGTTATAATAGACTTAGACCCCGATAGCGGAAAGGGATTAGCAATTAGGAGAGTAGCTGTGCCTTTGGGTGACTCTCACTAAGTTGCTTTTTCTTTTTCCTTCTCCTTTAGTGCTGCCCTAGCTGCAGCAAGCCTTGCAATCGGTACTCTGTAGGGAGAACAACTTACATAATCCATTTTTAAGTTGTGGCAGAATTCAATGGAATCAGGGTCTCCACCGTGTTCTCCGCATATCCCCAGTTTTATGTTGGGCCTTGTTTCTCTTCCTTTATCAATGGCAATCCTTATTACCTCTCCTACTCCCTTTACGTCGAGGGTGGAAAACGGATCCTTATCCAGAATCTCTACCTCTTTTCCGTTTAGAGTTACTTTCTTCTCCATATAGTGTTTTATAAACTTTCCAGCATCATCTCGGGAAAACGCAAAAACCGTTTGGGTGAGATCGTTTGTACCAAAAGAGAAAAATTCGGCTTCCCTGGCTATCTCATCTGCTGTTATAGCTGCTCTTGGAACCTCAATCATTGTACCAACATGGTATCTTATGCGCTTTCCGTATCTTCTGATTGTCTCTTCGGCTACCTCAACGATTATATCTTTTTGAGCCTTTATTTCGGTAAGCATACCTACAAGTGGAACCATTATTTCCGGAATCACCTTTATGCCTTCCTGAGAAACCTCGCACGCTGCCTCCATTATAGCCTGGGTTTGCATTCTGCTGATCTCTGGCATGAGAATACCAAGTCTGCACCCGCGGAATCCCAGCATGGGGTTAAATTCGTGAAGTTCCTCAACCCTTGCTAGAAGTCTTCTCTTCTCCTCAAGTACTTTAGGGTCACCACCTGTTAGTTCAAGCTCCTTTATTTCTACCATGAGTTCCTCACGCTTGGGTAAAAACTCATGAAGTGGAGGATCCAGAAGTCTTATCGTAACCGGGTATCCATTCATAGCACGGAAAAGGCCCTTGAAATCCTCCTTTTGCATTGGTAAAAGCTTGTCAAGAAATTCTTCTCTTTCCGCGGGGGTTCTTGCAAGAATCATTCCCTGCATAAGAGGTATCCTATCTTCTGCAAAGAACATGTGTTCGGTACGGCAGAGCCCTATCCCCTCTGCTCCCAACTTTAAGGCTATTTCCGCATCCTTTGGTATATCGGCGTTCGTTCTTATCCCAAGCTTTCTTACCTTATCTGCCCATTTGAGTATGGTGGAAAAGATTCTGTATTTTTCAGATTCCTCCGGACGAAGTTTTCCCTCTATTACCTGTATGACCTCTGAGGAGATAACAGGTATATCCCCAAGGTACACTTTACCTTCAAAACCATCTATAGATATGTAATCTCCCTCTTTCACCACGGTATCACCTACACTGAAGCTTCTTGATTCCTCATCTACAACTATTTCTTCGGCTCCGACTACGCACACCTTACCCATCTGCCTGCCTACAACTGCAGCGTGGCTTGTTCGCCCTCCCCTTGCGGTTAGTACTCCCTGAGAGGCTGCCATACCGTGTATATCATCCGGGCTTGTCTCTTTTCTAACGAGGATTACACGTTTTCCCTCCCTACTCCATTTAACTGCTGTCTCTGCATCAAATACAACCTGTCCGGCAGCGGCACCTGGAGATGCTGCAAGTCCCTTTGCAATTTGCTTAAAGTTTTTCTTCTCGTTTGGATCAAAGATCGGAAAGAGGAATTGCTCTAGGTGTTGTGGTTCTACCCTGAGAAGGGCTTCCTCTTTTGTGATAAGACGTTCTTTTACCATATCATAGGCAATTTTCCCTGAAGCTATTCCTGTTCTCTTGCCGTTTCTTGTTTGAAGTATGTATAGCTTGCCCTCTTCTATGGTAAACTCAAAGTCCTGCATATCTCTAAAGTGTTTTTCAAGGATTTTTGCGGTTTTAACCAGTTCCTTATATACCTCTGGCATCTCTCTTGCAAGCTCTTCTATGTGCTTGGGCGTTCTTATGCCGGCTACGACATCCTCTCCTTGAGCGTTTGTAAGGTACTCTGCATAAAGGATTTTTTCTCCGGTTGCCGGATCCCTTGTAAATCCTACTCCGGTACCTGATTTCTCTCCCTTATTTCCAAAAACCATTGTCTGAACATTTACTGCTGTACCAAGATCATCTGGGATTCCGTACTGCTTTCTGTAAAAAACAGCTCTTGGATTGTTCCAAGAAAGAAATACAGCGTTTATTGCCATGTAGAGTTGAGTTCTGGGGTCCTGTGGAAATTCCTTACCCGTTATCTCTTTAACAAGCTTTTTGTATTCTGAAACAACCTCTTTAAGAGCTTCTACCCCAAGTTCAATGTCCTGTTTGACCCCATACTTATTCTTTACCTTTTCTAGGATCTGTTCGAATTTTTCTTTATCGATTTTGAGTACGACATCACCAAACATCTGAATAAATCTTCTGTAGGCATCCCAGGCAAATCTGGGGTTGTTGGTGCTTAGTGCAAGTCCTTCAACGCTGGTATCGTTAAGACCGAGGTTTAAGATTGTATCCATCATACCAGGCATTGAAAACTTTGCTCCAGAGCGAACCGAAACAAGGAGGGGATCGTTTGTGCTCCCAAATTTCTTTCCGGTTATCTTCTCCAGTTTTGCCAGATTCTCATCTATTTCCCTAACAATTGTGCTTGGGAGCTTTCTTTTGTTTTCATAGAATATCCGACAAACCTCGGTTGAGATTGTAAATCCCGGGGGAACTGGAATGCCAATTCTTGTCATCTCAGCCAATCCTGCCCCCTTCCCCCCGAGTAGATCTTTCATTGTTCCTGTTCCATCGGCCTTTCCATTGCCAAAGAAATAAACGTATTTCTTTGCTTTTTTCTTGGCCTTAATTTTGTTTTCCTTATGTTTTTTGATCCCAGTAGCCATAGTAACAGTTCTCCCTTTTTATGTTATGTACTTATTTTTGAGAAGTCTGCTATCTTAAAAAAGAGATCACGTATTTCCCAGAGCATTGATAATCTGTTTTTCCGGATTCTACTGTCTTTATCCATTACAAGTACCTCATCAAAGTATCTATCTATTGGTTCTTTAAGAGCTTTCATCTGAATAAGAGCCTCCTTATACCTGCCTTCTGATATTTTCTCATCTATGCTCTTTTTTGCCTCTAAGAAGGCCTGATAAAGTAGATGCTCTGTGGGTTCAACTAAAAGAGTTTCTTCAACCTTGCCTCTTGGTTGTCCTTTTACTATATTTACCACACGTTTGAATGCAATTGCAAGTGGGTTAAACTCAGGAAGTCTTCTAAACTCCTCTAAGGCCTCTATTTTCTTTTTGGATTCAACTATGTTGCTGAATCCAGTGGCAACTACAGCGTCAACTACATCTTGGGAGAATCCTTCAGAAACAAGAAGGTTTTTTAATCTTTCTGCTATAAAATCCATTACTGATTTAAGGGTCTCATCCATTCTTTCTCTTAATTCGTTGTTTTTAAACTGACTTGTAATCAGCTCAAGTGAATGGCGAAATACCTTTTCAAGGTCTAGGTCTAGTTCTTTGCTTAAAACTATGTTTATAAGTGAAATTGCTTGACGTCTTAACGCGTATGGATCTGATGTTCCTGTTGGGGTAAGACCCAGTATAAAGCATGCCGAGATATTATCGATTTTATCAGATATGCTAAGAATTGCTCCTGCTAACGTTTCTGGTAATTTCCCTTCACGGGAGGTAGGCATGTACTGTTCTTCAATGGCTTTTGCAACCAGATCAGTTTCCCCGGAGATACGTGCGTAGTATTTACCCATTATTCCCTGAAGCTCTGGGAATTCAAACACCATCTGAGTAGCAAGATCTGCTTTCGAAAGAACTGCGGCTCTTTCTAGCTCTTTTAACTGATTTTCTTGAAGGCCAAGGGTTTTCCCAATATAGGTTACAAGTTTTTCTAGTCTCTGTGTCTTATCGTAGTAGGTGCCAAGATCGGAGAGAAATACCATATCTTTTAGCTTCTCTATCTTTTTGGAAAGCGGGGTTTTTGTGTCTTCTTCGAAGAAGAACTTTGCATCTGTAAATCTTGCCCTGATTACTTTTTCGTTTCCACTTATAACAATTTGCGGGTCTTTAACAGGAGTTCCACATACAAATATAAAGTACGGAAGGAGTTCATAACCTTGGGGATTTGTAGTTGCACTAAACACAGGGAAGTACTTTTGATGGTTTCTCATAACACTTATAAGCACTTCTTTTGGTAACTCAAGAAATTCTCTGCTAAAGCTTCCCATAAGTACGACGGGAAACTCAACAAGATGGGTAACTGTATCAAGCAGCTCTTCGTCTTCCTGAACTTTACCGTTTATGTTCTCTGCAAGTTTGTTTATCTCTTTCTTTATGGTTTCTTTCCTTGTATCTTGATCCAGCACCACAAAGTTCTTTCCAAGGGTGTCTACATATTCTTCCCATGTTCTTATACGAAACGGTTTGGCAGACATGAAACGGTGCCCTCTTGTGGTTGCTCCGCTTTTAACATCCCCTATAACAAATGGAATGGTTTTTCCATCGTATACCGCTAGAATCCATCTTATGGGTCTTACAAAAGAGATATCTACGTTTCCCCATCTCATCGATTTCTTAAACGGGATGGAAAGTACTATCTGGGGAATTAGCTTTTTAAGAAGTTCCTTTGTTTTCTCCCCCCTTATTGTTTTTCTTACAGCTACAACTTCCCCCTTCTCACGCTCTACAATAACCAGATCCTCTACATCCACCCCTTGGGATTTGGCAAAACCAAGTGCGGCTTTTGTGGGAACCCCATTTTCATCAAAAGCTATCCTTTTAGGTGGGCCAAGTATTTCTACTATTCTGTCTTTTTGCTTTTCCAAAAGACCCGTTACTCTAAGAGTAAGCCTCCTTGGTGTTCCATAGGTGTGTATTGTATTGTAAGAAAGAGAAGCGTTTCTTAGCTCTTGTTCTGCAATCAAACCAAGGTTCCTTATTGCTTCTCCAAGAAACCTTGCTGGTATCTCTTCTGTTCCTATCTCTAGTATTAGCTCTTTCTCCATGGGTTTTCTTTGAGAAGGGGAAACCCCATCTCTTCTCTTTCCTTGAGATATGCCTCTGCACACATCTTTGCAAGTGTTCTTATCTTTCCTATGTAGTTGGCTCTTTCTGTAACCCCAATGGCTCCACGTGCATCTAGCAGATTGAACACGTGTGAGCACTTTAAACAGTAATCATAGGCCGGGAGCGGGAGCTTTTTATCTACCAACCTTTCGCATTCAGCCTTAAATTTCTCAAACAGGTCTCTTAGCATTTCAGGATTTGACTCTTCAAAATTGTATTTTGAGAACTCAACTTCTGTTCTGTGGTGTATTTCCCCATATGTTATTCCCTTTGTCCATTCAAGCTCAAAGACGTTTTCAACTCCTTGAAGATACATCGCTATCCTTTCTGTTCCATAGGTAATTTCAGCCGAAACAGGCTTAAGGTCAAATCCCCCTGCCTGCTGAAAGTAGGTAAACTGGGTGATCTCCATACCATCTAACCAAACTTCCCATCCAAGCCCCCAGGCGCCTAGCGTTGGTGATTCCCAGTCATCTTCTACAAATCTGATATCATGTTCTTGTGGGTCTATCCCCAGGGCTTTGAGGCTTTCTAAGTAAATTTCTTGTATATTGTCCAGAGAAGGCTTTATTATAACCTGGAACTGGTAGTAGTGTTGAAGTCTATTTGGGTTCTCACCG
The DNA here is from genome assembly GCA_002898375.1 of bacterium HR37. Taxonomy (GTDB): domain Bacteria; phylum Desulfobacterota_D; class UBA1144; order Nemesobacterales; family CSP1-2; genus HRBIN37. The sequence continues at coordinate 3,554 of BEIN01000023.1, read as the reverse complement.
TATCGTCCATCGGTAGGCCTTCTTGAAGGCTCTACATAGGCTGCACGCCATGGCTCCGGTCCAAGACATCTAAGAAAGGTTGCCGGGTGAAAGGTTCCTGCTCCCTTCTCTAGGTCGTAGGGTTGTAGGATTATACAACCCTGCTTTGCCCAGAATCTTTCAAGTGTTAGAATTACATCCTGAAAAGTCATAACTTCCCTTAATTCTTGTTAAAGAAGATATAGAATAATACCATTATTTATTCTAATTTGAATAGTATTTCAATTGAGTTTTAAATTCTTTTATGCTGCTTAGGGCTCTTTCTACAATAAAGCTTCGGCTCCTGGATTTCGGTATGCCGTGTGGAGGAGGCGGAAATAAACCAAAGTTTATATTCATGGGTTGGAAATCACTTGTATGGCTCTCTGTGATATATCGTATTAGAGAACCGATTGCAGTCTCGGGTGGTGGAACAACGGGCTTTTGTCCAAGTGCAATTCTTGCCGCGTTTATTCCTGCTACTATACCCATTGCTGCAGATTCTACATAGCCTTCAACCCCAACTATTTGTCCGGCAAAGAAAATCAGCTCGTTCTTTCTGAATTGAAGTGTGGGATAGAGGAGCTTGGGGGAGTTTATGTATGTGTTCCTGTGTACACTCCCATATCTCATAAATTCAGCGTTCTCAAGGCCCGGTATCATTCTAAATACCCTTTTCTGTTCTGGATAGGTAAGCTTTGTTTGAAACCCTACCATGTTGTACATGGTTCCTTCTTTATTTTCCATTCTTAACTGAACCACCGCAAAAGGTGTTTTTCCTGTCTTTGGATCAACTAACCCAACCGGTCTCATTGGACCAAATCTCAGTGTGTCTTTTCCCCTCTCTGCCATTACCTCTATTGGGAGACATCCCTCAAAGTATATTGCCTTCTCAAAATCTTTTGTTTCAACCTTCTTTGCCTTTATTAGTTCTTCTACAAATCTGTAGTATTCTTCCTCATTTAAAGGGCAGTTGATGTAATCTCCTTCTTCTTCTTTCCCTCTTCCGTATCTTGAGCCTCGAAACACCTTAGAATAGTCTATGGTATCGGCATCTACTATCGGAGATATAGCATCATAGAAGTAAAGATGTGATGAACCTGTCAATCTTTTAATATCCTCTGATAGGGGATCTGAGGTTAGAGGTCCTGTAGCTATGATTAAGGGGCTATCTAGGTGATCAGGTATTCTTTGTACTTCCTCTCTTACAATCTCTATAAGGGGATTTTTCTCTATCTTACTGGTTAGATATCGTGAAAAGCCTTCACGGTCAACAGCTAGTGCCTTACCAGCTGGAACCCTATTTTGATCTGCAGCTTCTATTACTATGGAACTTAGCCTTCGCATCTCCTCTTTTAGTATTCCACTGGCATTTTCCAAGGAGTCTGACTTAAGAGAGTTACTGCAAACAAGCTCCCCTAGGTAGTGGGTTTTATGAGCTGGTGTTGGTTTCTTGGGCCTCATTTCAAACAGCTTTACCCTAAGCCCAAATCTTGTTACCTGATGGGCTGCTTCACATCCGGCAAGACCTCCACCTATTATCGTTATAACAGACCCTTTCATTACCTAATAAAAATACTACCTGAACAGGGTTTTGTATAAAAGGTAAAGGCTATTTTATAATAGTTATTGGGTGATTTTATATGGTAAGGATGAAACCAAGACTTATTGTGGTACCCGATGATAGCAGGAAGAAACGTTCCTTCCGTAGGATTTTTTTCTTTCTTGTTGTTTTCTGTGTAGGTGTGTTTCTTGGAGGAGAGATTGTAACTCGTTACTCTGGAGTTAAGTTGGGTAAACACAGGGGTACGGGTAAGGAGCGTAAAGAATTCGTAGGCTCTACTGAGACTGAGGTTACTACTAAGATAAATGTCCATGCTACCAATAATAGGGCAGAAACCCCTGGGGAAAAGGATATTTCTTCTAAACCACTGGTTGATAATCCCGGGTCCTCTTTTGAGGGGGAATCTGCCCAGTTGGGTTCAGTTCAAGAAGGTGTTTTTGCGGAATCTGGCTTTTTATATACTGTTCAGGTTGGTGCATTTAGGGATCATGAGATCGAAAGAGCCTTTAAGCTTATAGACAGGCTAAAAGAAAGGGGGTACGATGCCTATATTACCTTTAGCAATTCAGTTGAGGGTAGTAAGTGGAATACGGTAAGGGTTGGTAGATTTAAGACGATTAAGGAAGCAACTGCACTTGCTCAGATCCTACGGAAAGAAGAGGGGTTGGAAGAGGCTTTTGTGCTAAGGTTCAGTGGGTATTAGCTAGTGCGTAAAAAAGCCTGCTCTGGTTGCTTTTTTGTTAAAATTCTGGGGAAATTATGGCTAAAATTGTGTTTGCAACTGCGAAGAAAAACCTTGACAAATATGTATACATAACTTAATATTTGTTGGTGCCATATTGGGTATTTCTTTGGAGGAACGGAAGAGATGGCTGAGGATGTATCTAATAGAGGGATTCCAGGTGGGGGAAAAGAGGAAAGCAGGCAAATAAGGGATATTGAGGGGGAGTCTGTTTTGCCACTTTGGGGAGCAGGCATTGAGTTTTTAGAGGGTCAGAAGGATTTTTTGCTTTATTTGGAAAAGAGATACCTAAAGTCTATAAGGGATTTTTATAAAGGGCTTTTGGATTTTGGAATTAAGGCTACAGAACTTTGTAGCAATGGGGTTGATGATCTTTTCCTCTTTCAGAAAGGTTATGTTGAGATGTTAAAGTCCATAGAAAGTAGGGTTCTTAATGGGGTGTTGGGTATTAACCAGGTAAATGCAAGGGTAGCTTTTGGCTGTTTTGGTATATATCTTAATCGTTTCAAAGTGTTTTTCTAATAGCAGTTTTTGTGTTTTTCAAAAACCAAAGAGAGGGAAGGGACGGCAATGGAGATAAAGTACATGGAGTTTGAAGGAGGAACATCAGAGGACGAGCTTGAGGAATATATCCAAGATAAGGGGGGAGGCTATTCATCAGGGATTAGTGTTATAAAAGAAGACGATTTAATGTTTGATTCAGATGGATTAGGATTTGATTTTGATCTCGGTGAGCCTCAGGGAGAGATTAGGGAAGAAGAGGAGTGGACTCCAGATGAGCAGTTTAGGCTCCTTTATGCCTATTTTAAAGACATGGCGGCTGAACCCCTTCTTACACCAAAACAGGAGATAGAGGTTTCGGCTAAGATAAAAAAATGTGAAGCAAAGGTGCGAGAGATAAAAGCGGTAATTAATAAGCTTATGAAATCCAAGCAGGCTCTTATTAAGAAGAATGGTCACAAAAGCGAAAAGAATAGAAGAAAACTGGAAGAGATTTCTAGACGTATAGACAGACTGAATGCTTATATGAAGGTTTATTCAGATAAAGCAAAAGAGTTAAAGGACAGGTTTGCAAAGGCGAATTTAAGGCTCGTTGTAAGCATAGCAAAAAGATATATGGGTCGTTCTCTTCCACTTTCTGACCTAATTCAGGAGGGAAATGTTGGTTTGATGAGAGCGGTAGAGAGATTTGACCATACAAAGGGCTTTAAGTTCTCAACATACGCCTCC
>BEIN01000022.1 GCA_002898375.1 bacterium HR37 | reverse complement strand
ATAGACAGGGATAATACAACGATAGTGGGTGGTGCTGGTAAGAAGAGTGATATAGAGGCCAGGATAAAGCAGATAAAGGTTCAGATTGAGGAGACAACTGGTGAGTATGACAGGGAGAAGTTGCAGGAGAGGCTGGCAAAGCTTGCAGGTGGTGTTGCTGTAATAAGGGTTGGTGCTGCCACTGAGGCGGAGATGAAGGAGAAGAAGGCAAGGGTAGAGGATGCGCTTAATGCAACAAGGGCTGCGGTTGAGGAGGGGATAGTTCCCGGTGGAGGTGTTACGTTTATTAGAGCCATAAAGGCACTTGATGAGTTTGAAGGTGCGGACGATGAAGAGAGGGCAGGGGTTAATATAGTTAAGAGGGCACTTGAGGAGCCCTTAAGGGAGATAGCAAACAATGCTGGTTGGGATGGTTCGATAGTGGTTGAGAAGGTTAAGGAGGGGAAGGGTGCTTTTGGTTTTGATGCTGCAAGGCTTGAGTTCTGTGATCTTGTTGAGGCTGGTATAGTTGACCCTGCCAAGGTTGCAAGAACAGCACTACAGAATGCATCAAGTGTTGCAGGACTCCTGTTAACAACAGAGGCTCTGGTTGCAGAAAAACCCAAGAAGAAAGAGGACATTGGTCCGGGAGCAATGCCTCCTGGAATGGGAGAGTTTTAGCAAACAGGGTTGGCTAGGCTAACTGCTACTCTAAAAGGCAAGCTCCCCGTAAGGGAAGCTTGCCTTTTTTCTTTATTAAAGCCATACTATTTTTGATATGCTTAACTTCTCCCTTCTAAAATCCCAAATAAACAGCATGATCAGGGAAAAGAAAGAGCACGAGGAGAGGTTCTTAAAGAAGTTAGGAGTTGCCCTAAAAGAGCTTAATCTTAAAGCTGAATCCTGGGATGAGCTCTCTCGGAAGGTAAACCTTAGCAAAACCTCTTGGCTTGTAGCCGATTTTTTTGAACCTCTTAACAGAAGCTATCCTCTTCCCCCGTGTCCTCCAGATTATAAGGTCTTTGCATCAGACGGCTCACAGATTTTCCCTGATAGAAACGAAGCTCTTCCGTGTTATCTGATAAACATAGGCTCTGTGTTTTTGCAGTACGGAGCCGATGCTGGAGCTAGGCTCAGTTCCTTTCCGAGTTTCTTTTACAAAGATGAGGATAGGTTTATCCCATGGGATGGCAGAAAGGTTCCTGCGGATGCTACAGTAATCTCGGAGAAGAGAACGTTGATGGAGTTTAAAGAGGTTTTAAGACTGGTGGAGGAGTGTAAAAACAGAGAGAACTCTGTTGCCCTTTTCGATGGTACCCTTATATTGTGGAGGCTTGAGGGAACACCTGAAGATTTTAAGAATGAGATTATCAAACCGTTTATCAATGTGTTGGAGAGGCTAAGGACATTTAGGGTTCCTGTAGCAGGTTATATCAGTTTTCCAGGTGGCACAGATGTTATAAATGCCTTGCGCGTTGGTCTGTGTCCTGATAGGGTAAGTTACTGTAATCAATGCCCTTATACTGATCTTCCGGAGCTACCATGTGCTTCCATTGAGGAGGTAACGGATAGGGTTTTATTCTCTAGAGTCTTAAATCCTGGTGAGAGGTCTGTGGTTTTTAAGAGCTCTTCAAAGATACTGGATTACTATGGTGAGCACTGCGTGCATTTCTTTTATTTAAACGTTGGGGAAGAGATTGTAAGGATTGAGGTTCCAAGGTGGGTTGTGGAGGATAGAGGTCTCTTGGAACTTGTTCACTCCGTTGTTTTTGATCAGGCAAAGAAGGGAGGAGGATATCCAGTATCTCTTAGTGAAGCCCATGAGCAGGCAGTTGTAAGGGCAAAGGACAGAGAGTTTTTCTTTGAGCTAATAAGAGAGGCTCTGGTAAGGTCTGGATTTAAGGTAACCGTCTCTAGAAAAGGAATGTCTAAAAGGGGACCAAGGATTTGACAAACTACGTTGGTGAGGTTGTAGAGTCAAGCACAAGAAGGTTTATTGCACGTTCTAAAAACATAGGGGAGTCTCCCTGCTTTGGTTGTTTTGTGAAAACCGATTCCAATCCGGTTGTCTATGGAGTGGTTTACGAGATAATTACAGAAAGCAAGGAGCCAGGAAGAAGGCCTGAAACCTATGGAATGAGCTTAAAGGAGTTAAAACAGGCACAACCCCAGATATTTGAGCTTTTAAAGACAGAGTTTCATGTGCTTACCATAGCTTATCTGGAAAAAGAAAGAGTTGTTTTTTCACTTCCTCCTATTCCGCCTACTATACATTCCTTTGTTTACGAATGTACAAGGGAAGAGGTAAAGGAGCTTACATCAGAGGATTTCTTCTTGAGAATAATTATCTCTTCTCCCAACATACCCGTTGATGAGCTTATAATTTCAGCTATTCGCTACTCTCAGGAAGCAAGGGGAAACGATACAGACTACGTTATAAGGGTAGGGAAAAGCCTTGCAAGGCTCTTTAAAGACGATTATGAGAGATTGAGTTCTGTATTAAGGCGTGTTATATAGCTTATCCAAATACTCTTATAACTTCTTCTATCTGGGAGAGGTTTTTAAACACGAAGTGGGGTTTGTATCTTTTTAGGTCCTCAACCGTATAGGAGCCAGTTGCAACAGCAATGACCTCTGCTCCTACTGCTTTTGCACTGATTATGTCAAAGGGTGTATCACCAACTACAAATACCCTCTCCCTTCTTGTGTGGTTAAATAGTTTCCTTCCCCTTTCTATAGCTATCCGGATAAGCTTCTCTCTGCTTTCGGAATCGGAACCAAAACCTCCAAACCTGAAGAAATGTTCTAACCCAGAGTGCCTAAGCTTTATTCTGGCTCCTTCTTCTATATTGCCTGTGGCAATGCCAATTGCTGTATCTTGTTTTTGTGAGAGGGTCTTTATTAGTTGTGTAATTCCAGGCATTATCCTAAGGCTTTTAGATGTTACTATTTCCTTCTCAAGAAAAGATAGGTATTCTTTAAATACCCTATTTGCCTCCTCTTTTGAGAAATCCCTTTTTAGGTTTTTCATAAAAAGTTCCCTAAGAATCAGAGGATCGGTTTTCCCGTCGGGTTTTATTCCCTCCATGGCATTCTCAATACCGAACATATTTTTAAAAACGCGATTTATAGCCCTTATAGAGGCGCCGCCTGATACAAGCAGGGTTCCATCTATATCAAAGAGGATGAGTTTTATCTCTTGCATTTCCTGCCTACTGTAGTTTGGAGAGGACGTTTAAGTAGAATTCTCCTTCCAGCTCCCAGATTTCCCTTGCCATTGATGATGCCTTCTTAAACAAGCTCCTCGGTGTTTCGCTCTCGCTAATCTGTTTAAGCACCCTAGACAACTCACTCCATATGTGCCCAAGTGTATCCATTTTTTCTGAGAGCCCGAGTTCCTTTAGATTTGGAATTATCTCCTCTGCTTCCCGAAGAAAGTCTCTATAAATCCATCTGAAGCCACCACCACCCGTTCCTCTTTTCTCTATTACCTGATACGCAAATCTGGCACACCATTTCCAATCGCTGGCCTCTTCCCATTCAGGAAGCTCATCTGACCATACCTTTATCATTCTTACACTTGACTCACCTCTGGGGCTTCTTACCCCTTCAAGCATTGATTTTGCGTTTTTACGTATGGCTTCTGGAATTATATCTTTTAGAGGGGGGATTGGCTTGTCTAGTATTACCTCAAACCAGTTGTTTTCCAGAGGAAAGGGCTGTGCTTTTGAGGTTCTTGCCCTTTTAAGGCTCTCGTAGGATATGGGTTGGAGTCCTTCAAAGCCGGTATCAGCTAGAAAAACCGTTTGGGTTTCATCATCATAACCCCATACGGATACAACGTGTCCGGGAAAGTGGGTAGAGGATCTATAGTAATCTAGGTAATAGATATCTGTTTGTATTAAAAGAGGGATGTCATTTGCTATGTATTCCTTCAGTATATCAAGGGCGATGTTTTCGTTCTCTTCGTATTTCCATTGGGTCGGTTTATTTATCAGGCTAAAAAAGTTGGGTTCCATTCCGTGTCCTCTAAGATGTATAATCCTTGTAGGGTTTAGATTCTTTGCTTTCATATAAAAGAAGCCCAAACCTGCACCCAGACCAAAGCAAAGTGCCTCTGAGAACCTGTATCCATAGTAGGTTACCGTGTCCCTTAGAGCGGTAGAGCCACAGTGTAGTCCTGGAATATGAACCCAGTTTCTTATTATGTGCTTCATACCGTCTTTATTTTACCATAACTTTTTTTTGGAAGTTTGTGAATGTAAAATATAGAGCTATTTTAACCGAGGAGGAGTTTAATGAAGGCCTTGGGATACCTTGTCTTCTGTGTTTTAATTGTTTCTGGTTTGGGTTGTGATGGTGAGCTTGAGTCCATTATAGAGGGTCCTGACTCCAAAATTACACTTGAGGATGCCCTAACCCAGAACTATAATCTACAAACACCTTTCTATGGCATAAAGGTTGCCATTAGAGAGGACGTGGGTTTGGATGCAGACACAATAGTTAATTTGCTTGATGAAGATGCTGTGGATTTTTTAGATTGTCAGTTCGAGAGGGGTGCAGCCATAGGTTTTGAGGAATTTAGGTTAGATGATGGGACTTTAGTACCACCTCTCTCAGAACTCAGAGTCTTTGTTGTCCCCAGAAACTTTGAGTGTGATGCTGTGGATAGGGATGTATGTTCTGGTATCTTTTACCCCTCAAGTGATTTGATAATAATTGCTGAAAGGGGAATAGGAAGCTGTGGGGATCTGTCCTTTTGGAAGCATGAGCTTGGTCATAGATACGGTATGGCTTTAGACCACAGCAATCAGGAAGAGTTTGAACCCTGTATTGATCCTCCTGATTGTTTTTGATGTTAGCGTATGTGTTTAAGCAGTTTCCTGGTAATGGAGCGAAAATAGTATTTTACCTTCTCTGTTATATTTTCTTTTCGAAACAGGTAGAGGTTGTCTTCTCTCTCTACCTTAACCCTTTCTCCTATCTTGTACTTACCAAGAAACATGGCTCTGGCAATAATCCTTGTATTCTGCTCTTTAAGTTTTACAAGACCAAGGATTAATGGGGAAGGAAAACCCTCCGGGGTAACATGTAAGGTGGTAAATGTCTCTATAAAACCCTCTGTTTCATTCACTTTGATCTCCTGATCGTGGGGCCCTTTTATTCTCGTTATATGAATTGGAAGGTTATAGCCAGCGGTCTTTCTTGTGGGTTTTATTCTTTCTCTAACCCTTTCCAGAATTACCACAAAATTGTTGTTTCCAATTCCGCCGATTGAGTGTGTAAGTGCTATATCTGTTTTCCCCACCTGACATTTGGAATCAACTTCTCCTCTCATCTGTCTTATGGTTTCAACGATCTGAGCAAGTCCACTTGCCCCTACCGGATGTCCCCTTGATTTTAGTCCACCCGATGGGTTTATAGGAAATGGTCCGTCAATATGGGTTACCCCATCCACAACAGCCTCCCACCCTCTTCCTTCCTCAAAGAACCCAAGGTCTTCTGAGTTTATGATTTCAAAGCTTGTAAACGCATCGTGTACTTCAGCAAAGTTTATGTCCCGTGGTTTAAGTCCTCCCATCTCATAAGCGGTCTTTGCTGCAATACGGGTTGCCATAAAGTGGGTGATAGAGTCTCTGTGTCTTAGAGCAAGGGTATCAGTTCCCTGTCCTATTCCTGCAACGCGTATATCTGTTCTTTCCCTTGTTAGAACCAGGGCTGCTGCACCATCTGTTATAGGGGAGCAATCATAGAGTCTTAGTGGTTCCGCAATCATCTTGCTTTCTTTATACTCCTTTAAGGTTATCCTTTTCTGAAACTGTGCGTATGGATTTAGTGAGCCATTGAAGTGGTTCTTTAGAGCTATTGATGAAAGTATGTACTCCATTTTATCGCTAGAGATTTTATATCTGTTCATATACGCTTTTGTTATCATTGCTGCAAGGGCCGGCATGGTTGCACCTGATTCTCTTTCTTGGGTTTCTATAACTTCAGCAAGTATCTTTGTTACCCTTGATGTTGGAAGATGTGTCATTTTCTCCCCTGCTATGACAAGGACGTTTCGGAATATACCAGAGGCAACTGCCGTAAAGGCAACTGAAAACACAGCCGCCCCTGAAGAAGAGGCTGTTTCAACTCTTATGGATGGGATACCAGAAAGTCCAAGGGCATCTACGGTGAGGGTAGATATATTTCCCGTTTCTGTAAACTCTTCTGGATTCATTGCTCCCACAAATACCGCATCGGGTTCAGGATACCTTGATTGGTTTAACGCTTTCTTTCCTGCTTCAACAAGGAGAGATTTTAAATCCAGGTTTGATTTGCCAAACTTTGTTAAACCCGTTCCATCAATGTATACATGCATTAAAAGTATTTTATCATAGACTTTAACCCCTTTTTGTTTAGATAGTTATAGGGCTATTGGTTTGTTTTTCTTTTGGATATAAAATTTCTGAAAAAACCACTACAAGAGGGAATTTGAGACAGGTAGGGCTCAGGTTTGAAATACTTGTTACCATAATCTTTTTAATAGCTGTTTCCATGCTTCTTATAGGTGTAATTGCCTTTCAGGTTACAGAGAGGTTTGCTATCCAGGGAAAGATTGAAGGGGTAAAAGCCGTAATAGCTGCCTTTGAGGGGATGTATGTAAGGGGTTTTAGTATTAAAGAGGGGATAGGTTTTCTACAGGGTGCTCTAGAGGAAGGAGCCTGGGGGGTTATTGCTGATTCTAAGGGGAAAGTGGTATTTGGTTTTGATTCCGAATACGGGGATAGAAGTATCAACGATCCCTTAATTCTTGAAGCCTTAAAAACGGGAAAAACTTTGGTTCGTCTGGAGGGAATTAATCTTCCACCTTTATACTTTTACAGGGGATTTAAGGTTGCTTCAGTTCTTCAAAGGAATGGGGAGCGAAAGGGGGCAATTCTTATTTACCAGCCACTTCTTTCTTTAAAGGAAAGTGTGGTCTGGAGCCAGAGGTTAATAGCGGCTTGGATTGTTCTTGATCTGTTGATAATTGCCCTTTTTGGTTACTATCTGCTTTCACGAAGGATAGTAAGACCGGTTCTCGGTTTAGTAAAGGTTACGGAAGAGATAAGTAAGGGTAGGTTCCCTGAGAACTTAAATCTGGGTGAGGTAAGGGAGATAAGGGAGCTACATATGGCTTTAAGAAGGATGTATGAGGAGATTGAAAAGAGCAAAGCAGATATTAAAGAGAGCCTTTTTATGCTTGAGAAGACAAACAGGTTGCTTCTACGTACGCAAAAGGAGCTTGTTGTCTCGGAGAAATTGGCCTCTATAGGAAGGCTAGCTGCAGGTATTGCACACGAAATAGGAAACCCTCTTAGCGCTATAAAGGGATACGTAGATGTACTTGGAAGAGGATACGCTTTGGATGAAGACAAAAAGAAAGAATTCCTTGTTAACATACAAAAAGAAATTGAGAGAATTGATAAAATAATTCGTATGCTTCTTAACTACGCTCGCCCTAGCGGCTTTGAGCTTTGCAACGTAGATGTAAATGAGGTTGTAAAGAGTGCCTTGGAGATATTAAGCAACCAAGGTGTTTTTAAAAACATACGTTTAAGTTTTTGCCTCTCTAAGGAGCCCCTGTGGGTAAGGGTTGATTCGAATCAACTCGTTCAGGTTGTAATAAACCTTATGCTTAATGCAAGGGATGCAGTAGGTAGCGGTGGGGTTATTTCGTTATCCACAGGGATTGCTTCTAACGGTGATATCGAAATTAGGGTTCAAGATAATGGTCCTGGTATTCCGGAAGGGATTATGGATAAGATATTTGACCCGTTTTTTACAACAAAGGAACCCGGTAAGGGAACGGGACTAGGTCTTTTTGTTTCCCAGAGGATAGTTGAGTCATTTGGTGGAAGGATACTTGTAGAAAGTGAATCTGGTAAGGGAACAACTTTTAAAGTCCTTCTTCCTTTTGGTGGGTACTGCAATGAGCAAGGTGTTACTGCTTGATGATGAGAGGGGAATAAGAGAGACTTTATCTTTGATCCTTAAAAACGAAGGGTTTTCCGTGGAATGTGCAGAGAATGCTTATGAGGGACTAAGTCTTATTGATGATGGAAACAACTATGATTTTATCATATGTGATATAAGGTTACCTGGACTTGATGGTATGGAGTTCCTAAGGGAAGTTAGAAACCGTGACCTAAGTTCGATAGTGATTATGATATCGGCTTATGGAAGTGTCGAAACATCGGTTAAGGCTGTAAAGTATGGTGCTGATGATTATATAAACAAACCCATAAACCCAGATGAGCTTATTCTCCGTATGCGAATGGCTGAGGAAAGGAGGAGGCTTAAAAGAGAGAATCTCTATCTGCGTAAGAAGATTGGAAAAGCAGAGGGTTTCGAAGAAATAGTGTTTGTGAGTGAGGCAATGGGAAGGGTTGTAGATATGGCAAAGAAAATATCCCAGTATAAAACCACAGTCCTTTTAACCGGGGAAAGTGGTACCGGAAAAGAACTCATTGCGCGTGCCATCCACTCAAACAGCCCAAGGAGAGATGGAGCATTTGTAGCTGTAAACTGTGCAGCTATTCCCGGGTCTTTAATTGAGAGTGAGCTTTTTGGGTACGTAAAGGGAGCGTTCAGTGGTGCCACCTATACAAAGAGGGGTTTGTTTGAGGAGGCCCATGGGGGAACGCTTTTTTTAGATGAGGTGGGAGAGATTTCTCCTGGTCTCCAGACAAAACTGCTTAGAGCCATTCAGGAAGAGGAGATCCGTCGTTTAGGTAACACAAAACCGATAAAAGTAGACGTTAGGATAATTGCAGCAACCTCTAGAGATCTTAAAAAGGACATTGAGTGCGGACGATTTAGAGCTGACTTGTTTTACCGTTTAAATGCATTTCCAATTCATATACCTCCTTTAAGGGAAAGAAAAGAGGATATACCCTGTTTGGTTGAGTACTTTATAAAGAAGTACAATGAAAAGCTAAATCGTCATATAAGGGGTGTAAGCGTAGAGGTTATGGATAAGCTCTTTTCGTATCCTTGGCATGGAAACGTAAGAGAGCTTCAAAACGTTATAGAAAGGGCTGTGATCCTAAGTGACTCGGACATAATAGATACGGTTGACCTTGGAACACCAAAGGAAGGCTACTCTAAAGTGGAAGACCCTGTTTTGGACTCATTCTCCCTTGAAGATGCATGGCACAGACTCGAAAGGGTATTGATAGAGAAGGCTCTTCTTAAAGCAAGAGGGAACAGGACAAAGGCTGCAGAGCTTCTTGGTATTAGCCGTCGTTCTTTGCTCTATAAATTAAAGCGTTACGGATATACGGGCGAAAAAATAAAAGGTTGACATTGCCACTCTATTCGGTAAGCTTTTGGCAGAGGAGAATAATATGTTCGGCGGAATAGGCTGGGGAGAACTTATTATAATACTTGTAATACTGCTGCTTATATTTGGACCAAGCAGGCTTGGTGATCTTGGTTCCGCTTTGGGTAAGGGAATAAAGGGCTTTAAAAAGTCCCTAAAGGAGCCGGATGAGATAGATGTTACCCCTCCTAAGGAAGAGAACAAGCAGATTGATTCCCCAGAACCCAAGGCATCTGAAAAGACCGCTAAAAAAGAAGAAACGGGTTAGCTCCTTGGCTTTGCTTTTTCGGGTGGGTACTTTCAGACTTTAACGGTTAGCTTGTCTCATTATGGGATTCCGATAACTCTGCAAGCTCAATTAGCACTCCATTTACTGCCTTTGGGTGAATAAAGGCTACCTTTGCTCCATATGCTCCTGGGCGAGGTGATTCATCAATTAACTGTATACCCATCTCCTTAAGGTGTCTCAGTATGGATTCAATATCCTCTACCCTGAAGCATATATGGTGGATTCCCTCCCCTCTTTTTTCCAGAAATTTTGATATTGGTGAGCTTTCGTTAAGTGGTTCGATAAGCTCTATTGCAGTTTTGCCCTCTTTGGCTTTAAGCATTGAGGTTTTAACCCCCTGTTCCTCTACAACTTCCCTGTGTACAACCTCAAGACCAAATGCTTGTGTAAAGAGTTTCTCTGCTTTATCGATATCCCTTACGGCAATGGCTATGTGGTAAAGACTGTTTATCTTGGTTTGCATCTCTACCTCCCTAAGGTTAACTCTATTTTATCGTAAAGTAGTCTGGATTGGTAGTGTCCATAAAAAACTTGGATTTACAATAATATTGGTTAAAATACCCATTTGAGTCTTATCTTAGCTAGGGGTTATAGGATAATGTCACGTATTGGAAATACGCACAGAGTAACTCTTATCCCCGGGGACGGCATAGGTCCTGAGGTTACAGATGCTGCAAGAAGGATCATAGATTCTACAGGTGTAAGGATAGAATGGGAGGTCGTCCCTGCTGGAATAGAGGCTCTGGAAAAATACCAGGCCATCTTACCTGAGATAACGTTTGAATCCATTAAGAGAAACGGAGTTGCCCTTAAGGGACCCATTGGTACCCCTATAGGTGAGGGGTTTAAAAGCGTTAATGTAACCATAAGAAAGACCCTGGATCTGTATGCCAACCTAAGACCGGTAAAAAGCTTCCCCAGAACTAAATCTAGATATGAGAATATAGATATAGTTGTTGTGAGAGAAAACACAGAGGATCTCTATTCTGGGCTGGAATACGAAATTGCCCCTGGTGTTGTTGAGACCTTAAAGGTTATTACAGAAAGGGCATCTTTAAGGATTGCAAACTTTGCCTTTAAGTTTGCAAAGAAGCGGGGAAGAAAAAAGGTAACCGTACTTCATAAGGCAAATATAATGAAACTAAGCGATGGTCTTTTCCTTAATTGCGTAAGAAGGGTGGCGAGGGAGTTTCCTCAAATAGAGTATGAGGAGATGATAGTTGATAATGCATGCATGCAGCTTGTTTTAGACCCTAACAGGTTTGATGTGATACTTACTGAGAATCTCTATGGGGACATAGTGTCTGAGATATGTGCAGGGCTTGTAGGTGGGTTGGGATTTGCCCCAGGTGCAAACATAGGGGATAAATGTGCAGTTTTCGAAGCGGTACACGGTAGCGCTCCCGATATAGCCGGGAAAAACCTGGCAAACCCAATTGCCATAACCCTTTCGGGGGTCCTTCTACTTAACTACATAGGAGAGGGCAAGGCTGGACGTATAATAGAGAAGGCCATAACAAGGGTTCTGGAAAAGGGAGAGGTGCTTACAAGGGATATGGGTGGCAGTGCAACCACAACGGAAATGAGAGATGCTATAATAGAGGAGATAAGGAGGCTTATTAAGTAGTCCTTTAATAACCAGAGTGGTTCTTCTTTACACCAGTTAGCTTCCTTTTTATACCCCTTTCAAACCTCTCCTCATCTATTATGTACATATCATTGTAACCGGAGGCTATCTTTTCTACCTCATCAAAGGCCTCTACCTTAAAGTAGATCCTTTTGTCCTCTATCTTTATTATTTCTGCCTTTATGGTAACCGTCATACCTATAGGGGTTGAGGCTAGATGGTTCATCTCGATCCTTGTACTTACTGCCATTTCCCCCTTCTCAAGAAATGGGGCCATCAGGTCTGCACAGGTGGTTTGCACAAATGTAATGAGTGAAGGGGTTGAAAGAACACGAGGTGAGCTTTCATGGAATCTAGAAGCCGCCATCTCTTGTGTGGTTTGAATCCTTTTCTCTACAAACATTCCTTCTTGGAGTTTGTTTTTCATAGCCCCTCCTTGATCAGTTAAGATAATTATATCTAATCTTTTGTTGTTGTTAACATTTATCCGGGTGGATTCTGTATCTATAAAATGAATAGGTTTGGAGAAAAGCCTTTTGTATCCGTTGTTATTCCCGTAAGAAATGAGGTAGGGAATATTAAAAGATGCTTGGAATCTGTTTTAAATCAAGATTATGAGCACTTTGAGGTTATAGTGGTTGATGATGGATCAACCGATGGCACTTTAGAGCAGGTAAAGAAGGTGCAAGAAGGGAGCAATAAGGAGGTTAGTTTGTTAAGGGTTGAATCTCCTGAGTGCGGGTGGACCGGCAAGAACTATGCCATTTATACGGGTACCAAAAGTGCCAGGGGTAATTGGCTTTTGTTTCTCGATGCAGATACAGAACTCTACCCTAATGCTATATCAAAAGCGGTTAACCTATGTATCTCTAATGGGTTGGATATGGTTTCTTTTAGTCCTGAGCAGGTTCTTGTGGGTTTCTGGGAGAAGGCTATTCAGCCGGTCATCTTTGATTTTCTCGAGTCTGTTTACGTATATGAGGTGGTTAATGACCCGAACACAGAGGAGGCAGCAGCAAACGGTCAGTTTATTCTTGTTGAAAGAACCGCCTATGAGGTGGTCGGTAAACACGTTGCCATAAGGGATGAGGTGCTTGAAGATGTAGCCCTGGCAAAGAGGTTAAAGCTGGCTGGGTTTAGAATCACTTTCTTATATGGAAAGGGTATTGTACGATGCAGGATGTATAAATCCCTGAAGGAGATATTTGAGGGGTGGACAAAAAACCTTTTTATACTGGCTGATTACAGGTGGGGACTTGTTTTAAAAACGATCTTGGGATCTTGTTTCTGGTTCTCTTTACCCCTTCTGTGTGTATGTATGTTATTTCTATTCTTTATAAATCCTGAGTTTTTAACAGCTTTTTTGCTTTTTCTTACTTGTTCTGTCCTGGGGTTTTTTTATATTGGAAAGTGGAATAGGTTTAAGAAACGAGGATACCCGGGGGCCTGTGCCTTTCTGTATCCGTTTGGTGCTGGGGTCTCTGTGGTTTTGTTCTGTGTTTCTATATACAGGGTGTTGATAAAAGGGGTTAGATGGAAGGGAAGGGTATACAGGGTCAGAAAGAAAGAAAGGTTTTAGTTTAACTGGTGAAGCGGGTTTTAGTGGTTTTCCGAAGAGACCTTTAATGTGATTGACTGTATTGCTCTGGCTCCCTCTTTGTCTTCTGCAACTATTTCAATTACGTATTCTCCAGCTTTGCTTTTATCTATTTCCCATTTTATTGTCCTGGTAGCTGGTTCTATAACAAGCCCAGGGGGTGCATTGTTAACTTTAACCTCAACCGGATCACCATCAGGGTCTTCAACCTCCACTTTGTAGATTAGCTTTCCTCCCCTTATCTCTGTGGGAGGGATTGAAACTATTTTCGGCGGTGAGTTTGGGATAACAAAACTTCCTTCAGCTACCCATATACCTTCTTCCTTGCCATCAAATGGAATAACCTCTATTGAGATTGTGTCTCCTTTTTTAAAGTCGCTTTGCCACTCAAGCACCTCGCCTATGGCTCCTGGTATGATTTCACCGTTTCTCTTCCACTGGTACCTAAAGCTTATCTCATCCCCATCTATATCCCTTGCTTCCACAAGTGCCCGAAACCCTTTTCTGGGGGTATCTTCTGAGATGCTTACTATCTTTATAGAGGTAACCTGGGGGGGATGGTTCTTTTCTAAACTCTCTCTAGATGGCTCTGGTTTGTTTTCTTCTAAGGGGTCAATTGAGGTGTCTGTATCCCCTTTTAATGTAGCTTGAACCTCTTCTGATCCTGAACCAGCTGGGTTTTCTTCCTTATTGCATCCAAGTAACATTATAAAGAATAAAAACACCAAAAAAGGAAGGTGATATTTAACCATTACCCATTAATTATAGTGCTTATTTGCTATAATGGCTATTGCTCTACTCTTATCTCAAAATCTGTAACTTCCCGTTCCGAGGGGCTAAAAAGTATCTTGGTCCCGTATGTTTCTTCAAGTTTTTTAAGGTTTTCCCCCTCGAGTTCTTTTATGGTCTCTACTACACTTGGGTTTGCGTATAGGGTAATTCTCCCTACATTGGGCCTATCCATAAGGCTTTTTATTTCCCTTATTATCTCATAACATACGGTTTCCCTTGATTTTACATAGCCCATGCCCCCACAGTGGTCACATGGTTCTGCAAGGGTCTTCAGTAGGCTTTCCCTGGTTCTTTGGCGTGTCATCTGAACCACCCCAAAAGGGGACATATCAAGTATTACCGAACGGGCCTTATCTCTCTTAAGGGCTCCCAGAAACGTCTTAAAGACTTCTTCTCTTTTCTGCTTGCTTTTCATATCTATAAAGTCTATAACGATTATGCCTACAAGGTTTCTAAGGCGTATCTGCCTTGCTATCTCGGATGCTGCTTCAATGTTTATGTTAAATATGGTCTCTTCATGGTTGCTTCCGCTTAGGTACTTTCCGGTGTTTATATCTATTACGGTAAGTGCTTCTGTCTCTTCTATTATGAGATACCCTCCGGATTTTAACCATACCTTCTTCTCAAATATCTTCTTTATCTCAGGCTCTATACCAAAGCTGACAAAAAGCGGGATGGTGTCGGTATATAGCTCCAGTTTTATATCAGAATCTGGAAAGCGTGATGATATATAGTTTGATATCTCTTCATAAGCCTCCCTTGAGTCCACTATAATGGTTCTGATCTCTTTTGAAACAAGGTCTCTTGCTGCCCTTATATACAGATTTGGTTCTTCGTATAGGAGAACAGGGGCTCTGTGCTCTTCTGCCCTTCGCTTTATATCTTCCCAGGTTCGGATAAGATACTCCATATCCTGCTTTATCTCCTCTTCTTCCCTTCCCATGCTAGCTGTTCTTGCAATAAATCCTATTCCCTTTGGTTTGTACTTCTCTATTATGCTAATAAGCCTCTTTCTTTCCTCTTTGTCTTCTATGCGCCTTGATATCCCCACTATATCTACCGTACCAAAGAGAACAAGATACTTGCCCGGAATTGCTATATAAGAAGAGAGCTTTGCTCCTTTTCCTCCTGTGGATTCTTTTAAAACCTGAACCAGAACCTCCTGTCCTTCTCTTAGTATGTCCTGAATAGGGTGGCGTGATTTTTTCTTGCTTGTCTGGGGTTCATCTTCTTCCAGAAAAAAATCCGAAAAGACATCTTCATGTATATCCTCAACAGATATAAATCCAGATTTCTCTAAGCCTATATCTATAAAAGCAGCTTGCATACCCGGTATGATCTTTCCAACTCTACCCTTGTATATGTTTCCCACTATGCGTGGCTTTGATTTCCTCTCTACGTAAAGCTCTGAAAGAACCCCCTTTTCAATAACTGCGGCTCTGGTTTCGTTAAATGTTACGTTTATCAGAATAAGGCTTTCCATAATAAAAGAGCATATTGAGAAATTTAAGTTACATGACCGTTTTATTATAGACTATAAATTGTACATATAAAAGTTTATGCTCTTTTAACAACTTGGAAAAGGTGTTAAATTTTACCAGAGGCTTTAACAAAAACATTAACGGGAGGATGGAGGAATGGGTTTTAGGCTTTTTGTTGCATGTTTTCTCTTTATAGTAAGTGGTATAGTGGTCCTGGCCAAGAGCGAAACCCCAGAGCCAAAGAACGGTGTAACGGTATACGTTGTTCGTCCTGGGGATTCACTCTGGAATATATCAAAAAGGTTTTTTAAAAACCCCCTTCTCTGGCCGCGACTCTGGAGTTTTAATCCCTTTATTGATGATCCCAATCTTATATATCCAGGTGAGGTTCTCTCTCTAAAGCCCAGGGTGCCCAAGCTCCCGGTTGTAAAGATTAAACCAGGGGTAGAAGAGGTATCAATTAAGGAGGTTGTAGAGCCTCCTCCTCCTGTATTTTTTTATTCTCGAGGAGGACATGAGGGATTTATATCTCCTGATGAGTGGGAACATATGGGCACTATTATAAGCTCAGAACCTCCAAAGATTCTGCTTGGTGAAGGAGATACGGTTTATGTTAATATCGGTTATGAAGACGGGGTGGGAACAGGTGATAGGTTTACGGTTTTTCGTACATCAAAGGCCGTTCTTCATCCGCTAAGTGGAAGAAGGGTAGGGTATAAGGTTGCTATACTTGGTGAGATTGAGATAGTTGAGGTTAAGGGAAAACACCTGTCCTCTGCCAGGATCATAAGCGCTTTTAGGGAAATAACGCGTGGTGCAAGGATTAGGCCATCTGAACCTTTTATAAAAGAGGTTGTTCTTAAGAAGGGCAAGCAGAGGCTATATGGTAGCATTATAGAAACGCTAAATAACGTTGAGTTAAGTGGAAGGGGTGACATTGTATATATCGACGTTGGTGAAGAGGATAATGTGGTTCCTGGAAATACGTTCTCTGTGTATAAACTCCCGCGAATGGCCTTTGACCCGGATAGAGGTGGAGGGATTACCATTCCAGGAGCCTTTGTTGGAAGGGTTGTTGTGCTTAACGTTCAAAGAGAGACTTCAACTGCAATTGTCCTTGAGAGCTCTAGGCAGATAGAGAGGGGAGATACTGTAAGTCTGGACGTTTTTTAGTTTCACTACCACCTTCACCAACCTGAGACAGTATGTGAAATATGACCAGCAATATGTGCTTGCAGATATTTCCATATTGAAAGCTCTCTCTACAACTACATATCATCTCCTGCTTAGATATACTAACTGCGTTTTCTTCTCTCTCGGTTGTGGATATATACGCCTTTATAAGGTCTTCTCTCTTTTCAACTATCTCTATAGAAGGTGGTCTGTAGAAGAGCTCTTTTATTGCTTCCGAGAGGTTTTTCTCTTCCGCTTTAAGAATCAAGTCTTTTAAGTTTAAGTTACCCTTATCCTGGTTCTCAGCTCTTTGTTCCTCAAACGTGCTTATTAGGTCTTTAACTGCTTCTACAAGCTCTCTGTTTGAAAAGGGCTTTTCTATAAATTTGTTTCCTGTTGAGGCTATAAACTCATTTAGCGTTCCTGAGACAAAGATGATCTTTTTCTCCAGGTCCTTACCTAGCCTTTTTACTTCTAGGTAGAACTCATCTCCTCTCATTTGTGGCATGTTGAAATCAGAGAGTATGACATCAAAGTTGTTTTCCTTTATCTTTGCCAATCCGTCTTTTCCACTGTGTACGGAAACAACATCAAAGCCTTCTCTCTCTAAAACTGCCTTTATTAGCTCTGCTACTACCTCTTCATCCTCTACTATCAATACCCGTTTCTTTTTCATTTTAGGTTCCTCTGGGATTGATTAATCATCATAGGTTTTCTTAAAGCAAAAATCAACTGGACTAAGGTTTTATTTTAGCCTGTTTTTTTTACTCTTAAAGATGGTTTTTATAAACCTTAGTATTGTTTTGAGGCTCTGGAGGAGTTTTCTCTAGTGGCCCTTTGTTTTTTGAGCCTCTCCTATCATTGGTACAAAGCGAACAGGGGTTACCGTTTTCATCTCAATTCCCCTTTGAGTCTTTGTGATAAGTATAAGGTCTTGATAGAGATCACCAACCGGTATGACCATCCTTCCCCCTATTTTTAGTTGCTCTATAAGAGGTTGTGGTATATGGTCTGGAGCAGCGGTAACTATTATGGCATCAAAAGGTGCATGCTCTGGCCAGCCTCTGTATCCATCCCCAACCTTGTAGTGTATGTTTTGGTATCCTAGGGAATCTAAAAGTTGCTTGGCTCTTTCAAGGAGCGAATCTATGATCTCTATTGTGTAAACCTCACATCCCAATTCCGCAAGTATTGCTGTTTGGTATCCAGAGCCTGTTCCAACCTCAAGAACCTTATCTCCCTCTTTTAACTGTAAGAGCTCTGTCATGAGAGCTACTATGTAGGGTTGGGATATTGTCTGTCCTTTCCCTATTGGAATTGGGCTATCACTGTAGGCAAGATGAGCAAGGTCTTCAGGGACGAACTTGTGTCTTGGAACTTTTAACATGGCCTGAATTACCCTCGAGTCTCTTATACCCCGTGACAGGATTTGGTTTTCAACCATTTCCCAGCGTTTTTTTGTGTATTCGCCGTTGTTCCTGTCCGCGCTTGAACCGTTAGCAAGGAGGAAAACCGGAAAAAAAATTAAGTTTAGAAAAAAGAAGTCCATAATTATCCGCTTTTTATTTTTGTATTAAGCTATTGCACTGTGTGCTGTACACAGGCCCAACTCTACCAAAGCCCCTGAATAAAACCGTTGACTGGTTAAAACAGTTTTGAAGCAACTAATTGCACTCCTTCGTATGGGTCCAATTCTCCTTTTCTAACCATATCAACAATTCTTCTTATCTCCTCTCCTTTCAGTTTCTCAGATATCCTCTGCTCTATGGTTTCTGAGAGTATCTGGGAAAACTCTTCTTCTCTTTTTTTCTCCCTCTTCTCTTTTAACAGGTTTTTTTCCGTTTGAAATGTTTTGTGTCTTTCTATCTCCTCTACTACCTTTTCTATACCACGGCCTTCATGTGCTGATGTAAGAATAACGGGTGTCTCCCAATTATCCTCTGATGTTTTTAAGGATATCATGAATTTTAATTCCCTAGAGAGTCTCTCTGCTCCCTCTCTATCTGCTTTATTTATTATAAAGATATCGGCTATCTCTGTAAGTCCCGCTTTCATGGTCTGAATTATATCCCCTGCCTCGGGAACTAGTACAACAACAACCGTATCTGCGACCCTGATTATATCCAGTTCGGTTTGTCCTACCCCAACAGTTTCGATAAATATGTAATCTATTCCAAAGGCATCGTAGAGTTTTATAATCTCTTTTGTGGCACGTGAAAGCCCTCCATGGCTACCTCTGCTTCCCAAGCTCCTTATAAATATGTTTTCATCAAGGGTATGGCTTTGCATCCTTATTCTGTCTCCAAGTACTGCTCCTCCGGTAAACGGGCTGGATGGGTCAACTGCTATTACCCCAAGTTTTTTTTTCTTTTTTCGAAAGAAACCTAGAAGCTCGTTTACAAGTGTGCTTTTACCTGCTCCAGGAGGACCTGTAACCCCTATTATATAGGCATTTCCGGTTTTGGGGTTTACTTTCTTAAGTACTTCGGGAACGGATGGATGACGGCTTTCTACTAGGGTAATTAACCTAGAGAGTGCAACCCTGTCTCCTTTAAGCATTCGCTCTACAAGTTCCATCTCTCTGCTGGAGAGCTGCATAACACAAATACGATAAATTGGAGGCGGTATTTTGTCAAAGGTTTTGGGCTTATCTAAAACTCTACCTTCTTCATCGCAAGCTGGTATTTCTCTTCAATATCCTTTAGGGTAAGGTGTTGGTAGATTTTAAGGCTCTCTTTTGAGCTGTGACCCGAGATTAGCATGAGTTCTGCATCGGTAAATCCGTTTTTTGATAACCAGGTTATAGCTTGATGGCGAAATGTGTGTGGGGTTGCAAAAACACCTGCCTTTTTAGCATAGTGTTTTACTATCTGCTGTATTCTTCTTGGGGTATATTTGTTGTTCAATCTTGTCTGAAAGAGATACTTATTTTTGCGGTTGTTCTGCATGTAGCTTTTAAGTGCAAGTTTAAAATCCTGGTTAAACAGTACGTATCTGTCCTTTCCACCCTTTCCATGCTCAATAAATATTTTGTTCTCATCCAGATAAACATCGCTCATCTTAATGTTTACAAGCTCTTTAACCCTTACACCTGTGTAAAAGAGGAGCTTTAAAATAAGCTCGTGCTTAACGTTGTCGGAGTTCTCAATTTGACGATAGAATCTTTTAAACTCATCTTCTGAAAGAATACGGGGTAGTTTCTTTGCCCTCTTTAGAGGCCTTAGATTAAGTATTTCCCTTACCCGTCGATAAGCGTATTTAAAATCCTCATAATCCCAGCCCTCTTCTCGAACTATCTTTATGATTTTCTTTATGGCTTTTTCCTTGGATTGGTTGATCTGGCTTGGAAACACATCGGGTTCTTTCATGTATTTTTCTCCACACCTTAAATTTTCATACGATAGCTTAACAAAGCTGGAGACAAAAATGCAACTCTTAACCTAAATTGGTATTCTTATTTCCAGCAGATCCTCTGCCACTACTACATCTACATCCAGCTCTTGCTTTATTTTCTCTATAATGTTTCTCTCATCACAGATTGGATACAGGTGGGATACAACTACCCTTTTTGCTTTAGACTCTCTTGCTATCTTTACTACCTCACTTGGGGTAAGGTGGCCCTTTACTTTTAAATCATCGGTTGAGGAGCACTCTATAATCAGGACATCTGCATCTTTGGCAAGTTCAATTAGGGATTCTGAGAAATCCGTATCCCCTGTGTATACAAGCGATTTCCCTTCCGATTCTATTCTGTAGGCAAGACTGCTTTCTATGTGGGGTGTCTTTCTAGCGGTTATGGTAAAGTCATCGAGTTTTAGTGTGCCTTCTTCTATCTCTAGGATGTTTAGACAATCAGGCACTATCCAACCGTTATAGGCTTTCTCAAGGGCTGAGAAAAAGCTTCTAAAACCCTTTGCTCCCCAGATAAACAGAGGCTTTCCCCTTCTCTCTCTATAGGAGTACCTTGTGGCAAATAGAAACGGTATGAGATCTGATGTGTGATCAGGGTGAAAGTGTGATAGGAAAATGTGGTCTACCTCTAGGTAGTTTATGCCCACCTTTGATAGCTTCCAGGTGGTTCCGTTCCCACAATCGAGTAGAACGGTAGAAGATGGGAGTTTTAGTGCATATCCTGAAGAGCCTCTTCTCTCGTAGGGAATGCAGGTCCCTGAACCAAGTATAAAAAGCCTTATATCGTTTTTTTTCATGGAGCTTTTTTTTATAGTATTTAAATGGTAATTTTAATTCAATCCTCATTAATTTATCACCCTGTGTAGAAAGAGCAAGCCTCTTATGAGACGGATAATAACACTGACTACGGATTTTGGCTTAAAAGACCATTATGTGGCTGCGATGAAGGGGGTTATTCTCTCCATCAATCCCGAAGCCTTAATTGTGGATGTAACTCATGAAATCCCTCCACAGGATGTTTTTAAAGCAGCCTTTACCGTTAGAAATTTCTACCGTTATTTCCCCAGAGGAAGCATAAATGTGGTGGTTGTTGATCCCGGGGTGGGCAGTAAGAGAAGGGCCATAGTTGTAAAAACTGATTACGCTTTGTTCATAGGGCCTGATAATGGGGTTTTTACCTTCGTTTATAAGGAGTTAAGCCCGGTAGGTGTCTTTAAGATCTCAAATCCCAGGTATTTTCTTCCTGAGGTAAGCTCTACCTTTCATGGTAGGGATATATTTGCACCTGTTGCAGCACACCTATCTCTTGGGGTTGCGGTTGAGGATTTGGGAAGAAGGGTAAAAAAACCAGTAGAACTTTGCATCAGGGAGCCTGAAGTAAGGGAAGGAGAGATATCGGGAGAGGTTATCTATGAAGACCACTTCGGTAATCTTATTACAAATATACCCGGTACCCTATTAAGAAGGGATGCGGTGGTTATTGTAGACGGTATCACGATAGAGAAGATATCAACATCATACGCTGAGGTTCCCAGGGGAAGTTTGCTTGCAATTGTTGGAAGTACGGGGTTTCTTGAGATATCGGTAAATCAGGGAAAGGCATCTCAGGTGTTAAGAGGGAAAAGCCTTAAGGTCAGGGTTATTTTACCTGCCACTTAGATCCGTCGTTACGGGTTTTAGGCTTCCCACTGGATTTTGTACACCTTGTCTTTTAGCATTACCTCATCTATGCGCCTGTAGGAAAAAACGTTTTCCCAAAAATGGTTTTCAGGGTCTTTAATCCCCATTAGTTCGAACTCTCTTATTATACTGCTAAACTCTTCATCAGTTGGGAGATCAGGAAGGAGATCAAATAAGGTTACTATATGTGGGCGTTCGGAAGGCTCTACGTTCTCCCAACTTACCCACTCCCCGTTTTTTTTCCAGATATATATTTTGTCTCCTGCTTTGTTAAAGGGAGTATCGTTTAAAGCCCAAGCAGGTGTGTATTCACTCTTGTAGTACTCAAAGGCACTCTCAAGCACCTCACTCCACCTTAGTTTAACTCTGATGGGTTCGGAAGGATTTTCCGATAGCAGGTTGTAAGACTCATTTTTCATGTTTCCTCTCCTAAGCAACCTTTACTCCCTCTGCCTAGAGTTTTAAACGGGAGAAATTTGTGTATATTGATAGAGCAAAAAGTATGCCACGACGGATGAAGAACTAACCTTCACTAATTATTGGCTTTTTTTTATTAAAGCCGTTTGCTTTTTGGGTGGCTTAACAAATTTTGTCACCGCGTATGCAAATCGTGTACTCGGGTTGTAGAAGTATGTAATTTCACTTAGAATACTTTAATAAGCAGGGAATTGATGGGTGGATTTACAGATAAGCTTCCTGAGGATTTAAAAAAATTTGTTGACCCTTCCCTTCCAAAAGAGATGCGCCTTATGGCTGCTAGGGGATTGGTCCCAATCTCTCCCAGGGATATTTTGCTGGTTGTTTTCTCCCTCACCATGGATGGGGATGAGGAGGTAGAGAAGGAGGCCAGAAAAACCCTTGAATCCATGCCAGAAGAGGTAATTGAGCCGGTTCTCGTTGATGAATCCTCTCCTCCGGAGTTGCTTGATTTTATCGCCAGAAACACAGGTAATGAATCTTATCTGGAAAAGATTATACTCAACCGTGCTACAGACGATAGTACCATAGCCTATCTGGCCGAGACCTTGCATAATGGCTCCCTTGTAGAGCTTATAGCTAGCAATCAGGTTCGTATTTTGCGTTCATCAGCTATAGTAGAGGCGCTTGGTCAAAATCCTTCTGTTAGCCCGTCTGTTATGGATAGGGTAACTTCTTTCATAAGCCTCTACCTTGGAACTGGGAAGGATGATGGGGTTGAGATAGAGACCGTATCCCAGCTCAAAGATGGTGTTACAACGTTAAGTAACGAAGAGATTGGGGAATCTTTTCTGGATGAGATAAGTTTCCCAGAAGAACTTCTGGAAGAAGATGAAGAGGCAATAAGAAGAAGTAGCCAAGGTAGCCCGTTAGATAGGGTGGTACACATGAGGCTACCTGAGAAACTAAAGCTTGCTCTGATGGGTAACAGGGAGGTAAGAAGGATACTTGTTCGTGACTCTAACAGGCTTGTTGCAACAGCGGTTCTTAAAAACCCCCGTCTTACAGACAGCGAGGTAATACAGATTGCCCAGTCCAGAACGGTTGATGAATACCTACTCAGGGAGATTGCAGGAACCCGCAAGTGGGCAAAGTTGTATCAGGTTAAGGTAGCTTTGGTTAACAATCCCAAAACCCCTACTGATGTGGCCCTAAACTTCTTAAGGCATCTAAGGTATAGGGATCTTCGTTCAGTTGTGTGGAATAGGGATCTTCCAGGTGTAATTACAAGCACTGCCAAGAGGATACTTAAGGAAAAACAGGACCAAGGTGTTTAAAGTATGAGAACTGAAGGGGTTTCCAGAGAGGTCTTTCGTGTGCCGGTAGAATTTGGTGGTAAGAGGGCTGATGTTGTTTTTTCCCATATTCTTCCCCATCTTACACGTTCACAGATAAAGAGGTTAATGGAAGAAGGATACATACTTGTTGAGGGTAAACCTGTAAAGCCATCCAAGAAGTTAAGTGGTGGTGAGGAGGTATACGTTACGATCCTTCCTCCACAACCTCTTGAAGCTATACCCCAGGATTTACCGATAGATATTATCTTTGAAGATAAGGACATTGTTGTGGTTAACAAACCTGCGGGAATGACCGTTCACCCAGGGGCTGGAACACAGGATGGAACCCTTGTAAATGCTATTCTCTACAGGTGTAGGGATATAGCTGGAGTGGGTGGAAGGCTAAGACCAGGTATAGTTCATAGGCTGGATAAGGACACCTCAGGGGTTATGGTGGTTGCAAAAAACGATATTTCACATCAATCCCTTGTAGCCCAGTTTAAGTCCCGTGAGGTTAAAAAGCTATATATTGCATTGGTTCTTGGGGAGCCGGTATCTGAGACAGGCTCTTTCTCCCTTCCTATAGGAAGGGATCCGGTTGATAGGAAAAAGATGTCCTCAAAGGCAAAAGCTACAAGGGATGCACTCACTCTCTGGAGGGTTGTAAAAAGGTACGGTGGGATAACCCTTGTTGAGGTTGAGCCTAAAACCGGAAGAACACACCAGATAAGGGTTCACTTTGCCGAGAGCGGATACCCTCTTCTTGGCGACAGGGTGTATGGGCCAAGGAGATACAGGTCGAAGGAGATAGAAGCCCTATCAAAAAGGCTTGGGAGACAGGCACTACATGCCTTTTTACTTGGCTTTAGACACCCGCACACCGGAGAGTACATGGAGTTTAAAGCTCCTGTTCCGGAGGATTTAAGGGAGGTAATTGATATCCTTGAGGGGAAGAAGACGGTATGAGCCTTAAGATAAGATCCCAAATCCTCTCCAGTGTAGGTGGTGTCGTATACGGCTTTTTGGATAGAAGTTCTGGAGAAGAGGATATAGTGGGTATAGCTAGAGCTTTTGGTCTGGAGAGCATAGTTACCCTAAAACAGGTACATGGCAACAGAGTTTGGGTGGTTAAAGATGCCTTTGCAAAAGACGTTGGTTGGCACAAAGGAGATGGACTAATAACTAACCTAAGGGGGGTAGGAATTGGGGTTTTTACCGCCGACTGTGCACCCATATTGTTTGTTGATGAATCCTCACTTGTTGTTGCTGCGGTTCATGCTGGGTGGAGGGGGACTCTCTCTAAGGTGGTAAAGAGTGCCCTTTGGGAGTTTAGAAAGGTTTTTGGTATACCTTCCTCACGTGTTTATGCCGTTATTGGACCATCTATAGGGAGGTGTTGTTATGAGGTTGGTGGTGATGTTGCATCCCTGTTTATTAAGGAATTCGGTAAGGATATGCCTTTTCTGTATAAAGGAAAAAACTCTAAGTACGTACTGGATATTAAAGAGGCTAACAGTACTATACTGAGGTGTGAGGGGGTAGAAAGGGTTGAGGTAATAGAGGTATGTACAAGGTGCAACAAGGATTTCTACTCTTACAGAAGGGATGGAAAAGGTAGTGGAAGACAACTTAGCTTTATCGGGCTTGTTTAGGGTATTATAAAAACATGTTATCATTATTTAATTACTATTTAGGAGGGCAAGATGCTTCAGATTATGTGCTGGGTAAATCCTGAAGATTACTGGTACCTTCACTCCCTTCAGGAGAAAAACATACCTGTAAACTACTATGGATATACGTTCGAGGTGGAGGGAACTGGTGAGTCAGAGGGAGGAGAGAGCAAGGTAAGGGTTATGGTGGTTGAGCTTCTTAATGCCAACATGGCTGTTGGATTTGCCCTTCCTAAGGACAAGACAATAGAAGGTGAATTTAAGCTCGGTTTTATATGCCAGGATAAGCCAACGGAGGATATACCGGTGGTCTGTAAGCTTTCAAAGGAGGTAAAGCGAACGTCGTATAGGGGCGATGACAATGCAAAGCTTGAGTTTATAGGTTTTTCCCTTGAAAAGTTTTACGAGAGCAAAAAAGTAGCTTTCTATCTATTTGATTTAAGAGGGGCAAGGAATTTCCCCGATAATTAAGAACCCGAGGTTATAAAGAGTTTTCCTTAGTTTTTATTAGGTAATACATTGAAGGTGGAGGTTTATATGGAGAACGTAAGGAAAATAGTGCTTGCCTATTCTGGTGGACTTGATACGTCTGTGATTCTAAGGTGGCTTATTGAAGAATATGGGGCAGAGGTTGTAGCATTTGTTGCTGACCTTGGACAGGGAGAAAACCTTGAGGTGATAAGGGAAAAGGCAATAAGGACGGGTGCAAGTAAGGTGTATGTTGAGGACTTGCGGGAGGAGTTTGTTAGAGATTTTGTGTTTGCTGCTCTTAAAGCCAACGCTTTATATGAGGGAATGTACCTTATGGGAACCTCTCTTGCCAGACCCCTAATAGCAAAGAAGCAGATAGAGATTGCCCTTAGAGAGGGTGCGGATGCTGTAGCCCATGGTGCAACTGGAAAGGGAAATGACCAGGTAAGATTCGAGCTTACCTATTATGCACTTAAGCCGGATATAAGGGTTATAGCTCCCTGGCGTGAGTGGAATCTAAGGTCAAGAAAAGACCTTATCGATTACGCCAAGAAGCACGGTATAGATGTTCCCGTAACCCCTGAGAAACCTTACAGCTGTGACAGAAACATATTCCATACAAGCTATGAGGGTGGAATCCTTGAGGACCCCTGGGTTGAACCATCAGACGATATGTTTGAAATGACAGTCTCTCCTGAGAAGGCCCCTGATGCTCCCACATATGTGGATATAGATTTTGAAAAAGGGGTTCCTGTGCGGTTAGACGGAAGAGAGTTCTCCCCAGTTGATCTCCTCTACAGGCTAAACGAGATCGGGGGTAAAAACGGGGTAGGAAGGGTTGATATGGTTGAGAACAGATTTGTTGGGATAAAATCCAGGGGGGTTTACGAAACCCCCGGTGGAACCATCCTTCATATTGCTCACAGGGCTGTTGAATCCATAACGATGGATAGAGAGGTTATGCACCTAAGGGATATGCTTGTCCCTAAGTTTGCTGAGCTTATATACTACGGATTCTGGTACTCACCCGAGATGGAGATGCTTAGGGCGGCTATAGAAGAATCCCAGAAGAATGTTACAGGAACTGCGAGGTTAAAGATATATAAGGGAAACGTATATGTGGTTGGGAGACGCTCTCCATTTTCCCTTTACAGTAAGAGCCTGGCTACGTTTGAAGAGGATAAGGTTTTTAATCAAAGGGATGCAACCGGCTTTATACGTTTAAATGCACTTAGACTCTCCATAAGAAAACTCCTTGAAGGGTGAGTTTAAAGCTTTCTCCAGACGTAGGTAAAATAGTTTTTATGAAGACCTCCGATTTTGATTACCACCTTCCTCCGGACCTAATAGCCCTCTATCCCCTTTCTAAAAGGGAAGAGTGTAGGCTTATGGTCGTTGATAGAAAGACCGGAACAATAGAACACAGAAGGTTTTTTGAGCTTCCATATATCCTTAAAGCAGGGGACCTTCTTGTTCTAAACAATACCAGGGTAATACCTGCAAGGCTTACAGGCAGGGTGGTTAGTAGCAACAGAAGATGTGAGGTTCTCCTTACCGAGAGGATAAGTTCTTGTCTATGGAAGGGGCTTATGAAAAAACCAAAGAACGGTATGTTAATAGAGTTTGAGGGTGGATTGAAGGGAAGGGTTTTTAAAGATGGAAGGGAGGAGTGGGTATTTGAGTTTAGTGAGGATGTAGATGACTACTTAGAACGTTTTGGGAAAATGCCTCTTCCCCCCTATATTCAGCGTGACCCTGAAGAGGATGATAAGCTGTTTTATCAAACCGTATATGCATCCAAAAAAGGCTCTGTTGCTGCTCCAACTGCGGGGCTTCATTTCAGTGAAGCCCTGATGGAGGAGATCAAGAAGAGAGGTGTTGAGATCCGTTTTGTTACGCTTCACGTTGGAATTGGGAGTTTCAAGCCGGTTAAGGTTGAAAGTGTTGAGGGTCACAAAATGCACCCAGAATACAGAGAGATTACCGAGGATGTGGCCTTTAGTGTAAACAGAGCCAAGAGTGAAGGAAGGAGGGTTATTGCGGTAGGAACTACTGTTGTTAGAGCGCTTGAATCTGCTGTCTGTGAGGACGGGAGCATAAAACCGATAAGCGGGTATACCGACCTTTTTATATATCCCGGATTTAATTTTCGTGTTGTAGATGCTTTGATAACCAATTTTCATCTTCCCCGCTCTACCCTTCTTATGCTTGTTGCAGCCTTTTCTGGTAGAGAGTTGATTATGAGGGCATATGAGGAGGCAAAGAAAGAGAGGTACAGGTTTCTTAGCTATGGTGATGCGATGTTAATTTTATAACCCGCTTGGTTTCTTATGGAGATTGAAATTGAAAAACTCGTATTTGGTGGATTTGGAATTGGGAGGATAGACGGGAAGGTTGTATTCGTAAAGGGAGGAATACCAGGGGAACGTCTGCAGGTAAGGGTTATAAGGGATAGAGGTAGCTATGTGGAAGCAGAGGTTGAGAAGGTAGTAAGGCCATCTTCTCAAAGGATTGAGCCTCAGTGTTTTGTTTTTGGCAAATGTGGGGGGTGTCAGTGGCAGCATGTTGGATATAAAGCCCAGTTGGAGGCAAAGGAGTATATATTGAGGGAGGCTCTGGAGAGAATAGGGGGTTTAAAAGATATAGAGGTTGAGTCAATATTTCCCTCTCCCAGTCAGTACGGATACAGACAAAGGGTTACCCTTTCAGTCTGGTTTCAAAAAAACCGTTACTGTGTTGGGTACCTTGAAGAGGGAAGCAGGAAGGGGATTGAGATAGAGACATGCCCAATAGCAACTGAGCCGATAAACAGGGCAATAAAGCGTCTTTCCCGCTCTCTTTCCTCTATAGAGACCAGGCGTTATCCGCTGGAGAAGGTCTATATCTCATCAGATGGAGTGGATTCATACATTACCCTTGTTCCCGGATCGAATAGGGATTTATCCAGCCTCTATTCTCTTCGCAATCATTTGCGGAAGTCTAACGAAACTAAAAATACCTATATACTTGGTGAGAGGGAGGGAGAGTTTGAGCTTTATATACTGGGGCTAAGGTTTAGGGCTATTCCATCCGTATTTATTCAGGTAAACAGTATGGTTAACGAACAGCTCGTAAGAACCGTTATGGATCTGGCAACCCCTTATAGGAATAAAAGGGTTTTGGACCTCTTCTCGGGAATCGGTAACTTCTCACTTCACCTGGCAAGGCAATCAAGGGAGGTCTTTGGGGTTGATGTGAGTGCAAAGGCAATAAGGCTTGCAAGAAAGAACGCCAAGCTCAATTCTATAGAAAATGCAGTCTTTGAGGTATCGGATGCGGGAGAGTTTGTAAAAAAAGCGGCAAGGGATCGTATTAGGTTTGATCTGATTGTACTGGATCCCCCAAGAGAAGGTGCAAAGGAGATTCTGGAATACATACCCAAGTTACATGCACAGGGCATAATCTATGTCTCCTGTAATCCAACCACCCTGGCAAGGGATCTAAAGATGCTTTTGCATCTGGGGTATAGAACCATAAGGGTTTATCCATTTGATATGTTTCCTCAAACCTATCACATAGAATCTCTTGCCTTACTTTCAAGAATCTGATATAGAGTTAGTTCTGTACTTGTTTTAAACTAGGAGAAAGGCATCATGGCAAGCTTGGTTACAGGAGCTACAGGGTTTATAGGTTCTCATGTGGCAAGAAAGCTGGTGCAAAGAGGCGAGAGTGTAAGGATACTTCTTAGGAAAACCAGCAAAACCCTGAATATAGAAGACATAGATGCTGAAAGGGTTTATGGCGATATACTTGATGTTGACTCCATAAGAAAGGCTCTAAAGGGGTGTGATACTGTCTATCATACAGCTGGACTTGTGTCGTTTAGAAAATCTGATTACAAGCGGCTTGAGGATATAAATGTAAAGGGAACTGTAAATGTCCTTTCTGCTGCCTTGGAAGCGGGTGTAAAGAAGGTTGTTTATACAAGCAGTGTTGCAGCAATAGGGGTAAATCCTGATGGGGGGATTGCAAACGAAGATACTCCATTTACCTTAGAGCATATGGGGATACAGTATCTGAATACAAAATACCGTGCTGAGCAGGAGGCTTTAAGGCTCTACAGACAGGGGCTTCCACTTGTTATTGTAAACCCCTCAGTCGTAATAGGTCCTGGGGATGTATACCTTTCAAGTTGTGGTTTTATTGTCTGGTACTGTAAGAAGAAGTTTCCGGGATACATGGATGGGGGTATAAACCTTGTCGATGTAGAGGATGTAGCCGAGGGTCACATCCTGGCTGCACAAAAGGGCAGGCTCGGGGAAAGGTATATTCTTGGAAACAAAAACCTTAGCATAAAAGAGGTCTTTGAGATACTTGAGAAGGTTACTGGCATACCTGCTCCACGCATAAAGATACCCTATTTTGTTGCCCTTGCTGCAGCTTTTTTTGTGGAGCGTATACTGGGTATATCTCTTCCTAACTACTCCTCTATGGATGTGGATTCGGTAAGGGCCTCTAGATTTTACTGGTACTTTGATAGCTCAAAGGCTGTACGTGAGCTTGGCTTTCCTCAAACCCCTGTGGAGCAGAGCATAGAGAAGACGGTAAAGTGGTTAAAGGATAAAGGTTATATTTGAAACTGAGTTCTCCCTGGTATACAATTCTCCTATGCCCGGTAACACTTTTGGCAGGGTTTTTAGGGTAACAACATGGGGTGAATCTCATGGCCCTGCAGTTGGTGTTGTTGTGGATGGCTGCCCTGCGGGTCTTGAGATCTCTGAAGAAGATATTCAGGTTGAGCTTGACCGTCGCCGTCCAGGTCAAAGTGCTATAACAACCCAGAGGAAAGAACCAGATAAGGTAGAGATACTTTCTGGGGTGTTTCAGGGAAAGACTCTGGGAACACCTATTTCACTTATGGTAAGAAATGTGGATGTTATATCCAAATCCTATGAGGATATAAGGGAAGTGTATCGTCCGGGGCATGCAGACTACACTTATGAGGTTAAGTACGAAATAAGGGACTACAGGGGTGGGGGTAGGGCATCTGCTCGCGAGACGGTTGGACGGGTTGCTGCAGCTGCTATAGCAAAGAAGGTCCTTGGTTTAAGCGGAATAAAAACCATAGGCTATGTAAAGCAGATAGGGGAGATAGTTGCTGAGAAGGTGGATTTCGATGAGATTGAAAGAAATCCGGTAAGGTGTCCTGACAAACATAAGGCAAAGGAGATGATAGAGCTTATAGAGCAGGTAAGAAGGGAAGGAGACTCAATAGGGGGGGTGGTTGAGGTTGTCTCAATTGGGGTTCCTCCAGGACTTGGGGATCCTGTTTTTAACAAGATCGATGCAGACCTTGCTGCAGCCCTTATGAGTATAGGTGGGGTAAGGGGTGTGGAAATAGGAATGGGATTTGAGGTCGGAAGAAGAAGGGGATCAGAGGTAAACGATGTAATGTATATGAACGATAAGGGGGAACTAAGATTTAAAACGAACAATGCAGGGGGGATACTTGGTGGAATTACAAATGGTGAGAACATAGTTGTAAGAATCGCTATAAAACCCACCTCTTCTATTCCCAAAATCCAGCAAACGGTTGATAGGTTTGGTAGACCTGTTGAGCTTGTGGTAAAGGGAAGGCATGATCCCTGTCTCTGCCCGAGAGCAGTTCCTATAGCTGAGGCCATGGTAAATCTGGTTCTGGTGGATCATCTCCTTATGTCAAGGGTATCCAGATTATAGAAGGAGGTGAAGGTATGAGTGTAGGTGGTAAAAGAATTGCTATCTTGGCAGAAAACCTGTATCAGGAATTGGAACTCTGGTATCCATACTACAGGTTAAAGGAGGAAGGGGTAGAGGTTGTTCTTGTTGGAACGGGTAGCTCTGATACCTATACAAGTAAATTTGGATATCCCGTAAGGGTAAGTACGACGGTGGATAAGATAAAACCTGAGGACTTTGACGGTGTGGTTATCCCTGGAGGGTATGCTCCTGACTACATGCGTAGATACCCTGCTTTGCTAAGGTTTGTTAGAGAGCTATTTAATCAGGGAAAGATTGTTGCTGCTATATGTCATGCTGGCTGGGTGCTTGTATCTGCAGGGGTTCTTAAGGGAAAGAAAGCAACGTGTTACAGCGCTATTAAAGACGACATAGTAAATGCGGGGGCAGAGTATATAGATGCTGAGGTTGTAAGGGATGGAAACCTTATAACCTCACGTGCTCCAGATGACCTTCCTGCTTTTATGCGTGAGATTATATCTGCGCTTAGAGGAAATTAGCAAAAATTTTACGTTTTCTGTTGTAATTATCTTTAAATAGTATTAAAATCGGTTTGGAGCTGTTCATTTTGCCATAGGGAGGATGGTGAGATGAGTTTTTTCTCCAAATGCAGTCCCTTTGCATTTTGCCTTTTTGTAGCCCTGGCTGCTTTCCCAAGTGGTGCTGATGAGCAAAGTGAGATAGAAAGCCTAAAAAGGCAGATAGAGGAAATTAAAAGACAGAATCAGGAAAAGATTCTTGAGATTCAAAGGGAAAGCCAGAGGCAGATTGAAGAGCTGAGGAGGAAGATAGAAGAGCTTGAAGCACGGGATAGAGTTGAGCAAAAAAGTGCTAAAGAACTTCTAGCCGAAGAGCTTAAGGAAAAAGAAAGTGGGTTAAAAAGGATTTTTGACTTTAACCCTGATTTTCCAAGTTATTTTCGTATTCGTGCAAGGTTCTTTAAAAACGCAACCTTTATAGGGGCTACGGAACGCAAAGACGATGAGGTTTTCTTTGCTGATTCCAGGTTTATCCTATCCCCTATGCTTAAGGTAACGGATAACCTCTCTCTTCGTAGCCAGATAGATGTTGCAAGGAACATCGTGTGGGGAGGGCTCGGTGACAGCAGTGTGTCTCAAAAGTTCTTTGAATCCCCAAGTCCCTCTGATTCTTTTCGTGGTGCCCTTTTAAGAGAGGTTACAGATACGGTTTCCGGAAATGTCCTTTCCCCGGTAGAAGAGGATACCGATTTCTTTGATATAAGAACGCTGTATGTGGTTGCAAAGACCCCTGTTGGAGAGCTATGGGTTGGACGACAACCGTACGACTGGGGTCTTGGGATGCTGGTAAATGCCGGAAGTATGCCTGATCAGGATCTGGGAAGCATAGTGGATAGGTTTGAGTTTGATACAGCTCCACTTGCGCTTATCGATGAAAGGTGGGAGAAGTTGATGTTTGCCTTCTCCATAGATAGGTTGAGTCAAGGGCAAAGCCTGATTAAAGGGGCCTCTGGAAGTGGGTGGGAGATGGGGGTGGGAACCCTCTACAGAGGCGATAGCCTTGAGCTTGGGGGATATGTGTTTTTGCTTTCCCAAAATGACTTCGATATAGGAGGAGGGTTAAGCGGTGATTTGGAGAACAACATTAACTGGTCACTCTATGGAAACTATAACATTGGCTCTTTCTTTTTAACATTTGAACTTCAAAATATCTTTGGAGAGATAAATGACTTAGAGGAACCCCTTCCGCTAGTTATAGGAAGTAGCGATGTTGATATCTCAGCCGAGAATTTCCTCTTCGTTCTAAGGGGAGGGTATAGCTTTTCGCCATCTTTTGTAGATGTGGTTGCTGCTGAGTTTGGCTGGGCAAGCGGTGATGATGCAACAACCCCTGATAAGCTTGAGGGAAATGCCATATTCTTTAACAATGCTTATACGGTTGATAACCTGCTTTTTAAGCACATGATCCCCAATATCTATGCTCTTGAGGGAAGTGTTATAAACTCCTGGTATTTCAGGCTATGGAGCACATTGAGGTTGACAGAATCGGTCTACTTTACGCCTCAGGCCCTCTTTGCCTGGGTAGATGAGAGGAATGCTCTGAGCTTGGATGTAGTTACACCTCTTCCCAAGGTAAGAAGGTTTCTTGGAGCGGAGCTTGAGGGTACTGTTACCTTAAAAGTACTTGATCACCTGTGGTTCGATTTTATAAGCAGCTTTGTTGTATCCGGTGGGGGTCTAAAAGACCTTCTTAGTCAGAGGGCGTTTATAGAAGAGACTGTTTCTTCCGTAGACCTTGCTGATCCACCGGATTTTCCCTTTGCGTTTCAGGGAAGGCTTGTACTTACTCTCGACCCTCTTATAAAGAGGTGGACGGGTTCAAGTACCCTTCTTAGGAGAGCGTTTTGGTGATTATGGGTTATAAGGGAATTTTAGAGAAAGGGGGGATACGATGAATTTGGCTTTAGAGCGAAGGTGTGGTGTTAGAAAACCTGTAAATCTTGAGGTGTTTTTAAGAAGCTCACAGGAGCCAATAGGGGTTGCCAAAAACCTCTCACTTGGAGGGATGTTTGTAGAAGGAAAAAACCAGATGAGTCCTGGAACAAAGGTGATGCTTGAATTTAGGTTGCCTGCTGAATCACTTCCAATAAAGGCCTATAGTGAGGTTGTATGGACCAAGAGGGAGCCTGGATTCACTGGAATGGGTATTAGATTTATAAACCTTTACGATCTGGACAGGAAGAGACTTCAGAGGTTTTATGAAGGTTTGGATTGTGAATTGGTTATAAACTCTGATGATTATACCTTATTTGATTTTTTAAAGGTTCCTGGAAAAGACCTATTTGATAAAACAAAACCTGTTTGGGCTTGGATAGAGGATATGAAGAAGAAAGGGTTCTACACCTATAGAAGACCTCTGCTTTCAGAAAGTGGAAACAGAGCAATCATTTTCGATGATGTAGCTGGTAAAGAGAGAGAGATGATTATGATGGGAAGCAATAACTATCTTGGTCTTGCTACACATCCGAAGGTTATAAAAGCTGCCAGGGAGGCAGCGGAGAAGTACGGTGTTGGTGCGGTTTCTGCTCCCATGCTTGCAGGCACTTTTGATGTGCATAAAAAATTGGAAGCCAGACTGGCGAGGTTAAAGGGATGCGAGGATGCGGTTGTATTCTCCAGCGGGTATTCAACGAATGTGGGCTGTCTATCTGCTCTGGTTAGGGAAGGGGATCTGGCAGTAATCGATAGGTTGGCCCATGCAAGCATTATAGACGGATGCACAATGAGCAGCGGAAAGTTCAGAACGTTTAGGCACTCTGACATGGTTAGCCTTCGGGAGGTGCTAGAAAGGAATAAGGATACCTGTGAAGGGAAACTCATAGTGGTTGATGGTATATACAGCATGGACGGTGATATAGCTCCTCTTCCTGAAATCATGGAGGTTGCAAGAGAATACGGAGCAAGGGTTATGGTTGATGACGCTCATGCAACGGGGGTGATTGGCGATAGAGGAAGGGGAACTGCAAGCCACTTTAAGATGGAGGGAAAGGTAGACATTGTAATGGGAACACTCAGTAAATCCTTAGGGCAGTTAGGAGGTTTTATTGCCTCTTCAAAGGAGGTTGTTAACTACCTGAGATGCTTTGCAAGGTCCTATTTCTTTGCAACCAGCCTTTCACCTGTGCTGGCTGCCGGGGCTTTGGCTGCAATAGAGGTTATGGAGAATGAGCCTGAGCGTATTCGGAGGCTCTGGGAAAACATAAGGTACTTTAAAGAAAACCTAAAGCATCTGGGTTTCAATATAGTTGAAAACTCCGAATCAGCTATAATCCCCATAATCATAGGTGATGAACTGCTTCTTAGAAGGATGAGTAAGAGGGTTCACGAAGAAGGGCTTTTTATAAATCCTATTCCTTATCCAGCGGTTCCCCGTAACCAGACTCGCTTTAGGGCCACAGTTATGGCAACCCATACCAGAGAGGATTTAGATACAGCTTTGGAGATTTTGGAGAAGGTTGGGAGGGAGTTTGGTCTTATAGGCCCAGGTGCGTCTAGAGCTAAAAGGGTTGCTTAAAGATTTAAAGATAAGATTGAACTATAAGGAGATTGATTATAAAATTGTTATACGAAAACGAAGTCCTACCGAAAGGGTGAACCATCCGAAAGGGTGGGGAGCAAAGCCTTCTACCTAAGGGTTTGTGTGGCCTATGGTAAGAGGTTGCCGAAGTAAGGCTTCTTTATTAACCAAGGGGAAAAGATGGGGCTATCCTGTAATGGGAAAATGGTTTAGAAATTGAGTTTCATAAATGAGGTATCTACATAACCTCTCTCTTGAAAAAACGATTTTTTTTCTGCTGATTTTGCTTTCTTTCTCTCTATCAGTAAATGCTCTAATCCAAGCTACAAAGTGGGTAAATAGACCTTTTCCCGGGTTTCTGGTTTATAACTCCTTAATTGTAAGTCAGGTTACCCTGCCTAGATGGTCGCTATCCCGGGAGTTAGGTATTCGTTCCTACGATAAGATCCTAAAGGTAGATGGACATCCGGTTTCCAGTGCGTATGAGCTCTACGATTTGGTTGACGATACCCCTGTTGGCACACCTAGGAGCTATTTGGTTCTCAGGGATGGTAAGCTGTACGAGTTTAGTATTCCCACCATGAAGTTTACCTTCGATGACCTTCTGCAGATATTTGGTATAGAGTTTACTATAGGCTTAATCTTTCTGATCAGCGGTGTTGTGGTCTATGTTTTAAAACCTCAATTAACGGTAAGTAAGATTTTCCTCTTAATGTGCATCTCGATAGGGATTTGGTTTATAGAGGATTTCAATTACCAGACGACCTATTCCCCTTTTTATTCTTTAAATATTGCTTACCTTGCTCAGATATTTACACCTGCTTTTCTGATTAGTTTATCTCTAGTTTTCCCTAATAAGAAACCCATTTTTAGAATGAAGCCTTATGTGTTCTGGATTCCTTTATTTTTCTCAGGGGTTATTTTTGCCTTACAGTTAGTATATGTGGATTCCCCCTCAATATGGAAAAGGATTGATACAATTGTCTGGGTATATCTGTTACTGGGTGGTGTATCTATACCACTTTCTGCAGCTATAGGCTACTATCGTCCCAGCGGTGTGCTGGAGAAGCAAAGGGCTCAAACTATTTTGCTTGGCTCGTTTCTGGGTTTTTTCATCCCTGCTTTGCTTGCGTTTCTGATTGTGGTTTTTGAGTTTAACAGCATTACATATGTAGCTCTTCCTGTGATTTTCTTTCCTCTCTCCATTGCTTATGCAATTGTAAAGCACAAACTGTTTGATATAGATGTGATAATTCAAAAGAGCATACTTTACAGCGTGTTAACATCTATAGTTGTTGCGTTCTTTGCCTTGACCGTGCTCGTATTTAATATGCTCTTTGCCGAACATGGAGGATGGGAAAACCCGTTCTTCTTCTTAATACTTAGTGTTTTTCTGGTAGTTGCGTTAAATCCCATAAAGGGATGGATTCAGGGGTTTATTGATACGGCTTTCTTTAGAAAGAACTATGATTATACCAAGACCTTATCTGAGATAAGCTCTGCAATGACCTCTCTTTTAAACCTCGATGAGATAGCCAGCAAGATAATATCTACCGTAACGGATACAATGCAGATAGCTTCAGCCTCTCTTCTTATTCTAGACCAGAATACCGGTGATTATCGTATTTACATTACAACACTTGATGAACTTAGAGATAGGGAATTTTGTATTAAATCGGATGATAAACTGGTCTCCTCCTTTTATAGCTATAAGCAGGAAATATTTAAAGAGGATTTGGTATCTGATAGCAGGTATGTGAAATCAAGGATAGAGTTAACTAGGGTGTTTAACCAGCTCAAGGCCTCTTTAATGATTCCACTTTTCTTTAGAGCCCAGTTAGTGGGTATACTTGTACTTGGGGAGAAAAAATCCGGCCTTATGTATTCAAGCCGTGATATAAAGCTCCTTAGAACCCTTGCTAACCAGAGTGCAATTGCTATTGAAAACTCATTTGCTTTTAAGCTGGTTGAAGACTATGCCAAGAGGCTTGAGGAAACCAACAGAAGGCTTCAGGAAACACAGACACAGCTTATTCAGGCTGAGAAGATGTCTGCAATTGGTCAGCTTGCAGCTGGAATTGCTCATGAGATCCGCAATCCCTTAAATATCATAGAGGGGGCAAGGTACTACCTTTACCAGATGGTTGAGGGGGAGAAGGCAAGCATTATGAAAGAGTATCTTGAGTATATAAAGCATGAGATTGATAGAACAAACAGGTTAATTGATAGCTTGCTTAAGTTCTCAAAGATGGAACCTCCACACTTTGAGCCTGTTAACATAAACTCTATTCTTGAGAATGCTCTGGTTTTGTTAAGAAAACAGCTTCAGGATAATCGTATAGTGCTTAAAACCGAGTTTGATCCTAATCTCCCTCAGATTATGGGTGATCCGAATCAGCTCTGGCAGGTATTTATAAACATCCTGTTAAATGCTATTCAGGCAATGCCATTAGGTGGTGAGCTTAAGGTTGTAACGGGTATTTGCAACGGAGACCAGAATCGCGTTTTTGCAAGTTTTACCGACTCAGGAATAGGCATAGATGAGGAGGATCTGCCCAGGATCTTTGACCCGTTTTTTACCAAAAAGGATAAAGGGACTGGACTTGGGCTTTCTGTAAGCTATAAAATAGTTGAGGGGCATAAGGGGAAGATAGTGGTAAGCAGCGAAAAGGGAAAATCTACCACCTTCGTGGTGGAACTCCCTGTTAATCAACAAGACAATGCAAGGGGAGTAAAGGGATATGGCAGAGCCTAAAAGGATTTTGGTGGTTGATGATGAGCTTTTAATTCTAAGAATAATCTCTGACATTCTCTCAGGAGAGGGATACGAGGTAAGAACTGCATCTAGCTGTGATAAGGCCATTCAACTTCTAAAGGAAGTTCCCTTTCATGCTGTTCTTACCGATATAAGAATGCCCGAGAAAAACGGTATAGACCTTCTTGAGAGCGTTCGTGAATTAAATCCGAATCTGCCAGTTATTTTAATGACCGGGTTTGCCTCAATTGAGACAGCAATAGAGGCGGTTAAGAAGAGGGCTTTTGATTATCTTACCAAGCCGCTTGACTATAATAAGCTAAAAAGCGTTATAAAGAATGCTGTAGAAAGATACGAGCTTATCGAGGAAAACAGACGTCTTCTTCAAGAGCTTAAAGAACTCAATGCAAACCTTGAGTTGAAGGTAAAGGAAAGAAATAGGGAACTTGAAAATATAATGAACAGTACCCATGAAAGCATAATAACAACGGATAGGGATTT
The DNA here is from genome assembly GCA_002898375.1 of bacterium HR37. Classification (GTDB taxonomy): domain Bacteria; phylum Desulfobacterota_D; class UBA1144; order Nemesobacterales; family CSP1-2; genus HRBIN37. The sequence continues at coordinate 2,766 of BEIN01000022.1, read as the reverse complement.
GGTTATAAAAAGTGCAAACTCAAAAACGCTTAGTATTTTTGGAGACTATCATATAGGAAAGAAACTCAGTGATATTATACAGAACATAAATTTTGTTTCTGTTGTTCCACATATACTGAAGGATCCATTCTATACTTCAAAGCATGAGATTAAATACGGGGATAAGTTTCTGGAGGTAAACCTCTCCCCTCTTGTTGATTTTGAAAGTCATGAGATATTTGGTGTTGTAGCCGTTGTAGAGGATATAACAGATAAAAAGAAACTTGAGGCACAGCTTATTCAGTCTGCAAAGATGTCTGCTGTTGGTCAGCTTGCAGCTGGAATTGCTCACGAATTTAGCAACATACTCTCTGCTGTTCTGGGTTACACAGGGCTGGCAATGTCAAGAAATGACTTGGAGCAGATTAAAAAGGACCTAAAGGTTGTGGAAAAGGCATCAAATAGGGCTGTGGATATATTAAAGAAGCTATTGTCTTTTTCCAAGCGGGGAGAGGAAAACTTTCAGCTTGCTCTTATAGATGAGGTAATTGAGGATGCCTTAGCCCTTGTTGAACATACCTTTGAGAAAGAAGGAATAAGAATTGTAAGGCACTATGGAAGGATTCCACCGATAAGGATGAACCCTGGAGAGATTCAACAGGTTATACTAAACCTGGCTATAAACTCAAAGCATGCTATGCCTGAAGGTGGTGTTATAGCAATAAACGTTGAATTGGAAGGTGATTATGTAAAGATAGACTTCTCAGATACCGGAGTTGGGATTCCAAAAGAGAACCTGCCTAGAATCTTTGAACCTTTCTTTACAACCAAGGGAAACAGTGGGGAAAAAGGTGTTGGACTTGGGCTTTCTATGGTTTATGCGATAATTGAGAGACATGATGGAAAGATAAGTGTTAGCAGTGAGGTTGGAAAGGGAACTACCTTTACGATAATGCTTCCCAACATTCAACGCCTTTCAGACACTGAAAGGGAAAGATCAGAGCGTTCCCTTGTGGGTAAAAGGGTTCAAACCACAAGGAAAGGTAACATACTTGTGGTTGATAGTGAACAGGTTATATGCGAGGTTATAAGAGAGTTTCTCTCACAGGCCGGGCATAACGTTCTTATTGCCAGTACCAATGAGTCTGCTATAGAGCTTATAAAGAACAATCATTTCGATATAGTTTTTCTAAATCTGGGAAGACCGGAAAGGGATTGGCTGGAGGTGATAAGGGAAATAAAAAATATATCTCCAGATTCAGCTGTGGTTATCTTAAGCGGGAGAAGCGAGGATGGAATTGTAGACCGTGTAATGTCTGAGGGGATCTTCTCTTTTATCAACAAACCCTTTACCCTTCCCCAGATTCAAGATACGGTTGCACGTATTTTGGGTACAGGTTAGTAGGTCTGGTATATGAGCGGAGGGATTTTGTTAGCATTTTATGAAGTTTGCCCTTACTGTAAGAGACCGCTTATAAGGGTGGGATCTCATGCCCTGTGTAGCCACTGTGGATATAAAGAAGGGTGTGGCGATTAAATAAATAAAGAAGGGTAAGAAATATGGGGTTTTTCTGTAGGATTTTTGTTAACGATACGGTTATATATGCGGGTGATTTTACCGAAGTCCCTGAGGAGTTTAGAGAAGGTATAAGAGAGGCTATTAGCGAGTGGGCTAGTTCCTTGGATAAAAGGGGGCTTAATGAGCTTGTCTACTCGCTTTTTGCATGGTATGACAAAAGGGGTATGTACTGTGAAAGCTGTAACGTATGGTATGAGGAAGATAGCACCGTATGCCCTGTATGTAGAGCAGATTTAATCAGCAGGTATATTTACGAAAGGAACACAAACTTGGATCTAATACTAACCTGTGTTGGTATGATTTCAAGGATAGAGGTTTTAGAGTAAAACCCTTACCCTGCAGAGGATAGAATGAAGATTGAGGTTAAAGGTCAGGTATTTCCTAAAGTATGGGATATAGCTCGGCGGGTTAGGAGACTTAGGGAAGAAAGAAGGATTGTAAATATTGGAAGTGGTACGGTAGAGGTTCCGGTATACGAGGTTGAGTTGCCTGAAGAGACCAGAAGGGAGGGTTTCTACCTTATTACCCCTCAGGGTGTAAGACTTTACTGGCACCCGGGTGATCAATATGAGGTTGGCTATCTTATCTCAGAGCTTGATGAAGACCCGCTTACCAAAAGACACTTTGGTAGTTAGTTTCACGGTATGGGTGTTTCTCTGCATATCCTGTCTTTCTGCGGAAGTCTACAGGATAGGGCTACCAAATGGTTTAGAGATAGAGGCTGAGGTGGCAAAGAACAAACAAAAGGGATTACAGGGAAGGAGGTTTCTCTGCTCAGTTTGTGGTATGATATTTATTTACAATAAAGAGGGATACTACGGATTCTGGATGAAGGATACATTGATAGAATTGGGTATAGTATGGATTAACGAGAATGGCAAGATTGTCCACATTGTAAGAGATGCAAAACCGTGTATCATTAATAGGGTTTTCAGTATGGAAGATTGTAAGGTGTACTATCCTGTTGCTCCTGCAAAATACGTGCTTGAGGTAAATCCTGAGGCTTTGGCCGGGGTTGAAGTGGGAATGAAGGTAAGGTTTTTCCCTGCACTAAATTGAATAATTAGTGCGGGATATGATTAGAAACTATACATATATAGGAGAATAGATATGAGGGCGGGAGAGTTATTGGTTAAGTGTTTAGAGAATGAGGGGGTTAGGTATGTATTTGGGTTACCTGGGGAGGAGAATTTAGATGTTATGGATGC
>BEIN01000021.1 GCA_002898375.1 bacterium HR37 | reverse complement strand
AATAGAGGCTACAGATGAGTTAAAACCAGCACTACAAGAAGCATTCTCACAAAACAAACCAGTAATAATAGATTGCCCAATAGACTATAGAGAAAACCTTAGGATAATGGAGAAGTTCCTGAGGTAGTGTTAGATACCAGAAAGTCCTTTTACTGGTTTTAGATGCGCAATGTCTTAGAGTCTGTTTAAGCCCCAGAAGGCAAGAAATGCAATTAGTGCGGAGAAAGGCAGGGTAACAATCCATGCAAGAACCATCTCAACCACAATCCTCCACTTTACCCTTTCCATTCCACACTTAAGGCCTATCCCTATTATCGAACCGCTGGATACATGCGTTGTTGAAACGGGGATCCCAAACCTTGCGGCTATGGTTACCAGTATAGAGGTGGTTATATTTGCCACCAACCCTTCTTGTGGGTTCATTGGGGTAATCCTCTCTGCAAGAGTCCTTGTAACCCTTAGCCCGGATACCATGCTTCCAATCCCCATTGCAAGGGAAGCTGCCAGGAAAAAGAGTGTTTTATGGATCCCAGTTTCAACATCTGTCATGGTAAGCGCAATGGCTACGATTTTGGGGGTATCGTTTAATCCCCTCGCAAAGCTTGTCATTCCTGAGGACAACCAGTGAAAGAGGTCAGGAAAATCTACCCTTCTGTTTGAATAGAGGTAATCTTGGCAGGCACTCTTCTCTGCTGCTATTAGGGAGGTTTGCGGAATCGGTTTCACCTGGGCTATTGCACTTATTGTCCCTGGCATAGCCTTTGAAACGGGAATGTAAAGGACCACTTCCTTCTTCTCAATGCATATACAGTAGTTTCCCATAATGGAGTATACTCTCCGGATTACCGGGAAAAGCAACCATGAAAGTCCTAGTGCAATGAGAGGACTAAAGGCAAGGGGAAGTATTATCTTTTTCCCAAGCACCTGCCATTCCAGGTTGTTAAGGCCGACTGCTAGGGTGCCTGCTCCAAAGAGCGCACCTGTTATTGCATGGGTTGTGGAAACAGGCATACCTGTTCTTGAGGAGATGATAACCCATATAGATGCTCCTGTAAAAACAGCAATTGGAAACACGATATCTATCGAATCTGAGTTTACCGCCCCGGAAAACGTCTTTATCATCTCAACTGCAAAGAAGGCTGAAACTATTGCTCCGGTTACAGTACAGGCTGTTCCCCATATAATGGCACTCCTATAACCCGTTATTCTGCTTCCAACAAGTGTGGATATCCCTTTTGAGACATCATTTGAACCGTTTGCAAATGAAAGCAAGAATAATGGCAAAATAAGAACTAAAGTGTCCACTTCTTATCTTCCTTAACCTTGAGTAGCAACTCCTTACTTAAGTCTCTTATTGTATCAACATCCGTTAGGGTTTCTAACAGCTTAAACCTTTGTTTCTTTTCCTCTAGTTTTTTTATGGTTTGGCTAAGCACAAGGTTTGTACTCCACTCTATGCCTTTAAATACCAAAGGAAAGGGTCTGTTAAGTCCGAGGAGGTAATAGCCACCGTCTCTTGCTGGACCTAAAACAGCATCTACCTCCCTTAGTGCCTGGAAGGCTTCTAAAACCGTCTTATCTGAGACTTCCATACAATCGGTCCCGATTATAACGGTGCTTGTTGCTCCCAGAGAAAAGGCTCTTTCAAAGGCATTTAACATCCTTTCACCGAGTAGGTTTCCTTCCTGGGGCAGTAAGGTTAGGTTAGTGTTCTTTAGCCATCTCCTTACCTCCTCTTCTTTCTCCGGTGGGTCAAAGAAGATAATGGTTTTGTATTCGTTTGATTTAGATACCTTACCTATAACGCTTTGGGCTATCTCTGAATATATAAGGGAAGCATTCCTCCGGCCTATATCTCTTGCTAACCGGGTCTTTACCCTCCCTGGTTCGGGATACTTTAAAAACACAATAAGCACCTGCTTAGGGGATTTAATCATTGGGATTCCCTAGTGGTTTCTAACAGCAGCAGGAGGTGTTGCAACAACCTGTCCCAGAGACTTGGTTTTCCTCTGTATCTGGCTCAATGACTGTAAACATTCCTTCATAAGGTGCGGTTGATAGTTTCTCCGCCGTATCTGTACAGATTTCTACTTCCTCACCTCTTGGGAAAAGATGCCCTTCCTCATCTATTACGGCTTTAAATGGACCAAGGTATATTGCCTTCTGTCCTCTAAAAACACATCCTGCTTTTTTCTCAAACTTATACCCTTTAACCGTTATTGAGAAAAACCTGTAGTTTTCAACGGTCTTCCAGAACCTTTTTTGAAGTATCTCGATCCCGTAAAAGCCTGCCTGCTCAAGATAGGAGAGAAACTGTTTCTCCGTTAGTGCTCCGGCTATACACTCACCCCAGAGTTTTTCATTTGTAGTTATATGAGAGGGAACTTCTGATTCCGACACTATATCTGAAACCACTATCCTTCCGTGGTCTTTGAGTATACGCCACATTTCGGAAAAAACCCTTTTTTTATCTGGTGACAGGTTTATTACACAGTTTGATGTGATAAGATTGGCTGAGCTGTCCTCAACCGGTATATCTTCTAAAAAACCCTTTCTAAACTCTACGACATCATATCCAAGGTTGGCTGCAACTTTTGGATTACATCCTCTTGCAACACCAAGCATTTGCTCTGTCATGTCAATTCCTATTACCTTTCCGGATGGTCCAACTTTTTTCGCTGCAATAAAGCAGTCTATTCCGGCACCTGATCCAAGATCCACTACAGTTTCTCCCTGTTTTATTCCGGCCATGCCTATTGGGCTTCCGCATCCATAAAACCTCTCTATAACATCCTGAGGAATGTGGCTTGTGTCTTCCTCTGGATAACCTGTAGGACAGCAGAGTTCTTTCTGGGGGTTTTCTGCTGCCTTTGCGTAGAACTCTCTTACCGCTTCGTGTGTTCTGTCCAGTTTAAACGTAAGCACACAGTTAGAATGGGAAAGCTCTACGTTAAAATCCGAAGGGGGTTTTACCCTTCCATTAGAACCATGAGTTCCACAGGAGGTAGCATCATCTCCCATGCTGGTAAACACCAAAGGAGCGTCAAATCCGGATTTCTTAGATAATCTTTTATAGTTTTCCTCAGCAAGCTCAAAGAGGGTTGAAATAACCATGTACTCGTGAAGCTCACAGTAGGGGTCTTGTCCGTGTACATCTCCTTTCCCGTAGGTTGTGGCTGAGTAAAAGTAGGAGTGTTCTATATCTCCGCCTCCACATATAAACTTTAGGTAACAGCTGCTGCACTTTGTCTTTTTCTGAACGGTTGCCCTTCTAAACGTGTTGCAGATAGGACTTTTCCTCCATATCTCTACAAGAGGTTTCTCTTTTATGTTGCCGCAACCAAGGCCATAGAAATTTGCAAGTGCGGCGGATGGATATACCTGTCCATCAGAGTAAACACAGAGGCTTTTCCAGCAGGCATTGCTTAGGTCGAACTTGGTAAATTTCTTTGCTTTTAGCTTTGCTTTTACTGATTCAAAGTTATCTATTATGACTCCTACCTGGTCTGCTGTGTTTTTTACCTTCTTTACGACTTCTATCAATCTGTGTACGGGAACCATGATGTCTTTTTCCCCCTCTACCGCTCTTCCTCTCTGATGAACCCAGAGGAGGTGGTGTCTTTGTACCCCGAGGGATGCAAGAAGCTTTGTGATGTTTGGAACATCGTGTGCGTTTTCTGAGGTAATAACTGTGGTAACGGTCGGATTTAAGCCCAAATCAACGGCTGTTTTTATTCCGTTTACTATCTTTACAAACGTTCCTTTGCCCCGAATTGCATCGTTTATATCAGGTGTTGAACCGTCAAGGCTTATCTGTGGTTTTAACCTTCCTCTTGCCACCTCGAGAAGTTGTTTTATGTTTCTCTCTTTGTTAAACAACATTCCGTTTGTAAGAACTATAAGCTCTGAGTTCGGCTCCTGTGTAACATACTCTATCAGCTCGTATATGTCCTTTCTTATAAACGGCTCTCCTCCGGTAAAGAAAAAACGAAATACCCCAAGTTCCCTTCCCTGATCAACTATGTTTTTTATCTCCTCTGTTGATAGACCTTTGTCTTCCCATGGGCCTGAGCTTACCAGGCAGTGTGTGCACTGAAGGTTACAGGAGTTGTTTGTATGTATCCAGAGTTCCTCTAGATTGTCCATATATACGTGTTCGATTCGTCCATTGTAAGGTGCCCTGGTAAATGGAGTGTATGATACAAACTTTTCCCTTATTGCTTCATTGATAAACGAATCCACATGAACCCAGGCCTTTGCTGTGCTTATACTCAGGTATTTTGAGTAAAGCCTTACAATCTCATCAAACGTTTTTTTCCCATCTATAAGGCCAATTATCTTTGCTCCTCTAAAATCGGTACTTAGCCAGTTGGGACCTTCGGGATCAATAAATAGGTAAAGTCCATCCAGCTCCTTCTGTATATAGGGTGGGGCATGTAAGATTGCATTTTCCTGCATTTTGCAGTGCTCTCCTCCTTATAGCTTTGGTGCTTTTCTAATAGATGCAGAAGGAAGGAAAAGGTTTCGCTCTGGAGCAGGGTCCTTATTTTTTTAAGCATGCAATTAAAAGCCCGGGAAGGACTTTTAGGTACTTTTTTACGATCTTTTCGCTAAAGGTTATTGCTCTAATATCCTTAAAAGGGAGAAAGTATATCTCTTCCTCTATGTGTAGTAGCTTGAGTCCTGTCTTTTGTGCTATATCTTTTATGTCGGTTCGTGAGAGGAAATTTCCCTTAAAAAAGGGGTCGCCTCTCTTAAAGGGTTTGGCTACCGTTTTAATGAGTCCCCAGAGACCGTATTTGTTGCATACACCTAGGATAATGATGCCTTCAGGTGAAAGTACCCTTTTTAGCTCTCCTACTGCTTCGATCTTGTTTTGGACAAACTCAATCACGTTAATACACAAGACCAACCCAAAGGATTCTGATTTAAAGGGTAGGGAAGAGATATCTGCGTTAAGAAAATCCGCTTTTAGGCCCTTTTCTTCCGATTTTTTTAAGGCTTTAGAGACAAGAACCCGGGATTTATCAATCCCTACTGTGTTATATGTGTGGTTGCTTGCAAGATAGAGGGTGTATTGACCTGAGCCGCATCCAGCATCTAGTGCACATATATGTTTTCCCCATGGGTTGTAGGATCTTAGCAGTTTATCCAGCTTGGAGCTTACCCTCTCAAAGTAGAGGTATCCAAGGGGTTTTTCATACCAGTTGTTTATTGATTCAAAACCTGTAATCATATATCAATCGGAATTATACCGAAAAAATGGGTAGCAGGTTAGTGGCGTGGGTAGGAACCGCAGCTATATACCAGCTCTTGGGTGTAAGAGCCTTACCCCGTTATATGACTCTCTTATAGGATTTTTTCTTCCCGAAGGCAGTTTTAGAAAACGTCTTATAGAGCAGTCCGGTATTACCCACGGGGTAAGTAGGGTTCTTGATGTAGGATGTGGAACTGCAACGCTTGCTCTTATTATAAAAAGAACGGATCCTAACATAGGTGTGTTTGGATTGGATATTGACCCTGATATCCTTAGGATCGCAAAGAGAAAATGTATGGAAACAGATATATTCCTGGTTCGGGCTGATGCCTCCAGGTTGCCTTACTCTGATAATGCTTTTGATGTTGTTTTTTCAAGTCTTTTGCTTCATCACCTGACCCTTGAAAACAAACGAAGAGCTATTTTAGAGGTATTTAGGGTTCTTCGTCCCGGTGGAGAGTTTCACATAGCTGACTTTGGAAAGCCCCACAATCTCTATACCCACCTAGTGTCTTTTTTGGTACGTCGGTTTGAAGAGATCTCCGATAACGTAAAGGGCCTTTTGCCCGAGCTCCTTTGCAACTCCGGGTTTGTTGATGTTAGAGAAACTGCTAGGTACACGACTGTTTTTGGAACCCTTTCCCTGTATAGAGCAAAAAAACCGGCCTAGTTTTTTGTTTAGACTTGGGAATCTGATAAAATATTTAAGCTGTTTATGCTGATATACCTGTTGTCTCTTTTTGCTTTTGCTGTTTTTTCTCTAATCGTTTAGCAGGAGGTTTAAGATGCGAGGGAAAAGACGTATTCGTGAGAAGCGCTTAAAGAAAGGCGGGTGGAAGATTCTTGAGGATGGCAAATTTAATGGAAAACACCGCTTGGTGCTTGAAGGACCTGATGGAAATCAGGTTGTTATAGAAGCTCCTACTCGCCCACGTGCTTACCTTAAGGCTGAAAAGGAACTTCTTGCTGTGAAATAGTCCCTGTATCATTTAAAATTAGGTGTGTCATGAGCAAACCGGTTACTCTTTCCAAGGAGGATATCGAGCAAATAAAGGCAAGGGGAATGACCCCTGAGCGGGTAATTTCACAGATAGAGGTCTTTAAGAGAGGGTTTCCCTTTGTCAGGCTAAACCGTCCCTGCACAGTGGGCGATGGCATCTTTGTTGTGGATAGAGGTGACATTGAGAGGCTTGTAAGTCTTTACATATATGAGGCATTAAAGGGAAGAGCTATGAAATTCGTTCCTGCCTCTGGTGCTGCAAGCAGGATGTTTGAGCTTCTTGTTTCTTTCTACAATCGCTATGAAGAGATTGATGAAGATGTGGTTTCTGCTAGGGCTAAGGAGGGGGATATCGAGCACATAAGATTCCTCGAGTTTATAAAGGGGATAAAGAAGTTTGCCTTCTACAATGATCTAAAGGCGGTTATGTTAAGGGACGGAATTCAATTGGAAGAGCTTATAGCAAAGGGAAACTATAAGTTAGTGCTTGAGTATATTCTTACCCCAAAAGGTCTTAACTATGCCAGCCTTCCAAAGGGGCTTATAAAGTTTCACTGCTATGGGGATCACTGCCGTACGGCTTTTGAAGAACACCTTGTTGAGGCAGCAAATTACGTAAGGGATAAAAGTAACACCGCAAGGGTTCATTTTACTGTGCCAGCTGAGCACCTAGAGACCATAAAGGACTTTATGGAAAAGGTACGTGGTTTTTATGAAGAAAAAGAAGGGGTAAGGTATGAGATAGGGTTTTCAATTCAGAACCCCTCAACTGATACGATAGCGGTTGACCTGGGTAATAGGCCGCTTAGGGATAGGGATGGACGATTGGTCTTTCGTCCGGGTGGGCATGGAGCTTTGCTTGAAAATTTAAACGGGCTAAAGGGTGATATTGTCTTTATAAAGAACATAGATAATGTAGCTCCCGATTGGTTAAAACCCCAAACCTACCTCTATAAAAAGGTTCTTGGTGGGTATCTTGTTGAATTACAAAAAACCATATTCGGTTATCTTGAGAGGCTGGTGTCTGGTGATGTAACCGATGCCCTGATCAATGAGATGTTTGAGTTTGCACGAAGCAGGCTCTGTATTGTGCCCCCCGATGGGATGGAAAAGGGGTTGCGGGAGGAAAAGGTAAGGTTTCTTTTTTCTAAGTTCAATAGACCCCTTAGGGTCTGTGGTATGGTTAGAAATCAGGGAGAGCCAGGAGGGGGGCCGTTCTGGGTGGAAGATGAGAAAGGGGAACTTTCCTTACAGATAGTGGAGTCCTCTCAGGTTGATTTTAGCTCTTCGGTGCAGCGCTCTATCTGGGAGTCTTCAACCCACTTTAATCCCGTTGACCTTGTGTGCGGTGTTAGGGATTATAGGGGAAATCCTTTTGATCTAACTAGGTTTGTGAATCCAAATACCGGATTTATCTCTATTAAATCAAAGGACGGTGTAAGGATTAAGGCTCTAGAGCTTCCTGGGTTGTGGAATGGTTCAATGGCATACTGGAATACGGTATTTGTTGAGGTTCCTCTAACCACTTTCAGTCCTGTAAAAACCGTTCTGGATCTGCTACGCAGGGAACATCAGCCTGAGGAGTAGTTAAATTTATTTTGTAGAGGGGTAGATACATGAATAGAAAAAAGGTTATAGGAGCCCTTATCCTATTGGATGTTTTAATCGTAGCGGCTTTGGTTTACTGGTTTGGTTTTTACACAAAGGGACTGGACATATCCATAGTGTTTGATGAGGCAAAGGGGGTTTCTAGGGGAACAAAACTTGTTATGAAGGGTGTTCCCATTGGAGAGGTTAGAGGGTTAAAGGTAGAGGAAAGTGGAGAGGTTGTAGTGGAGGCACGTATATACGGGGAGTATAAGGATAGGGTTAATTCCAGTGCCGTATTTATAATCGAACCAGTGGATACAGGTCTTCAGGCTGATGAGAGATGGATAGTGGTTGAGGTAATAGATGAGAATGCCCCTTCGCTTGAGCGTGGAGCAAGGGTTAGGGGATATAAATCAAGAGCACAGTTCTTTGTGCAATCTGGAAAAAGGGCTCTGGAAAGGGCTTATGAAGAGTTTTCAAACTGGTTGGTTGAGTTTGAAAAGGGATTTGAGGAATTTAGAAGGGATAAGAGGTATGAGGAGCTAAAAGATGAGATGAATGCTCTTATGGATGAGGTGGTAAGGAGTGCTCAAAGGGGGATTGAGGAACTTAGAAAAGAGATGCCCCGTATCAAGGAAAGGCTAGAGAGCATCCTTAGGGAGCTTAGAGAACTTGGTAGGGATAGGGAAGCAGATAGATTTAAAGAAGAGTTTGATAGATACCTTAAAAATCTGGAACATGGCTTAAAGGAGACATAGAGCTTGGGGATACAATGGTTGGTTCCAACTCTTGCTGGAAAACCGCGGTTGTGGTTGATATCCATACGGGTGCTGGTAAGCAACTTAAAGGGATCTTAAAACCGCTGCTTGAGGCTATGGTGTATGTAAATTCACTCTACCATGCCTGCAGTGTGAGTTCCTGCCCGGCTGCTTTGGAGAATATCATTTTTCAAAGGATATTGGAGAGACTAAGGGCTTCGGGGATGCTTTTACCCGATAAAGACAGGGTGTGCTTTGAGAACAGGCTTAAAACCCTGTCACAGGGTATATACGATGTGCTGTCAATTCCGCTTATGCAAAATGGAGAAGAGCTCTTAGAGTTTATACTTGGAAAGGTTTTCTCTCCTGAAAAGGGTAATCGTAGTTACTACTTTGGTGCTTTGGGGGTTGTTAACAGCTCCTTTAATACCGTCTTGGGGCTTTATGATAAGAAGATACCCATTTTTCTGGATAATCTTCCTGTGTCGGATGATATAATAAGGGGATCCTCTGTAGCGGATAAAGTTCCTGTTATAAAGTGCCTGGATGTTATATCTTTGGCAGGGGAGTTCAGTGGGCGTAATAAACCAATTTGTGTTTTTTTCTCGGAGGGCAATCCAGGCAGTCTATACGCCCTGTCAAGGGTAACGGTATTTGTAAACCTCTTCGTTAAAAGGTTTCAGGTGATATCAAGACGTATTGCAGAAAAGTACCTCTTGGAGTATGAGATTATAAAGGACCTAGAGGAATCCCTGGTTGCCAGGGCTCTTTTGCTGTGGCTTAGAGGTCATGATATTGGCCATTTCTTTGGTACCGATACCTTTTGTGATAAGGGGGTTTGTGAATCTGATAGAATCTACCTGATCCTTCACGAGCTTAAATCTGATATGGTGGCTCTCTACAACATGAGGTACCTCTCTGATGACCTGCTAAAGGATGAGCTGCTCTACGGAGCATATGTTGTTTCCGTATCGGAGATGTTTAGATACATAAGGCGTGGTGGTTTCTACAATTACGCAGATAGTGCCTCTGCTTTTCTGGCATATAACTACTTTAAAGAAAATGGCTCGATTGTGTATGACCCAAGGAAGAATAAGTTTAGGATAAACTTTAACAGGTTTGAAAAAGACATCGCAACGCTTTTAAGCTATGTGCTGGGTGTGTTTGCAGAGGGTGATCTTAAAGAAGCAACCGGGTTTGTTAATCGCTGGGGAGATATAAGGCTTCCCAGATTTTCAGAAGAGCTCTCAGTTGTTTTTGAAGACAGAGAGATTCCCCACTATATTGATTTTAATTTCGTTACCGTAGATAAGGTAGCGTTTTTATAGGATGGGGTGGCAATGGTTTTTATGGAGCAGGAGTTAATATCCATTCCGTTTGATAACAGCAAGATTGACGGCCTTTTTTACAGAACAAAGGTCTGGAACAGAGAGCATGAGAAGGAACCTATAGTGGTTCATGTCCATGGCTTCCTCGGTAATTTTTTAGACGGCAGCCAGCGTTTTCTCCCACCGATTCTTGCTAGGGCTGGTTATTCGTCTCTTGCCATAAACACGCGTATGGCCAATTTTAGCCTTTTTTTTGGCTACGGCATACTTGAGGATACAGTTCCCCAGCTGGACAGGGTCATAACCTTCTTAAAGGAGCTTGGATACAGGAACATAATTCTCTCGGGTTACAGTCTCGGGGGGTGTATAGTCCTTAGATACGCAGCCCTTAGGAATTCCCCCGATGTTTATCCCAGTCTAAAGGGTGTTATCACGCTTGCAACCCCTTACTCCATGCCTGACTCTGTTCGTCGCAGATGGGAGAAGTGGGGAAGTGAACCCTCTTATGAGGAGGTCTACAACAGGGCAAGGGAGCTCTTAAAACCTGATCCGTACAATTCGCAAGAAGACCGTACAATACTTATATATAAAGCAAGGGGACATACCTACAGGCCTGAGCATACGGAGATATACACTTATAAAACCTGGTGGTTTCTTGCGGGTCCCGAGGCTGATGGAGCAAAGGCGTATAAGCAGATAGAGCGTATAAAGATACCCATTCTTTTAATCCAGGGATGGCATGATGAGGTAATAAATCCAATAGAGACTTATGATTTGGCCCAGCTTGCGATAAGTGCAGGGAACAGGGATGTATCAGCTTTTTATGTAAATGCGGGACACACGCTGGAGGGGAAAGAGGAAGAGGTCGGGGAGATAATAATAAAGTGGCTTGACAGGAGGTTCAAATAGTATCGGAAGACACGTAACCGATTCCAAACAGCAACTTATACGTTTTAAGGCAAGAGACGGATTTGAACTTGATGCGCTTTTGCTATGTGAGCAAAGGGAGGATAAGGAAAACTTGCCAATAGTTATACACATACACGGTGTTTTGGGACATTTTCTGGCACGTGGAACCCCCAGACTCCTTCCACCAGCACTTCTTGAGTACGGTATTCAGTCCTTATCTGTTAACACAAGAATGGCTTTTATGGGTCAGATAATGGGCGAGGGGATATTTGATGATGCTGTATACGATATAGAGGCCTCGGTATCTTTTCTTAAGGCCAAGGGATTTAAAAGAATATTTATACTGGGCTACAGTCTGGGTGCAAACCTTTCTGTTTATTACGCTGCCACCCGACTTGACCCCTGTGTTAGGGGCTTGATTTTAGAGGGATGTGCCTTTTCATTGCCTGACTCTCACAGGAAACGCCTTGATAGGTGGAAGAGCATTCCCTCCTATGAGGAGATATGTAAAAAGGCTGTTGAGGTGCTTGGAGAAGATCCGTACAGGAGTTTGGACGACAGGATTTTCCTGATATACAGGGCATGGGGACCAACCCTGAATCCCTTTCACACGGAGATCTTTACATATAAGACCTGGTGGTTTATGAGGGGACCAAAGGCGTATAATGCCATGGCTTACAGGGTTGCTTCCGGAATCAAAATTCCTGTACTGTTCCTTCAAGGTGAGAATGATGACATACTTGAGGCATGGGAGGCAAAGGAACTGGCCCGCCTTGTTGTGGAGGGAGGCAACACTAATGTAAAGGTAAGATATGTATCAAAAGCGGGACATGACTGTATGGAAAACCCAGAAGAGACTGTAAGTGCAATAGTTAGCTGGGTTTATTCTCTTTGTTAGGTAAAGTATATACACTTAGGAGGTATAGGGTAATGAAAATAGAGAGGATTCTATTCCCTACGGATTTTTCTATATACTCGGAGAAAGCAAGGGAGTATGCACTCTACTTGGGTGAGAAGCTTGGTGCCAGCATGTATATACTCCATGTTATAGAGCCACTTGATTATCCTGACATAGATGAGGAAATAAAGGAGTTCTATAGAGAGCTTGAAATGCAGATGGAGAGGAAAATAGAGGATGAAAAAAGGATATTCGAGCAGAGAGGTTTTCATGTCCAGGCAAGTATAGTTATAGGACCACGCTGGCGGGTTATAAATACATTTGCAAAAGAAAAGAGCATAGACCTTATTGTAATGGGCTCTCATGGATTAAAAACTGAGACAGGTCAGATTGCCATAGGAACCACAAGTCACAAGGTGATTTTCTCTTCGCCTTGTCCTGTTCTTGTGGTAAGGTATGAGGAAGCAAAGCAGTAAAAGGATTTAGCTCTAATCTGCTTTTGCTACTCTATTCCGAACTGTTTTAGTTTTCTGTAGAGGGTATCCCTTGAGATTCCAAGTATCTCTGCAGCTTTTGATTTGTTGCCCTGGGATTCCCTAAGGGCTTGTTCAAGCGCAAACTTTTCAAGCTTGTCTAGTGAAAGGAGGGAGTGCTCTGAGGATTTGCTCTCCTGCCATACAAGATGGGCTTTTAAGTCCTTTTCGGTTATCTTCTCTTTATCTGGTGATGATACAGCTATTATACCCTCTATAAGGTTTTCTAGCTCCCTTATGTTGCCGGGAAATCTGTACTGGTAAAGGGACTTTAGGACTCCTTCTGAGACCCCCTTTATGTTCCTTGAGTATTTTTTGTTGAATTTCCTTATGAAGTGCTCTATGAGTAGGGGTATATCCTCTTTTCTTTCCCTAAGTGGGGGAAGCTCTATTACTATAACCGCAAGTCTAAAGAATAGGTCTTCTCTGAGGTACGTGTTTTTTAGTTCCTCTATTGAGCGGTTGCTTGCAGCTATTATCCTAGTATCAATAGGAATTTCGCCTGTGTATCCTATGGGTCTTACCTTGCGCTCTTCAAGTACCCTAAGGAGTTTTACCTGAAGGTCTTTTGGCATCTCCCCTATCTCATCCAGAAACAGCGTTCCCTTATTTGCTGCTATAAATAACCCCTCGTAGTCCCGTGTTGCACCGGTAAATGCTCCCTTCTTGTATCCGAATAGCTCCGACTCAATAAGCTCCTTTGGAATAGCCCCGCAGTTTATTGCGATAAACGGGTGGGAGGCCCTTTCGCTTTTTAGGTGAATTGCTTTTGCCAGAAGCTCTTTCCCCGTGCCGGTTTCTCCCACTATAAAAACAGGGGCATCTGTACGTGAGGCCGCTGTGGCTTTTTCAAAAACACCTGCCATTATCTTGGAGCCACTTACGATCTGTTCAAAACCGTATTTTTCAGAAAGCAGTTCATTCAGCTCACTTATTCTGTTTTCAAGTTCATGTGTTTTCTTTATTACATCTAGTTTCTTTAACAGCAGATCCTTATCAAATGGTTTTGTTATGAAGTCAGAGGCACCTCGTTTTATAGCCTCTATAGCGGTTGGTACGGTACCATGTCCGGTTATTATGATAACATTGACATCGGGATGAATGTTTTTTATCTTCTCCAGAAGTGTAAAGCCATCCATCATTGGCATGACAAGGTCAAGAAGGGCAATGCATATATGAGAACACGTAGATGCTTTCTCTATCGCTTCTTTACCTGAGAATGCTGTTATTACATCGTATTTCCTTCTTTCAAGAAGCTCTTTTATTGCGCTAACCAGTTCCTCATCATCGTCTACCACAAGTACATTACATCTGTGCACTTTTTCCTTCCTCCTCGTATACTGGAAGCTTTATAAATACACTGGTTCCCTTGCCCTCTTCACTGTCCAGGTTGATCTCTCCTCCGTGATCGTGGATTACCCTCTTTGCCACTGCAAGACCAAGGCCTGTTCCCTTTCCAGCTGGTTTGGTTGAGAAGAAGGGTTCAAACACAAGGGGTAGAATTTGCCTTGGAATTCCCGTTCCCGTATCCGATATCCTTACAACAACCGTCTTATCGTATCTTGAGCTCTCTATAAGAATTGTCCCCCCCTTTGGCATGGCATCTACCGCGTTCATTATGATATCAGAGAAAACGAGCTCTAAAAGGTTTCCATCGGCAAGTACCTTGGTGTTCTTATCAACGTGGAGTTTAAATTCTATCCCACGTTTGCTTAAAAACGGCTTTATCATGTCTAGGGCTTCTTCGATAAGGGTATATACGTTTTCTGGACGTCTTTCATTTTCAGGTTGCCTTACAAACTTAAGAAGCTTCTGGATTACCTTCTGGGTGTAGAAGATCTGCCTTTCTATTGAATCCAGTTTATCAAGAAAGCCTCTGTGATCAGGAACCTTTGTTATGTCTTCCTTTAACATCTGGACTCTAAGCAACATGGATGCAAGGGGGGTACCCATGTGATGGGCAATGCCCTCTGCCATCTTTCCAACCACCTGGGCCTTTTCTATATCGAGTATCTTGTTCCTAAGCATTATCCTTTCGGTTATGTCCCTTATAGTCTCAACAAATCCACCATCTGCCTCATCTATGTAGACAAGCCCTATGCTCACCGTTATCCTTTTATCCGGAGCCAACAGCTTTTCCATTTCGTGGTCTACAAGCCTTTTACCCATTTTTACGCTTTTTAGTATCTCCTTAAAGTTCTCCCTCTCCTCAACGGGAATTATTTCCCATACCGTTTTCAGTTCTTTTCTTTTGTCTCCGCAAAACAGTTTGTGCGCTTCCCTGTTCATGGTTGTTATATTTCCGTTCTCATCATAGACCAGTATGGCATCGGTGGTGTTATTCATTATGGCAAGTAGCTTCTCCTCACTTTCACGAAGGGCTTTTTCTGTCTGCTTTCGCTCGGTAATGTCTTCTCCCGAACTGAGTGTACCTACAGTGTTGCCGCTATCATCTGTTAGAACCGTGTTATGCCAGGCAATCAGTCTTTCCTGACCTGTTCTTGTAGTAATTGGTGTTTCAAGGTATTTGAAGGAATGGGGCTCTCCCTGAAGTATCCTTTTAAATACCTCCTCCGCTTCTTCTCTGGCTGATTGGGGGACAAAGTTTTTAAACCAGTTCTTCCCTATAATTTCCTCTTCCGGGTAGCCAAGAACCCTACAGCCTTTCTGGTTTATAAGCTCTACTTCACCCTTGCGGTTTAGTGCCACTATGATGACATCGGCTATATCGAGGTAGCGTTGCGCTTTTTCCCTTTCCTTAATGAGCTCTCTTTCTATGCGTTTGCGTTCTGTTATATCCACTATTGAGCTAAGAACCATAAGGTCTCCGTTAAAGGATATGGGGGTAAGCCCGATCTCAACTGGAAACTCGCTACCGTCTTTCCTTAGCGCAAAGAGGTCTCTACCTGCACCCATTGGTCTTGCCTGGGGTCTGGAGTAGTAGTCCTTACGGTAGATCAAGTGGGTGTTTCTAAACCTTTGAGGAATAAGTATTTCTACTGGTTTACCGATCAGTTCATTCTTCTTATACCCGAACATCTTTTCTACCCTAGAGTTAACAAACTTAATGTTTCCGTTCCTGTCCGTAATCACTATACCAGCGGGTATTGACTCAACAATGACACGAAAAAGTCTTTCGCTGTATTCCTTTTGATGCAATGTCTCTTTTAATGATTCTATCTCCTTTGTTAGCTCTTCTATCCTCTCTTTTTCGCCCTTCATCTAACCTTAGTTTATCACCTTAGGGCTATACCTCCAAATAAGGTTTTTACCGCTATTTACCATAGAGGAACCTGTAGAGTTCAAACCTCTTCATCCAGTCCTCAAAGCTGTAGGTTGCAACAACAAGGTCTTTGTATTGACCGCTTTCTTCGTCCTTTACATAACACCTTAGAACTGCTTCTGGTTTAAAACCAAAACGGTCAAGTATCCTTATAAAGCTGGTGTTGTCAGAGGTAAACCGAACAACTATCTTTTCAAAGCGGTGGTTTAATCCCTCGGTCAACAGAATCCTAAACATTTGAGAGCCAAGCCCTTTCCCCCTGTACTCTGGGTGTACTATTAGCTTTATCTCTGCGGTGTTTTTCCAGTAAAGGCCTTCTTGGTGGAGTGTTCCCTTTGCAACTATTTCCTCATCCTTAAGTGCAACCAGTTGAAAGACCTTTGTATATTTAGGGCTTATAAACCAGCTCTCCACAGTCTCCCACCTGCTTACATCGTCTTTGTAGATTATAAGGTCAGAGCTCGGTATCTTTGAGAAAAATGCAATCAACCTCTCGATATCCCTTTCTTCAAGAGGCCTAAGGATTATGCGTCTTTTATCCCTTAGGATGATCTCTTTTGGGTATACAATCATTGTTATTTTATTAGTATAAGCAATATTCATACCATATTTGGATACCCAAATCGTAGGGGAAAGTAACATAGGATGTGTCAGATTGTCCGAATTTCTGACACATTGTGCACTACACAGTGTTTATGTAGAATTTATGGAGGAGGAAAGGTATGGAGATTAAAACGGTAAAGATTCAAAAGCCAGATAATGTAAACGTTATACTGGGGCAGTCTCATTTTATAAAGACCGTTGAAGACCTCCATGAGGCTTTGGTAAACGCTGTTCCAGGAATAAAGTTTGGTCTTGCTTTCTGTGAGTCCTCAGGTCCGTGTCTGGTAAGGTATAGCGGGACTGATCCAGAGCTTACAGAGCTTGCAAAAACCAATGCCTGGAACCTGTCATGTGGTCACAGCTTTATCATATTGCTTGGAAATGTCTATCCTATAAACGTGTTAAATGCGGTAAAGAATGTACCGGAGGTCTGTAGAATATTTTGCGCTACAGCAAATCCGGTGGAGGTAGTCGTTGCTGAATCCGAACAGGGAAGAGGTATACTGGGGGTTATAGATGGGTTTAAGTCAAGGGGTGTGGAAACGGAAAAAGACATAGAGGAAAGAAAGGCCTTTTTAAGAAAGATCGGATACAAGATTGGATAACCCGGATTCTTAGAGTTTGCAGGCATGAGGGTCGCATTTGGAGAAGTACTCCTTTTCAAATACCTCTTCCTTTGCCCCTAATTCAAGAACCTGCTCTCTTCTTGACCCGTATCTGAATACCGTTATACCCTTGCACCCCAGCTCATATGCAAGAAGGTATGCCCTCCTTACATCTTCTACCGTAGCTTCCTCTGGCATGTTTATTGTCTTTGATACCGAGTTGTCAACATACTTTTGAAAAGCGGCCTGGATTTTTATATGCTGTTCGTATGGTATCTCCAAGGCGGTAACAAATAGGCTCTTTAGATACTCAGGTATCCCTTTTACATCTTTTAGGGTTCCTTTTTCAACAAGCTCTTCTACTAGGGTATCGCTGTATAATCCGTATTCTCTAAGATAGTCAAGGAATATGGGATTAATCTCTACAAGAGACTGATTCTCAAGTACATGGGTTCTTCTGTAGGCAAGGGCAAACATCGGTTCTATACCCGATGTGGTTCCAGCAATTATGCTTATGGTTCCTGTGGGAGCTATGGAGGTAACCGTTGCATTGCGCATTTTTCTTTTTTCCCTGAAGTGGGTGCTTCGGTGCCAGTTTGGAAAAACCCCTCTTTCTTCCGCAAGCTCCATGGAGGTCTTTACCGCCTCCTGATGTATAAAGGACATAACCCTCTCAGCTGTTTTTACAGCTTTTTCTGAGTCATATGGAATCCCAAGTTTAATCAGCATCTCGGCAAACCCCATGACCCCAAGTCCTATCTTCCTGTTGTTTTTTGTAACCGATTCCGTCTGGGGAAGTGGAAACCTGTTAACCTCTATAACGTTGTCAAGAAAACGGACCGCTTTGTGTACCGTGCCTTTTAGTTTTTCCCAGTCTATACTGGTTTTGTTGTCTTTTTCTTCTACCATGTTGGACAGGTTTATGGAACCCAGGTTACAGCTTTCGTAGGGAAGAAGTGGCAGTTCCCCACAGGGGTTTGTGGCCTCAATCTCTCCAATCTCGCAAAGTGGGTGTTTTTTGTTTATGGTATCAAGGAAGAGAAGCCCTGGGTCACCTGAAGCCCAGGCTGACTCCGTTATCTTATCAAAAACCTCTTTTGCCTTTACCTTACGAACGGTCTTTTTTGTTTGCGGGTTAATAAGCTCATATTTTGTATCTTTCTTTAGGGCCTCCATAAAGTGGTCTGTTATACCAACCGAGAGGTTAAAGTTTCTAAGCGTTCCCTCCTCTAGTTTTGCCGTTATGAACTCCATAATATCTGGATGATCTACTCTCAAAACGCCCATGTTGGCTCCTCTTCTTTTTCCTCCCTGTTTGATGTATTCTGTTGCGCAGTCAAATATCTTCATAAATGATACAGGCCCTGAGGATTCTCCACCTGTTGAGGCTACCACTGAGCCCTTTGGCCTTAGCCTTGAGAAGGAAAAACCTGTGCCTCCACCTGTTCTCTGAATAAGAGCCATCTGTTTTATGGCTTCAAATATATCCTCCATTGTGTCTTCCACAGGAAGGACAAAACACGCGCTTAGCTGGCCAAGAGGTGTTCCAGCGTTCATAAGAGTCGGTGAGTTGGGAAGGAAATCAAGAGAGGATAGCATACCAAAGAACTGTTCCTCCCAGTACGTGGTTTCTTTTGGTTTGCCAAGGAGAAGTTCAGTGTATGCTATGCTTTTTGCAACCCTTTGAAAAAGCTCTTCAGGCGTTTCTATAATTCTTCTGTTGCTATCCCTTCTAAGGTATCTTGCTTCTAAAACCCTTATGGCATTTTGTGATAGTTTCATTTTTTCACCCTTCTAATAATATAATATACTTGTAGCCAGCAGGTAAATTGTGTTATTAATAATCCTTGGGGAGGGTTAATATGACGAAATCGGAGGAACTTGCAGGGTTTGTGGTTCGTGCCTCTTATGAAGACCTGTCAGAAGAAGCCCGCTATCAGCTTAAAATAAGGGTTATAGATTCCCTTGGATGTGCTATAGGTGCGCTTGAGGGTGAACCGGTTGGATATATTCGTGAGCACATTGAGGAGTTTGGCAGAGCCAATGTGTGCACCTTAATAGGCGCTGGACTGTCATCCCCTGACTATGCTGCTTTATACAACAGCACCCTGGTTAGATACCTTGATTTTAACGACAGCTACCTTGCCAAGGGTGAGACATGTCATCCCAGTGATAATTTGGGAGCGGTGCTTGCTGCATCTGAGTACTCAAAAAGAAGCGGAAAGGAGTTTTTAACGGCCCTGGCGGTAGCCTATCAGGTGCAGTGCAGGTTAAGTGAGGTGGCACCTGTACGTGCAAGGGGATTTGACCACACCACACAGGGCTCTTTTGCAGTTGCCTGTGGTGTATCAAAGGCTTTGGGTCTTGATGTTGATAAAACGGCAAACGCAATAGGAATATGTGGAACGGCGTTTAACGCACTTAGGGTTACCCGAACGGGTGCTCTTTCCCACTGGAAGGGGCTTGCCTATCCAAATACAGCTTTTTGCTGTACAAATGCCACGTTTCTAGCAATGCGAGGTGTTAGCGGCCCTAGGGAGGTTTTTGAGGGGAATAAGGGTTTTATGGATGCGATCTCCGGGAGGTTTGAGGTTGACTGGTCAAAGGAGAATCTTGAACTGGTTAACAGGACAATAATAAAAAAATACAATGCGGAGATTCACGCTCAATCTGCAATAGAAGGTGTTCTTGAACTGAAAAAGGAATACGGGTTTTCTGCAATGGACATAGATGGCATAGAGATCGATATATTTGATGTGGCATACAACATAATTGGTGGAGGAGAGGAGGGAGATAAAACCGTTGTTAGAACCAAGGAAGAGGCCGATCATAGTCTCCACTATATGGTTGCAGTGGCGCTTCTTGACGGCCAGGTAATGCCTGAGCAGTACAAACCTGAGAGAATACAGAAAGAGGATGTCCAGGGTCTTCTAAGACGGGTTGTTGTAAGACCTGATCAAAGGTACACAAGCCTTTTCCCTGAGCATCATGCATGCAGGGTTACCATAAGGCTAAAGGATGGAAGGGTAGTTTCGAAGGAGAAACTGGATTACGAGGGTTTCTTTACAAACCCTATGAGCTGGGATGGGATTGTTGGGAAGTTCAGGCGTCTGACCGAGCCTTATATAGACGGTGAGCTTTCTAAAAACATAGTGGATGCGGTTGAGCACCTTGAGGATATATGGGTATCTGATCTTACCAATTTGCTTGGGAAGATAAGGGTGCCCTAACAGAAACGATAAAGGAGGAATAGGATGCCAAGAAGAAGCAATCCATCAAATGGCTTCGATAGAGCTTTCCCTTTTATCCCTCTTAATGAGCGTGATGCCAAGCCACGCAAACGTGGAATTACAGAGATAAGGGGACCTTACTATACCCCTATGGGAAGGAGGTACCTTGAGGATATACTTGAGACAATGGGATACTACATAGACATACTAAAGTTTGCAGGTGGCTCTTTTACCCTTATGCCACGTAGATCCGTAAAGGAGTTAATAGATCTATGTCACAGGTACGATGTTATGGTATCTACAGGTGGGTTTATAGAGCGCGTTCTTGCTTTTGGAAAAGAAGCAGTGGATAAATACATAGATGAATGCAAGCAACTTGGGTTTGATATAATCGAGATATCAAGCGGTTTTATAACCGTACCCCTAGATGATCTGCTTCGTTTAACCGAAAAGGTACAGAAGGCTGGGCTTAAGGCAAAACCCGAGGTTGGGATTCAGTTTGGAGCAGGTGGTGCAAGCTCTGTTGAGGAGTTAGAGGCTGAGGGAACAAGTGATCCGGAGTGGGCTATACTTCAGGCAAAGAAGCACCTGGAGGCTGGTGCCTATATGATAATGATAGAATCCGAGGGGATCACAGAGAATGTTCGTTCATGGCGTACCGATGTTATTGCCCGGTTTATAAGGGAGCTTGGTCTTGAAAAAACCATGTTTGAAGCGGCTGACCCTGATGTGTTTGGCTGGTATGTAAAAAACTACGGTCCCGAGGTTAACCTCTTTGTGGATCACAGCCAGATCATCCTTCTTGAGTCCCTTCGCTCCGGCATCTGGGGTACAAAGAGTCTCTGGGGACGGGTTTTAACATATAAACCAGAATAAGGAGGTGTCTTATGGCGCTTGCAGAGATAAGCGTTATACCAATTGGCACTCCAACACCAAGTATAGGTGACTGGATTGCTGAGGCGGTTAAGGTGCTTGAAAAATCGGGTATAAAGTACGAGTTAAGCCCTATGGGGACATTGATTGAGGGAAAGGCATCCGATATTTTTAGAATTGCCGGAAAGATGCATGAGTCTGCACTAAGGAAGGGAATAAAGAGGGTTGTTACCACCCTTGTTATAGATGACCGCAGGGACAAAGAGGTTACGATGAGAAGCAAGGTTGCATCGGTTAGAAGGAGACTGAAGGCTTCTTTACCTGCTCCCAAAGCTGCAAAAAAGAAAAAGTGAAGCAGTTAAGGGGAGATAAGACCGTATTTCCCGCTTTTTTTCCTGTAAACTATGTTTATCTGTCCGGTTTCTGCATTTACAAAGGGTAGAAAAAATCTCCCCTCATCTTGTAACACGTATAGCGCTTCCTCAACGTTAAGCGGTTTGTCCACAGGGAGTTTCTCTTCAACCACGAGATCAAGTGGGGTGGTTGGGGATTCCTGAGACAGGCTCTTTTCTTTTTCCTTCTCTCTTGCTATCTCTTTTCTCTGCTCAAGTCTTCTTTCTTTCAACCTGTGGAGCTGTCTTTCTATATCCTCAAGTGCAAACTCCAAAGACATGTATATGTCGTTGCTTTCTTCCCAAGCGTGGAGGGCACCTCCACCAGGTGTTTTAAGGTATACATCTATATCTACACGGTGGCGTTGTCTGTGTTTCTCCACTGTGAAGGTTACAATAACCTCAACCTCTCCCTCGCCTACTTCCTTAAGGTGGCGTTCAAACGTGGAGAACTTATGCTCAACGTAGCTTTTAATCTCATCAGAGATGTCTATACCTTTACCTATAAACTCTATCTTCATGCCTGCACCTCCATTTTGTGGGCTTTCTTCTCCGTAAAGAACCTTGCTTGCTCAAGGTACTCTCTGACCTCTGCGTCGGAGAGCTGCCTAAAATCTGAGTAATACATACCAACGGCAAAGAAAGGTGAAGGAGTATAAAGTACAATGAGTTCGTCGGCAAGTCTTAGAAGTTCCTCGGCTGTTTCAGGGGGAGCAACCGGAACTGCAACCACTATCCTTCTAACACCTGAAGCTCTAAGCGCATGTATTGTGGCTATCATTGTTGCTCCTGTAGCAACTCCGTCGTCTATAAGAATAACCACCTTCCCTTCCAGTGGGGGAAGCCCTTTTCCGTTTCTGTATGCAAGCTGGCGGCGTTTTATCTCTTCCCATTGATACTCTTTTTCCTTCTCTATATAGCTTTCCGGACAGTACTGAACCAGTTCCTTATTCAGGAATACCTCTCCGTTTTCGGCAAGTGCACCCAGGGCAAGCTCGGGTTCATCTGGAAACCTTAGCTTTCGTGTTATAAAAACATCAAGAGGAGCTCCGATGGATTTTGCAACCTCAAAGGCTACAGGAACACCACCTCGTGGAAGTGCAAGAACTACCACATCATCCAGATTACTATATTTTTTTAGCCTTTCAGCAAGCCTTTTTCCTGCTTCGTGCCTGTCTTTAAAGATCCTTTCTCTAAAGTTCATCTGGTTTTTCTCCTTAAGCTGTTTAGTATTTCTCAAAAACCTCTTTAAGGAGCTCTCTGTGTTTTATCCTCTTTCTGCTGAGTTTTTCCTTCTTTGAAAGGATAATCCTTGTTGGTTTTTTGGGGACAGGTTTCCTTACCTTTATCTGTATCCTCTCTCTGGTTTTCATTTGCCTCTGACTCCGGGTTTTTAAGCTTCTTCTTTAATGAGCAGGTATTTTGCAAAGGGTAAATACCTTATAAACCCTTTAAGTTAATGCCCTAGTTTTAAGATAATGCTTCCAGGGTGGTTCATCAAGAAGGAAGAATCAGAAGTAGCCTGCTGGATAAATCCTTACCCTGCGGAAGGGTTCCCTTCCCGTACTCTCGGAAAGAAGCCCATATCTTTCTACAAGTTGGTGTTGTAGCCTCCTTATATAAGCGTTTCTTGGCTCTAGCTCAACGGGTTGACCTTCTGAGAGCACCTTTGTTATTGCTTCTTCAGCCTCACGCAGGGCGGCTTCTTCCTCATTTAGGTAGTCTTTGTCATTGAAGAAGTCTTTTAGAAAGTCTTTAATCTTTTTAAGCGTATCACTTTTTATAGCGTACACTGGAATACCCCTTTCTTCAGCCTCCTGGATCTTCTTTGTTCTACCCTTCGTATGTCCTTTCAGGGTAAGGACAATATCTGCCTGCTCAAGGTTAGAGGCAATATATGCAGGGATTCCAAGCTCACGTATGGCACGCTCAAGTCTCTTACGTGTTACCCCATAGGGGTATATGTAGAGTCCCCTTCTATCCGTTTTCTCTATACCTTGTTTTGTTATTGGAAGGTGTGTTGGTGTGGTTGTCTGTTCTAGAGGTACTTTATCTATTATCTCGATCTCACCACTTTCCTTTCTTATTCGTATTTCGGGTCTGGGTGGAATACCTCGAAGGAACTCATCCACCACAGTGGCCACATCATGGTGAATGGCAAACTGGTCTTTGCTCTGTATCTCAACCAGCACATCAAAGGTTGGGGGTGCCTTTCGCTCCAGAATCGTTTTCTGGGTACCCCGCCGCCTCGCTTCCTCATCGCTTAGTGTTACCGGCTGTATTCCGCCTACAAGGTCAGAGAGGGTTGGGTTTAGAAGAAGGTTCTCCAGTGAGTGTCCGTGGGCTGTTGCTATTAGCTGAACTCCCCTCTCAGCTATGGTTCTTGCAGCCAGGGCTTCAGCCTCAGTTCCTATCTCGTCTATGATTATTACCTCCGGCATGTGGTTTTCTACGGCTTCGATCATCACGGCGTGTTGTTGCTCAGGGGATGGAACCTGCATTCGCCTGGCACGTCCTATGGCAGGATGAGGTATATCACCATCTCCAGCTATTTCGTTTGAGGTGTCAACAACTATAACCCTCTTTTCCAGTTCATCGGCAAGAACCCTTGCTGCTTCTCTAAGCATGGTGGTCTTTCCTACTCCCGGTCTACCCAGAAGAAGAATGTTCTTTCCCGATTTAATAACGTCCTTTAGTATATCCACTGTGCCAAAAACGGCACGACCAACACGGCAGGTAAGACCCACTATGTTTCCAAGTCTGTTGCGTATGGCCGATATACGATGAAGTGTTCGTTCTATCCCAGCGCGGTTATCCTTTGTAAACGAGCCTATCTTGCTTACAACGTAGTTAATGTCCTCATGGCTTACTGTTCTATCGGTAATATAGAAAACCCTGTTTGTGTATCTTACTTCCGGTTCCCGTCCGAGATCAAGAACTATTTCGATAAGGTTTTCCAGGTTACCCTGTGCTTCTATGGTTGTTCGTATGTGAACCGGCAGTACTGCCATAAGCAGGTCCAGATTGTCTACAATTTCAAGCTGTCTTCCGTTCATGGTTAATCCATAACTAATGTAGTATAAGTAGGGGACGTTTTCAACTTGGGTTTATAGATTTTTTTTACGGTGGAAATACAATATTTAGGAAATGGATAAAAGCATATACATAGATTACCAGAGGGAGAGAGCGCCCTATGAAGGGCATGTTGAGGTTGTTGAAAGAAAGGGAAGAGGTCATCCTGATACCATATGTGACGGTGTGGTTGAACATGCCTCAGCTGCCCTTAGCAGGTACTACCTAAACGAGTTTGGCATGATTCTACACCACAACCTTGATAAGGCCCTGCTTGTGGGTGGGGAGGCAATCCCGTCTTACAGGGGAGGACGGGTGGTAAAGCCAATAGAGCTTATAATCGTTGGGAGGGCGATAAGAGACATGGGGGGTCAAAAGTTACCTGTTGATGAGGTTGTTATGGATGCGGCAAAGCAATGGTTGAAGCACTTTATAAGGCACATAGATGTTGAAAAACACGTCTCCGTAAGTACAAGGATAAGACCGGGTAGCAGGGAGCTGGTTGAGCTTTTTAAGCGATACGGCAAAGAGAAAGGGATTCCTCTTTCAAACGATACCTCTATTGGGGTGGGGTTTTTCCCTCTTGATGAGCTTGAGACCGTTGTTTACAGGACGGAGAAACTGTTAAACAGTAGCGAGGTAAAGGTAAGGTATCCATTTATAGGTGAGGATGTAAAGGTTATAGGTGTGAGAGAAGGACACAGGGCAAGGCTAACCATTGCTATGGCAGTTGTGGATAGATATGTAGAGAACCTAAGGGATTATGTGGAGAAGGTTAGTGAGGTTAGGAGGTTTCTTCTGGAGAACATAAACACCGATACTATGGAACTGGATATAGCCATAAATACTGCGGATAACTACGACACAGAGAGCATATACATGACAGTAACGGGCACAAGTGCAGAGCAGGGAGACGATGGTCAGGTTGGAAGGGGAAACAGGGCAAATGGGCTTATAACCCCGTACAGACCTATGAGTCTTGAGGCCGTGTGTGGTAAAAATCCCGTAAATCACGTAGGTAAAATCTACAACGTTTTTGCCATGGAGCTAAGTAGGGCTATAGTTGAGAGGGGGTATGCAAAAGAGTCCTCCGTTTACATTGTGTCTCAGATAGGAAAGCCAATTAATGAGCCTCTTATGCTAGATATTAAGGTCAGGGGAGATGATGTGGATGTGGAATCGATAAGGAAACTGGCCGATGGTATGCTCGATGAGATCCCGGGGTTCTGGAAAAAAGCACTGGAGATGGGCTATGCGGAGGCATAGTGTATGCACCTATGTCTTATTTTCTGACAATTCTTCCCCCTTTATCAAGTTATCCCTGGGAGAGGGCTTGCTTGTAAGAGGGTATTTTTAAAGCTAAAAACCTGGCTATACCATAGAAGGCCTTCTCCTTTTGCTGGGATAATTTGTTTGGCATGCCTATTGCATTACTGATATAATTAGGTAGCTGGATACTAAAAGATAAAAGGAGAGGTATCATGAGCGTTGGGAAACTGTGTCGTAGAGAGGTTGTCTGGGTGAATCTTGGAACAACTATTAAGGAAATAGCCCAGATCATGCACGATAAGAATGTGGGTAGTGTGGTGGTTGTTGATAAGGAGAGAAAGCCTATAGGTATAGTAACCGACAGAGACATTGTTATAAGGGTAATAAACGAGGATCTAAACCCAGCCCAGATCTATGTTGATGATGTAATAAGCAGCAACATCCTCACCCTTAGGGAGGATATGGGGCTTATTGAGGCTCTTGAGTATATGAAGGGAAAGGGGGTAAGGAGGTTCCCTGTTGTGGATTCGGAGGGGAAATTGGTGGGTATTATTACCGTTGATGATATTGTTCGTCTTTTGGGTAAGGAGCTGGCTGATATAGCAAACATAATCGAGAGGGTGGAGCCAAATGTTTAATAGCAGGGCTCTTTTTGGGGGTGTTTTGTTTCAAGTTAAAAACAGGGTAAGGAGGAGCTAATGATTCAGAAGATTCTCTGGGCAACGGATGGCTCTGAGGATTCACTTGAGGCGTTAAGGTATGTAGAGCTTTTTGCAAGGAGACTTAATGCTGGTGTTGTTGGCCTGTGTGTTATACCGGATTACCCTGAGGTTGTGGAGGGTTTTTCATCAGAGGAGAAGAAAAGATTTGAGGACTGGATTAAAGGGGTAAGGGAGGCAGAAGAGAAGAGGTTAAAGGACATTGAGGGTGAGATGAGGGCAAAGGGAATAAGCTTTAAGATAATTGTTTCCACAGGTATACCAGATAAGGAGATTCTTGAGGTTTCAGATAGGGAAAAGGTAGGGCTTATTGCTCTGGGTAGGGGAAGGGCCAAAGCGGGACAAACCCTTGGTAGCACCTCGCTAAAGGTTATACGGGGTTCTAAGTGCCCAGTTCTTACGGTTGGAAAGGCAAAGGATAAACTGGATATACGTAAGATACTAGTCCCGATGGATCTGTCTCACCATAAGCACAAAAATCTCGAGTTTGCACTTTGGCTGTCGAAAAAGTTTAAAGCGGTTGTTTATGTTCTAAATGTCGTTGAAGTAGGGGAGTGCAGGTTCCCACCAGAGATAACCGAGGGAATGAAGCTTTATTCCCAGAAGAGCATTCTTGAAAATCTTGGAAGGGCTAAACTCAGTGGAGAAGCGGATATAAAAGCACATGTAGAAGTGGCAAGAAACGCCTATACAGGCATAGTTAATTTCTCTGCTGCTGAAGATATAGACCTGATTGTAATTACAACCTATGGGGGAAGAAAGTTTAAAAACGATTTTATAGGCAGTGTTACCGAAAGGGTTGTTCAGGAATCACCTTGCCCTGTGATAACCTTAAATCCGGTGGTATAGGTGGTCTGGGAGGTGGTTTATGCACTTTAATAAGATTCTCTGGGCAACAGATGGCTCTGATGAGTCAAGCGAAGCCCTTAAGTATGTGAGGCTAATTGCAGACCGGTATAACTCCGTTGTGGTTGCTTTAAGCGTTATTGAGCCTGTGGACTTTGCCATGCTTGGTGTTCCTCCCGAAGTACAGAGAGAGCTTATCTCTACACAGCTGGTAATTGAGAGGAAGGAATATGAGAGAATGGTTCGTGCTTTGGGTGAAATCGGGATTGCAGGCGATAGAAGGGTTATACGTGTTGAGGTTGGTATCCCCTATGAGGAGATAATAAGGGTTTCAGAGGAGGAAGGTGTTGATTTAATAGTTATGGGAAAAAGGGGTTTGGGGATTAAGGACAGGATTCTTCTTGGGAGTAACACGATAAAGGTTTTAAGGACGGTAAGGATTCCCGTTTTGGCCGTAAGGAGAAGGGAGGGTTACGGAGAGGATGTAAAGATAAGGAAGATTCTTGTCCCCACAGATTTATCAGAGGTAACGCGGGCTTCTTTAAAGGTTGCCTCTGATCTGGCTCTTAACTTTAATTGCCCAACACTCTATCTCCTGCATGTGGTAGAGCTTCGTCATCACTATGAGCTTTCCCCACCGAGTATTATAGAGTCACTTGAAAGACATGCTCTTATAAAACTCAGAACCTATATTGAGGAGGTAGGGGAAGAATACCGCTCTCTAGACTTTCAGGAAAGGGTTTCTTTCTCTCTCAGTGCATGGCATTCAGTTGTGGAGTTTGCAGGGCAGGAAGGTGTTGACCTTATCGTTATGCCCACTCACGGGAGAAAGGGAATATTGGGACTTATTCTTGGCAGTGTGGCTGAAAAGGTTATAAATGAGGCTCCATGCCCGGTTCTGGCCATAAAATCTCAAACAGCCACCTCACAGTGAGCTTGGTTGTATCCTGGGGGAAGGCCTTGATTAAGATAGAAAAGATTCTCTGGGCATATGATGGTTCAGAGGAGGCAAAAGCAGCTCTTAACCATACGGTTTTTCTGGCAAGGAGATTTGGCTCGGAGATCCTTGGAATTCATGTGGTTGTACTTACAAGAAGGCTCCTATACGAGTACCTGAGGAGACATCCGCAGATAGATATCTACAGCATTCTGGACAGGGTGGAAGAGGATTACAATAAGGAGTTTGCCTCAATTGGAGAGGAGCTAAAGGCACAGGGTGTTTCTTTTAAAGGATATGTGTGCAGGAACGAGCCGGATAAAGAGATCCTAAAGTACGCTGCTGACAACGGGGTTGACCTTATAGTTATGGGCAAACGGGGAAGGGGTCTTGTTAACACCGTGCTTGTTGGAAGCACAACAATTAAGGTCTTAAGAAGGTCAAAAATACCCGTATTTGTTGCCAAAAGGAGGAATGGTAAGGGAGAAGAGGGCATAGGAAACATACTCGTTCCGCTTGATATATCTGAGAGGTTGGATTCGGTACTTGGTTATACTATAGAGTTTGCAAAGACGTTAAATGCAGTTTTACACGTTTTATATGTTCTCAGTTTGCATATGTATGAATACGATTTTCCTCACAGTGTAATAAGGGATTTAAGAGAGCTCTCTGCTAAGGAACTCAGAAGGAGGGTGGAGCGGATAAGTCTTGAGAAGGGAGAAGGGGTTGATATCAGAACCGATGTGGTTTACGCAACAAATCCGTATCTTGGTATAATAGACTATGCCCTGACCCATGATATAGACCTTATATCTATGGGTACACACGGGAGAAAAGGTGTAAAGAGGCTTGTTCTTGGAAGCGTTACGGAAAAGGTCATCTCGGATTCTCCCTGCTCTGTTCTTGTTCTAAATCCTTAACAGGAGGGTATAATGGCTGATGAATCCTTCAGACTTATTGAATTTCTAAAAAACCCTTCTTCTTATCCACACAGGCCAAGACAGGTAAGGCATATACAGACCCATGTGTCTCATGTATTTATAGCATCTCCCTATGTGTATAAGGTAAAGAAGCCGGTGAATTTTGGGTTTCTGGATTTCTCAACCCTTGAGAAGAGAAGGTACTACTGTGAAAAAGAGGTTGAGCTAAACAGACGGCTATGTGATATATACCTGGGGGTTGAGGAAATATCCGAGCTTGACGGGGGCCTTACCTTCGGTAGGGGGAGGAGGGTTGTGGAGTATGCTGTAAAGATGAGGGAATTACCGGAAGAGTACTTTCTTAAAAACCTCCTTTCTAAAGGCAGGGTTAGGGAGGAGGATTTTATAAGGGTTGTAGACAAGCTGGTTGAGTTCTACGGGAGTCAGAGGTCAAATGAGTATATAAGCGAATTCGGAAAACCCGATAAGATAAGGTTTAACGTTGATGAGAACTTTACCCAGACTGAGTGTTTTATTGGGGATACGATTTCAAAGGCTGCCTTCTCTGCCCTAAGGCTCTATAACGACCTTTTCTTTGAGAGGAGATCCAGTGTATTTGAGGAGAGGGTAAAAAGGGGGTTTATAAGGGATTGTCATGGGGACCTTCACCTGGAGCACATAAATTTAAATCCAGAAGGTATCTGTATTTACGACTGTATAGAGTTCAACGAAAGGTTTAGGTATATAGATGTTGCCTCTGATGTGGCTTTTCTTTCCATGGACCTGGACTATAACGGATACAGAGAGCTTTCCAAAATCGTTGTTTCCGAGATATCAAGAAGGATGAACGATGAGACCATATTTGATGTGATTGAATTCTACAAGTGCTACAGGGCCTACGTTAGGGGCAAGGTAGAGAGTTTTCGGGGTGAGGACAAGGAGGTCTCAGAAGAAGAGAGAAATAAGGCAAAGGAGAGGGCAAAGGAGTATTTCAGGCTTGCACTTAACTATGCGGTTTGTGGCTCTATGCCTGTTTTCTTCGTTATCTTTGGCATTATAGGAACCGGAAAAACAACGCTTGCAACTGCGCTCTCTAAAGAGCTTTCGTGTGCTGTTATCTCTTCGGATAGCATAAGAAAAGAGATTATGGGGATAGCTCCGACTGAGAGGGTGTACAGCGGGTTTGGAGAGGGGATATACTCAAGGGATGTAACCGAGCGTACCTACAGTGAGCTTCTGGAGAGAGGAAAGAGGATAGTGGAATCCGGAGGTGTGGTTATACTCGATGCAAGTTTTTCCAAGGCTCATTTCAGGAAGCGTGTTATCAGTGAGGCAGACTTACTTAATGTACCGGTTTATTTTATTGAGACCAAGGCCTCTGATGAGGCTATAAGAAAAAGGCTAATTGAGAGAGAGATTGAAGGCAGTGCTGTATCCGATGGGAGAGTTGAAATCTTTGAGAGGTTTAAAGAAGAATTTGAAAGCCCCTCTGAACTTTCTTCCCGGGTTCTTATATCGGTTGATACCGAAGGGAATCTCGAAGATGCCTTAACATATACGCTCTGTGAAGTGGTAAGCAAACGCTTTCTTTGATACCTGCCTTAGGGGTGTCCTATATTCTGACACCAGACACAGGACACTTGAGTGCCTTTAAACCATCTTGTGTAAAATCTCAGTAATCACAGGATGTTGTATGCGTGGGTTAAACGGTATGCTAATTGCAAAAGCACCAAGTAGATGCCCGGAGGTATAGAGGGTTATGAAGGGAAAAAGAACAATGTGTGCAAAGGAGATCATGAGAACAGAGGTTGTAACGGTCTCTCCTCTTATCCCGGTAACGGAGGCTGCCATCCTTATGAGGAATGAGGATGTGGGTTCGGTGGTTGTTGTGGATGAAGAGAGAAGGCCCATAGGCATAATAACTGACAGGGATATTGTGGTTTCTGCTGTGGCTGACCGTAAGAACCCGGAGGAGATGACGGTAGGAGAGCTTATGCTAAGAAAACCGATAAGCAGGGAGCTGGTTACGGTGGATGAAGACGAGGATGTTTTTGACATACTGGAGGTTCTTGCCAGGAACTCAATAAGAAGGGTTCCAGTTGTTAGGGGAGAAAAGCTTGTTGGCATCGTATCGGTTGACGATATAGTGGTGGTTGTTGCTACCGAGCTTTCCAATCTTGCTTCTGTTCTGGGCAGTACTTCAAAGGTTTTTTAGTACAGTGCAAGGAGGGAAATCATGTTGTTTTTAATAACACAAACACATAACCCCCAGGATTGTCCAAAGGACATAGGAGGGTTTAGGAAGGTATTTATAAATGAGAACGTTGATGGGCTCAAGTTAAAGGATGTGTATGTAGAGCACGGCTCCCACAAGATAATCTATATAGTGGAGACGGAAAGCTACGAAAGCATAGTTAAGTTTCTTGAGCCAGGGATGTTAAAATGTACCTCTTCTATTTCCCCTGTTTCATCTCTAACGGTGTCTGAGATCCTCAGAAAGTAAAGAGGAAGGTGCAAGGTGCTTGTAAAACACTGGATGAAGAGAAACGTAATAACCGTGGAACCCGAGATGAGCATAAAGGATGCCTTCTTGCTGCTTAGGAAGCACAGGATAAGACAACTGCCTGTTGTAAAGGATGGGGTGTTGGTTGGTATTGTGGCCGAGAAGGACTTTGGTAAAACATCCCTGGAACACCCGGAGCCCTCACTTGAAGAGGTTTACAGGCTTAAGGGGAAACTCAGTGTGGGTGATATAATGACGATGGAGGTTATAACCGTTTCCGAGGATACCCCTGTTGAAGAGGCTGCGGCCCTTCTTCTAAGGCACAGGATAAACGGGCTTCCGGTTATCTCAAAAGACGGCAAGCTGTGTGGAATCATAACCACATCCGATATACTGGGGGCTTTTGTTACCCTGAGCAGGCACGAAAAGGGCTAGCTCTTTTGCTTAAAGACCCAATCCTGAGGTGATAAGCAGCATGAGAACAAGCCCTACCATGACTCCCCAGGCAGTCTCTTCTTTTGAGCACCCGGAGAGGCTGTTTGGTATGAGTTCCGATACCACCAGGTAAATCATTGCACCACCTGCAAACCCAAGCCCGAAGGGAAGAAGAACCTTAAACACCGATACAAGCAGAAAGGACGGAACGGCAAGGACAGGTTGTGGAACGCTTGTAAGGATTGCAAACCACGAACACTTCCACAGGGATATACCTCTGGTGTAGAGGGGCAGGGTGATGGCTATCCCCTCAGGGATGTTGTGAACGGCTATTGCCAGTGCAAGAAGGATTCCAAACCTTAAGTCCCCTGTTGCATATCCTACCCCTATTGCTACCCCCTCTGGGATGCTGTGTATGAACATTGCGGTAAGTATAAGTATTGCCTGTTTGGAGTCAGATGCACTTAGGTTTCCAATCTGCCAGTTGTTATTTTCCACTCTGTTTGCAACCTGTGTGAAGAAAAGTGCCCCTGCAAGCATCCCTGCTACAGCTTCTAAAACGCTTCCGTGCACTATTGCTTCGTTTGCAAGGCTAAATACAGAGGCAGAGATCATCATTCCACCCGCAACGGCCGAAGCTATTCCCTGCCATCTCTTTGACATGTTGTTTTTAACAAACACAAAGGGCAATACCCCAAGGCCCGTTGCAAGGTCTGTAAGGAGTGCTACTGTAAAGACCTGAAGGACTGTGTTTTCCCAGCCGTACATGCTACCTCGTCGGGTTAAACAGGTACTGTGTTCCCCAAAGTATAAGTGAATTCGGGTTAACCTACAATAATGACGTCTTGGGGTGTCAGAATTTTTGACATCTGACACCTTACCTAACAGGATGGTAAAGGTTTTTACCTGAAAGTATATGCACTTTTAAATGGCATTCTTATTGCATACCAAGATGGCCCAAAAACCGAAAGGAGGTATGGAGAGGAATGAAAAGGGTAAGGATTCTCTTTGTTGCCATATTTGGTTTGGTTTCTTTCCTGATGTGGGAGGGTACAGGGGTTTCTGAGGAGGGTATGGGTGGAGAGTTTGCGCTCATTGTGGGATCACAGGTTGGGCCATTTAAAACCGATGCAGGATGGTATCTTGCAGGTGAAATCGGTATCCCCCTTCTTGAGATTGGACCTGGCAGGCTTTTGGGTTTGGTTAACATTGGGCTTGCAAAAAACGACGATGATTTTACATTTGAGCCAACTGTAAATGCACTGGTGCCAGGAGCACTTCCCACCCAGGTAAACGTTGACCTTACCACCGTTACCATAGTTCTTGGGCTTAAGTACAAGCTTCTTGCCTCTCCCATTATCCAACCGTTTGTGGTTGCCGGTCCCGGAATAGATATCTTCCTAAACGATAGTGATCCGGGTGATGTTGTGGGTGGTATAGCTCCTCAGCCTGATCCCCTTAGGGAGAGGGGTTTTCCATCCGGTCAGGGAAATGCCGAGCTTGGCCTCCATATGGGTGGGGGAGTGGATATTAACCTAACGGAGAAGGTCTTTGTGGGTGCAGAAGGTCGCTTTAACTGGGTGGACAGAGACAACGGTGCTTTTGCCACATTTGGAGGTAGGGTTGGCTTTAGATTCTAAGAGACTAAAAGACTGGAGGTAACCATGGAGAAGAAGGATTTTAAACCGGTAGGAGCAGTCGCTTTCTTTGTGCTAATGATAATTGTCTTTGCCTTTATGTGGTTTTCCGTGTATCTGATAAACCTGGCAGGAGGTAGATAAGATATGAGGATAGACCCTTTTGAGAAGTTTGCCATGATCGTTGGGGGAATACTGCTTGGGGCTTTTATACTTGCTATAGCCTATGCCAACTTTGTCTGGGGCGTAAAGGTTCCTACCTGCGAGGTTGTAACAAGACCGTTTAGTAAGGGGGCGTTTATAGAGACCGCTCCAAAAACCTACGAGGTTCAGGTTGTGGCAAGGATGTGGTATTTCGATATGGGAACTGGAAAAAACGAGATCACCATACCTGCTGGTTCAAAGGTAACCTTCTTTGTAACAAGTGGGGATGTTGTACACGGTATAAAGATTCCAGAGAAGAACATAAACATAATGGCGATACCGGGTGTTGTGGGAAGGGTTCAGACAACGTTTGAGAGACCCGGTGAGTATCTAATGGTGTGTCATGAGTACTGTGGCATAGGCCATCAGGGTATGTATGCAAAGATAAACGTTATTCAGTAAGGGAGGAGAGCTGAACATGGGAAAGATAAGGTCTTTAACACTTTGGCACTGGTATGTTGGATTTGCTGCCCTGTTTGTTGGTCTTTTCTTTGGTTTGAGACAATCTCTGGCCAGAGCGGGTATATGGGCAAAGTACGATTACTACCAGGGATTAACCCTTCATGGAGTCCTTAATGCACTTGTGTTTACCACCTTTTTTATAGCGGGCTTTCTCTATTTAACCACCGAAAACTCTCTGAAGAGACCGCTTAGGAGTTATGCCCTTGCATGGTTTGGTTTTGTAGTCCTTCTTGCTGGAACCGTTCTTGCTGCGGTACCAATCCTTACGGGAAGGGCAAGTGTGCTCTATACCTTTTACCCTCCCCTTATGGCACACCCGAGCTTTTACATAGGCCTTACGCTGGTGGTCGTAGGCTCCTGGATTGCTGCCCTTGTTGTCCTAAGAACCTACCTTGCCTGGAGAAGAGAAAACCCCGAGGCCAGAGTGCCTCTTATGTTTATAGCTACAGCCACCACCTATATAGTGTGGTTTATTGCAACCATAGGTGTTGCGGCAGAGGTTCTTTTTCTGCTTATACCCTGGTCTCTGGGCTGGGTAAAGGAAACAAACCCACTTCTTGCAAGAACCCTTT
The DNA here is from genome assembly GCA_002898375.1 of bacterium HR37. Taxonomy (GTDB): domain Bacteria; phylum Desulfobacterota_D; class UBA1144; order Nemesobacterales; family CSP1-2; genus HRBIN37. The sequence goes on along the minus strand of BEIN01000021.1, from coordinate 11,675 downwards.
TCTGGTACTTTGGGCATCCACTTGTTTACTTCTGGCTTCTTCCGGCTTATCTGGCCTGGTACACAATTATGCCAAGGATAGCGGGTGGTAAGCTCTACAGTGACCCCATGGCAAGGCTTGCCTTTATGCTTTTTATACTGTTTTCTATCCCCGTTGGAACACATCACCAGTTTGCGGACCCCGGAATTGGAAGTAACTGGAAGGCCCTTCATGCGTTTTTTACCTTCCTTGTGGCCTTCCCAAGCCTTTTAACAGCCTTTAATCTGGCAGCTTCTCTTGAGTATGCTGGAAAGAGTAGAGGGGGAAGTGGTCTTTTTGGATGGTGGGCAAAGCTTCCCTATGGAGAGCCCGTTTTTGCCGCCTTTATCTCTGCCATGATTCTTTTTATATTCGGTGGCATAAGCGGGATAGTAAATGCATCCTACAATCTAAACATGGTTGTTCATAACACCTCTTTTATATTTGGTCACTTTCATCTCACAGTTGGCTCTGCTGTAACACTTACCTTTATGGGGCTTACCTACCTTATTCTCCCCAGGCTCTCCGGAAGGGAGCTTTTCGGTAGGCGATTGGCACTTGTGCAGTCTTATACCTGGCTTATCGGAATGCTTATCTTCTCGTTTGCAAACATGGCTGCTGGAAGAATGGGGGTTCCAAGAAGAACAGACCTGGGGTTATCAACGTATAGCTTTCCACAGGTTGTTGAGCGTCTTGAGAAATTATCTGCTCTGGGTGGGGTTATTCTCTATGCAAGCTCTCTCCTTTTCTTTGTGGTGTTTTTAGGTACATTGTTTGTGGGAAGAAGGTCTAAAGAGAGGTCTTTTAGCTTGCCGGTAACGGAAGCTTATCAAACTGAGGCTGAGGCACCTAGGGTTCTTGACAATTGGAAGGTGTGGATAGGTATTGCTGTGGTGTTAATAATCATTGCTTATACACCAGTTTTGAATCAGGTTCTAGAGATTTCGCCTTTTGGTTCACCTGCATATAGCCCAAGTCTTCCCGTGCCTTTGCCAAGATAACTATCTGGAGGAGCTATGAAGAGGATAGTATTTATTCTGCTTTTTTTTCTCATTGCCTGTGGTTCTAGACTTCCCATAAAGGGTGAGTTTCCCGATACGTTACTTGTTGACCACAATGGGAAGGAATTTAGGTTTTCCCAGCTTAGGGGGAATGTGGTTGTTGTAAGTTACATATACACCCATTGCCCTGACATATGCCACATAATAAGTGCTAAGATGAATGCCTTTAAGAAAGTCCTTAGGGAAAATAACCTTGAGGACAGGGTTTATTTTGTCTCAATAACCCTTGACCCTTTGAGAGATACCCCTGAGGTGTTAAAACACCATGCCAGGATGATGAACCTTGATCTAAAGAACTGGCTCTTTGTAACGGGTGATGAAAATGCTATTTACTCTACAATAGAGGTTGCAGGGATGGAGGCTATAAGGGGGCCTATGAGCTATGATGAGAGGGGCGAGTTAAGCTATCTTATAACCCACAGGGACAGGATAAGCCTGGTGGATAGGGAAGGAAGAATAAGAAAGCACTACAAGGGTACCGAGTTTGATCCCAAAGAGCTTTTAAAGGATATAAAAAGACTTCTGTAGAATGTTTTTTACAGTGTAAAAATTTACGGTGTAAAAAGCACTCTAAAAGTGGTATCATTGTATTTATGCTGCACATACGGTATCGGATGTCTCCAAGAGAGGATAAATCGCTATTCTGGATAAAGCCCCTTTGGTGTCCGATCAGCCGTCCTTTCTGTGTTGCCAGGTGGCATGCAAAACAGGGAATGAATATGTGTCCATTCTACCAGGGTGTCAGAAGAGAGGTGGGTGGGCAGATGTGTGTGTGGTGTAGGTATGATGAGCAGTCGGAGTCGAATTTCAGGTATGTATACAGCTTTGGTATGTCCTTTGGCCATTCTAAGAGCAGGCCTTCCTTGAAGTGGGATAGGGGAATTATTCCGGAGATGTGTCCCAGGTGTATGTACTATATGGGTAGTGTTTGTATGTGTTATGGTGAGTTCAGGGAGAAGTGTGGCGATTTTATAGACCTTCTTTCCTGGATCCAGGGTAACAGGCCATCTACTTGTAAAAAAGACGATAACTGAGTTTCACTGTCAGATTTTCTTACATACTGCATTTTGCCGGTTTCCATTTCCAAGTAATAAGAAGGGGTTGTGTGTGGCATCCTTTTTGCACATTCCTTGGAGTAAAAACTAAGGGAGGTGTAGAGAAGATGCTTGTTAGAAACTGTATGACCCCTGATCCGGTAACCATAGAACCGGAAGAAAATGTAAGAGATGCTTTTTACCTGCTAAGAAAACACGGCTTTCGTCAGTTTCCGGTGGTTAGGGATGGCAGGCTTATAGGGATAGTTACGGACAGAGACCTAAGGTTAGCCCTTTTCCGTCCTGAGCTTAAGGTAGCGGATGTAATGACACAAAGGCCCATTACGGTATCTGAGGATACAACATTGGAGAAGGCCGCACGTATCATACGCGATAAGAAGTTTAATGCGCTCCCGGTTATCTCAAGGGATGGAAGGCTGGTTGGAATCTTAACCGTTACCGATATCCTTGATGGGTTTCTAAACCTCTTTGGTTTATCGAAGGAACCGCTTAGGGTTAAGGTTCTTGTACACGATAAGGAAACGGATGTGCTTGAGGTAATAAAGGTCTTTCAGATGTGTTCTGAGAGGGTTCTTTCCTTTGTTTCGGGAAAGGAAGCCGGTGTATTTTACCTCTGGGTTGTTAACTGTGATTTCGATAAACTGAACAGGAAATTGAAAGAGAGGGAGCTTGGCGTTAACGTATCTAAGGGTGGGGAATGTGGCTAGGTAGAGTACCTACCTTTGCTCAAGCACCCAGGGCTTTACCTCTTCTAGCCCTTTAAAGACTTTTGCACCCTTCTGGCGTGCGGTTTGCTCTGCACGCTCTCTATCCCTGGTAGCAATAACCCCATATCCCATGGGTGATTTTATGGTATGGCTTCCTATATAGAATGCCTCTTTCCCATCTATCCACTCACCTGAGTGGTAATCCCTTACAAATACTGCTGCTACTTTTTTCCCTTCCTTCTCCAGGGAATGAACCATGCACCCTATGTCATCAAATATCTTTGCCCTGCCATCTACAAGGACATACTGGGCAGAAAACTCCTTCTGGGTAATTATCATCCTGCACCTATCACAGGTATCTTCCCCATAGTGGATCTCTACAGGCCTTATCTCCGATTCCCCTTTACAGGAAAGAAGGAGGAGAAGAAGGAGAGTTATCAACTTATTCATGTTAACCTCCGTGTAAAGAGGGGTAGGTTATTCTTTTTTTAAAAGGGTAAATGCAAGAAAGCCTATTACAATTGGAATAACTGTCCAGAGAATCATTGCGGAGAAGAGCAGGTAAAATGTACCATCCCTTCCAAAGCTTCTAAGTGCATATACGCCAACGGGACCAAGAACCTCAAACCTTGGGCTCATGTTTAGTACCGCTGCTATCTTAAACACCTCCGTTGGGTTAAGAAGTGCAAGTACAAAAACCGGTTTTATGCCAAGATCCATTACAATGGTTGTTCCCATTATGCCAAGATCACTGAACACAAGAAAAAAAAGCCAGAGAAAAACTGAGATCCCAATCGATTTTGCTGCCTTCTTTGAGAGCACAGAGACTATAAAACCGATACTGAGAAGGGATACGGCAAGAAGCAGGGAAAGAAGGGTTGTAAGGAGGTATTTTGATGCACCAAGGCTTCCCCCTTTTATTCCTACCACAATTCCTGAGAGACCGAATCCAAGGCATATGGATACCCATATCGAGACCAAGAGCCCAAGGAACTTTCCGGTAAACACCTCAGACCTTTCTACCGGGTGGGAGAGCAGGTAAAAGAGGGTTCCGTTTTCCCTCTCGTTTGAGATGCTTATTGCACCAGTTACAAGGGATACAAGAGGGACAAAGAGCAGAACAAGGTTAATAAGACTTGCGGCCGTTCTTCCAAACCCTGAAACACCCAGTATCTCCTCTCTAGAGTAGGAAAAAAAAAGAAGAAGCAGGGCAAGAATGGAGAAGCAGACCGTGTAGATGATAAACCATCTGTTCTTAAGGGCTTCTCTTACCTCTTTTTGCATGATAAGAAGGACGTTTTTAAATTCCATCTCCTTGAACCTCTTGCATAATCCTCTCCATAGAGGGCTCTTCAATGCTGAGGTCTTCTACGGGTATCTCTGCAAATAAGAGCTTCTTTAAGGGGATTGTCTTTTCACGTGAGGTAACCTCCAAAAGGAGGGTGTTTTCGTTCAGGGTAACCGCACCAAAGCCCTCTCTCTTAAGTATGTCCGTTGCCGTTTCAATCCAGGGTGTTGGTACCTTTATATACATCCTGACCTTAAGTCCCAGCGTTTCTGCAAGCACATTGGGTTTGCTTTCCATAACAACCTTTCCGGATTTCATAACAACCACCCTGTCTGCAAGAAACTCTACCTCATCAAGCCTGTGGGAAGAGAAAAGCACGGTTTTTCCCTGTAGTTTAAGTTCCCTTATAAGCTTTAAGAACTCAGCCCTTGCATAAGCATCCAGATTTGAGGTGGGTTCATCAAGCACAAGGATAGGGGGGTTGGAAATAAGGGCAATGGCAAAGGATAGCCTCTGTTTCATGCCTCCTGAAAGTGCAGAGCTTTGTTTTAGAATGTGCTCTCTGAGTCCAACAAGGTTTACAATCTCTTCAATCCTTCCCATATCAACCCCGCGTATGGCACCGAAGAACTCAAGTATATCCAAAGCCCTCATATCGTAGAAAACAGGCTCCTGTGGAACATAGCCTATAAGTGATTTTGCCTCTTTTGAGCTCTTCTCTACATTAAGCCCGTTTAAGGTTATCTCCCCCTCAAAGCTTAGAAGTCCAAGAATGCATTTTATCAGTGTGCTTTTCCCGGCCCCATTTGCTCCAAGCAGTGCAACCGCCTCCCCTTTTTTCACGTTAAAGGATACACAATCTACAGCCTTTATATCCTTAAATCGCTTTGTTACTTCCCTTACTGTAATCATCTGTAACCTGATCTTCTCCTTCCGTATCTGATGAGGTAGGTGTAAAACCCCAGGGGAAAGGCTACCAGGATAATTGAGACGGTTAAAAAACTTCCAGAGAATCCACCTTTTCTTGCCTTAAAGATATCCGGAATAATGGGTTTTACTAGGGGGTATTTATCCACCACCTTGGGCTCGGGTTTCATTACGGGAAAGGTCTTTGATGCAAACTCTATTGCCTGTGATACCGGGCTGAAGATAAACACTCTCAGGTTTGGATACTTGTCTATTATGCTCTCAAACAGGCTCTCTGCCAGATAAGGTATGTCTCCTATACCGTCGCCATTGTCATCGTAACCCACGTAATCGCTCCAGTGGTTTCCCCTTCCGTTTACATACCACCTGTTTCCAGAAAGGGTTCCTCCACCCCTTACCTCAATCTGCTCTGTGTTTTCGATGAAGCTGTTCTCAAAGAAGATGTTCCTCTCTATTGAGGGCATAAGCGATGCTCCTATGTCGTTAAAGGCTATTACGTTTCTTCTGATCTCATTCCAGGAATCTATAAGATGAGGGGAGTTATCCAGATAAAGCCCAACCCTGTTATCCACAAAAAGGTTCTCTTCGGCCACCACATTGTCTAGGTCTTTAAATCCTATCCCGTATCCACTTGCAAGGCCCTGGTTGTGGGCAAATACGTTGTGGTAGAACCGTATATCCCTGCTGTACATGAGAAAACCACCCACCAGGTTTTCTCTAAAAACGTTGTCTTCAAAGGTGTTATCGTTACTGTACATATAGTGGAGTCCGTATCTTCCCTTTTCCACGGTATTTCCCACAATGAGGGTTTTACTTGAGAACCATATTACAAGATCCCTTGTCTGGGTAATAAAGTTGTTCTCTATCCTGGTCTCAGAGCTATACCAGAGCCGTATCCCATCCCCTCTGTTTGGCATATCGAGTTTTTTCCCCACTACCACGTTATTGCGAACCAGGGTGCGGGGGGAGTTCTTAAGATATATCCCAAAAAGCACATCTTCTAGGTGGTTGTCCTCAACTGTGCTCTCTTCTGCGGAATCAAGAAGTATGGCAGAGTCCTCTGTTGTAAGGCTGCTTCCCGTTTGTGTTATCTTAAATCCCTTTAGTGTGCACCGTGGGGCCTTTATAAGTACCACGGTTCCCCTGCCTTCACCGTCAATAACAGGTCTACCCTCTCCTATTAGCTTCAGTGTTTTATCCAAAACGACGTGTTCTCTATAGGTTCCGCCTCTAACCACTACTGTGTCTCCACTCTCTGCTCTCTTTATAGCTTCCTGGATAGAGTAGAAGGGCCCACCGGGGGAGACAAAAAGCGTTTTTGCTAACGCTTCTCCTCCTGATGCTGCCGAGGCGGCCACAAGAACAAGTGTGGACAGACAAGTGAGCACTTTTCTTTGTATGGACATGCGTTGCAAACCGTAAACCTCAAGATTAGGGCAATAACTACAAGGATAAACGAAATCATTGCCAGGTAAAAGCCCAGCCCCAGTGTTCCTATGGTGGCAAACTGACCTATCTTTCCCTCCCCTATAAGGGTCGGGGTAAAGGGTTTAAACCTTATCGGGGCATGGGGGTCTAGGTCATGTCCAAACCTGTAGAGCCAGTAAAAAAGGTCTAGGAGAAACCCTATTGGAAAGATGAGGGCGGGTATTGCAAAGAGGCTCATAACCTTCTTGCCTGAGAAAACGAAAAACAGTGTAAAGAGTGAGATAAGGGTTACTATGTAGAGTGCAAGCGAACGCTCCAGTTTTGCAGCCTCTTCCAGCTTCTTCATACCTATGTAGTGGTTTAAGAGGTCTACCTCAAAGGTATCTCCTTCAACCCTGTTTAGGTAGACGTATACGTGGAGTCCCTGTGGATACTGAGGTGCTTTAAGGGTTACCTTCCAGTATGGAAACATAAAGGATAACCCAAGAAAGACAATAGCCATTACGGAGAGAACCGCAACCACTATCCTTCTCTTTCTATCAAGTATTGGCCCCGGAATCCAAGACGTAATTATACTCTCCCTTCTTTCTTGCATGATATAAACTCCTAAGTTTTATTTAAATTGGCTTTCCTTACTGCCCTGTAAGCACCCTCTTTGCGTTCAGCCCAGCCGTTGCGGCCTTTACGTAGTACTGCCAGGCCATATTGTAGTCATAGGATGCCTTCTCATAGTCTTCCTTCTCAATCTCCTTATCTGCTTTGGAAAGGGCATTATCTCCCTCTTCAAGCCATTTTTTGGTATCCTCTATAAGACCTTTGGCATCAGGGTTTCCCTTATCTCCGATCTTCTCAAGCTCCTCTAAAACACCTACCACCGCTTTCCTTGTATCTTTTGCCTGCTTTTGCCACGAAAGGGCACTTTCCCTGTATCCGTTCTGGGAAAATCCCGTGGTGGTTGTAATTAGGAAGAGAAGCAAAATGGAAAATATATTTAACCTCCTCATGCCTGGTTCCCTCCTTACTTACGAAGTTTGGTTTTGCCCTGCCCCAGAGGGGGCAGGGCATACTGTTTTACTTCTTTGGTTCTACAAGCAGGTAACCTGCCATCTCGAGGTGAAGTGCGGAGCAGAACTCCGTGCAGTAGAACGGATACACTCCAGGTTTGTCTGCAACAAACTCAACTGTGCTTGTCTCTCCCGGTTCCAGGCTTAGGTTTATGTTGTAACCATCAATTGCAAATCCGTGTGTTGCATCCCTTGCACGCTCTATGTTTGTTATGTGAAGAACCACCTTATCACCCTCTTTTACCTTTATCCTCTCAGGGTTAAAATGGCTCCTTATAGCTGTCATCCAGACCTCTACGGTATCGCCCTTTCTCTCTATCTTTTCCTTTCCCGGAAGGGGTGCGGTATCGCTTTTGCTCATTGTTGCCGGGTTAAACCCAACCTCTGGATATACTAGCCATGGGCTTAGCTTATCAGCCTTTATCATCTGGACGTAGTGTGGTTCTCCTATTCCTATTGGCATGTCGTAGAGAAGCTGCATCTTCTCTCCCGTTATGTCTATAAGCTGGAAGTTTTGAGGGTGAAGCGGTCCAACGGGGGTGAATCTATCTATTGACCACTTGTTTAGCGAAACACAGTACTTGCCATCTGGGGAGACAGTGTCACCCTCGGCACAAACAAGGTGTCCTACGTTGTAGTGAACGGGTATCTTCTCAACCAGCTTCCACGCCTTTTCCTTTGGATTGTAGGGTTCTCCAAGTGTCCATTTGGCTATCGTGCTTTCTATAAACACACTGGTATAGGCATTTCCCTTATCGTCAAACTGGGTATGAAGTGGTCCAAGCCCTATCTCTACCTGAGCCTCTACCACGTCATTAAAGTTTAGGATTGGTACACCGTAGGGGTCTTTTCCTTCAAAGTTTTTAGCCTTAATTGCGTTCTGTATCTTCTTAAAGCTGTATATGGTGGTATGGGTATCAAGCTTTCCGGAAACAACGATGTAGTCTCCACGGGGAGCCACATCCACCCCGTGTGGGCTCTTTGGCTCCGGAATAAAGTAGAGGATGCCCTCTGAAACAGCGGTTTCAAGTGGTATAACCTTAATACCGGAGATCTCCTTTACCTTTCCTGCCCTAACCACCTCTTCAGCCTTTTTCCAGTTTATAACATGGAGATAGTCCATATCCCTTTGAGAGGCACCTGCCTCTATTGGGGGTTTCCCCTCTTCTATGCCACCCGTTGCCATCTCTGTATTAAGTGAGTTACAGAAGGCCCATCCGTAGCTTTCTTTCTTTCCAGCATCACAGAGGTCCTGCCAGTAGGGGGGTAGCTCTATCTGAAATGACCTGCTCTCATCTATTCTTCCCTTTTTTCTGTCAAATGCGTGGAAGGTGATTAGCCCTCTGTATTTTTCCTTGTACTCTTCCAGTGGTGCGTAGTTTGAGAAGGGAATGGGGGCTGCATACTGACCTCCTTCAATAACGTATTCTGTGTTGGGTGTTACAAAGGTAGCTCCGTGGTCTGAAATCATGTTTGGTGTTTTTACAATCTGCTTTGTTTCAAAATCCCTTAGATCAATAACTGCTATCCTTGAGTTAGCTTTATCGTTTATAAACAGGTACTGACCATCATAGTCTCCATTCGTCTCGCTCAGTGCAGGGTGGTGTGTATCTGCCCAGGTAAGGGTTCTGTCCTTTCCAACAGGCATGTAGCCAGCCTTTAGGATATCTCCTGACTCTTTGGAGCCAAAGCCAAAACCCTGCCATGGCTCAGGGGTAAAAACCCCTATAACCTTAAGAAGCCTCATTGAGGGTACACCTATTACAAGAATCTGACCTGAGTGACCACCTGAGGAAAACATTATGTACTCATCGTATTTCCCGGTGGGAACGTAGGTTTTAAGGGCGGCCTCTATATCCTGTGGGCTCAGCCCACGGGCCCTTGCAATCTCTTCTGCCCCCTTTGGGAGTTTGCCCTGCTGGCTTTTTGTTTGCAGGGTTCCTGTAAAAAAGAAAAGGAGGCTAAGTGTAACCACTATCCCCAGTCCCCCTATACCCAGTTTTTTCCACTTGCCCATCTCTACTCCTCCTTTTTGTTGTTATTTTGCTTGTTGTCTTCGTGTTTAAAGTAGCTTATAAGTGCATCTATATCCTCATCGGTTAGTCCCTGGTTTGGCATTGGAACCAGGTACTCTTTAAGCATTTCCTTTGCTATCGGGTCTGTTTGAATCATGGTATCTGGGTCCTTTAGCCATTTTCTAAGCCACCCCTCTTCCCTTCTCTGGGTTACCCCCTTTAGATCAGGGCCTACAAGCCTTCCTCCACCTATTGTGTGGCATGCAACGCAGCCTTTGGATTGAAATACCTCTTGCCCTTTTTGGTGCAGTTCCTCACCCAAGACATGTCCAAAGGGTAGAAGGGTAAAAAGAAGAGTTCCAGCTATCATGCTAACCAGAGTTTTCATCTGATTCCTCCTTTTTGCTTTTGTATTGTTTTTGCAATTTATATGCCATCTCAAAGATTATTTGTTTATTTGACCTTTGTCTAGCTATGGGTTGTAAGATGTCAGATAATCGGACACTTTTGGTGAGCCCTCACTCATCTCTTTGGATTTTATTATACCTATTGTTTAAATACTATAAAGAGATTACCCTATTTAGGGTCATTACCGTGTTTTCTGGAATAGTACTTGCAGGTGGAAAATCAAAAAGGATGGGAAGTGACAAGCGCTTTATAAGGCTCTTTGGGAAGACCCTTCTTGATATATCTATAGAGCGACTAAGAAGGGTTACTGAAGAGGTGCTTGTTGTTCTTGGGGATAGGGAAGGGCTTTCCTTTAAGGACGTACGATTTGTTTTCGATACGGAAAGAGGTAAGGGGCCAATGGTTGGGCTTCTAAGCGGGCTACAGGAGATGAAGGGACAATACGGGGTTGTTACATCGGTGGATACTCCGCTTGTTACGGTGGACTTCCTTGGGTATATAAAGGAGATGGCATTAAGCTTTGATGCTGTTATCCCCAGGTGGAGTAGGGGGTTAGAGCCCCTTATTGCGGTTTACTCAAAGGGAGTTGTTCCCTTTATAAGGGATTGGGTTTACGAAGGGAAGAGCCTCTCACTTTATCTCTTTATAGAGGGAGGCAATTTTAGGATAAGATTTCTTGAAGAGGAAGAGATAAAAAGGTTTGGAGACCCTGAGGTTCTTTTCTTTAATGTTAATACAAGGGAGGATTTGGCCAGGTTAAAAACTTTATGGAGGAATCTTAGAGATGATTGATGTAAGTGATAAGCTAAACTCACTTAGAGAGGCTACTGCCTCTGCCTCTATTACGGCCAGAGAGGAAACAATAGAGGCTGTAAGAAGCGGTCAGGTTCCCAAGGGAAATGTGGTTGAGGTAGCCCGCACGGCAGGTATCCTTGCTGCAAAGAAAACGTCTGAACTAATCCCTCTTTGCCATCCGGTTCCACTTGACTTTATCTCGGTAGATTTTGAGTTTATGGGTGGGGAGATAGTTATAAAAACAAGGGTAAAGGCAATATGGAAAACGGGGGTAGAGATGGAGGCTCTCTGTGCTGCTTCGGTTGCCGCTTTGACAGTCTACGATATGCTAAAACCTCTTGATGATTCGCTTGAGATTAAATCCGTTAGGTTAATTGAGAAAAGAGGAGGCAAGGGGGACTGGAAGGAAAGCTTTACCCCTCCTCTTAGGGCTGCTGTACTGGTTTTTTCTGACAGTGTATCCCAGGGTAAAAAGGAGGATAGGGCCGGAAAGACGATAGTTGAGAAGCTAAAGAAGGAGCCTGTAGAGGTTACAGAGTACAGGATCTTCCCTGACGATTTTGACATCGTAAGAAGGGAGCTTATTAGGCTTTCAGATGAGGAGAAGGTGGATTTGGTAATAACTACAGGAGGAACAGGGCTAAGTCCAAGGGATGTAACCGTTGATGCTACAAAGACGGTAATTGAAAGGGAGGTACCCGGGATTCCAGAGGCCGCAAGGATTTACGGCTTCCAGAGAACCCCTTATGCTATGCTTTCAAGGGAGATAGCGGGGGTAAGGGGGAAAACTCTAATTATAAATCTTCCAGGTAGCTCAAGGGGGGCATCAGAATCTATGGATGCACTTTTTCCCTGGGTGCTCCATGCTTTCTGGATCCTAAGGGGTGGAGGACACAAAGAGAAGAAAAA
>BEIN01000020.1 GCA_002898375.1 bacterium HR37 | reverse complement strand
ACCCAGGTCAACAACTGCATTTTTCACTATGAATCCCTCATCCTGTAGAACGTTTAGGAGAGCTTTCATAACCATTTTGGTATCTTTGGTGTTATATGTTCTGGTTTGAAACTCTCTTATCTGAAGTTGGGTTTTTTGAGGTGAAACACCTGCTGGAGCACAACCAAATGAAAGAATTAAGGTAATTAAGAGTAATGATTTTACTCTAACTTTCATTAACGTTTGCCCTCCGATTTTACTAAAACTTACTTGCATGATATGAGAAGGATTCTACCAACCCATCCTTATTGAATTTTACGATTACCGTGAGGGTCTTTTGTGTAGTGCTAAAAGCTCCAGCTTCACGGGAATAAACACCTATGAGGCTCAGAATCAAACCTGTACCTCCACTATCTCTGGAGTATGAGGCCTCTGTGGCAATCTTGTCATAAATCCATGTTTCCTTTCCACTGCTATCTCTGGTAACAATGTTAGGTGAGCCTAAGATTGTAGCTACTTGATCTTGAGACATTCCAGTGCGGATTTCCTTTTGAACAATACCTACTGTAGTTTCTCTTTCCTGAGATGAGTGTAATTTCTGCTGATGCTGAGCAGCACTTGCACATCCAAATATTAGAAATATAGCTACTAGAGCAAAAGCTCTCCTTTTATTAATCATGTTTGAGTTCCCCCCTTGGTTACAGTTTGCTGGAATTCTTTTAGATGATAGTTTATTGGTACCTGTGTAAGTTTTGCAAACAAAAAAATATACAGAGTCAACACCATTGTTGTCTATATTTGTATAAGAAAACTCTTAATGGGTTAAATTATTGAAGGAAGTTGCTTGAAGAGGGTTACAGGAAAGAGGGGAAGAACCTTATGGAATGGGAGACTACTGTCTCAGGATAAGATTAAAGAAATAGAGAAAGCACTCCTTATACACCTTGGTATGTAGAAACAAAAAGCCTCCCTTTCGGGAAGCTTAAAAAACTCTCATGCTTTGCTCAGTGTGAAAAAAACCATTTATCTTAGAACTCTGATTTCTATTCCAATATTCAAGTTCTTCCATACTCTATCCATAGTTACAACCGGAGCTTTAAGAAGCATGCCTAAAGATAAACAAGCTCTATCTCCAAAGGACAGCCCTTTAGATTTTGTTAGAGGTCGTAAAAGCCCTGCTATATAAGCTTGCTTTTTATTAAACGGATAAACTTCTATCGGAAGGCTCTCTAAAACTTCTCTTATCTTGCTTTCAGGCATATCAATATCTGTAAGTTTAGTTACCACTTCAGAAAAGTTAACAGAGCTTATTACTGATGAAGGAATTAGCTTTTCTATTTCCTTAGCAGGTTCTTTCCCTAGAAGTACGGCAAGTAGAGCAGAAGCATCAATAACCAATTTACTCATTTTTTGCTTCTTTTCTTCTTTCTTCTATAAGCTCTTTCCAGAGTTTTCTTCCCTTTGCATACTCTTTAACGACTTCTTTAGCCTTTTCTATTGCGTATTCCACAGTGCTGATTTCTATTTGCTTGTCCTTTACATCTAAAACAAGCATATCTCCTGCTTTTATTCCAAGAGCTTTCCTTACATGGGATGGAACAAATAATCTTCCCTGATTGTCTAATTTTACCAGAATTCTTTTTTCTTCCATAAAGCTTAGTTTATACCATGAATTTATTTTGTCAAAAGAATAACTGGAAACAAAAAAGCGGACCTTTCGGCCCGCCTGGAAACCCCATCTCAAAGGACAGGGTTTTAGGTTTTAAAACAGGGCAGAAGGTCAGCTTCTATTTCAAGCTTTCTTGTCCTTGACCATAGAGCGGTAAGGGACTCTTTCTCAGGAAGCCCTTCAACAAGTGCACGGGCAAGTTCAACAACCATTGAGCCTTCTGCCTGAGATAGTGCCTGAAGACCCTTATCTGAGAGTTCACCTTCTACAACAAGGTAAGTCTCTAGCTTTCCTGCAATAAGCCTTAGTGCTTTTTCCTGCATTGTGTCTTTGTAGCAGAGGTAAAATACCCTTACAGGTTTTGTCTGTCCTATTCTCCATGATCTGCGGCTTACCTGCCTAAGGGTGTAGATGCTGTAGCCTGTTTCATAGAGAATAACTGTTGGGAACTCATAGAGGTCAAGTCCGGTTTTTACAACCTCAAAACCCGCCTTCCTGTTTTTCTCTTTTCACTATGTCAATCAGCTCTGCCTCTTTTGGCATAACCCCTTCTACAGGAAGGTTAGAAAGTGTTTTTCTTTCTCTGGTTAAAAAACACAGGGTGCAGTGGGTTCTTAGGATGTGCCTTGACTAATTTGTATAATTGTTTACAAGTGTAGTAAATTGTAAGCATGATAGTATTTGATTCTTCAACTTTGATACTTCCGGCGAAAACAGAAATTCTAACAAGGGTGCTTGAAGATACTCAAATAGTAATAACAGATACAGTTAAGGAAGAATCCACAAGAAGGCAGGAATTCATTGATGTCAAGCTTATTACAAGATTTGTTAACGAGGGAAAGATAAAAGTTGAAAACTATGATATAGGAAAAGAAGGAAGAAAGATAAAAAAAGATTTTAACATGGAGACAGGCGAGGTTTCTTCTCTACTTCTTGCAAGGAGAAGAGGGTATATACTTGCAACTGATGACAAACAAGCTATAAAGGCATGCAAGATATTATAGATACCATTTTTGACTGCTATTCATTTCCTGCTCAGGCTCTATGAGAAAGAAGTAATAGGTTATGAATTAGCCTTTGCAAAGGTTAAAATCCTGGAAAGAGTTGGTCGTTACCATCCAGATATAATAAGGGACGTTTTAAGGAAAATAGGGGAGGGGAGGGAAGATAAGATGGCAGTACTTAGCCTAAGATTATCCAAGAAAGAGGTTGAGAAGATTGAAGAAATCGCAAGGAAGGAGAATAAGAAAAAAGGAGAAGTTGCTCGTTCTCTTCTTTCTTATGGTTGGATCTTTTTGAATCTAAAGAGATATAAAGAGGGTAAGATTTCTCTTGAAACACTGGCTAAGGAACTTGAGCTTAGTGTAAGTGAAACTATAGATCTTCTTGCTGAATATGGTGTTACATCTCCTATCTCATATGATGACTATCTTGAGGGGCTAGAAACATTGAAGCAACTCTCTTAGTTTTGTACCCAGGACTCTTTTATGGTAGCGCAAGAAGTTGAGATGAAGTAGATTAAGCTCATAAAAAATTGATCTTCAATTTGTTCTCAGCTTGTTATATTACTTGAAGAGAGAGTGTATGAAACCCAATATGAAGCAAAGTTAGTTGTACAGCATGTTTTTAATTAAACCCGTTCAATTCAATTTGGCAAGCAATTGCTCCAAAGTATAATCCTCTCATTAAATCAATTAAAAATGATGTTTGCAACAGAGCATATTTCTTACACCCTGCATACTCTTGCCAGCATAAAAACAAGAGCCCCAAGGATAAACCAGAATCCCATTCTCTTTGCAAGGTAGTATTTCCTTCTAACCCTTAACCCCTCTACAACCGGCCTCTTTGCTTTTCCCGGTAGCAACCTAAAAAGCATCTGGAAGACAAGAAATGGGAAAAACCCCCGTCTTCTTATAACATGGGCTCTGCGCTTCCATTTGAAAGCATCTACAAGAAGGTTTCTCTTCCTTGCCATCTCTAACAGCTAATCGTGGACAAGAAGGCTAAAAGCAGTTCGAGGGTCAAGTTTCTTAGCGTATTTCTCTGCAGTTTTTCTATCTCCCCTCAAAAGATATAGCTTTACAATGTCGATAGTGGCAAGCTCCTGATTTGACTTTATATGGGTATCTGTATAATACTGCCTGGAAAACTTCTCCATGAAAAGGAGTTCAAGCTCCTCCTCACTAACCCCGTGGTCAAAAATAGTCTCTATCTTTTCTACCTCTTTTGCTTCAGCCATAACACATCTATAATATTCCCTGTAATGATTGAAATCAAGGTGGATGACAGAGAAATAAAAGAGCTTCTTAAGAGAATCCTTAAGAAATCAAATGATATGAGCCCCGCAATGAAAGACATAGCAGATATAATGCTTGATGCGGTTGAGAAAAACTTTGAAGAGGAGGGAAGACCCTCCTGGCCTCCACTTTCTCCATCAACAATAAAAGAAAGGCAGAGGAAGGGATTCTGGCCCGGGAAAATCCTTCAAAGAGAGGGAACCCTTGCAGGAAGCATATCTGAAGACCATGGGCCTCTTTATGCGCTTGTTGGAACAAACATAAAATACGCCCCGATACATCAGTTTGGAGGGCGTAGTGGGAAGGGACACAGGGCAAGAATTCCGGCAAGGCCATTTCTTTCTCTAACAGAAGAAGACAAAGATGGGATAGTTGAGGTACTCAGAGAGTTTCTTGATTCGCTTTAGGTCTATTAATTTACTGTTGCTATCAAACAAAACTGCGTTACCCTTTAAGTAGAGGAGTAGAGTAATGGATAGAAAACGTCTGGGGGAGATGCTCCTTGAAGCAGGAATTATTGATGAAAGACAGCTTGATCAGGCACTAAAGGTACAGAGGGAAACCGGAGAAAAACTGGGCCAGATTCTTATCAGGCTGGGATACATAACCGCAAATACTCTTCTTGAGTTTCTTAGCAAGCAGCATGGTACTCAAGGTATAGATCCTTTTAAAGAAGTTGTAGATGATGAGGCTGTTAATTCAATATCCGAGGCCTGTGCCAGAAAATACAGGGCAGTTCCCATAAGGTTTAAAACGGAGGGGAAAACAAAAAAACTGGTTGTAGCAATGGCTGACCCCTCAGATCTGGAAGCAATCGATGTTATTAGATTTATGAGTGACTCTACGGTAGAGCCGGTTTTTGTTATGGAGGAGCATATTGATTGGTTCTTAAACTACTGCTACAACAAGCAATTGTCCTCTGACTGATAAAACCAGGTTGCCGGGCTTTCCACAGTTCTTAAAGCCCAGTGTTAACTTAAAGGCACCTATCAACAATTCTTAACAATCTGCTTTAACCTTTTTAAGAGTAATTATGCGTTAGATAAGATATCTGCCTGCACTTCTTATATTTTTATCTGAACCAGCACAGGGTTTAATCCACCCTGATTGACAGCCTTGCTACCTTTTATCCTCCTCAAGCAGCTCCCTCACAATCTCTCTTATAAACATCTCACTTACCCCAAGCTGTACGGCAAGCTCCTTAATATTTGTACCGTCATAGTGCTTCTGAACGTAGTACCTGTAGGCATTCTTTATCTGCTGCTCCGATATGTAGAGCTGCATGGATGTAAGATGCTGAAGAATCTTAATCAGTGTATCAACACCGCAGTACTTTGCAATAAGGCGTGCATCCCCCTTGATTACTTCATCAGGGTCTACTTTGTCAACTTCTATAAGTTGCTTAAGCCACTCAAAGTTCTTTGCCATCACCACCTGCTTTAACTACCTATCACGTTTTGGCTTCAACTAAAACTCCAGAGTTTTAATTTGGAGATACAGAAAACTTGAGTTTGTTTCACTGGCTCTTTGACAAGCTGGTACAAAGATAGAGGGTTGAGTCCTGCCAAGAAAACCAAAGGTTCGTAAAATCTTTGTGGGTCTCTAAGATGATGAGGTTGAAGCTTATCCTCTCTATTGGCAGGGTCGGGTTAAACTCTAAGTGCTTGCTCATAATAAGACTTCTCTCTATAAAAAGCTTCACGGGATCGGGCAGAGCCTTCAGGTATTAACCTTGCAACAAGGCAAGGTTAATACCTGGGAACCTCCTTGACTTGAGTTAGGAGAGTATCAAAGTAGCATGTATTCTCTCATTGGAATGTGTAGGGGTAACAAGGGAGGAAATTCAGAGGGCAATAAAAGAAGGTGCAGAAAGCATTGAGGTTCTGCAGCAGAGTCTAGGGGTTGGGGTTACCTGTGGGACGTGTCTTGAGGAGGTTAGGGAGTTGTTAAGGGGAAATAAGGAGTGATACTATCAGAGGGGTTAAATCAAAGTTCCTCCCAGGGTTTTCTAATTCTGATTCCGTACTTATTTATTCTGTAGTCAAGCTGGCGTGGGGTAATTCCCAGAAGTGTTGCTGCATGTGATTTAATCCAACCACATTTTTTAAGGGCTTCTACTATACGTTCTTTCTCTATTTCCTCAACAGTCTTTCTAAGGGAGTGTTTGGATATGTTTTTAAACTCTATCTGTTTCTCATCAGGTAGTTGTTTTCTAAATGTTCTTATTTCATAGGGTAGATCCTCTATTCCAACAACCTCTTCATCGGCCATAATTACAAGTCTTTCTATACAGTTTTCAAGTTGTCTTACGTTTCCAGGCCATGGGTATTCAAGCATTAAACTCATTACCTCATCTGAAATCCTTACTTTCTTTTGATTTTCTTTGTTAAACCTTTGTAAGAAGTGCTCTATTAAAATTGGGATGTCATCTTTTCTCTCCCTCAGGGGAGGGAGAAATATCTGTATTACGTTAAGACGGTAGTACAGGTCATCCCGGAAACTCCTCTCTGTTATGGCTTTCTCCAGGTCTCGGCTGGTTGCAGCAATAATGCGTACATCCACTGAAATTGTTTTTGAGCCACCAAGTCTTTCAAACTTTCTTTCTTGAAGAACATGAAGAAGTTTCATCTGGGTGGATACAGGAATATCCCCAATCTCGTCAAGAAAGATTGTACCCCCATTTGCAAGTTCAAATCTTCCTTTGCGTTCGTATATGGCTCCTGTAAATGCTCCCTTTTCGTGTCCAAAGAGCTCAGATTCAAGTAGTGTCTCTGGAAGTGCTGTGCAGTTAACCTTAATAAAAGGCCCCTTTGCTCTGGGGCTGTTGTAGTGTATAGCGCGTGCTATAAGCTCTTTGCCAGTTCCACTTTCACCCCTAATAAGCACTGTGGCATTTGTAGGAGCTACACGGTGTACGGTTTCAAATATTTCTTTCATTATCTCGCTTTGTCCAACTACATTGTTCAGACTGTACTTTACCTTTAGTTCCCGTTGCAGTTGGGTTTTTTCCTCTATCAGTTTTTGCTTTTCTTTGTAGACCATTTGACTGAGTTCTACGGTCTGGCCTATTAGAGAGGCAATCATAATAAGAATTCTAAGTCCTTCTTCTATAGAAAAAGAAACTTCCCCTTGAAAAAAAGCAGCACCAAGTGTTCCTATTACCTTGTTGCGTCCTTTGATCGGAACACATATGTATGAAGGACTTTGATTTCTGTTATAGAATCTGAATTGGTTCCATAAAACCGGTTCCTCCTTGATATTTGGAATAAACATTGGGGAACCGGTTTTAAAAACTTTACCTACTATGCTCTCTCCGGGTCTGTATGTTCTTAGTTTTTTCTCTTCCTCTTTTATCCCAAGGGAAACAAAGGTAAAGAGTTCCTGTGTTTCAGGGTTAAATAGAGTGATTGTGCCGTATTTCATATCCATAAACTTGTCTAATATATTCATTACGGAATTTAAAGATTTTTTGAGGTCAAGAGTGGATGTAAGAACCTTGCTTATTTCATAAATAGTGGTAAGTTCCAGAGCTTTTGTACTGGTTTCGGATTTCACTTTTTGCATCTGGCTTAAGGTGTCTTTCATGTAAATTTGCAAATAACATGCCAGGATTAAAAATACCCAAGCTATTGGATTGTTTAACCTCTAGCCGATTTAAACTCTTCTTTATGCTTGTTAACCAGGCTCTTTGTGCTTCCAGATTAAGCACCGTGTTGGAGAATCCCAAACAGATGTATGAAGCTCTGAGATAATATACAACGAGATTTTCGTCTGGGAGGGGTGAAAATACAATAAGCAGGGCAGCTTAACATACTCTCCACTCACAAAAGCTGCCCTGCTTGCCAAAGGGGAGTCTTATGACTTCTATTCCCTGCAGAACTACCTTATTACCTCCTGTTTCTTATACTCAAATCTTGTTTTCCTCACTAAGGCTAAATGACTGAGACTGTTTTGTTGTTCTCTGGCCACTTCCACCACCAGATACAGAGCTTGCAACTGCTGTTAACTGAAAATCTGGATAGGCCGATATACCATGCTCGCTGAGATCAAGGCCTTCTATCTCTTCTTCTTTTATTACCCTTAACCCTATGGTAGCTTGGATTAGTTTGAAGAGAATAAGCCCGCTAACCATGCAGAATACAAACACGCTTACTGCACCCACTGCTTGTGCAATTAAAAGCTTGGACCCACCTCCGTAGAGAAGACCCTTTTCAGTGTGAAACAGACCGAGAAGGATTGTTCCAAGAACCCCTGCTGTTGCGTGTGCGGAGATAGCACCTACTGGATCATCAATGCCGAGGCTATCAAGTATCCGAACTGAAAATACCACTATAGCACCGGGAAGCAACCCAAAGAAAACAATTGCTGCCCAGGTATCAACAAAGGCACATGAGCAGGTAATAGCTACAAGCCCAGCCACCACTCCGTTAAGCGTCATTGCCAGGTCGGGCTTGCCAAACATTATCCATGCGGTAATTAAAGCACTTATACCGCCCGCCGCTGCTGCCAGGTTGGTATTTGTAGCGGTCTTTGCAATAAGTTCGACATCTGCTCCCATAGTGCTACCAGGATTAAAACCAAACCACCCAAACCATAGGATAAAAACACCAAGTGTTGCAAGGGCAAGGTTATGACCTGGAATAGCTATGGGTTTACCGGTACGATCGTATTTACCGATTCTTGGGCCTAAAACTATTGCACCAGCCAGAGCAAACCATCCTCCAACTGAGTGAACCACTGTTGAGCCGGCAAAATCAAGCATGCCAAGTTGAGCTAACCATCCACCACCCCAGATCCAGTGTCCTACCACAGGATAAAAGATTAGCGAAATAAAAAAGCTGTATAATAGGTAACCTGTAAATTTTGTTCGCTCTGCCATTGCACCTGAAACAATAGTTGCGGCTGTTCCGGCAAATACAAGCTGGAAAAACCAGGCAACTAATGTAGGTACGCTGGTCCAGGAGAGTGAATTGTAAAGATCACCCGTTCCTGGTTTGACCATAAATCCGGTGGTACCGAAAAAGGGATTGCCGTTGCCAAACATGATTCCAAACCCAAGTAGCCAGAATGCAATTGATGCTATGCAGAAATCGAGCAGGTTCTTTGCCATAATGTTGACTGTGTTCTTTGCCCTTGTAAAACCACCTTCGAGCATAGCAAAGCCAGCCTGCATGAAAAAAACCAGCATCGCCGTCAAAACGGTCCAGATGGTGTCAGCCAAAAATTTTGCTTCCGCTACTGCTTCCATCTGTCCCGTCTCGGGATTTAGCACCTTTCCATCCAGTGCATAAACTGATACAGATATAAGCAGGGTAGATACCAAAACAGAAGATAGGATAAGTGTTAATTTGTTTAATCTCATATTACTGAGTAGTAACACCTTCATCTTCCGCCTCCCTTTGAAGAACTTATTCTTCCTAAATAGCGTCCTTTCCTCTTTCACCTGTTCTTATTCTTATGGCTTCTTCTACAGTTGAGATAAAGATCTTTCCATCCCCTATAGTTCCCGTTTTTGCACTTACCTCTATCGCTTCAACTATTTTTGATACGATTTCATCGGTAACCACTATCTCCAGCTTTACTTTAGGGAGAAAATCTATGACATATTCTGCACCGCGGTAGAGTTCGGTATGGCCTCTTTGTCTACCGAATCCTTTTACTTCTGTTATGGTAAGTCCGTGAATACCGACTTCTTTAAGTGCTTCTTTTACCTCATTGAGTTTAAACGGTTTAATTATGGCTTCGATTTTTTTCATAAGCTAAAACCCCCTTGATTGTGAGGTTTGCAAAAGGTGTGCCAACTCAGTATTTTTTGACAAACCTGTATTAGAAGTTGTTACCTCTTAAAAAAAAACAGCTTTTAAGAACCAGTAACCTGATCTATCCAGTATCTAAGGAATTACATAAATGTTGGTTTAGAGACAATTTTGTATGCTTTCTTACAAATTTGTAGCCAGGCTTTTCAGTTGAGGAAGGTAAATCTGCGATTTCTTTCCATGGAATCTCCGGATATTTTGCTCTTATTTTATAAGGGATTTTCTTTGTAGCCTCTCCTACGGTTTCTAAAACCCTTATAACGGCGAAGATAACTTTATCATCTTTTAATATTTGCTTCCCTATTCTGGGTTTTAGAGCATCTCTCATTACAAGATAAACTTTAATTCCAAAAATATCACTTAGATAGTTTTCAAGTTCGATAAATTTTATTAGTCCTATGTTTCTCTCAAAATCAACAAGAATATCTATGTCGCTATCCTCTTTCTACCTGCCCTCAACATAAGAGCCAAATATACCGATTTCCTTAACCCCATATTAGGGTTTCAAGTCCAAAGTGGGAAACTATCCTTTTTGCAGTAACAGGACCTATCCCCTTTATAAGACCTAAACCAAGGTATTTCTCTATGACTTATTGCGCAACGGGCTTTTAAGTGGAGTAGGGATAAAAGGAAAGGCTTAGAAAGTAAAGGAAGTAGTTATTCCGTAATCGTGGAATTGCAGGAAAAGTGCAATAGCCATGTTTTACTGCTACGGAAATTGCTATGGTGTCTTGAAAAGCTTTATAGATACCCTATCACATTCTTTAGCTTAATCCTCAAACTCTATTTCGTGTTTATACCATCCTTTGTGCTTACCCCTGTACCATCCATATGGGTTGCTGTGATACCATCCAGGGGGGCATGGAAATATAGGAGCAGGCTGCACAATAACAGGTGGAGGCAGGGTTATAACAGCAGGAGGTACAACAAAAACAGGAGTGGGGGCTACAAAAACAGGGGTGGGGAGCCCCACACCAAAGCTAAAAAAGACATCTGTCTTTGCCATTGAGTCAGTTGGTACAAAAAAGAAAAGAAGCAGGCTTAAAAAGGCTGTTAGAAGTGCTTCTTTCATTTCTATCACCTCTGTTATGTTGCTGCAGGCAAGAAAACCCTTGCCTGCAGCCTTGTTTTCTCTATTTACTCAACCGAAGCTGGAGGGGTTGGTGTTGGGGTGGGCTCTGGTTTCTTTGCAGCATAAGTTGAGCTTGCTACAGAGAGTGAAAACAACGCAATTAAAAGCAGGGTTACTATTTTTTTCATGTTACATCACCTCCCTAAATACTAAAAATTGCAAATTGTATGCCAGATAAAAAGACAATGAATATCAGGCGGTTCCAAAAACAATGTGTATAGTTACACAGTAAAAGCTGTGCAATAATACACATTGCAAACTCCTTTTTTGTGGTTTTAATCTTCCTATCTCAGAAAGGAGGATACTAAGGCTTTCTTACGAAGGTAGTACTCAACCATAGTAATAATGTTTAGCGTTTTTGCTGCAAAGCTTATAGAAAGAAACCGGGATGTATGGTGGAAAGGGTTCTGAAACCCATAAAGCGGCTGTTGTAGGAGACACGGTAGGTGATCCATTCAAAGACACTGCTGGACCATCGCTACATGTTCTTATAAAACTCCTCTCTACCATTACACTTGTTCTGGCACCGCTTTTTATCTAGTGCTGGCTTAAGACAGTATCTACCAACTAAAGGTCAGATAACTTTAGCTCTTCCTCCAGCCATTTAGGGGTTGATTCCCTTGCTTCTCTGGGCAAACCTAACTTTTCCATATATCTAAGAACGGTTGCAACCTTATCGAAGCCGTTTCTTCTATGGAGTTTAAATACCTTTTCGTAGGTCTCTTTTAATCTGGGCTCTACTTCAGGCTTTATTGCTTCCCATATTGCATGTTTATCAAGGGGAGGTTTAAGTCTCTTTGCAATCTCTTTTAGTCTGACATCAAGTTCTAAATAGGTTTCTCCACTCTCAACAAGCATTTCTACTTTGTCTATATATAGCTTCCTGAGTTCAAGCATCTTTTCTTCTGCTTTTGACTGTGCACACTTCCATGTAAGCTTTAACAGGTCATCTATCTGTCTGTAAAGGTCTTTCCACTCATCAAGGGTCAGTACGCTATCGGTTTTTTCTTTCATTTTGATTCTCTCCTCTGTCTTTAGTAATCTTCCGGATCCAGCTTTAGAGCTTCGTTAAATCGATTGATCATGTTATAAAGGGCCACTAAAGCGGTAAGCTCAACTATCTGAGAGTCACTAAAGTGCTTTTTTAGTTCGTTAAAAAGGGTATCTGGAACATCCCCTGGGTTTGTCGTCATTGCTTCTGCATATTGTAGTGCAACCTTTTCAGACTCCGAAATGGTGCTGGCTTCTGGGTTTTCTATCTCCAGTATCTCGTTATCGGTAAAACCCATTTTTTTGCTTATCTGAATGTGCGCATGATAGCAGTATGAAGACCTGTTTATCCTCGATACCCTTAATATAACCTTTTCCTTTAGCTTTGGATCAAGCTCATCTGGTTCCTGAACGGCCGCTACAAATGGACCTATTGTTGATATTATGGATGGCTTGTGTGCAAGTGCTTTATATATGTTGGTTACCTTCCCCCTCTTTTTGCGCATACGTTCATAGGCCTCTTTTACCCTTGGGTCTTTAACCTCATCTTCTTCAATGTATTTAACCCGGGCCATAATCTACCCCTCCCATTTAGTCGTTTTCATTTTCTCTGTTTTTTAATTGAATCTGGAGGGTTGAATCAGAACGTATCTCTTCGTGTTGTATTTTCCCTCCAAGGTTTGCAGTCCAGGCCATAAGCCCCCCACTTACTATAAGGGCTAGCAGTGTTAGCAGAGCCATCCTCTGGGCTATTTTCTGAGAGTAGATATTTGTAACCAAGGCTATAAGTGCTAAAAATCCTGTAACCTCGATAAATATAAATGCTATCTCTGCCTGTTCCTCGTGTTCCTCGATTAGTTCTTCCCGTATACCGGGCATATCTTCTATAACCTCTTCTGCCGGCTCTCCTGTCAGGTAAACGGGTATTGTTGCCAGAGATATAAGGATTGTAAAAATCAAGGTTACGTTTGTAAGCTCTTTGCTTTTTCTTGCCAGGGCTACAATTAGAAGAAGTATTACCAGCCCGGTACCTACTACCGGTATGTGGTTTAACATAAGGTGAATATGAGCCCAGTTCATGTGTATGGTCCTCCTCTAGTTTTTTATTTTAGGCAAATTATGTGCCAGTCATTATTGTAAACAGTTTAAGCAGGTTGCGTAAGTGGTATTAAACGAAACCTGTCAGATTGTCAGATTACAGGACAATATAGAGTATTTCTTACCAAAGATGGGCTGTTTATACCTTATGCGCTGTACACAAAAGTAAACAGAGCTTATATGCACTTTGCTGAGAAAGAACCATATAGCAAACTCTATACTTGAAAAGATTGAACTCTATTGTTTTTGGTTTTTTGAGTTACATAGAAGATAAAAGCAAGCACAAATATGGAGGTGAGTTGTATTAGTACAGATAACGTAGTAAGAATGAAAGTTGAGGTATCGTAAAGAACTCCCATTAACGTGCTTCCTAAAAACCAGAATAGCCCATACCATGCATGAAATATGCCATAAGCAGAGCCCCTTTTATAAATTGGACTCATCTTTGCTACGGTTGCCCTCATAATTGATTCTTGTGCACCAATACCTATACCCCAAATCACTACTCCTATAAGAGCAGAGTAAAAGTTCCCTAGAAAAATCAAAGGAGCAAAGGGTATAGGCATAAGAAAACCAATAATTGTTGTAAAAAATCCTATTCGATCAAATAGATATCCGAATGAGAGTGCTGAAACAGAACTAACTCCCATAGCAGCTGCATAGAATATAGGTATTTGTTCTCTAGAAGCTATATTGATTCTATCCAGATGGTAGGCAATTAAGGGAAAGTCAATATAGCTTATAGCAATTAAAGCAACTGCGAATAAATAGAACCAAAATGTTCTGGAAAATCCCTTAATCTCTAATTCAGTTGAGGTTTTCTCTAACTCTCTAGGATTTGGATATTGTAATCGTAATAGGGTAAGTGCACTAAGTGCCGAGATAGCTGGTATAAATAGAAAAAGAAAACAGATGCGGTATTTATATTTAAAATAAAGTACTAACGAAACTGCTAGTGGACCAAGCAATGCACCAAGTTGATCAAGAAATTCATGTAGCCCAAAACCCCATCCATGTCCGATTTCCTGAGTGGCGTTTGAAAGCATTGCATCTCTAATGGGTGTGCGTATGGCTTTTCCTAATCGTTCTGTAAATATTAGCAGAGCTGCTGTCTTCCAGTGTTTTGTAAGTGCTAAAAGAGGAACCGAGATTAGATTCACTGCATAACCAAAAAAAATTATTGTCCAATATCTCTTAGTTCGATCCCCTATGTATCCGGAGACAAGGCGAATTGCATAGCCTATGAACTCCCCAAATCCCGATATGAATCCTATAGTTGCTCCACTAGCTCCAAGTAGAGCAAGGAATTGTCCAGTTATACTGCGAGCCCCTTCATACGTCATATCAGAAAATAGGCTTACTATGCCCATTAGGACTACAAATGCCAACGACGCTCTTTTCCATGTTAATGCCATATCCAGCTCTTTTTACTAGGGTTATCTTTTAAATCTGTTTAGCCTCAATTTCTGGGCTTGTTCCAAATTCCAATGAGCTTTTCTTCCTTAGAATCTAAGAAACCAATTTCAGTAAGCATATGTGTGGTATTTATTGAGCTGTTAAGGCCTTCTACAAATTTTCAAGTATTCTGGGTTCTGTGCATTATCTGCTTCTTAATTTATCGAGAGATTTAAGAGCAGATTCTTTAACATAACGGCTACAGTCTCCCATTGCTCTTTTAAGAGCCTCAATTACCTCTTTGCTTCCTTTAAAGTTTTCAAGAGCGGTGGCAGCTTTCCCTCTTACTAGAAATGAGGGGTTGTTTAACAATTCGTTAATTAATACAGGTAGTGCCCTTTCATCTCCAATTTTGCCTAGAGCCTCAACTATTTCTTCCTTAAGAAAATGGTCATTAGTGCTATTAAGTAGATGTATAAGGAGTTCAACTGCTGTTTTTTCACGTCTCTCACCTAGAATATAACAAGCCCTGTAGACTATGGAGCGTTCGGAGTGGGTTAGAGAGCTTATAAGTTTTTCAACAAAGCTTTTCTCATCCCATTTTTCAATGCTCTCCTTACAGTAAGGACAGATTTTTTCCGTTTTTGAAACCTCAGCCCAGCAAGATGGGCAAAAGTAGCGGATCATGCTATTTACCCTTAAATTCCTTTACCTTTTCTGACCGCAAAATCTTACAGATTTCCTCAATCAGGTTTATGATTCTATCCACTTGGGGATCTAGGTATTCTTTAAGTTGATCTGGCATGCTTCCATAACCACTTAGTTTTTTTGACTTTATCTCCTCCAGATTTATCCTCTGAACAGTCATGGATCCTAGTATAGCGTTTCTAGTTTTTCTTAACTGCTTTTCAAGTTTTAGCTTAATAGCTATGTGGCTTATTAGCTTCTTTATCTCTGCCATATGTTGTAAGATTAGGGTTGTCTCGCAATGGGAGATATCATTTAATGTCTCGGTCATTATCTTGGTACAACTTGGATTGTTTGTTAAGATTCTTTCAACTTCTAAAATTGTATCTTCAAGAACCTGCATGGTTATAGAGAGGTAAGTTCTATGGTTCTTAGGTATTTCTAAGCAATTTTGTAGGTCCATTTTATAGTCCTCCATATCTTTGGTTCTCCCATCTTTTGTTTGGGGAATCCGTACTCTACTAATAAGCTGGGAAGATTGTATCTGTTTCTTCTAGCAGATTTACAGTATAGCTCTATAGTTGTTATAAAGCGTGAGGAATATCCGGTAATTGGATGGCTGTTTAAGTAACTCATCTCCTACCCCTTTAAAAACCTTTAGAAAGGCTATTAGGACATATCACATTAACCTCACTTTAGGATTTATGGGTAGGAGTTATCAACTATCCCTGGAGGGACAGTAATTAGAGGTGAACTCCATCACCTTTAACATAATTTTAAAGTACAAAAACACAGTAGGTCAAGCGTATTTCTTAAAAAATACCTTCTATGGATAAAGGAAACTTTGAGACTTTAGATTATCCATCATAGATAAAGGTTTGTTTTATTTAGGGAAGCAGGTGGCTTTAACCTGCTTCCTACTTTAGTTGGTTTGTCTTTGAAAGTTGGTGTAGCTTTTATAGCTTATGTATGGTGATAGATTTACCCTTTGCTACCTTTACATCAACTTCGTCTCCGATTTTAATCCCTTTTAGGATGTTTGAATTGGTAACTCTAACGATATGAAACTTGCCTTTTTCATCTTTAATTGTTACACGGTTGCCTCCGATTTTAGTTACCTTTCCTTTAAACTCAGCCTGAGCAGTAGCTACTTGTTTCATACTGTGTTTTGTGGTAGCAAAAGATGTTATACCACCAAAAGTAAGAGCAAATGCTATTAATGCTGTCCTAATTATATTTTTCATGTCTTAATACCTCCTTTTTGTAATATAAGGGAGACTATTGTACGTGATAAAGGATGGTGTAAGGTGGTGACCTTAAGTGGAAAGATAAAAAGAGTAAGATATAGTGAGGATTGGAAATCTTGATTAAAAGTCGTTTCCAAAATAAGGAGCTAGTATCAGCAAAAGGAATATTAAGTATCGTTAATAAAAGTTCTATTGGAATCAATGTATTGTAATCATCGTCGTTTGTGCTAGATCCCAGGTATAGTGATTTTAATGAATGTGAAGAAAAATCGGAACCAACTAACCAACATAGCTTCTGGGTTTGCTTATTAGGTGGAGAAAAGATTCCAAAGATTCCCAAGGTAGAGAGGATTATTAAAATATATATCTTGATTTTTACTTGATAACTTTCCTTGATAGGATGTGGAAAGAGTTTCATTGGTTAGCTCTACGGCTCTTTTAGAAGCAAAAGATTTGCCAAAATTTTCTACTTACAATGAATCTAATATTTGCAAGAGGTTATAAACAAAGTTTTTTGTATTTTTTTTTAACTGCGTATTTATACACTGTTATAAGTGTGTGGTATTACACAGAATCTGATCATTGACTTTTGAGCTCTGATAAAAATGATACTGCTAAAAGCTTTCTTCCTCAAACAAGCACTCAAAGTTTCCATTTCCAGCTCCATCCCGTGGTATAGGTCCACTTATAGTTCCAGAAGGTGGGATTTCCTCTATATCCGTAAACGTAAAAGAGTCCTCAGGGGGAACGGGTAGGGGAATTGAATCAACTATTGTGTTACATCCAACTGCAAGCCCATCAGAGGGAAAAGGGAATCCCTCCATTGAAAAGGACTCTCCCGTTTCTTCGTTAAACAACTCCCCTCTGCATATAAAGGGTTTACATGCCCTTACTATCGAATCTGCAGGACAAATTGAGCCCGTAATTTCTAAATCATTGGTATCAATGCATTTTGGTTCGTCAATCTCGCTTTCTATATCGCATCTCTGTGGCATTGGCCCTGAAAAACATGCAGGACAAACCACTCTCTCCGGGGCCGTATCGCCTAACCTGATCATAAATTCAAGAGAACTGGGCCCAACGGTTATATTCTCAATTTCCCCTATGGGAGGGCCAAAAGGGGCATAGCTTCCGCATTCTCCTGGATTTTTCTCAAGATTAAAAACGTATGCAGTGGTTTCATCTTTTTTCTCCACACCAAAGAGTGTTTTCCCAATCCTTATAATGATAGGGCAATCATTTACGGGAAGGCCAGGGCTCAGGTTTAATCTGAATTCTCCTCTTAATTCGCCCTCACATAAGCATACAGATCCCCTTTGAATGCCACCCCAGAAGCCTGCAAATTGACCTCTACAGGATTTCCCTATACCTGAACCCAGCTCTCCATTGTTCCCCTCATTGCATGATGTAGTTGTAAGAAGAAAGCAAAAAAACAGAAATAGAAGCCCGGCTTTATTTACCATGTTTCTACCTCCTTTAGAAGGTGGATTATAGCACAGAGGAGGTTACCGGAGAATGGATTTTGATTTTCTGGCTATTGACATCCTAAGTATCTGTGGTAAAAGATAGCTTCAATTCCTTAATTTCTTTTACACGTTGAGAAAGAAAGCATTTGGTTTTCTACTTCCAGTCTTTTTTTCTCTTGGCCTTATCTGCTCTCTACCAGGTCATTACTTTCCATTTTATAAGCATGGTGCTTTCATATCTCAGGCTGAGCTATGTCCGGCAAATCCCTATCTGCTGGCACATTACTTAGCCATTCCCATAGTAAAAGAGAAAAATAAAGAAGATAACAAAAACTGTTGTTGCCGTTTTGAGTGTTGCTGTCATAAGAGGTTTTCTGCTGTTTTTTTAAGGCCTTTTATACGTTTATTGTACGATTACGCAGTTTATGTATCTTTAAGCAGAGACTCTGTTTTCCCGGAAAAAGATTTTTGCGTTTTTCAAAATCGCTCTCCTCCGCTTGGTGCTTCCTTTCTGTCTTAACATCTATTTTGTTCCTCTAAAAACCCGTTTGGGAGACTTTTAAAAAAAGGAGGAGAGCAGTGTGTAAAAAGGGTTCTATTTTAATTAAGCTTACGGGTTTAGTGGCATTCTTTTTAATTTCTTTAAGAGTGGCTTGGACACATGATATCAATTCCTTTGCAGTTGATCATCATGGGCATTGGAGTGCTCGTATTCCTGTTGGGGTTATGGGGGAACACACACACAATGCCGGGGAGTGGATGATTTCATACAGATTTATGTTTATGAGTATGGATGGGAACAGGGATGGAACAGATGATCTGAGTACGGATGAGGTACTGGGAAATTTTATGGTATCCCCCCTGGATATGGATGTTGAAGTACACATGTTTGGGATTATGTTTGCACCTACAGATAACCTGACACTTATGGGAATGATTCAATACGTTCGAAAAACCATGAATCATGTAACCAGGGATGGATCTCGCTTTAAGACAAAATCAGAAGGCATAAGTGATATAAGGTTAACAGCTCTTTACAAATTCTTCGACAAGGGTGGGCATAGGCTTCATTTTAATGGGGGTATAAGCCTGCCATCGGGATCCATTGACAAGAAAGATACCACTCCAATGGGGGAAGACCAACAACTTCCGTACCCGATGCAAACTGGCTCTGGAACGGTGGATCTTCTTCCGGGGGTAACCTATCTGGGACAGTATGGGAATTGGTCATGGGGTGCACAGATGGTTGGTACCATAAGGCTTGGAAAAAACGATAGAGACTACAGGCTTGGGAATCGGCTTGATTCAACCCTATGGGGAGCTAGAAACTGGTTTAACTGGTTTAGTACCTCTTTGCGGTTTAGGTACCAGGTGTGGGGTAACATAAAGGGAGAGGATCCGGTTTTAAATCCTCAAATGGTTCCCACTGCAGATCCAGATAGGCAAGGAGGAAGTCGGGTTGATTCTCTGTTCGGTATAAACTTCTATGTTCCTAAGGGCTCGAGGCTGATCAGGGGGCAGAGGCTTGCAGTGGAGGTTGGTTTCCCTATCTATCAGAACCTTGATGGTCCTCAACTTGAAACGGACTGGAACATAACCTTTGGATGGCAGTACGCGTGGTCTTTTTAAGGTGAATGTGGGGAGGGCACCTCTTAAGGGGTGTCCTCTCTCGTAAGGATTCCTATTTCTTAAAGTGCCTTAGATGGTTCATAAAGGCAATACACGCCTTACTGCATGTTGGTGAGCCTTCGAATATGGAGCAGTATGAAACATCTATAAAGGGAGTCTCTCCTATCCCTGCTTTTCTTATGAACTCAACCCATACCTTTTTCCCTGTAACAGGGCAGATAAACGGATGTCTCTCGCTTATCTCATCGAAGTACCACTCCATACGTGGGGAGGTTTCTCTGGTTACTTCTTTGAGGTCTTCTTTTCTCATCTAAATCACCTCCTATAGGTAAGGTAACCATTAAAGGGGATATTTAAAGTGTTTTGGTGGCTCCGGGAATAGATTAACCTGAGGATGGGTTTCTTCTTAAGAGTTTTATAGCCTGTCCTGTTACCCAGGGTATTATGCTCATAAGCATTACAAGTGCCCACTCTTTTCTGGTTGGTTGTGAGAGGTTAAGTATGTCAGCAAGACCAGGAATGTAGACAACAAGAAGGATTAAGACGCTACATAGCCCAAGCGCATACCATATGAAGGGATTAAGGGTAATCTCATTGTAGAGGAAGCTGGCTCTGCTTTCGCGCATGTTAAAGACATGCCAAAGTTGTGCAAAGGACAGGGTAAGAAATGATACGGTAACTGCCCGTTTTTCTTCTATCCCTAGCCAGTTAAGAGATATCATTAAAGCCCCTATAACCGCAATTGTTATAAGAATTCCGTATCCAAAGATTTCTGCCCAGTGTTTTCTTTTGATTATAGGTTCTCCTGGATTACGGGGAGGTTGTTTCATTACCTGGGAGGTGCCTTCACCCATACCAAGAGCAAGTGCCGGAAATACATCTGTAACAAGATTTAGGAAGAGGATTTGAAGCGGAAGAATTGGAAGGGGAAT
Organism: bacterium HR37; assembly: GCA_002898375.1. Lineage (GTDB taxonomy): Bacteria > Desulfobacterota_D > UBA1144 > Nemesobacterales > CSP1-2 > HRBIN37. The sequence continues at coordinate 27,311 of BEIN01000020.1, read as the reverse complement.
GGTTGCAATTGATGCAAGGGAAACAACCATGATTTCGCTGATATTGCATGAAATCAGGTAGCGAACAAAACTGCGGATGTTGTTAAAGATTATTCGTCCCTGCTCAATAGCTATAACGATTGTTGAAAAGGAGTCATCTTTAAGAACCATATCAGCGGCCTCACACGCTACCTGGGTTCCCCTCATTCCCATTGCAATTCCTATATCAGCCTTTTTAAGAGCGGGGGCATCGTTTACCCCATCACCCGTCATGGCAACTATGGAGCCGTTTTTCTGATGGAGTGTGATAATGTCCAGTTTCTGTTTGGGGTTTACCCTTGCAAATATGCTTGCTCTTATAATGCGAATGCGTTCTTTTTCGGATAAACAGCTTATGCTCTTTAGGTCTTTACCGTGTATTACCTCGGTGTTTTTATCCTTAACCAGCCCGACTGCTAGCGCAATGTTAAGTGCTGTGGATGGGTGATCCCCTGTAACCATAACAACTCGAATCCCAGCCTCCTTGCACTTAAGTACTGACTCCCTAACATCCAGGCGTGGTGGATCAATAAGACCTACAAGACCGATAAGTGTAAGGTTCTCGTACGGGTTGGAATCCAGACTATCTTCGGTTTTTGCTGCAAGGGCAATAACACGAAACCCTTCCTCTGCAAGCTCTTTTGTTTTCTCAATCCACCTGTTTCGAAGGGAAGGAGAAAGCTCTCTCCTCCCATCAGGTTCAAGTACGTGGGAGCAGACCTCAATTACCGATTCGGGTGCTCCCTTTACAGCAACAGTATAGAATCCATCCGCTTTGTGAAAGGTGGCCATCATGTTAAAAGCAGGATCAAAAGCCTCCTCTCTTACTTCTGGCAGGGTTTTAAGAAGGTTTTCCCTGTATATGCCTGCCCTTGCTCCTGCAATTAGAAGTGCAACCTCAAGCGGATCTCCTGAGGTTCTGGTTATACCTTCAGCTCTTTCCTGTATGGATGCGTTATTGCATAGAACACCGATTTCAAGTGCTTGTCTTAAAAGCTGGTTGGATAGGGGATCAACAGCTTGCCCATTACAGAAAAAACCGTTTTTCCCGTCTCTGCTCTCCTTTAGCTCAAAGCTTCTGGTTCCGACAACCAGACGTGTAACCGTCATACGGTTTTCTGTAAGCGTTCCGGTTTTATCAACACAGATAACGTTTGTTGCCCCAAGGGTTTCAACAGCAGAAAGACGGTTGATAAGGGCGTTCTTTTGTGCCATACGTAGCATGCCACGTGCCAGGGTTATTGTTGCTACAATGGGTAATCCCTCAGGTATGGCTGCTACCGCAAGGGCAATAGCTGTTTCAATCATAAGAATTGGTTCTTTTCCACGAAGTGTTCCTAAAAAGGCAATAGCTGCTGTAAGCCCAAGCGTTGCCCAGATGAGTTTGTGCCCTAACTGGTTAAGTCGTTTCTCAAGAGGAGTCCTTTCTTCCCTTGCTTCTTCTACAAGTGAGGATATTCTGCCTAGTTCCGTGTTCATTCCCGTTGCAACAACCACACCCTCACACGACCCCTGGGTTATTGCTGTACCCATAAAGATCATATCCGGACGTTCTGTTGAGGGTATTCCCTCTTTAAACGGTTTTACCCCTTTACCTACAGGAGCAGATTCCCCCGTTAAGAGGGATTCATCAACCCGGAGTTTGGAGGAGTTAATTAACCTTATATCGGCAGGAACTATGTCACCACCTTCAAGCAATACTATATCTCCCGGAACAAGCTCCTCTGCCGGCAGTACCTGGACCTTTCCTTCACGTCTAACCCTTGTTGTTATGCGAACGAGCCGGTGCAGTGCTTCCATAGAGCGTATGGCCTTGATCTCCATAAAGAACCCGATACCCGAGTTAAGAACTATAACCGCAAGTATTGCCATACCCTCTATCCAGTCCTTAAAGATAAAAGATAGGAAAGCAGCAGTAGCAAGGAGTAACAGTATAAGGCTTTTAAATTGATCTATAAGTATAAGGAGTGCACCTTTCTTTTTTTTCTCCTTGAGTCGGTTGGGGCCAAAGAGCTTTAACCTCTTTCTGGCTTCTTCACTACTTAATCCCGTATCCGGGGGTGTTTTATAGATTTCTTCTTTAATTGGTTCCATCTAGTCGGTAACCTCATTTGCAAAACTTATGCCAGCAAGGATTGTACAATAACTCTGAGATGTTAGATTATCTGAGGAAGGTGTAACTGTCAGGTTTTAGGACACTTTGTATCTGATTGTCGGGGATAATTCTTAAAGTTCTTCCTTCTGTTTGAATGGTTTTATTCTCTGTTATATACTCTGTTTAACATGTGTAGGTTCTTTGTGCTTCTTTTTTTTGCCTCTACCGTGTTTGCTTTTTCCACTTACCCGGATGATGAAGTATCTAAGAAGTATGAGGAAGCCATAATAAGTATAGGTGATAAGGTTGCTATGGAGCTTGTTGGAACTCTAAAAAAAGAGTTAAAGAGGGCACTTTCTAAAGGTGGGCCGGTTGGTGCGGTTTTGGTTTGTTCGGAAAGAGCACAGGAATTAACAGAGCAGGTATCCCGATCTACAGGTAACGGTATTGATGTAAAAAGAACCACTTTCAGATACAGAAACCGAAAAAACGCACCTGATAGGTACGAGGCTTTGGCTTTAGGGTACTTTGAGGATCTGATAAAAAGGGGTAAGGATTTACCTCCCTATCTGATACAGAAAGTAAACCTTGAGGGTCAAGTTTATTACAGGTACTACAAGCCTATAAGGGTTGAATCATTTTGTCTTCTCTGTCATGGTAACCCTGAGTCCATGCAGAGAGAGCTTCTGGAAAAGCTAAGAGAGCTTTATCCTGAGGACAGGGCCACTGGCTATTCGGAGGGTGATTTCAGGGGCCTTGTAAGGGTTTCCATCCCGGAAAGTGTACTCCTCAGTAAGTGATTGTAACCTTTGGTGGTCTCGCTGCATTTATTAAAAGCAGCAAACTAACAGGAGGTTAAATGGCTATGGAGGTAAGGAGGCTTAGCAACTACTCTTTTGGAGGCGAGACCGAGATTGGATTTGATGAGGCTATAAAGAGGGTAAGTGAAGCCCTTAAAGAACAGGGTTTTGGCATTCTAACGGAGATCGATGCAAAGAGGGTGCTTAAGGAGAAGCTAGGGCTTGAGAGACGACCTTATAAGATACTTGGAGCCTGTAACCCTCATTTCGCTCACAGGGCAATAGAGATCGAACCGGAGCTTGGAACGCTTCTTCCCTGTAACATCCTGGTCTATGAGAGAGAGGATGGAAAAGTGGTTGTTTCAGCAATGGATCCTGAAGCTGCTTTGAAGCTTGTTGGTAACCCAGCTATAGAGGAGATAGCCAAAGAAGTACGAAGTAGAATAGAGAAGGCTCTGGAGAAGGTATAGCAGTGGTTATGAAACACAAGAAGCTTGAGTTCGGGTTTCCCGAGGTTGGTGTTCCGTTTTTGTGGCCATTTGCCTTTTTTGTTGACCTTGGTCAGCAAACTATAGAGACTGCACGAAAGAGCCTTGAGTGTTTAAGGGAGATAGAGAAAACCCAGTTTGAAAGAAAGGAGCCTGCCTGGGCCAGTGAAAACAGGGTTATTCTGGATCTCCACACAATGAGGGTAAGGGATTTCTCAGGAGACAACAAGGGTGGAATATACACCCTTGTTGTTGCCCCATACGCCGGGCATACCTCAACCATTGCTGACTTCTCTAGAGGGCAAAGTCTGGTTGAAACCCTTATGGCCAATGGAGTGGACAGGGTGTGTGTAACCGACTGGAAGAGTGCAACTGAGGAGACGAAGTACTACGACATAGATAACTACCTTTCTGAGCTAAACGTGTGTGTTGATGATCTGGATGGAAAGGTAAACCTTATAGGTTTGTGTCAGGGTGGATGGTTATCAGCCATGTACGCCTCAAGATTCCCCAGTAAGGTAAACACACTTGTTCTTGCAGGAGCTCCCATAGATACAGATGCAGGAGAGGGTAAGATAAAAGAGTATGCCCACACCTTACCCATGGAGTTTTTTGAGGAGCTTGTTGCAATGGGAGGTGGTGTGTTAAAAGGAGAGTTTATGCTTCAGGGCTTTAAGAGCTTAAACCCCGAAAAACACTACTTTGAGAAGTTTGTGGAGTTATGTGAGCATATAGATGATCCGGCATATGTAAAAAGGTTTGAGGAGTTTGAGAGATGGTATGAGTACACCATTGACCTTCCGGGAAGGTGGTATCTGCAGGTTGTTAAGGAGCTATTTAAGGAAAACAGGCTGGTTAAGGGAGAGTTTGTGGGATTGGGAAAGAAGCTGAGTCTTAAAAACATAAGGTGTCCGGTTTATCTTCTGGCTGGAGAACGGGATGATATTACTCCTCCTGAGCAGGTATTTAATGCAGAGCTCCACCTTGGTACCCCAAAGGATAAGATAGTAAAGGATATGGCCAGAGGTGGACATATTGGACTTTTTATGGGAACAAAGCCCCTTGGGGAAAACTGGCCAAAGATTGCAAGGTGGATTAAGGATAACTCTTTGTAGGTCTGGGGAAAAACGGTCTTTACGGAGCGTGTGCATGTTTTCTGGAAAGTTAGTGGTGTCTAGATATGCAGTATGCATGCTTGTGTTTGCCCTGGCTTTTTCGGTAAGAGCGTCTGCAGTTGAAAGAAGGCTTTCACTTAAAGAGGCCATTGAACTTGCTCTTCAAAATAACCATGAGTTAAAATCGCTTAGAAACTCCCTTCAGGCTAGAAAGCAGGATATAGGGATTGCCCGCAGCTTTCTTATGCCAAGGATAAACTTTGAGGAGAGGTTTACACGCACCAACAATCCCACAAGTGTTTTCTCTTTTAAGCTGAATCAGGAGAGGTTTTCTCAATCAGACTTTGAGATATCATCGCTAAACGATCCCGAGCCTTTAAGCGATTTCCAGACAGCTTTTTCATTCGAACAACCCATTCTGGCGGTAAGATCTATTCTTGGTTTAAAGACGGCTAGAAATGAGTATATGGCAGGAGAGGAAGAGTATGTAAGGCGTAAAGAAAAATTGGTGTTTAATGTGGTTAAATCCTATCTAATGGTTAACACAGCAAAAGGTTTTGTAGAGGTTGCAGAGAAATCGGTTGAGAACGCAAAGGAGCATCTTAGGATAGCAAAGGAGAGGTTTAAAACGGGTGTTGGGCTTTACTCAGATGTCCTAAGAGCATCAACTGCTCTGGCCGAGGCGGAGCAAAGAGTTGTAAGTGCTAAGAAGGATTTGAATGTAGCAAAGAGGGCACTGGGGCTACTACTTGGTTTGTATGACTCAGTTGATACAAAGGAAGATAAGCTCCCTGAAATTCCTTTAAGGGAACTTGGCTACTATGTTGATAGCTCAATGTCTAGGAGTGATATAAGATCTCTTGAGTTAAGATACGAAAACACAAAAAACAGTATAAGAATTGCTAAATCTGGTTATCTCCCGGAGATTGCAATTAGGGGAGTATATCAGCTAAATGATCACAACACGGTGTTCGGTTCGGAGGGTAGGAGCTGGAGCATAATGGGTATCCTTAGGTGGAATTTATTTGATGGTGGAAGGAGAGAGTATGAGATGGTAAAGGCAAAGTATAAGGCAGAGGAGGCGGAAGAGAGTCTGGAGGGTTTAAAGAAGGCGGTTCACTTTGCAGTTTACGATGCATACCTCGGGGTTGAAGAGGCAAGAAAGAACCTTGAACTTGCTCAGGCTGCGTTAAAGACGGCTGAAGAGGGTAGAAGGCTTGTAAAGAAAAGGTATGAGAACTCCCTATCACCTCTTGTGGACCTGCTTGATGCCCAAGTGAACCTGGATAGGGCAAGGGCAAATCTTGTTGCAAGAAGCAATGAGTATATAGTTGCTTTAGCTAGACTAAGCTTTGAGAGTGGAACTATACTAAAAGACCTTGGTATAGGAGAGGTGTTTTAAAGGATACGGGAATGAGGGGACTTGTATTCGCTATAGCTTGTATCCTAGTGCTTTCTGGGTGCAGGGATAAGGTAAGGCCAGAAAGGGTGGAGACGGAAAGGCAGGTAATTTCAGGTGTGGAGGTAAAAGAGATCCGTCCAACCACTGTGGAGGTTTACTATGAAACATCGGGTACCGTAAAGGCAAAGACCATAACCTCTGTTGCAAGCAGGGTAATGGGTACGGTTACATCCGTAAGGGTTAAAGAAGCGGATAGAGTAAGTGCGGGTGATTTGCTTCTTACCATAGATGATAGAGACCTGTTGCAAAGGGTGGAGGCTGCAAGGGAGTCGTACAAAGAAGCCATAAAGGCACTTGAGCTTGCAAAGCAGAATAAGAACCTTGTAGATACGACGTACAGGAGGTACAAAAGGCTCTACGATGAGAGGGTTATAACGGAGCAGGAGATGGATGAGATGGAAACCAGGAAAAAGATTGCTTCCATTGAATACGAGCGTGCTCAGGCAGCATTAAAAAGGGCAAAGGCTTCGCTTCTTGAGGCACAGGTAAGCCATGGATTCACAAGGATAACCTCTCCTGTTTCAGGGATTGTAACAGGGAAAAACATCGAGGTTGGTGATATGGCAGTTCCAGGAGTGCCACTTATTACAGTGGAGGATCATTCTTCTTTTGAACTGGTAGTGAATGTGGATGAGAGGTTTTTGGATGAACTTGGAATAGGTATGCCGGTTGAGGTTTTTATAGATGCAACGGGTAAAAGGGTAAGGGGGAGGATATCTGAGATTGTTCCTGCTGTGGACCCAAAAACGAGGACGTTTGTTGTAAAGGTTTATATAAGGGGAGAGGAGCACCTAAGAAGTGGTCTTTACGGAAGGGTGTTGATACCCGAGGGCAGGAAGGAAGCCATACTTGTTCCTGAAGAAGCCCTCGTTGAGAGGGGACAGCTTGTAGGTGTTTACACCGTTGATGATAAGGGAATCCTAAGTTACAGGCTTGTAAGAACCGGAAAAAAGTATAACGGAATGGTAGAGATTCTCTCGGGGCTAAGTGGTGGAGAGAGGGTGGTTGTTGATGGTCTGGAGAAAGTGGTTGACGGTGGAGTTGTTAGACAGTGATGGGTATGGGAGTAGCCGGAAGAATAGCAAATGCCTTTATCAGGTCTAAACTCACCCCTCTTATAGTGATTGCTTCCCTGGTTTTGGGTCTATTTGCCGTAATAGTTATTCCACGGGAAGAAGAGCCACAGATCAGGGTACCAATGATAGATGTCTTTGTCTTCTATCCAGGTGCCTCTGCTAGGGAGGTGGAAGAACGGGTTACAAAGCCTATGGGAAAATTGCTCTGGGAAATAAAGGGTGTTGAGTACATATACACGATGTCAAAACCCGGCATGAGTGTTGCAATAGTGCGATTCTATGTGGGCGAGGATATGGAAGAGAGTATCGTTAAGCTCTATAACAAACTCCTTTCCAACTATGACAGGATACCTCCCGGTGTGTCAGAACCACTTGTAAAACCCAAATCAATAGACGATGTTCCCGTTATAACCTTTACCCTCTGGAGCGATAAGTACAGCGGTTATGAGTTAAGGAGGGTTGCTCTTGAGGTTGCCGATGAACTAAAAAAGGACAGAGATGTTTCTGAGTTCCACATTATAGGTGGACAGAGAAGACAGGTAAGGATAGTGCTTGAGCCAGAGAGGCTAAGGGCATACCATACTTCCCCATTAAGGATAGCTGGTATCCTTGAGCAGGCCAATTTCCTTATAAGGTCTGGGGCATTTCCCTCACTTAACAGGGAGTTTGTTGTGGAGACCGGTGGATTCCTGAAGGATGCAGAGGATGTGGGGAAACTGGTAGTTGGTGTCTTTAACGGTAAGCCGGTTTATCTGGGGGATGTTGCCCGTATAGTGGATGGACCTGAGGAGCCTTCAAACTATGTGTTTATGGGGTTTGGTCCTTCTTCGGGTGAAAAAAGAAGGGGGTTATATGAGGCGGTAACCATTGCAATAGCAAAGAAGAAAGGGACAAACGCAACCTACCTTGCAGAGAGACTCATAGAGAAAGTGGAGGCTCTTAAGGGGGATGTTATCCCATCTGGGGTTGAGGTAACGGTAACCAGAAACTATGGGGAGACTGCAAAAGAGAAGGCCGATGAGTTACTTAAGCACATGTTTATTGCCGCCTTTTCCGTAACACTTCTTATTGCTATTGCGCTTGGATGGAGGGAGTCCATAGTGGTGCTTGTTGCCATACCCGTGACCCTGGCTCTAACGATCTTTGTAAGCTATTTGTACGGTTACACCCTAAACAGGGTTACACTTTTTGCCCTAATCTTCTCCATAGGAATACTTGTCGACGATGCAATTGTTGTGGTTGAGAACATATATCGTCATTTCAGGATGAGTGGGGTTAGTGTTGAAACGGCTGTAAGGGCTGTAGATGAGGTGGGAAACCCCACGATACTTGCAACTTTTACCGTTATTGCTGCCCTTCTTCCCATGGCGTTTGTCTCAGGTCTTATGGGTCCTTATATGCGTCCCATTCCCGTTGGGGCATCTGCTGCAATGCTTCTCTCGCTTTTTATTGCCTTTATTATAAGCCCATGGCTTAGCTATATAGTGCTTAGGGGAATAAAGAAGGGTGAGGATAGGGAGGAAGAAAGCAGGTTGATGGGGGTTCTTAACAGGGTGTATGAGCGGAATCTAAGGGGGCTCCTTGAAAGCGGAAGAAAAAGGGCAGTTGCTTTTATCCTTGTTGCCTTTCTCCTAGGAGGTTCTCTGCTCTTGATACTGTTTAAGGTAGTTACGGTAAAGATGCTTCCCTTTGATAATAAAAGCGAACTTCAGGTTATTGTTGATATGCCGGAGGGTACAACCCTTGAAGAGACAGCCGCTTTATCCATGGAGATAGGAAAGTACCTTGAGACCGTTTCCGAGGTTACGAATTACCAGCTCTACATCGGTACGGCGGCTCCATTTAACTTTAATGGCCTTGTAAGACACTATTTCCTGAGAAGTGGCAGTAACGTTTCTGATATTCAGGTCAATTTTGTTCCCAAGGGACAGAGGGAGGCTCAAAGTCACGATATAGCCAGGAGAATAAGGCCGGATATAAAAAAGATTGCTGATAAGTACAATGCAAGGGTAAAGATTGTTGAAGTTCCTCCAGGACCACCTGTCTTAAGTACCCTAGTTGCTGAGATATACGGGCCTGACTTTAACAGGCAGATTGAGATAGCAAGGCAGGTTATGGATATTTTTGAGGAAACTGAAGGTGTGGTGGATGTTGACTGGTATGTGGAAGATGATCAGAAGAAGGTGTTTTTTGAGGTTGATAAGGAAAAGGCTGCATACAATGGAATTAGTACGGACTCTGTATCAAAGACACTGAGGATGATACTTGACGGAGTGTCTGTTGGACTGGTACACATTGAGAAAGACAAAGAGCCTGTAGAGCTCTTTCTAAGAGCCCCTCTCTTTGAGAGGGCAGGTGTTGAGAGTTTAAAACAGGTAACTCTGAGCTCGGATTCTGGTCTTTTGGTCCCACTTTCTGAGCTTGTTAGGGTAGGGGAGACTCTGGAGGATAAAACCATTTACGGTAAGAATCTAAGGCGTGTGGTTTATGTTGTTGGTGATGTTGCCGGAAAAGAAGAAAGCCCTGTGTATGCCATATTAAAGATGAAGGAGAAAATAAAGAAACTCAAACTGCCTGAGGGTTATGAGTTGAAGCAGCATTTCAGGGAACAGCCCAGGTTTGAGGACAGATATTCTATTAAGTGGGATGGGGAGTGGCAGATTACCTATGAGGTGTTTAGGGATCTCGGTTTTGCCTTTGTAGGGGTTATGATTCTGATATACGTTATGGTTGTGGGATGGTTCAGGTCTTTTATGGTTCCTTTTGTTATTATGGCTCCCATTCCTCTTTCCCTTATAGGTATAATTCCCGGGCACGCTCTAATGGGGGCGTTCTTTACTGCAACCTCAATGATAGGGTTTATAGCAGGGGCAGGTATAGTTGTAAGAAATTCCATAATCCTTGTGGACTTTATCGAGCTTAAACTCTCCGAAGGAAAGCCTCTTAAAGAGGCGGTTGTTGAGGCTGGGGTAATAAGGTTTAGACCGATGCTTCTTACCGCCTCTGCAGTTGTAGTGGGTTCATCGGTTATACTCTTTGACCCTATATTTCAGGGAATGGCAATCTCACTTATGGCAGGAGAGGTGGCTGCAACGCTTCTTTCAAGGACAATGGTTCCGGTTCTTTACTACATGTATAAGAGCAGATTTTCGTAATCAAGTAAGCTAGGGCCTTTCACCGTGAATGTATTTTTCCAGAATCTGTTTTAAAACCACTGCACTGTTGTGTTTTGTGTCTCTTGCTGAATAGAGCAGCGTTATGTTCTGGTTTAATGCTTTTTGAGCCAGTTGCTTAAGTAGGTTCTGCTTTTCGGGTTCTTCTAACTCTAGTTCATATCGTTTTTTGAATTCTTCCCATTTTTTTAAATCATGGGAGAACCATTTGCGCAGATCATGACTTGGAGCCAAGTCCTTTAACCAACCTGTTATGCAAAGTGCCTCCTTCCTTATTCCGCGAGGCCACAGTCTTTCTACTAGGAAGCGTTCACCATCATCTTTGCTCGGTAAATCATAAACTCGTTTTATCTTTATCATGGCTATGTTGATAATCTGAGATTTCTCTGGGGAATAAATTTGGAATTGATTTTTATCAAAAACAGCAAATAGTAAATACCGTATATTAGTATATGGATTTCCATTGGGTTAGGGGCTTAGCCTCGGAATGAACAATGTCTAGATGATTTGCCAGCTTTGCTTTTTGTTGCTCTGAAAAGCGCTCAATGATTATGGAGAGTCCATCACAACCGGTTACATGCATAAAGAATCCCTGAAGTTTTTTAAGTGCTTCTTCCCTGTGCTGGGATAACCAGGTTCTATTATTTATACATTTTTTGAAGTTGTAAAGTGTTTCTACAGCTCTTTGATGTTCGCTAAGTAACTCTTTAACGTTTTCATCCCCTAAGTATTCAACGAGCATTGGATACAGTGCTTCTTCTTCAACGCGAAAATGCGGTCCCATTATCTGGTCAAGCTCCTCTACTAGGTTTGATGCTAGGTCTGTATCTGTTTTCTCGATTGCATCCTTTAGCGCCAGTAATCTATCTAGGATCTGTTGATGTTCCTGTTTAAATGCTTTTATGAATTTTTCCTGTATGCTCATCATAACCCCTCCTGTCTATGTGTTTCCAAGCTCTTCTTCTAATCTTATGGCCCTGGGAAATAAGATGTTGTTTTCAAGGTGTATGTGCATCTTTGTGATTCTATCAAACTCCTTAAGGTACTCATACATGGTTCGGTATGTTGGACAGGCATCTTCCGGGGGATTAAACCCGTTGCTTAGGGTACTTATTTCACCAAGACAATCTCCTGTGTGTTTGTGTTCTGCTTCCATTACCTTAACAGGGTTGTTAATTGAACCAAAAACAGGAGGCTTTGGTTTTGTGCCTTCTCTCTTGGCTCGTACAAGTTGCCTTATATAGGGGAAGAGAAGTAGCTCTTCCTTCTGCATGTGTTTTATAAGTTCCCCACTTAGCTCATGCCATATCTGGCGGATCTTAAGGGTTTCAGGATGCCTTTCTCCGTGAACATTTGCAACCTTATCAATTATCTCGCGTAATCTGTAAATCGTGTCTTTTGTGTAGCTGTGAAATTGATTGATTATGTAGTCGGCCAGAAAATCCAATTCCCACTTATCGTATTGGTTTAAATCCTTAGGCTCTTCTGTTTTCTGATGTACCTGCTTTAGCTCTTTCTCTATTTCCTCTATGTTGATACCACGTTCTTTACAGGCCTGCTTAAGCGTTTTGTTACCACCACAGCAAAAGTCAATCCCGTATTTTTCGAAGATCTCTGTCGTAAGATGGTTTTCTGTAACAATTTCAGCAACTGTTCTTTCTGACCACATAACATCTTCTGTTTTTTTCTCCATAGCCTTAACCCTCCTGTTTAAACTACTTGTATCCTTTTCCTTGAGCCGGGGAAAGCCCTGTTTTACCCTCAAAGAACTTTGCGTTTTTTTCTTTATACCACTTCCATTTTTCAGGGAGCTCATCTTCGTGGAAGATAGCATCTACCGGGCATGGATCAACACAGGCTCCACAATCTATGCATTCCTCTGGATTTATGTAGAGCTGATCCTCACCTTCATAAATGCAATCTACGGGACAGGCATCTACACATGCTCTATCCTTTACCCCTATACATGGTTCAGCAATTACGTATGCCATTTTCCCCTCCTCTTTATGTAGGAATTTAGTTCCTTTAAAAATTCTTCTTCATTTAAGGAGTACAATTTACATACCATTTCAACTGGAGTGGTTTTTAAGGTTTCACGTATGGCTGGGTTGTTAATCTCTTTAAACCCCAGCTTTATAAATAGATCCCTGGTTTCAGGGTAGTGCTCAATTATTTCCCCAACCTTTGTCCATCTCCCGATACCCAATGGTTTTTTTCCAGATAACTCCTTCTCTCTTTGGCGTTTAATACCTTCGTTAGCCGTACTCCAGATATCGTAAGCCCAAAACGAGAATCCGATGACCTGAGCAAATCCGCTGGTTGTAAGGAAGATCTGGCTAAGAAGTGTAAGAGGATAGGTTGTATGGGCTTCAAAATCACCCAGTATTTGGAATACAACCCTTAATGTATTTCCTGTGTTGATAAGGGCAAATGGGATGATAAGGGAGCTCTTTGGCTCAACACCTGACATTATTGGTGTTACTCTGCTTGAAACACCAATAATCATAAGGCTTATAAACCCTACCGTGAGAGCGTGTCTATACGCTCCGAAATAGTTATGTGAGAAACTGCCAAACACATAATGGCTGTAAACTGGCAGGAGAAGCAGGAGTACCATTGAGAAAACCAGCCACATGTATGCGGCCCTGATGAACTTAAACTCTCTTGAGTGGGATTTTGCCTTTTTAAATACCCCTGTGTTGTATATTACCCCTAAGGAAGATAAAAAGAGTCCTGCATATGGAATTACGGTAAGAGGTCTTATAGATTCAAAACCATAGAAGCGAATGGCAATATGTGCAGAAACGGCTAATAGCAGTGAGATAAGAAAAACGTAAAATGAGAATTCTCCCAGTTTCCCAGACGGCTCCTTTGTGTTAAAAACAAATGGTATAAATCTCTGGCTTACACCGAAAATCATCATTACAATAAAACCAAAAAGCTCGATATCTTGGTAAGGAGCTATAAACCCGGCTACCCTGTTTATTAGAAGTGACATATCGGATTTTATATACGCCTCTCCCAACATGTAGAATAGAAAGGGAGCCAGGAAGGACTGGAGAACAAAGAAAAATACAGATGTAAGTGCATACTTTTCCCAGAGCTCTCTTTTTCCTACAGCCTGCCTTAGTGTTTGCGTGATGACAACTGCAAAGATAAGGGCAGATATGGACTCTAAAATGGAGCCTATGATTCCAGGGATTAAGAAACCGCTTAGTGGAAGAAACGCCCATGAAACCGTTGTTATAGCAATACCAGGTATTGCTATCCAGAGAGAGAGAGCTGCAAGCCGTGGTTTCCAAAGAGAGGTAAACTTAAAGCGTGGGAAAGCCTGATAGGCAAATCCCATTATAAAAAGCCCTACCCATCCCAAAACCTGTATGTGGGCATGGGAGAGAATAAGGGGAATTGGAAGTGAAAAGTAAGAGTGCTTAAATGATATGTAAGCTAGGTTTAGCGTTCCAAATATCCATCCGGTAAGACCAAACAGGATTCCAGACTTAAAAAACCTTCTCCAGAGAATCTCACCTATGCTTTCTCGAGGGGTTATACGTTTGGTTTCGGTAGTGGGTGGTTCCAGGGAAGCATTGTTTAACTCTCTAAGGAGTTCTTTAAGATTTATCCGATGTGCACGTGCAAAAAACTCCAGTGTTTCCCTAGGTATGGTCTCTCCATAGATACCGTATTTTGCAAATACATCCCTTGTTGAAGGGAAGTTCTCTACTATATCCGGTATCAGCATCTCTTTTGTGATACGCATTTCCTAGAATCGCATTTAGCAAGTGAGTATTCACTCACTATTATATTTTCTTCCTAAACTGCTGTCAAGAGTTAGTTGGGGCTTTGTTGGGCAATAGACATGGAATTTTGTTATCAGTATACTTAGGAACATGAGGGCTTTGGTGGTTCGTCCCGGAATACCGAATTCGGCCTCTATAGAAGAGATAGAAGAACCGGTACCTGATAGCAGCTCTCTTCTGGTTGAGACACTTGCGGTCGGGATATGTGGTACTGATAGGGAAATAGTAGGGGGAAGCTACGGTTCTCCTCCTGCTGGCCAGGATTATCTTGTACTTGGTCATGAATCTTTGGGAAAGGTGCTTTATGCACCGGAGGGAAGTGGATTTTATCCAGGTGACCTTGTTGTGGGTATAGTAAGGCATCCAGACCCCGTTCCCTGTGGTAACTGTGCGGTTGGGGAGTGGGATATGTGCAGTAACGGGCTCTATACGGAGCATGGCATCAAGCAACTACATGGCTTCTGTTCAGAAAGGTTTTGTATTGAACCTAGGTATGCGGTAAAAATAGATCCTGCCCTGCATAGGGTAGGTGTACTGGTTGAACCTGCCAGTGTGGTGGCAAAGGCATGGGAACATATAGAGAGGATCGGTAAACGAGCACGGTGGAATCCCAGAAGGGTCTTGGTAACAGGTGCAGGGCCAATTGGTTTGCTTGCGGCAATGATGGGGATACAGAGAGGGCTTGATGTTCACGTTTTTGATATAGTAACCGGGGGATTAAAGCCCGTTCTGGTTAAAGAGATTGGTGGAACCTATCATACTGGAAACCTCCATGATATAGGTTTTAAACCTGATGTGGTTTTGGAGTGTACCGGGGTGGGAAAACTCGTTTTTGAGGTAATGCAGAGTATTGCCCCAAACGGGATCGTTTGTCTTACTGGAATCTCCTCCGGAAAGAGATTGCTTGAGGTAGATGTAACTTCCCTTAACCGTGGTATGGTTCTTGGGAATGAGGTGGTTTTTGGAACCGTAAATGCAAACCGAAGGCATTATAAGGCCGCTGCTAGCAGCTTGGCCATGGCTGATAGGGCGTGGCTTGAGCGCTTGATAACAAGACGTGTACCTTTTCGAAGGTGGGCTGAAGCACTTTCCCGTCAGCCAGACGATGTGAAGGTGGTTGTTGATTTTACCATAGAGTGAGTTTAAAAGGAGGATACAATGTGACATGCCATCACCTATAGAAGACTATGCCTTAATAGGAGATTGCAAAACCGCAGCGCTTGTATCCTGTAGCGGTTCCGTTGACTGGTTCTGTGTTCCGAGATTCGATTCTGGAGCCTGTTTTGCTGCACTTCTTGGAACACCTGAACACGGAAGGTGGTTGTTATCACCTTCAAAGGGTATAAGATCCATAAGGAGACGTTATCGCGGGGAGACTCTGGTACTTGAAACCACTTTTGAAACCGAAAGTGGCTCTGTTGCGATTATAGATTTTATGCCACCCTGTTCAGATGTTCCCCACCTGATTAGAATTGTGGAGGGGAGGAGTGGTCAGGTACCGATGCGCATGGAGCTTATTATCCGTTTTGATTACGGATGGGTGGTCCCGTGGGTAAGACGCATAGAAAATGGTATCAGGGCTATTGCGGGCCCTGATACCCTGCATTGCTACACAGATGTTAATTTACGAGGGGAGAATTTCCATACGGTAGCCGATTTTGTTGTTTCAGAGGGCCAGAGTGTTTCTTTTGACCTCGTTTGGTCCTACACCTACGGTTCTGTTCCCCAACCTGCAGATGTAAAAAAGAGCCTTATGGATACTGAGGCCTGGTGGAGGAGATGGTCAGAGCATTGCACATACAATGGTGAGTGGAAAGAGGCTGTGCTCAGGTCCCTAATTACCCTTAAAGCACTTACCTATGCTCCGACAGGTGGTATGGTTGCCGCTGCAACCACCTCTCTTCCGGAGAAACTAGGTGGTGTAAGAAACTGGGATTATCGCTATTGCTGGCTTCGTGATGCAACCTTTGCACTCTATGCACTCATGCTTGGCGGTTACATGGAGGAGGCACGTGCTTGGCGTGATTGGCTGATCAAAACCGTTGCTGGAAAACCCTCAGATATACAGATCATGTACGGTCTGGCTGGGGAGAGAAGGTTAACCGAGATAGAGCTTGAGTGGCTTCCAGGTTATGAGGGGGCATATCCTGTAAGGATAGGAAATGCTGCCTATAAGCAATACCAGCTGGATATCTACGGTGAGGTTATGGATGTTTTTCACGTCGCAAGAAGCTTCGGGATGGAACCGGATGAGAATGCGTGGCAGATACAGCGTGTTTTAATGGATTTTGTAGAAGCCAAGTGGAGGGAACCCGATGAGGGCATATGGGAGGTGCGTGGTCCGAGAAGGCATTTTACATACTCAAAGGTCATGGCTTGGGTTGCAGTAGATAGAGCGGTTAAGGCGGTCGAAAGATTTGGGCTTGAAGGCCCTGTAGATAAGTGGCGGAAGCTAAGAGTAGAGATTCACAACGATATATGTCGTAATGGCTTTGATCCAGAGCTTAACTCGTTTGTACAATACTACGGCTCAAAGGAACTTGATGCCAGCTTGCTTGTACTGCCGCTTGTTGGTTTTTTGCCGGCTAGAGACCCGCGTATCCGTGGTACGGTAGATGCAATACAGAAAAGGCTGGTAAGGAATGGGCTTGTTGAACGCTACTCTACCACCTCAACTGTGGATGGACTGCCCTCAGGTGAGGGGGTGTTTTTGCTGTGTACGTTCTGGCTTGCTGATAACCTTGTTCTTCAAAAACGGTTTGCAGAGGCACGAAGTATTTTTGAGCGCTTACTGGATCTGCGTAACGATGTTGGCTTGCTATCGGAAGAGTACGATCCGGATACCGGACGGCTTGTGGGAAACTTTCCACAGGCGATATCGCATGTTGGGTTAATAAATACCGCTTTTAATCTTACCTTTGCCATTGGCCCTGCAGAGCACAGGGGAAATCCGTAGGAATCTTATATCCTTTCTTTCTGAAGTCTAAGGGAGTTCCCGAGAACAAGGATACTGCTTACAATCATGGCAAGTGCTGCAACTACTGGCTTTAAGAAGCCAAGTGCTGCAACCACAATACCAATTGTGTTGTAGAAAAAGGCCCAGAAAAGGTTTTCCTTTATCCTTTTTCGTGTTTCTCTGGAGAGTTTGATAACCCATGGAATCTTCTCCAGTCTCTCCCCAAGCAGGTTAATATCGGCTGATTCACGTGCAATATCCGTACCACATCCAATGGCTATTCCTATATCTGCTGCTGAGAGTGCGGGAACATCGTTTATTCCATCTCCTACCATAACGCTTACCTCTTTGTGCTTCTTTATTTCCCTGACCTTATCTTCAGGTGTCAACTCACCCTTTGATTCGATCCCAAGGATTGTGGCCACAGCTTTTGCACTGTGCCTGTTGTCTCCTGTTAGCATAACTGTATCTATGTTTATCTCCTTTAATCTCAAGATGGCTTCTTTTGCATCTTCTCTTAGTTCCTCAGAAAAACCAAGAATACCTTTTATTCTCTTTCCCCAGCCACAGAAAACGAGGGTTTGCCCTTTTAACTCCAGTCTCTCCTTCTCAAGGGTTACTGTTCTGTCGGGATCCAAACCGTTTTTTCTCATAAATCTCATGCTTCCTATGTAAACGGTTTCACCCAGGTGGTTTACTTTTCCCTCAATTCCCATCCCGGGGCTTACTTTGAGCTTAGAGACCTTAAGAAGTGGATAGCCTCTTTGGGAGGCAAACTCGATGGTGCTTTTGGCAAGCGGGTG
This sequence comes from bacterium HR37, assembly GCA_002898375.1. Classification (GTDB taxonomy): domain Bacteria; phylum Desulfobacterota_D; class UBA1144; order Nemesobacterales; family CSP1-2; genus HRBIN37. The sequence goes on along the minus strand of BEIN01000020.1, from coordinate 9,525 downwards.
TTCTGATACGGATTCCAGGGAGGCACATATTGATATTAAATCCGATTCATTAAGGTTTGAGTTGGGAACCACAAAGATAGAGGAAAGCCTCATTTCCCTTTTGGTAAGGGTTCCTGTTTTATCCAGAAATACCTTCCTGACGTGAGAAAGCCTCTCAAAGGTTTCTCCTGTTCTCACAAGTATTCCTTCTTTTGCTGCACGTCCAAGGGCAACCTGTACCGCCATGGGTGCTGCAATTCCGAGTGCACAGGGGCATGAAATTAGAAGAACGGATAGGGAATTCAAAATGGCCGTATTTATTCCTTCCTTAAAAAACCAGAATGCAAACGTTATACCTGCGATGGATACAACAACGGGTATGAATATGGACGAGATTCTATCTGCCAGCCTCTCAACAGGTGATTTTAGAGATCTTGCCTCTTCAATGAGTTTGATAAACCTTGATAAGGTGCTCTCTTCTCCAACCCCTGTAGCCCTAAATATAAGCACTCCGTCTATATTGATTGTTCCCGAAAACACCTTGCTGCCCTTTGTCTTAAAAACAGGCTTTGACTCTCCACTTAGCATGGATTCATCAACGCTGCTATCCCCTTCTACCACTTCTCCATCTACAGCAAAGCTCTCACCCGGAAGCACTTTAACCATGTCTCCCTTCCTTATCAACTCCAAGGAGACCAGTTCTTCCACTCCATCCTTTATAACCCTGGCCTCCTTTGGGGTGAGTTCAAGGAGCTCCTTAATTGCGTTTGATGCCCTGGCCTTTGCGTTTGCTTCAAGAAACCTTCCTGCTGTTACAAGCACAAGGATCATTGAAGCGGTATCAAAGTAAACCTGCTTCTGTGATTTTACCGTTGAGATGATGGAGAGGATATAGGCAGAGAAGGTACCGATTGCAATTAAGGTATCCATGTTAAGTACGAGTTTTGATATGCTTCTAAGGGAGTTTATAAGAAAGGGCAGGCCAAGAAGCGCAATAACAGGCGTGGAAAGTACAAGCATGATGTAGTTTAGAACACGGGAGACGTTCTCATCAAACCTGTATATGTAGTCTGCGTAGCTTAGTATCATGATGTTCATTGTAAAGAATGTGCTTAAGCCGAGTTTCATAAGCAACCAGAGCGCTTCACCTTCTTCCCCCTCTTCACCGGTTATTTCGTGTGTAAGAAAGCATCCGTAACAGCAGTAGGACAGCCCTTTTGCCGTAAACGGCTTTTTTGGAAGGGGAAGCCTGCAGTGATAGCAAAACTGGGGTATTTTGCCCATTTTCGTCAGTGTAAAAGGTGGGTGTTGCCAAACTTAAAGAAGTAGGGGAGGAATCCCCGTATAATGGTAAATACCCCAAACATTACCACTATAAGGCCTGAGGCCCGGCTTATGCTACCCTGGAGTTTTAAAGATATAATCCTCCCATATATGCCGATTAGAAACATAGCAGGAATTGTTCCAAGACCAAGGGAGAGCATTATAGTTGCTCCTTTTTCAGGAGAGCCAGATGCTGCTGCCTTAAAGAGGAATGCATAAATAAGTGGACAGGGAAGAAATCCGTTAAATAACCCCAGATAAAAGGATGCACTAGGGCCTTTTTGTTTTATAAATGAGGCTATAGCCTTTTTTAGGAAGCTATAGTAGAGATTAAAACCAGGAAGTGTTTTTTCCCCCAAGATGCCTAGTATCTGAAGACCTACAACAACCATAAGCACCCCCATAACCGTTGAGATTGTTGCCTGCCACCCTAAGAACGGCTCTATTTCTCTTAGGGAAAGTCCAAGGTAGCCAGCCGTTGCTCCAAGAAAGGTATATGTAAATACCCTTCCGGAGTTATAGAGAATTTGGTTTCTAGGGATTAGTGTTTTTTTCGTTGTGCTAAAAGAGGTTACAGCTATTGGGAACCCCCCACACATACCCACACAGTGAAAGGATCCGATGAGTCCAGCAGCAAAAACGAGCAGATACTCTATCATCCTTATTAAAGATACCATATGGAAGAAGGGTGTGTTCTATGTTATGGTTCCGGGGTGTTTGCTTGTATTGACATTTGATTTAAGTGTTCTATTTTATAGACTGTGGTTAAAAGGGTTCTCTCCGAAGTGAGATTAAACAGGACTTTGGAATGTGGTATCGTACCTATAAATTAGGCTACCTTGTTGCGTTTGCCTTACTTTGCTTCTTAAGCCTGTCTTTTTCTTCTGAAGAATACAGTGGAAATACCCTGGTTGGTTTGGAAAAGGCTTTATGTGTCTGGAACCTTAAGAACGGATGGGTCGGGGGAAACTACTTTATTGTTTTCGAAGGTGAGGATTCACATAAAAGCGGTTTTAAAGAGATTAACGGGTATTTTCTCCCTTTAAAGAGATTCGGTTTATTGGCTGCTTTTTACCCTGGTCCTCTTATAGGCAGCTTAAATCAGGGGGTTTTCTCCCTTCCTGCCCTGTTATTCAGATCTATTCCTGCCTTAAGGTCTCCTCCTGTGCTCTGATTTTATCCGGTTTGGAAAAGTCAGTTTGTAAAGGAGGGGAAGCCATGGTAAGAGACAGGCTTATAAAATCTTTTTTAATTCTTTTGTTTGTTCTCATTACACTTGGAACAGACCTTCTTGACCATTTCAGTATATACGGTTACATGGGGTTTTCCCAGAAGCAGGTAATAACCACGCAAAAATTAGAAAACTCAGAGCATGAGGCCATACACTTTCTGCTGGGTGTTATAAGTGGGTACCTGTTTGATACATGGGTTGCTGCCCTGGTAGCAGGTGGTGTAAAGGAGATATACGATTTTGGCTACAACTACCATAAAAACAGCATAAGCGGCTCCCAGATAATCCATGATGGGATCATTGATCCCCTGTTCTGGGTGCTTGGTGGATTTGTTGGAATGTATCTTCTTGTGCCACTTAGAGGCCTTATTCGAAAGGTAAAAAGAGGATACAGGCCACCGGTAGCTGTAAGGGTTAGAGGGGCCTTTCACAGAAATCCTGATAATCCCCTAGTATCGGTGGTTATCCCTGCCCTTGATGAGGAAGGGTTTATAGAGAGAACCCTTACCAGTTTGTTAAACCAGGATTTCAAGGGGTTTGAGATTATAGTTGTTGACAACAACTCAAGCGATAGAACCGCTGAGATAGCAAGACAGTTTGGGGCAAGAGTGGTATTTGAACCCAGGCAGGGTGTTGGCTACAGCCGTCAGTCCGGATTTATGGCTGCACGTGCCCCTGTTGTTGCTACCACAGATGCCGATACCATACTTCCTCCTAACTGGGTCTCAAGAATCCTAAAGGAGTTTAAAAGCGACCCGGAGCTTGTTGCATTTGGAGGCCTATACTACCTTTATAACGGACCTTTCCTCTCTCGCCTTGCTGTTCGTTATTTGATTGCTGTTCCTTGGGCATTTGACCGTGTTTTCTCCGGTGGCTGGTCTCTTCCAGGTGCTAACCTTGCTGTAAGAAGGGATGCATTTTTCCGTGTAGGGGGATTTAACACCAAACTCAAGCTTGGTGAGGATGCTGATTTATCACAGCGCCTTAAACATGTTGGAAAGGTAAAGCTGGATATGGGGTTTCGTGTCTGGACCTCTGGACGTCGTTACAGGTGGGGGCTTCTATTTGCTATGTTTGAGTACTTTCCTAATGCTTTAGCCAGAATATTTCTTGGAAACCCTGAAAGGTTTTCCAGGCTCTCTAAGGTTAGAGAAGAAGGGTATTCTTCTGTTGGGTACTGGTTATCCTGGATTGCTCTTTGTCTTCTGCTCTTTGCTGTGATGGTTCCTTTAAGAAGCCCCAGGGTAGAGGCTTTTACCAGACCAATAAAGGAAAGGGCAATTAGCATTAGAGAAGCCATTTCCACAAAAGAAAGGGACTTGCTCTATAAGATAAGAACGAAAAAAACCTCGGGGTGTTTTAAGAATGCTTACGAGTTCAAAAGCAGAGAAGCCTAAAAGGGTGGCTTTGAGTTTCGATGATGGCCCAAACCCTACAATAACTCCAAGGGTGCTTGAGGCACTTGGACGGTATGGGATAAAGGCTGCTTTCTTTGTCTGTGGGGCAAACGTTAAAAGGTGCCCCTGTATTGTAAAGCTGATAGATAAAGAAGGCCATATTGTTGGCAATCATACCTATTCCCACTCTTTCCTTCTAACCCTTACCGGTCTTGCTTTAGGAGAAACATTAAAGACCCAGGAAATGCTAAGGGACATACTGGGTAAGGACATGAGGTTCTTTAGGCCTCCATGGGGGATATCAAACCCATTTTTTATAAGAAGGCTTAAGAGAATGGGTTTTAGGATCGTTCCGTTTGATGTGATAGCATATGACTGGAAAAAAGGTGTGAAGGCAGAGGATATCGTAATGAGGGTAAAGCGATATGTGAAGGAGGGCTCTATTGTTCTACTTCACGATGGAGACGAAACAAAGGAACATGCGGATAGGATGGAGGTGGTTAAGGCCATTCCCGGTATAGTTGAATCTCTTAGAGCCCTTGGCTATGAGTTTGTAAGGGTAGATGAGATTGTAGGGGAAAGGACATAGTTTGCTTACTTAAACCTTATGAGGGATTGTGTACTGCTCCGGTGCCTTTTGCATTTGATATGGGCGTGAGATAGCTGGTTATCCACTCCCATGATTGTGGTGAAGCTATTATAAGCAACTGATCCCCTTTCTGTAACCTGTTATCAGGGTGGGGGAAAAGCAGTTGTCCCTTGCGTAAAATGGCAATGATTTCTACCTCTTTGTTCATCTCGGGAGTTGATAGAGAGATTGAGTCCAGAGATTTATCTATCCAGGGGCTTTGTGTTCCCACCACACCTATACTTAACTGCTTTCCATCGGGCAGGTCAACCGGTATACCAGCGGTTAGAAGTGCATATAGATTAAGATGGCTGACTGTAGGTGGTACGGGAACTCTTTTTTCACCTATAAGCCGAAGTGCTGATTGAAGGTGTTCAAGATGGTGGGCCGGTGAATCGATACGTGTAGGAACCTGGGCTTCGTATAGGCTTTTATACGGGATAAGCCCTGATAGCCTCACCTGGGTTAAGTAGCTTAGCATAACGGCAAGTGCAGCCGGTACAAGCAGTTTGTAGCCCCCTGTCATCTCTACCACCATAAGGAGCGTGGCAATGGGGACACGTGCAGCTCCACCAAAAACGGCTGCCATGCCCACTATTACAAAAGGTGCAGGGGTCTGGTTAAACACCTTGGACATAAAACCTCCCAGCATAGCTCCTATAAAGATGGTTGGGGCAAAAACGCCACCTGATCCCCCGGACGAGACCGTTAGGCTAAGAGCAAGCATCTTGGCAAAGACCAGGGCTAGCATTAGTTTATAGGAGAGTTCACCGTTAATGGCTTTTTGTATCCACCCGTATCCACCTCCGAGTACCTGGGGTAGGAATATCGCTATAAGCCCTATTCCCAGCCCTCCTATAGCTGGTTTAAAATGAGGCAGAACGGGGATGAGAGCAAAGGCTCTTTTTGTGTTGTAAAACACAAAAGGTAAAGCAGTTGCAACTACCCCACTGCTTATTCCTAACATGATGTACCAGGAATAGTCGGTTAGGCTTGGGATGCCAAGGTTTAAAGGGATACGAAAAAGAGGACTCCAGCCTACAAACAGGCCATCTACTGTGAAAGCCACTATTGAGCCAAGCATGGTATATAGGAGTGCTCCTGTTTCAAACTCCATTTCCCTGTAGAGAACCTCAATGGCAAATATGGCAGTACCTATAGGGGAGCGAAATATAGCAGAGAGACCAGCGGCCATACCAATAAGTAGAAGCAAGCGTCTTTCCTCATCTGGACGACGGGTAAGCCTTGCATATGTGGAGGCAAGACCGGCAGTGATTAAAGCTATGGGGCCCTCTCTCCCTGCTGCTCCTCCTGATCCAATGGTAATGGCCGAGGCAATTAATTTAATGGGTGCCAGTCTTGCTCTAATAAACCCACCTGCATGGTGAAATGCCTTTATAACCGTGTCGGTACCATGTCCCTCGGCTTCTGGGGCAAGGCTAAACACTATGATACCTGAGATAAGCCCTCCAAGGGTTGTGGCAACAGGGATCAACCATAGACCGTGCTCTCCAATTAGCTGTGTTGTAAGCTCACCACTTGCTTCCAGTAAGGTTGGGGGTTTATAACCGGCCAGCCAGCCTAAAAAAATACTCTGGGATATGTGTAGCATTGATCTAAATACCTGTGCTGAAAGCGCTCCTACTAGTCCGATAAGAATAGAATCAAATATTAGTCTCCAGGTATATTTAATCATTTCTTTCTATGCGGGGATTTGTAAAAGTTAATTATATGTTAAAAAAGACAGCTTGGCATTTATTTCTTGAGTTTAAGAAGCTCTTCCTGTGTCCAGTGGGTTTTACGTTCCTGTGTTTCTTTCCTCACCTTTTCAACCATATCGGGTGTAATCTCTGCTGTCTGATTTCCCCAGCTGTTTCTAACGTAGGTAAGAACCGCGGCGATCTCCTCATTTGAAAGCTTTGATCCCCATTCCGGCATAACGTTGTTATATACTGTACCCTTTACCTCAATAGGGCCTTGAAGACCGTGTAAGACGATAAGTATCGGGGTTTCGGGGTCTTTTAACACCCATTCTGAACCTGCAAGCGGGGGAAACACCCCGGGTACACCCTGGCCATTTGGTTGATGGCATGCAGCACACACACGTGCATATACCTCTGCTCCACTTACGGTTGTCTCTGGTTCCTTAGGGACTAGGGCTGTTTCTCTTTCGGTTCTCCTCCCCTCTTCCAGCACGTGAACGTAGGGTCCAAAGACCCCTCCGTATCGTCCAAGATAGAACCCTGCCCAGAAGATAAGCAGAACCGAGATAACCCATAACCACCAGGGAGGTGGTTCAAGTCCCTCCTGAGGTTCTGGTGGTTCTCGAAGAGCCTGTCTGTGAAGGCTGTATATGTCGTGTTTTTCTTCTTCAGGGCGAAAACGCCACCGTGAATCCGTTTTCTTATCACTCATCTCTTCTCCGCCTTTACCGGATATGTGTGGTTAAGGCTTAAAAGGTATGCCACAAGGTCCAGGGCTTCTTGGGTTGCTATTACAACCTTTCCCTCGGGTCTAAATTGTTCCGGTACCGGAACCACCCTTTTACCCTGCATTCTGTAAAACTCCTCGGGTGCCTCCTCTGCCTCTTCAAAAAGCCAGGGATAAGGTGGCATTATTGAGCCAGGGGATGTTGCCCTTGGATTGTAGAGGTGAATCAGGTGCCAGTCTTCACTTGGTTGCCTTGCCCCTATGTTAAAGAGGTCCGGTCCGGTTCGCATCGTGCCCAGAAGGTGGGGCCTGTCGTATACGTAGTCTCCTGGTACAGATGGCCTTCCCCACCCACGCCTCTGATCAACCCCAAATCCATCGGGACGGGTCTGTTGGCTATGGCAGTAAACACAGCCTTCGCGAATGTAAATGGCCCTTCCCCGAAGCTCCTGCTCTGTATACGGTTTAAGCCCGGGTAGGGGTTTTACCTCCTTTATCTGAATCCCTGGAATAAACGTCAAAGCTGCCCACCCTAGAAAAAGGGTTGCAAGCACCCCCAGAAAAAAAACATAGGCCCTTATAAACATCATCTTGCGTACTCCTCAGCCTTCTCATACCAGGGTGGGGTAAGCCTCTTTACCCCCTTTCGTTTTATCATTAAATAGAAGAGGTAGATAAAAAACAGATGCCCTATAAGTATAACCACGCCTGCTATGGAACGTGCCATAAGATAGGGCTTTGTTACCTGTACCGAGTCCATAAATGGGCGGCTTGGATCGTTCATGTAAAGCCCCTGTATGAACCCACCTACCGTCATTGATATAACGTATAGTGTAATACCCAGGGCAACGAGCCAGAAGTGAAACTTGATGAGAACCGGATATGGCCACTCCCACTTTGTAAGCCTGGGCATTATGTAGTAGATTGCTCCGAAAATGCTCATGGTAAAGAATGCATACAGTCCAAGGTGTGCGTGCCCTACTGTGTAGTGGGTAAAGTGGGTGATTTCGTTAAATGAGCGTAGAGCCTGAATAGAGCCCTGAAAGCTTACGGCTGTATAGCACATAGCACCGAAAACCACAAACCTAAGGGTTGGGCTGTAACGCAGTTTGCCAAAGTGCCCAACCATGGTCAGGTGGTGGTTAATTGCTACAGTTATTACCGGAATGAACATAAGTACGCTTGCAACAATGGAAACGCTTATAAGCCATGTGGGAAGTGGCCCCCCTATTAGGTGGTGAATACCGTTCCAGTTGTAAAATAGTGCAAATGACCAGAAGCCAAGAAGCGAGAGATAGTAGCTGTGAATTGGACGACCTATAACCTTTGGGATAAAGTAGTAGGCTGCGGCAAGGCCTGCTGGTGTAACCCATACGGTTAGAATATTGTGTGCATACCACCAGTTTACCGCTGCCTGTGTTACCCCTGAGTAAAATGGAAGGTTTGCAATAACGTATAGGATAGGAAACCATATTACCGAGGCAAGTATGTACCAGAGGGAAACGTATATGTGCTTTACCCGTCTTCCGTAAAAAGTACGGAGTATTGAAAGAGAAAGCAAAACAGAGGCCATGGCAATCAAAGTCTGTGCACCTTTTGGAAACTCAAGCCACTCTATTCCCTGACTGTGTCCGCCTAGTATGGAGACAACTCCGTAGAGAACCCCTGCATTCCAGAGAATTGCAGATATGTAAAGAAGCCTTCTCCAGTGAACCTCCGTTTGGCACAGTCTGGCGGTAAGCCATACATAGAGACCGGCGATTCCAAGGGAAGCCCAGCCGTATATCACCGAGTTAAGGTGTGCAGGGCGTACCCTACCAAACGTAAGAGCTGGTATGTTCCCAAGCCAGTCGGGGAAGTTAAATTTAAAGGAGGCTATAAGTCCAAAGACTGTTCCCACAAGTAGCCAAACCACCGCAGAGGTAAAAAAGACAATTACAGGAGCCGAAGAGGAGGTATCACTAAGGATTCGATAGGAGAGTTCAGGAGCCTCTTCGGTACCGGGTATAGAGTGATCAGACTTCATTTTTATTTTCCTCTTTTTTAGGGTTGTTTTTCTCTGGATATCCAAAGGTGGTGTCTGTCATCTCTCCTACAGGCTCTTCTTTATCAAATATTACGTAGGCACCGGTGTTTAGGTCCTTAAATTGCTTTGTGCGTATGGCCCAGATAAAAGCACCCATCGCTATTGCCCCACCGATAATGGCAACTGCAATCAGTATAACACCTGCTAGCGGAATAGTCATTGTTTTATATGGAGACCTTAAATGTTTTTCTATCAACTCCTGTATTTCCGGTTTCGGGATCGTAAGAGTAAACTGTTAGCTCATAGATTTCCTCCCATTGATATGCCTGTGAACTACTCCCAGCTTACACAGGGAGCTTCTCTTGGGCTAAGCCCAAGAAAGCTAGTTCCTAGCCTTAAAATATTACGTGATGCATTAATGTCTCTATCAAGAACAATATGACATTTATTGCAAATATGAACCCTATCAGAAAGCAATTTTGGAACTCTAGTGCCACATCTGCTACAGTTC
>BEIN01000019.1 GCA_002898375.1 bacterium HR37 | reverse complement strand
GAAAGATTCCTTAAAAACCGATTTCAACTCACAATACAAACAAACAACAGGCTGGGATAAAAACGGACCCCCTGTACCATCTGACCCAATGTTTGTGGATCCCATAAAAGGAAACTACCATTTACGATTATCTTCCCCAGCTATTAACAAAGGAACTCCTCTAGACTTTCCTGTAAAAGACTTTGATGGCAAGTTGCGCGATACCAAGCCAGATATTGGAGCATTTGAATATTAATATATGTATCCATTGTTTAAGAGGGTTTCTTTGCCTACCCATTCTTGTACTATAAAATGGAAACTTCTCTATAAATACAATATGGCTTACACGAGATTGTATCTACTTTTCTTTTTAAGGCATATATTTCATAAGAAAAGCTAATGAAATAAAATTTCCAATATAGTTGTTATCAATGTCATCTATATCAATCTTCTTATTTATTATCCCCTCATCCTTTAATAAATCAATAGAATCTTTAGTAATTGAAAGCTTTCTAAGCTTACTATAAAAATCTGGATGAATTGGACTTTCCTGAAAATAAGTTCTTCTCAAATACTTTTGTGCAACTTTCTTGGTTAAACGAATACTTATGTTAACCAGGTATTTACCTATATCTTGTATTATATCCAGACTCTTTGAAGATACTGACATTCCACTCCCTGTTGTTTGAATCCTTGCGATATCTGGGTTAACACTTGTTATAATTTTCCTATGAAAATTGTTGAAAAATCTTTCCCTTCTTGGGAGATTAAAGCCATACCTAACTAAATCTAGCTCTAATAGTGGTGCATAACCTTTTAACGCGCTATAAAAATTATTGGTAAGAGACCTTCCTCCTACTTCTGACATCTTGTAACTGAAGTATATATTGTCATAGGTTTTAGTGTTTGTGTCCCTTATATATTTTGACAACTCTTTTAATACTTTTTGTCTTATATTTATACTAGTCTCTATGTAATCGTCAGAAAGATAAAAATGTTTAAATGGTATCGGGGCTATTCTAAGATCAAATAGTCTCTCTAAATTGGCTCTTTTCTTTTTATAAAAAGGAAAATCTTGAAGCCACCAGAAATCCTTATAAAGCTCGCCTCCCGCTCCAGAGAGCTTTAAGCTAACACCCCTATGCAACCTACCTCTGTTATCTTGTAACTGAGTGTGGCATTTTAAGATATTACATAAGCCGTCACACATAGCAAATAGCTCGTATAGATCTTTTTCCAAGTTGTCTATTGAATGGTAGGTTATATGAATATCATGCTTTAATATACTTGCAACCTCTTTAGCAATCTCAATATCCTGATTTCCTCTTATCCCTACTACTGCTGTTTCAAACTCTAATCCAAAATAATCTAAAAGAACAGCTAGCAACCTTGAATCAATTCCACCCGTTAAGTCTATACTCACCTTCTCATCTTTTATAGAAGAAACAAATCCTTCAAAGAAATCAAGAAACGAAAATTTATCATTTTTTTCGTCCAAATCTGGGATTAATTTTTCAGAGAAACATATTTTCCCCTCTTCAGAAAACGATAGTATACTTTGTCTCGGGATCTTCTTTATTAAATCAAAAAAGGTTTTATTAAAGAAAATATTTCCAAAATGGATAAACTCTACAACTGCTTCTTTATTTAGATTTACTTTCGACAAACCTTCCCATTTAACTAACTTTAAAAAGGATGTACAAATAGCTTTATCTGAATGAAATGCTTGAAAAAGACCGCTATTATCAATAAACGAATAGAAAGCATTTCTTCTTTTATCCTTAATAACTATAAAATAACAGCCCTTTAAAATACAACAGGCTTTTTGAAGACCTAATCTTCTCACTTCTTTTGAGAATTCTTTTATGGAATCAACCCCACAAGGTATTCCCTCAATAAATACCATGCCTTTCCAACAGAATAAGTAATCCGAATCCTCCCAGCAATGATCTAGATGTCCAAAAGAAGAAATACTATCTTTTGTAACCAACATAAAGTTAATTTTACTCCTTATCTAGTAAAGATAAAGCAGTTAGTTATTCTACTTTGGGATTAAGTTAAGTCATGAGTAGAAACTAACTATTTCTTCTTACTTTACGGAATCAATTAATTCTATCCATTAGTACTCTTTTCTGGTTAAGACAAAACACACCAAATCAATTGAAAGCTTTTCCTTTATCTTTGTACAGACCCCATTACTTGCACCTGCAATTATGCTCCAGTTCTATACTCTTGTTCTCTCATAATCAATTGTAATTGTAGAAATTGGTTAAGAACCTGGTTTGATAAAAAACCTTTTTTAACCAAAGCTTCCCCAATTTTTATTCCTAAACCCCTCTGATAAGCCAGAGCCTCTTTAAGTTGCTCCTGGGTTATAACGTTGGCTTCAATAAGTAGCTGACCTAACGGTTTTACCAATGATATAGAAGGTTGCATTGTTTTTGCAGTTTTCTTCCTGACCAGCACACCTAATTTATCCTCTCTACTCTGCCATTTTCCGGTAAACGTAATCCAGAAAGAAAGCAAGATAAGCTTTAAATCTAAAATAAAACTCTGATTCTTAATATAGATCAAATCATATCTTAGTTTATGTTGTGGTGGAGTATCATACCTTCCATACACCTGAGCTATGCCAGTCAATCCAGGTTTGACAATGGTTCGAAGGGCAAATGCAGGAATGTTTCTTTTAAACTTTGCCGCTAGCTCTGGCCTCTCAGCCCTCGGTCCTACAAAACTTATATCCCCTTTCAAGATATTTATAAGCTGTGGTAGCTCATCTATAGCAGTGGCTCTAATAAACCTCCCCACCTTCGTTACCCTGGGATCATTTTCCATAGCCCATACGGGACCTGTACTATCTTCTGCATTTTTCACCATTGAACGAAACTTAAATAGCCAAAAAGGCCTTTCATGCTTTCCCAATCTCCTTTGTTTATACAGTATTGGCCTTCCATCCTCTAACCATATTGCTATTGCCACAAGAATCCATATTGGAATTGAAAAAATAAGTCCTATTAAAGCGAGAGAAAAATCAAAAATCCTTTTAAAGGCATATTCCTTAACAGTAAAATCTAATCCTTTGACAATATACCGGTCTTGCTCTGTATGTTTAGCTAGTATAGGCAAATCTTTCTCCTTAATTAGCTTGTTATTTTTTCCCTTATTTTTTACCAGTTTTAAAAACACATTCAATTAGACTTTGGTTGGGTTACAACTTAATATAGATTGCTAAAGTCAGCGTAACAATAAAACTTAGGTTGAAAAATAAATCATAACTTAAAGGAATAAACGATCTTTTTTTCTTAAGTGGATTACTGTTTGCCAACAAAATCTACCAAAAAAAGGAAAAACAGCCATAACCAGCTGGTCTACTGCATTTAATATACTGCTACATTTCTTAATTATCTTCTCATTTTCTGTAACTAGCTTAAACATATAAGCAAGAAAAGTTAATAGAAAAAAATTTTTCCTTTCTAGACAATCAAAGTATGTATAAATTATTTCAAAGTCTTTCTCAACAAGAGGATGCTCATCAGGAGTTCTCAAATCCGGTGTTCTTTTTCTATAATAATTTATTATAGGATTTCCACCAAGAGGTTCCAAAAATATAGCTTCTCCATTTTCCTTTAAAACCCGGCTTATTTCAGGAAGCACTAATTCTAAATCAAGATGATGGAGTATAGCCATACCAACAACTAAATCAAAAGATTCATCTGGAAACTCCAGATTCTCTGCATTCATCTTTATAATTGTGGCATTTCCTTTAAGATTTTCTCTTTCTATAAGCGAATTAGCCTCATTAACTCTCCTAGAAGAAATATCGATTCCTGTAACACTTGCTCCCTTTTTTGCCATAATAACGATATTCGACCCATATCCACACCCTAACTCAAGTATTTTTTTATCTTTAATATCTCCCATGAGCTTAAAGAAATAATCCTTTGCTATACTTGTAATATCCTTATAGAAGAAAGATAGTCTTTTTCTTTGAATACACTCACTATCGTGGAATTGTTCCTCTTGTTGGTAGATTGTATGCCTATTCTTCATCACACATTACACCTTACTATATTAATATTAATTAATTGCAATATGGAGTTATAAAAACAGAATAAACCAAACCTACTAACTGTTGAATGCATTCACTAATTTATCAACAAGAATTGGTATGGAGTGATGTTTTCTTACATACTCTCTTCCTCTATTGCCCATAGCTATTCTATCCTCCATTGGCATATTAGATAAATAAACAAGAGCTTTTGCCAATTCGATTGCATTTTCTGGAGGAATTGAAATTCCACAATTTGCTTCCTCCACCGGATTGTTGGCTGCATTTATAGAGATTACAACTGGTTTTGCAGCTGCCATATAGTCAAAAATCTTGTTTGCACTGATTCCATATTTGTAAAGATTTTTTCGATTTTTCCATGCAATAACTGTTATATCAACCTTAGATAGCAGATATGAAACAGCCTTTTTAGGTATGGCGCTAAAAAAGCTAACGTTTTGCAAATTATTCTTCTCTACATACTCAACAAGTTTTTCTTTCCTATTCCCATCTCCAACTAATAAGAAATGAATATTTTGAAATTCACTTTTATGTATAATCTGAGCTGCTTCTAAAATAATTTCTACATTATTTGCAACTCCAAACGAACCAACATAAGCTACTATAAGTTTTCCACTTCTTTTAAGAGAATTTATAGAATCCTCTAACCCATCAGGTAATAAAACACCTGATTTTGAATCATTTGGTTCAAGATCCACCCCATTTGGTATGTATATTACTTTGCTTTTCTCTATACCTAAATCTTCTATATAGTTCTCTATCTTAGGTAATACAGCTATTATTTTACTTGCTCTTTTATAAAGAAACTTCTCTAGTTTATACATAAGCCATACAATTGGATGGTATCTTGTATAGGAACCCAATTCAACCATACTTTGAGGCCATAAATCTCTAACCTCAAATACAAATTTTGCCTTTTTTCTCTTAGAGAGGATATAAGCAGATAAAGCTGCGAATAAATGTAAGGATGATCCCAATATTATGTCGGGTCTCTCTTCAAGCTTTAACCCAACTTTTATAACCTCGTAAGCATAACTTAACATGTTCAGAAATCTTCTCCAATCATTATCCTTGTATGAAGGATAAGTTTTAATCCATAAAAACCTCACTCCTTCCACAAATTCTTCTTTGTAAAGACCTTGGAAATCATTTATATAAGTTTTATTAACATGATTAAAGTTAGAAGCAAAAATTGTAACTTCGTATCTTCTTTTAACTAACTCTTTGCCAAAATCAAAATGGCGCGTTATTCCAGGATGATTAGAATAAATAGCGTAATGATTTAAAAACCAAATTTTCTTCATTATCTTGCATTCCCTATAAAAAGAATATAAAACTTTCTCTAAAGGTCTTATAGTAACCTTGCATAAAGCTCTAAAAGTTTTGGAAATTCTTGTTCCCAATTATAAGTTTCCAAGAACTTTCTTCGTCCTGTTTCTCCCATCTTTTGAAGAGTCTCAGGATTACTTAATATTTTTCTAACGCCGTTAGCAATATCCTGGGGATCCTCCGGATTAACCAATACCCCACATCCCTCCACAAATTCTGCCCATAAGGGAAAATTTGAAGCTACAACCGGAAGTCCAGCAGCCATGTATTCAAAGAGCTTAATTGGTAGTGACTCTAAATAATTAGCAGTAGGAAGTAGACAAACAAGTCCAATACTAGACTTTTTATATAGCTGAACAACTTCCTCAAAAGGTTTAAATCCAAGAATTTTTACATTGGGAGTAGCCTTAAGTACTATTTCATTCCGAAATGCATGATCCTCAAACTTCCCAACAAGCCATAACTCAATTTCCTTAAGTAGCGAGAATGCCTCTACTATTTGCCTAATACCTCTAAGTCTTGTTAAACCACCTGCATAAATAGCAATTGGTCGTTCTAAATATTTTCTACTACAATCCATAGGTTCCTTAAAATATTCAATAGATGGGAAATTCCTGACAATAACAGTCTTACTAGCAGGGAACCTTTCTGCTATAAAGTCAGTAGCAACCACAACTCCATCAAATATTCTCCCAACAATATATTCAATGATACTTATAAATATTGATACAGGTCTGCGTAGAAGAGCAGGTATCCAGTCTTTCATAATAACCTGGCGCGGATAATCCTCATGGACATCATAAATGACCTTCTTACCCAAGAGTTTTAAGATTAAACCTGTAAAAATAAGTTCCGGGTCATGAAAGTGATATGTATCTGCCCTTTGGTAAAGAGCTAACTTGCATGCAACAAATATAGTTAACATCCGGGCTATTCTGTTGCGTGATCTAGGTAAAGAAATAATTTTAATACCCTCAACCACCTCACATCTATCATGTGGAGCAATAAGGGTAACCCTATACCCGGCTTTTACTAAAGACCTAGCCTGTTTATGAAATATACGAACATCAAATGGAGAATGTACAGTGGTAATAATACAACAATGTTTCATAAGGATTTTTAATTAGAAACAATGTTTTTATAAACTTCAATAGTTCTTTCAGCGTTTTTGCTCCAAGTATAATTCTCAAGAATTGTCTTTCTTCCTTCTTCGCCCAAGCTTTTTGCTTTATGCGGATTATCAAGCAAAAACTCTATACATTGAACTAACCCATCTATATCCTTAGGTCTTACCAACAAACCATTTTTTTTATCTTTAACGACTTCACTAACACCACCTACTTTAGAAACAACTACTGGCTTTCCACAAGACATAGCTTCTAACATTGATACAGGTAAACCTTCGGTGTAACTTGGGAGAACAAAAATATCACATAAATTCATCCATATCTTTATTTCTTCGTGTTTAACAGGACCAATAACTTTAACCTTCCCACTTAAAGAACTTAAATAACGATTTAAAATGTCCACTATCTTAACCCTACCAACAAGTATCAATATAAGATTATCCCTATACGATATAAGTCGTGTAAAAGCTTCCAATAGCTCTATTATTCCTTTTTCCCTGCTAATATTACCTACAAACAGAATAACTTTGTTTTCTTTAAAGATTTCCCTTTTTTTCTTAACTAATTCTAAGTCCTCTGTAGATAAAGTAAATTTATGTATATCCACTCCGTTAGGAATCACATAAATTCGGTCACACCCTGAAATAGAAATAGCTATATCCTTTAAATTTTGACTAACAGCTATAATAGCATCCTGATTATTTAAACTCTCTTTTACTTTTCTCTTAATTAATCTGCTCCTAAAAGGAATAACGTTAATATCCCCACCATGAAGTGTAAGTACCGTTTTAACATTCCGTAAAAGCGATCTTTTCAGCAATGAAACCACATATCCCGTTGGAAAAGCTCCATGAACATGCACAATATGAGGTCTAAAATTTACAATAATTTCATTTATTTTCTGCTTTATACCCAAATAAAGCAACTCACCCTGAAAATACAGCAATGAATAACCTATCAAATCACCAAGCAAAGAGTGTGGAATCTGCAAATACCTTGGATAAAATATTTCGATTTCATTTCTGATTTCAGATAACGGAACATTTATGTATTCCTTCCATCTTTGATTTACTCTTCTTAAAATAGAAGGGGAATAGGGAACAGGTTTTACTACCTTTATGTCACAACCCTTCTTAACCAATGCCTTAACTTGTTCCTCAACAAAAATACCTGCATTCTCATTTACAGGATTTGGATACATTGAAGAAACTAGCAATACCTTCATAAAAGTTTGTCCTTATAAACAGTTAAACTAGCCTGATTTTCCAATCGCAGCTTTAAGGATATAAGTACGAGAACAATCCAAAAATAAAATTTAAAGTGATTAGTTATTGAAAAATTCCCTAATACAAAGCATAAGAATAGCCAGGTGTATACAAAGTACGCTAAAGGGTTTGCTATACGGTGTATATTCCTATAAATATAAATAAACATACAGGCAAATATAAAAAAACCAACTATTCCAGTTTCAGCAATTACTCCAAGAAATGTATTATGAGGATCCCTAGAAAATCCAGCGGTGAGTATGTTTGTAGAAAGAGCATAATAATTATACACAACTTCAAAATTTTTAAGCCCAACTCCCAAAAGAAAATTGCTTTTAATCATTTCCAATCCCACTTTCCATATATCGCTACGCCTTGCAGTCATGGTAGAAACATCATCAGAGAAAAGGGTTTGAAATCTGCTAACCACAGTTTCATTGATAACTCCCAAGTAGTAACCAGAGATAATAACACCGGCTAAGATTATGGTTGCAATAAAAGCCCTTTTTATTACCTGAGAATTTTTAAACACCAAAATGAGAGATAAAATTAAAGAAAGCGAAATAGCCACCCACATACCCCTGCTTTGTGCTTGTATTATTGTATATCCAATAATCATAGCCCCTAAAAAAAATATCAATTTAAAAACCGCAACCCTAGTCCTGTAAAAATAATAGGATATCAATATAAAGGCTAAACAAAGGATAAGAGCAAAGTTATTCGGATCAAACTCAGAAAGCGTAATCCTCTGGGTGGTTCTGTAAGTCATACCTCCAAAGAAGGCTACAGCTGATGAAACTAAAGCTCCTCCTATAAAACTTAAAGTAAGAATATCCAGTTGTCTTTTGTCCTGACAGTAGTTTAAGAACAAAACATATATAGCAAGCATTTGAAGCAATCTTATTCCATAATTAAAAGACCTTGCTGGATCATAAGCCCATAAAGCTGAGAGAAATCCCCAGAGAATATAGGCAAATACAATCTTAGATATGTAATCAAGCTTTATTTTCTCACGAAATACTAAGACTCTGGAAACAAATATTCCAAATAAGAGACCCCCCACAGCCAGGGTTAAAGCCCTTTCCCCACCTATTAAACGGGTAGTTGGACCCAAAGGAACAAGAAAGCACATTGTGGCCATACCTATTAAGGGGAATCTAAAAATAAGTAAGGCCCCCAATAGACCAACGACCAGGGCAAGTGGCAAGACACCATAGTCTTCTACACCTATCATCCCTCCTATAACCCAGGCAAGTGACACTATGGCAAATATACCAAGGAACAAAAAACCCACCCTGGGATTAATCATCTTTTTAAAAATCAAAGCTATATTGCTATGCATAACTAATACACTTTCCTTACTGCTTCTTCAATTTCAAAACGAACTAGATTTACTTACTATAGACATCTCGTAATCGTAGTGCTGTCCGGTGTGAACCAAAACCTCTTTTATATGTTCCATGCCCTCACACCGGTTAAACTCCTCAATAGCCTTAGATACAGCAGAAGCCTTTATAAACTGCGGACGAGCACCAACTACAGTTAGTACCTTCATAGCACCTCCCCAAGTTCTCTGGAAATCTTCTCCTGCTCCCATTCCCTCAGCTCAGGAAACATAGGCAGAGCAAGCGTTTCCCTTGAAGCCCTCTCTGAGTTAGGAAAATCCCCCTCTTTGTAACCAAGGTATGAGAAACACTCCTGCAGATGAAGGGGTAGCGGGTAATAGATACCGGTACCGATTCCCCTCTCCTTTAACCTCTTTTGAACCTGATCCCTCTTTCCATCCCCTTTTATTCTTATAACAAACTGGTTCCAGACATGCCTTGCCACATAACCGGCTACCTCAGGCAACTGAACCCTTCCATTTAAAGAGAGTAAATCCATATACCTTCTTGCAACCCTTTGTCTTTTATCTATCCACGTATCAAGATGGGGAAGCTTTGCCAGTAAAACCGAGGCCTGAATTGCATCCAGCCTGCTGTTAATCCCTACAAACCTGTGATAGTACTTGGGGCTGCTTCCATGAACCCTTAAGATCCTTATTTTCTCAGCAAGCTCTGGATCATTTGTTGTAACAGCTCCTCCATCACCCCATCCTCCCAGGTTTTTTGTGGGAAAGAAGGAAAAACATCCAAGATGCCCTATTGAACCTACCCTTTTCGGCCCGGAACCCACCATCCAGCACTCGGCTCCATGAGCCTGGGCTGCATCCTCAATAACGTAGAGGTTATACCTTTTTGCTATCTCCATTATCCTTTCCATATCAGCGGTCTGACCAAAGAGGTGAACAGGGATTATAGCCTTTACACGACGCCGTTTCGGAAAGTATCGGGGGTTTAAAGGGGAGGTTCTAACATCCGGGGACTCTATCCAGAGAGCCTCACCATCCCAGTAGCAGCTCTCTTTTATAAGCTTCTCAATCCCGTTAGGATCAATGTTATAGGTAGCGGAATCTATATCAACAAAAACAGGTAGGGCAAAAAGCCTTGCAATTGAACCGGCTGTGGCAAAAAAGGTATACGGAGTGGTTATTACAGCATCCTCAGGACCTACATCTATTGCCATAAGGGATATTAAAAGGGCATCACTTCCCGAAGCTACCCCTATACAGTGCTCCACCCCACAGTACTTTGCAAACTCCTCCTCAAACCTCTTTACGGTATCACCAAGGATAAAACTGGTAGAAAAGATAACCCTCCCAAGCCCCTTCTGAGCCTCATCCCAAAACTGATGAAGCTCAGGCTTTAAATCAAGTGGTGGGATACTACCAGCCTCCTCTTCCTTAACCCTTTCCATAAAGGCCTCTGGGGTTAGAACCTCAGGGTTTTGGGAATCACCACCATAGGAGTGAGGACTGTTTGTAACGATGTATTTAATACCCGCTTGCTTTGCAACCTCATACTGAATGGATACCCAGTAGTCCGTATCCAAACGCGATATAGCAGAAAAGATATTATCTTTATTAAGGGATAAAACACCAAATATCTCAAGTAAATCTTTAAGTTTATTAAAAAATTCCTTTATATTTTTGCTACCAGCAATAACCCTGCAGACCTCTGACACACTGTGCTCTGAAACCCAGGCCTTTATATCTTCCCTTTTACAAAACTCAATTAATTTAAGGGAATTAGATGTGTTTTCTTGGGTAATACCTAAACAATCTAAAAGTATATCTTTATCTATTAGAATAGAACTCATTACATCTCCTTTTAAATTTTATTTTTTGAAAAAAACCTGGTTCTCTATTAACTGCCCCTCGGGAACGTCACGCACGATACGGGCCGGAACACCCATAACCACCTTTCCTGGGGGAACATCCCTTGTAACAACTGAGCCTGCTGCCACAAGGGCATCTTCTCCCACCGTAATTCCGGGTAACAGGGTAGCGTTTGCCCCTATACGGGCTCCAAGCTTAAGCCAGGGGCCTCTATGGTATCTAAACCTTTCCTCCGTTCTTCCAAGAAAGTTATCGTTGGTAAACGTAACCATGGGCGCTATAAAGCAGAAATCCTCTACCACAGAAAGGGCACATATGTAGGCATTTGTCTCAACTTTACATTTCCTGCCTATCTTTACCCTGTTTTCAATTGCAACCCCCCTTCCAATTATAGTAAGATCCCCTATCTCCACATTTTCCCTGACTGAAGCAAGGTCAGCAACAAGAACCTGGCTTCCTATACTGCAACCACGGTAGATTACCACCTGAGAGCCTATAAGGGCATTATCACCGATTACCGTATGGGTAAGCCTTCCCTCTTCCGTAACAGCACTCATCTTAGCCCTCATAGGTAGCCTACCTATTACAGTGTTGTCCCCTATTCTAACCCCGTTTCCTATTTCCGTATCGGCATGTATAACGACATTGTGCCCTATAAAACACCCATCCCCTATCCTGACATCTTCCTCTATAACCACGTTTTCACCAAGCTTAACCCCTTTTCCTAGAACTGCTGTGGCGTGAATCATCGAAGCAACCTCCTTGCCTTTTCGGGAATCTCTACAGGAATACCCCTGTTGTTTAGGGATCTCTGGCATGCATCAAGCAGATAAAGCGTTAAAAGGCCGTGCCTTCCATCTGCTCTGGGTGTTTTCCCCTCCAAAACACACCTTATAAAATGCCCAAGCTCCTCAGCCAGCGGTTCCTTAAAAGGAAGATTTGGAGATATAACGTCCCCGTAACGCACGCTTATGGTAGCAGGAGGAAGCTCTTCTTTTCCTGCTCTCTTTATATCTATTCCCTTATCGTAGATTTTAAGCTTCTCCTCAGCCTCCATATCGTCAAAAACCGCCATTTTTTTGGAGCCAACAACGGTAAACCTTCTTACCTTTCTTGGGTCAAGCCAGCTTGTGTGGAAGTTTGCCATCTTTCCATCGGGGAAGAAAAGGTTTCCAAAAACCACATCCTCTATACCGTTTTGGAGGTAATCCTTACCCCTGACAGAGACACTTTCAGGAATATCATCCAGAAGAAAAATCGGGATATATATGTCATGAGGGGCAAGACTCCAGAGGACATTTTCATCCTGACGGACTATACCCAGGTTTGATCTCTGAGAGTAAAGATAGTACACCTCTCCAAGGCTTCCCTCCTTTATAAGGACCCTTAGCATCTCAATAGCAGGATGGAAAAGAAGGAGATGACCCACCATGAGAACGAGTCCTCTGGACTCGGCAATCTCTACAAGTTCTTCCCCTTCCCGGGGATCCAGGGCAAGGGGTTTTTCAACAAAGACATGCTTTCCCGCTAAAAGAGCCCTTTTGGCAAAGTTATAATGGGTTATAGCAGAACTTGCAATAACCAGAGCATCCACACAGGAGAGAAGCTCCCCAAAGTCTTCTGTAAACCTTGTATTCGTATACTGGGATTCAAATGCTAAAAGCCTATTTCTATCAGAGTCGCAAACACAACTCAGTTTTACCCCTCTAAGACCGGAGAGAATCCGAAGATGGTTTTTCCCCCAGTGCCCAATTCCAACAAGTCCTATATTCATGGTTTTTCTCCTTATATCCAAAGTTTCAAAAGTCAGTCACTCTTATTTCCTTTCACTGTAATTAAGCAGAACGTGTAACAAAACACTTTCGATTCAGCAAGAGAAAGCTTATACGGTGAGATATTGCCATTAGTTTACAGATATTACTTTTTATGTAATTATCCCAACGACTTGCCATAGCAAGAAAAACCGGCTCTTCTGTGATAAGATAAAGTGCTTTTAACTGATTAATATGTAGATTGTGGTAAAAAAGACTAGCAGGATGGGCCATATTATACGGATAAGGATACAGGTCGTATTTTGACCAATAACCAACATCATATTTAGAAAGATACCTTTTGAGAGTAAAGATTCCAGCTTCAAATAATCGCTTTGCTCTCGGGTCATTTAAGTAGATATAGTAATCATAAAGACCCCAAAGGGCAAAAATAAATCCATTTAATACGTGACTATAAGGAACCGAAGGAAACTCCTCATAAAAAACACACCCATCTTTCTCAACTGTTTTTACGCCTCCCTCTTCGATTGTATGCTCAAATGATCTCAATGCATACTGAGATGATATAAGATATCGTTTATCTTTTGTTATTTGATGTGCACGCATAAGAACAGAGATTGCCTGTCCCTGTGCCATCCCAGAAATCCACGGTGGTTTTACATTATATGAAAAAGGAAAGTTATACTCCCAAACACCTATTTCAGTATTACCAACTCTTCTAAATTTTTGATCCTCCACCAATAAACCAGCTATATAGATAAACCCATCTTTATGCTTTAAAGATTTGTCTGATAACCACTTCTCGTAACAACCTAATGCTAATTGGGATAATATAACAGGGGAATACCATTTAGAGCTAATCATATTTTGAAGCTTATCAAATTGTTGTTCACACTTTGCACTTAAATCGTTATAATATCCCCCAAGTACACCTGGGGCAAAATATTTCCCAATTGGTTGATCAACATTACCCTCAGGAATTACTGAAACTATATTTTTAAATTTACGAAATTGAGTTTTGATAGTTTCCTTAAGCTTCATAAATTACTCCCTTAACAAATTATTGGAAATAACACCCTTTATTTAGTTACAAACTTTCTTAACAAAAGAGAAACGCCTAACCTACTGCGTAATTCCTTAATTTTTTTAAATGTTTTTACACCTAGTAATGAGAGTCCTAAATTAAAATAATACCTTATGTCAAAAGGATATAATTTTATAGCTTTAAAGATTAGTTCTCTACCTTTTTTGTCTTTTTCCCAAAGACAGTAAAGTACTCCAAGAATAAAATAACGGTAACTGTAACTTCTTCTATTTGATGCAAATAAATAGTGATGTTTTTCCAGCATACTTTCCATACCATTAATTAAATTCTCATAATTAGTAGTTATCTTATTCTCATGCATGTAATACTTTACAAGTGGCTCTTCAACGCATTCGAAATGAAATTTTTTCGAGATTCGAATCCACATATCATAATCCTGACTACTAGCCAAATTCTCATCAAACAAACCTACTTTATCAAAGCATTCTTTTCTTAAAAGCAAAGTTGATGTAGTCTTAATGCAATTCTCCTTAGCCAATTCACTAAGTAGATATCCTCTTTTTGAAGGTATCCACCGCCTCAGCAATCTTTCATTACTTCTATCAAGAATAAGAAACCCCGTATACACTCCCCCAACCCTCTCAGGGCTGGAATAAAGAACCTCTATCTGCTTTTGAAGCTTCTCAGGCAACCACTCATCATCGTCATCGAGAAAAGCAATATACCTACCCCTTGAGGCCTTTATCCCCGTGTTTCTTGCAGCAGAGCCACCCCTATTTACCTCATGGCGGATGTATCTTATTCTGGGATCCCTAAATTCATTTACAACTTCTTTAGCACTGCAGTCTATAGATCCATCATCCACAACTATGATTTCAAAATCCTGAAATGTTTGATTTAAAACGCTTCTTATCGCTGAGCGAAGAAACCCAGCCCTGTTATATGTTGGTATAATCACGCTTACCTCTGGCATATTTACTCCCCCACCCTGGTTTCATCTACAAGCTCGTATACCCTTACCGGATACCTGCAACCGTTTTCGATGTTCTTTTTATTCACGTATTTGCTATCTATTATTACCCCTAGTTCTTTTATGTGCCTGATATAGGTCTGCTCGGTATAGCCATCAAGTATCACAAATCTTGGCGGATTTTTCTGGAAATTGTGCTTTATCCTTTGTGCCTCCTCAACGGGTATTCCGGGCCTGAAGGCAGTTGGGTGGGATAGGTTCATAAACGGTCTCCTTCCAGATTCAAACTCCCAGATCACACCTCCAGACATTACCCTGGCATCGCTATCAGAGCTTGATCTCATATACCCTGAAACCTCTTTTACCACCTCTGGAGACCAGGTACTTGCATACCCAAGGTGCATGGAAGAGCCAGATATTGCAAATGAGAGGGCAAAGCTGGATAGGACAACCGAGACAAAAACGAACCCAAATCCTTCCCTTACCCCCTTTTTAAGGTCAATCCGAGAGAAAAGAAAAACCCCCAGGTAAGCAATGAAAAGCATAGCAACAAAAAACAGCCCTCTAACAAGATCAGGAACTTTTCCGTAAGTACGGCTAAGGACAAAGAAGGAAAAAACGTAGAGACCCACATAAAAGAGGAAGGCATAGAGCCTTCTCCTTAAAGAAAGCCTCGGGAAAAACCAGATTACGGATAAGGCAAGTACGGTTGCTAAAACGTAGAGAGCCATAAAGATGGAGTTAACCCTGATACCGCCAAGGAATCTGTTATGTACCAGGAATACAGAAGCAAGAACCAACCCCGCGATAAAGACCCTGCCAGAGAGTTTATCAGATAGACCAAGCTCAGATAAGCCATAGACTATAACAAAGGCAAGAAGAATCACAAGAGGGGGCAAAAGCTCCTCAAAGTACTGCATGAAAAAGCCCCTGTAGAGTAACCAGTAGAGGTAAAAAACAGAAAGGGTAAGAAACCAGAGATAAAGTAACCCTGTAAAGGATACACTCTTTTTAAAGGCCCCGTTTTCTTCCTTCTTTACAAAAAACACGTATCCCAGAACAAAAACAGAGAGAAAAAGCCCAACATAGAGAAATGAATTAAAGAACACAGTAGCAAACACCTCCGAAAGGGTAGAACTCCAGGGTTGATCATTTAGCCTGAATCCCTCCTCACTAGCAGAGTGCGCACTCGCTCCCACCGAAGCAAATATGTTTGAGAGGCTCTTTTTTACAAGGTAGAGAGGGTTTACCGAGCTATCCCAGATCCAGGATACACTTGCAAACTGCATATAGTAGAGCCACATAAAAGCACATACAATGAGGAAACCAGAAAGCACTACCCCGTAGCTCTTTACAAAGTCCAAAAGCCTGTTTCTATAGTAGATAAGGAAGTATAAGAAGGTAGCAACAAGCATAGCCAGGGCTGATTCCCTTACATAGTAGGCCAGTGAGAAGGAGGCCCCAGCTAAAACCAGGGGAAAAAGGCTCTTTTCACTTCTTACATAAGAGACCACACAGTACATGCCAGCGCAGTTTAGCAAAACGGAGATCGGCTGGGTGTGCACTATAACAGACCAGAGAACAGAGAAGGGAGTAAAGAGGTATATAGCTGTTGCAAGAAAGGCAACCCTCCTATCAAACATCTTTCTTGCAATGAGAAAAACAAACAGAGCTATCCCAAGGCTTGCGGTTACGGGTATAAACCTTCCAACACCGTAGCTTATGCCAAAAACTCTAAGAACAAGGGCTATAATGTATACGTAGAGAGGCTGACGTGAATCGAAATCAAGACCGGGCACAAGCCCATCCAGGGCAAGTCTTCCATCCATAAGGTGTGCCCCTTCATCGGGGTTTATCCACCTTCTCTCCATAAGCCAGAGGCGAAGCAAAAACCCGGAGGCAAGCATAAGCACAAGCCATAAGTAATCGTTTCTCTTTAATCTATTAAGTAGGTACATAATATTCTTCCCATCCAAAGCACTCTTTACTTCTCAAACCACCCCTGATGAGGAGGTCTTTTTAAGGACAAAGAAACGAGCCCTAAACTCGTTCCAGACCAGATTCCACAAAAAGGAAAAATCCTTTCTAAAAAACAGAAAGAGAATGAGAGTATAAACCCCAAGTCCCGATGGGATAAGAACGGCAAGGGAGAAAACACTTCCCATCCCCTCAGCAAGCAAAAGCTCCTTAAACAACCCGAGCACAAGCACCAAAAAGGCAGACGATACCGCTGCAGGAAACACAGAGTCCAGAACCGATTTAAAGTTAAGACCTATAGGTTTTATTGAGATACCCAAAAGCACAAGACTCCCTACAACAAGAACCAGACTCATCCCCAGGGCTACCCCGACAATTCCGTAGTGGGAGCCGATAAAAACCGCCGTAAGCAAGAAGGGAACCTGAATCAGGTTGAATTTAAACAAAGCCTCTGGCTTCCCAAGGGCAAATAACACCTGACCCCCGGGAGAGGAAAAAACCCTAAAGAGAACAAAACCTATTATTATCTTAAGCGGCAATATGGCTTCTCTCCACTTATCACCGTAAACCAGAGGGATAATTAAATCCGCCAGAACCAGAACCTCAACCAGCAGGGGGAAGGATACAAGGGATGTAACCTTTGTTATCTTAAGGAAAAATGCCCTGAATCTGTCCAAATCACCCTGGAGCTTTGAGAAGGTTGGAAAAGCAACCCTTGCCATAGTTCCCACAACGTTATCAAAGGGAAGGTTTGCTACGTTGTATGCAAAGGTATAAAGACCCAGAGAACGCTCACCAAGCATTCTCCCCACAATCAAGTAATCACCGTTTATGCTTAAATACCTGGTCAGATCCGCCCCAAGGTAATTGAACCCAAATCTAAATATATTCTTCCAGTACCTTGTGTTTAACCTCAATCCCGGTCTCCAGGGGTTTAAAACCCAGAATGCAACCGTTTTAAAGGGTGAGGTTAAGACATCGGGGATGACAAGACTCCAGACACCAAATCCCGAAAAGGCCATTCCTATAGCACATAGCTTTGAGAGCACATTCAAAACAACCTCAACCAGCACTATCTTCTTAAAAGCAAGCTCCTTATTAAGAAGGGCAAGGTGGGTACTTCCAAAGGACTGCACAAAGAAGGCAATGGCAAAAAGTATAAGGATTGGCTGAACAAGGCTGTTATTGTAAAAGAGGGCTACATAGGGTGATATGCCTACTGCAATAACAGCCAGAACAAACGATACTATCACGTTTAGCCAGAAAGCTGAAGTTGCATACTCGTTAACCTCTTCCTGCTGGTGTATAAGCTTGGCACCTATCCCCAGGTTACCAAATAGTCTGACCACCTCCCAGGCTATCATGGCGATGGCAACTATACCGAAATCCTCTGGGAAAAGAAGCCTTGCAAGAATAACGTTTGTTACAAACGAAAACCCTCTTAGGGTTACCTGCTGCAAGATTACCCAGAATGCTCCAACCCTTGCCTGGGCACCTAAGTTGTCCATAAATCCACTCCAGCCAAGACCATCTCACACATCATAGAGCCTAATGGCCACGTAGTCACGGGGAGCTAGAGGCCTGGGAAGGTTAATTCTATTGCCAGCAGAGGAGATAACCTCTACCCTTTTGGGCTCACTCCTAAAAGCTATATCCACCTCCTCATCCCTTAAACCCGTGTTTACTACAAGTAGCTCCCTAAACCTCCCATCCCTGGGAGAAACATTTAAACACTCCAGCTCAGGGCTGTAATTTTTTAAAGCTAGCTCTGAAATCTGAAATTCCTCCGGTGTTACTAGATTATCAAACCCATACACCCCACTGGGAAACCTGTACCCCCTGTCTTTAAGGGAAAAGACAATGTCTAAAAGCCTTTTCCTGGGGAAATCCCGGTTAAAAGAGCTGTAAATTAAGAGGGCCTCTACAAGCTGGGGTATAAATTTATCCTTTACCCGAATCAGATACCCTACAAGGTTACCCTCAAAACAGTACCCAACTGCCCTATCTATTGCCTGCCACAACCACTTAAGCTCCTCCCTTTTGTACCCGCTTAGAGCAAGCATCTGATAAAGAACAAGCATATCGTAGAGGTTGATTATGTGGTAGCTATAGGATTCATGCCCTAAAGACAGGTGCCTTGTTACAAAACCGTTTGGCATTAAAAACCTTGGAAACAGGTGTTTTACATGGGGGATCACCCTACCTGCAAATCTACCAAGTACAATCTTTAAGAGCTCACTTAACGTAGGAAATCCTCTGGACCCCGTGTAAGGGGCCCTATCAAAAGAAAGGTCAGCAATATAGAAGAGCAACCTGTAAAGACCACTTGCCGGCTCTTTCCCTAAAACCATCCTGGCTGCCCCAAGACCCTTCTTAATAGCCTCCCCAAACTCCTCTTTTCCCGTCTTACGGTAAAGGCGTATTAGCACACAAAGGGCACTTAGGTGCGTATTTAAACAGAGAGTGTTTGTCTCGGATTTACCAAAGGCCTTTGACCTCCTAACCGGGTATATATAGTCACCACCCAGTTCCATCGTATCGTGCAGGAACCAAAGCGTCCCACCACTGAGGGTATCGGTAAGGGAAAGAAGGTAGCTTGCAGCAAGAAGGGCCTTTTCAAGAAAAACCGATTCTCCCGTTTCCTCAAAATAATCAAGAAGGAGGTGGATACCATCTACATGAAACCTTGTATGGGTTTCCATATCCTCTGACCAGCATCCATGAACCCACCTTCCATCAGGCTGCAGATCCAGTAAAACAGAGTGTGCAATCTCACTCTTTACAGCATCAGCAATTGCCCCAAGGCGTGCTCTCTCAAGATGAACGAGCTTGTATAGGAAAAGTGCAGCCTGCTGGGAGGGAAACCTTGCGTAGTTATAAATTCCTTCCCTGTATTCATAAATACTGCCGTTTACCATAAACCTCCAGCAATCCAGAAGAGGTGAGATAACAACCCATGGCCCGGTCAGTGTGTACTCCCTGTTTTTCCCTTTAAAGACCTCAAGAAAGGGGAAAAGATCCCCAGCAAAAGAAGAGCAGAGCACCAGAAGATCAAAGCTTTCGTTCTCTTTAAGGTCAACCCTAAAGTTTATCCCCTTATCCCCATATTCGGTAATATAATCCCGGCTCTCACGGAGTATGTGTCTTTTCCTGTTCCATGACCTAAGAACCGGAAGAGCCGGCATCAAGAAAAACCCCTCTTCAGCTTCAAAAAATAAAGAAGTTTTCCCAGAGGCATCTATACAGTTTACAGAATCGGCTTCTATACCAAGCCTGATGCGAAGGTCCTTATCCGCAAGGAAGGAGATATGGTAGAGCCGCATTTTGTCCTTTAAAAAGAGATCCTCTATTACCCTTACCCTGAAAAAGCCAAGCCCCCTCCCCGAAATACTCCTCCTTAGGAGACCCGAGCTAAAAACCTCCCTTTCGGCAGAGCCAGTGTTACCTATAACCTCCAGAATATCTATTTCCTTTTCTAAAAAAGCATGTTCCTGTATGATAGCACCCCTAGTATTGATTTAGAAAAAGTTCCTTTATCCTCTCCACATTTTCCCTTAGGTTAAATTCTCTTTGCACTATCTCGTATCCCTTTTCCCCCATCAATGCCCTTTCCTCAGGATCGAGTTTCATAATACGGAGTATAGCCTGTGCAAGAGAGCTGCTGTCCCCTGGTGGAACCAGGATACCCGCTCCATCTTTAACCAGCTCCGGAATTCCTGAGATTGAGGTTGATACAACCGGTTTCTTAAGAGCCATAGCCTCCATAAGGGAAACAGGTATTCCATCCATGTCCCCATTTCTGGCAACAACACAGGGAAGTACAAAAAGATCACACTCCCTTAGGTTTTCAAAAACCCTGTGCTGTGGAAGTGCTCCAAGGAAACGGATGTTTTCCCCAAGGCCAAGTCTTAGGGTAAGGGAGTGAAGCTCTTCCCTGAGAGGACCATCTCCCAGTATCTTACAGACAAAATCACTGTAGCCCTTCTCCATAAGGATTCTACAGGCCTCAATAAGATAACGGTGCCCTTTTTTCTCAAGAAGCCTTCCGGTAGAAAAGATTACAAAACCTCTATTTCCCTTTCGCCTGAAACCAGATGCCTGGTAAGGCGATACCTTATCAAGATCCACACCACAGTGGATAACCCTTATCTTATCTACCGCCCTGTTATCACCATCAAAGAACCTTTCTCGTATAAAATCCCTGTTAAATTCAGAGATCGAGATCACAAACCTTGCACGCTCAACCTTCTCTCTTATCAACCTTGGTTTTATAAAGATATCATAGGCATGAACCGTAAAGCTGTAGGGAATACCGGTAATCATTGAAACCAGCATGGCACACTCGGCGGTAGAGCTTGCAAAGTGGGTATGGATACCTCTAACCCCTAGCTTCTTAACGACAAAGGCCAGATAAGAGATACGAAGAAATAGTGAGAGAGACTCCTCATCCATACGACGAACCAGATAAAAAACCCTAAGGTAATGGAAAGGGTTTCTTACAAAGAAGTAGGCATGTGAAAAGAGCAACTTAAAGATCCTAAAGAGTTTGTTTCTATCCCTAAGATAGATTGTATCCCTTACCAATTCTCTGGCTTCTTTGTTAGCAAAGCCTTCCTGCCTGGAAAACGAGACCAAAGCTATATCCACACCCTGCTTCCTTAGCTCCCTTATCTCGTTTACGATAAAGGTCTCAGAGATTACGGGAAAAGAGCTTAAAATGTAACAGATTCTTGACATAGGCTACGCTTTTCTTAAGGGAAATTGATAGAAAGCTGAGATCTCCGTTTCCAGAAACCTTACAAAGAGCAAGGTAAGAAGTCCAACAGGGATCGAAGCAAACAAAAGGTTAAAATCAAATCCCTTGTTGGGAAACAGGATATTAAAGATAAGCTCTATAAGGAAAAGAAGTCCACAGGCCAGAAACACGGTAAAGAAAGAGGATTTCATTGTCTTTCCGAATACATTCAGGAAAAGAAGATAGAGGAAAAACACCATTGGAAAAAAGAAGAAGAAGGAAAAAGCTATCCTGGAAAGAACATTATTCCCAAAGAAACCAAGAGATTTAATGCTATCATAAAGAGCTACCCTGGTGTGCTCCTTACCGTTTACAAAGAGGGTTTCTATCCCTTCCTTATAGGTTGCAACTACATGGTAGAGATTCCCAGGGTTTAAAAAACCATCCCCTGTCCTCAGGTTTACATAAGAGCCCGTAGATCCTGAAAGGGGAGTTCGCACCCTGAGATGAATGTTTCTTTCCTCCTGGCCCAGTGTAAAGTTTCCGTTCCCGGTATCTTTTGAAAAAGACACGATGCGAGCCGGACCCTTTTGGATAGTGTTATCCGGTGCCATCCAGACCTCAACCGTAAGCCTGTTGTTTGGCTTGATTGCATCATAGAGTTTTTTAGCCGGCTCCTTTGTTTTTAAAACAGTACTATCAAGCACCTCTAGACCATTAGGGATAAGCCATCTTACCCTAGATGGATCGAGAATTGTAAGGTCAAGTGGAGTGCCAAAGCCTGAGCCATCGTAAACGGTTTTACCCCCTCCCTCCTTAAAATCGTAAAAAGCAACAAGGCCCTCTCTTACCCTTAAGCCAGTCCCAAGAGGTGCAGGGCCTGCTTTGAAGTTGGTATAGATTTCGTCTCCTGAGAGATCACGGTTATAGATGGCTACAAGATATATTTGTCCTATCCAGGGCCGGTCAAGAGTTGCCTCGTTTGCTACCTGAAAGGTAAAATCGGGAGCCCAGTTTCTTAGGTCAACGTACCTTATGGGAAAAAGGGAAACACCTAAGAAAACCACAGAATAGATTCCCACAACAACAGACAAAATGGTAACTGATCCCTTCACCTTGAACCAGCCTGTTCTAAAAACCCGAAAGACATTTTCATAGTACTGCCTTGCCAAGATAGCCCCAAGGAAACTACCACCTGCGTTCATAAACACATCGGAAAGCTCTGAATCACGGGGTAAAAACAACTGATAGCTCTCTATTGCAAAGCTAAATAAAGCCCCAAGAACAACGCATAAAAAAACCTTTTTATAATCCCTAAGGGAGCTGTTTCCAAGAAGCAAAAAAGACAAAAAACCAAACGGAATAAAAAGCATTATGTTTAAGGTAAAATCTCCAATGGCAAACCTGTAGAAGCTCTCAAGCAACTCATAGTGACCCTGTGGATAAAAAGAGAAATCAAACGGCCTCATGGTAAGTATGAGAACGTAGAGGAGGTAAATTGTCAGCATAAGAATCCCCGGTTTTAAACCAATCTTTTTCTGCATCGTATTGGATTTTCCTCTAAAGCCCTTTTGCTATAGCTTGTAAACGTTTCCAAGACCTGCACCGTTTACGGCGTTTCTTGTATCAAGCACAAGCCTTGCCTTCTTTGCTATGTAATCCCACTTATACACGCTGTGATCAGTGTGGACAAGCACACAATCGGATGCCTCAAGAACCTCATCCGTTATCTCAAGAGAAGACCATCTTTTCCCGAGAAAATCAAATTCCGGCACATAAGGGTCATTGTATATAACCTCTCCTCCTTTCTCCAGGATAAGCTTTATTATCTCAAGAACTGGGGATTCACGTATATCCCCTATATCCTTTTTATAGGCAACACCCAGGATAAGAATCCTTGCCCCCTTAATGGATTTTCCAACCTCGTTTAGGGTCTCAAAAAGACGATATACCACATACTCTGGCATCTTGCTGTTTATCTCATCGGCAAGCTCTATAAAACGGGTACGGAAGTTAAAAAGCTTTGCCTTCCACGAGAGGTAAAGGGGGTCAACGGGGATACAGTGTCCTCCTATACCCGGTCCCGGATAAAAGGGCATAAAGCCAAACGGCTTTGTTGCCGCTGCGTTTATTACCTCCCATACATCTATACCCATTCTGTGGCAGAGTTGTGCAACCTCGTTTACAAGCGCAATGTTTACAGCACGAAACGTGTTTTCAAGCAGCTTTACCGCCTCAGCCGTTGCAGGAGAGGATACGGGAACAACCCTATCCACAATCCTGCTGTAAAGCTCTACGGCCCGCTCCGTACACCTTCTGGTTACGCCACCTACAACCTTTGGGGTGTTTTTTACGTTAAAGCTCTTGTTTCCGGGATCTATCCTCTCGGGAGAGAATGCAAGACAGAAATCTTCTCCAACCCTTAAACCCGTTTCCTCAAATATGGATTTAAGCACCTCCTCTGTTGTTCCCGGATAGGTAGTGCTCTCTAGAACTACAAGCATTCCCCTCCGGAGATGACCCGCAACATCGTTTGCAGCAGATATTATGTAGGAGATATCGGGCTCCCTTGTTTTGCTAAGGGGCGTTGGCACGCATATTATAACGTTATCCGTATCCGAGATGAGGGAAACATCCGTTGTGGGGTAAAAACAATCCAGGGCATCCCTAATCTCCTTGTTCGTTATATCCTCAATATACGACCTTCCACCCTCAAGCATCTTTACCTTATCCGGGTTTTTATCGATACCTATAACCCTTATTCCCTTCTCGGCAAAGGCAAGGGCAAGGGGAAGCCCAACATAGCCAAGACCAACTATAGAGACAGTACCTATGGAATTTCCCTGCATAACTATCCCTCCTTTTTTCTTACCCTGGTTAACAAAACAGAAAGCACAATCAGGGGTGTAAATAAGGCAAGCTCTAAAAGCACTGCCATAAGGTTATGGATACTAAACATACTGGTTATAAAAGTTGCTGATGCAGAGTCCCTTTGTATATCCAGAAAGAGTGAAAGCGGCGAGATGTAGTAATCGCTTGTAAACGGCCAGAGAGCGGCAAGCCCATATGGGAATGAGGAATCGTAACTTAACAGATCCAGAAGAATGTGGGAGAAGTAAAGGGAGAAAAACAAAAGGGAGTTTCTCAGGAAACTCCCACCCTTAAGATAGAAGACAAAACCCATTAACAGAGCAAACGCAACGGAGAAGCCAACACTATGGCTTATTCCGTGATGAAAATAATTTGGCTTACCTAGTAGAAAACCAGGCAGGAAATCAACATCCGGTAAGTTCGAGGAGACACAGCACAGAAGTAGCTTTTTCCAGGAAGTGGTGTTACTTGAGGAGGCAAAACGGTATATGATGTAACCACCAAGTGTGTGGGCAACTGGAGAAGGCATAATGGCCTACTCTATAAAATCACGAATTACGTAGATTGGTTTACCCTGAATTTCGTAGTACATTCTCGTTTGCATCTCGGCAATTAGCCCAAAACCTATAAACTGAACCCCCAGTATCAAGAGCAAAACACCCAGCAAAAGAAGGGGCCTATCTGCAAGCGGTTGTCCGTAGAGAAACTTAACCATAGAGAGATAGAAGCACACAACAAAACCAAGGCTGAAAGAACCAAGCCCTAAAAGCCCAAACACCTGAATGGGGCGTGTAAGGAAGGACAGTAAAAACTTAATCGTTATAAGGTCAAGTATAACCTTTATGGTCCTTGACAGACCGTACTTTGAGTTTCCGTACTTCCTTGGATGATGATTAACCTTAACCTCCGTAATTCTTGCTCCCCTAGCACTTGCAAGGGCAGGTATAAACCTGTGCATATCACCATACAACTTCAGGTTTTTAACCACATCCGCTCTATAGGCTTTAAGGGAACAACCCGAATCATGCAATCTAACCCCCGTTATAAGGCCAATAAGCCAGTTGGCTATCCGTGAGGGAATCTTCCTTGAGAGAAAGTTATCCTGTCTGCTAGCTCTCCACCCGCTTACTATGTCGTATCCTTCCTCTATCTTCTCAAGGAGTAGAGGAATATCCTTTGGATCATTCTGCAGGTCACCATCCATGGTTATAACAACGTCTCCAATGGCGTAATCAAAACCTGCGGATATAGCAGCAGTCTGTCCAAAATTTCTTGTAAAACGTATAATCTTTATCCTGTTATCCGACATTTTAAGCCTGGAGAGAACCTCAAAGGTTCTATCGGTGCTTCCGTCGTCAACAAATATGATCTCAGCCTCCCTGTTTATACCGCCCAGAGCCTCGCTCAAAAAAGAATGCAACCTCTCTACGTTTTTCTCCTCATTGTAAAGAGGAATCACAATTGAAATATCTTTACTTTTAAGCTTTTGATATACCTGCATTTTATCCTTAAATAGTTTAGATTGTCTGTAAATCTCTCCCCAGAGCTCCGCCTTCTCACTTACAGACTACACCTGCGAGGGAAAAAGTAAATTAGACTATTGTTGTAATTTAGAAAGGAAAAAAGTTTTACCAGAATCAAAAAATAAGACATTTGATTAAATAGCATTGTATCAGACACGGTTTTTTTTGTATATTCCATAGATTGTGGTTCCAACAGGCAAAGGGATTCCCCGTTTTATCAACCAGTTCTCAGCTCTAAGCAGGTTATAGAAGGTTTCATTTAAGAACCGTGGCAATGGGACATAGTGAACCTCTGGCTCGGATTCCCCCCGATTTAGTAGTCTCTGTACTGCAACCGGCAGAAACAGGGAAAATACCCAGAACCCTGTCTCCATACACGAAAAATCTGAAAGCCTTTCCCTTAGCATCCCCTTATCGTAACGCCTGAAGTGGTTTAGGGCTCTGTCATGGGAACTGTAGAGGAAATTAAAAGCAGGCACGGTAAATACGAAAGCCCCTCCGTGCTTAAGTACACGGTAGATCTCGTTTATAGCTGAGATATCATCCTCTATATGCTCCAACACATCAAAAGCTACAACCAGATCAAAAAAACCATCGGGATAGGGTAACTTACATGCACTTGCCAGCTTTTTTTCAACAACCAGCCCATCTGGTATCAGGGCTAAAGCGTTTGGGTCTATATCTACTACGTAGACCTTCCCAAACCCGCTTATCACCGAGAGATCATCCCCTATGCCCGCTCCCAGGTTTAATATTCTTCTGAAGCCCCTAGCCCCTTTAACCTTCTCAAGCAGGACAGATATAAGGTCCCTTTTTGCCTTAAACCAGAAGAAATCGTTTGTAGCTCCAGCTTGATAATCTCTGTAGTCCATATTATTTTAATTAGCCAAAACCATACCCTGTGAGGGCATTTTGTATATAGAGTTACACGCAGATGACTTCGGAGCAACCCCTAGTGTAAACAAAAACATACTATCTGCATGGTATGCAGGCGCCCTAGATGGAGTAAGCGTAATTGCAAACGGTGAGGGAATATACGAAGCAGCAAAGGAAATAAAAACCGATATTAACCGCCCTCTTAGGCTAGCAGTTCACCTGAACCTAAGCGAGGGACGCCCGCTTGTTGACACCCAGCTTGTAAAACTGCTTGTGGATAAAGACGGTTACTTTCTCCACAGCTTTTTGGGGATCTGGACCTTATGGCACTCCTGTTCCAAGCTCCAAAGACAAGAGCTACTGGAACAGGTTAAAGCTGAATGGCGTGAGCAGATCAGAAGGGTAATTGATTTATTCTTTCCACGCCCGGTTACTAGGGTAGATGGGCATATACATATACACATGCTACCTTTTCTTTTTCCGGTTGCGGTAGAGCTTGCAAGAGAATTTAACATACCCGAAATACGGATCTCAAGAGAAATCTACCATTTAAGCTTTAAAGATAGCCTTGGTTTTCATTTTGTCCTAAACAACTTTAAGCACTTGCTTTTAAACGTCCTTGCCGGACCAGCCAGAAAAATAGCCAAAGACCTGGTTAGCCCGGATGCAGTAGCAGGTATCCTCTACAGTGGACATATGACCTACGAGACGACACTGGCTGCGGTTAAAGCTGCAAAGAAAGCAAAGCTAAACTGGCTTGAGCTTATATTTCATCCTGGCCGGGCAACCCCGCTAGAAGCAAACCGCTGGAAGGGGAAACAGGCCTTCCTTGCCAGGTTTTATACGGCTTACCACCGTGACGTTGAAAGAGACACCCTAATACGAATAGCCAAAGAAGGTCTTTTTTAGCCTATCTGTTTTCCAGAGCAGTAACACCCATTTCCTTGGGTGTATCAAACCCATAGGCTTCCCTTACGATGTAAAGGGGCCTTTCTTTAACCTCATTGTATATCCGCCCAATGTACTCACCTATGATTCCAAGGCTTATAAGCTGTATACCACCCATAAACAGAATACTTACTATAAGGGAAGCATACCCGGGAACATCAATGCCCAGAACCAGGGTGTGAACTATGATAAAAGCAGCATAGAGAAACGAAACAAGAGCTATTGCAAAACCTATGTAAGTCCACATCCGAAGAGGTATGGTACTAAAAGAGGTAATCCCCTCAAGGGCAAAATTCCACAAACGCCAGTAACTCCATTTTGTGGCTCCCCTCTTACGTGTGTTTAAATCGTATACAACAAAATCCTGCTTAAAACCAACCCAGGCAAAAAGCCCCTTCATAAAACGGTTGTGTTCAGGAAGCTTCCTAAGAACCTCTAGCACCCGCTTATCAAGTAAACAGAAATCCCCTATCTTATCGTGGTTTGGTATGTTTGCAAGCCAGCCCAGCACTCTGTAGAAGATACGGGTAGTTATGCGTTTAAATAACCCCTCCACCTTGCGTGTCCGTCGAACCGCAAACACTATATCGCAACCGTCATACCATTTTGAAATCAGCTCCTTGATCACATCGGGTGGATGTTGAAGGTCAGCATCAATGGTAACAACTGCATCCCCAGTTGCGTAATCTATCCCGGCCGATAAAGCCACCTCTTTCCCAAAATTCCTGGAGAAATCAACCACCTTTACCCTCGGGTCCCTCTGGTGTAATGCAATCAGGTAAGTAAGGGTGTTATCCCGGCTCCCATCATTAACGCAGATCATCTCCCACGGAAGCCCAATGTCGTTAAGAACCCTTGATACACTCTCATAAAATGGAGAAACATTCTCCGCTTCGTTATACATGGGAACCACAAGCGATATCTTTGCCATCTTGTTTCTCCCTATATCATAACCCTCAGTACCCTTTTATACGGTATATTAGAAACTCGGTTGGTCTTTTTGAGTAACTGTAGATAAGCTCCCAGTTTTTAACCGGTTTTTTCTCTACCATCCCCATGTCTTCATGGTACTCGAAAAACTCTTTAAGGGCTGCCGGGTTATTGTAGTTTTCCCTATGCAATACAATCACATTTACATTTCTTTCCTTAAGAAACGCGCTAAAGACCTCCATATTCTCCTCATCTAAAGGCAAAACATTTCCCGATGTGGGAACAAGTTTACCTTTAAAGCCAGCATACCACAGATACCCCCAGTAGTGATTTGTAGGACCAAGGAGAACAAAATCCTCTTCCCCTACGTTTTCCCTTAACCAGTTAAATAGCTCCACCTGATCATCTGAAAGCACTATATTATTTGCAGAATGAAGGAGAGAGCTTACCTCTTTTGTTGCCATATAGTATCCGGCAAAGGATACCAAAACGGCCATCAAAACGTATGGAACCTTTGGAAGAAGCCTTATTGAGCTCCTGCTTAACCTGCTGTCAAGGTATCTTATTGTCTCTATAACCCCCAAAGAGGAATATATAACCATAAAGGGTATTATGGGGGTAACATACCTAACCACCGGAAGAACCTGATATATCCAGGCAAAGGGTATAAAGAATACAAGCACCACTGCAACCGTATAGACCGTTCTTTTCTTTCTTATCTCGGATATAAGCCCTACCAGAAAGAAAAAGAACAGGATAAGGCTAAAATACATCCTTCCCTTAGGGATTATTAATAAGTTCAGACCGTTTATAAGCAGCCTAAACTCACCTATTGCCCCACCTACTATCCTTCTTACAATCTCCTCAAAGGAATGGGTTTGAAGATACGAATGCAGTGTGGGCATATTGCTAACCGTATTGTAGGTATGCTCACTCCAGTTTACCGAAAGCAGGTACTTTGAGAACTCACCAAAACTGTCCAACCAGAAAACATGAGGGTTTATTCCCTCATAGAATGGGCTACCGTAAACTATAACGTTTCTCAGGATCAGGGGAGAAGCAGAAAGCAGGAAGAAAAGGAGAAACAGCCAGAAGTATAAGTTCTTTAAAATCCTTAACCTAAATATGATGAGGTTTGAGATTACAAATACGGGAATCATTGAGATTGCAGGTCCCTTTGTCATATAGGCAAGTCCGGTTGAGATCCCAGCAAGTATCCAGAGCCTGTTGCTGTCCAATCCCTTAACCATGAAGAACCAGCTAAGAAGCAAAAAAAGCATAAGCAAAGGCTCAACGGTAACATTGGATGAACGCACAAGAAAAGCAATGTTAAAAATCATAAGAAACGATGATAAGAAGGCAACGCTTTGCCCAAAGAGGTTTTTCGTTACAAAGAACAGAACAACAACAAACAAAAGCCCTATAAAAAGTGATAAGAGCTTTGCCTCCGTAAAAAAGGAGAGATCCCTTGATGCAAAGGTAGAAAGCAAAAGCAATGGAAGAGGATGCTGTTCTGCTATCCTGAACTTACCGGTAAGGCACATGGGAAGAAACCCGCTAACTCCTCCATTTTCCTTTATAAAAAGTGCTCCCTCCAGGTAAGAGCCCGTATCCTCAAAAGCGGGATCTCTGGCCTTATTAAGAAAGTCCAAACCCACTATCAGAAAAACAGCCACTACCAGAACAAGAAAAAAAGCGGTAATTAAATGCCTTTTACCGTATACCATACAAAACCCTCCAGATACTGCATTTATAAGCACTTAACGCTACAGGGTACGGTAAAACTAGGTTAAAGCCTTTTTGACCCCGAAACCTTCCGATATATAGACAACACCACCAGGTAGGGAGGCTACAACCATCAAAACACGAAAAACAATCGCAACCGTTAAAGCCTCCTGTACAGACATGCCAAGCTGGGAGAGGAAATAAACGTAGGCTCCTTCCTGAATACCCAGACCACCCACGGATATAGGAACCATTATGAGAAAGTTGATAAGGGGAACCAGTATAAACAGATGAAGTACGGATACACCAACACCTAAAGATAAAGAGAGGACATAAATCATAAATATGGCAAGCACATGATTAACAAGCGCTACAGAGAAGGCCTTAAACAGAGAAGCCCTTTTGGCCTTGTATCCCACCATGGAATCGTAGAACCTCACCAGAAAGTTCCACAAGAAATTTAACCTAAAAAGGGTCAGGATACCCTTTGCCCTTCCTACAGGTACCCTGTCAAAAAAAGGCAAGAACAGGGTAAGCAAAAGCACAGCCAGTATAACCCAGAGAGCACCCCTATACCCCTCAACCGACTGAACCTGAGGATAGTACATAAGAATCAAAAGGGAAGTAAGGGCTACCAGAGAAAGGGAAAAAAGCCCGATTATTCTGTCAACAACGACAGAAGACATAACATCGGGTGTGTTTGAATTGTGTTTTGAGGCAACATAGACCTTGATAATATCGGGAGCAACACTGGATGGAAGGAAGGTGCTCCAGAAGCTGCTTAGAAAGTATATCTTTACTATTTCAAACAGGGAAATCTTTATATCCTTTGCTTTAAGGAGAATAGCCCACCTGTAGGACATAACCAATCTGTCAAGAAGCAGCCAAAGGAGGGCAAGAAGCACATATCCGAGTTTTATACTGGGTACCAGAGCCAGAACCTTTTGGAAATCCACTTTGACCACGATAAAAAAGATAAGCAATGCACTTACGGATAGCCTAAGCAGAAAAAAGAGCTTTTTTTTGTTTATCATAAACTACCCCTGTAACAAACTGCGTCCAAACCTTATGTAGTTTAGCAAAAACCTATCCCTAAATATCCTAAAAAGAGACTTTCTACCTTCTCCAGGTAGCCTGAATATAAGA
The DNA here is from genome assembly GCA_002898375.1 of bacterium HR37. GTDB lineage: Bacteria > Desulfobacterota_D > UBA1144 > Nemesobacterales > CSP1-2 > HRBIN37. The sequence continues at coordinate 18,155 of BEIN01000019.1, read as the reverse complement.
TCATCTGAAAGGATGCGCACAATCCTAAAGGGATCGTCACCATATCTGTTTGTCCTTTTCCCGGGAAGTATACCCCAGAAGTTTGTTAGATAACCCGCTCTTTTTGACTCCTCAACTGCAATCTTACTTCCCTCCCACCATGGATAGCAGAAGTGATTTACGGTCTTACCAAGCCTGCTCTCAATCGCACGCTTGGATTGAACCAGCTCAGTGTATATACCCTCTCTAAGCTCATCCTCACCCTCAAAACAACCACGATCCCCATAATTTTGCCTGTATTCATACATTATTTTTCTTAATTTTCCCCGCCAGCCACTATACCTGAAAAATTCCCTTCCACCGTTTGAGCTCACATACTCAATACACCTGTTACGAAGTTCCTCATCATCAAGGTACCTTCTCTTTCCCGAAAACCTTGAAGCACAACCGTAAATTGGGGTTCCAAGCTGAATGTGTCTAAAAACGTTTTCAACCCCATCCTTTTTAAAGATGGGTACGTTTAGATTCATTGCGAATGAATCAAAAAAGGGATGGAAGAAATCCTCTACCTTGGAGGAAACAAAAACAAGACCGTGATACATGGAGTGAGATTGAAAGTCCACTATCCCGCTTTCATGCATTTCCCTAACCTCACACCAACTGCAGAGCTCCTCTTTATCCTCCTTGATGTTACTGTCCACTACCACACCGTTATTCTCCCCACCATCACGTACCAAACCGGGAATCAAAAAACAAACTGCACGAAACCCGTATTTTCTTAAAAGCGGATAGGCAACGGTTCTAAGGCTTCTCCAGCCATCATCAAACGTAAGAACAACGGACCTCTCGGGTATTGCCCTCTCTCCGATAACGCATTCATAGAGTTCATCTGCCACAAGCGTCTGGTAGCCATTCCTGTATAGAAACTCAAGTTGCTCTTCAAATCTGTCCTGCTCCACTGAATGCAAGGTAAATACCGGAACCTGATCTCTTAACGTTTTTGGATTTCGTTCAAGAACAAACTCTGGATAAAACCCCCTAATAAGAGCAAAAAGCTCCGGGAAATTCTTTAAATAGCTCCTTTTTAGTTTTCTGTAGATACCGGACATTAAAGGTTCTGCCTTTACCTTTAGTAATGCAATAACTTCTTTGCATTCTTATAGTATATTTTCTCCAATACCTCATCGGGAAGATAAAGCCCGTATATTTTCCACCTGCCAAAGCTATGAATCTTTGAGAAAGGGTAGTCAAAATACTCATCAGAGGTCTCTAAGAACCTGAAATGATCCCTGTAGTCACCTTCGCGTGGGTTGCCATCCGTTCCAAAAAGGATCCTATCCTGATACCTTATGAAGAACTCCCTTGCCGTATAGGGTTGTCTTCCAAGCTCTGGAACCTGCGCTGAAAGATCCACATAGAGATTAGGATACTTATCCAGAAGGGACCCCAGATAGCCAAGGTTCTCAGCCAGCATCAACATGTGAGCACCGATAAACACAGTGTCTGGATGCTTCCTTAGGACATTCTCAAATTGCTTAATTATCTCCTCCTTACGGGGAAAAATCGGTTTATAAAAACCTGTAAAATCCCCAAGCTGTAGCTGTTCAAAGCGTTCGTTAAACCTGTCTATCGGAAAGAAAAACGCATCCGGGTCCGCTACATGAATTAAAACTGGGATCCCAAGCTCTCCAGCCTTAGCCCAGAGAGGGTCAAGGCGCGGGTCATCTACCGGAATTACCTTTCCAGAGCTATCCCTTGTCATAAGGCCAAGCCTTTTCCATATCTTAAGCCCACCGGCTCCCATCTTTACAGCTTCTTCAAGGTCATTGACCGCCTTTGGGAAAAAGGAATCCTTAATGGTTCCATCGGGAAACACCACCTGATAGAAGAGAATGAATCTGTCTGAATACCCCTTCTTATAGCTCTCCATTTTGGGTCTAAAATCGTTGGGACCACCGTCAAGATCAACCACTGCTTCGACCCCGCAGTTATCCATAATCCTTGAGACCTCTTCCGGACTTAGCTTCTCTATCCAGTAGGTCTGATGGGTGTGTACGTTTATAACAGGGTACCTTGCCCTGTTAACCTCGTGATTTGCCAAAACAAGCGTGGATCTCGGTTTGTAATCACTAAGGAAAAGCTCCTTTCCGAGGAGAACATACCAGAACTTTTTAAACTCATCTGGTTTTAAAAACGTGTTCTCCGGATACCTCTTATCAATATAAAAGGTATAAACAAGAACAACATAGGCGATAATTAAAGGAAGGAAAAGAATCTTTACATATTTTCTACTGTAGAGAAAAACCGAAAGAAGAACCAGAAGGAAACCAGCGGTTATGGTGTAGAGTTGATAAGACAGGACCTTGGCTTCAGTAATAGGATGGAGTACCTCAACCCGTTTTATGTATCTGGCAACAAAATCCGGGCTAAAAACAACCCCAACTACGATAAGAAAGCCTCCTCCGGCTATAAGGAAGGCCAGTAAAAGTCTCCTTTTCATTTTCCCCTCCTGTATGACCCCAGCTCAAAGTAGAGCTCTTCAAGTCTTCTAACGCAGAGGTCAATATCGTACTTTTTGCTTTCTTCCCTCGCCCTTATTCCCAGTTGCCTGGCCTCATCCTCATTTCTAAGCAGGTATATGATTCTCTCGGAAAGGGCCTTTGGGTCTTCTGGTGGAACAAGAAAACCAGTCTCCCCATCTTTAAGGATCTCTTTAACCCCTCCAACCCCGGTTGCAATAACAGGCTTTCCCATCGCCATTGCCTCAAGTATTGCGATGCCAAATCCCTCGGTTACAGAAGGCAGAACCTTTATATCAAAGACAGAAAGAACCCTTGCTACATCCTCCCTATAACCCGTAAATATCACACTCTTTTCCACCCTTAAGGCACGGGTAAGGGCCTCAAGCTCCCCTCTAAGGGGACCATCACCAACTATAAGGAAAACAACTCCTGGAAAATCCTCAAGCACAGCGGGTATGGCCTTAATAAGGTACTCTACTCCCTTTTCCTTTCTCAGCTTAGATAGGGTTCCAACAACCTTAAATTCCAGCTCTATACCCAGGCGTTTTTTTTCTTCCTCTATTTCCCGATTTGAAGGCACCCTAAACTGCTCGAAGGAAATACCATTGTGCATAACAATTACACGGTCCTTTGGGATTTTCCTCTTTTTAATACAGGAGGCTCTAACGGACTCTGACACCGCAATTGCCCTATCGGTAAACCTGCCAAGAAGCATATCGGCTATCCTCTGATACCAGGGATAGTTTGTATGATTATCGTGTGCATGCACAATTACTGGAACACCGGTTAAAAGCCCTGCAATCCTTCCAAACGTTGATGCCCCATAAGCCTGTAGGTGCATTACATCAATCCTTTCTTCCCTGACGATATTTACAAGATCCAAAAGGGTAAACGGGTTAAACTTTCCCCTTCCCAGAAACCTTATTTTAACGCCAAGTCTCTCAAACTCCTTTTTAAATTTCCTTCCTATCTCATCTTCCCCTCGCAATATACAGACAACCACATTTACCCTGTCCCTATTAAAACGTGGAACCCAAAGGGAAAACAATCGTCCCACCCCGTGCAGGGTATTGCCAAACCCAAGATGGTCGTTTGCCAACAACACGTTAATCCTTGACATCTAAAGTTATAACCTCTAACTAATACCTTCTGGACATACCGTTTGTGTTTTTTATAAGGAAATTCCCGATTGCAAGGTAATCCAGGTGCCCCTGTTTAAAAGCCCTTATTGCATCCCCAGGAGTGCAAACGATTGGTTCTTCGTGCATATTAAAGCTTGTATTTATGATGCTTGGAAGCCCTGTTATCTTTCTGTACTCCTCAAGAATCCTGTAGTAGCTTGGATTGGTTTCCATATCTATAATCTGGGGCCTTGCAGTGTTATCAACATGCACAACAGCAGGGCAGTGCTTTTTCATCCACTCGGTGCAGTTAAAAGTAATGGTCATAAACTTTGCGGTGTATTCAGCACCCTCTACATTCTTGTAACACTGCTCTACATACTCCTTTAAGGTTACGGGGGCAAAAGGCATAAACTCTGTTCTCCTTAGTTTCTTATTTAGCCAGTCGTTTACACTCGGGTCAGTGGGCTGGTAGAGTATTGATCTGTTTCCAAGAGCCCTTGGTCCGTACTCCATTCTGCCTGCAAACCTTGCAACAACATAGCCGTCGGACAGGAGCTGTGCAATCCTTGGCTCAATGTCTCTAACGTACTCAGCACTTAACCCTTCCCTATCTATCTCCCTTTTTATATCCTCATCACTGTACTCCGGACCCAGATATACATCCCTTAACCGGTAGGAAACAACCCCCTTTCCATTGGTTGCCCCTAACTCATTGGCCAAACCAAAGGCTGCCCCCACAGCGAGCCCTTCATCCCCCATACCCGGATGAATAAAGACAGACTCAATTTCCTCAAGCTCGTGTATCTTTTGATTTAGCTTGACATTTGCAAACACACCACCCGCTAAAGCAACGTTTCTGTAACCCGTTCTGTTTACCCAGTACCTAACATACTGACAGCATATCTCCTCAAGTACCACCTGCATACTGGCAGCAAGGTCTTCTATGTTAAAGGATGCGGGAAGGGCGTTTCTTATACCCCTAATTGCGGACCAGTAAAAGAGCCTGCCCTTATTTACTATCCTGCCCTCCTCATAGGAGATAAACCGTTTTAGCAGATCCACATATATGGGTTTTCCGTATGCGGCAAGGCCTGTAATCTTTCCCTCATGTTTATGCGCTTTAAAGCCACAGATGTGGGTTATATAAGCATAGTAGTTACCGATTGAATCAAAGCTATCTATATCACAGAGCTTCTCAAACCTCCCATCCTTTACCTTATAGACATGAGATGAAGAGTTATCACCGGCACCATCCATTGTTATGACGGTACACTCATCCATACCGCTTGTAAAGTAAGCAGAGCATGCGTGGGCAAAGTGGTGGTCAACAAACTTAACCGGACAGGTAAGTCCAAAATTCTTTCTCAGTATCCCGGTTATCAAACCCCTTCTGTTTCTTGTCAACAGGGACTTAATGGTATAGTAAGATTTCCTCAATACGGGTTTTGCCCCCAGAACCAGAGGAACCACTGAGGACACCGAAAGCAGGGTCTCCTTTAAGAACCCCTCATCCTTTTTAAACCAGCCATCATAGGGAAGGGCCCTGGGTCTGAAAAAAAGATTCTCTGTGGCTACCGCCACAGCATCCACCTCTTCTGGCCCCACCCCAGCAACATCCAGAACACACCTAATAGATTCCCAGGGAAATCCCCATGCCATTTTCTGCCGATTTAGTCGTTCTTCACTAACAGCACTAACCACTATACCGTCCTTAATCAGTGCTGCCCCACTTGTCATGCTATCTGCGATTCCCAAAATAACCATATTGTACTACCTCCAAATTTGTTAAAATAAAACCTTCTCCATATACTGCCCAACAACTGGGCCAGCCTATTTAAGGGTTACCAACCCCTGCTCCAAATACCATCTGGCTGTCTCTCTTAGACCCTCTTCATCCGAGTACTTGGGGGTAAAGCCAAGGAGTGTTCTCATCTTTTCGGTGTTAAACGAACGGTCCTTTGTAAAGAATGCAACCCGTCTCCTGTAAATTGGGGGGTCTATACCAAGGGGACGACAGATAATCTCACAGAGAGCACCTGCTGCAAACAGAGGCAGTATCGGTATTCTTACGAATCTAACCTTAACATTGTAGAAATCAGCAATAACAGAGACCATTTTCCTAAATGTAATAGCCTCTTTGCTACCGCATATAAAAACCTCCCCAAGTGCCTTTGGATGCATAGCAGCTAGAACCAGAAAATCGGTCAGGTCATCAACATGCACAAGATGATAGAGATGGTTACCACTTCCTATAGATGGAACCCATCCCTTAGAGACAAGCTTAAAAAGCTTAAGAAGCCTTTTGTCCCCAGGACCATAGATAGCACATGGTCTAACAACGGTTAACGGTAGACCATGTTTTTCCGAGAAATCCCTTATCCAAAGTTCTGCATCAGCCTTTGTCTTCTGATACGTATCCCCTGGCTTAAAGGGATAGCTTTCATCAGCAGGGGGATTCTCTATATGACCGTGAACCCCAACCGTAGAGACGTGGATAAAACGCTTTAGAGATTCCTCCCCCAGAGCAGCCTTTGCAAGAAGCTGTGTTCCAAGAACATGAACCCTATAATAACCCTCATCCGAAAGCTTTGCCTCCCGGTAAGCCGCTGCCATATGAAAAACGTAGCTGACCCCCTTGACCGACTCTTTTACCACCTCATCGTTAAATACATCCCCGATAACCCACTTTATGGGCAGGTCTCTGAACTGCTCCAGATTGGAGCTTGGGCGCGCAATAGCAACCACATCCAGACCGAGAGCTATAAGCTTTCTAACCAGAACCGAGCCTGTAAAACCACTTGCCCCCGTTACCAGAACACGGGTTCCGGGAGGGAATTTATACTCTATCATTTACCTCTCCTGATGCTGTTATTTATTAATCCTGGCCTTTAAAATAAGCATGTATCCACTCTCAAAGAAGAGAAGTGAGTCAAGCTTTGAGAAGAAAAGAACTACCGGGTAGAGGAGGGAATAGATTCTAAATAGAGTTTTATACTTTTTTAAATCGTTTCCAGTAACAAGAACACCTTTTTTAGATTCCTCCCCTCTTGAATCCTTTAATACCCCATAGGCAAAGGTAATTAAGGTATCAATAAACTCAGAAAAAAACTTGGAATAGGTTTTATGGAAAATAACCGTAAACCTATTACCCAAAAGCGTTTTGATACCTTCAACAGTATACCCTGGGCGCACATGACCGTGCTTCTCATCGGTTTGCCCTATAAGGAGACGAAAGCGTCTTAGCAAACCGTCTTTAATATGGGGGACATTAATTATAAGCTCTGCTCCGGGTTTCATTATCCTAAATAGCTCATCCACAAACTCCCTGTCTGTGGTGATATGCTCAAGGAAATCAACAATAACCACCCTGTCAAATTCATTATCTTTAAAAGGTGTATAACGACCATCTATCTGAAACACATCCGTTTTTACCAGCTCTCTTATCGAAGAAACCGCCTTTTCTTCCAAATCGGCACTTTTCCAGAACCCACCTTTCTGTCTCAGAAAGTAGCTTATAACCCCGTTGTCAGAGCCTATATCCAAGCAAACCAAAGAGTCCGTATCTCCAAGTAGAGATACTATCTCCCTTAGCTTCTGCTGCTTGAGTACGGATCTGTTAAATAGAGCAATCGGCCAGTTCTTAGCAAACGTATCCATACTAACACCCTATAGAGAAACATTTCTTTGTTTCCTCAATCTCTCTGCAAATTCTCTCCTTACCCCAGTTTAACTCCCTGGCCATAATAAGGGCACAACTCTCAAGCGCTTTATCTCCTGGATTACCAACTGAGCCAATCCCGGTGCGTCTAAAAACCACATCCGAGAGCTTTTGGGCCATCTCCTCACGTATGCCGTAAACAACCTCAGCTTTAATTGTATCTAAAGCCCCCTCAACGGTGTTTGCCATATCGGGGTTGTCATTTATGTACTTTAAAACCTGATCGTACTTTGAGCCATAGTTATATATCAGATGACGCATGATCTCTTGGCTTAAGAAACCTACTTTTTTACCAGTCTCCCGGGAAAGAAACTCACCAAGATCCTCAATACATCCTCCGTAAATGGGGGTTAAGGCAGTGAGGCATCCGGGTGGGGTCTTTCCGAGTTTTCTAAATACAAGGTCTGTAACCTCTTTGGCAACAGCCCTTGCAGTTGTGTATTTTACACCAACAACGGATACCAACCCCTCAATACCCTCACCCCTGGCATGATCCCAGATCCTGTACCTTTCAGCTAGCCTTATATCACCACTCCCACTTCTGTCATCCACCGGAACAAGACCACGGTGAATGAACGAGATGTCTTTTAGACTAACGGAAGCATAAGGGTAAACCTCGTTTATCTCATTTACAAAACCCTTAACATCCTCTTCGCTTATATTTAAGCCATCTGGGCTGCCCTCATAGGGAGAGTAAACGGTGCCAATTAGAGAGCGGTTACGCCATGGGGTGATAAAGAGCAAACGTGCTTTCCGGTTTATAAGGGAGTTACTGTTTTTAAACCTTGATCTAAGACCAACCCCATAGTCTGGAATTATCTGACGATTTAAAACCAGGTTTATAGCCTTTGAAAGAAAAACCTTTGGTTTTTTAGCCTTGCAACCCAGAAGATTTAAAACACACCCCACCCATGGACCGGATGTATTTACAACAACCCTTGCACGTATATCCAGTCTTTCACCTCCCAGCCTATCTATAGCCCTTACCCCCTGTATCCGATTCCCATAACTTAGAAACCCAACTACCTCCACATAGTTGGCTACCTGGGCCCCTTTCTCCTCAGCTGATCTGAGAATAGAGATGAGAAGACGCTCTGAATTATACATCTGGCAATCATACCAGATTGCACCCCCTGTAAGCCCCCTTTCATCCACACCGGGAAAAAGCCTAAGACACTCTTCTCTTGAAATAACCCTTCCCCTTGGAATCTGTTTTTTAGGGTCTTTAATCATACGGTTTCTATCAAATCCAATAAGATCATTTAGAGCAAGTGCCAGGGACATAACCTCCCTACCATAAACAGAGTGACCGTAGGTGGGGATGAGAAAAGGAAGGGGGTGCACAAGATGTGGAGCAACACCCATCAGAATGGATCTTTCCCGTATTGACTGACGCATACGGTAGAAGTCAGCCTGCTGTAAGTACCTAAGTCCTCCATGAATAATCTTCATGGTATTGGAAGATGTTGCAGAACCAAAATCTCCCTTATCCACTATAGCAACTGAGAGCCCTCTTAAGGAAGCATCAAGAGCAATCCAGGCCCCGTGTATCCCTGCTCCTATAACAAGGACATCGTACTCATTTTCCGATAGCCCAACTAAATCCCTTTTCATGTTTGCCTGCCAACTATCCTTTTTGAGGCAAGGTTTTTTTCAAGCCAATCATAAAGACCGTAAAGCTCTTTCTTAAAGCACTCATAATTGTATTTCTCCTCTATAAGCTTTTTCCCTGCCTCTCCAAGCTTCACCCTTAAACCCTCGTTCTGAATTAACCTTAACATGCCGCTTGAAAACCCCTCTGGAGAGGGACCAGCAAGTAGAGCAACCTCTTCATTCAGCACCTGGGTATGGGTTGGAAGCTTTGTTGCCAAAATGGCTTTTCCAGAGTGAAGGTAAGAATATATCTTCATAGGGGTATTTCCACCCTTAATACGGGGCGATACCAGGATATCGGCTTGAGATAGATATCTGCCAAGGATCTCTAGTGGCTTTGGACCGATAAAATGAACCCTCTTCTCTATACCAAGGAAAAGACTCTTCTCCTTATACTTCTTTATATCCGAAGGATTGCCTCCAATTACAACAAGGTCTGCCTTATCCGTTTTTTTAAGAACCAGTGCAAAGCTCTCAAGCAGTAGGTCAATACCCTGGTAAACCTCCAGATTCCCAACATACATAACAACAAGGCCACCTATTCCAAGCTCCTTTTTTAAATCCAGATGAGCGCTACTCTCCTCACCGTTAAGAAGAGAGACATCACGCAGAACGGTAACTTTCCTAGGATCGTATTTCTCAACAACCCCAGCAAGAAAATCACACACCGGAATAACTGCCTCTGCATTTCTTACGGCAATCTTTTCAAAAAGCTCTAAAAACGGGCTAATAAAGGAAAATAGAGGGTACTTTTCAATAAGCTGTTGGGAAAGCGAAGAGTCCATATCATAAACGTAAGGGATGCCAAAGAGGAACTTTAGAACAAGAGCCATAAAAACCGACTCCTCTACGGCATGAACCACGTCATATCGTTTTCTTAAAACAAGCGAAAAGGCTTTTAAAAAAACAAAGAAATCACAAATCAGTTTTTTCCAGGAAAAGCCCGGGCGAATATTTCGAATAAATGGAGGACTGAAAATGCGATGTAGTTCTATGCTTTCGTACTCAGGTGCCAGAGGTGTTTTCCCCTCATGATAGGTAACAAGGTCAATAGAATAACCTCGCTTGGAGAGGCTTCTTAAAAGCAAATCAACGGCAATAGGGGTTCCCCTATCTTGATAAAATGGATGGGGAGCCAGGAATAAAACCCTCATTTATGTCCTTCCCCTTTTCTAACCAGCTTTAGAATAACAGGAGAGCCTAAAAACCTTGTTAACCCGATAAAACGACAAACGCTCTCGGAGAGAAGGGAAAACCCTTTTGAGTTTACAATACGGTGAAGGACCATGGGTAGAAAGAACTCAGGGTATCGCTCAGCAAGGGTAAAGCCGTAGAGTTTAAAGACCTCCAGCAATTCCCTTTCACGGAATAAAGTATATTGACGGGTGTTTCCTTCCAAGCTCTTTTTGATCCTGAAAAGAAAAGGAGCAATAAGATTCAGGCTTTGTTTAGAGGGATAGTCAACGATAACGGCCTGCTTTGAAACCCTTGTCAACTCCTTTATAAGGAGCCTCCAGCTTCTTACGTGAGGTAGAAGCCTGAGGCTTATAACCACATCAAATGCTCTATCAGGAAAGGGAATATCTAATATATTTCCGGTTACAAACTCACACTGATCCCTATCCAAAAAACCTTTAATTCTGGCCTTACATACCTCGGCACTTCCGAGAACACAAACCCTATAACCCTTTTGAATTAAGGGACCGGTCAGCTGTCCATGCCCTCCACCAACATCGAGAACACGTGCAAACGGATATTGAACTAGCATATTTAGAACTGCCTCCTCCTGAACCTTTAAAAACCAAGCACCAACCTCTCCGGAGAAACGCCTTGCATAATCCTCGGAGGAAGTTTCTATGTCAGCTGTTTCAGGATAATGTGAATGTGCAGACAATTGCATCGTAAAACCCTCTATCAGATGTAATCGGTTCGGTTAACCAAAAACCTCTTACCCTCCAGTATCCCTCCAATTATTCCTATTAAAAGCAGCGTGGTACAGAACACAAGAAACGATAAAGCCAGTGCCTCCTTCTCTGAAACCTCAAAGGGCTTTAGCAGTACAAGCAAAACCCCCTCCCTGATTCCCAAACCGGAAAAGGATACAGGAAACATGGTTGCAAGGACCACAGCAGACCTAATCCATCCAATCGTAACAAAAGAGAGTTCCAGCTTAAGAGATGCCGCCAGTACATAGTAGATAAGAACACCAAACAACTGGGCAAACAAGGAGATAAAGACAACTAGCAAGATAAAGCCAGGGGAAGCATGTCGATACCGGCTTAACGATAAGTACAAACTTCCAAATCTCTTGGGAACTAGAGATACCTTCTCCCACCTCTTATTAAAGGAAATGACTCCTCTAGAGAAAAACCCAGCACATACAAGAAAAAGTCCTCCATAAGCGCAATTATGGATACCGTCATTAGATTTGAAAAATCAAGCAACCAGAAAAACCCTCCAATTACACACAGGGTAACTGTAGCAACCACCCTATCAAATACCATAGATACAAGAACCCCTCCCCTACTATCACTTAAACCAGAGAGCTTATAGAAACGGACCACCCCACCTGTTAAATTACCCCCCGGGAGGAAAAGCCCATAGAAAACTGCAGATAAATTGATGCAAAGAAGATCAAAAGTGGAGATGTTTATTTTCTGTTTTTCGGTTAAAAGCCTTAACCTGTATGCCAGAACAAGCTGTAGGAGAATGGATGCCAAGAAAGCAGAAAATACAAAACCCAAGTTAACGGAGAGAAGCGAATCAATAACCCTTGATATGGGTATCTTTTTTAAAAGATAAAAAAGAATCCCTAAAGCAACAGCCACTCTTAACAGAAAAAACAAAACCCCTTTTACACCCATTAAACTCCCAATAAGCAAGAGACTACTGAATAAATATAGAGCTTCCCCTCATAAACGGCGTTCTCTTATAACCCACCAGTTCCAGTAAAGACGGAGCAATATCTATTATATCAACTTCTCTTCTATTAACCCTGTAGGTGTTATCTAAAATCATGATAAAGCCTTTTTCTGATTCAGAGCAGGGAAGATAACCGTGACTTCCCCTGTGTACGGGATTAAAAATACGGCTCCTCTGCTGCCAATCCGAAATACCAAGGAAAAGGTTTGCAAGAGGCTGATAGTAATCGTGAGGGAAAAATATATAGCCGGGTTTTGCTATAAAGTAGATCTCACCATATGCCTTATCCTCAAATTTTACATTGTATCTGTGCATATCCCTGTAGGATAGAACGGTTCCACTTTCCATACCGTGGAGCATATCAGTAATCTTATTACGTGCCCTATCGGTGTGAAACCAGAACCTAGCCATGGGAACCTCTATATAGAAATCGTATTCATCCTCAGACAGATCCAGATCCCCTAGCTTCTTCCTTATATCTATTACCCCCTTTACGTATTCCTGTCCGTGGTCTGATAACAGGACCAGGGTAACACCTTTGGTCTTGCATTTTTTGTAGAGTCTCTCGACAAAGTTATCTACCTTTCTGTAGAAGCCCTTCATCCTGCCGGGATTATCCAGATTCCAGTGTTGCAGTATATCAAGTGCATATAATTCCAGAAACTCCAGCCTATAGCTTCCCGAACACACTCTATAGAGCAAACTATCCAGATCTTTAATCTTCTTGTTAAATACGTAAATGCTCTCCTCTCTACCAAGTACGCTGAATATGGACTCCACACCACCGATCCTAAACAGGATCTCTTTTGATTTCTCACGTCTTGTGTATTTAAACCTCTTTAAATCAAATGCCCTTCGCCTTCTATAGGGAATCGCAGCCAGATCAAAAGACTGATTAAAGAAATGAACAACACACTGAAAGGTGGTTGTTACAATATCGGGTACTCTGTCCAGAAGACTATCCAGTAAAGAGGTATTTAATCTGGGTTTTAGTTTAACCTGCCATATACCGTGCTCATGCGGATAAACACCGGTGATCAAACTCGGAACCAGCTCCACACTTGGAAGGGTTTTTATCTTTGCCCAGGGATAGGAACCAAAAAGGTTGGCAACATAAGGGAAATTATCGGGACTTATCCTCCTAAGATCCATCCCGGGTATATAGCAAACAAATAACTTTGTGGTTTTTAAACTCTCCATAATTAAAGAAAGAAAGGCTATTAATGTTCTAATCAGATAAAAGATATGCTTCCGCCACTCAGCTACAGGAAACTCCCTATAATGGCTACCTTAGATTGTATTTTACCGAGATTTAAATTCAAGCAGACTTTGGTAATAGTTTGAATGGCAAAAAAAGATTTAAACATATACGTATTCTTACTTTCGTATTAGGCAGACCCTAAAACCCCGCTACCAAAGGCAGACTCACTATCCAAGCAGGGATTATTCAAATGGCTTCTTTCCACCGTATCCAAGCCCTCCAAGGACACCATCAACCATTATGGCCCTTAAAAAAGGCCAGGCAAGTTCTCCTGCTAACACGGAACGGAGGTGAATAGAGCCCAATCGCTCAGCACCAGGCTCATGGGGAATACGACCAACAAACCTCCCACGGTAGTAGATACTTACCGCTTCAGGCCTTACCATATCAAGTTTTTCCCCAACAACATCCAATCCCTCAACAAGGTCAATCTCAACCTCAGACCCACTTCCGGTTTTAGAGAGTCCGCTCTTTAAGAAACCCTCAAGTGCCTGTTCTGTTCCAAGCTCCTCTGCCACCCCACACCAGTACCAGTAGGTGTTTAGAAAGCCTAAAATCCTTTGCCACCGGTACCTAAGCCCTAGCTTCTCCATAAAATAGAGCATGTGTTTTAAAAGAAAAGAGACCACCTTGCCAGTTTTTGGCCACCTAAAAACGAGCACATAAGCTATATAACCCAGAAGCCATAGCCTAAGCCTACATAGTGGCAGTACAGAGATAACATCCGGGTGACGATAGCCCATTAAAACATCAGCCCTTCCCTCCTCATACTTTCTCTTAAGAGAACGGTTAAGGTCCGAAGTCTCATGATGGTAACCTACGGCATCAGAAGCAAAGAAAAAAGGGATACCCGATTTAATCAGCCTTAAACCAAGCTCACCGTCCTCCTGACACCAGAAAGCCGGGTCAAAACCCCCAATCCGTGAGAAAAGAGCGGATTCAATGGAGAAGTTTCCGCTAAGTAAATCCCTATACGTGTAGCGGTAACCAATTCGATGCATGGCAGAAAACGTGTTCTCCCAGCTAACCAGCATACAGATGCTAAAAAAACCCTTCTTCCCCCTAAATACAGGTGGGCAGTAACCTATTACCACATGTCCAGGTTTAAGCCTGTGAGCGCGCACATGTGCCTCAACAAGGGTTTGTGTTGGCTCAATATCGTCATCAAGAAATATCAGGAGATCCCCTTTTGCCAAGGCCGCACCACGGTTACGCGCAACAGCTGGACCACCCCATGGTTGCTCAACTACAGTAAGGGAAAAAGGGGTAGAGAGTTTTCTTAACGCATCCACCGTATCATCCATGCAGCCATCAGCTACAACGATAACCTCAAAGTCTGCAGAAGAATAGCTCTGATTGCAGAGTGAAGAAACGTTTTTAACCACTAACGCACTTCTGTTGTGTGTCGGGATGACCACAGTGACTTTCATAAAACCCTCTTTTTCCCGTTTCTTGAGTTTAGAGCCCTACGGGAGCGCAGATATGCCCACGGTCCCATAGCACAGCCTTTAAGCTCAGCCAGAACAACTTCTGGAGGAACACTTCCAGGTCGTCTTAGAAACGAGCGCACAAGATGGCGCAGTTGATAACGAAAGAACCAGTTCCAGGCAGCCCTGATAACGTTTACAAACTCACCCTCAACCAGCGCACTGCGTGTCCAGAAGGCATACACACCGACACCGTAACCGTACATGGTTTTTACTAGCTCCTCCAATGTGCGTCTGTGTCTGTGCCAGCTTAGGGCTGCTGGCTCATATACAATACGGTATCCGTAGGCAAGAATCCTTGAGAACATCTCGGTATCCCCGCCCGAGAAGGTAGGGGTTCCGGCATCAAGGGCCTCATCAAAAGGGCCAACACATTTAAGCACGCTGCGGCGAAGGGCCATATTAACACCTGCTCCTACCCTGCTTCCCGCTGCCAGCGGATTGATATTAGAGCTATCAAAGACCATTCGTCTAAAACCCTTCCCAAAGGAGCTATACTGCTCAAACCACTCCTGTGCCTCAGTTTCCAATTCAAGTGGCATGGTTAAACCCGTAACACACATAACTCTTGGGTCATCAAAGTTAAGAAGAAGGGCCTGGAGCCACCCGCGGTCTGCAACAGCATCATCATCACAAAACGCAACTATCTCATATCTTGTCTCACGTAGTGCCCTATTACGGGCAACGTTTAAACCGGCTCTATCCTCACGTATATAGCGAATCTTTCTGTAGCCCTGTATAAGCCTATAAGTTGCATCGGTTGAGGGACAGTTATCAACCACAACAAGCTCATGTCCCTCATCAACTATATCTATCAGAGCCTCTATACAGCGTTTTAGGTCTTCGGTTCTATCCCTGGTACATACAGCAACCGTTGCCCTTGGCAGGGGAAAGTTTTTTCTGCGCATCTCATCCCATTTCAGGTAACTGTGAAGCAAACTTTCCCAGAAAGGCCAGTCAACAGAGCTCATAAGAGCCTCATGTATTTCACTACGCCACACACACCCATCTGTAACAGGTACAAACACCTTTCCAACAGGCCTTCCGTTTAGCCTGATAAGAACAAGTGCACGACTATAGCGCTCAAGCCCTGTAATCTTATCCGGGGGGTTTTCAAACTCTATATCCAAAACTGCAGTTGCCATACCTACCTTCCTGCAACATCTTCATTCCCATTACATGCAGACCAGACGAGGTTCAGTGAAACTATACCCGATGCATGAGGGAGCCTTTTACCAACCACATCAATCCCGTGCATCTGCCAGTGGTAATCGTAGACATAGTTCCAATCAGGGGGATAGAGACCTAAATTCAGGTAGTAGCGCCCAGGAAGCAGCGGAAGCTCCGGAATAGAGCAGAAGATGCTTCCCTGCTTACCAAGGAAACCAAAGGTTTCTCTAAAGGATGGGATATGTGTTTCAAAGCACTTTGTGTTTCCCTCATCGTATATACCCAGAATAAGAGCGAGATCACCAACCGGTTTTACGATCCTGTATTTAAGCTCAACCGTTAATCCTTCTCCACTACCTAAACCACTTATAGCTCTTCCCCGTGTATCGTAGAAGCAAACATCGGTGATAACAGCCTCATGTGTCCCAAGGCGCTTACCCCGTTTACCTGCCAATACAGCTTGCTCTTCCACCTTTCCAAAAACCCTTGCCTTCTGTCTCTCCGTTCGCTCACGCATAAGCTCGTTGTAGCAATCTATAGCGTTTTGGGGATCACCTTTCATAACCATCCTGCCCTCTTCAAGAACCACCACCTCATCACAGAGGTTTTTAACCTGATCAATGCTATGGGATGTAAAAACCAGGGTCTTACCTGCGTTTTTAAAAGCCCTGAACCTCTCAAGACACTTTTGCTGAAACCTAAGGTCACCAACTGCCAGAACCTCATCAACAACGAGGATATCCGGATCAAAGTGAATGGCAACAGAAAAGGCAAGCCTCAAGTACATACCACTTGAGTATGTTCTAACCGGCTGGTCAATAAACTCTCTTAACTCGGAAAACTCCACAATTTCTTCCTCAAGCATCTTAACCTGACGGCTGGTAAGACCGTTTAGAATACCCGCTGTAAGCAGGTTTTCCCGACCCGTCATATCGGGATGAAAACCTGTGCCAAGCTCAAGAAGGCTTCCAATACGACCAAACCGTTTAATGCATCCTCTGGTAGGGTAACTGACCCCGCTTATCAACCGAAGAAGGGTACTTTTACCAGCCCCATTATGTCCGATGATACCAAGAACCTCACCCTGTCTAACGGAAAAACTGATATCCCGTAGAGCCCAGACGGTGTGCTTTTTGCTTTCTCTCCCAAGAAGGGACTGCACCAGAAGCTCCCTAATCGTGAGTGGACGATTGCGCTGCACAGAAAAGCTTTTAGATACGGACTCTAAAATCAGAACCTTTGACATTTTCAGATATAGTCAACGATTTCGTGTAGTTTCTTTCTGTAAAACACATAACCAACCACACAGCTAAGCAAAGAGAGCACAGAAGCAATAAAGAGGAATCCCCACTCAGGAGCCCTACCAAAAAAGATAACTGCCCTGTAGCTCTGAATTAAAACCGCTACCGGATTCAGATTATACAAAAAGCGGTAACCCTCGGTAATTGCACTCGTGCTGTAGAAGACAGGGGTTAGATAAAATAAAAGCATAACAAAAACGCTCACTATATACTGTATATCACGATAAAAAACATTAAGGGTGGCAACAAAAAGGCTCACCCCCCATATAAGCACCACGTTTACAACAAGAAGCAAGGGCAAAAGCAGAAAGTAGGGGGTAAGAGGTTTACCATAGAATGCAACAATCATAATAACAAGTACAGGTAGAACCACAAGAAAAAGAAGGAGGTTTGAGAGTGTATTTACCCCAACGAGTATGCAAGGTGGAAAACCAGGTTTCTTTATAAGGTCTCTATTGCTGAGAAAAAGGCTACCTGCTGAGTTTAAACAGCTACTAAACCAGGTCCAGGGCAGCAGAGCGGTAAAAACAAAGGCAGGATAAGCGTCTATACCCAGAGGAATAACACGTTGAAAGAGAAAAACCAAGACAAGGAGTTGAGCCAGAGGAAGAAGAAGCGACCAGAGAATCCCTAACACAGATCCCTTATAACGCAGGGTAAAATCACGCTTTACAAGATGCCATAGCAAATCCAGCTGATGGGAGAGAAATCCCCTGTAGTATCTAAAACCCCTAAAGATAAGGGACAGATACCCTGTCTTCCCAACGCCAGCTAACCCGTCTGCTTTGATAGCCATTAAATCTAGGATCTAAGCTTTCTAATCTCGATAAGCTTCCTTATCTTTTTAAAAAGATTTACCCCTCCAAAAGAAAGAGCAAGATAGAAGTAGGTCCTTACGTTATACGGGTTCAGAATGAGCGCCCTAAGAAGACACCTTATCCCCCTTTTCATATCTCCCATAAGGCAGAAGAGAACACCCATAGCAAGGTACCTGCTACCGTAGTAGTCCCTATCAAGG
>BEIN01000018.1 GCA_002898375.1 bacterium HR37 | reverse complement strand
CTGTGGGGTTGAGTTACCAAGAGACCTAAATTCTGCATTAAACATTTGGAGATTAGCAGGGTGGGGACCACCCGAAGAGCCTGTGGAGAGGAGAGCAATACCTGCTGAGTTGGTTCTCAGTGGGCAACTCAACTCTTGGAAGCAGGAAGCTCCCTGCGTAAGCTGGGAGTAGTTCACCGTATCTCTCAACTCTTCTGGGATTCTAACGTTTACAGTTCCCATGATTAATCTCCTTTTAATAAAGAGAATTTCTTTTGATTTTCCAAATTGAAATGAGTTGTCACAGTTATACGCCTGGTTCAGTGCTCTGTGTATGCATACACAATTTGCACTGTTTACCAATACACAATGGGAGTGTTTCTATACACCTAACCCATTTAAAAGACTGAATTAAATACTAAGAAACAACCTGGTATAGATATTGCAAACATTATATGGGTATATAAACCTTACACCAAAGGAGGTACCCTTAGATGAAAAGACTCTTTACATTTGGGCTAATAACCCTTGGGCTTATCCTGGGAACTGTAGGCTCATTTGCAAAGACAAAAGCCAACCCAGTACAGGAGCTTAAGGGTGAGGTAGTACACATTAAAGATGGGTTGTTTACGGTTAAAGATGAAACCGGTAAATCCCATATACTAAAGGCAGCTGACCCAAAGATGTTAGAGGGAATAAAGGAAGGAGACAAGGTAGAGGTAAAGATAGAGGAGAGAAAAGTAACCTCTATAAGAAAGGTTCAATCAGATACTGACACAATGCATGAGGAAAGCCATCCTGAGCCACATACCCAAGGGGTACAGTAATCTGAACTAAATAAGAGAAGGGGCTAAGTACAGACACTTACCCCCTTCTCTTTCCGGAGGTTAGTCTTTTCCCCTATTCCTAGATTATCTACTGAGAATAGGATTTCTAATCCAGGTTGTGGTCAGGAAAGACAGGGACTCAAGTTAGCAAGCTAAGAGTTTAGGGAAAACCTCAATACTCCGATAACATATTTTACCATTCCTTCTAAGAGACGAATCCCCGTTTCTAACCCTGGTTCATACTTATATTAGCCCCATTCCGGTTTGCAAGAATACCGTGGTTTTCTATAATTGAAGTATCGCCTGCTATGAAACAAGAGCCGTTAGCATTCTGGAGTCTTGAGTCTTTTGAGTTGCTTAAGCAACTTGAAACAACGCCTCAGGGACTGACAGATGGTGAAGCAAAGAAACGTCTTTTACAATTTGGTCCCAATCTTCTAAAATCCAAAAAACGGTTAAATGCACTTATGCTACTTGGGTCTCAATTTAAGAGCCCGATTGTAATTATGCTTATACTTGCATCGGTGTTATCCCTTTTCTTGGGTGATCCTACCGAAGCACTTATAATACTTGTGATTGTTCTGGTAAGCGGTCTTCTCGGATTCTGGCAGGAAAAAGGAGCAGTGGATGCAGTTCAGAAGCTTCTGGCCATCGTACAGGTAAAAGCAACGGTGCTTCGCAATGGAAGCCCAACTGATGTTCCGGTGGAAGAGATCGTACCCGGAGACATTGTGGTTTTAAACGCTGGTGATGTTATACCAGGAGACTGTTTTATTCTGGAAGCTAAGGATCTATTTGTTAACGAAGCAACCTTAACGGGTGAAACCTATCCTGTAGAAAAAACAGCCGGAATACTGAAAGTGGATACACCCCTAAGCCAGCGGACAAACAGCCTTTTTATAGGAACTCATGTGGTTAGCGGAACCGCAAAGGCAGTTGTTGTACGTACAGGTGTCAATACCGAGTTTGGAAAAGTTGCGCAAAGACTAAAACTGAGACCCCCAGAAACAGAGTTTGAACAGGGGGTAAAGCAGTTTGGGTACTTCCTCATGGAGGTTACCTTCATACTTGTAATTGCTATTTTTGCCATAAATGTTTACCTTAAACGCCCGATCCTGGATTCTTTTCTCTTTTCCCTTGCACTTGCAGTTGGGCTAACCCCGCAACTCCTACCAGCGATTATAAGTATTAACCTTGCTCACGGTGCCAAACGTATGGCACTTGAGAAGGTAATTGTAAAGCGCCTAGCATCTATAGAGAATCTTGGCAGTATGAACGTGCTCTGTTCTGATAAGACGGGAACCCTTACACAGGGTGTTATGAAACTCAATTGTGCTATCGATGTTGAGGGGAATGAAAGCGAAAAGGTTCTTTTGCTTGCCTATATAAATGCCTTTTTCCAGAGTGGTTTTACAAATCCGATTGATGATGTGATCCGTACCAATTACCAGTTCGATATGTCCCGATACCGTAAGCTGGATGAAGTTCCCTACGATTTCATTCGCAAGAGGTTAAGCATCCTTGTCTCACGGGACAATACAAACATCATTGTTACAAAAGGAGCTCTTCCCAATGTGCTCTCCGTTTGCTCTCTGGCTGAAACCTCTGATGGAAAAGTAGTGGATCTGAACACAATAGGTGAGCAAATCCAGAGTCGCTTTGAGGATTTAAGCAATAGAGGCTTTCGCACTCTTGGTGTTGCATATCGGGTTGTCGGTTCTAAATCGGTTATAACTAAAGAGGATGAAACCATGATGACCTTTGTGGGTTTCTTGATTTTCTCCGATCCACTCAAGCCGGGCGTTACTGAAACGGTAAAAAAATTAAAGGAACTTGGCATAACACTTAAGATAATAACAGGAGACAACCACCTGGTTGCAGCCAGCATAAGCGAACAGGTTGGGTTATTGGGTCAGAGGATTATCACGGGTTCCCAGATTCGAAACATGAGCGATGAAGCACTCATAAAACGGGCAGGTGAGGTGGATGTGTTTGCCGAAGTTGAACCAAATCAGAAGGAACAAATCATTCGGGCCCTTAGAAAATCCGGAAACGTTGTTGGTTATTTAGGAGATGGAATCAACGATACCTCTGCCCTCCATACTGCCGATGTTGGTATATCGGTTGACAGTGCAGTAGATGTTGCCAAAGAAGCAGCCGATATAGTACTTCTCAAGATGGATCTGGGTGTCCTTGTAGAAGGTGTTCGTGAAGGAAGGGTAACCTTTGCAAACACACTTAAATATGTTTTTATGGCAACAAGCGCCAACTTCGGGAATATGTTCAGTATGGCTGGAGCTTCCCTCTTCCTTTCCTTTCTTCCACTTCTTCCTAAGCAGGTTCTGCTTACCAATCTGCTTACGGATCTGCCTGAAATAACCATAGCTACCGACAGCGTGGACAGTGAACTCATTGAAAGACCCAGGCAATGGAACATAAGGTTCATACGGGATTTTATGGCTACCTTTGGTATCCTGAGTTCAGTCTTCGACTATGTAACATTTGGCGTGCTTATTTCCCTGCTTCATGCCACCCAGGAGCAATTCAGAACGGGCTGGTTTATCGAGTCCGTTATATCAGCCTCTATAATCGTCCTTGTTATTCGCACCAGGAGACCTTTCTTTAAGAGCCTACCCGGCAGGTATCTTTTGATAATGACCTTTTTGGTTGTCATTGTAACACTTCTTTTACCCTGGACCCCTGTTGCCAAGATATTTGGGTTTCAACCACTTCCTGCTTCATTCCTTTACGTTCTAGGGTTGATCGTTTTGCTCTATGTTATTGCTGCAGAAATGACAAAGATAGTTTTCTACAATAGAACAAAAAATCCCGGGCCAAAGTCCCTAAGGAAAGACTTTGACCCAGGATAACAACCACCACCGGTATTTTAATTTTATCACACCTTATGGTTATAAAGCAAGAACCAAAAGGGAATCTGGTTTTTTTACGCACTAGCTTTGATAGGAAACCTATAACTGCAGGTAGACTCTGGTCCTCCACTTAGGATTATCCCATTTGTAAGACAATATAAGGGGCTGAAACAGGGGCTTAGCGTTTTTTGTATTTGCCAGATTTAAAAATGGTGCTTGTAATGAGGTATTTTGGTATAATCTTTTTATCAGAATTAAATTAAAAACTGCATATGAGGGATAAAAATAGAAAAAGAAGGAGTGATTGAGTCTTTGATCCAAAAGATGATTTATATTCTATAGAAAAAGCAAACGTACCTGGTTTTGGTGAGTTTCCCAGGCAAGATATACTCAAGGTTGTTTTAGAGGAATTAAGAGAGACCAAATGGGAACTGGAACATATTAGGAGGCGTTTAAGAGAGGTTGAGAAAACTTTGGAGAGGATACAAAAAAATTACGGAAACCCTACTATAGGCACTATTGTGGAAAATGATACAGAAGATATAAAGTTTCTCTCTGGAGAAGGATAATTAAAGGTTAAACTATACAAAGCTTTTAAAGGTAGGATATGACAAGGGTAGAAGCAATAAAAAAAATGATTGAACTGGGGGGCTGGAACATAGAGAAACTTGATGGTGATGTTAACAGTGAGGGTATATTTGAGATCAAACACGATGGGTCTGTAATTGGATGGATGACTGAAGGAGATGGTAAAGGATTAATAATATGTAAGCCTTTTTCAATGACATATGTAGAGATAGTTTATGATATTGACAACTATAAACCAGCAAATCCTTCCTTTGATAAACTAAGAAGCTATGTAGCCAAGGAGAGCATAAAGATTTGGAACAGGATTAAATGAGATAGCAGTAATCAAGCCTTAAAACCCTGACCAGAAATTTTTAAAGATTACCCATATCACCGGCAAGCGGGTTTTTAAAAGCGGCAATTTTTTAGTAAGACAGATACTTCCCCGGTGCAATAGTATTAATCTGATAAATACATGACCTGCTCCTATACACTCTTTGCTTATCTATCTTGAGTTGGCTAAACTTATACATAAGGGACAGGGAAATGGGGTAGATGTTAGAAAGATACTGTTTTTTACAGTTACTGTAATAGCCTTTTTTATTTCCGTTTCATGTACCATACCGACCTCCAACCATATCCTAGAAGGTGAATCCAGGCACCATCCATATGGCTACTACTATCCAGAATACTATATCTATCCGGAATACGATTATCATTTAGAGCACCACTACCTACACAGCAAGTTAAAGCACAAACACAGAAGGCTTCACAGAGAGCTTAAAGACATTCACGAAAAAGCCCACAGAGAAAACCTTTCTCTCAGTTCACACAAACACCTCCACCAAAGCCTTGAGCGGCTACATAGGAGCGGACACCATAGACTAAAGCACCTACACAGAAACTGGCATAAGGGGCAATACTGGTCTTATCCCAGAAGTCATAGCAGGCACCGTTTCCGTATAGATTAATCCATTTAAAAGGAGGTAAGGATATGAAAAAGCTTATTCTTTTTTTAATACTTACCTTATCACTCACCCTGGTGGTTCCAGTTTCAAGCCCAGGACATAACCCCTACTACTTCCCTAGAAACTACCACTACAGCAGACACTACCATTTTGGTTTTAACAGGCATCACTTCCATCATGGATTCCAAAGACACCACCTTCACTTTCATCATTTTCATGGCTTTCATCATCCATTTTTCTTTCATCCACCTCATCACTTTGGATTTTTTGGATTTCACCCGTTTTTTTTCCACCCCTTCTTCCACTTTGGCTTTGGAATTGTGATTAAATAAGCAACAAAACAATCCTATTTTTCAACCTTTAAGAACCTGGCGTTAATTGCAACAA
This sequence comes from bacterium HR37, assembly GCA_002898375.1. Taxonomy (GTDB): domain Bacteria; phylum Desulfobacterota_D; class UBA1144; order Nemesobacterales; family CSP1-2; genus HRBIN37. Next base: position 46,696 of record BEIN01000018.1, on the reverse strand, counting down.
TTACCGTGCTTATCGACATTAAAACCGCACCAAGCGCTGGGCCTAAAAGTATCCTAAGAGGATAAAGCACACCTGCTGCAAGTGGGATTGCAACAACGTTATAACCCGTTGCCCACAAAAGGTTCTGAACCATCTTTCTATACGTTGCCCTGGCAAGACCAACTACGGCTACCACATCAAGGGGATTGCTCCTTACAAGGACAATGTCTGCCGTTTCCACAGCAATGTCTGTTCCAGCTCCTATTGCTATACCAACATCGGCCTGTGCAAGAGCAGGTGCATCGTTTACACCATCACCAACCATTGCCACAATCATGCCTCTTGACTGAACCTCTTTTACCTTCTGTGCCTTCTCATGGGGCAAAACCTCAGCAAAATACTCATCAAGCCCAATCTCCTCAGCAACCCATCTGGCAACTTCTCTGTTATCCCCCGTAAGCATCATGCACTGAATACCCATACCCTTAAGCCTAGAGATTGCCTCCTTCGATTCCGGTCTTATGATATCAGCAAGGGCAATTGCACCCTTTACCTCCTCATCAACCATTACAAAAACCACGGTTTTTCCCTGTGAAGAAAACCTTTTAACACGCTCATCCCTAACCTCTATACCCCTTTCCCTGAGGTATCCAGGGCTTACAACCTTTATATCCTTACCGTTTACCTTTCCCTCTACCCCCTTTCCCCTGATCGCCCTAAACCCCTCTACAGGAAAGCTCTCCCTAGAAGAGGAAACAATCCCCCTTGCAATGGGATGCTCAGAATGCGCCTCTACCGATGCAGCATACTTAAGAACCTCATCGGTACCAATATCTTCTTTAAAGGTAACTATGTCGGTAACCCCAAATCTTCCCTCAGTAAGGGTTCCGGTTTTATCAAATATGATTGCCTGAATCCCTCTAGCCCTTTCAAATGCGGCACGGTTTCTTATAAGAAGCCCATTCCTGGCAGAGATAGCGGTTGATACCGCAACCACAAGAGGAACTGCCAGACCCAGTGCATGGGGGCACGTTATAACCATAACGGTTACCGTTCTCTCAAGGGAGAAGACAAAATCCTTGCCGATTACCACAAACCACACGAAAAAGGTTACTGCACCGCCAACAAGGGCTATAACCGTAAGCCAGACCGCTGCTCTACCTGCCAAATCCTGCGTTCTTGACTTGCTTTCCTGAGCCTCTCTAACAAGCTCTATCACCTGAGAAAGGTATGAGTCCTTACCGGTTTTTTTAACCTCCACAACAATAGACCCCTCTCCGTTTACAGAACCCCCTATAACCTTATCACCCGGTTTCTTAAATACCGGTTTTGACTCCCCTGTAAGCATTGCCTCATTTACAAACGTCTCCCCCTCTATAACCTCACCATCTGCAGGAATCTTTTCCCCAGGCTTAACAACAACCCTATCCCCTTGCCTGAGCTCACTTAACGGCACATCCTCTATACTCCCATCAGGCCTCAGCCTGTGAGCATCTGAGGGCATAAGCTTTGCAAGCTCCTCAAGTGCCTTTGATGCACCCATAACGGATCTCATCTCAATCCAGTGTCCAAGAAGCATTATGTCAATTAAGGTAGCAAGCTCCCAGAAAAATATCTTTCCCCTAAGTCCAAATACAACCGCACCGCTATAGATATAGGCAACAGATATAGCTATGGCAATAAGGGTCATCATACCCGGTTTTGCAGATCTCAGCTCATCAAATATTCCCTTAAGAAACGGGTAACCACCGTAAAAGAAAACAAAAGAAGAAAGGGCAAAAAGAAGATAAAGCTGACCGGGAAAACTTAAGGCTTCCCTCAGGCCAAGAAAGCCCTGAATCATGGGTGAGAGAAGAACTATTGGAATCGTAATTACAAGCGATATCCAGAATCGTCTTCTAAAATCAGCCACCATGTGAGCGTGGTGGTCGTGGTGTGCATGAGTGTGGTTCCTATCCATTCTATGTCCTTTATGGGGCATCTTATGTTCTCTATGAGCACCGTTCTTTTCACCCAGATGATTGTGCTCTTTCATTTTTGTTTCCTGAAGGAGGAATTACTTATGCATCTTATGCATCTCTTCAGCCATCTTTCTATGTTCCATTGCCATGTTTTTATATTCCTTGGCAGCTTCTCCATACTTCTTGGCAAGATTTGAACAGTGTTTGGCAAGACCTGTTAAAGGTTTACTTCTTTTCCTGTATGAGTCAGCCATAGAAGCATGAACCCTTGCTTTCTTCTCCATCCGAGCCGCTTCTTTCTCATAGTAATCAGCTATCTTCATATGCTCTTCAGGAGTCATTGCCGTCTCTATAAGCTTGTTAATCTCATCTTCCTCAGAAGCCCTAGAGGAGCTTTGTTCTAAAGAAGATAAAAACAAAAGGGGCAGTATTAAAGATACTCCCAAAACAAATGCTAACCTGTTCATTTCATAACCTCCCCTTATTATGGATATATCATTGTAATTTGCAAATTCCATGCCAGGAGAATTTTATAAAAACCAGCAGTTTAATCCAGTTAAACGATTATTATTTAAGCACAATATGACCATCTTTTTAGCAATTTTAGGACTCTAATAACCAACCCGTATTTACGGGGATAGCCTTTTATCTTTAAATAAAACCAAATTCGATAAGCTCAACTACATCGTCTATAACCAGTCCAACTCCAGGACAGTATATCTTCTCACTCTCTGACTTTGGTTCAAGGGGAGTTGTCTCAACTATCCTTACACAGCTCTCAAAAAAACCGGCCTCTGTATCAACACTGAGTCCCATCTCTACATGCTCCGCACGGTCCATGGCAATATCATCAGCAATTTCCTGGAAGTACCTTGACCCCAGAAGAAAGGTTCCAGGCATAATCAAACCTGGCTCTGCTAGACCATCCCCATCGGGTTCACCTGCACGCCATGCTCCCTCATGGCTTGGCTCCTCACCGTTACACAAAAAACCACCTCCGTTTTCGACAAGGCCACTTTCACATACATCAACATCCTCACCAAAATAGAAAACATCGTTTGTTTTATCACATATTGCAAAGAAGTTTCTTGAGACCTCTATAAGAGAATCATCTACCCATTCCCTCTCCTCAACAACCCTTGTTTTTACAACCCCAATATCTGGAAGCAAGACGTTTTGGGTTTCAGGTAAAACGGTGATTGTAACTCTTGTGGTTTCCCCATCTTCTACCCCTTCAAGTACCAGTTGATAACCAATCTTAAGGATGAAATAGGGATTTTCTCCGGTTGTTTTAAACATGCAGTCCCCAAGTCGAAAGTCCCTTGTAAACTGAGGCTCTTTTTTCTTTGCAAGAGCCTCCCCATGAAAAAGGGGCAAAACCCCTATTACCAGAAAGGATAAAAAAACAGAAAATGACCTTCTCATATCTACCCCCTTTTAACTGCCTTAAAGTAGCAGCTATAAAGAAATTAAATAACCCCGCTAACTACCTCCAGATTATCACACATGTCTTAAAGATTCAAAAAACAATTGGCAATCTATTTTGTAAAAGGTCTTTTTGTAAGCTTAACTACCACACTCTCGATTTGAGGACAGATTCCCTCACCCTTGCTGTCCTCTAGCGTTTGCACCCTTTCCCACTCACTTTGAAGCCTTTTAAGCTGACCCCTAAGTGCGGTTAACTCAGAAATCTTCTGCTCAACATCAAAAATCCGCTGCTTTAACAGGCTTCTTACATGACTGCAGGGCTTAAAACCCCTATCCCTTAAGGCAAGAATCTCTCTAATCTCTTTAAGGGTAAACCCAAGGCTTTTAGCCTTCTTTATGAACTTAATCCTTATTACAGTATCCTCTGAGTAAACCCTGTAGTTATTATCCCCTCGCCTGGGCCTGGGTAAAAGACCAATCTCTTCGTAGTAGCGTATGGTCTTTGGGTTAATGCCTGTTTGCCTTGCTACCTGTCCTATAAAAAGGGTCTTTTCCTTCATAGATGCACCCCAATTTGTAAACGAGGAAGGTGGAATACCTCCACCCTCCTCAATAACGCAGCTTAAAGCTTCTTTAGCTCACCGCTTAGAATCTTATCAACAAGCGTGTTCCACTCCTCCACACTCAGCCTTACCATGTTTCCCTCTTCACCTATTCTTACCTCATCATCGTAAACCTCTACCTCCGGACATGCCCCACACACAGGACAAAGAGATATCCTTTCTCTTGGCTCCATACCTTATCACCTCCCTTGTTTAATTGTTCTAAAAAAACTATAACCCTTCCAGTCTAGTGGAAAGTCAAGGGGAAATTTTATAAGATGGCTTTGCTTACCAAAAACCCAGAACCCATAGCAAAGACAAACCAGCTTAACGTATAGAGAAGAACTGCTCTTTTACCTATAATCTTTTGGGCCATAATTATCGTTGGCAAACACGTACCCACTGATCCCATAAGGAAGGTAAAAGCAGGCCCAACACCAAGCCCCATCTTTAGAAGTGCAAACGTTATCGGAACCTCCTCTCCCTCACAAACGTAAAGAGGTATTCCCACAAAAGCAGCCACAACATAGGCTAAAACCCCGGAAGCAACCATGTACCTGGAAATAGAGCCCTCCGGAACAAATGTGGTTAAAACGGATGCAATAAGCATTCCTATAAGAAAGTACCTTAAAAGCTCCCTTACAGTTGATATAAGATTTCCAAAAAAACCCTGGTTTTCTTCGATATAACAGGACTCTTCCCTAACGGTAAGGCCCCGAATGAGCCTTGGATTATGGGTCTTAATACCAAAACCAGCTACCCCGTATCTTTCAAGGCCGTTTAGCACAAGACCTATTAAAAGAGCCCCAACAAAGGAGAAGAAAACCCTTGCCACCGTTATCTCCCAGCCAAGCATACCATAGGTAATAAGCACGGTAATGGGGCTTAAAAGGGGTGATATCATGATAAATGCGGTTACGGTTCCAAGACCCGCCCCTAGTCTTTTAAGCCCCTCTGCCATGGGGATTGTAGCACAGGCACAGCCCGGAAGAACAGCTCCAAGAACGCTTGCATTTAGAAGGGAAAAAGCCCCTTTCCCCACATACCTGGATACAAACCCTCCCTTAAGATAAGTCTGTAAAGCTGAGCTAAAAGCAGCTCCCATAAGAAAGTATGGGCTAACACTTAGGGTTAGATATAAAAACTCCTTTAGTATCTGAAGCAAGGTATCCAAAAACACCACGGTAACACCTAGTACCTGGTACATTTATACACCTCTTCTCCCACCTCAGAGAGTATCTCTTCAGCCTGAGATAGGAGCCTTAAAACCTTTTTGTTTGCTATCTGATAGTAGACGTATCTGCCTTTTTTTCTCTTCTTTACAAGCCCGCAGTCCTCAAGACAGGAAAGGTGTGCTGATACGTTAGGCTGGGAAAGACCCGTAATCCCTACAACTTCAGAAACACACCTTGCTCCGTCCTTTAGGGCCTCAAGCACCGCAAGACGAGAGGGGTCAGCAAAGCCCCTAAAGAGTTTTGCCTTAAGTGCGAGGTTATCTCCCTGCATTAAAACCTCCTATTTATCAAAATATAACTATACAATTATATATTTAGATGGTAAAACATTCAAGAAGTAAGCCTTGATTCAAATTCGAATAGATAATAGAATCAGAAGTAACCTTTCTTTTTTAGCTCTTACAATTTCCCTCTAAAGTCAACAAGGTGTTTGGCAAACCCCAGTTAGAGATTATAATTTCTACTCAATCATGGAAAAGAAAAGGGATCTTACAAGGGGGCTTATATACGTTCTTTGCATCTTTATCCTTGTTTTTTCCCCCCTTCCCATAGGAAGCGTTGAGTCATGGTCAAGATACCTTCTCCTTGCGGTTTCTTTCCTTACACTTACCCTCTGGCTTTTTAAGGTGCTAAGGGGAGAGGAAAGGATAATTGCAGGCAAAGGAAGCCTTCCCCTCTTTGCGTTCATAGCACTTTGCCTGTTTCAGATCCTTCCCCTTCCCGGTTTCATCCTATCCATCCTGTCCGAAAAGAGCCTCCACATATGGAGAGACAACCTAAAAGCCCTATCAACCATAGGACACCCAAAAGAAGAGCTCTTCTTTACAATAAGCATCTATCCACACACAACGTGGATACACACGCTTGAGCTCCTTGGCTACGTTTCCTTCGGGTTTCTGGTATCGTGGGTGTTTAGAACCAGAAAGGACATAAAGAGGGTTTTGATTCCGGTTCTTGGCATAGTCCTTCTTGAGTCAATATACGGTATATACCAATACGCTGGAGGGCAAAGAGGGTTTGCAACTGGAACGTTTGTAAACCACAACCACTTTGCAGGCCTACTTGAGATGTCTATACCCCTTGCCCTCGGATACACTCTCTCTATGGGAAGCCTAAGAGGGGGTAAAGGGGAGGGTATTTTAAGAAGGGTTGCCTCAGAAGAGGTATTTCAAAAGCAGATGCTTATGCTCTTTATCTTCTCCCTAACACTTCTTGCCCTTATTCTTTCAGGCTCAAGGATGGGGATATTCAGCCAGGGCTTTGCCCTTATCTTCTTTTACCTCGCATATATTGGCACAAAAAGAGAGGGAGCACACAGAGGATGGATGATTCTTCTTGTCCTTACAATTGCGCTTTTATATGCACTATGGATAGGGCTTTACCAGGTGGTAGAGAGGTTTTTAAAGATAGAAGAGGATGCACCGATTAGAACGCTTGTATGGAGGGACATGCTAAGCATAGTAAAAGACTTTCCACTCTTTGGAAGTGGCTTTGGAACGTTTAGCTACATATACCCGCTTTACAAAAAACACATGGAAGCACCTCTTAGATACATCTACGCACATAACGACTGGCTTCAACTAATAGCAGAGACAGGAATTGCTGGATTCCTGCTTGTTATAGCCGCACTTTTAACTTTCTTTTCCTCATCCTTTAGGGCACTCTCTTTCTTCTCAAAAAAGGGTGATGAGTTTTACTTCTTTATCCTGCTTGGGGCTTTATCCGGAATCGTATCCATCCTTATCCACAGCCTTGCAGACTTTAACCTCCACATCCCTTCAAACGCCTTCTACTTTGCCTTCCTCTTTGGTCTTACAGGAGCTATTATGCGCTCGGTGCGTTAGCTGGATTAACCGGTTTTTTGTTTTTATCTTGCTAGGCCTTAATGCTTCCTTAACAGGCTTCTCATCAAGAACAGTGTTTTTTCTCTTTTTTAAATTGACACACATGGGGAAGGATATTGTAAAGGCTTTGAGTTTGCTGTGTTTGTTGAGTGTACCGGATACGTGTTTACCGTTTGTTTTTAGTTTTCCTTATTTCCTCTGCTATCTCTTCAATAGAAACATCTTTAAATACCTCTTTTCTTTCCTTTGTATAGTCTCCTGCCCCCGGTTCGTAGATAAGGATAAACTTGGTAGCTCCAGCGTATCCAAGCTCCTTTACCAGTGCCATCCATCCTTTAAACTTTATTTCTGCCAGACTGGTTCCCATTACCATTTACCTCCCCTGCCACAAACTCCATTAAGCTTAATATTTTAACATTTATTTTTTTATGATGTTTCTTGTAAATTTTTACTATCTCATCATCACATGTAACAAAGCAATCCACCTTTACTCTTTCAGAAATAGCTATATGCAAAGCGTCTATATCAAAAAAACCAAGCTTCTTAAGAAAACCTACTCTTTCTATATCTGAATCTTCAATCTCAACGTACTCTTTTGCTAATTTAAAATAAGATGACACCCTTAACCTTCTTTGCTCATTAGAATTTTTGTTATTTTCATATATAAGTGCATCCGATATAACCAAGGTATGCTTACCTTTTTCAACTAACTCAAGGATATAAATAAAAGCACTCGTTTCCAGTGCTATTCTTTCTTGTCCTTGATAGTCAAAGGGTCTATTATAAACACACAAATCTAAATATATTCTCATAGCGCATTTTTACTTTAGCCTGCTTGCTATTGTCATAGAGTACACATCCATCTAAATTGTGTTAACTGTGTGTGTACAGGTTATTTTGTTTGTTCCAGATACCAGTTATAAGTTAGTGTTAACCCTTCTTTTAAACCAACCTTTGGTTCCCACCCGAGTTTCCTTATCCTCGATACATCCAAAAGCTTTCTTGGTGTGCCGTCTGGCTTTGAAAGGTCGTGTCTTATATCGCCCTCAAACCCAACAATGTCCCTTATAATCCCTGCAAGCTCTTTTACCTTGATATCCTCACCAACCCCAATGTTTATAAACTCTCCTATATCCCTGTAGTCGTAGTTTTCTATAAGGAATATACATGCATCCGAAAGATCATCCACATACAAAAACTCCCTGTAGACCTCTCCACTACCCCAGAGGAGAACGTAATCACGGGTGATACCGAGTTTCTTAAGGGCTAACGTTAGTGAGTCTTCATCCTCGTAGTTTATTTTCCCATCAATTCCAAATCCCAGCCTATACCTCTTTACATCCCTTACAATGGATGGAAAATCCCTTTTCCTAAGCAGCTTTGCAAGGTGGAACTTTCTTATAAGGGCTGGCAGAACGTGGGCTGTTTCGAGATTAAAATTATCGTTAGGCCCGTATAGATTGGTTGGCATAACGGATATGAAGTTGGTTCCATACTGTTCGTTGTAGTATCTACAGAGCTTTATAGCTGATATTTTTGCAATGGCATATGGCTCGTTTGTCGGCTCCAGACCTCCCGTAAGGAGGTAGTCCTCCTTTAAAGGCTGGGGAGCAAACTTTGGATATATACACGAAGAGCCAAGGTTTAGAAGCTTTTTTACCCCGTATCTGTAGGCAGAGTGTATAACGTTTGCAGCTATCATGATGTTATCGTATATAAACTCTGCTCTGTAGGTATCATTGGCAAGAATCCCTCCCACCTTTGCAGCAGCAAGAAACACGTAATCTGGCTTTTCCTTCTCAAAGAAGCTCTCAGTTTCTCTCTGTCTTCTTAGATCAAGCTCAGCACTAGTTTTAAAAACGAGATTACCGTACCCTCTAAAATCAAGCCTCCTCTTTATAGAAGAGCCCACAAGCCCTCTATGCCCAGCAACATAAATCTTATCCAAACGCTTCATCTACCGCCTTCCCTTATTCTTTCATAAAAAGAGACATCATGGTTTGTGTAACCAAAACCCTTTTCCGTTGATATCTTTATCCCCTCCCCCTTTGGCTCCAATCCCAGAAGCTTCATATCGTAGTCAACCATAATCTTTACAAGCTCGTAAAAACTCGTTCTAGGCTCCCACCCTAGCATCTGTCTTGCCTTTGTTATATCAGCCCTTAGGTGCTCAACCTCAGTTGGTCTAAAATACCTAGGGTCTATCTCTATTATAACATCACCCACTTTAACAACACCATCCCAAACCGTCTCCACACTCTTTACTATACCTTTTTCATTAACCCCTCTACCCCTCCACTCAATCTCTACCCCTGCATAGGAAAACGCACTCTCCACAAACTCCCTTACCGAGTGGCTCTCCCCCGTTCCTATAACGTAGTCCTCAGGTACCTCCTGCTGCATCATAAGCCATACGACCTCCATGTATTCAGGAGCAAATCCCCAATCCCTTTTTGCATTCAGGTTTCCAAGGTAGAGCCTCTTCTGACTCCCACGAAGGATATTTGCAACAGCCCGCGTTACCTTTCTTGTAACAAATGTTTCCCCTCTCCTTGGGCTTTCGTGGTTAAAGAGTATCCCACTGCATGCAAATACACCGTATGCCTCCCTGTAGTTAACCGTCATCCAGTGAGCGTAAAGCTTTGCAGCAGCATAAGGGCTTCTTGGGTAAAATGGGGTCTTTTCACTCTGTGGAGGAGGAGATGCACCAAACATCTCACTGCTTGATGCCTGATAGAACCTTATCCTTCTTCCACTCTTCCTTACCGCCTCAAGTATCCTTGTTGTTCCAAGGGCGGTTATCTCCCCTGTGTACTCTGGAAGCTCAAAGCTTACCCTTACATGGCTTTGAGCCCCAAGATGGTATATCTCATCAGGATCTACCTCGTAGACAATCCTTGTAACGGTTCCGGAGTCACTTAAATCCCCGTAATGAAGAAAAAACCTGGCATCCTTTTCATGCGGGTCCACGTATATGTGGTCAATCCTATGGGTGTTAAAAGTGCTTGCCCTGCGTATTATGCCGTGAACCTCATAACCCTTAGATAAAAGCAGCTCCGCCATATAAGAGCCATCCTGACCTGTAATACCCGTTATTAAAGCCCTTTTCATGTTTGTTTCCCCCTTCTTTCGTTGCGGAAAAAGCTCTTTCCTAGAACTAAAAACAAGTCCAAGACCATAGTGTTTTTTAACCTTAAGTTGAAATTTACAATCTTATCTATAAAATAAGGGCGATGTTAAAGGATAACGAACTTAAAAGCATTCCCATTCGTTCAAAGCTGGAAGAAAACTCTGGTAAAGTAGCACCACGGAGAAAACCAGAGGACTTTAAAAAGATAAGGGAAGAGGTAGAGAAGGAAATTGCCAAAGAAGTGATTACCTCAACTTAATCCAGATACCCCTTGCTTCCCCTAAGAGAATGCAAAAGAAGCTGCTTTCCAAAGTGGTAAACAAACCTCGGGCCGTGATAGAGGTATCTCTTCCAGAGCCTTCTTGGCTCCGTAATCAGCCTAAAAAGCCACTCAAGTCCCATACGTTGCATCCAGGAGGGTGCCTGTGGTTTTACCCCGGCTATAAAATCAAATGCCGCTCCAACCCCAATCATAACCGCTTTTATTCTATCTTTATGCTCAGCCATCCACCACTCCTGTTTTGGGCAGCCAAGTCCGACAAATAGTATCCTTGCACCAGAAGAATTTATCTCCCAAACAACCCTTTTATCCTCTTCATCTGTTAACCTTCTAAACGGTGGGCTAAATGCATATGCAACCTTTAGCCCCGGAAACCTGGACCTAAGATTCTCAATCATCCTTTTAAGAACAACTTCACTTCCACCGTAAAAGCCAACAGGTATACCCCTTTTAGATGCCTCTTTACATATGGCAGGGGTAAGTGCTGGCCCGTATACCCTTTCTGCACCTTTAATCCCAAGAAGCCTAAGCCCCCAGACAAGCGGCATACCATCCGGGGTAACAAGGTATGAAGAGTTTACAATCTCTCTAAAATCCGGGTTATCAAATGCCTCCATAACCATGTGTGTTGTAGCCACACAGACATAGCCGCCCCTACCGTTTAGAGCAAGGTCTATAACCCTACCGGTAGCATCTTCAAGGGTAGTGTAGTCAACTCGCATGTTTAATATGTATTTGTTCATTTTCATTAGGTTAAGAGATTAAGAGACTAAGAGGTTAAGAGGATAAGAGATTAAGAGGCTAAGAGGTTAAGAGGATAAGAGGATAAGAGAGAAATAAGAGATTAAGGGGAAAAGAGGTTTAAGGGATAAGGGGGAAAGAGGTTGGGGTTAAAAGGATTTTCGTTTTTTGATAAGAGCGTTAAGCATGTAAGATACCTCCTCAGCTAAGCCTATAAGTTCTTTTCCTTTTTTCCCTTCTATATAGCCAATATCAACAGCAAGATAAAGCTGGGTTCTCAGTTCCCCACAAGATCCCTTTGCAACGTAAAGGAAATGGATAAACTCCCTGTTTGTATTTCTTTCAAACCCCTCTGCTATATTTGAGGGAATAGAAAGAGAAGACCTCGTAATCTGATCCCTAAAACCAAAATCCTTACAGTTAAAAAATGATTTATAAACTTCAGCAGCAAGCCTATATGCCTTTTGCCATACTTCCAGATCTTCAAACCTCTTTGCCACCCCTTCTCTCCTTCTCCTCTTCCTCTTAACCTCTTAGCCTTTTAACCTCTTAGCCTACTATTACCCTATTATCCTCTTAACCTATTAGCCTATTAGCCTCTTATCCTTTTAACCTTTTATCCTTTTAACCTATTACTTATTTACCACTTTCCCATAAATCTCCATAAGCATCTCATAGTTTCTCTCCGCCGTATACTTTGCCTCATACTCCCTTCTTGCCTCTCTTCCCATCTCTTCCAGTTCCTTTGGGTGCTCCCAAGCCCAGGCCACTTTCTCTGCTAGGTCTTCAGCGTTACCGGGCTCAAAGAGAAGCCCAGTTCTTCCATCCTCTACAATCTCTTCCATTGCACCAAGCCGTGAAGCCAAAACGGGAAGCCCGCAGGCAAAAGCCTCAGCAATAGCCATGGGAAAATTCTCATAACATTCTGAAGGAAATACAAGCACCCCTGCCTCCTTCATGAGAGAGAAGACATCTTTCCTTGGAAGATGGCCAAGTAGTTCCACTTCCCTAAGACCTTCACGCTCTATAAAGGCCCAGGCCTCAGCCATCAATGGCCCGTTGCCAACGATTTTCAGGGGAATGCCCTCGAGTATCTTACATGCCCGAAGGAGCGTTTGTATACCTTTCTCCGGTGAGAGCCTTCCTACAAAGAGAACGTAGCTTTGTTGAGTGATGAGTTTTACTTCATCACTCATCACTCTTAACTCATCACTCGCAATAAAATTCGGCTTAACAACGATCTTCTCTCCAGGAAGCCCTCCCTGAATGAACTTCTGCCGTGCAAACTCGGTAAGAGCAATGTAGAGATCCACCTTTTCATGCCAGGTTTTTAGCAGGCGATGAAAGGTTAGCATCGAAGAAACAACCGCAGTATGCGCCCCAGAGCCCCGCCAGCAGCCGTGCACCACCCCGGACCAGGCCACTGCCTTTCCAACGCAGTCCTCACACACCCTCCCATCCCGCATGAGAAGCGCCCCCGGGCATATAAGGCGGTAGTTGTGGAGCGTCTGCACCACCGGCACCCCTTCTTCCTTACAGGCATAGTAGGCTGCCGGCGAGATGCGCAAGAAGGTGTTATGGAAGTGGGCTACTTCAGGCCTTGTTTCCCTAATGAGTTGTCTTATTTTTCTATAGATTTCTCTTGACCAGACTGCATCCACCGCTACTTTAAAGGGATTTACCCCATTCAGCCTGCGGTTATCCTCCACAAACTCCACAACCTCATGCCCCATACGCTCTAACAATGATTTTTCTGCCTCAAAAACGGCATCCTCACCGCCGGGTTGGGTGTAGTGGTTATGGACAAGCAAGATACGCATTTTGAGTCTCAATACGTTCGCGCAGTTGGGCACCGAGCCACAAGCCCGTCAATCCGGCCCAGACCACGGTTATGTAGGCAAATCCCATCGCCGGCTGGCTGAAGCTTGCTATCCAAAGTATAATTTGCAGCGCTAAAATCCACGCATGCCTTGCATCCCGCCGCGCCCCCTTAAAAGATTCCCAGCCAAGGGTAGCTAGAATTCCCACCCAAGCCAGTAGCCCAAAGATGCCCAGGCGAGCCCATATTTCAAGGAAGTCATTGTGGGGTTTCCGAACTAAAATATCTGGACCCACAGTAAATCCTTGGAATAAGTCTGGACCCAATCCTATACCGAATACCAGCCCAAATGGATGGCTAAGAACTTGATGAATCACCTCAGGCCAGGCGACGAGCCTGTGCACAAAGCTCCCCGTACCGGGTCCTTCTTTTCCTGCAAGCGTTTGCAGTTGCACTACAACTGTATTCAATCCAACGGGTACACCAAGTCTCCCGGTAAGTGAGTCGCCCACTAACCATAAGACAGCTCCTATGGCTAAACCCGCCGTTGCCAGTTTGATCCATTGTGTTATGGCCTTCCACTGCATAATGGAGAGAATTATGGCGCTGAGTATAAAAGCCAGATAGGCTCCTCTGGACTGGACAAGCAGTAGGATTAGCAATGTAGCCGTTAGCACGAGAAGCCCTGCCTTTGCACGACGATACAGGAACCAATAAAAAGCCGGAACACTAACAAAACCAGCGGTGGTAAACGCAAAGAGCGGAACGGACCTCTGGATGCCAAAAACCGGGCTTATACTCATGAGCGTATCGCGCCACGGATAGAGCAAGAACCAAGCTATTGCAAGCCAAAATAGCCAAGTGAGATAACGGCTTACCTTATTCTCGCCTAACATGTAGCCGAGAGCAATAGCTGGCAGAATAACCCATAACTCAAAGGCAAACAGTGCATCCCGCACAGCAAGCAAGCCATATTGAGGAATATCCACCACCAGTCTCAAAACCACAATAGCCAACAAAGCAGAGAGCAGAATGATTAGCCCCCTCACCTCCGGCTCTTTTCGTAATGCCCACCAATGAGGAAACGCAGCCAATACAGCAAAGAAAACTAGAGCGTCCACGAGAGGAAGGGGACGGATGAGGGGTACATTGTTAAAGCCATAGGACCACACAGCAAGACCGAAAAAGGCGACCCACAGAGCATAAGTCCAGGAATTTCTTGTAATTAGAACAAACGTGAGTGCTAAAAGCGCGAAGCCCCCTCCAAAAGCGATCTTGGGATTCAAGGTTACCGCGAGCCCGACTGCAACGGAAGCAAGACAAATTCCTATCGCCGGTAAAATTTTATTTCCGCCAGATAAGGTTGTTTGTGCTCTCATAAAACAAGCTCCTTTCTGTAAATCTCTTTCATCTGTCTGCCTTGTCGCTCCCAGCTGAATTCTTCCCACACCCGCCTGCGCGCCTCTCCCATCTTGAGCCGGAGGTCGAGATCACGGGCAAGCCTTAACATCGCCTTCGCCATCTCCACCACAGCCTGCTCCGGCGTGCGGGTGGGAATCTTAAACCCCGTCTCCTCGGTCACCTGCAGGGCGGGACCGCCCAGGTCAAGGCAGATGACGGGCCTTCCGGCAGCCATCGCCTCCACACAGACCCAGCCCCCGGAGTCGTGCAGGCTGGGGTGCACGAGCACATCGCACTCTGCAAGTTTTTTCAGGGCTTCCTCCCGGGGAGGCGCCCCAAAGAACCGGACTTTCTATGCCACGCCCAGCTCCCGCGTCAGCCGTTCCAGATTCCTCCGCTCGGGACCGTCGCCGATGATCCAGTATTCACCCTGCGGGAATTCCCGGACAAAGCGGGCAAAGGCCATCAGCCCCAAATGAAAGCCCTTCCAGTGAAGCAAATTGCCCAAATTGAGAAGTCGAAAAGGGTTACCAGTACGCACTGGAACAGTGGCAAGATTTTGGATTTCCTCCGATGACAAAGCTACCTGGGACATCACTTCTATTCTGGCTGCCTCAAGTCTTTTAAGCCTCTGTGCTGTCTCCTCCGTAGTAGCCAGAGCAAGCATTGCTCTCCTAGCAGTCGACCGCATGAAGGGGTCGTGTTCACCCAACCAGCGGGTGAGGGAGCGCACATACTCGTAAATCTTCCCGCGAAGGGAGAAGGTTCGGTAAAAGGACTTCGGCGCCGACTCGCCGCCCCCCACTGGTCCCCAGATAAAGGGCACGGGGAGCAAAGCCAGAAAACTGGGCATCCAGTAGTTGACAAAGGTCACATGGTGGATCAGGTCAAACTTCACTGTCTGATGCAAGCGCCGCGCGAGGAAATAGATGCCGATCTGCCAGAGGTAGTAGTAGAGGTGCACCCCGCGCTGACCCCTCTTCCAGAAGCGTGCCCACCGGGGCAGGTCGAAGTAGACCCAGCGGACGTTGGGCAGGGGCTTCTCCTTCAGGGTTTCCTCGATCACTGGCCGGTTGTTGGCGCGGGTGATGACCCAGACCCCATCGGTAAATCGGGCGATCTGCCGCACCCAGTTCCAGCCTACTCCCGGCTCTGAACCCTTACCGGGCTCACACGCGTAGGCGGAGATGAGAACTCTATACATGCGCGCTTTCAAACTCCTCCACCACTTGCCTGAATGCCGTGACGAAGTTCTCCGCTGAAAATCTCTGTGAGAACATAGAAAGTTTGCTACGCAATTCTTCTTGTAAGCTTGGATCGTTAAGAACCTTTACGATTTTCCCCACTGCATCCGCTTCATTATCCCAGCAAAGCCGGGGATCATGGTCAACAATTTCTGCCTGCCCGCCCTGATCGGGGACAAAGGGAATAATACCAGCCCGTACCATTTCGGCAACGCCAATTCCAAATTGTTCATTTTCTCTAGCGTGGATTCCATATTTGTAGCTACTAAGAATATGTTCGTACGCACTCCTTTCTAGCCTCTTTTCCCATATAAGCCAATCGTGTAAACCAAATCGCTGTTGCAACTCTTTGAGATAGGTAATATCCCCAATACCACCTAAGATGCGAAGATGGAAGTCATATCCGAAGGATCGCACCTCCTGTAAGATTTTGATTGCTTTTTCTATTTTCTTTTCCCGGACTATGCGAGATATAAGCACAAACCCATTCTCCCTTTGATCCCAAGGCTTTATCTCCGTGTCCCACACGACCGGAGGATAAACAACCCTTGCCCGAAGACCCCAAATCTTTTCTATCCATCTAGCTGTCCATTGTGAATTGGTCACAGTCACGTTATTCCGTAGTCGTTTCTCGGACCATCCCGTAACTATCTTCAGGGCTCGCTTATAAGCACGCCGCAAAGACGATTCCGGATGTCCTACCACCGGGCGCAGTGTTTCGTGACCCTGGGCAAACATCGGGAGGTGAATATATTGGATGCCCGGAAGTCCCAAATCCATCTCATTAAATGCGCTAATCGCCAGGTTAAACCGTTTTGATAAAAAATTGCGATAGTACCATGAAAGGTAGAACTGTCGAAAAGAAAACCCAGAAAGACTTTTTATCACCTTCTCGCGCAGGGTTCTGGGCAATGGCAAGCGCGCAACATGAGCGTTTACCCTGGAATCCGTGAGGCTGGTACCATACTGAACATTTAAATCCCTTAGAGAAATGTCCGACAATGTGATAAGTGTAATATCCCTATCTTTCAAGGCTTCCAGTATCCAAGCACAAACAGATTCGGCTCCGCCACCAAGAAATGAAGGGAAAATCACCGCTATTCTCATGTGAACTCCATCTTTGAAGCAACACAATTCACGTAGCTGTCCACTTCAAGTCCGAGTTTTATGCTCAACTCAGTGAATTTTTGAGACGTTAGTATTTCGACAACACCTTTGTCGGAAAGCACACCGAACTCCTTATAACCACAACTTTGCAGTACTTCTATTAAATCCACGGACGTATAACCAAATTCCCTTAGGTTGGTAGGAGCGAGCTCAAAAACAATCAACGCCCCCGAGTAACTTAGGATCTGTTTAGCCCCTTGAAGAGCCACCACCTCGGCTCCTTCGATGTCTATTTTGACAAGATCCACCTTTGATACACCTAACTCATGCAGCATATCATCAATTTTGACCACCTCTACTTCCCAAATACGTATTTCCTCTCGATTCAGGCGTGGCGCTATTTCTTTTACATTTCTACTCTTTACGAATTTCCATTTCTGATCGAACCAATGCAAAGAAGCACCGCCAGAAGCTACTGGCGAATCGTAAATTTTGGCGATCCCACGTTCACTACCCACAGCCTTAGGGATCAGATTCACATTAGCACGGTTTCTAAGGTTTTTCTCTAAGAACATTAAATTTACTGGGTGAGGTTCAAACGCAATCACTAAACCTGAAGGACCGACCAAATCGGAAAAAAGGCGGGTGTAGTAGCCGACGTTTGCACCAATGTCAACCACAACCATTCCAGGCCGAACGTGCTTTCTGAAAAAAGCAACGGTTTCAGGTTCGTAGGCTTGCATAAGAAAAGCAAACCTTAAGTTTATGGGATCATCAGGAACGGTCCAGAATTGTCTCCAATTCTCAAGTAAAGGCAAGACAACATGCTGGCTGATAAAATAAACACTCTTATGCACACCGGGAATGCGCTTTACAGATGAGCGATAAGCCTTGAGAAGAGAATGGAATAGCGTCATTATTATCTAACCTCCAGTTGTGTGTTTAGGAAATGAATGATGCCTGCAATTTTTCTGAACACATTGCGAGCCGCCGGGGAAATTAGCAACTCTGCATTTTTCCAAGTCAGAGCCCATTCGGTAAACAAGTCAACCCAAAAAGCTAACTGCAGGGTGTCCATTTGCTCGGGATCTACACCCACAGCGCGGTAATATCCAAATAACTTACTTGTCGGAATTACAGAAAATCTATCAAAGAACCGGAACAGGTCCCAACCCACCAGCCAGTGCTCTTTTGCATACTCTAAGTCGATAACTTGCAATAGCCCACTTTGTTCATCTATTGCCGTGTTCCATCTGGTCACGTCTCCTAACCTTAAAACCCAGGGGAGTTCCACGTCTCGGAGACGATTTTCAAAGATTTTCAGCGCATGAGTAAGTATTTCGAGTTGATAATGAGGAAGGTAATCAGAGAGGTGCAAAAGTCTGTCATTTAACTCCTGCCAGAAAGGAACCTCCAGAAATGTTCTGTCTTCACGGGTTTGATTGGCTAACTTAGCCAATATTTCAACAAGCTCTTGAAAACTCTCGTTATCCCACTTCCCCCCATTAACACCTTCTAAGGGGCGGGTGATTAGAATTGTTGAGCAGCCTTCTTGAGAAAGATGAACGACATCGGGAATCCGCAGATGCGGGAAATTCAGGCATCTAATTTTGTTGTGCATTTGAGCTTCGTTTACAACGAGCTCCTTTGTCGCCTTGTTCCAGCCGATCTTGGCGTAGCCCAACACCTCACCCTCACGGGTCATCACCTGTACCACCGGCTTGCGGTGAGGTCCGGGCGTGCCGAGGGAGACAGCAAAGCAGAGGTCGTCCCGGTTGAAGGCCTTCCGCAAGGTTTGAAAAACGGAGCCTTCTCCATTCTCAAGGCGGAACTGGGAGAGCCCCGGTCCCTTCAGCCCCACCCCTGCCAGAGCACTGAGCACTACCTTGCCGAGCCTCGCCATGTGCCCCTGAGCTGGATAGAGGTCAAGCCCTTTGCGGAAGGCACACCTGCTTCCCACGGGTAAGAGATACCCTCTCCCATCAGGCAGTATTAGAATTTTATGTGTTGCTTTGTTGAAAAGAATTTGAACTCCCAGAGATTGATTTATGTAAGCATTTATAGATTCAATCATTGATCCGTTTCAATACGTATATTTTATTACTACCCAATCGATCAGAAATTCTACTCAAAAAGGCTAATTTCTCACACTTAAGGGTAATATTGGGACCTAATAATTTTGCAATAGTTGGGGTCAATACGGCTAAACCAAAACTTTTAACAATCTGAAATCCTGCTTTTTGGAGCATATTTTCAAAATCTGCTTGCTTTATCTCATTTATCTCAGTGGAACGAAGTTTTCGTTGTAATCTCAAAGTTAATGAACGTAGACTAGGGTAACTTCCATGGTTATTTGCAACTAGTATACTATCTCTATGCATCCGTTGTCGTAGTGATAAAAGTGCTTGCTCTCTTAAACTCTGTTCAGCGTTCAGGAAGAAACGAAACGCTGTTATCATATCGAATGGACCAACTAATAGGTTAGGTGAGGTTAAGAGGTTAGCATTGACTAGTTTAGCTTTTTTGACTCGCTGTTCAGCTACACGGAGCATATTTGTAGAAATGTCAACACCATAGGATGCGTCAAATTTGCTTTCCAAATAAGTAAGCACCCTACCTGTACCACATGCAAAATCTAAAAGAGATTTCTTCCTGAGGTGAGGTATAAATTCTTCGATGATTTTGTCTAATACCTCTTGTTCGAGTTTCCATATAATTGAATCGTACGAGTATGGATTTTCATAAAGCAAAGAATAAATTAACACCTCACTGGCACTAGAAAACCGCTTCTGGTAACTCATCGCTCCCCCCTAATTTCCAAGTAAGGATAAGCACAATAGCATAGTTAAATGCAAAAGTGAGAAAAACTCCTCGCAGCCCAAGATAAATTAATGTTGGCACTCCTACCACAAAAGCAAAAATTGACGAAGATACCCAAATATAGAATATAGGTTTCGTTTGGTTCCTGGCCCGTAGCAAAACTTGCCCTATCGTTATTCCCGCAGCAAGAACCCAAATAAGCGCCAACCATGCTATCAACTCTGAATAATCATCATATTTGCCAGCGTAGAGAAGATGGAGAACTGGTTTCGCTCCCAAGGTCAGCACCAACCCGTAGAGCGCTACGGCACCACCCAAGAGAAGCGCAAGACGGGTGGTCCGCCTTCTAAGCTCCAACTCCGGCACACCTTGATCCACCCAGCGGGAGAAAGTGGGCAGAATCACAAGCCCCAAAGATTGCATAAACAGGCTGACAGGCCGGTAGAGGTTCCAGGTTGCCGCAACCGCGGCGCTTGCCGCCAAGCCCAGAAAGATCGGGATAAGCAGCATGAGAATCTGACCGGAAGCCCAGTAGGCGATAAAAGCGAGAATGTTCCAGCCACCATAATTCCGATGGTCCGCCAGAACCATCGCGGGAGTCGGGTTTCCTACGAATCCTACCACCCGCGGCCTGATATGCAAGAGAAGCACAAAGGATGCCACAGCGCCGGCAGCCCCCAGAAGCACAAGACCCGTCAGGCTCGAAAGCAGTCTGAGCTGCCAGAGAATGAAAACTCCGCCGAGCGTGACCAGGAGGTTCACCCCGCTCCCCATCACCGCCCACTGGGGGCGCATCTCCACATAGGGCGCCCGGCGTGTAAGCCACAGCAGGAGCAGGAAGGGAGAAGCAAGGGCCAACCCTGTTAGAGCCTGCACCAAGGCCGCAGAGCCCAGTCGGGACATCATAAAGGCAGCAACGCCCAATACTAGTGTAATGAGCGCCGAGAGACCCCAATGCCCCCAGAGGAGCATCCCCAGGTACTTTCGGAAACTCTCCCTGTACTTACCTGCCCCGAAAACCATCATCGGCTCGGTGAGCACCGCGGTGTGGAAACCTGCAAGCAGATAGAAAACAGACATGGCTACAGCAAACGCACCGTATTCTTCCGGTGTAAGCCAGCGGGCGAGGAGGATGTTTACTATAAAGTTTGCACCCGAAAAAAGCCCCTGGTCAACAACGGCAAGGCTTCCTTTTTTAAACCAAGATAAAAAGTTCAAGGTTCAATGTTCGAAGTTCAAAGTTCAATGTTCAAGGTTCTAGGTTCAACGTTTGAGGTTGGGGAGAACTAGTTGTTTTTGGTTGAGTTTTTGCCATTTTCAATGGCTTCTTTTACCCTTATGAAACAATCTATGAAACAATCTCCGTCTATCTTTCCCATTTTTTACATAGTTCTTATCCTAATTTTTTTAGAGGTAATCACTGTAAATTTATTCTTTAATTCCTCCCCGTATTTCTTAACTACTTCGATCAAGCTATCCATTATTTCATAAACTTCTTCAGACTTATACCTCAATAATATAACTCCTATCCTTTTACCATGAGAAAATACCCACTCTCCAAAATCCTTATCTTCTGTTAATAACATAGCACTTTCAGAAATTGCTATTTTTAAAACCTCTTCATCCGTTATACCCTTAAATCTCTCAAGAATTGATATTATGCAAAAACCTTGCTTTTTTAGTCTCTTTACTATCCTAAAATCAACATTTTCATCTGCTACAATTTTAAGGGACAATCATCTCCTCCCTAGAGATAACCTCTGCAGAATACTCAAGACATGCAAGAATATCTTCTTTTGTAAGCTCTGGATATGCCTCTAGAATTTCTTCGATTTCCATCCCCTCTGAAAGCTTTTTTAAAATGAGTTCAACTGTTATCCTGGTCCCCTTTATAATTGGCTTTCCTAACATTATCCCAGGGTTTGAAATTATTCGTTCTTTATACTTCATATTTCCCCCCTTTTATTTTATATAATATCACAACTATAGCACCTTGAGTTAATCGGGTAAGGTTTAACGTTCGAAGTTCAATGTTCAATGTTCAATGTTCGAAGTTCAAAGTTCAAGGTTCAACGTTCAATGTTCTATGTTCAAGGTTCAATGTTCAAGGTTTGAGGTTCAGAGATTGGGGTTTAGTTTTTGTGTGAGGATTTTAGGTATCTGATGAAACCGTTTATAAGATTTGCAATTTTTATACACCTTTGAAACAGCTCGCTAAATGCCCTTTCATCAATGTAATTTAGATCCAGTGCAGTATATAGCAAGCTTCTTACCTCAGATAAAGAGCCCCTTGCAACAACTAAAAACTGAATAAACTCTTTATTAGTTCCCCTATCAAATCCCTCTGCTATATTGGACATAATTGATACTGCTGCCCTCTGAATCTGATCCTTAAAACCATAATCCCTTAAGTTTTTAAACACCTCGTAAATCTCTCTAACAAGCTCCCTTGCCTCTTTCCATGACTCTATATCCTCAAACCTCTCTATTCCCATATCCCACCTTCCACCAACGTCAAACCCTTAACATCAAACGTTTAACTTTGACTTTGAACGTTAAACTTTGAAGCCCTTTCGTTAACTCTAGAAAAATACTTGAGTGGATGGTAAAGCTAAGCCAACCTTTTGGCAAAGATGTAAAGTTCAAATACTATCGTATTATCCGAGGATTAAAAAAATTTCTCTACCTCTTCCTCTCCCTCCTTTACTACAAATTCCATTAAACCCAATGTCTTAACATTTATCTTTTCCTGGTGTTTCTTGTAAGTTTTTACTATGCGTTATTTGCGTTGATTGGGTTTGAGGGCAGTCAAGATCTTCGAATTTTTTTATTTTCATATTTTCCTGATTTGCCTGGTTTATAAATATGCAAGAAAGGTTTAATGCGAGTAATTTACTTTATCCCATCAACTATTTGATTGACTATTTCTTTTTAATCCCTCTTTTAGCTTTTAAAAACTCCTCCACTGTGAGCCCGCTTTTCCTGATCAGCCCTCGTAATAATCCTGGCGCTAATTCTTTATGGTTCGGAATGGATAGGGTAGGTCGTGAATCATGGTAAAGTATCATATGGCTTCCCGTTTGATGGTCAAGAATATAACCAAATTTCTGAAAAATCTTTACTGCTTCTTTACCTGAAATATGAGAGAGTTTACCCACTTGACTTAAACTGTTACCTCGCCAAGAAAGACTTCCTTTTCTTCAAATTCCTCTAATCTGCCATGCTTTTTTTCTACCTCTAACCATCCTTTAATAGCATCTTTGATGTTAGTCAAGGCTTCATCAAGAGTCTTACCCTGACTCATACAACCAAAAAGCTCTGGAACATCAACAACATACCCTTTATACTCAGGGTCATAGGTTATCACCACTTTAAACCTCATAAAACCTCCTTTTTAATTATACTATTATTATCTATATAAACTAATAATCTTTTTTCGACCCATCAACCCAACAAACTCTATAAACACTATTAACGATCTTTCTGGCTTCCTGCCAGCAATCTAACTCTTCAAACTTCTCTACCTTAATTCCATCTTTGTAAAATATATGGTGATCACCTCATCAACTAAACCTGGCAACCTCGATTATTCTATTCAACATAAACCTCTCTCTATACTTTAAGGATAAAGGGGAAGGTTTCTATTTTCAATGTTATTTGCGTTCATTGTGTGTGCATTACTTGCGTTGATTGTGTTATTTGCGTTTGTTGCGTTTATTTCACCTTATTACACCTTCACGGTTTCGTGTTATCTCCCAATCCCCTTTAGCACAGTGGGTATAGTCCTTAGAAGGATTTTAATATCAAGAAGAAGGCTCCAGTTTTCAATGTAGTAGAGGTCAAGCTCAAGGTTTCTCTCAAATGAAGGGTCATCCTGAGCCTCCACCGCCCAGAGGCTTGTCATCCCGGGCTTTACATCAAGCCTTCTGTAGTGGTCAAGGCTGTAGCGGTTAAAGTCATCCACAGGATGAGGCCTTGGTCCAACAAGGCTCATATCCCCTTTAAGGACGTTAAAGAACTGGGGAAGCTCATCTAGGTTATATCTACGAAGAAACCTTCCAACCCTTGTAACCCTTGGGTCGTTTGTAATCTTAAAGAAAGGCCCCTTTCTCTCGTTTAGGTGCCAAAGCTTTTCCTTAAGGGCATCTGCACCAGGAACCATTGTGCGAAACTTGTAGCATATAAACTCCTTCCCCTTTCTCCCAACACGGCGGGAACGGTATATTACCGGGCCATCTGGAGAGTCAATTTTAATGGCAATAGAGATCGCAAGCATAAGGGGAAAAGAAACTAGAATGCCAAAAACCGACCCCACTATGTCAATAACCCTTTTAGCAAAGAGGCCAAGCTCCGGTATGGGCTCACGGTATACGTTCATAACAGGAATGTTTCCAAGAACCTCAATTGAAGGTGAACCCTGAAACAAAAGCCCATCAAATAGCTCGGGGACAATCTTAATCCCTGTTCTTGCCTTTTTTGCCTCAAGTATTACCCACTTTACAACCTCCCTCTCAGAGGGAATCGTAATTATAACCTCATCTACAAAGTGCTTTTTTATAACATCAGGAAGGTTCTCTATCCTGCCAAGCACACCCTCCCCTGTTTTATAGTCATCAAGAAACCCCTTTACGTTAAACCCAAGATGCCTGTTGCTCTTAAGGATCCCTGCAACCCTTCTGCCAACCCTTCCTGCCCCCACAATAACAACGTTTCTTGAGCCATCCCCGTTTGCCAGCCTTCCCTCCACCACGCTACGGTTTATATACCTCCACCCGCTTAGCGCAAACACACTTAGTCCCCACATGGTAAGCACAACAAGCCTTGAGGCGTGTATCTTGGAAAGATACATAAAGACCATAAGTATTAGGGTTGCAAAAGAAACCCCCTTTACAACAAGGAAAACCTCATCCCTCTTAAAACCACGGTTACGGAGGCTATAAAGCCCGTAGTTCTTAAAACTAAGGAGTATGAGAACAATGTAGATGAGAATAAGCCCCGCATACGTGGGAAGGAAGGTATGATAGGGAAAAGCAGGAAGGGTAAATGAGGAAATGGCCTCCTTCTTATTCGGGGAGAAACGAAGGTAAAACGAAAAGACACCGCTTACTGCAATAAGAAGGGCATCAAGTGCAATGTAGAGAAGCTCTATAGAGCTTTTTCCCCTCTCAAGGTAATACGGTAAGTCCTCGTACCTGGCTTTGGGAACCATCTCTTCTGTTGCCTCTCTGCCCTTTGTATCCCGTAGTGATGGCATAGCTTCGCCACCTCAGTTACATCGGGGTTAACTGCACCCACTGCATTTTCTGCGTTAGAAAAATAACTCCAGACGCTACACTCAACAAGTGCAATCAAATCGGCTCTACATCACAAGCATCCACCTCAACGGATACACTTCTTCTTATGAGATCAACAGACAAAACAAGTCTGAAGTCTCCCCTTCTTCCAACTATCTTTCCCCTTATGCCCTCAAGGGGACCCCTTACAACTACAACCTCCCTTCCCTCAAAAAGGTAGGGATAGGGGTCGTATTCAAGCCCACTTTGAAGAAGCCTTCTTATCCCATCTATCTGCTCAACTGGAACAGGTACCGGGGTTCCGTTTACCCCGAGTATACGAACAACACCCCGCGTGTTTAGAACATCAAACCTTTCCTCAATGGGTATATTTACAAAGAGGTATCCGGGAAAGAGCGGAAGCTGCAGCCTCTTTTTCCTATCCTTCCACCTGCTTAGAACACTCCTTAGCGGAAGGAATGTTTCAACCCCCTTCTGGGTAAGGGCCTCGTTTACAACCTTTTCGTGTCTTACAACCGTATAAACCGCATACCACTCCCTGCTCATCTTACATCCCTTACGCTGTAGCTTATCTCCTTTACCCTCCAGCCTGTTTTGTGCCAGAGAAGAACCCAGTCTATGGTTCCACTAGAGTGCCTTAACCTGCTTTCGTTTGCCTTCCTGAAGGTAACCGCAAAGTCCCCACTTACGCTTGCAGTCTCCCCTGAAAGGTTTACCCTCTTTATATCCAGGTTGTAAGAGACAATCTCAAGCGAGGAGAAGTTTCTTCTATACGAGGATGCCCTCTCCCTTAGAGAAACACCGTTTTCCCTTGCATCAGGGGTAAAAAGCTCAATAAACCTCTTAAAGTCTCTGCTTTTGTAGGCAGATACGTACTCTGAGAAAAAGGAGTAGATAGAAGAGGTATCGGGAAGAAAAGATGCCTTTGCAACAGGTGATGCGCTATCTTCTTCTTTTTTTCTCTCTAAAAGAGCGGGCTGTTTTCTCCTGGCCTCTCCGATTTCCCTAGCCTTATTCTCTCCAGTTTTCTTACCTAAAAGCAAAACCTCTTTCCTTTCTGGCTTCTTTTCCTCAGTCCTTTTTCCCTCCCTTTTTGCCTCCAAAGTAACTTCCTTTTCCTTAGATTCCTCTGGTATCGTAAGGACGTCTCCCACATCAAGACGTAAATCCTTAAGCCCATTTGCCCTTACAATGTCATCAACCGAGACGTTAAACCTCCTTGCTATAAGCCAGAGGCTATCGCCCTGCTTAACCGTATAGCTTCTCTTACCGCCTATTTTGGCCTCTTTGGTTACAAACTCCTCTTTTTTATTCTCCTCTGTAGCGGGTTTAACCTCCTCTTTCCTCTCCACACTAACAGCCGGAAAAACCCTTATGTTTTCGCTTCCGGAAGTCTCTACCTGTCTCTTTTCCTCCTCGATTATTCTAGCAACCACCCTCTCCTTTTCCTGAGGCTCCTCTACCGTTTTCTCCTCCCTTACAACCTCTTTCGGTTTTAGAGGCTCTTTCTCTTTTACGGCTTCACTTACAGTAGAGGTTTCAACTCTTCTGGATACCTTTACCTCCTCCGGCTCAGGTGGAGATGGGGTTTTTAAGGCCAAAACCGGCTCCTTTACCTCCTTTTTTACCGCAACCTCCCTTTTTGCCTGGACGTGGGAGGGAGAAAAGCGCCACATATAGACTGAAACCGCAACCAAAAAGACAATGGCAACGGATACAAAGAGGGAAACCCCTTTACCCACCCCAAAGTCCCTTACCACCACAGGATACTCGGGGATACGCTTTGCATCGTACTCTGCCCTCCTTTGGGGGTTTCCAAGAACCTCATAGGCCTCGTTTAGCTTCTTTGTGATATCAAGCCCATAAGAACCCATCTTGTCTGGGTGATACTCCTTAACAAGGCTTAGCCAGCTCCTTCTTATCTCCTCGGGGGTTGCAGATGGGGAAACGTTAAGAACCCTGTAGTAGTCTTCTACTGGCTCCTTTGGGGCCAGATAGGAAATTATAGACCTTGCCTGGTCAACTATAAAGTCCTCTTTTATCTTCTTTTTCCTTGCTATCTTTCTTATTACACGGTAGTTTGGAGACTCCTTTCCCCGCGAAATGTCCTTTAGCACCGAGTAGAAAAAGACCCTGTCCTTTAGAAACTCCTTTGAGAGCTTCCTAAGGTCGGTGGATTCAACAAGCTTAAGAACTACCTTCTCAAGCGTCTTAGAGTTTATGGTTATCATAGCTAACCTGCTTTAACCTTACATCATCCACCCAGAGGGTTCCGGAGATAAACCTATCTAGCTTAAAGCTTTTCTTTCGCCTGAGCCTTACCATAATGGAGTTACACTCCGGGGGTGTTTTAAAAGAAAGCCAAACCCTATGCCAAGGGCTTGTACCCACTAAAGGCTCTGTAACCCCAAGGCTCCCTCCCCTTGGATAACAGACAATCTCCCAGCCAAGACCGTTTCTCGTTGTAATCCCCTCTGAGGAAAGGGCTGAGGAAAACTCATACTCCGCCCCCGGCTCTACGGGAACTATCTGGTAGATGTGGTAAAAATCTACGTTATGCTCCCCATCAAACCCCAACCTAAGAGACCTCCTACCCTCAACCCTCTTTGCCCAGTCAAAATCAACTCTTACACCATCAACCCTTCCAATCCGCCAGTCAAAACCCCTTCCCAAAGGCTCCCTTTCAAATCCCCCGTTCCAGATAAGGGAGCCGCTTTCTTCCCCAAACCTCTCCCTCCAGATGGAGTAGGCATATGAGACCCTTTCCTTACGGATAAGAAAGTCTATGTAGCCAAGAGAAAGGGAGTCAGGAACCCTAATAGCGCTTCTCCCTATCCTTTCCCAGGCAGAGAGGCTCTCTTTTAGCCTGTCTTTCTGAATCAGGTAGCCAAGGTAGGATGGCAGTGCCTCATCACTTACTATCCCGTTAAGAATCAGCTCAGGGTCGCCAAAGAC
Organism: bacterium HR37; assembly: GCA_002898375.1. Lineage (GTDB taxonomy): Bacteria > Desulfobacterota_D > UBA1144 > Nemesobacterales > CSP1-2 > HRBIN37. The sequence goes on along the minus strand of BEIN01000018.1, from coordinate 18,856 downwards.
CTGCCAGGAAAGATCAAAGACACTTAGTCTTCTCTGGGGATGGCTTTTTGCAACAACCCTTAAGCTCTCTATAGCCGTTTGCCTGTCACCAACCTTTAGGGCAATAAGGGCACTCTCCCACCTGTTTGCAATATAGAGGGGAGCAAGCTCTACAGCCCTCCTTAAGGAGAAAATAGCCTTTTCCCTCTCCCCTTTATCCGAAAAAACCTCAGAAAGCCCAAGCCAGGAATAGGAAAAAAGGGGGTCTAGCCTTAGGGATTTAACAAAAAGCCCCTCCACCTCCTCATCGCTACCCGTCATAAAAAGGTACCTTGTGCGTGCAAGACGCAAATAAGCCTCAGCATCAAAAGGGTTAAGGATAAATCCAAGCCTTAGGGAACGCTCACTTCCCCTGTCAATGAGTACAGAGGATACACCAAGCCTTAGTGCCTCAAAGAGGAAAAACAGGCTAAGAACGATTAGAGCGGGGACGAAGCCTTTTTCTTTCCCTGTTTTCTTCACCACCATAGTAGTAATAGTAGCTATATCCATACTTGCCCTTTTTGGATTCAAACCTGTTTACTATGGTTCCAACTATCTTTCCCCTTACCCTTAAGAGCTCCTCAACACAGCTCCTAAGTGCGCTTCTCTGCGTTATACCAAGGCTTGTAACAAGCAAGACCCCATCCACAATACGGCAAAGAAGCCTTGAGTCGGCAATACCTATAACTGGAGGCCCATCTATGATAACGTGGTCGTATTCCTCAAGAAGACACTCTACAAGCTCTTTCATCCTGTTTGATCCAAGAAGCTCTGCCGGGTTTGGTGGGATGGGACCTGCCGGTATAAGGTCAAGGCCCTCTATCTCCGTATGGTATATAATCCCCTGAAGCTCAATCCTTCCAACAAGGTAGGAGCTAAGTCCAAAGGGCGTGTTTCCGTTAAGAAAAACCTTGTGGAGTCTTGGCTTTCTAAGGTCTGCATCCAAAAGAGCTACCTTAAGCCCTGACTGTATAATGGATAGGGCAAGATTGGAGGCGGAGGTTGTTTTTCCCTCAAGAGGCTGGGAGCTTGTAACAAGAATTGACCTTGGCGGGTGCTCTGCAGAGGAGTAAAGAAGAGAGGTTCTTATAACCCTAAAGGCCTCAGAGATAAGGGACTTTGGGTTCTTATAGGAGATCTTCTCAATCTCGGTTTCTCCCTCAGCGGCAAGGGGAACAACACCGAGAAAGGGCAGAAAGGAAAACCGCCTTTTTATGTCTTCTTCATCCTTTATGGTGTTGTCAAAGTGCTCAAGCACAAACGCAAGAGAGCAGCCGGCTGCAAGCCCGAGCACAAGGGCAAGGAGAACGTTTAGTTTTATATTGGGTCTATAGGGGAAAAAGGGAACAGATGCATAGTCCACAACCTGAATGTTTGTAACCTTTATCCCGGAGGTTACCTCCGTTTCCTTAAGCCTCTGAAGCAGGCTCTGGTAGATTGATTTGTTGGTTTCAACCTCCCTCTCAAGTATCCTGTACTGTATGGCCTTATCGTTAAGCTCCGTAACAAGCCTCTTCTGCTCCTCAGCCCTCTGCCTAAGAAGCTTCTCCTTGGTAAGGGCTGCCTGATAGTCCTTCCTTATGCTCTCAACGATACCGTTTATCCTGCGGCCTATCTCCTTCTCAACCCTCTGAATCTGAGCCCCAATCTGCTTAACATCCGGATAGTTTGGCCCGTATATAACGGAGAGGTTGTCATACTGTGACCTTAACCTGGTGTACTCCTCCCTCAGTGCCTGAATGGAGGGGTCACCTATCACCTGAGGAAGGTACTCGTAGTTTCCCTGTTTAACCTCCCTGTAGAGTGCCTCTTTTGAAAGCCTCTCGGTTTCAGCCTTTGAAAGGGCCTCATTTAGCTCGGCAAGCTGCTTTAGGGTAAGGTTTAGCTTCTCATCAAGTGATACGATATCTGCCCCCTTTGCAAAGGCGCTTAACTCCTCCTCAGCCCTCTCAAGCTTTGCCTTTACCTCCCTTAGCTGCCTTTCAAGAAACTCCCTTGCTGACTTTGTAGCCTCTATCTTTCTCTCAAGAACCCACTCTATGTACTTATCGATAAGCGTGTTTACAGCACGTGCAGAGAGCTCAGGGTCTGAACTCTCAAAGCTTACACGAACAAGCCTTGATTTCCTTTCAGGGGAAACACTAACCCTGTCAAGAAAAGCACTTACAAGGTTCTCTTCCCTTGCCTGCTCCTCTCTTACCCTCTCACTTGGGTCCACCTTCCCATCACCATCTAAGGAGAAAAGCTCCGCAAAGGTGGTTCTGGCAAGGGCAAGAAAGCCCGGTTTTTCATCCTCTGGTGCGAACTCGGGATGTTTTTCAAGGCCAAGGGCTTCAACCACCCTCTTTGCAAGGGTTTTACTCTTTATAAGCCTGTACTGGGTCTCATAGAACTCATCCTGCTTTGCCTCAACCTCAACAACCTCCTCAAAAGCCGTTATCTTCGGGTTCTCAGGTGCTATCTCTATTATCGCCTCTGCCCTGTATATCTTTGTCATAACAAGGGATGCAATGGTGGTTGTAACAACGGTTATCAAAAGACAGGAAACAACAATCCACTTTCTCCTTAAGAGGATATCCAGGTAGTCTTTAAGGTTTAGCTCATCCTCAAGACGGGTATCCTCGTAGTGGTAGTCCCTTTGAAAGTAGGTTGAGAGTGAGGACTCTCTTCCCCTGTACTCTTCGAGTGCCCTTTTATTGTTTTCTTGGCCTTCACCTTCCTTCACAACTACCCTCCAAGACTAGTAGCTATACCTTTCCGGTGGGTCGTATCCTATACCTATAAGCCCAAATAGCATGTTCAGGCGGAGCCCGTAAAGGAGCCTCTTTGCGTTGTTTACGCCAACCACTATGGTGTCGCGGTCTTTAACAACAGGGTCTTCGGCCCTGCCGTTTTGAATATCCCCAAGGTTAAGCTCTATAACCTCCCTCTTACCGTTACCCAGATAGCGGATGAGCTTTACGTTTCCTGTGTCCGCATAGACAGAGGGCCCACCAGCCATTGCGATGCTCTGGCTTACCGTTGTACTTCCCTCCTCTATCTGGAAGGAGCCCGGTTTCCTTACAGCCCCCTCTACAAACACCGTTCCAGCCTCGGGAACATACACAACGTCCCCTGGCTTGAGAACAAGGTTTATATCCATGTTCCCGTTTAAAAGCATCTCCTCTATATCAACTATGTAAGCTTGCTTTCTTCCGTCCTCCTCGGTTCTTGTAAGGTAAACCGTTCTTCCAGCCTTATCATCCAGACCCTTTGCTGCAGCAAGTACATCAAGAAGGGTCTGTCTTCCAATAAGCTCGTAAGTACCGGGCTCCTTTACATAGCCAACAACAGAGACCACCTTGCTTCTGTGCTCCTTTACAAACACGCTTACGTGGGGATCCCTTATGTACCCTCCTTCCCTGAGGAGATTCTCTATCTTTACCTCAGTTTCCCTTGCTGTCATCCCATCCACATGGACGCTCCCAAGAAGGGGAAGCGTTATCTCCCCCCTTGAGCTTACACGCACAAGGCTTGTAAGCTTTTCCGATTCAAACACCTTTATCTCAAGCAGATCCCCAGGACCTATAAGGTAGTCAGCAGGGTTTATAGCAGAGTGTAGACCCTGTGCAATGAGCTTTGAGTTAAGCTCTTTAATCTCCTGGGAGCGACCCGCATCAACGTAAGAAGAGGGAAGAGGTGGAGCCTGAACTCCGCCGCATCCCCACACTAAAGACACAAACCAGGTGATAAGGAAACACCTCTTTATACCCCTATCCATAGCCCCCTTTTAAGGTTAGCGGATTTTCCTACTCTCCTTGCTTTACAGGGCTTGCCTTTCCGTCGAGAGAAAAACCTATTATAAGCCCTCCACCAAATAAGGCAGGAGGAAGAATAATAACGGGAAGCAAGCTCCAGCTAAAGCCACCTGCAGCTTCGGCTCCAAGCTCTGCTTGAGCAAGCTCTGCCTGTGCTAAAAGAAGCCTCTCACCAGCCTCTACCCTTATGGTTTCATAAGGGCTTAGGCTAACCGACCTGCCATCGCTAATCTTTACCACCTTTATCCCCTCTTTAGGAACAACCACATCAAGTGATCCTTCAGAGAGCTCAACCACCGTTGAGTTATCATCCACAGCAATACCACCCTCAATGCCACCCACACTTGCCCTGGCTACCCTGGGGGTAAGAAACTCACCATGTGCGGTTTTAAAGGAGAGAGCCCCTTTACCCGGAAGTATCTTGAAATAGAGCTTTCCCTTTTCGATCCCGAAACCAATACGCTCTCCCTCATCAACGGGTAAAAGTGAGGTACCCTCTTCGGCAACAAGCGTTCCACCCCTAACCTTTATGATTGCTCTGTGTTTGTAGCTTACCCTGTTACCCGAAAGGAGCGGATACGTCTCCATATTCGAAGGGGAGCTATAAACGGCAACCCTTCCAAGAATGGTAGCAGCATCTAGAGAGGTAAAGCTTAGGAAAGGGATAATTAAAAAAAGGAGGTAAAAAGGACTTGGTCTTTTCATCATACTCCCCATTCCTCCTTTTGCTGTAATAATCTAAATTAAACCACCATAATCAACCTATGTCAATCCCCTTTTTAAAATCATAACCCGTTGTAGATATTACCTTTTCAAAGTACTCTATTGTCTTTTTAAGGCCAGCCTCAAGCCCAACCCTTGGCTTCCAGCCAAGTTTTTTAACGGCAAGCGTTATATCAGGTCTTCTCCTTACAGGGTCATCCTCCGGAAGCGGCATAAAGACAACCTTTGACCTTGAGCCACAGATATCAATTATTAGCCTTGCAAGCTCAAGAATGGTTACCTCTTCCGGGTTACCTATGTTTACAGGGCCTGTAAACCCTCGAGGGGTATTCATCATTCGGATAATACCCTCAACTGTGTCATCCACATAGCAGAATGAGCGTGTTTGGGAGCCATCCCCGTATACCGTTATATCCTCGTTTTTGAGGGCCTGAACTATAAAGTTACTTACCACACGTCCATCGTTTGGGTGCATCCTTGGCCCATAGGTGTTAAAGATCCTTGCAACCTTTATGTCTATTCCGTGCTGGCGATGGTAGTCAAAAAATAGGGTTTCTGCACACCTTTTACCCTCATCGTAACAGGCCCTTGGCCCGATGGGGTTTACGTTTCCCCAGTAGGACTCAGGCTGGGGATGAACACTTGGGTTTCCATAGACCTCACTTGTGGATGCCTGAAATATCCTTATCTTAAGCCGCTTTGCAAGACCAAGCATGTTTATTGAGCCAAGCACATTTACCTTTGTTGTCTGAACGGGGTCAAAACGATAGTGAACTGGAGAGGCAGGACAGGCAAGGTTGTAAATCTCATCAACCTCCACATACAGTGGAAAGCATATGTCATGCCTTATAAACTCAAAATAGGGGTTACCAAACAGGTGTTTTATGTTGTCTTTTGTTCCCGTAAAGAAGTTATCAACGCAAATTACCTCACAACCCTCTTCAAGAAGCCTCTCACACAGATGAGAACCTATAAAACCCGCACCACCCGTAACAAGAACCCTTTTTCTCATCTCTTCTCTCCTCCTTTAAAGAACAAGCTTTTTGTTTCTCCTAAGGTAATCCCAAATTGCTTCAACGCACTGCTCAACACTTAGCCTGTCCGTCTCAACAACTATCTCAGGATTCTCCGGCTCCTCATATGGGTCGTCTATACCCGTAAACTGCTTTATAATTCCCTTTCGTGCCTTTTCATACATCCCTTTTACATCCCTCCTCTCACATACCTCAAGCGGACACTTAACGTAAACCTCTATGAACTCACCCTCTTCAACAAGCCCCCTTACCATCTCCCTGTCTTTTCTATAGGGGGATACAAAAGCGGTTAAAACCACAACCCCGGCATCTACAAAGAGCCTTGCAACCTCCCCTATTCTTCTTATGTTCTCTTCCCTGTCTTCTCTGGAGAAACCAAGGTCCCTGTTAAGCCCTGTCCTTATGTTATCCCCATCGAGTACATACGTTCTTATACCGGCCCTAAAGAGACGCTCTTCCATGGTGTTTGCAAGCGTTGACTTACCAGAACACGGAAGCCCGGTAAACCAGAGTATAAAAGAGGAATGCCCGTTAAGGGCACGCCTCTTATCCTTCGTTACAATGGGTTTGGATGGAACGATAAACCTCTCCATTTACCTTCTCCTTAGTCTTCTTCCTCGTTATCGTTGTCATCAACGTCTATACCACCTATAAGATTACAGCTTCCCGTATTAACTACCGAATTTCCCTCAATCCTTATTGCACTCTCACCTCCTTCTATCGTGCACTCACCCCCTGCATCCACATCAACAAAAACACTTCCCTCAGCCCTTATTCCATGTTCACTACCCAGGATAAAGATATCACCATCTGCAAAAAGATTAGTTTCTGATGTACCCTCGGCCCTTATTCCATTTTCCGGAGAGGAGTTTATAACTATGTTCCCTGCACTCACGCTAACAAAGGATGTACCCCTTGATCTTATACCATCTTCCCTGGCCTCACACAAAAAATCGCCTGCCGTACTTACTACAAGCTCTGCCTCTCCCCTTGCATCAATACACCTTTCACAACCGCTAAGCAAAACGCTTCCTGCCTCTATATCAAGAACACAGTTTCCCTCAACCCTTATACAGTCTTCCTCCCCACTTCCCTCAATTAAAAGCTCATCAAAGGAAAGGGAAAGCACACCTGTTTCGCACCTAATAGCCCCTGCTACCTCCACCTCCTCAACCTCTGCCTCCTCAGGTGTAAGGCTTACAGTAACGTTAACGGTTGCACCTTCAGGGGCAAAAACCTCAACAGATACCCTAAACTCTTCGGTTCTGAACTCAAGAAGCACGTTGCTTCCACCGGGAACAGAGAGCGTAAAAGTCCCCTCTTCATCCGTAACGTCGCTGTCAACCTCCTGACCGTTTACAAAAGCCAAAACCTCTATACCGGAAACACCACTGCCCTGGGCAAAAGCGCTTTTTGAGAAGCCAAGTATATCCTTTACAAAAGAGAGCATAAAGCCCTCTTTCTTAAAAGAGCCCCTGGCTAAAACGCTTGTAACCCTTCCGTTTATGGTGCTTGTTCTAGCCTCTTCCCCGCCGCCACCATCACAACCAATTAAGACCCCCAGAAAAAGTATGGAGGTAACAAAGGTTAAAAGCCTTCTCCTAGCATGCATCTCTCCAACCCCCCTTATAAAGCACTTGATATATTATACACCTACACCTTTAAAAACTCCTAGCAATAGCAACAAATATGCAGTTAGTATATACTCTTTTTAGATAAACTTGGAGGGGAGGAGATGAAAAAGAGAGCACTCTTTTTTGCCTTTATGCTTTCTTCTGTACTGTTAACAGTGCATGTAAAAGGCAGGGCAGAAACCGAAGGGCTACCAGAAGGGAAAACCGTAAGCTACAGTTCAGATGGTGAGGAGGTTTCTGGTTTCCTTGTTGTACCCGAAGGGAAAGGCCCCTTTCCAGCAATTGTTGTTATACACGAGTGGTGGGGTCTTAACGAACAGGTAAAGAGGAAGGCAAGGGAGCTTGCAAAGGAAGGATACGTTACACTTGCTGTTGACCTATACCGTGGAAAGGTAACAGATGACCCGGAGGAGGCCCATGAGCTTCTAAGGGGTCTTCCAGAGGATCGGGCAGTAAGAGATCTTCTTTCAGCAGTTTCCTACCTGAAAACGCTTCCAAACGTTAAGAAGGACAGGATAGGCTCAATTGGGTGGTGCATGGGGGGAGGGTTTTCGCTCTCACTTGCGGTAAATAGCCCTGAGCTTGCCGCATGCGTTGTTTACTATGGAAGGTTAATAACAGACAGGGAACAGCTAAAGAGAATAAAGGCCCCCATTCTTGGTTTCTTTGGAGAAGAGGATAGAGGGATACCTGTAAGCAGTGTAAGGGCATTTGAGAAAACGATGAAGGAGCTTGGAAAAGAAGTTACGGTCTATATATACCCCAACGCAGGTCATGCCTTTGCCAATGAAGAAAGACCCTCTTATAATCCGGAAGCCGCAAAGGATGCCTGGGCTAAAACCCTTTCTTTCTTTGAAAAGACCCTAAAGGGAGCGGAGTAAAAGCCTCTGGTTTTTTGTCCGATTCCATAAGGTATGGTAGTATATGAGTTTGTGTTGCAGGTGCTAACAGGTAAGGTAAAGGGCAGAAAGCTTAAAGTCCCCAGGGGAAGGACCATTCGTCCAACCACAAGCCGTGTGAAAAAGGTTATCTTTGATACCCTTGGAGACATAAGCGACTTTGAGGTTCTTGACCTGTTTGCCGGTTCTGGAAGCCTGGGGATAGAGGCCCTTAGCAGAGGAGCATCTAAGGTAACATTTGTTGAGAAGAACCCGAGTGTTTGCAGGGTGCTAAGGGAAAACCTAACACTCTGTGGCTTTCTCGATAGGGCAACCGTTATCTGTAGTGATTATGGGCTGGCACTTAAAAGGCTTAAAAGAAGCGCAAAGACCTTTGACCTCGTATTTATAGACCCCCCCTACAGCCTTTACGAAAAAAAAAGCGTCTCGGAGCTGGTAAGGGAAGCAGAAAGTGTTTTAAGAAAAGATGGAATCATCGTAATCGAGCATAACTACCGGCTTGAGGATAAGGATACCCCCGAGGGATTTACCAGGGTAACAAAGCCCTTTGGTGGAACCCAGCTTAGCTTCTTCAGGAGAGCAGATAGATGAGAAAAAAGGTTGCCATATACCCTGGCTCATTTGACCCATTTACAAAGGGGCACATAAACATAATCGAGCGCGGGGTTAAGGTGTTTGATGAGATTATAGTTGCCGTTGCCCACAATGTTTCAAAGAAAACCATCTTTACCCTTGAAGAAAGGGTTGAAATCATACGCGAGATATTTCGCAATCGTCCGGAGATAAAGGTGGATTACTTTGAGGGCCTGCTTGTAGAGTACGCAAAAAAGGTTGGTACAAACATCGTGTTAAGGGGCATGAGAACTGTATCAGATTTTGAATACGAGCTTCAGATGGCCCTTTCAAATAAAACCCTTTATCCAGAGCTTGAAACGGTGTTTATGGTTACAGAGAGCATGTACTCACACATAAGCTCATCACTCATTAAAGAGATTGTAACCCTTGGAGGCTCTGTCAGGCAGATGGTTCCAGAGATTGTGGAAGAAAAGCTCAGGGAAAAACTACTTAAAAGATAGGAGGTAAAACACCAGATGAAACTGGCTGCCCGTGCACAGAGGCTAAAACCGTCGGCAACGCTTGCAATCTCGGCAAAGGCAAAGGCTCTAAAGGCCGAGGGTATAGATGTTGTAGGGTTTGGCGCAGGAGAGCCAGACTTTGACACACCCGATAACATAAAGGAAGAGGCCATAAGGGCAATCAAAGAGGGTTTTACAAAATACACCCCTGTTGGGGGAATAGATGAGTTAAAGAACGCAATCATCTCAAGGCTAAAAGAAGACCACGGGTTAGAGTACGCAAAATCCGAAATCATAGTATCCTGTGGGGCAAAACATGTACTCTACAACCTCTCCCAGGCACTTTTTGAAGAGGGGGATGAGGTTATAATCCCCTCCCCTTACTGGGTATCCTACCCGGAACAGGTTACCCTTGCCGGTGCAACCCCGGTTTTTATCGAAACAAACGAAGAAGAGGGCTTTAAGATAGACCCCGATAGGTTAAGAAGGCTTATAACAAAAAAAACAAAGGCCATTATACTTAACTACCCGTGTAATCCAACCGGGGCAACCTACACTGAGGAAGAGCTTAAGGTAATAGCTGAGATAGCCCTGGATGCGGGGTTGCTTATAGTGTCAGATGAGATCTACGAGAAGATCCTCTACAACGGCCTTACCCACACCCCTGTTGCAAAGCTAGGGGAGGATGTAAAAAAGATAACAGTTCTTGTAAACGGTGTTTCAAAATCGTACTCCATGACAGGGTGGAGGATAGGATACGCAGCAGGGGATAAAAGGATTATAGAGGCTATGAGTAACCTTCAGGGACAATCAACTTCCAATCCAACCTCTATCTCACAGAGAGCAGCCGTTGAGGCACTAAAAGGACCCCAGGATGAGGTAAGGAGAATGGTTCTTGAGTTTGAAAAGAGGAAAAACTACGTGGTTGAGAGGCTAAACAGCATACCCGGCTTTAGGTGCTTTAACCCTCAGGGGGCCTTTTACGTTTTTCCAAACATATCAGGGTTCTTCGGTAAAAGATATTCAGGAAAAGAGATAAGAAGCTCGGTAGACTTTACGGAATTCCTCCTTGAAGAGGCAAAGGTAGCCGTTGTACCCGGTATAGAGTTTGGTGCAGACGGGTACATAAGGATATCCTATGCAACCTCAATGGAAGAGATTGAGAAGGGAATGAACAGGATAGAGGAGGCTGTTGGTAAACTCAGGTAATGAACAAAATAAGGCTTGGGCTTTCCATATCCCTAAGCGGTAAGTACGCAATCCAGGGAAGGGAAAGCTTTGAGGGAATTTCTCTCTGGGTAAAAGACACAAACTCTAAAGGGGGAGTCCGCCTGGGAAAACAGGGTGGCCAGCTACCGGTAGAGCTTGTTTACTACGATGATGAAAGCTCGGTAGATAAGTGCAGAAGCATTACAGAGAAACTCATAGCAGACGATAGGGTTGATATACTTATAGGCCCTTACTCAAGCGGACACACACTCGCTGCAGCAGAGGTGGCCGAAGAGCACAGAAAGGTACTCTGGAATCACGGTGGCTCATCGGATGAGATATTTAATAAAGGGTTTAAATACCTGGTAAGTAGCATTACACCTGCAAGCCAGTATATGAGGGGAATAATAGAGATGGTAAGGAAGCTAGATGGGGAAGCAAAAGGGATTGCACTCTTTAGCGCAAAAGACAGTGGCTTCTCAACAAGCGTTGCAGGTGGAGCAAAAGAGCATGCTCTAAAGAACGGATTTTATGTAACCGAATTTAAATACCTATCTGGTACAAAAGACTTCTCCTCTGAGCTCTGCCTTCTTAGGGAAAAAGACTTTGACGTAATACTTGGAGTAGGTCGTGCTGAAGATGATCTTGCCCTTGCAGAGCAGATCCTAGAAGAAGGGATTTACGCAAAGGCAATAGGCCTTGTCGTAGCAGCTATAAAAGAGTTTAAAGAGGCCCTTGGGGAAAAGGCAGAAGGCTTTTTGGGGCCAAGCCAATGGGAACCTGCAGTATGTATAAAACCCGATTTTGGACCAACCCCCAGGGAATTCCTCTATGAGTTTAAAAGAGCCTATGGTAAGGAGCCCGATTACACAGCGGCACAGGGATACAACATAGGACTTATCATACAGAGATGCATTGAAGAGTCACAAACTCTTGACAACCTGGTTTTAAGAGAGAAAGCCAGTGAGCTTACGTTTAAGACATTCTACGGTGACTTTAAAATAGAGCCATCAACCGGTAACCAGATAGCTCATAGAACCGTAATCGTTCAGTGGCAGGGAGGGGTAAAATACGTTGTGTACCCGGAAGAGCTTGCAGAGAGAAAACCCATTTACCCCAGGCCAAAAACCTAAAAGACTCAGACTAAAACCCTTGAAAGCTCTCTTAGAGATGACCCCTCAAAGGGATACACATCCACAAGCTCTAGGGTCTTTTTAACTACCTCATCAATGCCAAGTTTTTCTTCAAGCGCTTTTAAGCGCTCAAGGTTTGCCCTTGTCTTTGGATGGGGGGCTACAATCGAGCAACAGTCTTTGTAGGGCCTTATTGATATCTCATAGGTTTCAATCCTTCTTGCAATATCAATAATTTCCTGTTTGTCAAAGGCTATAAGGGGTCTAAAAACGGGTAAAGAAGCTACCTCACTTACCGCCCTTATGTTCTCAAGTGTCTGGGATGCTACCTGACCAAGGCTATCCCCGGTAACCAGTGCCTGGTAACCATACCTGTTTGCAATCCTCTCTGAGACCCTTAGCATAAAACGGCGGAACAAAACAAGCTCGTATCCCCGGGTTTTTCTATCCGTATCGAGGTTAAGCAGGGCAAGCTGAAAGGGATAGTAAGGAACTAAAAACACCTTTGACTCAAACTGGTAGCTGTTTAGCACCTCCACCAGATCAGATATCTTAGTGTCAACCACACTCTGATTCTGGGGGAAAACGTGAAAGTGGATAAAATCCACCCTGCACCCTCTTTTCATAATAAGATATGAAGCAACCGCAGAGTCTATACCCCCTGAGAGGAGACAAAGGACCTTTCCATTGGCACCTACAGGTAGCCCACCAAGCCCCCTTATCTTCTCAAAGTAGACAAAGGCATCTTCTGCAATCTCCACATATATTGGAAGCTCAGGGTCCTTAAGCCTTACCTTAAGACCATATTTTCTTGCTACCTCAGCCCCTATTTCCTCCGCTATCTGAGGAGAGGTATACGGAAATTGCTTATCTGCTCTCTTAACAAAAACGCCAAAGCTCTTACTCTCTCCCACCCTCTCCCCAACCTTCTTGAGAATAAAGTCTACAATTGCCCCAAGGTTCTTCTCCACCCTGTATGCATGTGCAAACCAGGAGATACCAAAGACGTATTTAAGGTGGTCAGGATTACCATCTTCTACCACAAGCCTGCTCTCAAGTTTTCTAACCCGCCCACCTGTTGCCCTTTTTATATTCTCCGTAAGCTTGTTCTCAAAAAACCTTCGGTTCTTCCCCTTAAGGGCAATCTCACCGTAATGAACCAGTATAAGCATAGTTTTTAAAATCTATAGGTGATGTTTTTTAACCAAAATTATCATACTTAAACGGGGATGTTTTTCAAACCTCTAGGGAAAGGTAAAAGTTCAAACAAAAAAGCCGGGTAAATACTCTACCCGGCTTTTTCTAACCAGAGTACTGGGTTTATAGGGTAATTAGAACCTGATCCTTGGTCCCACCATAAAGGTGGTTAGCTGCTTCTTGGGGGAGTCATCCCTATCAAAAAGGAAAACCGTATTTACCTCGGCACCAAGCCCTACATTACGGGCTATCCAGAAGTTAAGCCCTGCTCCAGGGCCGATTCCAAACTTATCCACTGAAGACACACCATCTGCATCAAACCTTACCCATGAGGCCTCCCCCTTAACATAGGGGACAAAGGAGTTAAAGGCCTTTTGAAACCTTATCTCTCCACCAAGCTTCATCACATCTGGATTGTCCCCACCTACCTCATCAATAAGGTCATCTGCATCAAATGTCCACTGCCAGAAGCCACCTATGGAGACAACCCTATCGAGTTCACCGGGAAGGGGCGGAGAGTAGTTGAGGTTTAGATTGTAGCCCGCATCTCCGTTAAACAGGGTGGCAAAGCTACCTTCTACTTGAAACCTGTGCGTTAACCAATCCTGCTGACTAAAAGATGGGGATGCAAGAGAGAAAACAAACCCTAAAGCCAAAAGCGCTACAGCAAACTTCCTCATGGAAGCACCTCCTTAACAAGAGTTTTTAAGTAAGCACTTACTTATTTTTAAAGATAACTACAAATTTAAAGCTGTCAACAACTTATTTGTATAGATGATGAAATCAGAAAAAGGTTTCTTGATTATGACTGGTGGAGCCGAGGGGACTTGAACCCCCGCCCTCTTGAATGCCATTCAAGCGCTCTCCCAACTGAGCTACGGCCCCACTTTTCACATATTATTAGCTGTCTTTACTTTGTTGTCAAATCCTAAAATTTTGTTAGAATACAAAGCTTATAAAATAAAGGCGGTTTTACTGTATTCAGGGATACAAACGGCTAGCAGAGGAGTCAGGGCTTTATGAAAACTGTTAACGTAGGATTAATAGGAGCAGGCACAGTAGGCTGTGGGGTTATAAAGGTTCTTACCGAAAACAGCGAGCTTATAGAGAAGAGGTCAGGTGTTAGAATACGGTTAAAGAAGATAGCAGATATAGATATTAAGAGAAAAAGACCGGTTCAGATCCCAGAGTCCCTTCTAACAACAAACGCATGGGAAATCATAGAAGACACAGACATCCCGATAGTAATTGAGCTTGTAGGCGGAACCACTGTGGCAAAGGACTTTGTTTTAGGAGCTATTGAGAGGGGCAAACACGTGGTTACCGCAAACAAAGCCCTTCTTGCACTCTACGGCAAAGAGATCTTCCTTGCTGCTTCTAAAAGAGAGGTAGATGTAGGGTTTGAGGCAAGCGTTGGTGGGGGGATACCGATTATACGGGCAATTAGAGAAGGGTATGTGGCAAATAACATCCTCTCCTTGTATGGAATCATAAACGGAACATCAAACTACATACTCTCAAAGATGACAGAAGAGGGAAGAGAGTTTAATGAGGTACTTAAGCAGGCGCAGGCTGAAGGGTATGCGGAAGCTGATCCTTCCCTTGATATAGATGGAGTAGATGCCGCACACAAGCTCTCAATACTTGTGATGCTTTCTTTCGGTATTTTCCTTGACTTTAGTAGAATTCATGTAGAGGGAATACGCAATATTACCCCCCTTGATATATCCTTTGCAAACGAGTTTGGCTACAGGATAAAGCTCCTTGCAATTGCAAAATCAAGAGAGGGAAGAATTGAAGCAAGGGTGCATCCAACCCTTGTAAGAAAGGAGACCCCACTTGCAGATGTATCCGGTGTGTTTAATGCGATACACGTAACCGGTGATGCGGTTGGCCCAACAATGCTCTATGGAATGGGAGCAGGAATGATGCCAACAGCAAGCGCAGTGGTAAGCGATGTTGTAGAGATTGCAAAGAACATAACCCTTGGTAACTCACACTCCTCACTGCCCAGGTTTTACGGGGGAGATATATCGTCTTCCCCTATCCCGATGAGTGAGATAACAACAAAGTACTACCTCAGATTCCAGGTTGAAGACAGGCCAGGGGTTTTAGCCCAGATTGCAGGAAGCCTTGGGAAAAACAACATAAGCATAGAATCCGTTATACAGAAGGGAAGAAAGCTTGAGGGAGGTGATGTACCGGTGGTTATAATGACACACGAGGCAAGGGAAAAAGACCTCCTCTCTGCACTTGATGAGATAGACAGGTTTCCCGTTGTAAAGGCAAAGAGTGTTTTCATACGCATAGAAGAGCTCTAAGGCTTTTTATAACCTCGGGTGTTTCTGAAATTTGAACATATCCCCGGATTACTTAATAATATTTCAATTAGATGGCTAGAGTACACAAAAGAAAAGGAACCGGCCTTTTAAGAGAGGTTTTTGATGCCATTCCAGATGGAATCATTGTTCTTGACCTGTCTTTTTGTGTTCTTTCAATTAACGACTCCGCAGAAAGCATCTTTAAGGTCTCAAGAAAAAAGGTAGTTGGCAGACCCTGTTTTGAGTTTCTTCCACAGGAGATAGTTGATATAGCAAAAAGGTCTATAAGAGAGGAAAGAAGTGTCTTTGGGGACACACTTACCCTTCCTATAAAAGGGAAAGAAAGGATAACCGCTCAGGCTGTTGCCTCTCCTATCTTCTCGCAGAAGGGCAATCCAATGGGTATTGTTGTGCAGGTAAGAGACCTCTCGGGAGCAAAGTTTTTAAGTGAAAAGACGCTTCAGGAGATATCCACCCACACGTTTGAAGGTTTAATTGCAGGCCTTGCACACGAACTGAAGAACCCACTAGGTGGGATAAAGGGCGCTGCCCAGATTCTAAAGTCAGAAACAACCAGCCCGGATACGATAAAGTGTGCAGAGATAATAATCAAGGAGGTAGACAGACTAAACTTGCTTCTTGAAAGACTAAAGGATCTTCAACCCTTTGCAAGGGAAACATTTGAACCGGTAGATATCCATGAGATACTTTCAGAGGTAATATACCTTGAGTCAAAATCGAGCAAAAAGGATATAAATTTCATAGAGAACTTTGATGTAACCCTGCCTCCGGTTATTGGGGATAGGGACTCCCTTAAACAGGTCTTTTTAAACCTCGTAAAGAACGCAATAGAGGCGGTTTCTGTGAATGGAACGATTGAGATATCAACCAGATGGATTACAGACTACAAGTTAAAAGGTGAAAACGCAATATCCATAGACATAAAGGACAACGGCATAGGAATACCAAAAGAGGATCTAGAAAAAATCTTTACGCCGTTTTATACTACTAAAAGAAAAGGTTCGGGATTGGGGCTGTTTCTAGCATATCAGATTATAGCCAAGCACGGTGGTGCTATATTTGTAGAGAGCGAACCCGGGAAAGGAACCGTATTTAGAGTATATCTTCCCGTATCAAAACAAGAAAGAGAAGATATACAGAGCGGTTTTCTAACGTATGGATAGGAAATGAGGGAAAAAATACTTATAGCAGACGATGAAGAAAGCATAAGATGGGTTCTTGGAAACTGCCTGGAGAAAGCAGGATACACGGTTGAGTATGCAGAGGATGGAACCCAGGCTCTTGAGAGGATAGCTTCTGATAACTTCTCCCTAATCGTACTGGATATAAGGATGCCAGATATAAGCGGGCTGGAGGTTATGCGTCAGATTAGAAGCGCTGGTATAGATACCCCTGTAATCATAATAACGGCTCAGAACACGGTAAAAAATGCAATAGATGCAATGAAAGAAGGAGCATACGACTACCTGCTAAAACCCTTTGACCTGGATGAGGTAAAGATCACCGTTCAAAGAGCGGTAGAAAGCTACAGAAACGCAAAGAAACTCGAACAATTCAGGGCAGCGCTAAAGGAAGCCATAGAACCATCTCAGGAGATCATAGGAAAGTCTCCGGCTATGCTTAAGATATACAAAACCATTGGACGCATAGCCGAAAAGGATATAACCGTTCTTATAACCGGTGAGAGCGGAACCGGAAAAGAGCTTATAGCAAGATCAATTCACCAGAATAGCAGGAGAAAAGAGGAGCGTCTTGTTGCCGTAAACATAACCGCAATCCCCAAAGAGCTTCTTGAAAGTGAGCTGTTTGGATACGAAAAGGGAGCGTTTACAGGGGCAACCATAAGAAAACAGGGAAGATTTGAAGAGGCAAACAGGGGAACCCTCCTCCTAGATGAGATAGGGGATATGCCCTTTGACCTTCAAACAAAACTGCTAAGGGTACTTGAGGAAAAGAGGTTTTACCGTCTTGGGAGTGAAAAACCCGTTGAGGTAGATGTACGGGTAATTGCCTCAACGAACAAAAACCTGGAAGAAGAGGTTGCTCTTGGAAGATTTAGAAAGGATCTTTACTACAGGTTAAACGGTATAACCATCGAGATACCACCACTTAGGGAAAGAAAAGAGGATATACCCCTTCTTGTTGAGTACTTTGTTGACAGATACGGAAAGGAGTTTGGTATAGGTAAAAGGGTAATATCGGAAGAGGCAAAAGAAATACTCCTAGAGTACAACTGGCCTGGAAACGTAAGGGAGCTTGAAAACACTATAAAGCGCGTGCTTGTTCTCTCCTCAGATTCGATAATTACAGCAGATATACTGCTTGAGGCAGCCCCTTACCTAAAGGGGAAAACCCCTGGAAAAGAAGACTCACTTGATAGGCTAATTTCAAGCCACCTTATCAATCTGATTAACTCTCATGAAGAAGGCCCACGGGGGGAGGGGATATACGGTACCATTATGAAGATGGTTGAGAAACCACTTATAGAAACGGTTCTAAAACTTACCAGGGGAAACAAAAAGAAGGCTGCCTCACTTCTTGGCATAAACAGAAACACCCTATCAAAGAAGATTGAGGAGCTTGGGATATATATAGCAGAGGCTTCCGATTAGAGTCCAGACTGTGCTTTCTTCTTCCTTCTGTACATAAAGGCCCTTGAAGAACCAGGAAGCTCAAGTTTCTCCAATCCCTCCTTTGCTGCTGATTGCTCCGCCTCCTTTTTGTTCCTCCCACTACCTCTGCCAAGCACCCTCTTTCCTACCCTGACCTCAACGTAAAAGCACTTGTTATGAGGCGGGCCTTCCTCGAGAACCACCCTGTACTTTGGAACGCTTCTAAAACGTTTCTGTACAAGCTCTTGAAGTTTTGTTTTGTAATCTGTAAAAAGCTCCCTATCATCAAGACACCTTTTAAGGAAACGCGATATTACCTGAAAGGCCTTCCTGTATCCACCGTCCAGGTAAACTGCACCGATTAAAGCCTCAAATCCTGCAGCAAGGTTTGATTCACGCTCCCTTCCTCCGGTAAGCTCTTCTCCCCTCCCCAAGATCAACTCCTTATCTATACCTAGTTCCCTTGCAAACCGGGCAAAGTTTACCCTGCTTACAATAGCGCTTTTCATCTTGGAGAGCTTACCCTCCGATGCCTTTGGAAAGCGATCATAGAGAAACCTTGCAACAACACAACCCAAAACAGCATCCCCTAAAAACTCCAATCTCTCATAGCTCTCCACAGACATCTCGTTTGCATATGAGCTGTGCGTAAGCGCGGTTCGTAGAAGGCCTTTGTTCTTAAACTCGTAGCCAAGTTTCTTCTCTATCATGGTTTTAAAACCTATCATAAGGTAAAGGAAAATCAACTATTCTCCCTACCATCCAAACTG
This sequence comes from bacterium HR37, assembly GCA_002898375.1. Taxonomy (GTDB): domain Bacteria; phylum Desulfobacterota_D; class UBA1144; order Nemesobacterales; family CSP1-2; genus HRBIN37. The sequence goes on along the minus strand of BEIN01000018.1, from coordinate 409 downwards.
GTTCCACCAGAGTTATTGTAAAAGAGGTGTTTCTGGGTATTCTTAGAGTCTTTATAGGGAACCAAATCCTTAGACCGAAGTGAAAGAAAGCTACATCTGTAAGGTTATAAGCATCTTAAAAGAAGAAGCCCGCAAATGGGATGTACCGGTTGTTACCCTTATGGCTGAAAGATCACATGACCCCTTTAAGGTCTTAATATCCACAGTGCTTAGCCTGCGCACCCAGGACAGGGTAACAGAGGGAGCATCAAAAAGGCTATTTGAGCTTGCAGACAATCCAAAGGATATGCTAAAGCTAAGCCCAGAAGTGATAGAAAAAGCCATATATCCAGTCGGTTTTTACAAGGTTAAGGCAAGAAACATACTGGGTATCTGTAAGGACCTTGTTGAAAGGTACAACTCAAAGGTA
>BEIN01000017.1 GCA_002898375.1 bacterium HR37 | reverse complement strand
AATAGAGGCTACAGATGAGTTAAAACCAGCACTACAAGAAGCATTCTCACAAAACAAACCAGTAATAATAGATTGCCCAATAGACTATAGAGAAAACCTAAAGATAGTGGAAAAGTTTGGGGGACTGCTTATCCTTGCATAGGGCTTATCCCTATTTGCTTTGCCATAGCATACGACCTATTATTGCAGAGAGGATTCCCGCGATGTAAAAAATAAGGTACATAATAAAAGCGGAAGTAGAGAAATTCCAGAAGAGAAACCTCACCTCAACGGAACCTGCATTCTGGGCTAAAACTATAACTATAAGTATAACTATAATTAGCACGGCTATGTTTTTAATCCTATGCATACCTTCCTCCTAGTGGTTAAAGCCAGGTATCGTCGCCTTTTTTATAGATGGCGTTTAATTATACTGATTTTTAAAGGTTTGGAAATAGAGACTACTTTCCCACCTTGCCTGTAATTTGCCTTATGTGTCTTTCAATCTCTGTTAGGTAGTCTAGCATGGCAAGGAAGATAGAAGAGGCCTTTGACAGGCATGTACCCTCTATCAAACGTTCCTGATGTGCAAGGGCATATTCGCTAACCATATCCTGAAACTTTTTCCCCTCCTCAATTACGTATTTTACAAGCACCCTATTCCTCGTTTTTATAACATCTCCCAAGCATTCAATAAGCTCTATACATTTTGTAAAAAGTGTGTTTATTTCCTTTATGGCCCTTTCACTAAAGGGGATTCCCTCTCTTATCATGGTTTTTATGCATCTTATAAGGAGCTCTATGTTATCTCCTATTCTCTCTATATGCCCGGGAACTAAAGCCAGTTTCTCTATATGAGGTTCCTTATAGGAGAGGTGGTGGGTAATTGTGTATGTAAGCTCTTTTTCCTTTTCGTGTATTTCTCGTCCTATGTGTTCTGCTTCACTGAGTCTCTCTATTGAGTGTTTTCTAAACCCCTCCCATGTTGCCTCAAGCATGTCTTTTGCAAGATAACACATGTTTATAATTTCTTCTTCAAGGTCTCTTGGTTCTTTTGTGGCTATTTCTCTGGACATATTACCCTCTCAGGTTAACAAGGCTTATACAAATTATAGCATTAATGTTTCTAAGTTGTAAGGTGTTTTAGTGTATCAATACCGCTGCGTATCCAACAACACAGTCATAATCCCCGTTTATATCTCCTGAGGTTGCATGCTTGAGGAGCTTAGCCTTCTTTGCCCCAAGCTCTTTACATGTCTCAAGCATTATGACCGTAGGGATTAGCCCACACATGGAGATGCGGTGCTCTGATGCCACCTCCAGCAATCCCTTGGGGTCAATGGATAGTATCTTCTTAATTGCCATCATATCCTTTTGCTCTGTTACCCTCTGGTTTTCGTAGTGGTTTAGATCAGAACTTGCTATTATGAGTACCTCCTCCCCGAGTTCTTTAATGGAGCTGGCAATATCCTTTGCAAGCTCTTTGCATTCTTCGTATGTAAGTTGCATAAGTGTTATTGGAACGATAAGGATGTTTTCCTTTAGATATTGAAGAAACGGCAGTTGAACTTCAAGTGAGTGCTCAAACATGTGGGCTTCAACATCCCTTTCCACTCCTTTGTTCTTTGACTGTATAAGCGAGCAGAGCTTGGAGTCAACATGTACCTTGCCAAGGGGTGTTTCCCAGTATCCATCGGGAAACATAGATATTCTTGCCCCGTAGCCTGTGTGGTTGGGTGAGAGGATTATAACCCTTTCGGGTATTTTTATCTTTGAGTACAACTCCGCTGCCACATGACCTGAATACATGTATCCTGCATGTGGGGATAATGCCCCTATTATTTTTTCCTTTTCGCTCTCCGGTATCGGTTTTAACAGCTTGCCAAGCTCCTGCTTTAGTTTTGCTGGATTGCTTTCGTAGAATCTGCCAGCAAATGAGGGTTTTCTACTTACCATGGGACCTACCTCTTTTTATTGTTATTAAAGAATTTTAACATAGGTTAAGCCGCTTTAATTTATGAGAATTACATAATGTATTCACCTTGGTTTTTGTACAGTGTATACTCAAAATATAGGTTCCTGACCTGCTATTCTTAAAAATGGGCTTTGAAGGTAGTTCTAAAAACAACAGCTCTTCTGTAAAGGAAAAGTTAAGGGAAAGGAAGACTCTCTTTATTATACTTTGCCTTAATCTGGTTTTTATGTTGGTTGAGGCTATAGCTGGTCTCTTTACCGGGAGCCTGGCCCTTATATCAGATGCAGCCCATATGTTTATGGATGTCTTCTCTATATCCCTTGCCCTGCTTGCTATATGGTTTTCTCTAAAGCCTCCTACATCCAGAAAAACATTTGGTTTCTATAGGGCTGAGGTTCTAGCTGCATTTCTAAACAGCTTGCTTTTGTTTGTGGTGTCATCTGGAATTTGCATTGAGGCTTATAAAAGGTTTAACAATCCAACAGAAGTAAAGAGCCTAGAGATGATTGGTGTTGCATTTATAGGGCTTTGTGTCAACCTGGTAGGGTTTTATCTGATTTCGGGTATGAATAGAGAGAACCTAAATATTCGTGGAGCTGCTCTCCACATTCTAAGCGATGCACTTGGTTCTATTGGTGCTCTTTTGGCTGGTTTGGTGATGCTAAAGACAGGGTGGTACTATGCTGATCCCTTAATAAGTGTGGTGATTGCAGCTTTGATATTAAGAGGAGCATGGAAGCTCTTTAGCGAGTCGGTTCATATATTGCTTGAGGGAACTCCTAGGGGTGTAGATATTAGGTCTATTGAAGAGGCAATAAGCTCCCACAAGGGTGTTGTAAATGTCCATGACCTTCATGCTTGGACTCTTACCCGGGGGTTTGAAGCCCTTAGTGCCCATCTTGTTGTCGAGGATATAAACCAGGGAGAGAAACTAACACAGGAGATTAAAAAACGTCTTTATAACGAGTTTAATATAAGTCATGTAACACTTCAGGTGGAAACTAAAAGATGCGAGCTATCAAGTGAAACCTGCTATGAAACGGATTCAGGGGCTAACTAAGCCTGGTTTTCGAGCTCCTCTATAAGCTTCCTTGCGTACTTTTTCATATCCTCAGCTATGTGTTTAATACCCGGCTTCGTACCTATGTACTTCTCAAGGGCTTCCATTATATCCATGGTTTTTGAGATTTGAGACCTTATCCTTTTTTCCGTATCTTCTACAATCTTTTCTATTTTTATCATATAGGCATCTGAAAGTATATCCCTTATCCTCTTCTCATCGAGCTTTTGGTTAAGTCTAGATACCCTGTACTTTATCTTAATAACGGAATCTTTTATATCTTCTTGTCCTATGTTTTTTATAATTGTTTCTATATCTTTATCCCGTTCGCTTAGCTCTATAGTTAAAAACTTTCTTGCTGGAGTTTCCCTGAACTCAAACTTACATTCCCATCCCCCCCGGGGTCCTTTAAAGATCTCTCCAATAACAAAACCTTTCTTTTCTTTTTCCTCGGAGAAGTCTATTCTCTCTATACTTCCTGAGTATACGATTGGAGGGGTATGTCCCTGATTTAGATTTTGAAATTTGTGTATATGCCCGAGTGCAACGTAGTTAAGAACGGGTTGCAAAAGCTCAGCTTTGGGAATAGAAGGATCCGATGAAAAAAGAGAGCCCATCTCTGTACCCGAAAATTCAGCTTCTCTAAGTGCAACGTGTCCTACAAACACTGCCGGGAGGCTGTTATCAATTTTGGCAATGAGGTTTCGCACTATATGTATCAGTTTATTTTCTATCTCTACCCTTACCTCCTCTGGGGAAAGTGATTTGTACTCGTCTTTTGAAAGGAGAGTGCTTTTTCGAGCCCAGGGAAGACAGGCAATCTGGATTACTTTGTTTTTTAGCTTAACTGTATGTACATCCGGTTTTCTTGCTATAAGAACCTTATCCAGATTAAGTGCAGGGAAAATCTCAACTGCGGCTGCTTTTCCAAAGCTTGTCGGGTAATCGTGGTTCCCAAGGACTATTACGACATTTGTATCTCTTTCTCTAACAAGTCTTGCTATCCTTTTTGCAAATTCCGTTTCCTCTGTTGGATGAGGGTTTTCTCTGTGGAATACATCTCCTGATATCAGAACCAGCTCTACGGATTCTTTGATTGCCGTATCAAAGATGAAATCCAGTGAGTTTAGAACATCCTCAAGCCTTGTATTCCTTCCCGTTACGGTATTAATCTTTCCATAGGTTTCAAATCCTATGTGTATATCGGAGAGGTGTATAAATTTAATCGCATCCACCTTTTCTATTCGGTTCCTAAAATCTCTGAAGCCCTTTTTGTCCCTGCCCCGAATTCAAAATCGTATCCTAGGTCCTTAAGGACGCACTCTATTGCTGAGATAACGGCTATGATATCTGCCCTGTCAATAAATCCCATATGGGATATCCTGAAGATCTTACCCTTTGCCTGGTCCTGTCCTCCGGCAAGCGTCATGCCAAACCTTTCTCTTAACCTGCTTATGATCGCTCCCGCATTTATTCCTGAGGGGGCAAATGCTGCAGTAAGGGCAGGGCTTGGAGAGTTTTTAGCAAAAAGCTCAAGCCCTATAGCTTTTAACCCTTCCCTTGTTCCATGAGCAAGCCTTGCGTGCCTTGTGTATATCTTTTCCAGTCCTTCCTCCTTAAACCTTCTAAGTACGGCTGCAAGCCCTATTATAAGGGTTACTGCAGGTGTCCACGGTGTTGTGTTGTTCTTTGCATCTTTTAAATATCTTTTAAAATCAAAGTAGAACTTTGGCAGGTTTGATTTCTCATTGAATTTCCACGCTTTCTGGCTCATAGCAACAAAGGCAAGCCCAGGAGGCAGCATAAACGCTTTTTGGGAGCCTCCAACCAGAACATCTATTCCCCACTCGTCAAAGGGAATGGGAAACACACCAACAGCGGTAATACCATCAACTATAAGCAAGACATCGTCTCTTTGCCTTGTAATCTCGGCTATATCCTTTACAGGATGCATAACTCCCGTTGAGGTTTCACTTGCCTGAACCAGGACTGCGCGTATTGAGCTATCTTTCTTTAATACTTCTTCAATCTGTTGTGGGTCAACTGCATTTCCCCATTCTACCTTTATCTCATGTACTTCAACCCCAAAGGCCTGACATATCTTCATCCATCTTTCTCCAAACTTTCCACCGTTTACAACAAGTGCTTTATCCCCACTTGAAAGGGTGTTTGCAACAGCCCCTTCCATGCCTCCTGTGCCAGAGGAAGCAAGTATAAATACCTCTTCCCTTGTCTGGAACACGTATTTAAGCCCTTCTCTTGCCTCAGCAAATATGTTTTCAAACTCTGCTGTACGGTGATGTATAATTGGTTTTGCCATCTCAAGAAGTATTTCTTCTGGAACGGGGACCGGACCTGGTGTAAAAAGATACCTTTTCACCTTGGTTGTTCTCCTTTTGTGTTTTGTTATTAAATGTTTTAATCTACCTTACCTAAAGTATAATTCAATATATCTTGCTTTTGCCACAGTCGGTATTTATATTAATTTGGCTAACAAAGATAGGTTTAAAGGGGTGTAGTGTATGCTTGAAGAATACGGGGAAAAGATTGAGGAGCTTAAGCAAAGACTAATTACCTTGAGAGGCTTTCTTTGACCTGGAGGGTAAAAAGGCCCGTTTGAAAGAACTGGAAAGATTAGCTGGTCAACAGGATTTTTGGACAGATAGCACCAGGGCCCAACGTTTTCTCAGAGAACGAGCCCAGATAAAGGAAGTAGTTGACGATATAGAGGAGCTATCTAGGGAACTTGAAGACACAGAGGTATTGTTTGAGCTTTCTTCGGAGGTGGGAGATGAGGAAACTGCAAGGGAAGTTCAAGCTAGGATATCGGAGCTTGAGAGAAGAATCGGTGAGCTGGAATTTAAGAGAATACTTGGCAATCCAGATGATGAGAAAAACGCTATAGTTTCTATCAATGCTGGTGCAGGAGGAACAGAGGCTCAAGACTGGGCTGAGATGCTTCTTCGGATGTATCTAAGGTATGCGGAGAGAAAGGGCTATGAGGTGGAGATGCTCGATTACCAGCCTGGAGAGGAAGCGGGTATAAAAAGCGCAACGTTTCTCGTAAAGGGTCCTTACGCCTATGGGTATCTTAAGTCTGAAAGTGGGGTTCATCGTCTGGTTCGAATCTCACCTTTTGATGCAAACAGGAGAAGACACACCTCCTTTGCTTCTGTTTTTGTTTCCCCAGAGATAGATGAGGATATAAAGGTTGAGATTGATGAGAAAGACCTAAGAATAGATACTTTTCGAGCAAGTGGTAAAGGGGGACAGCATGTAAACAAGACCGACTCGGCTGTAAGAATTACGCATATCCCCACCGGGATTGTGGTAAGTTGTCAGAACGAAAGGTCTCAACATCAGAATCGTGCTGTTGCTATGAAGATTCTCCGTGCAAGGCTCTATGAGCTTGAGAAGCAAAAGCAAAGAGAAAAACTAGAGGAGTTATATTCAACAAAGAAGGAAATAGGATGGGGAAACCAGATCCGTTCCTATGTCCTTCATCCCTATAAGATGGTTAAGGACCATAGAACCGGGTTTGAAACCGGAAACGTTGAAGCCGTTCTTGATGGAGAGATAGATGAGTTTATAAAGAGTTACCTCCTCTATAAAGCAGATGAAGAGAAGAAGGATGAGGGGAGAGTGGAGGGAAGTGAGGTAGAGGTTACTTAAATGCTTTTTATAAGGCTTTGATAGTTTGTTTTCTCAGGTTATCATATCTAGGCTAAGAATAGTATTAAGGGTAGGAAGTTTTTGTTGAGAATAGGTATTATTGGTAAAACCAATAATAAGAAGGTTTTTGAAATTGCAAGGGAACTATGTAAGTGGCTTGAGAAGAAGAAGGTAGAGGTCTATGTTGAAAGAGAACTGGGAATAAGTCTACCGGGTAAGTACTGTATACCGAGTACTCAAATCCCAGAATGCGTGGATGTGGTTTTGGTTTTAGGTGGGGATGGAACCTTCCTCAGAGTTGCCCGCCTTGTCTGTAAATACGAGATCCCGATACTTGGTGTTAACTTAGGTGGATTGGGCTTTCTTACCGAGATAACAACTGATGAGCTCTATCCGATGGTTGAGCGTATTATTTCAGGAGACTACAGCATCGAGAAGAGGGAGATGCTTTATGCAACCATCCACAGAGGTTCTGGTGACAGAGTAGGGGATTACGTGGTTCTTAATGACGTGGTAATTAACAAAGGAGCGGTTGCAAGAATGGTGGATCTTGCAATTTACGTAAATGGTTCTCATGTGACTACCTTTAGAGCAGATGGCATAATTCTTTCTACCCCTACTGGGTCCACAGCTTACTCTCTTTCTGCAGGTGGTCCTATTGTATATCCGACTCTTCCCGTTACTATAGTTACCCCTATATGCCCCCATACCCTTACAAATAGACCTCTTGTTGTTTCAAATGAAACCCGAATAAGGGTGAAGGTGCTAACCGATACCACTGATGTTTATCTTACACTGGATGGTCAGCTTGGAGTTAATCTAAGGTTAGGAGATGTTGTTGAGGTTAGGAAATCAGACACCTCGGTGAAGCTTATAAAGTCCCCTTTCAGGGATTACTTTACGATCCTCAAAACAAAGCTTATGTGGGGAGAAAGGTATGGCTCGATCGAAGAATGAGCAGTTCCTCCACGATTGGGTGATCGAAAGGCTTAAGGAGAAATACTCCAGGATGTATAAGGAGGTTCATGTAAATCCCGGTAATGAAAAGAACTTTGAATTTAAAGGACACTATCCGGATGCGGTTTTCGTAAACTACGGTCAGGTTGTTCTGATTGTGGAGGTTGAAACTCAAGAGACCATAAATGCAGAGGAAGCTCAGGAGTGGAAGGAACTATCAGAACTTGGAGTTCAGTTGGTACTTTTGGTTCCAAGGGAGCTACAGAATCTGGCAAGGGAGATATGCTGGAAGAAAGGAATAGCGGCCAAGGTGAAGCTCGGCTCTTTCGATGTTGTCTTAAGTATATAAGGCTCTTTGCTAATGATACTAAGCCTGTGTTTTTCTCCCCAGTATAGTCCCTTCTCTTATTTTTCTTCCCCTTAAAAAGGTTGCTGTGTCCAGTCTTTTTCCTCCCTCTATTTGGAGTTCAAGGATATCTAGAGCGTTCTCTCCCGTTGCAACTCTTAGGGTTTCTTTATCCGATTTTATTACCTCTCCTGGCTTTCCCTGTCCTTCAACAACCCTTACCTTGTAGACCTTAAGGATCTTGTTGTCCAAGAAGGTATAAGCACCAGGCCACGGGAGGGTTCCTCGAACCAGATTCTTTATCTCTTCTGCGGTTTTTCCCCAATCTATTTTCCCATCTTCTTTCTTTAGCATCGGGGCGTAGGTGGCTTGAGAGTGATTCTGTGGAATCGGTTTTAGTTTTCCCTCTTTAAGTAGATTTAAGGTCTCAATTAAAACCTCTGCCCCGGTCAGTGAAAGCTTATGAGAAAGGGTTTCAGCTGTATCCTCATCTTCAATTGGTACCTCTCTCTGAAGCAGTATATCTCCTGTATCCATACCTTCATCCATTTTCATCGTTGTTATTCCCGTTACTTTCTCCCCCCTTATTATTGCCCAGTTAATAGGTGCTGCCCCCCTGTACTTGGGAAGAAGCGAAGCGTGAACGTTTATACATCCATATCGGGGAAGCTCTAGAATGTCTTTTGGTAGTATTTTCCCGTAGGCTACCACACATATTATATCGGGCCTAAGTTCTTCAAGCTGTTTAAGAAACTCTTCCGTTTTAATCTTTTGGGGTTGCAAAACTGGAATCCCGTATTTTTGAGCAAGGATTTTTACGGGAGGAGGAGTGACTTCAAGACCCCTTCCCTTGGGTTTGTCTGGTTGTGTAACAACAGCAACGACCTCATCTCCTGATTCGATTAAGGCCTTTAGGGATGGCACAGCAAACTCAGGGGTTCCCATAAAAACTATTCTCATTACTTAATATTATAAGGCTTAATTTGGAAGGCTTACAGTCTCTCCAAAAAGGTCATAAATGTCTGCACCGGTAATCCTTACCCTTACAAGTTCACCTGTACTTAACCTTCTGTTTCTTTCTACGTAGGTAATACCATCTACTTCTGGAGCCTGTGAGGGTATCCTTGCCAGATAACCGTTACTTTCCACTCCTTCGATAAAAGCCTCGTGTACTGTTCCTATTAGTTGCAGGTTTTTTTGAAGAGAGATCTCAGATTGGGTCTCCATAAGCCTTTCAAACCTCTCTTCCTTTACATCTTCTGGAATCTGCTCTGGCATCTCCCCGGCTTTTGTTCCTTCTTCCCTAGAGTACTTAAATGCCCCAACCCGTTCGAATCTTACTTCCTTTATGAACTCCAGGAGCTCTTCAAATTCCCTGTCCGTTTCACCCGGAAACCCTACAATGAATGTGGTCCTTAGGGTTAGGTCTGGTATCTTTGTCCTTAGCCTGTAGATTATGTCTTCTATGTCTGATCTTGTGGTCTTTCTATTCATAAGCTTAAGTATTCTGTCGTTTATGTGTTGAATTGGCATATCTATATAGGAAAGTATCTTATCTTCTTCAGCTATAAGGTTTATAAGAGAGTCGGTAAATCCCCATGGATAGCAGTAAAGTATCCTTATCCACCTTATACCCTCTACCTTCGCTAGCTCTCTGAGTAAAGTCTCTAGGTTTGTTCCTATATCCCTTCCGTAACTTGTCATGTCTTGAGCAATAAGGTTTATCTCTTTTACCCCCTGATCAGAGAGTCTTTTTACTTCTTCCACAATTGACCTTACAGGTCTGCTCTTCATTGGGCCCCTCATCTTCGGAATAATACAGAAGGAGCACGTTCTAGAGCATCCTTCAGATACCTTTACGTAAGCGGTGTGAGAGGGAGTTGTAAGTATCCGTGGAGTATCTGGATCATAGAGTGTACCTGGTGGGGACTTGTAGATTTTCTTAAGCTTCTCCTTTCTTAAAACCTCTCCTATCTTGGTGAGGTTTCCCGTACCCCAGAATGAATCCACCTCCGGAAGTTCGCGCTTGAGTTCATCTGCATATCTTTCTACAAGACAGCCCGTTACGATAAGCCTTTTGCATTTCCCACGATACTTATACTCTGCAAGCTCAATTATGGTATTTATAGACTCCCTTTTGGCATCACCTATAAAGCCACAGGTATTAACTATTATTATGTCTGCATCTGCTTCACTTGGGGATATCTCGTACCCTACTTTCTTTAAAGAACCAAGAATGAGTTCGGTATCTACAAGGTTCTTAGAACATCCAAGGCTCACTATTGATACTTTCATGCCCGTCTCTTTATTATATGGGAGATCTTTCCGGAGGATACGGTAAGGATTACCTCTCCCTCATCTCCTTTTCCAAATATCTCAAACGCTATTTCTTCCAGGTATTTTGAGATAAGCACATCCAGGCCTCGTGCTCCCGTTTGTCTGTTTATAGCCTCCTTTATTATAAAATCAGCTATCCTGGGATCTACATGAAGTTGGAAGCCCTCTTCTTCAAATTCCTTTTTGTACTTTTGAACTTTAAGGAGAAATATCTCCTTTAGGGTTTCGTTATCCAGAGGGGAGAAGGGGACAATTCTATTAAATCTGGCTATAAGCTCTGGAAGAAAACCAAACAGGTGGAAGCGACTAATATCGTCTGCTTCCTCTTCGCTTATCTTGTACGCAATAGCCCCGTTTTCTTCATCCCTTTCGAGGCTCTGTAGAAATCCCATGCCACTTTTTTCAAAAAGACTCCGGATTCCGGAGAATGCACCTACTGCAAAAAAGGATATATCCCGTGTGGATATAAGTGCCCTTGGCCCTCTGCTTGAGAAGCCAAAGTCAAGCGGAATCTGTATATCTGTACCTTCCAGTATTTTAAGAAGCTCTCTTTGGACTCCATATCCTGAAACATCTTTTGTTGTTCCTTGGCCGGCAAACCTTGCACTGCTGTAGGCTCCGGCTATCTTATCAAACTCATCAAGAACAACAACACCACATTCAGCAATATCTATGCTTTCGTTTGCTGCATAAACGAGTTGAACCAGTATGTTTACAACATCGTCTCCAACGTAACCCGATTCGGTAAACTTTGTCATATCCACTATGACAAAGGGTAGCTTAAAGATCTCCCCAAATAAAAGCTCTATTAGGTAAGTTTTACCGCAACCTGTTGGTCCCATAAGAATGGAGTTTGGTCTTGGTGGAAGCTCTGAACGAGGAACTTTTTTTGTGTGAAGGAGTTTAAGTCTCTTTACATGGCGATACGCTGCAAGAGATACTGCTCGCCTTGCCTTAACCTGACCTCTGTAGCCAAGGTTCTCTAGCTCTTCGAAGATCTTTTTTGGTGGAAGAAGAGGAATAGATTGAACAAAGTCCTTGACGTAGTATATCCTTTCTCCTCTTCTCATATCTAACCTCCGTGAATTTAGTATTTTATAAATTTTATAACCCTTTTTCAAGTTTAAATTTCAATTTGATGTTCTCGCATTGTAAGGGATAAACCCTTGATTGTTAGTTTAAACAGGGTTAAAATCTTTCGAACAGGTCAAAAACATGGGGAAGGAGGAAACATGAAGCACAGCAGATTACCTTCCAGGCAGGGTCTCTATGATCCTAGGTTTGAGCATGATTCCTGTGGTATTGGGTTTGTGGTAAATATAAAGGGTAGAAAGTCTCACGAGATTGTACGTCAGGCACTTACCGTTCTTGTAAACCTTTCGCATCGTGGTGCTTGTGGTTGTGAACCTAATACCGGAGATGGAGCTGGCATCCTTATACAGGTTCCACACGCATTTTTTAAGAAAGTAAGTGCCAACTGTGGCTTTAACATCCCATCTTACGGGGAATACGGGGTGGGAATGGTTTTTCTTCCCCCGGATCCCAATAGACGAAAGGAATTTGAGAGGATCTTTGAGGATATAGTAAGGGATGAGGGGCAGTATGTCCTTGGGTGGAGAACAGTTCCTACTAACAATGCTTCCCTGGGAAACACTGCTAAGTTATGTGAACCCTTTATTCGCCAGGTATTTATTGGTCGCAATCCAAAGATAAAAGATGATATGGATTTTGAACGCAAACTTTATGTGATTCGTAAGAGAGCAGAGAGTGCAATAAGGTATTCTGGAATGGAGGGTGGGGAGTATTTCTATATTGCCAGCCTTTCCTATAAGACCATTGTTTATAAGGGAATGCTTACCCCTGAACAGGTGGAGGAGTACTATCCTGACCTCTCAGACCCTGATGTTGAAACCGCTATAGCGCTTGTCCATTCTAGGTTTAGCACAAACACTTTCCCAAGCTGGGAGCGTTCCCATCCTTATCGTTATCTCATTCATAATGGGGAGATAAATACCCTGCGGGGAAATGTAAACTGGATGCATGCTAGGCAATCCATGTTTGAATCAGAGCTTTTTGGAGAAGACCTCTCAAAGGTTCTTCCAGTTATAAACCCGGATGGAAGCGATTCGGCAATGTTTGATAACTGTCTGGAGTTTCTGGTTCTGGCTGGAAGGTCCCTTCCTCATGCGGTTATGATGATGATCCCTGAGCCCTGGTCAAATCACGAAAGCATGAGTGATGAGAAAAAGGCATTCTATGAGTACCATAGCTGTCTTATGGAACCCTGGGATGGCCCTGCTTCAATTGCGTTTACCGACGGCATCCAGGTAGGTGCGGTTCTTGATAGAAATGGCTTAAGGCCTTCGCGTTATTACGTTACAAAAGACGACCTTGTGATTATGGCTTCTGAAGTTGGGGTTCTTGATGTACCACCTGATCGGGTTCTGTATAAGGGCCGTCTTCAACCGGGCAGGATGTTGCTTATTGACACCCGTGAGGGAAGGATCGTTAACGATGATGAGCTTAAACATAAAATAGCAACCGAGCATCCCTATCGTGTCTGGTTGGATGAGCATCTTATCTCTCTTGAGGAGCTGCCTGATGCTCCTTATGTTTGGAAATCGGATCATGAAACCGTTGTCCAGCGACAACAGGCGTTTGGCTACACCTTTGAGGACCTGCGTATAATTATGGCTCCAATGGCTCTAAACGGGGTTGAGCCTATTGGTTCTATGGGAAACGATGCTCCACTTGCTGTGCTTTCTGAAAAACCCCAGCTTCTCTACAACTACTTTAAACAGCTCTTTGCTCAGGTTACCAACCCGCCTATCGATGCTATTCGTGAGGAGATTATCACATCAACTGAGACAACAATAGGACCTGAGAGGAACCTACTACGCCCTGAGCCACAGAGTTGTAGACAGATTAAGTTAAAGGTGCCTATTTTAACGAATGAGGAACTGGAGAAGCTTCGTCATCTAAACGTTCCAGGTTTTAAGACAATGACCTTGCCTATTCTTTTTAAGGTGTCAGAGGGAGGCAGGGGGCTTGAAAGGGCAATGGAGGAGCTTTGCCAGAGGGCAAGTGAGGCTATCTCAGAGGGGGTAAACATACTTATACTCTCTGATCGTGGTATGGACAGTGAAAACGCTCCTATTCCTGCTCTGCTTGCTGTGTCTGGCTTGCACCACCATCTTATCCGCGAAGGAACCCGAACCAAGGTGGGTTTGGTTGTTGAATCAGGTGAGCCAAGAGAGGTGCATCATTTCTCCCTTCTTATAGGTTATGGTGCTGGTGCTGTAAATCCTTACCTGGCTTATGAAACGTTGGACGAGATGATTAAGGAAGGGTTGCTCAGGGACATAACCTATGAAGAGGCTGTAAATAAGTACATTAAAGCGGTTGTTAAGGGGATAGTTAAGGTTATGTCAAAAATGGGCATATCCACGATTCAGAGTTATCGCGGAGCTCAGATCTTTGAGGCCGTTGGGCTAAGTCAGGAGTTTGTAGATAAGTACTTTACCTGGACACCTTCACGTGTGGGTGGGGTGGGTATAGATGTTATAGCGGAAGAGGTTCGCATGAGGCACAGACGTGCATTTCCTGAGAGGTTGACAGCTGATATAAAGGTTCTAGACCCAGGTGGAAAGTACCAGTGGCGTCATGACGGTGAGTACCATATGTATAATCCAATCACCATTCACAAGCTTCAGTATGCCTGTCGAACAAACAACTATGAGGTATATAAAGAGTACTCTGAGCTTGTTGCCCAGTATACAAAGGTCTGTGCTCTAAGGGGCCTTTTTGAGTTTAAGTTTGCAGACAAGCCTATTCCAATAGAAGAGGTTGAGCCTGTGGAGTCAATTTGTAGGCGATTTAAGACAGGTGCTATGTCTTATGGCTCCATAAGTAAGGAGGCTCATGAGGCTTTGGCAATAGCAATGAATCGCATCGGCGGTAAAAGTAACACTGGAGAGGGTGGAGAGGATCCAGAGCGCTACATCCCGGAGCCAAATGGTGATTCACGAAACAGTGCTATAAAGCAGGTTGCATCTGGAAGGTTTGGCGTTACAAGTCAGTATCTGGTCAATGCAAAGGAAATACAGATTAAGATTGCTCAGGGGGCAAAGCCAGGGGAGGGGGGACAGTTGCCTGGAGCTAAGGTTTATCCGTGGATAGCAAAGGTTAGGTTTTCTGTTCCCGGAGTTGGGCTTATTTCTCCCCCACCGCATCACGATATCTACTCGATTGAAGACCTTGCGGAGTTAATCCATGATCTCAAAAACGCCAATCCACAGGCCCGCATAAGTGTTAAGCTTGTTTCAGAGGTTGGAGTTGGAACGATTGCTGCCGGGGTGGCAAAGGGACATGCCGATGTAATACTTATAAGCGGTTTTGAAGGAGGAACAGGGGCTTCTCCGCAAACAAGCATTCATCATGCAGGTCTTCCATGGGAACTGGGATTGGCTGAGACCCACCAAACCTTGCTTTTAAACAACCTTAGGAGCCGTGTTGTCCTTGAAACAGATGGTCAGCTTAAAACCGGAAGGGATGTGGTTATTGCCGCTCTTTTAGGTGCTGAGGAGTTTGGTTTCTCAACAGCTCCCCTTATAGTGCTGGGTTGCATAATGATGCGTGTCTGCCATCTTGATACCTGTCCAGTAGGCATAGCAACACAAAATCCCGAGCTTCGCAAGAAATTCCAAGGGGACCCACAGTACGTTGTCAATTTTATGAGATTTATAGCTCAGGAAGTAAGGGAACTTATGGCAAAGCTTGGATTTCGCACTTTTAATGAGATGGTAGGGCGAACAGATAAACTTGAGGTAAGAAAGGACATAAACCATTGGAAGGCAAAAAGCCTTGATCTCTCAAATATACTCTATAAGCCAAAGGTCTCTCCAGATGTTGGAAGGTACTGTCAGATTTCTCAGGATCACGGTCTGGAGAAGTCGCTTGATAACCTTGTGTTGCTTGAGCTGTGTAAGCCTGCTCTTGAAAGGGGTGAACCCGTTGAGGCTATTCTTCCAATTCGTAATACGAACCGCGTGGTGGGTACACTTTTGGGCAGTGAGGTTACCAAAAGGTATGGACCCGAAGGGCTTCCAGAAGACACGATTCGTCTGCATTTTCAGGGTTCGGCTGGACAGAGCTTTGGTGCTTTTATCCCCAAGGGGATTACCCTTATTCTTGAGGGTGATGCAAATGACTATATAGGCAAAGGGCTCTCTGGGGGGAAGATCATAGTTTATCCGCCAAGGGGCTCAACTTTTGTGCCTGAGGAAAACATCATAATAGGGAACGTGGCGTTTTATGGAGCAACTGCTGGAGAGGCTTATATAAGGGGTATGGCTGGGGAGAGATTCTGTGTTAGAAACAGTGGGGTTCATGCTGTTGTTGAAGCCGTTGGTGATCACGGTTGTGAGTACATGACGGGTGGTCGAGTTGTGGTGCTTGGTCCTACCGGGAGAAACTTTGCTGCTGGTATGTCTGGCGGAATTGCTTACGTGTTAGATGAGGATGGAGATTTTAACCGTCGCTGCAACAAGGATATGATCTATCTTGAGCGTCTGGAAGATGAGGAGGAGATAAATCAGGTAAAAGAGATGATCCTTAAACACGCCAGATACACAAAGAGTGAGCGTGCACGAAAGGTGCTTTCAATGTGGGACAGAATGGTTCCGAAGTTTGTTAAGGTAATTCCCAAGGACTATAAGCGTATGTTAAACGCTATGAAGCGGGTTCGGGAATCGGGTTTGAGTGGAGAAGAAGCTATAATGGCTGCGTTTGAGGAGAACAAACGGGATCTTATGCGTATTAGTGGAAACTAAAATGGTATAATAAAATAAATACAAATAGGGGGAAAAGGGACTGTAAAATGGGTAAACCTACAGGGTTTTTAGAGTACAAACGTGAGACTCCAAGGGAGCGTCATCCTGCTGAGAGGATACGTGATTGGAATGAGTTCCATATACCACTTCCTGAAGAGGTTTTGCAGATGCAAGGGGCTCGCTGTATGGACTGTGGTGTTCCTTTTTGCCATTCAGGGATTATTATAAACGGTTTAACATCTGGGTGTCCTGTATACAATCTTATTCCTGAGTGGAATGACCTGGTTTATAGGGGACTCTGGAAGGAGGCCCTTGAAAGACTTCACAAGACAAACAACTTCCCTGAGTTTACCGGCAGGGTTTGCCCTGCCCCCTGTGAGGCAGCGTGTGTGTTGGGGATAAATGAACCGCCGGTTACCATAAAGAGTATAGAGTGTGCAATTGTGGATAAGGGTTTTGAGGAGGGGTGGATCGTTCCGCGCCCCCCAGCAAAGCGAACGGGTAAGAGGGTGGCGGTTGTTGGCTCGGGACCTGCAGGGCTTGCCTGTGCAGACCAGCTTAACAAGGCGGGGCACTGGGTAACTGTCTTTGAGAGGGATGACCGCATTGGGGGATTGCTCATGTATGGGATTCCAAATCCCCACCTTGATAAAAGGATTGTTCAGCGTCGTGTGGATTTGCTTGCAAAGGAAGGGATAGAGTTTGTAACCAACACAGAGGTGGGTAAGGACTATCCTGCGGAGAAGTTGTTAAGGGATTTTGATGCAGTGGTTTTGTGTTGTGGGGCTACCAAACCAAGGGACCTTCCAATTGAAGGAAGGGAGTTAAAGGGAATACACTTTGCTATGGAGTTTCTTCGTTCAACTACCAAAAGCCTCCTCGATAGTAACCTTCAGGATGGTAAATACATATCTGCTAAAGGCAAAGACGTAATAGTAATAGGTGGAGGGGATACCGGAACGGATTGTGTTGCTACAGCAATGCGCCAGGGATGTAGGAGTTTGGTTCAGTTCGAGATACTGCCAAAACCTCCTCTCAGTCGCGCCCCGGATAATCCATGGCCTCAATGGCCCAGAGTGTATCGCATAGATTATGGTCAAGAAGAAGCTATGGCAGTTTTTGGTCGTGACCCTCGCAGGTACCGTGTTATGACAAAGAGGTTTGTTGGAGATGAGAAGGGTCATGTAAAGGAGTTACACACCGTTTGCGTTGAGTGGTACAAGGACAGCCAAGGCAAACTTGCTCTTAAAGAGATTCCGGGTACGGAGCGTGTGTGGCCTGCACAGTTGGTTCTTCTGGCCTTGGGTTTCGTGGGGCCTGAGGATACAATTCTTGATCAGCTAGGAATTGAGCGTGATGAGCGCTCCAATGCTAAAGCCGAGTATGGAAAGTTTGCAACCAATGTAAAGGGCGTGTTTGTTGCTGGTGACATGCGCCGTGGACAGAGCCTTGTCGTCTGGGCCATAAATGAGGGTAGAGGGGCTGCACGTGAGTGTGACAGATACCTTATGGGCTATACTAACCTTCCCTAGTGTGAGACCAGGCCTCTTCCTCTTATGTATCTTGGTCTGGATGTAGAGTAGGGATTTAAGTTGAGCTCTGACCTCTCTCCTTTTTGGAATCTGTAAAAGCCAAGAGCACCGATCATGGCAGCGTTATCGGTACAGTATCTTGGGGAAGGTATAAGAAGGGATATTCCTTCTTGCTCGAACCTCTCCCTTGCAAGCTCTCTTAATCTTGAATTGCAGGCTACCCCACCCGCAATCACAACCGTTTTTATATTGTGCGAGGTTGCAGCCCTTAGTGTTTTCTGTACAAGGGTTTCCACAATTGCTTCCTGGTAGCTTGCACATATGTCTTTTAGCTGTTGTTGGTTGGGGTTTGGATTCTTTTTAAGGTAGTACACAAGGGCAGTTTTTATTCCGCTAAAACTAAAGTCGAAGGAGTCTGTTGTGTTAAAGGGACGCGGGAAATGAATTGCTCTTGCATCGCCCTCTCTTGATAGCCTGTCTATCTCCACTCCTCCTGGATAACCAAGTCCAAGGAGTTTTGCTGCCTTATCAAATGCCTCACCTGCTGCATCATCTCTTGTTTTCCCAAGTAGCTCAAACTCCGTGTGGTTCTTTACAAGGTAGAGGCTTGTATGTCCTCCTGACACAACAAGGCCTACGAATGGAAAGGAAATATCATACTCCAAATAGGAGGCAGCAAGATGGGCTTCTAGGTGGTCAACCCCTACCAGAGGGGCTCCCAGGGAAAAAGAAACTGCCTTTGCAGTTGATATACCAACCATAAGACAGCCAATAAGACCGGGTCCCTGGGTTACGGCAATTCCATCTATATCCGATAGTGTGACCCCTGCTTTGGTAAGTGCTTCCCTCAGTACAGGTAGTATTTTTTCAACGTGCTTTCTGGATGCAAGTTCAGGAACCACCCCTCCGTACTCTCTGTGTACTTCTATTTGAGAAGACACGATACTGGAAAGTACAGTTCTTCCTTCCTTAATAACAGCTGCAGCCGTTTCATCACAGGATGATTCTATACCTAGTATCAACGAAAGCATATAGTTATTTTACCTTATGTGTGCAGGCCTCAACAAGGATTTATTAGAGTTTGACTTGTATATTAAATTTCTATATTCTAAAAACTATGGATAAGAAACAGAATAACACAAGCCAGATTACCATAACAAGAGAGCCCTTTCCACGTTCCAGGAAGGTTTATGTTAGAGGTAAGATACACGATATAATGGTTGCCATGCGTGAGATAGAGCTTGATGATTCTGATCCTGTGTTTGCCATAAATGGTAAATCCACCAAGAACTACTCAATTACGGTTTACGATACAAGTGGTCCCTATACTGATCCAAACGTTGAGATTGATATAACAAGAGGGCTTCCACGTCTTAGAGAGAAGTGGATTTTAGAGAGAGGGGATGTGGAGAGGTTACCAAACTTTTCATCTGAGTACACACGAAAGAGGCTGCAGGATCCAAGACTGGACCCTATACGTTTTAAAAACATACACCTTCCTCTAAGGGCTAAACCTGGCAGGGTTGTTACCCAGATGCACTATGCACGAAGGGGTATAATAACCCCGGAGATGGAGTACGTTGCTATCCGTGAAAACCAGCGTATAGATGAGTTAAGAGAAGAGTTAAAAGAGCTAGCAAGATACCATAAGGGTGAGAGTTTTGGAGCCTCTATCCCTGATACCTACGTTACACCTGAGTTTGTAAGACAGGAGGTTGCAAGAGGAAGAGCAATTATCCCCAGTAACATAAACCATCCCGAAAGTGAGCCAATGATTATCGGCAGAAACTTTCTGGTTAAGGTTAATGCCAACATAGGGAATTCCTCAGTTTCTTCAAGTATAGAAGAGGAGGTTGAGAAGGCAGTTTGGGCCTGTCGCTGGGGAGCAGATACGATTATGGATTTGTCCACTGGAAAGAACATACACGAGACAAGGGAGTGGATCATAAGAAACTCCCCGGTTCCTGTAGGCACTGTGCCTATCTACCAGGCCCTTGAAAAGGTAGGTGGTAAGCCTGAGGAACTTACATGGGAGGTTTTTAGAGACACGTTAATAGAGCAAGCGGAACAAGGTGTGGATTACTTTACGATACATGCAGGGGTTTTGCTAAGATACATTCCTCTGACTGCAAAGAGGGTTACGGGAATCGTTTCCCGTGGTGGCTCTATAATGGCCAAATGGTGTCTTGCACATCATAAGGAGAATTTTCTTTACACCCATTTTGAGGAAATCTGTGAGATTCTAAAGGCCTACGATGTAGCTATATCTTTGGGAGATGGTTTGCGACCTGGATCTATTGCAGATGCTAACGATGAGGCCCAGTTTGCGGAGCTACAGACTCTTGGAGAGCTTACAAAAATTGCCTGGAAACACGATGTTCAGGTAATGATTGAGGGACCGGGACACATCCCCATGCACCTGATTAAGGAAAACGTGGACAAACAGCTTCAAATCTGCCATGAGGCTCCGTTTTACACCTTGGGACCCTTAACAACAGATATTGCTCCAGGCTATGACCATATAACCTCCGCTATAGGGGCAGCTATGATAGCCTGGTATGGTACTGCTATGCTCTGTTACGTAACACCTAAGGAGCATCTGGGGTTGCCAAACAAGAATGATGTGAAAGAAGGCGTTATAGCCTACAAGATAGCTGCTCATGCAGCTGATCTTGCAAAGGGCCATCCTGTAGCACAATTTAGAGACAATGTGTTGAGTAAGGCAAGGTTTGAGTTCAGGTGGAATGACCAATTTAACCTATCCCTGGATCCATATACTGCAAGGGCGTATCACGATGAAACCCTTCCTTATGAGAAGGCAAAGGTGGCCCATTTCTGTTCTATGTGTGGACCCAGGTTCTGTTCTATGAAGATAACGCAGGAAGTAAGGGAGTATGCAGCAAAACATGGTATCTCTGAACAGGAAGCAATAGAGAGGGGAATGGAGGAGAAAGCAAAGGAGTTTTTAGAATCTGGTGCTGAACTGTATCTGGAATCAGCAAAGTGAAGGTGTTTTGTATGCACGAGGGAGAAAGAACAATTCGGAAGAGGAATTTAAAAAGGGATGTGGTAAGGGACTATAAGGATCTGCTTGCAGGGATATGTTCTGAGAAAAGGAAAGTCAATCCCGATACGCTTGAAAAGGTTATAACCCTTGCTATTGAGATCGCCCGTGAAGGTAGAGAGGGCAGAAAAATAGGAACCATGTTTGTGGTTTCAGATTCTGACGAGGTTCTTAAGCGTTCAAAGTGTCTTATACTGGATCCCCTGCTTGGTCATCCCGATAGCCAAAAACATATAGACAACCATAATATGCGCGAGACTATAAAGGAGCTGGCACAGCTGGATGGGGCTTTTATAGTATCTGATGATGGTGTGGTTATTTCTGCATGCAGGTATATTAATGCTTCCTCAGAGGGAATAGATCTTCCGTTGGGGTTGGGTAGCCGTCATATGGCCGCTGCCTCTATCACAAAGCAGACAAACGCAGTTGCGGTGGTTGTTTCTGAAAGCTCGATTGTACGTGTTTTTGATGATGGTGAGATAGTTGCAGAAATTATACCCGAACTCTGGATGATAAACCGGTACTCCTTGCACCTTGCTGCTCCTTATTCTGAGCGTTGTAAGGAAGAGATAACGGTTATAAGTAAGGATTGAAGGCCTTTTTCTGCTAGTTCTAGTTTTTATCCCTCCTGATCTCAAATTCCAAGATTTGAAAGTTCTTTGATTTTTGGGTATAAATTCCAGTTCCAAAAAACTTGTACGGAGAAGGTTAAAATGGATATAACCCTGCTTGCCAAAGAAATAACACAGAGATCCAGTATAGAGGTTTCCCCAAAGGATGTGGAGAGATTGCTGGGCGCACTAAGAAAGGCTAGGTTACCCTGGGATGTTGTAGACCTTTCAGATTTTCCGGTTCCTGCTGTTTTTGAATCAATAAGGTTACTAGAGGAAAAGGGGTTGTTAACCGTATCGGAAAACGGTTTTAGACTTACCCAAGAGGGAAGGACTTTAGCAAGGGAGGTGCATCCACTTGAAGACCTTTCGTGTCCTGCCTGTGAAGGACGGGGGATAAGTTTAAGTAGGTTTTCAGATATTGAAAAGCGGTTTCTAAGGATACAAAAGGGCAGACCCAAACCTGTGAGGAACTTTGACCAGGGATATGTTACCCCAAAAACCACCCTTTTCCGTTTTGCCCTTGCTTATGAGCGAGGGGATGTGGTGGGAAAGGATATAATTATCCTGGGAGATGATGACCTTATGAGCATTGTGCTTGGACTAAGTGGGTTGCCCAGAAAAATTACGGTTGTGGAGATAGATAAAAGGCTTACAGATTTTATACAGGAAACTGCGGAGAAAGAGGGGTTTCAGGTTAGGGTTGAAACCTTTGATTTAAGACACCCTTTACCAAAGGAACACGTTAAGGCCTATGATACCTTTTTTACAGACCCTCCTGAAACACTTAAGGCTGCAGATGCATTTATTGGACGCGGGATTGCTGCTCTTCGCTCTACGGGATCTGCTGGATACTTTGGCTTTACAAGAAGGGAGGCTTCCCTTTCAAAGTGGTATGAGCTTCAGAAAATGCTTCTTAAGTACAGAATTGTATTTACCGATATAATCCATAACTTTAATGAGTACGTAAACTGGGGATATGAGGAGGAAACAAAAGCCTGGAGGCTTTCTCCGGTAAAGGTAAAACCAAAGAGGAACTGGTACAGGTCTGCGCTATACAGGTTTGAAACCCTGTCAGGTTTTAAAGGGAATTTTAAAGACTACGGTGATGAGAACATATACGAGGATATAGAGAGTTCAACCACCTAGTTTGTGTTCTAGTAAAGTCTGATTTAATGGGTCTTTAGTTTAGATGCCAAAACGAACAGATATAAAAAAGATTCTGGTAATAGGTTCAGGCCCCATAGTGATAGGGCAGGCCTGTGAGTTTGACTACTCTGGTACCCAGGCGTGTAAAGCCCTTAAGGAAGAGGGCTATGAGGTGGTTCTTGTAAACAGTAATCCAGCAACCATAATGACAGATCCTGCTTTCTCCGATAGAACCTATATAGAGCCCCTTACCCCTTATGTAGTTGAAAAGATAATAGAGAGGGAAAGACCCCATGCTCTTCTTCCAACCCTTGGTGGGCAAACAGCCCTAAACATAGCAGTAGAGCTTGCCCAATCGGGAGTTCTCGATAGGTATGGTGTTGAACTTATAGGTGCAAAGCTTCCGGCAATTAAAAAGGCAGAAAACAGGGAATTGTTTAAGGAATCTATGCTCCGTATAGGGCTTGAGGTGCCAAAAAGTGGAGTAGCCCATTCAATGGATGAGGCCTGGAAGGTGGTTGAAGAAGTGGGTTTTCCTGCAATTATTCGTCCATCATTTACACTTGGGGGAACCGGTGGAAGCATTGCTTACAACAGGGAGGAGTTTGAAGAGTTTGCCAAAATCGGACTTGAGTCAAGCCCTGTAAGGGAGATTCTAATTGAAGAATCTGTTCTCGGATGGAAGGAATTTGAACTCGAGGTAATGAGGGACAGGAAGGATAACGTTGTAATTATATGCTCAATTGAGAATCTGGATCCAATGGGTGTGCACACGGGAGATAGCATAACTGTGGCTCCGGTACAGACCTTAACCGACAAAGAATACCAGAGGATGAGAGATGCAGCCATAAACATAATAAGGGAGATAGGTGTTGATACAGGAGGCTCTAACATCCAGTTTGCTGTAAACCCGAGGGATGGACGTATGGTGGTAATAGAGATGAACCCAAGGGTTTCCCGCAGCTCTGCACTGGCTTCAAAAGCAACCGGCTTTCCTATAGCAAAGATTGCCGCAAAGCTTGCGGTAGGCTATACACTGGATGAGATACCAAATGACATAACACGTTACACCCCTGCCTCATTTGAGCCAACAATAGACTATGTGGTTGTAAAGATACCCAGATTTGATTTTGAGAAGTTTCCCCAGACCAAACCTGTTCTTTCTACCCAGATGAAGTCTGTTGGAGAGGTAATGGCTATTGGCAGAACTTTTAAAGAGGCACTTCAAAAGGCTATGAGGTCTCTTGAGATTGACTCTTACGGCTTTGAACCGAATTCAGGGGATCCGGAAGAGATCTGTGAGAAGTTAAGGACCCCAAACCCTAGGAGACTGTGGTATATAGCTGATGCTTTTAGATGTGGAATAAGCGTTGAGGAGGTTTACCAGTTAACCAGTATAGACCCATGGTTCTTGCATAATATAAAGCAGATTGTTGAGATGGAAGAGGAAATAAAAAAGTCTGCACCAGCTATAAAGGAGGGTAAGTTTCCCCGTGAGCTTTTAAGGAAGGCAAAGGAGATAGGGTTTTCAGATACCAGGCTGGCAGAGCTTATTGGTGTTAGAGAGGATTATATAGAGAGCGCAAGGAAAAATCTGGAGGTTAAACCGGTTTATAAGCTTGTTGATACCTGTGCTGCCGAGTTTGAAGCTTATACCCCTTATCTATATTCAACCTATGAGAGGGAGGATGAATCCATTCCAAGCAATAGGAAAAAGATCCTTATTCTGGGAGGAGGACCTAACAGGATTGGTCAGGGTATAGAGTTTGATTACTGTTGCGTTCATGCATCTTTTGCTTTAAAAGAAGAGGGATTTGAAACCATAATGGTAAACTGTAATCCCGAGACTGTAAGTACAGATTACGATATATCTGACAAACTGTATTTTGAACCCCTAACCCTTGAGGATGTGTGTTCTATAATTGAGAAAGAAAACCCCTGGGGAGTGGTGGTTCACCTTGGTGGACAAACACCGCTTAAGCTTGCAATACCCCTTGAGAAAAAAGGAGCAAGGATAATAGGGACCTCTCCAGAAGGTATAGACCTTGCGGAGGACAGGGAAAGGTTTAAAGAGCTTATTCAAAAGCTGGGTTTTTCTCAACCGGAAAGTG
Source organism: bacterium HR37 (assembly GCA_002898375.1). Lineage (GTDB taxonomy): Bacteria > Desulfobacterota_D > UBA1144 > Nemesobacterales > CSP1-2 > HRBIN37. The sequence continues at coordinate 27,989 of BEIN01000017.1, read as the reverse complement.
GAATTGCAAGGAGTGAGGAAGAAGCACTAAAAGTTGCTTCACAAATAGGTTATCCTGTGGTTGTCAGACCATCCTATGTGCTGGGTGGTCGTGCAATGGAGATCGTTTACACCGAGGATGCACTTAGACGCTATATTAAGGAGGCTGTAAGGGTTTCTCCAAGGCACCCTGTCTTGATTGATAAGTTCTTAAAAGATGCAATTGAGGTAGATGTTGATGCGGTATCAGATGGAAAGATGGTCGTAATAGGAGGGGTGCTTGAGCACATAGAGGAGGCTGGTGTGCACTCAGGGGATAGCGCAATGGTTTTGCCCCCTTTTTCCATAGGTGAGTACATAGTGGAGGAGATAAAACGCCAGACAAGGGAAATTGCTCTTTCTCTTGGTGTTGTGGGTCTTGTAAATGTTCAATTTGCTGTAAGAAACAGAGATATATACGTACTTGAGGTGAATCCAAGGGCAAGTCGTACCATTCCATTTATAAGTAAAGCAATAGGGGTGCCTCTTGCAAAGATAGGGGCAAAGGTTATGGCGGGAAAGAGCTTAGAAGAAGTAGGCTTTACAAGAGAGGTTATTCCAAGGCATTTTTGTGTAAAGGAGTCGGTTTTTCCCTTTATAAAGTTCCCTGGTGTGGATACCATTTTGGGACCTGAGATGAAATCTACAGGAGAGGTTATGGGTATTGATGTAGAGCTCAGAAAGGCATTTGCTAAGGCTCAGATTGCCGCTGGTAATAATCTGCCAACCTCAGGAACAGCTTTTATAAGCGTTAAAGACGAAGATAAACCCAGGGTAGTTAATCTGGCAAGAAAACTAAGGGAGCTAGGGTTTGAAATAGTAGCAACCCGGGGGACGGCCAGCTATCTTAAGGAACAAAGGATTGATTGTAGGGTTGTAAAAAAGGTTATAGAAGGACGACCAAATATCGTGGACCACATAAAGAACGGGGAAATAAACCTTGTGGTAAATACCACCTTGGGGGAGAAGGAGATTTCCCAGTCCTACTCTATTAGAAGAACAGCTCTTATCTATAATATCCCCTACTTTACTACCGTTTCTGGTGCTAGAGCAGCAGTTGGGGCAATAGAGGTTCTAAAGAAAGAGGGGCTAAGTGTAAAAGCACTTCAAGATTACTATAAAGATAGTATAATAAAATAAGTTAGCAAACCTGCTCTTCTGGTTTTCTAGGCATAGGTTAAACCAAGTTTAGGGGGGAAAAAACAAATGGATAGGGTTCCTATTACACCTCAAGGATATAAGAAGCTACAGGAAGAACTTCACAGGCTAAAAACGGTAGAACGCCCTCAGGTAATAAAGCTTATAGAACAGGCAAGGGCATTTGGTGATCTTTCTGAGAATGCTGAGTATGAATCGGCAAAGGATAGGCAGGGGTTTATTGAGGCAAGGATAAAGGAGTTAGAAAGCAAGCTTGCAAGGGCAGAGGTAATAGACCCATCTAGTCTTCCTAATAAGGACCGTGTTATGTTTGGGGTTCGTGTAACGCTTGAGGAGGTTGATTCGGGAAACGTTGTAACCTATCAACTTGTTGGACCCGATGAATCTGAGCCTGAAAAGGGTTTGATCTCCGTAACCTCTCCTATAGGTCGTGCGCTTCTGGGGAAGCGTGTGGATGATGAGGTAAGGGTTCAAACTCCCGGTGGAATAAGGGAATTTGTTATACTAAAGATTGAATAAACTACACAATCAATCTATCTCTTATTCTTTTTACTGCAAGTGTAAAGGCTAGCGTTCCAAAAACAAAAAGCCAAACTGCGTTTTTAACCATTTCAAAAGTCAGATTTCCCATAATAAGCCCTCTTGTAAGTTCCACAGAATGGTAGAGAGGTGTAAACCATGCAACTGTTCTTACCCATTCCGGTAGTGTGGAAAGTGGGAAGAAAATGCCTGAAAGAAAGTAAAGAGGTGCAACAAAGAGGGTAAAGTAATAACTAAAGAAATCCCAAGATTGGGAGAAAGAGGTAAAGAGCATTGCAAGAGATGCAAAAACAAATCCCGTAAGAAGGACAACAAGTGGTATAAGCAGTGCTATGGGGGAAGGTATTAATCTAAAAAGTGCTAGTACAAACATCATAGCGGCGCTTGCAAATAGGGACTTTGTCATGCCAAACAGCACCTCCCCTGCAACCACCTCATCTATGTTAACCGGTGTAGATATTATCGCATCGTAAGTCTTTTGAGCAGACATTCTTGCGTAGGCGCCAAATGTACATTCATATGTTGCTGCATTCATAGCTGTATAAGCTATCAATCCAGGAGCAATAAACTGCATGTAGCTCATTCCGTTTATATCCGATATTAAAGGTGCAAACCCGTAACCTAGAGCAATTAAGTAGAGCAGGGGTTCTCCAACGTTTGCTACGATGCTAGATTTGTAAAACTTGGTCCAGACAATAAGGTTTCTGTACCATACCCATCTGCATCTGTAGGTTATGTTTGGCAGTATCTGTGCGATCTTCATTATCTTTGCCTTTTCGTTTTGTTTATCTTTTGAAAAGATATTATAAAATCGTATGTGGGATACGCAAAACTCTTGGTCACAAGGAGAGCAAATTTATGGAACAGAAACTCATTGGGATCCTTTCTTATATAAGCAATCTTATCTGGGGAGTGCCTTTGGTGGTTCTTCTGTTGGGTACTGGAGTGTATCTTACGGTGGTTTTAAAAGGAGTGCAGTTTCGCGCTCTTTTTCCTTCTTTATATATTGCACTTGTAAAGAGGGGGGAAGAAGGGGAATCCGAGGGTGATATATCACACTTTCAGGCTCTTATGACTGCACTGTCTGCAACCGTTGGGGTGGGAAACATTGCAGGGGTTGCAACTGCCATTGCTTCTGGAGGACCAGGGGCACTGTTCTGGATGTGGATTACAGGACTTTTCGGAATGGCCACTAAGTACTCGGAGGCTGTACTTGCAATTAAATACAGAGAAACCGATAAGTTTGGAACCATGAGTGGAGGTCCTATGTATTACATATCAAAAGGGCTGGGACTTAGATGGCTTGGGGGATTGTTTGCTTTGTTTGCTTCAGTTGCTGCTTTTGGTATTGGCAATATGGTTCAGTCAAATTCCGTAGCAGACGCTCTTAACTCCACTTTTGGAATTCCCCACTGGCTTTCCGGTATTACGATGTGTATTGCAACGGGTTTTGTTGTTATAGGTGGAATTAAAACCATTGCGAAGGTAACAAGCGTTATGGTTCCGTTTATGATAGCTTTTTATATAACCGGCTCTATTATACTGCTCTTTATTCACTGGCAAAACATACCTGAGGCAATTGGCTTGATTTTCTCTCATGCTTTTACCCCAACTGCTCCTGTAGGGGGATTTATGGGAGCTACTGTACAGCAAACAATACGTATGGGGGTTGCACGTGGAATATTCTCAAACGAATCAGGTCTTGGGAGCTCTCCCATTGCAGCAGCAGCGGCAAAGACACGAAATCCCGTAAGACAGGCTCTGGTTTCTATGACACAGACATTTATAGACACAATCGTTGTCTGTACGTTTACAGGTCTTGTAATCGTTGCAAGCGGTGTTTGGAGTAGCGGAAAGACAGGGGCTGCTCTCTCTGCCTTTGCGTTTGAGCAGGGTATACCAAAGGATATAGGTGACGATATGGTCTCCATAAGTCTTGTTTTCTTTGCTTATTCAACAATTCTAGGATGGTGTTATTATGGGGAAAAAGCTATAGAGTATCTTCTTAGGGAGTCTGCTGTAAGGCCATACAGGATTGTATTTACGGTGTTTGTTTTTGTAGGTGCAACGGTAGAGTTAGATGTTGTCTGGTACTTTGCAGACATAATGAATGGACTTATGGCCTTTCCAAACCTTATAGGACTTATAGGTCTTTCTAAAGATGTGGTTGAGGAAACAAAAAAGTATCTGATAACTGAAATTTCTCTAAAGTAAAAAAGTACTTGACCTTATTTATTAAAGTTAATAAAATCTAAACTATAGTAAACAAAACAGAAGTCTGGATGGGTGGATGAAGAAGATAGGGGGTATTGTTTTTAAGATAGCTGAAACCCAGAAGGAACTGGAAGAGTATTTCCGCCTTCGTTACGAGGTTTTTGTTAGGGAACAGGGTATTTTTAAGGAAACCGATGTTGATGAATACGATAAAGATGCACTGCACATAGTTGCAGTTGAAGAGTCTACAGGCAATGTGGTTGGTGGGGTAAGGTGTTATAGAAAGGACAACAACACCTGGTTCGGTGGTCGTTTAAGTGCTGCCCCTGGTTACCGTAATGGAAGGGTGGGATCCAATCTGGTAAAGCTTGCGGTACAGGTGGTAAAGTCAAGGGGGTGTAAAGAGTTCCTTGCATACATACAACCACAAAACGTTAGGTTCTTTGAAAGGTTAGGATGGAGGGCAGTTGGGGAGCCTGTACTGTATCATGGACGCCCCCATCAACTGATGAGAGCAAATTTAGATTCTGACTAGATCATGGATGAAGTACTACAGGATTTGATTACAACCCTGCGTTCCTCTTCTCGTTTGCTTCAGAAGAGAAACATAAGAAACCTTTGGAGCATATTGCCAAAGGTGTGTGAGATTAACGGGGCTAAGGTAATGGTTGGGGATGATGCTGCTGCTATCAGGTATGGGGATGAGTATCTGCTTGTTGCCGCTGAAGGTGTATATCCTCCGCTTCTTAAGGCAAATCCTTACCTTGCTGGACGTACCTCTGTTCTTACAAACGTAAACGATATATACGCTATGGGAGGAAGGCCTTTAGCAATTGTGGATGTTCTATTTGCCAGTGATTTAAGTGAGGCGGGTGAGGTACTTAAAGGAATAAGAGACAATGCGTTTAGGTACGGTGTGCCAGTAATTGGTGGTCACTTTACAGAAGGGGAAGGGATCTCATCCCTTTGTGTTTGTATAGTTGGCAGGGCAAGAAAACTGGTTTCAAGCTTTAATGCAAAAGCAGGCGATGATCTTGTTCTTATACTCAATAACAAGGGCAGATTTTACCCTGGTTTCAATTTCTGGGATTCTTCTGGTGAGCTTGGCTCTAAAGAACTAATCGAGCAGCTTGAGCTTTTGCCAAGGATTGCTGAAGAGGGGCTTGCTGATGCGGGGAAGGATATAAGTATGGGGGGTATTATAGGTTCGTTGCTTATGCTTCTTGAGAGTTCTGGTAAAGGAGCTGATATATACATAGATAGGATTCCTGTTCCCGATGAGGTAACCCTTAAGCAGTGGCTTCTTACCTTCCCGAGTTTCGGCTTCGTTCTTTCTTTAAGACCTAAAAATACCCTCAAGGTCAAAGGTGAATGTGAGAGGATGGGACTGTTTTGTGGCCAAATCGGGAAGGTAACTTTGGAGCAAAGGGTTTTTTTTATCGATGATAAGGGAAACAAAGAGCTTTTTTGGGATATAAGACATGAACCCATTACCGGGTTAGGAGTTCAACATGTGAGGTAAGGAAATGTCTAAGCAGGATAATCAGGTGGAGAAGATAGTTTCGAAACTGGGTCAGAAGATTAGAGCCGTTCGTAAGGAAAAAGGGCTTTCACTCCAGGATCTTGCAAGGAGGTCTGGTATCTCCGCTGCAGGTATCCATAAGATAGAATCAAACGGGATAATTCCCACAATTACCACCATGATGAAGATAGCAGATGCTCTTGGTAAAAGAATTAGCTACTTTCTGGAGGAGGAAGAGGAAAGGGATGTGGTTTTTGTCCATGCAGGTGAACGTAAACCTATTTTTACTTTTAAAAAAGGACTTCTTCTCCAGGGTATCTCAGCAAAGAAGTATGGTGATTTTATCATGACCGCAGCGTATGCGGAGGTGGAGGTTGGAGCCTCAAGTGGTAGAAAGAAAATGAGTCATAGGGGAGAGGAACTCATATACTGCCTTGAGGGCAGTATGGAATTTAAGGTAAATGGCAGAACTTATATCTTAAATCCGGGAGACAGCCTTCATTTTAAAACACATCTGGAGCATAGCTGGAAGAATGTAGGGAAGGGGAAGGCAAAGCTGATTTGGATACTGGCTGTTTCCCCCTCGTAGAGGGGATATGGAGACAGATAATAAAAAAACGGAGAAATTGGCCAGGTACTTAGGGGAAAGAATTCAGGAGGCAAACAGGCTTGCTATAGAGAAGGTGCTTTCGGTTGAGCCTGTGGTTGTTGATGTGGATGTTGCGCTTAATGTGATTCCCGGGATGACCCCAGATACCGTTCTCCATGCCGGCCCTCCTATTGAGTGGGAAAGGATGTGTGACCCTATGAAAAGAGCTATTAGAGGTGCATTGGTATTTGAAGGGCTAGCAGATGATGAGGAGGGTGCAGAAAAACTTTTGGTTTCAAATAGAATAACCCTTTCTCCCAATCATCACCACGACTCTGTAGGCCCTATGACCGGGGTTATCTCTGCCTCCATGCCTGTTATCGTTACAAAGGATTTAACGTTTGGTAAAACGGCATACTCTACTTTTAACGAAGGGGGGGGAAGGGTTCTCTGGTTTGGTTCTTTTGGAAAAGAAACACTTGAGCGTCTTAAGTGGATGCGGGATGTATTTGCCCCCGTTATGAAGAAGGTGATCTCAAAAGCCGGAGGGATTCCCGTATGGAGTATACTGGCTCAAGGGATTCAAATGGGGGATGAGTGTCACAATAGACATGCTGCTTCTACAAACATCTTTTTAAAGATCATTACCGAGCATCTGCTCTCAACAGAGCTACCGCGTGATATAGCACTTGGGGTTTACAGGTTTATTGCTGGAAACAGTCATTTTTTTCTCAACGTAACCATGACCGCCTGCAAGCTTGCTATGGATGCGGCTCACAACATAGAGGATTCTACGGTGGTTACCGTTATGTCCCGAAACGGCACTGACTTTGGAATCAGGGTAAGTGGTCTTGGAGATACATGGTTTATTGCCCCTGCACCTTACCTGCTTGATGCCCTTTACAATCCAGGTTATGGCCCTGATGATGGAGCCCCCGATATAGGAGACAGCTCAATAATAGAGACCATGGGACTCGGTGGATTTGCTATAGCAGCTGCTCCTGCCATGGCTTCATTTGCTGGAGGAGGTTTTCAAGATGCCGTTCGTATAACAAGGGATATGGGGCTAATTACCACTGCAAAGAATCCAAAGTTCGGGATACCTGCTTTGGATTTCGAAGGTACTCCAACTGGCATTGACATACGCAAGGTTGTAGAGACTGGTATCCTGCCCAGTATAAACAGCGCTGTTGTTCATAAGAGTTTGGGAGTAGGACAGATTGGTGCAGGGATTGTAAAGGCACCGTATGAGTGTTTTGTAAAGGCCATAGATGCTTTTGCAGAAAAATACGGGTTAGCAGCAATATAGGGAGGAGGTAATGTGGCTGTAGTAAGTACCATTAGAAAGAACTTCTATCAGGACTCAATGAAGCTTATGCAGATAAGTCAAAGGCTTAGCACACTTCCGGGGGTTAAAAAGGCTTCGGCCATAATGGCAACGGAAGCAAATATTAATATGCTAAGGGAATCCGGTTTGTTAAAAGAGGTTCCGGATTCGGTAAGTGCAAACGATTTAATTGTAGCTGTTGAAGCTGAAACGGAAGATGCTGCAAAAGAGGCTATAGAAAAGCTAGATTCCCTTTTGATGCCTGTAAGGTCAGGTGTCCTATCTGAGGTGAAGTACAGAAATTTTGACTCTGCTTATCAAGCAATGCCTAACGCAAATATCGTGCTTGTGTCTATACCTGGTCAATATGCCAAGTTAGAGGTTGTAAAGGCAATTGAAAAGGGACTCCACACTTTTCTCTTCAGTGATAATGTGACGATAGAGGAAGAGGTTGAGCTTAAAGAACGTGCAAGAAGAAGAGGTGTTCTGGTAATGGGACCTGGCTGTGGAACTGCGATAATAAATGGAGTGGGGCTTGGGTTTGCAAACGTGGTTAGACGAGGTCCCATTGGTGTGGTTGCTGCAGCAGGTACTGGTATACAGGAGGTTACAAGCCTAATTCACAATTGGGGTTTGGGTATATCCCATGCAATTGGTCTGGGTGGAAGGGATCTATCTGAGAAGGTTGGAGGGATTACTGCAATAGAAGCGATAAAGATGTTGCAGGAGGATGCAAATACAAGGGTTATTCTTGTTGTTTCCAAACCACCTTCCGAGAAAATAGCCAAGAAGATTCTAGATATAGCCAGTGCTTTTAGTAAACCAGCAGTTATGTGTTTTCTGGGGAAAAGATTTGATCAGAATGGGTATTTAAATATTAGATTTGCCTCCACTCTGGAAGAGGCGGCCTTAGAGGCGTTTAAGCTGGCTGATGGGAATTTTACAAAAAGTACGTTTGTATCTGAAAGAGCTTGGAAGAGAAGAGCCGAAAAGTTTATTGGCTCTCTTAATACAAGACAAAAGTATCTACGAGGATTGTTTTCAGGAGGAACGCTTTGCTATGAGGCCCAGCAGGTTCTTACTCCTGTGCTAAAGAGGATTTACTCCAATGCTCCCATAGAAGAAGAAAACAAACTGGAGAACCCAAACAGGAGTAAGGGGCATACCTGTATCGACATGGGGGAAGAAGAGTTTACCAGAGGTCGACCACATCCAATGATAGACCTTACCCTGAGGATAGAGAGGATGATAGAGGAAGCAAAAGACCCTTCTACGGCTGTTATCCTTTTCGATGTGGTACTCGGTTATGTAGCTCATCCTGATCCTGCTGGTGAGCTTGTACCAGCAATTAAAAGAGCTCAAGAAATTGCAAAGAGTAAAGGTAGAGTGATTGCTTTTGTATCACATGTCTGTGGAACCGAAGATGACCCTCAAAGGTTGAGTCTGCAGGAAGAGAAGCTAAAGAAAGCAGGGGTTTTTGTTCTCCCCACAAATGCACTTGCCTCTAGGGTAGCTGGATGGATTGTAACTAGAGGAAAAAAGGGGGTTGGTGGATGAAGGCAGCAGTTGTTGCCTTTGGTGGGAACGCTCTTATGGGAAGTGATGGTAAGAGTGGCTATCAGGAACAGCTGGTTAAGGCCCGGAGGATGTGCGAAAAAATAGTAAGGCTATTTGACTTTGGATACAACCTAGTTATCACTCACGGTAATGGACCTCAAGTTGGAAATCTTCTTATGCAACAGGAGTGCATGGCAAGTATTCTTCCGGCTATGCCTCTTGATGTCTGTAATGCGATGACACAGGGGCAGATGGGCTATATGATAGAGCAGTCTCTTAAAAATACGCTTTTTAGTATGGGTATAAATAAACCTGTAGTAGCTGTTGTAACTCAGGTTGTGGTTTCAGAAGATGATCCAGCTTTCTCTAATCCCACAAAGTTTATAGGACCATTTTTTAGCAGAGAGGAGGGTGAAAGACTAAAAAGGGAGAGAGGCTGGCAGATAAAAGAAGATTCTGGAAGAGGTTGGAGAAGGGTTGTTCCCTCTCCAAAGCCAATTGATATAGTAGAGAAGTATGAGATTGCAGATATGGTAAGAAGGGGCTTTGTTGTAATAGCATGCGGTGGCGGAGGTATACCTGTAGTTAGAGACTCAAACGGTTTGCTAAGAGGGGTAGCCGCGGTGATTGATAAAGACTTTGCTGCTGAGAGGCTTGCAAGCCTTATAGAAGCAGAGATGCTTCTTTTGATTACTCCAGTGGATCAGGTTGCTATATTTTTTGGCACACCTAAGCAGAGGAACATAAGGTTTATGACTCTTAAAGAAGCAAAGCAGTACTATAGAGAGGGTCATTTTCCTCCTGGAAGTATGGGTCCAAAGATTGAAGCTGCCATTAGTTTCTTGGAATCTGGAGGTAAAAAAGTAATTATAACATCTCTTGAGGGTATAGAGTCTGCAATCAAGGGGGAGGGAGGAACTGAGATAGTTCTGTAAATTTGGGTGGTTTATGTTAGAAGGTTTTTCTTGGCATGTTATTTGCAATTGTTAAAAACTGGAAATTTTATACTTTGCTATTTTTCAAGTTTTGTAATAAGATGGAAGTTGGGTTAAAAAACAGGAGGTGATAGACAATGAAGGTAAAAAGAAAGGTATTTGATGCTCATACTCATATAGGGGAGTTGCCCCCATATAAGTTTTATGACCTAAAGGAACCTGTGAAACCAACTGTAATAGAGTACCCATCTGCCAAGGAGTACATAAAGCATATGGACTACTATGGTATAGACAGGGCAATGGTGATATCCAACTACGGTGTTCCTGACTCTTCTCAGCCTTTCTCTCTAAATCCCGTTGTGCTTGATAGTGTTCACAAGGCTGATCGACTTGTTGGGGCCATATGGGTTTCTGGTCTGGCAAAGGATAAGGAGCGGACTGAAGAGGCTCTTAAGCACGTAAAGGAAAAGGGAATAGTTGCACTAAAGGCTACCTCTCTTCTTGGAGGGACTTACAATCCAAGTGAATGGGATGATACGGTAAGGGGTATATGGGATAGCATTGTAAAGGCTGCTGAAGAAAACAACCTCGTTCTCCACTTACACACAAGCCCTGGAGGCGGTTCTGATATAGGAAATGCGCTTGAGTTTGTTAAAGAGTACGGAAAGAGGATAAAGATTCATCTTGTGCATATGGGAGGTGGGGTAAGTGGTCATATAAGGCTTGTCCCCAGGTTTCTTGAGCTTATACAGGATGGATACCAGATTTACACCGATACGACGTGGTCAATTGGATTTGGCTCCCGCTGGTTGCTTTACGAGATTGAGCGTACCGGTATAGGTACCGATAATGTGGTTTTTGCCTCTGATACCCCTTGGGGAGACTTCCCTTCAGAGTACTGGAAGATAGAGGGAGCAAAGATTTCAGAGGAGTTAAAAAACAAGATATTCTGGGAAAATGCCCAAAAGCTTTATTCTAGATAAAACAAAAAAAAGGAGGTAATAGAAATGGCTGTAGAAAGAGTAAAAGGAGAAAGACCTGAAAAGGGAAAGGCCCTGGTCAATTATGAGGAGAAGGTATTTCCAGACCATAAAGCAAATCCGGGAGAGAAGGCTCTGTTCTTGGTACATACCGTTCCTTATGAGGGCTCTGTAGCGGGTATAAACATGCTTACGGCTATAAGATGTAAGAGGAAAGGATACGATGTAAGTGTGGTTTTCTATGGACCTGCTTCGGGTATACCGGTTTATAGAGGGTGGCCAAATGTTGGAGAAGATGGTTATGGAGCCGGTATTCAGCTTTATCCAAACCTCGTGGAGAGGATGTTAAAGGAAGGAATAAAGGTCTATGCCTGTAGGTTTTCTGCTGCTGCACTTCTGGGGTTAAGAGAAGAGGACTTTATAGAAGGTGTTAGACCCATTCATCCAACCGATATTCTAGATATAGTGATAGAGCATCACAGGGCTGGAGCAATGATATTTAGCACCTGGACGGTTTAAATAGTTTTTACTGTGGTTGTTTGAAGACAAGTCTAATAAGTTGCTAGGGTAGTCGGTTTCAATCTCCCAAAGGGAGATTGAAACCGGAATACCCAAAAGGAGAGGGTTATGGATTCTAGAATCCTAAAAGTGGAATTACAGAGTTATGGACTAAGGATTCCAAATACAAAAGATATAAGGAGGGGAGGTGCCGGACCTACGGGTGGAATTCACCTAAGGATTCTGCCTGATACCGAAGCGAACATACCTGTGGTTGGAGACTTCGTTAGCTCTTCCCCATACTATCTTGACCAGATAAATGGTGAGTACTGGATATTTAAAGACGATGTGGCCTTGGTTCAGGTTGAACTTATGGGAGTGGCAAAGTTTTACAACCATAAGACCTCTACCGGGATTCCGATGCAGAAGATAGGCCTTCTTCACTGCCCAACGACCTTTGCTACAACTCTCCTTCAAACGTGTGTTTTCTGGGAAGATGATAGGCGTTGTAAATTCTGCGGAATTGAGCTTACTCTTAAGGACAGAAGTACTGTAGGTTTTAAAAATGCAAAGAATTTGGTAGAGACTATTTTGCTTGCAAAGGAACTAGATGGGATCTCCAATATTGTTTTTACCTCCGGGGTGGCAAAGGATGAGGAAAAGGCCCTTCGAAAATACGCTGAGATATGCTCTGAGGTTAAAAGGGCAACAGGTTTGCCAATTCAACTTCAGATAATCCCTCCCGAGGATCTCTCATGGCTTGGGGTCTTAAAGGACTCGGGTGTTGATGCTCTGGGGGTGCATATAGAGACTTTTGATCCCGAGGTTTTTGAGAAGATCACACCGGGTAAAGCGAGAATCGGTTTCAACAAGTACATTGAAACCTGGAAGGAGGCTGTAAGGGTTTTTGGAAGGTGGCAGGTAAGTACCTACATACTGGTTGGACTTGGAGAAAGATTAGAAACCGTAATAGAAGGTGCTGCTCTATGTGCCAGTATAGGGGTTTATCCCTTCGTTGTTCCGTTTCGCCCCATCGCAGGAACCCCTATGGAAAATGTAAAACCTCCTAGACCCGAGGTTATGGAGTATGTGTATACAGAAGTTGCAAAGATACTCTCAAGGTATGAAGGAAGCGCAAAGAGTAGCAAAGCTGGGTGCGTAAGCTGTGGAGAGTGTTCTGCACTTCCTGATTTCGAGAAGGCTTTTACTGAGGGCAGTAATGTAAAATTCAGGAAGTTTATAAAGCCTATTAATACAGGATAGCCAGCTTGTGGAATAGAAGTTGTTTCTGGTATTTATAGGCAGGGTGGAGAGATAAATACTTTGGTGAGGTGAGTGTAATGGCTAAAGATGGTTTGCGTATCATTGTAATCGGCGGAGGGGCTGCTGGTATTTCTGCAGCTTCTACCGCAAAATCGGTTGCACCCGATGCCTCTGTAACACTTTTTACCGAATTTGAAGATGTAGCTTACAGCCCATGTGGTATTCCGTTTGTACACGGAAGAGAAATTCCCGATTTTAGGTCGTTGTTCCTTCAGACTCCGGAACACTATGCAGAGATTGGAATAGATCTTAGGTTGCAGACTAAGGTTACAGGGATCAACATTGAGAGGCGAACCGTAAGCGTTGGTTCTCAAGAGTTTGGATGGGACCGTCTTATAATTGCTACGGGATTTGAGTATGATAAGCCTGATATACCGGGTATTGATCTAGAGGGTCTTTACTATGTGAAGAACATTCGTCGTGCGATGGAGTTTGACAAGGTGCTTGATCAAATAAAGAGAGTTGTTGTGGTATCGGCAACACCACTTGGGATCGAGATGGCTGGGAATCTTGCCCACAGGGGACTTGAAACCTATCTGGTAGATGAAGGACCCTGGCTTATGTCTAAGGTTGCTGACCCTGATATAATGGAACCGGTACATAAGTCCCTGGAAGAGATGGGTGTTAAAATCCATTTGGGAACTAAGGTTCTTGCATTTAAAGGAGAAAATGGAAGGGTAAAGGCTGTAAGTACAACGGAGGGAGAGATAGATTGTGAACTAGTTGTTGTTGCTACACATAAGGTTCCAAATAACCGTATAGCTCGTGAGGCTGGTATAAAGATTGGGGCAACAGGCGGAATAGTGGTTGATGATCATATGAGGACATCTGTAAAGGATGTTTACGCAGCCGGTGACTGCATAGAGGTCATCCACGGTGTAACGGAGATTCCCATTCAGGGGCTTTCTGGCAGTCATGCCTATTCTCAGGGAAAAGTTGCAGGGGCTAATGCTGCAGGTGGTGATCGCAGTTATGACCCTGTTTTTGTTCCCTGGGGTATGGTAGGTGGGAAAGTGATGATTGGAGGCGTTTCTCTTGGAGAAACACTCCATAAGGCTTTGGGAATTCCCCATTTTGTTGCTGTTGCTGAGGGGATCTCTAGGGCAAGATACTATCCAGGGGTTAGTAAGATTAGGGTAAAGCTGATTGCAGATCCTGATACCCTTCGTGTAACCGGAGCACAACTGGTTGGTGGAGAAGGGATTAAGGAAAGAGCAGATTTTCTTGCCTTTGCCATAAAACGTGGAGCAACGCTTGAGGATTTTGCATGGATGGAGAATGTGTATTCTCCTCCTATTGGTGCACTCATGGAGCCAATTGCGTTAGCTGCTCAGGCAGGACTTAGCAAATTGGGGAAGTTAAAATAGGTTCTTGACCGCAGACCAGGTACAGGGAGTGAAAATGCCAGAGAAAAAAACCTTTGGAGAATGGTTAAGAAAGAACGCAGAGAAGTACTTAATGGAGGCTGCAGCTGATGAGATGAGAAAGCTATACCCTGGGATGTGTGCAGAACCCTATCGTGAAAAGGGGTTTTCTCATTTTTTCTGGCGAAAGGTATTTGTTCCCCTTTACCTTAAGATTCCATGGAGTATACGCAAGAAGATAATTCTCCTTACCTCTTATCCACCTGGAAAACGTCCAAGTTGGAAAAAGACAATGCACGCTGGTTAGTTGTGGGAGAGGATCCTAAGGTGAAAGGTGTAGTTGTTCTGGCAGTTGGTGGAAACTCTATTGTAAAGCCTACACAGAAGGGAGAGATATCAGAGCAGATCAAAAACATAGATGCAATTTGTCAGGATGCCATACTTCCGATACTAAAGCAGGAGTATAAGGTGGTTTTGGTTTTTGGTAAAGCCCCTTTGATAAGGAATATGCTTGTTCAACAGGAGATTGCTTCGGAATATGTACCCCAGATGCCCTTTGATGTGGTTGCTGCAGGGGTTGATGGTCAGCTGGCTTATCTTTTTAGCCAGGCTCTTTATAATCTTCTTATAGAGGAGGGCTTTGTTAATAGATTTAAGTTTACGGTAACAATGATACAGATGATCTCTGAGAAAGAAGGTTTTTTAAATCCTCTTTCTTTTAGACCGGTTGCTCCTTTATTGGGTGAGGATAGGGTAAGGGAACTCAAAAAGAAGGGTTGGTTGTTTATGAGAAGTGAAGATGGTTTGGGATACCACAGGCTGCTCCCGAGTATTATACCCAGGTATATAGTGCAGTGTGACATCGTAGAGGAACTTTTACTTAAGTACTCGTTGGTTATGATTTTAGGTAGCGGGGTTACGTTTTTAACAAAAGAAGACGGAAGGATATGTAGGATTGAGGCTCTTGTTGATAAAGACATTGCCTCTGCCTGTCTTGCTTCAAGCATAGGTGCTGATGTGCTTTTGATTCTAACAAATGTAGAAAAGGTTGCCATAAACTATGGAAGGGGGGATCAGGTTGATCTGGATTGTGTAGACGTTAAGGATTTAAAGTCCTATATAAATAGGGGCTTCTTCCCCTCAAAGTCTATGGAACCCAAGGTAAGGGCTGCGGTAATGTTTGTGGAATCAGGGGGTAAAGAGGCAATAATAACAACACCCTCATGTGCTCTTTTGGCTTTAGAGGGAAGGGCTGGGACGAGGGTAGTTAAGGGAAAATAAAGCAATATGTGTGGCAAAAGAGGTTTAAAAGAGTCGCTAAAGGCAAGAGCTATAGGCTACAGGGCGCTTAATGTGATAAGAAGGGCCAAGCTGGTTAAAGTAATTGGTGTTTTTGATAAATCCATCTATCTTGGTTTTGGCAGACGCTACTTGGTTAGTATGGTGGGAAACATGGATTACATGACCCCTTATTCTATTCTTCTTGAAGTGGATAAGAGCTTTAAATCTCTTGGGGTGAGATCTGATACCAGTGTTGAGCTTAAATCCAGCGCACTTGTGTTTGATGCGGGAACCCTTACAGTTGGTTTGGAGAAAGCCTCTATCTGGACTCCTCCCTCGTATTCTCTTAGCAGGAAATCCATTAAAGGTGTTAGTCAAATAGGTTTAAATCTTAGAATCCTTAGGGATGCGATTTATACATGCCCTAGTAGAGAGGGGTTGGTTCCTTTACTGGAGGAGGTGGAAAAAAAAGGTCCTCTTAAGCTCTTTTTAGAGGATAAAGATGCTACAGAGCCTACGCTTTCCCAGAGGGCCAGACCAGCCGTTGAGGCTCTTATGTGGGGGCTTTTTGGTGGAAGTACCTCTGTGGTTCTCGATAGGGCTTCTGTTCTTATCGGTTTGGGGCCTGGACTTACCCCTTCTTGCGATGATTTCTTGGCTGGGCTGATGCTAAGTCTTTTGATTGGAGGAAAGGCTATTTTTGGCAGAAAAAGCACTGAGCTTTCTTTCTACGGGAAGGTGGCAACTCTAGTATCTAGGCTTGCTAGAGGTAAAACAAACGTATATGGAGAGAGTCTCCTAATACAGGCTAAAAGTGGGGAGGGGCCCAAAGTAGTAATTGACCTTATCCATTCCATCTTAACCGGGAAGCCAAGTGAGGTTGCTTCCCTCTCTAGGTCTGTTTTAAACATAGGGGAGACTTCGGGAGCAGATATTGCAACTGGTATTTTCTATGGAATTCGATTCTTGCTATCAAAACTAGAGCACCTAGAGGTTCAAAGAATAGATGAGTTTTACAGAGAAACTTAAAATTGCTCTCTTTACCTACTCTACAAAGCCAAGAGGTGGGGTGGTTTATATCCTGAACCTTGCTGAGGAGTTGGTTCGTCTTGGTCAAAAAGTCCACATATACGCTCTTTCTACGGGGTCGGGTTTCTTTAGGCAAGTAGGTGTTCCCCATACTCTTATTCCCTGTCCAGCTATAGAGTATGAGAGTATTGACGATAAGATAAGCAGATACATACAGGTATATACTGATTACATGATTTCTGAGTCCGGGAAAATCAAATACGATATATATCATGCTGGTGATTGTATTTCTGCAAACGTTCTTTATGAGTTAAGAAGCAAGGGATTGATAAAGTCGTTTATCCGGACTGTTCACCATATAGATGATTTTAAATCCAGGTCACTGATAGAATGTCAGCTAAGGAGTATAAGGGAGCCTAATTACCTGATTGTTGTAAGCAGGTTTTGGCAGAATGAGTTGCGTTTGCATTATTCTCTGGACTCGACCCTTATTTATAACGGTATTGATGAAAAGAGGTTTGTCCCCTTGTGCTCAAGGGAAGATGCAAAGAAAGAGCTATCTTTGGACGGAAAAAAGATACTCTTGAGTATAGGGGGAATTGAACCCCGAAAAAATACCCTGATGATACTTAGGGCTTTTAAAATAGCCAGTTCGTTTTTTAAGGAAAAGGGTGAGTGCTTAATATGGATAATAGCTGGGGGAGAGACACTCTTTGATTATAGAGACTACCGTGAAAGGTTTTTTAGGGAGGTTAAGGAACTTGGTTTAAGTATCGGGGATGATATAGTTATAACGGGAAATGTACCGGATAATTTAATTGTTAAGCTCTACATGGCAAGCGATGTCTTTGTTTTTCCCTCTGTAAAGGAAGGTTGGGGTCTTGTTGTTCTTGAAGCTATGGCATGTGGTGTTCCTGTGATTGCTTCCAATATAGAGCCATTTACTGAGTACCTGGTTGATGGTTTTAATGCGATGCTGGTTGATCCTTATGATTATAAGGCTTTGGCAACTCAGATTGTAAGGGTTTTGGAGGTAGATGAATTAAGGGAGAAGCTCATTAAAGGGGGACTCGAAACGGTTAAAAACTATAGCTGGAGAAAAGCTGGATTAGAGCATTTGGAGTTTTACAGAAGTGTGCTGGAGGTATAAGTAGGATATGGAAGTAGAAGCTCTATGGAAGAGAAACTATCAGGTCGAGGTTAGAGCAAGACAGTTTTCGGTTAATGTTGATGAAGCTCCGGAGTTTCACGGGGAAGATACCGGTATGATGCCAACAGAGCTTTTTCTCTGCTCCTTAGCTTCTTGTTTCTGTCTTGCCATTGTGTATGTCGCCAGGAAAAAGAGGATTGAAATTAAGGATTTGACTGTTAAAGTAAAAGGAGAGAAGGACTTAGAGAACTTTCTCTTCTCAAAGATACTTGTATGTGTTTTTAGTTCTCTTCCTTTGGGTGTTATGGAGGATCTTTTAGGACTTGCAAAAAGGTATTGCTTTGTAAGCAATACAATTATAAATTCATGCCCGATTGAATACTCAATAGGTAATAAAGGAGAGGGAAATTGCCTATAAAGTGCAAAATAAGAAAAAACTATTTTCAGGACGCCCTCCGTTTAATGCGGATATCTAAAACCGTGCAGGAAACGGAAGGAGTGAGAAAGGCTGTTGTGGTTATGGCAACTGATAAGGCCAAGTTTGCCCTTGAAAGTGCGGGGCTCTTAACACCAGAGATAAAAGAGGCTACTGGAAGCGATCTGGTTATGGTTGTTGAGGCTGACTCGGAGGAGCTAGCTGATAAGGTCATTGCCAGAATGGAAGAGCTTGTATCCATGGATATCTCCAAAGATGTGAAAAAAACCTCGGATCTGCTTAATCAGAAAGTCACCGTGATAAACATAGGGCTTGAGATTTTCAAAGAAGCTCTTGAACAGCAAGGGGTAGAAGTGGTTCATGTGGACTGGCAGGTTCCTGCAGGAGGGGATACAAGGCTGGTAAACATCTTAAAGAAGCTATACTGATAGGAGATACTTAATGGCTGTACGTAACCCAGAGATACTAAAAGAGGTACTTGGTAATCCCAGATGTCTTGCAAGGGCGTTTAGCAGGCATGTTTACGGAATGGTTACTTGGGTTGATGTGTTTGGTGGCAAGCTAAAATCAATAAAAGACCTTGATGCGAAGTTAATTGCTGCTCGTGTGATAGCTGACAACGCAAAACACGCAAAGCTTTTCTCAGATAGGGCCAGAGAGTTAGGGGACAACCCCCAAGGATATAGGCCTACACAAATTGGAGAAAGGATCTATGAGTTTCTGGAATCCTATGAAGATACGATTGATTGTTTTGCTTATGCTTTGGGCTCGCTTAACCACTTTATGTCACTGCTTAACCTCTACTATGATGTAGCCGATGCTAAAAGTAAGAGAATAATTGAGGAGATTCGAAAGGATGTGGAAGAGCATATAGGGCTTCTTGAGAGATATATAAAGGCACATGCCAGTACTCCAGAGAGGATAAAGCGAGCTGAGGAACTTAGATTGCTTGCTGAAAGCATATACACCGAAAGAGAAGACGAGGAGATAAAGTGGTATGTCTCGTAAGAGTATGCCTGATTTTATGGAGTTAATTAACCCTCTTCCGTGGTATTCCCCAAAAAGGTGGTATTATGGGTTTTTTTCAGTCTTTCTAAGAACGGTGGGAAGGCTTTCAGAGGGTATAAGAATAGGTTACACATACGGCTTTGATTCAGGGATGATAATGAACTACGTATATGAGAACACCCCGCGGGGTCGCTTCTATATAGGGAGGTTTATAGACAGGATTTTTTTAGACCAGATTACCTGTAAGGCTTTTAGGTCTATTAAGCAGATACAGAAGGATATGATCAAAAGGTACCTTAAAGAAAGGGATGGAAAGCCAACCTTTATAGTTGACCTTGCTTCTGGAAAGGCAGACTACATTTACTGTGCCCTTAAGGAGGTAGAGGGTGCAAACGTAAGGGTTCTTCTTCGTGATATAGATGAAAAAGCCCTTAGGGAAAGCAGGGTTATTGCCGAAAGGCTGGGTCTGGTTGACAGGATCAAATACGAGGTGGGAGATGCCCTTGATCCCCAAAGTCTTAAGGAAATATATCCTAGGCCAAATCTTGTTGTTGAAGTTGGTCTCTATGGAATCATACACGAGGATGAGCTAGTTCGTAAACACCTTCATCATGTGCGAAATATTCTTAATCCTGATGCACTTTTGTTTAATGTGCAGACCTATAATCCACAGATAGAGCTTATTGCACGTGTTCTTACAAATCAAAAGGGAGAGCGCTGTATTTGGCATCTTCGACCCGTGGATAGGGTGGTGGGATGGGCAAGAGAGGCCGGGTTTGAGAATCCAGAGATTACAATGGATCCATACGGAATATATGCAGTTGTTATGATGAGAGGGACAGAGGCTTAATAAAATATATATTGGAGGTTTTTTATTTGAAGGAAGAGAGGTTTGTTCTTGGATGGGAAAGTCAAGGTAAATTTCCCTCCTTAGAGGGTGTTCTTTCCGAGAGGGTAAAGGCGGTTATGAAGAGTCCACACGGAATGTGGAACTACATGACTTATCGCGATGCGATAGGGATATTGGGTCTTAGGGCTGAGGATATATACGAAGAGGGAAGAATCGACCTGGATCCCAAAAGGTGGTTTGACTTTGGATGGATGACCTGCCATTTAGGTCCTCCCAAAAGCGTTATACGGGCCATGCGGCTTCACACTAAGGCCTCTAATATTAATCCCTATTCCCCTGATCTTATAGCGCCTCTTAGAGATGCGTGTGCGGAGATAAAACTCAAGCGCAGGAGAAGTGGGGATTTTGAAGTAATTGGAACGGAAGGGGCTCAGGCAGGGGTTTCCTATGCGCTTCAGACATTTCTAAATCCGGGGGAAGAGGTTATTGTTACTGATCCCGGTTATTTTCATTTTGAATCTGCTATCTTAATGGCAGGGGGAGTACCTGTAAAGATACCCCTTGGTGAGCATAACCGATATCGCTTGAATCCGGATGAGGTAAGAGAGAGGCTTACCCCAAAAACAAAGGTAATTATCGTTTGCGATCCTATTAATCCGTTTGGTACCGTACAGACTAAGGAGGAATTAATAGCACTTGCGGAAATCGCACAAAGACATGATCTAATTATAATTAACGACATTACACACAACACCCACCGCATAGATCCGAATTCTACTCATTATCCAATGAGCTCACTTTGGAGGGAAACAAATGTGGATAATGTTGTATCAACATTCAGCGTGTCCCATGGGTATGGAATGGCTGGAGTTCGTATAGGTTTTCTAGCTGGCCATCCTGACCTTATAAGAGCATGCCTTATAACAAAGGTTTCTCTAACCAGACTAAACACCAATCTAATTGCCCAGTATGGAGCTTTAGCTGCTCTTAAGGACAAGGAGTATGTAGAGAAATCTGAGAATATAATAAGACGAAACTACCACTACGTAAGGAAGGCGATGGACAAGGTTAAGGGTGTTTGTATACCTGTAGAGCCAAGATACGGATTTTCAATGGTCATAGATGTTTCTCAAACAGGTGTAAGTGCTCAGGAACTAACGGTGGCGCTCTTTAAATACCGTATAGCGGTTTATCCCGGGGATGGGCTTGGAGATGTGGGTGCAACTGAGTACATACGCCTAAATATATCAAGACCGGATATAAGGTCTTTTAACCACCTGGTACGTTCTTTACCCAAGGCTATTTCCGAAGCAAAAGAAGGTATTTACAGAGAAGGGGTAATCAGGTTTTTTGAATCAAGGCAAACTGAACGTGCGGCCAGAATCATACACAGGATCAGGCAAGGTCTGTGAGGATATCTGAAGGTATTTTAAAACTGATTGGTAGAACTCCACTTGTTAAGCTAAACAGAATAACCAGGGGTTTTGGTTGCAGTGTGTATGCGAAACTAGAGTTCTGTAATCCGAGTGGGAGCCTGAAGGATAGGGTTGCACTCTACGTGGTAGAAGATGCAGAACGTAAGGGACTTTTAAAACCTGGAGATGTTATTGTTGAAGCTACATCTGGAAATATGGGTATGGCTTTTGCTCTCGTTGCTTCAGTAAAAGGCTACCGGTGTATCTTTACCCTTCCTGAGTCCACAAGCGAAGAGAAGATAAAAGCACTTAAGCTGTTTGGAGCAGAGATTATTATAACCCCCAAAGGGCTTCCTCCACAGGATGAGCGAAGCTGTTATAAGGTGGCTCAGAGGGTGGCAAAAGAAACAGGTGGTTTTTATGTAAACCAGTACTTTAATCCTTTAAATCCAGAGACCTACTTTAAAACTATGGGGCCCGAAATCTGGTACGATACAGGTGGAGGTGTTGATGTGGTTGTGTGTGGTATGGGAACTGGTGGAACTATAACGGGAGTTGGAAGGTATCTGAAGGGAAGGAATCCTAATATAAAAATTATAGGTGTAGAGCCAAAAGGCTCGGTTTACATGAACTACTTTAAAGAGGGCATTCTAATAAAAGCCTCTGGTTTTAATATCGAGGGTATCGGAAAGAACTTTATACCCGGTGTGGTTGATTTTAGGTACATAGATGATGTGGTCCAGGTTTCGGATGAGGAGGCTATAGAGATGGTGAATGCACTTATAAAGAAAGAGGGAATCCTTGTTGGAGGATCAAGTGGTGCTGTTATGGCTGCAACACTTAAATATGCCTCAACAGTTGGAAAAGATAAGTGCATAGTTGCGGTTTTTCCAGATACTGGCTTTAAATACTTGTCTAAATATTGATTAATGGTATGCAGATCCTGAATATGGATATAGATATAGAAAACGCTATTAGAGAATACGGTTCACCGCTTTTTGTGATTTTAGCTAATACTCTTAGGGAGAATGTAAGGTTATTTAGAGAGGAATTCAGTAGCGTTTATCCAAAAATAGAGATTGCTTACTCTTATAAGGCCAACTCTTTACTGGGCCTGCTTAGAGTACTGCACAAAGAAGGGGTATGGGCTGAGGTGGCATCTGGTTTTGAGTATGAGATTGCAAGATTGCTGGGTGTACCAGGTGGTAAGATTGTTTTTAACGGTCCTTATAAAAGAAGAGAGGAGCTTTTTAGGGCTGTAGAGGATAGGGCCTTAATAAATGTAGACCATTGGAAAGAGATTGAGCTTTTAGAGGAGATCTCATCACAAGCTGGGAGGGTTATTGACATAGGTGTTAGGGTAAGGATTAATCTTGGTATTAACTCGGTTGACAGATTTGGGTTTGATTTGGAATCTGGGGAAGCAGAGAGTGTTATTACCAGGTGTGTAGAGAGGAAAATGTTAAACGTTGTTGGGCTCCATGTACATCTTACAAGCTACATACTGGAGGGTGATATATCAAAAGGTTCGATAACCGCAAGAAAGATCAGACTTATCTGGCCAAAGGATCACAATCTCTATAGAAATGCCTTAATAAAGGTTGTGGAATTTTCAAATAGATTGAAAGAGAGGTTTGGAATCACTTTGGATTACCTGGATATTGGAGGGGGATTTCCAGGAATAGGGGAAAAGTTAAGAGATTACGTTCTGGCCGTTTCTGAACCTGTATTAAAGGGTCTTCGAGAAAAACTCCCAACCGTTATACTGGAGCCAGGTAGAGCACTGGTAAAAAATGCCATGCATCTTGTGGCAACGGTTGTTGGGATCAAGCAACTAGGGGGAGGGAGGATAGGGGTTGTAGTTGATGCTGGTATTAATCTTCTTCCCACCTCGCTGTGGAGCGGACAGGAGGTAGAGGCTTTGGTGGAAAATAGAGGAGGGGGGTATGAGGTGATTTTATACGGGCCTCTTTGTCTTCAAACTGATATAGTTGCTGTAACACAGCTTCCGGAACTTAAAGCCGGTGACATGTTAATTGTGAAAAATGTTGGTGCGTATAATTTTTCTCAATCCACTCAGTTTATTTTTCCACGTCCTGCTGTTTTGCTTGTAGATGATGGTAAGTTTGAGGTTATAAGAAGAGCAGAAACCTTAGAAGACCTGCTGGTCTTTGAGAAACTGTAGGCTTTTATTTAAATTTTTCTAATTGTTATTTTATTAGCTTTGAGATCCTTTTAAATTCATCTGTTCCTGCTTGCTCAAGCATCTGAAACAAAAACGTCTCAACAGTTCCCGCAATAGCTCCTGCCTTTTCAATAAGCTTTATTCCAACTTCCCAGTCTAGTCTCTTACGTGATGCAACGGCATCAACGGGAACAAAAACGTTATAGCCCTCTTTTAATAGATCCACTGCAGTTTGTAAGACACATACATGGGTCTCTATTCCACAGAGCACTATATCTTGTTTCTTCTGCGCAGTGAGGATAGATTTAAACTCTAAAGCCCTTGCACAGCTGAATACAACTTTTTCAATTGGATTAAAGTATTCTCCAAGTTTTTCTTTGATCTCCTCTATTGTTGAACCCAATCCTTTTGGATACTGCTCAGTAACTATAATTGGAATTCCAAAGGTCTTTGCAGATTCTATAAGAGTTTCTGCATTCTTGATTAAAGGTTCCCGTTCTGCTGAGGGTATTGCATTCATAAGTTTCTCCTGCATATCGATTACCACAAGTAGTGCTTGAGACTTGTTGGGGAAGTTCATTTTCCTTTTCTCCTTTTTTATAAGGTTATTCCAAGTTGTTTTTTAATCCCTCCTTGCCCCAGCGCATAACTACATTATGATTCCACCGGAATAGAGGACGGGCAAGTGGGCTTAGTACATTCATCCAAAATTTATTCGTTTGTATAGTCCAATCATAGCGCACAACTGTGATATTATCAATCTGAAAGAAGTACCAAGTTCCTTTGCCATTTAGTTCCCCCTCTGCTACTCCTTCAATCAGTTTTAAAGGACGGACACATGTGGTAAGCATGCTGAATCTCAATTTGTATGGAAGAACACCTTTCCATGTATAATGACAGATTTTACCAACTCCTAAATCATCTCCTTTTGTAACTTCTACAACTTCCTTAACTCCTTTCCACCATTTAGGCCAGCACTCCGTGTTTTTAATTTCATTCCATACTGATTCAACAGGTGCCTTAAAACACCATACCGTTATAAATTCGTATTTTGACATCCCCTAGCTCCTTATTTTTGGTTCTAGAAGAAAAAGTTATTGCGTGTGGACAAAAAGTTTATACTGAACTTACCTTCTTCATCTATCCAGGTGTTATTAACGTTAAAGGATTCACAAACAAGTTCCTTAAACTCATTAGGTGCGTACTTGTAAGAGTACTCTGTTAAAATTGTTTCTCCTTCCTTAAAGTAAAACTCATTGCTACCAATATGTACGTACTGTTTCTTAAGACTTACAAGGTGCATTTCAATTCTTCCAGTATTGCTGTTGTAGAACGCATGGTGAAGCCAGTTGCTTAGATCAAAATCTGCATGCAACTCATTGTTCAATCGCTTTAGTATGTTAAGGTTAAATAGAGCCGTAATTCCTTTTTTATCATTGTAGGCAGTTTCAAGTGTTTCTTTATCCTTTTTAAGGTCAATCCCTATCAAAAGTCCCCCTTTTTCCCCTGTGAGTTTTGCAATTGACTTTAAAATCCGTTTCGCTTCTTTAGGGTTAAAGTTTCCAATCGATGAGCCAGGATAGTATACTACTGTGTCCAATCCAGTATAGTCCTTCTTTAAATGGTATCCATTCGATTCTGGACACAGCATTTGATTTAGCAGGGCCCTTTGGCTCTGTATATACTGGTCGAAGAGGGTTTGCTGAAAATACGTGTTTGATATCAGTAAGTATGAGTTCTTGGTGTTGTTGCTCATGTTGAAGACCGATTTCAACTATTGGGATAATTTCTTTGGTTTTTTCTTCACTTGCCCTCTCTAACAATTCTGTTATGTGCTTATCTACGTGCTTTCTGTAAGCGTATATATCCTTTACCGTGGGTCTTGATAGAAGCCCACGTTTTGGACGGCAGTGCCTTTTCCCAATCTGTAGATAATACGAGTTAAAAAGGTAGCTGTATGCAGGGTTTAGGGGTTTATAGCTTGGGTCTTTAGAGAGCAAGAAGGTTTCAAAGAACCAGCTTGTATGTGCAAGATGCCATTTAGTCGGGCTTACATAAGGTATGGACTGGACTACGTAGTCCTCTGTAGCTAATGGTTGACATAGGGCTTCGGTGAAGATGCGGATTTCACAGTAGCGTTTGGCAAGCAAATCCAAAGTTGTTTTAGGATGCATATTTGTTACTCCTGATTTTAATGGGTTTCTTTAGAGATACGAATGTGGATGGGTTTATATTAAAATAGGTCTTATATATGGAAAGAGTTGTTTAAAAGAAACCATAATCAATAGTAAAGGAAAAAAGGGAAAAAAGCAAAAAATTTAGAATACCTGTTGTGATAATATATAGGGTCATTTCCTAAAAACTTCAGTGTCTGGTCTAAAGGTGAACCATGCAAACCAATACGATATAAAATATTCCAGGTGTTTCCCATCTCTATCCCTGGCTTCCACAAAATTTCTCTCTTTATTAAAAGTTATGATTACGTTATTTCCTCCAACTTCATCCTCAATGGGGCTCTTTAATTTGTCCAGCTCAGATAATGGATAAGCCTTTACCTTAGATCCAGATATGATGACCAAGACTTTTTCTTTTGGATGAAATCTCCTGCTTTGGTACTTTACAGGAAAGAGTATTGAAGGAGACTGGCTGTATCCACTGTAGGGATCCATGCTATAGTTTCTTATAAATCCGGTATCCTTTGATAAAACCAGTGTCTTTGGGTATCTGGTTTTCCATTCTTTCCACGTTGCAATTACAGAAGGGAAGACTATTAGCTTTGTTCCGATTATCTCTCCGGTGACGGCCTTCATCTCAAGTTGAGACCATAGGCTTTCTGTTTGGTGGTCGTAAAATAAGACATTTGATTGGTAAAGAAGCCCAGATATACCAAAAGTAAGGGTCTTTTCCCCAAAATCTCTTCTAAAAACTATAGTTGAACCGCAAAGAGGGCAATACGATACAAGGATTGGAATTCCACCTATTTCGTCATTCACCGCTTCATGCCAAACAAGTATTTTGAAGGGGTAAGCCTTCTGAGTACCACTAAAGTCTATTCCTGCTATAAGGTCATTTTCCCTTAGCCATTGTACTTTCTTCCCTTCCTCAAACTTTGGGTAAAGAATTGCGGGGATCCCATCTCTTGGTGGGCCACCTTTGATAATTTCTTCTTGTGGTATCAGACTCTTTGATACATTGAATCCATTATAAAGGTTATCTGATAAACTGGTATTTGGAATTAGTGTTACACTAATTAAGACAGCAAACAGGGTCGGGAAAAAGGTTTTTTTTATCTTTTTCATATTGAATTAAGATGAGATAAAGTAGAAGTGGTTTCGCTTATTATTGGTATCCTTCGTATTTAATCTGGTAAAGTCATAGTGGTTAAAAAGTAGCTATAAAGAAAGCAAAAAACTCAGATAGAGTACCTAAACTAACCTAAATTCTGAAATTGCCTATACCTACGGGCGATGGGGGATTCGAACCCCCGACCTCTGGCTTCGGAGGCCAGCACTCTATCCTCTGAGCTAATCGCCCCAAGAAAATTCTGCAGGGTTTTTAGCTTTTTGTAAAGAATTATAAAAGTTTAGCAGGTATAATTCTATTTAATCATTTTTTGGGTAATGTGAAAGATGTTGCAGGTTTTGCTTGTTTCTATATGTGTGGTTTTGTTGGGTTTTCCTGCTGAGTATCTTAAAGCCCAAGATTATATTGATTTTATCAAAAAAGGGGATGAGTATTATAGAGAGTTTAACAGTTTTAGGGCCCTAAAGGAATATGAAAAAGCTTACAAGATTGCACCCGATAACTATGAGGTTTTATTGAGACTAACACGTGTTTACAATGATGTTGGAGAAGACATACAGGGAATTTGGTTTGACGATAAAAAGAAAGTGACTACAGAGGTAGCCAAAAAGTATTTTGAAAAGGCTACGTGGTTTGCAAGTCTTCTTCATAACAGATTTCCGGATAAGGCAGAGCCGTATTTCCTTTTGGCATTGAGCTACGGACACCTTGCCCTTTTTAAGGGTGGCAGGGAAAAGGTAAAGCTTGCAAAGGATATTGAACAAAACTGTCTAAAGGCAATTGAGCTGGATCCCAGTTTTATTCCAGCTTACATTGCCTTGGGAGTTTATTACCGTGAGGTTGCAGGTCTTAACTGGTTTCTAAAGTCGTTTGCAAAGAGTCTAACCAATGGCTCTTTAAACGGAACATACAGGGACTCTGAGAGGGTGCTTTTAAAGGCACTGGAACTGAATCCAAACATTATCCGTACTCATTTTGAATTGGCCAAAACCTATAAGGCCTTGGGTAAAGAGGATAAAGTGATTTATCACCTGAGAAGGGTTTTAGAGCTTCCTGTAGTAGATCACCAGGACAAGGTCATAAAATCCGAGGCAGGTAGTAACTTAAACAGGCTTCTTGCCAAGAAATACAAAAGGGTAGAGTAATTACTTTAGAAAGCTCTCCAGTACGTCTTTCATCTCTGAATTGGCAAGCTTCTCAAGCGCTGCCTTCTCAATCTGTCTTATTCTTTCTCTGGTTAAGTTAAACTTTTTTCCTATCTCATCAAGAGTGTAGGTGGTCTCCTGGTCTATACCAAACCTTAACCTT
>BEIN01000016.1 GCA_002898375.1 bacterium HR37 | reverse complement strand
AAATACTATCGTATTATCCGAGGATTAAAAGAATTTCTCTACCTCTTCCCCCTTTCCCCTCTTCCTCTCCCTCGCCCCCCTTAATCTGTTAATCTCCAGTGATATAATTAGAGGTAGGGGAAGTGGAAGGTATATGGATTGGGTATTTAAAGAAGAACACGAAATCTTTCGCAATCAGGTAAGACAATTTGTAGAAAAAGAGGTAACTCCGTATATAGAAGAGTGGGAAACACAAGGAGAGATACCAAAAGAAGTTTGGAAACGCATGGGAGAGCTTGGTTTTCTTGGGGTTGAGTATCCTGAAGAATACGGAGGTTCGGGCGCAGATTTCACCTATACCCTAATCCTTATGGAAGAGCTTGCAAGATGTGGAGCAATGGGGTTTCCAATAAGCGTAAGCGTACACACCGATATGGCCTCTCCCTATATTTTCTCTTTAGGGACCGAAGAACAGAAAAGAAAATACCTGCCTCAGATAATAAAGGGAGAAAAGATCTGTGCTATTGCGATTACAGAACCAACTGGAGGTTCCGATGTGGCTGGCATTCGTACCCAGGCCAAGCAGTATGGGAACTGCTACGCTTTACACGGAAGTAAGGTGTTTATAACCAACGGAGTTAAAGCAGATATCTACATAGTTGCAGCAAGAGTTGGTGAACCAGAGGATCAACTTAGACACAGGGGTATATCAATATTTATCGTTGAGAGAGGAACACCTGGACTAAGAATTGGACGGAAACTCCAAAAGATGGGATGGCTTTGCTCAGATACAGCAGAGCTTTTCTTCGATGAGTGTATTGTTCCAAAAGAGAACCTCCTTGGTGAAGAAGGTAAGGGATTTAGAGAGATCATGAGGCACTTTCAAAGAGAAAGGCTTGTTATATCCATAATATCCGTTTCTGCTTCACAAAAGGTAATCGAAGACGCAATAACATATGCCCGTGAAAGGGTTGTGTTTAACCGCCAGCTTTCCAAGTTTCAGGTAATCCGGCACAAGATTGCAGATATGGTTACCTATATCGAAGCTGCAAAAAGACTTACCTACCATGTAGCGTGGCTTTTCTATAAAGGAAAGGCAACCGACAAAGACGTATCGACCGTAAAGCTCTTTACAACAGAGGTAGCAAACCGCATTGCCTATGATTCCTTACAGATTTACGGTGGATATGGCTATATGCGTGAATTTCCAGTAGAGAGATTCTACAGGGATGCACGTGTTCTTACAATCGGGGCTGGAACATCTGAAATCATGAAAGAGATCATAGCAAAAAGGCTAGAGCTATAAAAAACTCTAACCAGGCTGGTAAGTTGAGAGTCGCTATCTTAGGTGTTGGACAAACCTCTTATGAGAGAGAAAAAGGTATCTCCCTTGATGAACTTGTTTTTGAAGCTACAAAAAATGCCTTAGAGGATAGTGGCCTTAACCTCCAGGAGATAGAAAGCGTAGTTACAGCAGGTTCAGATGGACTTGATGGACGCGCTATATCCAATATGACGGTTTCTGGCTCGTGTGGAGCCTATCTAAAGGATGAGGTAAAGGTTTCTGATGGGGGAATATACGGTCTTGTACTTGCGTACTTAAGGGTAGCTTCAGGTTTATTTGGTAACTCCCTTGTAGTAAGCTGGACAAAGTCCTCAGAGGTTTCACCAGATACGGTTGGAAATCTGTCTTTTGATCCGCTGTATCTAAGAGAAGCGGGAATTAACCCCATAACCTACTCCGCCATCCAGGTTTCCCTCTACAAGCACATAACAGGTGCAAGGGATGAAGATGCAGCAAAGGTAGTAGTAAAAAACAGGGGTAATGCACTTAAAAATCCACTTTCCCATCTAAAACGTAAACCTTCGGTAAAGGAGATAAAATCCAGCAGGTTTGTCTCCTATCCTCTGCGGGAAATACACATTCCCCCGGAATCTGATGGTGCCTGCGCCCTTGTTATATCGTCGGAGAGATGGTTAAAAACCAGGAAAAAGACAGGGCAAAAATATGCATGGATACGTGGTATAGGGTGGTCACTTGAGGGATACTACAGGGATGAAAAGAAAGAGCTTGTAAAACTCTCCTCCTTAAGAAAAGCAGCAAAAACCGCATATAAGATGGCAGGTATAAAAAACCCAGCCAAGG
The DNA here is from genome assembly GCA_002898375.1 of bacterium HR37. GTDB lineage: Bacteria > Desulfobacterota_D > UBA1144 > Nemesobacterales > CSP1-2 > HRBIN37. The sequence goes on along the minus strand of BEIN01000016.1, from coordinate 52,559 downwards.
AAATAGATACTGCTGAGGTAAGCGATATTACAGCGTACCATGAGATTATGATATATGAAGCCCTTGGGTTCTGTGGTGATTCAGAGGGAATAGAGCTGGTAAGGAAAGGGGTTACAGAGATAGATGGAGAGCTTCCGGTAAATCCCTCAGGTGGAATACTCTCCTCCAACCCCATTTTTGCATCAAGCCTTGTAAGGGTAGCGGAGGCAGCACTTCAGGTTATGGGAAAGGCAGGGGAAAGGCAGGTTAAGGGGGTAAATACGGCCTTAGCTCAGGGCTTTACCTGGAGTGGAACTCAGGGAAGCTGTGTGGTAATCCTTGATAACAGGATATAGAAGATGATTCAAGCAGGGATTATAGGTATTGGTCAGACAAGGTTTGTTACACGACGAGACGATGTAAACCTTGGTGAGCTTGCAAGAGAGGCCACAATTATTGCCCTTGAAGATGCAGGTATAGAGTTTAGGGATATAGAAGCCGTAGTATTTTCCCTTGCGCTTGATGCCCTAGAGGGGATGGAAAACGCCGAGAGATGGTGTGTTGAGGCCGTAGGGGGTTGTAAAAAGCCATGTATCAGGGTACACATGGGAGGAGCAACGGGAGGTTCAGCACTTCATACGGGATTATTTCACATACTCTCCGGATTATTTAACTGTGTTCTTGTTGTAGGGGCCGAAAAGATGGGGGAAACACAGGATGCACAGAGCATTCTAAACCTGATCTTTGATCCAGTGTATGAAAGAGAAGTTGCAATAAATGCAATAAATATGTGCTCATTTCAGGCAATAAGACACATGAGAAAATACGGAACAACAGAGTACCATATGGCACTTGTGGCAGTAAGGAGCTATAAAAACGCTTTAAAAAACCCCTATGCCCATATAAAGAAAGAAATAACTGTTGAAGACGTTTTAAACTCCAGGGTGATATGCTACCCCATAAAGCTATACGACTGTTGTCCAAGGTCAACCGGAGCATGTGCCGTTTTAGTGGCTTCAAGCAGATTCATTAAGAAACTGGGTAAAAAAAGGATAGCCTGGATCAGTGGAATAGGCAGCTGCACAAACTCTTACTTTATGGGAGACAGGATGGATAACTCCGGGTTAAATGACCATGCCGATGCAGAAGGTCTTTTAATTGCGGCAAAGAAGGCATACAAAATGGCGGGAATCAGTGATCCCAAGAAAGAGATAGATGTTGCAGAGATATACGCCCCATTTACCTCCACTGAGCTTGCTGCGGTTGAGGCACTTGGGTTTTGTGAGAAAGGTGAGTCAGGGATATGCAATGAGAAAGGAATATTTGATATGGACGGAAAACTCCCAGTTAACCCATCTGGGGGTGTACTTACCTCAAACCCAATAAGTGTAACGGCCCTTGTAAGGGTAGCGGAGGCAGCACTTCAGGTTATGGGAAAGGCAGGGGAGAGACAGGTTAAGGGGGTAAAGAATGCTGTTGCAACGGGAGAAGGTGGCTCCCTGCAATTCTACACGGTTACGGTCCTGTCAAAAGGGATTTAAGAAAAGATGAGCAAAGAGCTTTTATTTATATCACAGCACTGGAACATAGAATTTAACCATGCTGCGGGAGAAACAGCAAGCGTATTCTTTAGGGCAATAAAGGAAAGGAAAGAGATCCTTGGCAGAAGGTGTCCAGCTTGCAAGAGAGTGCTTCTACCCCCTCGTTCCTTCTGTGAAAGGTGTTTTGTCGACACGCTGGAATGGGTAAAGGTTGGTAAGGAAGGGACAATAGAGGCCTTTACCATAGTTTATGAGCAATTCAGGGGGCTTCCAAAACCACCCTACGCAATAGCTTATGTCCTTTTAGATGGTGCAAGCACAGCCATGGTTAATTTTTTAAAAAAAGTGGACCTAAACAACCTGCAGGAGGCCTTAGAAAGAATCAAGATAGGTGCAAGGGTTAAAGTAGTTTTCAAGAGGAAAAGGAGAGGACGAATTACCGACTTCTGGTATGAGTTGCTCCACACTTGACACCTCTCTGTCTGTTACATATGCTAACGCCTAGACAATCTATTTTACCCTTAAAATACAATAACAAAGGTTAGCTTACATGATTGTAGCCCTTGGTGGAGGAGTCGGAGCAGCTAAGTTTCTAAGGGGACTTTCCCGTGTCATAAAGGATGAAGCACTTACGGTGATAGTAAACACCGGAGATGACATAACAATTTATGGACTGAGAATATCACCGGATATAGATATAGTAATCTACTGGCTTTCAGACACCGTTGATAAAGAGAAAGGATGGGGGATCAAAGGGGATACATTCCACTGTCTGCATGCACTCGAGAGGTTCGGTCTTGAGTCATGGTTTAGACTGGGTGATAGGGATATGGCAACCCATATATACCGAACCTACCTAAGACAAAAAGGACTTACCCCCTCAGAGATAACCGAGAGGTTGGTAAAGGCCTTTAGGATTCAAGAGAACATAAAAATTCTTCCAATGACCGATGAAGACGTTGAGACATGGATAGTAACTGAAGAAGGGGATATGCACTTTCAGGAATACCTTGTAAAGAGGTCAATGAAACCAAGGGTAAAAGGGGTATTTGTAAAAGGTATAGAGAGGGCAAAACCTGCCCCGGAGGTTATTGAGACCATAGAACAAGCACGGGGTATTGTAGTTTGTCCAAGCAATCCGATAATAAGCATAGGACCTATCCTTCAAGTTAAGGGGATCAAAGAGGCCCTTATTAGAACGGATGCAAAGATAATAGCCATAAGCCCCCTTGTTGGAGGAGCACCTCTTAAAGGACCTGCAGACAGATTGATGAGGGGAGTTGGCCTTGAGGTTTCTTCAACCGAGATAGCCAGGTTATATAGAGACTTTCTAGATAAGATGGTGATAGACGAAAAAGATGCTGCTGAGTCTTTAAGGATAGAGTCCCTCGGGATTGAACCTGTTGTAATTGATACCGTCATGTCAGATGATAGGAAAGCAGAGAGCGTTGCAAAGAGGGTTTTGGATCTTCTAACCACTTAGAAAAGCCTTACTCGGTTAAAATAAAGAATTGCTATTCCTCATTTTCCCACATATAATAAATATTAAATAACAATTAGATAACCTCTTAAAGAGGAGGAAGAGATATGTTTGAGTTAACACCAAAAGCGGCGGATCAGATAAAGAAGCTTCTAGAAGCTGAAAACATACCCAATGCCGTTCTAAGGGTTAGAGTAGTACCTGGAGGTTGTTCTGGGTTTTCTTACGAGATGGGTTTTGACGATACAACCGATGAAACGGATAAGGTATTTGAATCCGGTGGCGTAAAGATTGCTATTGATGAATTTAGCTTTCCCTATCTCCAGGGTGCTGTACTTGACTACTCAGATGGATTAAGCGGCACCGGATTTACAATAAAGAACCCTAATGCCAGGGGCACATGCGGATGCGGCTCATCATTTACAGTTTAGCCTTGCTATAGCCCACCGCCTATCTACGTAAAAGTTCCTTTTCCCCCTCAAAGGGGGAATGCGTTTATCAACAGAAAGTCCCCTCAATTTTCCCCTAGTTTTCTGTTGATTTATAGGTTTTCGTATGCTATAAAAGTTACCTTAAAGAAATGCAGGGATCCTTAAGAGGCCATGATGATAGAAGGGTTGTTATAATAGGTGGAGGTCCTGCTGGTCTTACCGCTGCATACGAACTCTGTAAAGCCGGATGGAAAGCACTTGTTCTTGAGAAGGACAATACAGTTGGGGGACTTGCACGAACGGTTAACTACAAGGGATACCACTTTGACATAGGAGGACACCGCTTCTTCACAAAAGTTAAGCTGATAGAAGAGCTATGGCACGAAATCCTAGGTGAGGATCTACTAAGGTGCCGTCGTCTTTCCAGAATCTACTATAACAAGAGGTTTTTTTTCTACCCATTTCGCACATCCAACGCGCTGTTTGGTCTTGGTATTTTAAACAGCATGTTGATACTCTTAAGCTACCTAAAGGCCCAGCTATTTCCTGAAAAACCCGAGGAAACATTTGAGCAGTGGGTATCCAACAGATTCGGTAAACGTCTTTACAGGATTTTCTTTAAAACATACACAGAAAAGGTCTGGGGAATCCCATGTAGCGAGATAAGGGCTGAATGGGCTGCCCAGAGAATAAAAGGACTCTCACTCCTAACAGCCATTAAAAACACCCTTTTTGCCCATAAAAAATCCAGAAACGCAGATGTGATAAAAACTCTTATTGATTCCTTTTACTATCCAAAGCTTGGGCCTGGTATGATGTGGGAAAAGATGGCAAAAAGGGTAGAGGAGATGGGAGGAACCGTTTTTCTTGGAGCAGATGTTCAGAGGATAATGCTTAAGGACAGCAGGGTTAGTTCGGTTGAGGTAAACCTAAACGGAATGATAAAGACCATAGGTGGAACACACTTTATAAGCAGCATGCCAATTAGGGAGCTTATACACAAACTTGAGCCCTCACCACCCGAAGAGGTAACAATAGCAGCGAGCAATCTCAAGTACAGGGATTTTCTTACGGTGGTGCTTATAGTTAACAGAAAAGAGGTGTTTCCCGATAACTGGATTTACATACATGACCCCGAAGTCAAAGTGGGAAGGGTTCAGAACTTTAAAAACTGGAGTCCCTATATGGTTCCAGATCAGAACAAAACCTGCCTGGGGCTTGAGTACTTTTGTTTTGAAGGAGATTCCCTATGGACGATGCCTGATGAAGAGCTTATTAGGCTTGGGCAGAAGGAGCTAGAGATGCTGGGCTTAATAGATGCATCTGAGGTAGAAGATGGAACGGTTTTTAGAATGCCAAAGGCTTATCCCGTATATGACTCCACATATAAGGAGTCTCTAAGCACCATACGTCGGTTCCTAAGCAGTATAGAGAACCTGCAGCTTGTGGGACGAAACGGTATGCACAAATACAATAACCAAGACCATTCAATGCTTACAGCTATCTTGGCAGCCAGAAACATAATGGGCGCAAACTATGACCTGTGGCAGGTAAACGAGGAAAAGGAATACCTTGAAGAAACGGTAGAGGGCAGAGAGCAAACCGATATAAAGCTTCTTGCATCAACACAACCAAAGGTTCCAACCCGAATTACGGAAAAAGATAAAGCAACGATACCTGATGAAATCATTGTAAAGGCCTTTGCAAAGCTGGATAAGCTTGCTTTTGCAGTAGCACTGGGCATGGTTGCAAGCCTGTTTTTCTGCATACTAAACCTGATACTACTTATAAAAGGAGACAAAGAGGCAATCCGCATGTTTCAACTTATCAACCAGTACTTTATCGGTTATTCCGTAACCCCAGAAGGTGTAGCGATAGGAACCATCCATAGCTTTCTGTGGGGCTTTATGTGGGGATGGTTGTTTGCTTACGTAAGAAACCTGATTTTAGCGTTTTTAATTTACAAAGCCAGAAGAAGGGCAGAATCCATGTCCCTTAAAGATTTACTAGACCAGATATAGCCTATAAGAAAAATGGAAAACTACAATGACAAAAAACTCTTAACTGCTGTTGCCATGCTGAATGCAAAAATGCTTGGATTTACCCTTGGCATACTGCTTGGGCTTACCGTATTTATTGCAACAAACTGGCTTATCCTAAAGGGTGGACACATAACCCCTGATGGCAAGTACGTAGTGGGCCCCCACCTTCAACTGCTAAGCCAATTCTTTATTGGCTACAGGGTTTCATTTTTGGGAAGCATCATAGGATTTGCCTACGGCTTTATCGTGGGAACAATAGCAGGGGCATTAATAGGCTGGATATACAACAGGATTGTTGAGATCAAGGATAAACTTACCGCATGATAAAATCCCCTCCCACCCGCACACCAAAACCAAGAGACAAATTCGATCCCCCCGAGTGGAGTGCTATATACGAAAACAAAGAGTACAGAAACAAACACCTTACATTCTGGCAGAACACAAGAACTGTAGAGCAAATCTGCCTGAGTATAACCACCCCTGAAGAACTCTGGGCTGATATTGGATGTGGATCCGGGCACACAGCAGAAAAGCTATCCCAGATGGGCATATATGTAATCGGTATAGACCACGATATCAACATGACAGGATTTGCAAGAAAAAGGATTCTATCAAAAGACTATGGAACAGGAGAGCAAATATACTTTATCACAGCCAGGGCAGAGAATTTACCTCTTGGTGATAACACACTGGACGGTATTACAGCAGTCTCCTTAATGGGTTGTCTTCAATCACCCGAAGACTTTTTTAAAGAAGCATACAGGGTTTTACGTAAAGAGGGATTCATGATAGCCACATTTACGAATGAAAAAAGCCTTTTTATAAAGACAAACGGTTTTATAACCAGGGCAAGAAACCTTGTCAGGGGTTGCAGGGGAGACTTCTACAGAACCTACGATCCGGACCACACAGTATATAGCCTTAAAAAGATTGGATTTAAAGTGCTAAGTGTAAGTTTCCACAACTTCTTCTTAAGAGTGGGAAACAGGTTGCTTCCACCACCCTATATCTCTGTTTACCTTGAACGTCTCTCTCCCCGGATTGCAAGCATACTTGGAAGGAACTTTATAATTTTAGCACAGAAAGGAGGTAGCTAGATGCAAAGGGTAACTTTTTCGGTTTTAAGAGGTGTTTGTCAGATTCCAGCTTACGTTTCATATGAAAAGGGTTTTTTTAGAGAAGAGGGCATAGAGGTTTACCTAAGCGTTGAACCCACAGCATGGATGGTCCCTCATAAGTTTAGAACCGGTGAGATCCAATTTGCTGTAATACCGTGGACAAGGGTTGCTGTTTCAAAAAACCCAAAACTCGTTTTGATCTGCGGTTCGGGCTTTGAGGAAGCAGCTATGGTTATAAGAGAGGGTATAGCTCCCCAAGAGGTAAAGAAGGTTTCGGTACCACAACGTGGAGGAATGAAAGACCTAACAGCAATGAGTTTAATTGAGAAACTGGGATGGCAGGATGCTGAGCTAATAAGGATGCCATCAGGAGACGGAGCTATAATCTCACTTTTTGGTAAAGGAGCAGATGCAGCTTCAATGGTAGAGCCATTTGCAACCATGATGGAGTCTCTGGGTGTTGGAAATGTTGTAAAAAGAACAGGGGATGTATGGGGTGGAGCCCCGGGGTGTTCCTTAACCACAACCACTGAGATTGTGGAAAAAGAACCTGAGCTGGTTCAGAGATTGGTTAACGCATTCTTACTAGGAGCTTCTTTTACCCACCAGTATCCCGAAGAAGCCTCACAGATCTCATCCCGCTATATAGGTGTAAACGCAGAATTCATACGAAAAGCCCTTGATGTTAACAGACCAAACGTAGATGCCATAAGGAACAAAGGTGCAATGGAAGAGGTTCTCTCCCTTATGAAGAGGCTTGGTTACATAGATGAGATACCAAAAGACTTTATCGAATTGAGCTTCCTGGATAAAGCCAGACAAAAACATGAGACTGGCCAGGCTTAGGCAGATAGCTACAATTGCCTGGGGGCTTCAGGGATTTATAAAAAACCCAGTTACCCCAAAGCAGGCAAGAGAGAATATAAAGAGACGCATGGAGAAAAGAGAGGAGCTTTTTCTTGCCTCTGTCAAGAAACTTATATACGAAAACAAACAAAGCCCCTACAGAAAACTGCTACTTCATGCTGGCTGTGAGTACAGCGACCTTGAAGGAAGTGTAAAAATCAGGGGTATAGAGGACACACTCGTGCTGCTTAGAGACGAGGGTGTATACATAACCTTTGATGAATTAAAGGGTAAAACCCCTGTATTCAGAAGGGGGCTAACCATAGAAACGCAACAAGAAGACTTTGATAACCCCTTTCTTATGGGCAAAAGCATATACGGAAAAACCAGCGGAAGCAGTTCAAGGGTAACACGGGTTGCATACGACTGGAGATTCCTTGAAGAAGAAGCTCAAGATGAACTCCTCTCATACGAGGCACATGGGTTAGTGGATTCCCCCGTGGCTCTCTGGTTGCCAGGGTTACCAAGTATATCAGGTATACACAACCTGCTACTTCATATAAAGTTTCAAAAACCCCCTGAAAAGTGGTTTTCTCATATAAAGAGCCCGGGGATTTTTAACCGAATCCTTCATAAAGTAGCTATTGAATACCTTGTTTGGAGCTGCAGGATTCTTGGACTAAGTATCCCAAGACCACAGATTACCGAAATAGATAGCGCACTGAGGGTAGCAAAGTGGATGGAAGACAGGAAGAGGAAATGCAGAAGAGGAACCGTTGTTCTTAGAACCTTTACAAGCTCCGCTGTCTACGTTGTTCAAAAGGCACTGGAGGAGGGGTTGGACCTTGGTGGTTGCGTTATATCAACCGGGGGAGAACCTCTTACGGAGGCAAGATACAGGTTTATTAAACGCTCTGGGGTAAATGTCATCTGTAGATACGCCTCCACAGAGGCCGGTATGATGGGAACTTCCTGTTTGTACAATGACCACCCTGATGATATTCACCTTTATATGGATAGACTTGCAGTTATACCAAAAAATTTTAAAACAAAAGAACAGCAGGTGGATTCCTTTCTCTTTACATCCCTTTCTACAAACGCTGGAAAGGTTCTTCTAAACACGGAGCTTGGAGATATAGGGAACCTGTATAAAAGGGAGTGCAATTGCCTTTTTGGAAGCCTTGGAATGAACGTTCATCTCTCAAACATAAGAAGCAACTATAAGCTAACCGAGGAGGGAATAAGTGTCCTTACCTCAGACCTCTATGAGATAGTGGGAGAGATTGTAGAGAGAGCAGGTGGAAGTCCCAACGATTATCAAATATGGAAAACCCAAGATGAAAGCGGTGTGGGTAGGATAACCATAGCAATAAACCCCGATATCCCCTCTATCAGCGAAAGGGAGGTGGTAAATACGGTGCTAGGAAAACTTAAAGAAAGGGAAGTTAGTACCAAGATAGCATCTCTTTTTTGGGAACAGGCACACACAATACAGGTTGTAAGGGATTACCCAAAAGTTACCGAGGGACAAAAACTTCCATACGTCATAGATAAACCTTATTGACAAATTTTAGAGAATTATAGTAAATTAGTATATGTGAATCTGGATAATGCAATTAAAGGAAGAAGGTCCATCAGAAAGTACAAGGCAACAGATGTGCCGGACTCAGCTATTGGCCAGATACTTGATCTTGCCAGGTACACCCCTTCCTCAATGAACGGGCAACCCTGGCATTTTATAGTTGTTCGGGATAATGTAACCAAAAAGCTAATAGCAGAGGTAAAAAACAGGCACTGCCCCCCTGAGAAAAGGGCCTACAGGGCCGATTTTATAGAAGACGCCCCAGTACTTATAGTGGTCTGCGTTAACATCGAGAAATCATACGGGAGAGAGATTGAAAACGGGGTTCTGGCAGCAGCCACGATAATGCTTGCCGCATACAGCAGGGGTCTAGGAAGCGTCTACCTATCTGCATACAATAGGGAAAAACCCGAACTAGAGGAAGAGATAAAAGGGATCCTCTCCATACCTGGAGACTACAAGCCGGTTACCATAATCCCGCTTGGCTATCCGGATGAAATCCCGGATGAAAAAAAGCTAAAACCACAAGAAGAGATAGTACATTATGAAAAGTTTTGAGATAACCGGCAAAGATCTTTACAGGTTCATAGATACCAGCTACGCTCCCGAGTCAAGCATAGTTCTCAGATACAGAAACATTTTAAAATCTGTTTATTACGGTAAAGAGGAGTACAGGGAGTACTTAAAGCAAACCAGTATAAGAGAAGGAGCAAGGATATTCTACATTCTTAACTACAAAGGAGTGGATATATATATACTTGATGAAACTTCCCTAATGCATACAAAGACTCTAAAATCAATAGATGGATGTGTTAGCATAGCAAAATGCCTAGCAGAAGGCTCTAGGGAGGTGGTGTTTGAGTCAGGTGGAAACACAGGTACAGCCCTAACGGAATACGGACAGAAGGCAGGGATTGAAACCTTTTTCTTCATTCCTGAGAGAAATATAAACCTTTTAAAAAGCAAGGTATTCGAATCCCAAAGAGCACACCTTATAAAGGTGGAAAAGGCCGAAATTGTAAAAGGAGCAGCCCTTTTGTTTGCCAAGATAAACGGATTTAGGCACATACCTGAGATTAGCTGGCGTTACGAGGCATCCATGTTCAGAGGTCTATTTATACTTGAATACTTGATGGAGAACAAAGGATTTGACTGGATAACGCAGACAATAAGTGCAGCCTTTGGCCCAATTGGTATATACAGGGTTCTGTTAAATTTGGGTAAGGGGATCAAAAAGATACCGAGGTTTCTTGGAGTCCAACAGGAAAACAACTGCCCGATGTATAGAGCATGGAAAAACAAAGGGGTATCTCTTGAGGAAAGCCCACCTGAAAGTGGAGAACTGCTTACAGATATAATGTATGATGTTAAGCCCTATACCTATGGAACGTACAATGAACTTGAGACCATACTGGTAAGAACAGGAGGAGATATAACCACAGTAAACCACCTTGAGTTTAAAGAACTCCTTGAGAAAAACTTTGAAGGAAAGGGTATACTAGAGTTGTTTTCTGAGAATGGTATAGATATAACCATAAGGAACAACGAGGTGATAGAGAAAACGGGTTTGATAGCTCTGGCAGGTGTCCTAAAAGAAATAGATAGGAGTACAATAGAGAAAGGTAGCAGGGTACTTTGCTGCTTAACAAGCGGTATAAGTGAGGCAGATGGAAAGGCAGAGGCTGAATTTAGGGTATCTAATCTATCTGATGTATACACCATAAGCAAGGAGATAAGGCAAAGAGCAGGTAAGCTATGAGTGGCAGAAACGTAACGATAAGAGATTCAACACTTCGTGAGGGAATGGATGTCCCGGGTGTGGACTTCTCGATTCAGCAAAGGCTAAGGATAGCAACATCTCTTGACAGTGCTGGTGTTTCAGAGGCCGAAGTGGTTGCCCCAAGCAGGGTTTTAAAAGACCTTGAGTTCGTAAAGGTGCTTAAAACACAGTACAATCTTGGATTAAAAACCTCAGGTCTTATATACTCTCAAAACCCTACCTGTAAGGAGGAGATAGAGGAAGCAAGCAGGTATCTTGATAGGTTTGATCTTCTTATGCCAGTTTCTCTAAAGAGAAAGCCCTATGATAAGAAGACCAAGATCAGGCTTCTTGTAGAGGCACTAAAATACGCACTAAGCTACAACCATGATATTGGGGTGGGCTTTCCAAACTCCACACAAACAGAGCCTTCCTTTCTCTTAGAGATAGCAAAGGAGGCAGTGAAAAACGGTGCAAGCAGGGTAACCATATACGATACCAACGGAACCTCAGATCCCTTTACAGTTTATAGCCTCATTAAGCACATAAAAGACGAGCTAGGTCACATTAAACTATTCTTCCATGCACACAATGATCTGGGTCTTGCAACCGCAAACTCACTGGCTGCAGTCTACTCCGGAGCAGATGGGCTTGATGTAACTGTAAACGGTTTGGGTGATAGGGCAGGAAACGCTTCCCTCGAACAGGTCGCTTTAAACCTCTATCTAAAGGGATTTAGCACGGGAATCAAACTGGAAAAACTAAAGGAGTTATCAAAAACAGTTGAGGAAGAAAGCGGTATCACCGTATACAAACTGGCTCCCGTTATAGGTGATTTTGTCTTCTCCCATAAGTCCCCAGGTCATCTGGAAAAGCTTGAGCTTTTTGAAGCCTTTGACCCGGGGTTGATTGCTTCTTTTAGAGAGGTAAGTAACACCTGAGCAACAAGGAGGCTCTTATGGATGTTTTGTTGTTTAATCCCGCTCCCAGAAGAGGATGGCAGGCACAAAGAAGGGTTGAAGTTCCGCTTAGCCTTCTCTGTCCAGCTACACCCCTGGATTTAGAGGGATACAAGGTAAAGATAATAGACCAGTTTGCAAATCCCCAGTGGGAAAGGGAGTTTAAAGAGGCACTAAGGTACAAGCCGATATGCTTTGGTGTAACCTCCATGACGGGTCCACAGATACTCCGTGCCCTGGAAGCATCCAAACTCTTTAGAGAGCACCACCCGGATGTTCCAATAGTGTGGGGTGGGATTCATGCAAGCCTTCTACCCCAGCAAACACTGGAAAACCCTTATGTGGATATAGTTGTGGTGGGGGAAGGAGAGGAAACCTTTAAAGAGCTTGTTAAAGCAATCGAATCAAAATCCCCCCTTAAGAACGTAAAAGGGATATGCTACAAAGAGTACAAACCCTCTTTGGATTTAAAAGAAATACAGCAAAATAAAAAAGAGCTTCGTGTTCTTGGAACCTATGAAGCGAAGGAGCCAGTTAGTGTAACCTCCAGAAATAACTACGTAATAAGATGGACCGGAGAACGTCCATTTGTAAACCTTGATGAACAGCCTCCTCTTTCCTATCATCTGGTTAACATGAACCACTACAGACGAAGGCTCTTTGGAGAGGATACCTTTAGCTTTAACTCTAGCCGTGGCTGTACATTCCGATGCAGTTTCTGCTGGGACCCAGTTCTTCACAAGAGAAAATGGAGGGCAATGAAACCAAAAACCGTAGTAGAGCACTTAAAGAGGATCATTCGCGACTACAACATACGGGGTTTTAACTTTACGGATGATCACTTCTTCATAGATATGAAACGTGCATACGGTATCCTGGAAGAGATCGTCCGTGCCAATTTAAACATCACAATCGGTAAACTTCAAATACGTGCCGATACCATATGCAAAATGGACAGGGATTTTCTAGATCTCATGGTCAGGGCCGGGGTTAAACGCCTTACGATAGGTATAGAATCAGGCTCACAACGTATACTGGACCTAATAAACAAGGACATCTACATAGAAGAGGTGATTGAAGCCAGCCGGAAGCTGATTCCCTACCCCATTGTACCTTGGTACCTGTTTATGATGGGCCTTCCCACTGAAACCCCAGATGAGCTTGCTCAAAGCATCCGCCTGGCCGAACGCCTGGTGGATGAAAACCCAAAGGCTGTGGCAAGGTTTAACATATACACCCCCTATCCGGGAACAGAACTCTATAACGTTGCCCTACAGCACGGGCTAAAAGAACCCGAAAGGCTTGAGGATTGGGCAAGCTTTAACTTCCGACACGTTGCCAGAGATGCCCCTTGGATTCCTCCAGAGACAAAGAGGCTGGTAGAAGGCCTTGATTTTCCGCTTATGTTTTTAGGCAAAGGGCACTTTGTAAGCCCCTATAAGAAAACAAACCCCATAGTAGCTGCACTAGGAAAGCTCTACTACCCAATAGCCAGATACAGAATAAAACACATGAACGTACGTTTTCCAATAGAGACCAAAATAGCAAAGGCACTTGGATTGTTTGCAAGACAGGATTAAGCTAGGCCCACCTATACACAAGATGCAAGCCCTGTTTAAACAGATGAACCCCTCTTACTGGGATGCAGTTGCAAAAAGCTTAAAAGAAACCAAACCAAAGACCTTTTGGCGAAGCTACAGCGATGCTGTAAACAACCTGGCTTTTTCCAGATGGCTACCAGCGGGTAAAACAGCTCTAAGAGTCCTTAAAACTGACCTCTTTGATGAATCACTTGGTAAAGGGCTATACCCACTTTTGAGGGAAAGTGCTGAAAGCGTTTTTGGTATGGATGTATCCTCCGTTACCGCTGGGAGAGCAAAGCTAAACCATCCGGATATAAACGTAGTTGTAGGCGATGTAAGAAAGATTCCCTTCCTTGATGGCTCTTTTGATGTTGTAGTTTCCAACTCAACACTTGACCACTTTGACACTGTTGAAGACATAGTTATCAGCCTAAGAGAGCTCTACAGGGTGCTTAAAAAAGGAGGGCTACTGCTTATAACCCTTGATAATCCCCTAAACCCTGTAATCACAATAAGAAACATACTGCCCTTTTGGTTTTTGCACTCCACCGGACTCGTTCCATACCGTGTTGGAGCTACCCTAAGTGCCCGCCGCTTCAGACAACTCCTTGAGGAACTGGGATTTAAAGTGGTTGAGGTAAAAACCATTATGCACTTTCCAAGGATCCTTATCAGGTTGGTTGAAGCAGTTTCAAAAAAGATATCCGAGGGAACACAACAGAGGCTTATAGAGTTTTTAATATCATTTGAGAGGCTCTCAAGCTTGCCTACAGGGTTGCTTACAGGTTACTTTACAGGTATTAAAGCTATAAAACAATGATGTTTAATTACGAAATAAACATACCACAGATGCTAATAACCGTTAAGAAGGAAACAGATACACTGGGATACGTTGCAATTGATTCACCCTTTGGTGGACGCTCGCATGGGGGATTACGTATGCAACCAGACGTTGATGTAGAGGAGATTAGCTCTCTTGCACGCTCAATGACCCTAAAGTATGGATTCCTTGGCTTACCGCATGGAGGAGCAAAGGCAGGAATAAGGTACGAGCCTGAGGCCCCTCAAGAAGCAAGAAAAGAGCGTCTTAAAGAGTTTGGAAGGGCAATTGCACCCTTAATCCTTAATGGGGTTTACTTTCCTGCTCCGGATATGGGCACAAGTAACGACGATATAAGGTTCATGCTTAAATCAATTGGAGCTCCGGTAAAACACCGGGAACTCCTTGATATCCCCTCTGGCTACTACACCGCACTTTCGGTATTTGCGGCAGCTAAAACCACAGCGGACTTCCTGAACCTAGAGCTATCAAACTGTTCAGTAGCAATTGAAGGCTTTGGGAAAGTAGGAGGTGAGCTGGCAAACCTCTTTGCCAGAGCAAATACACGTATAGTTGCTGTATCGACATCTAAAGGGGCAATATTTAACCCAAAGGGGCTTGATATAAAACGTTTAAAAACCCTTTCAAGGGAAGCAGGAAGCCATATGGTAACCCTTTATAAGGATGCAGAGCAGATTAAAAACTCAGAGTTGCTTGAGCTTCCAGTTGACATACTGTGTCCCTGTGCCAGACATAACACAATACGTGTGGATAACGCTGACAAAATAATGGCAAAGTTTATCTGTTCAGGAGCAAACAATCCGGTTACATACGAAGCTGATGAGCTACTCTTTAGAAAAGGCATACTGTGCTTGCCAGACTTTGTAACAAACTGCGGAGGGGCTCTTGGTGGCACAATGGAGTTTGCCTCTGTTGACAGGAAAACGATTTCAGATTTTATAGAGAAACAGATCGGGATACGTATACTATGGTTGCTTAAGAGGGCAAGGGAAGAAAATCTCTTGCCTAGAGATATTGCACTACACCTTACACTAAAGAACCTCGAAAGGATAAGGAAGCAGGTAAATAACTCCAGGTTATTATATAAAAGACTCTTTGAAGCAGGGCTTGAGCTATACCGCCGTGGATGGATACCCGGTAGTATTGTAGCCAGGTTGTCTCTGGGGTACTTTGAAAGCTCAATTGTAAGTCCCGAAGATCTCTGGTACGGGGAAATTAAGATTGGTTAAAGATACCCTACAAAAGCTATACGGAAACCTGGTGGTTCTTTCCAACCTTAAGGGTCAAAGACGTATCCCTTATCTATCCAGAGAAAGGATTACGGAGCTCTCTAACGAAAACTTAAGAAAGACAATAGCATACGCAGCTTATAGAGTTCCCTACTACCGAAGGCTTTTTAAAGAGCTGGGGATAAGACCACAGGATATAAAAACAAAAGAGGATCTTAAACTCCTTCCCATTATAGAGAGGGAAACCGTGCGTAGAAATCCGGATCTCTTTACCCCAGATTCCCCGGATAAGCTAAAGCCGATACCCTTTGTTACAAGCGGAACAAGTGGCAAGCCCCTAACGGTTTACCACGACATAGGATCCCTGCTTGCCAATATCGCCTTTGGAGAAAGGGAAAGGCAGGTTCTTGTAAAGCTTTGTGGCAGACGATACAGGGAGCTCTACATCAGCTACTCAACCTCGACGATGAGAAAGGTATGGAACCTGTACAGGCAATTAACCTACATACCATTTCGTCCTGAAAGGCACGTTGTATCGGTTCTAGACCCCGTAGAGAAGATAGTTGAGCAAATTAACCGGATTTGTCCTGAGATTATAATGAGTTATGGCTCCTACCTTGAAACGTTCTTTAAACTGGTCTACCTGCGTGGGCTTAAAGTGCATCTACCTAAAGCAGTGCTATATGGTGGTGACTCAATGACTGAGGACGGAAGACGCTTTATAGAAGAAACCCTGGGCATACCCGTTTTATCCAGATACAATGCGGTCGAGGCCTTTAAGATAGGTTTTTTCTGTGAAGAAAGAACCGGATTCCACATTCATGAAGACCTCTGCGATGTAAGGATTGTTGGCGAGGATAAGAAGAAAAACGGGAAAGGAGAGGTTGTAATCTCCAATCTGGTAAACCGAGGAATGGTTCTTATAAACTACCGCCTTGGGGATCTGGGATCTCTTTCAAATTTGGTAGAGTGCAAATGCGGTCGTACGCTTTCTCTCCTATCGAGTCTTGATGGGCGTGTAGAAGATATTGTTTTCCTGCCGGATGGAAAGTTTATACATCCCAGGGCAATATGGGATGTTTTTAAGGGGAGAAAAGAGGTCTTACAGTATCAGCTGATTCAGCACGAGCCAAGGAGGTTTGAGCTAAGGCTCTTAACTGTAGATAGGAAAAACTATGATTTGATTGTAAACGATGTAATAAATGATCTTAAGGCCCTTTTGGGCAATAACACATACATTGAGTGCGAATACTGTGAAGAGATAAGAAGGGAGGGTTCTGCAAAATTCAAACCCGTTATCTCCCTATGTAAGCCAGAAGAATTTATGTTATAAACTGTATATGGAACCCGTAAAGATAGGACTTCTTGGTTGTGGGCGTATAGCTCAGCTTGATCATATAAATACCTTAGCAAAACTAAATGGAGCAAGGCTTGTTGCTGTTGCAGACACAAATCCCTCCGTGTTAAAACGATTAAAAGGGAAACTACCATCTGGAACTACCTTTTTTGAGGACTACAGAGAATTGATTCAAACGCCAGAGATAGAGGCCGTTGTGGTATGCCTTCCAAACGAGCTTCATGCTGAGGCTGCGGTAATGGCCTTTAAACACCGAAAGCATGTGTACCTAGAAAAACCAATTGCCCTAAATACATATGAGGCAAAAGATGTGGTTTTTGCCTGGAAGAGCAGCGGTTTGGTTGGTATGATTGGCTTTAACCTGCGCTTTAATCCGCTGTACAGAAAACTTAAATACCATATAGCTTCAGAAAGAGTAGGAAGGATTCTCAGTGTTCGTTCCACCTTTACCTCCTTACCACGAGCTCTCCCCCAATGGAAAAAGGAAAGAATAAGTGGGGGAGGTGTTCTCCTAGACCTTGCTTCACACCACATAGACCTTCTTTACTTCCTTTTTGAAAGGAATATAGAAAGGGTAAATGCACATACAACCTCATACAAAAGCGAAGACGATACAGCAACGGTTGAATTTACACTTGAAGATGGACTACGGGTGCAGTCCTTTTTCTCACTTTACTCAATTGATGAAGACAGTTTTGAGGTTTTTGGAACAGGGGGAAAGATGTATATAAACCGTTACTTATCCCTTGACGTGGAGATTACAGACTCCACCCCCAAACAGACACGCCTAAAGAAACTGCTAAAGGGCCTAATGACAGCACCAAAAAGCCCCCTTTTAACGGATAGGGTTCTGTTTCCGGGTAGAGAGAGGTCTTATGAGGATGCTCTCTTTCATTTTGTAAAGGCCATAAGAGAGAAACATCCTGTAAGCCCAAATCTTATTGATGGATACAAGAGCCTTGTGGTTGTGGAGGCAGCTGAGAGATCCGCTAGAACGGGAAAGGAAGTGCATATCTCAGAGGTTATAGATGAAGATATTGCTTGTAAATGATTACCCGGTTCCGATTGGAGGCGCTGAGATTCAATCGCTCTTCCTAAAGGAGGAACTAAGGAAAAGAGGCCATGATGCTCGTATTTTTTCAACCTCTGCCCACCTTTCTACCAAAGAAAAGGGTATGGCAGATTACCAGTGTTTTGGGACAACATCACCCTTTCGTACACTGCTTCAGGTGGCAAATCCAATGGCATACTGGAAACTAAAAAGGGTACTTGAGGAATTTAAACCGGATGTGGTTCACGTCAAGCTGTTTTTGACCCAGATATCACCTCTTATACTGCCCCTGCTTAAAAACACACCTACCCTTTATCATATAGTATGGTATAGACCCATATGTCCCACGGGAATAAAGCTTCTTCCAGATAACACTCCGTGTTATTTAACACAGGGTAGGGTCTGTTACAGCAGGGGTTGTCTACCCCTAAGAGACTGGATTCTGCTAATGTTACAGGCAAAACTTTTCAGAAGATGGAAAAAAAGCTTTAGACTCTTTGTTACCTGCAGTGAGCACGTAAAGAAGCGTTTGGTAGAGGAAGGATTTGAACCGGTTGAGGTCGTAATGAATGGAATCGGGAATATACCCAAATGCGTACGCATTTTGCCCACTCCAGTAGTATCCTTTGCCGGAAGAATGGTTAGGGAAAAGGGAGTTGACGTCTTACTGAGAGCCTTTTCAGAGGTTATAAAGCACATCCCAGAGGCAAAACTCATTTTAGCAGGAGACGGTCCAAAGAGAAAGGAACTCGAAGCAATGGCAAGACAGCTGGGAGCTTCAGGTAACGTTACCTTCTTGGGTCATATACCACGGGAAAAACTAGAAGAGGCTTTTAGCTCATCCTGGGTACAGGTTATCCCTTCTATCTGGGAAGAACCTTTTGGCAACGTTGCACTTGAAGCAATGGCACGCGGTACAGTTGTGGTTGCAAGTTCTGCAGGTGGGCTTAAAGAAATCATAGAGCATGGGAAAACGGGTTTTCTGGTTCCACGAGGAAATGTAGAACTCCTTAAGGAGACCTTGCTTTACATACTGAAAAACCCGGATTTAATAGAACAGGTGGGGAAAGAGGGAAGAAGGGTTGTACTGGAGAGATTCAACATAGAATCTTATACCCAACAGTTTATCAAACTGTATAACAGGCTCCTGGTTAGGGAGTAGCTTGTCGTCAGGGTATCTTTTGGGTATTTTTGGTTAACTAAAATGAGATCAAAAGAGGGAAATGAAAAACTCATAATTGTAGGACTCGATGCAGGAGATCCAGACTTCATAAGACGCTGGGCAGATGAAGGCTATCTTCCCACGATAGCCTCTATAATGAAGCAAGGCTCATGGGGTCTTACCTCAGGTCCTGAGTTAATAAGCGAGCACGGTGTATGGGTATCACTCTTTAGCGGTATATCCCGAGGCAAGCACGGATACTATTACTTCCGCCAGCTAAAGCCAGGAACATATGACCTGGAAAGCGTAACAGGATATGATGTGGATGCACCCCCTTTCTGGAGCCGTTTGCTTAGAGGCAAAAAAAAGGCCGCAATTATAGATGTTCCGGATACACCGCTTATAAAAGGGCTTAAAGGGATACAGCTCCTCAACTGGGATATACATGATAGCTGGAATCCGGAGTACTTCTTAGCAGTATCTGAGCCTCCAGAGGTTTTAAAAGAGGTAAGAAGACGCTTTGGAAACAAGTTGCCATCACTTGAAAAACACGAAAGCTCACTTAGGGAAGATAGAAAAATATACAATGAGCTCATAAAAAGGATTCCCAGGAAGGGGGCCCTTTGCAGATATATCCTGAAGCAGGATAGCTTTGACCTTATTGTCTTGGTATTTTCGGAATCACACATGGCAAATCATCAGTTCTGGAAGTACCTTCCTGAGATTAGCAGAGGAGAAGAAAAAAACGAGCTTTCAAGCGCAATACGTGATGTGTATCAAGCAATTGATAGAGAGATAGGACGGATCCTAGATGAACTAACCCCAGAGTACAATGTGTTTGTTGTCTCCTCAGTAGGAATGGAAGATAAATTTCCAACAACAGGGCTTATAGAAGACTTTCTTAAAAAACTCGGATACCAGATCACTCCGGAGAAAAAAAATTCCTCCTTAAGGCCTATAGATATTGCCCGTCGTATAATACCGGAATCACTCCGTATAGCCATAAGCAGGCACTTCCCGAGAGAAACGAGGGAATCACTTATGGCAGATATATTCAGAAACGGAACAGACTGGAAAAGGACACTTGCGTTTGCAATTCCCTCAGCCTATACAAGCTTTATTAGGGTAAACTTACATGGCAGGGAACCACAGGGCACGGTAAAACCCGGAACAGAGTACCACGAGCTGTTAAACAGGCTGGAGGCTGATCTGAGGGAACTTAGCGATCCTGAAACAAAGGAACCGGCTGTAGTGTGTGTATCGAAAACGGTTGAGATATTTAACTGCCCCCCGCATCCAGTTTTACCCGACCTCTTTGTAGAGTGGAAACCCGGTCGCTTTATGAACCGCCTTCTGCATCCTAGAGCAGAGATAACCCAGAAGAAACCCGATTTTTACCGACGAAGTGATCACTCACAAAACGGCTTCTTTGCAGCAAAGGGTCCACGGATCAAAAACAGAGGATTTATAGGAGAGATTCCCTTACTGGCCCTTGCCCCTACTTTTCTCTCATTGCTTGGTGAGCCAATTCCAGAGTACATAACGGGAGATGTTTTGGAATCTATAATGCTTTTTTAAAAGATGGGTTTCTTTAAGTTGGACAAAAACGATACAAGGCTTCCAAATCTTGTTATTATAGGAGCAATGAAATGTGGGACAACCAGTCTACACTACTATCTCAACCTGCATCCAGAGATAAGGATGACAAGGGAGAAAGAGCTAAACTTCTTTATTAAAGAGCGAAACTGGGACAAGGGAATTGATTGGTACAGAGCACACTTTAGAGGCAGTGAAAAAATTCACGGAGAGAGCTCTCCAAACTACACAAACTACCCGGTATGGAGTGGGGTGCCAGAGAGAATGCACTCGGTAATACCTGATGCAAAGCTTATCTACATCCTAAGGGACCCTATTGAGAGGATAATATCACACTACATACACGAATACTCGGAGGGGCGTGAGAGCAGACCAATAAATGAAGCCCTAAAGGACTTTAACAGCTCATATATATATAGAAGCAGATACTACATGCAACTGGAACAGTTTTTGCAGTTCTTTCCGGCATCAAACATCCTAATTATCACGCAGGAAAACCTGTATAGAAATCGCCTGCAAACCCTAAAAGAGGTCTTTAAGTTTCTAAACGTGGATGACTCTTTCTACTCTCCCAGATTCTTTAAGCTAAAACACAGGTCCTCCGACAGGAGAAGAAAAAACAGGGTGGGGATGTTTTTATACAGGCTCTACAGGGAAACGGTTGCAGAAAGGCTTCCACCCCCTATAAGATGGCATATGGGACAGCTACTTTGCTTTCCGTTTTCATCAAAAATAAAAAGACCAGTACTTGATAGAGTTCTAAGAGAGGAGATAGCAGATCACCTAAGAGACGATATAAACCGCTTAAGGGAATTTACAGGTTACAGTTTTAAAGAATGGTCAGTTTAGGCAATGAATACGGTAAAAGCAAAAGATATAGGCAGAGTTTTTAGAACCTCTTTTGAACTGTTAAAGGTGTATCCCAAATCCTTATACTACGGATTCAGATACAAAGATACCTTTAGCGATATAGAAACATACTGCATGTTTATAGGTTATCCAAGAAGCGGCCACAGCCTTATAGGCTCCTTACTGGATGCTCACCCAGATGTTATAGTTGCCCAGGAACTGGATGCCCTAAAGTTTCTATATGCGGGGTTTAGAAAAGAGCAAATACTCTACCTGATACTTGAGAGATCCATGGTTTTTGCCAAATCCGGAGGGAAGCATGGCAAATACAACTACAGCGTCCCAAATCAGTGGCAGGGAAGATTCAGGAGGCTAAGGGTTATAGGGGATAAAAAGGGATGGAGCTCAACCCTAAGGTTACGTGCAAAACCTTCTCTTCTGGATAAGCTAAGGAAAACCTTTAATGTAAAACTTAGGTTTTTACACGTCGTAAGGAATCCCTACGATACAATAAGCACCATGTTCATTAAATCAGACAATTGGAGCCTAGAGGAAACCATAGAACACTACTTCCTTCTCTGTGAGACCGTAAGTGAGGTAAAGAGACGTCTTAAGGAAGAAGAGGTATTTGAGCTTAGACATGAGGATTTTATATCAAACCCCAGAGAATACCTGGAGAGATTATGCAGGTTTTTGGGTGTAGATGCCGGTGAGGACTATCTAAAGGACTGTGCAGGTATAGTCTTTAAGAACCCACATAGAAGCAGATTCGATCTAAATTGGGACTTAAAACTAATTGAGCTTGTAAAAGCAAGGTCTTTAAGTTTTCCCTTTCTTAAAGGATACTCTTACGAAGAGATATAAATTTCAAAGGTATGAGCAAAAGACCTGTATTCTCAATTATCATACCAACCCACAACCGCCCCACACAACTTAGGAACTGTCTTCAATCAATTTGCAAACTAAGCTACCCAAGGGAGAGGTTTGAGGTAATAGTGGTAGATGACGGGAGTAAAATCCCACTTGAGAACACGGTAATCGAGTTTAAAGAAACACTAAACATAAGGCTCTTTACCCAAAAAAACTCCGGTCCTGCCACTGCAAGAAACACCGGAGCGGGTAAAGCCCGGGGCAGGTTTCTTGCCTTCCTAGACGATGACTGCGCCCCAAAATCTAACTGGTTAGAGGTGATTGAATCACATCTTTTTAAAAAACCAAAATCAGTTATAGGGGGCCGAACGATTAACGCACTTAGTGAAAACCCTTTTTCTACAGCAAGCCAGCTCCTAATTGACTATCTCTACCACTACTTTTTCAAAATAAAGAACCATAAACTCTCTTTTATCACGTCAAACAACATGGCTATAAGCTCAGAGTGCTTTCACTCAATTGGTGGCTTTACCCCTTCCTTCTACCTTGCAGCAGCAGAAGACCGTGAGTTCTGTAATAGGTGTAGATATCATGGCATAGAGATAGTATACGTTCCAGAGGCGGTGGTCTATCACACACACCACCTAACCTTTAAATCTTTCTTCAAACAACACTTTAACTACGGAAGAGGAGCCTTTCTCTTTTACAAGATAACGGGTCTAGACAACAGAATACTTCCCAGCATAGAATCCCTTTCATTTTACCTAAACCTTTTTAGATACCCCTTCTCACATGCCAGAACAAAAACGGCTCTGGCCCTCTTATCCCTTTTAGTAACCTCACAGGTTGCAAATGCAATGGGCTTTTTCTGGGAGAAGGTAAAATACCAAAAGAGCAGATCATGAGTACATGCAAAGAAAAACCACTTGTATCTGTCATTATCCCTGTGCACAACGGGGGCAAAGAGCTCGAAAAGTGTCTTAATGCACTAAAACTCTCATCCTACGAGCCATATGAAGTGGTAGTAGTTGATGACGCCTCTACAGACAGAAGCAGCCAAATAGCAGAGGAAAGAGGTGCCACAGTTTTTCGTTTACCGACCAAATCAGGCCCAGCAGCAGCAAGAAACTACGGAGCCAGAAGAGCAAGAGGGGAAATACTGGTATTTATAGATTCAGATGTGGTTGTAAAAAGTGACACAATTGAGAGGCTTGCCAGCGCTCTTAAAGAGAATAAGGATGTTGCAGCAGTATTTGGTTCTTATGATGATTCCCCCGAATCTCCTGATTTTCTCTCTCAGTTTCGTAACCTCTTTCACCACTTCATTCACCAGACCTCAAGCAAAGAGGCACAGACCTTCTGGGCAGGATGTGGGGCTATACGCAGGGATGTTTTCCTCAAGCTTGGAGGCTTTGATGAGGCTAGGTACCCTAAAGCCTCAATAGAGGACATAGAGCTTGGGCTAAGACTACGGAGAGATGGATACAGGATACTTCTTGATAAAAACACCCAGGTAAAGCATCTTAAGCAGTGGAAATGGGTTTCCTGGCTTAAAACCGATATCCTTCACCGTGCTATTCCCTGGTCACGTCTTATTATAGAGAGCGGCTCCATACCGAAAGACCTTAACCTAAAGACAAGCCACAGGATAAGTGCCATGCTAACAGGTGCAATTATCCTCGTTAACCTGCTTATTATCCTTGGTTTTCTAAAAGAAACGGAGTTTTCCCTTCCCTCTTTATTTGCGCTTCTTCTGGTACTTATAGCTGCATTCGTTATACTCAATCACAGGCTATATATATTCCTTCTAAAAAAAAGAGGGCTGTTTTTTGCAATTCGTTCCATTCCGCTTCACTTTTTCTACTATCTCTACAGCGGTATATCCTTTGTGGTATGCTGGATCCTCTACAAAGCATTTTCCCGTTTCAGAATGAAACAAACAAGGTATAAAATATGGTAAGCAAACTTAACACACCAGGGCAAAGATACATGTACAGGATAAGGAACCTTCCCTTAACCCTAATACATCCACCAAAAGGGCTTGCCCCGCTTGAACTTGGAAAGCTCTGGAGATACAGAGACCTCCTTTACCTTTTTGTCTGGCGTGATATAAAGGTACGATACAAACAGACATTTGTTGGAACAGCATGGGCACTTTTACAACCCCTTATAGCCTGCCTGGTTCTTACCCTGTTTTTTGGCAAACTGGCACGTATATCCTCTGGAGAAGTACCCTACCCCATTTTCGCATATACAGCACTTGTCCCATGGACGTACTTTGTCAACGCACTCACCCATTCAAGTAACAGCCTTATATTTAACAGCACGATTATAACCAGGGTTTACTTTCCACGGCTAATAATTCCCATCTCCGCTGTAGCAACCGGGTTACTGGACTTTGCCATAGCGCTCCTCATACTATTTGGACTCATGGTATTTTACGGGATTATACCAACCCCTGCTCTTTTAACGCTTCCGTTTTTCATGCTGATGAGTTTAGCCACCGCACTTGGGTTTGGACTCTGGCTTGCAGTACTTAACGTAGAGTATAGGGACATAAAATTTATACTCCCATTCCTAACGCAGATATGGCTTTTTGCCACCCCTGTTGCATATCCAAGCAACCTCGTTCCAGAAAAGTGGCGGATTATATATGGCCTTAACCCAATGGCAGGTGTAGTAGATGGTTTTAGATGGGCTATTCTTGGTACAAACCCACCTCATATACCCTTGCTAATTGCCTCAATAACCGTTGTTACCATCCTCCTTATAGGTGGGCTCTTTTTCTTTAGATACAAAGAAGATACCTTTGCAGACGTGGTATAATGGGAAATATTGCCATAAGAACAGTAAACCTGGGGAAGCTCTTTTATCTTAACCAAAAGAAAAGGGGAAAGCTGCGTGAGACCCTCGAGGAAAAGATAAGGCTTTCCCTTAAGCACCTATTTACCGCACTTTCCCCTGACGCAAAGAAAAACGAAAAAAAACACCCATTTGCCAATAAGCACATATGGGCCTTAAAAAACGTCTCGTTTGAGGTAAAACATGGGGAAGCAGTAGGTATCCTGGGCCATAACGGTGCAGGCAAATCAGTGCTCCTAAAGATACTCTCTCAGGTTACAAAACCCACAGAGGGCTATGCGGAGATACACGGCAGAGTAGGGGCAATGCTTGAGGTTGGCACAGGCTTTCACCCAGAGCTAACCGGCAGAGAGAACATATACCTAAGCGGTGCTATCCTTGGTATGACAAGACGGGAAATAAAGACGAAGTTTGATGAGATCGTAGAGTTTTCCGAAATAGGGGATCTCCTGGACATGCCGATTAAGTACTACTCAAGCGGTATGCAGGGAAGGCTTGCCTTTGCAGTTGCCGTTCACCTGGAGCCTGAGATACTTCTGATAGATGAGGTTCTGGCAATAGAGGACATATCCTTTAAGGAAAAGTGCCTGAGCAAGCTAAAAGAGATAGTAAGGGAAGGAAGGACTGTCCTCTTTGTAAGCCACAATATGGACTCACTTAAAACACTATGTAACAGGGCAATTCTTCTTGAGAGAGGAAAAATTGTCTTCGATGGTGATATAAAGAAGGCCATTTCAAAATACCTGTCAGGAAATCCGGATGCAAAGCTATAGGACTAAAGGTTTGCATGCAGCTTTTTCATCTCTTCCTCCTCTATACCCAGACGCCTCATCAACTCAAGAACACATGCCTCAAAGAAGATAAGGGCAGATATCTCAAAAAGAGAGCCAAGAGGCGGAAGAGGAATACCCATTAGCTCCCTTGTTGTGTAATCGTTAACGTTTCTGGGTATAACCTCTGACCTTATAACCACCAAAACATCTGCAATTCGTGCAATATCAGATTCGGGATTGGAGGTAACCGTTGCAACCTTTCCCCCAAGAGACTTTGATACCCTTGCAGTCTCAACAACCCAACTCGTTTTCCCAGAGCCAGAAACAGCGATTAAACCATCTCCCTTTCTCAGGGCAGGGGTTATAGTTTCTCCCACTATAAAGACCTTCTTTCTAAGATGGACAAGACGCATACCAAAGGCTCTTGCTACAAGACCTGACCTACCAGCTCCAATTATGTATATGCGGGGGACCTGAAGGATAAAGTTTATAAAGTTTTCAAATTCCTTTGGAGATATCTTTCCTGTAATCTCCTTTACCTTATCGAGTATAAAGGAATAGTAATCAACCCCCATACCCATCCGCAACCTTAAAAATGATATCTGGTAAACCTATCAAGCTCCTCCCTTATAACCCTTGTAGCTCTATCAGGCTCACTGGCCCCTGTAACATACCCTCCGACAACTACAATTGATGGTTTAAAATCCATTAACAGCGCAATATCTTCTGGCCTTATACCACCAGCAACCGCATAAGGATAGCTAACCTCTAGGTGAAACCTCTTAACCTTATCAAAGCCTCTTTTGCCGCTTACCTGCTCATCCACACCGGTATGAACACAGAAATAATCAGGGGAGAAGCAAACCAGCTCCCTTGCCCTTAACACCACATCCTCAACCCCTATAAGGTCAATTGTAATCCTTCTACCCCATTTCCTAGACTCTTCTACTGCTGCACGGATAGTATCCCTTGAGGCCTGAGCACAAACACTTACAATGTCAGCACCTGCCCTAAAAGCAAGCTGTGCCTCAAGGGCACCCGTATCCATGGTTTTTAGGTCAGCAAATACGAGTTTATCTTTAAACCGCTTCTTTAGCTCACTTACCACCCTTATTCCCTCAGACTTTATAAGGGGTGTTCCAGCCTCTATTATATCCACATATGGATAAGCTAACTCAGCGATATCCAGAGCCTTTTTTAACTCTATAAGATCAAGGGCAAGTTGAAGAAACACCATCCCCTTCATGAACCCTCAAAGTGCCTCTAGGCTTACCACATTAAAATTCTACCCTATAGCTAATGCAATTCACAGTATTTTACCTAGGAAGGAATCAACACTATCTTTCCGAAAACATCTCTGCTTTCCATAAGCCTATGGCCTTCTGCAACTTGCGACATCGGTAAGACCTTGTGAAGAACCGGCTTTAGCCTTCCCGACTCTACATGTTTTACCACCTCAAATAGGTCTCCCTTACTTCCCATTGTAGAGCCAAGAATGGAGAGTCTTCTGAAAAACACATATCTTATATCTGTCTTTCCCTCATAACCAGAAGTTGCACCACATACAACCATCCTGCCACCCATTGTAAGAGACAGGATGTTTTTCTCCCAGTTCACATCCCCTGTATGATCTATTATTATATCCACCCCTCTTTTTTCCGTAATCTTTCTTACCTCAGCAACGAAATCCTGGGTTTTATAGTTTATACAGTAGTCCGCACCCAGGAGGTTTTTTGCCTTCTCCAGCTTCTCATCCGTTCCAGCCGTTGTGATTACCGTTGCCCCAAATAGCTTTGCAATCTGTATCGCCGCACTTCCAACACCGCTTCCTGCCGCATGAACCAGAACAACCTCCCCAGGTTTAATCTGGGCACGTGTTACAAGCATATGCCATGCGGTAAGAAAAACAAGGGGAATACAGGCAGCTTCTTCAAAGGAGAGGTTTTTTGGCATAGGAAGTATATTTTCTTTTGGAACAGAAACATACTCTGCACATCCACCCGGACAGTTCTCACCCAAAATAGCATACTCCCTGCAAAGGTTATCGCGACCACTTAAACAGTAAACACACCTTCCACAGGATATACCTGGAGATACCATAACAGGTGTTCCCAGCTCTATTCCCTTTACATCATCTCCTACACTTACAACAACACCTGCAACGTCTGAGCCGAGAATATGGGGATACTTGACCTTTAGTCCAGGAAAGCCCTTTCTTACCCATATATCAAGATGATTCATGGCACACGCCTTTACCTGAACCAGGACATCACCCGCCCTTACCACGGGATCGGGGATCTCATCGTACTTTAACTTATCAACACCACCGTGCTCATATATTACAACTGCTTTCATATAAAAAACCTCCCTTTAACAAAAAGGATTTATCCGGATACAAAAGCAATTTTATCCTTATGTTCTTCCCCAATCAACGCCCCAGAGAACAAAACCGGTTTTAGAGGGAATCAACTATAGGTTCCTGAAAGCCCCTTTACCTTCTCAACTTCCTCAGGCTCATCAAGAATCTCACCTTCCCCCATCTCATATAGAAAATTAGCATTATCCCTAGGAGCCCTGCTTTTCACGTTAGGGTCAAAAAACACTTCCTTTGTATGTATAAGTCCAGCCCTGTTGTAAGATGCGAGTTCGTACTTCATCCCCATCCTTAAAGCATCACAGGGACAAGCCTCCACACAGAATCCACAAAAAACGCACCTCATAAAGTCTATATTGTAGACCTTTGGTCTCCTTTCAATACCGTAATCATCTGCAGGTTCAGCCACTATGGAAATAGCCTGGGTAGGACACGCAACCTCACACAGTTTGCAGGCCACACACCTTATCTCTCCCTTATCGTCTGCAGGTAGAATATGAAGTCCCCTGTACCTTGGGGGAAGCTCTTTTACCTCTTCAGGGTATTGAACGGTAACAGGATTGAATCTAAGGATGTGCATTAGGGTTGTTTTAAGGCCCCTTATTATCTCAGGGATATAGAGCCTTTGAAGAAGCCCAAGCTTAGGAGTCTGTATTACCTTTACCTTTATTGCCATATCCTGCTTTGTTCCAAGAAAGTATGTTACTACAAGTTTAACATAACTGTATCCAATTAAAAGCTTATCACCAAAATCCTTCTCTTTTTATGTTAAGCAGTATTAAAGCCCCAAAACAGAGCGACAGAAAAACCATACCCAACCCAACAAGAAAAAACCCGAGAAGAAGCTTCCCAATACCCATCATGGAAAAGGCCAAAAAACCAACACCAAATAACCAGTTTAGGATAACTGGCAAAAAAGGAGCCGCCTTAAGTTCAGGGAGCTTTTCTCTGACAGGATTCCACCAACCCCAAGGACGCACCTTTTTGTAGAAGTTAACCAAGGTTTTTTCGGATTCGGGTGGGGTAAGAAGGGTTACAGTTAACCAGCAGGCCATAGATAAGGGAATGACAATGACCTGATGCTTTAGCTCAATACCAACCCCCCTGGATACGCTGTAAATAACAAGACACAGGGCAAAAAGCACAGAAGAGCCAAGTGCAACGATTTCGGACCAGGCATTTATTCTCCACCAAAACCATCGTAGTATAAGAACCGAACCCAGTCCTGCACTCATAGCCCATAAAAAGATCCATGCCTTTCCTATGTTTTTTATATGAAAGGCAAAGTAGCCTGCAAAGATAGCAAGTGCAAGGGTAAAAAATCTTGAAACCACTACATAGTGCTTCTCATCCGCATTGTTTTTTATAAATCTCCTGTAGATATCGTTTACCAGATAAGAAGCGCCCCAGTTAAGCTGGGTCGTCAGTGTAGACATAAACGCTGCAAGAAAAGAAACAAAAAGCAACCCCTTAAGCCCAGCTCCAAGATAATCCTTTATAACAACCACATACATGGCCTCCTGATCACCGTTGGTTCTATCCGCACTTGGATAAACCATAAGAGAGAAAAGGGCTACAATAATCCAGGGCCAACAACGAATCACGTAGTGGTTAAGAGAAAACCAGGCCATTCCCAAAATCGCATGCCGCTCATTTTTCGCCGAAGAGATGCGTTGGATAAAGTACCCACCACCGTCAGCGTTATGCGAAGACCACCATATAACAAGGACATAAACGAGGAAAGCAAAGAGATCAGATGAAAAAAATCCCTCTCCAGAGGAACCGCTCCATCGAGTAACAAAAAAGGAGAGATGCTCTTGGATACTTCCCAACCTGTTTATGAATCCAGAGTAACCTCCTACATCAGAAGAGCTTAAAACAACGCAGGCAAGCAAAACAGTACCCAAAAGAGCTATAAAGTACTGAAGAAAATCTGTAAGAACAACTCCCCAGAGTCCAGAAAGAATCGTATAACCAAAGGCAATCACAATACATACAAGCACAGCAAAGGCAGTCTCAAACCCAAAAAAAACCTTTAGTATCTTTGCCATAGCACTTGTTACCCAACCCATTACCAAAAAATTAAAAACCGTAGAGAAGTAAAGGGCCTTAAAGGCTCTAAGAAACGCAGCAGGTCTCCCACCATAGCGGATCTCTATAAGCTCGTTATCCGTAATCACCTCAGCTCTTCTCCAGAGCCTTGCAAAGACAAAGACTATAAATACGTGTATAAATAGGAAGTTCCACCAGAACCAGTTCTTCCATATTCCATCCGTACGAATCCATCCGGTAATAACAAGCGGGGTATCGGCTGCAAAGGTGGTTGCAACCATTGAGGTTCCTATGATCCACCAGGGAAGGTTTCTACCTGAGACGAAATACTCAGATAAACTCCTACCTGCGCGCCTGGTAAAGCAGATACCAACTCCAAGGGAAATAAGAAAATAGCCCGCTATGATTATCCAGTCAAGTAGAGTAAATACCCCTAATTCTTTCCCTAGAGATTCAATCATAATTTAGATCAAAGGTTCCCAGCACCCACGCCTACTGAAATCTTTCCCAGAAAAACCCGCCTTTTTGCTCCAGTAGCTGAAGGTATATTTGCAGCATTACCTGATACAAGCTCGTTTGCAAGAACTGCAAAGGCAACGGCCTCCTTTGCCTCCACTGGAATTCCATAGTTATCTGAAAGGGAAAGCTCAAGGGGGGATAACCTTTTTCTTAACCTTTCTAAAAGAAATAGGTTTCTAGCACCACCACCGCTTAATACAACCTCCTTAACCCTCCACCGAGAAAACACAAATTGCTCATATGAAAGGGCAATGGATTCAACGGTAAACTCCAAAAGTGTTCTCATCATATCCTCAAGTAACACCCTTCCACTTTTAACCATCTTGTAGAGTTGTCCTGCCTTCTGCATGCCAAAGACCTCTTTTCCGGTGGATTTAGGCAAGGGCTTAAAAAAATAAGGGTGCTTTAAAAGCTTCTTAAGAAGTCCTTTGTTAACCTTACCCTTTGAGGCAATTTTCCCTTCCCTGTCATATCTTTCCCTTCCCCCTGTTGCCAAAATCAACAGGCCATCCATAAGTGCATTTCCAGGCCCTGTATCAAAAGCCAAAACATCCTCTACCCTTTCGGTGATAACTGTGGCATTTGCAATACCACCTATATTTTGTGCTATACGCACAGCCCCGGGTTCCCGAAAGAGAATGTAATCCACATAGGAAACAAGAGGAGCCCCCTCTCCACCAGCAGCCACATCGCGTGTTCGGAAATCCGCTACTGTTGTTATCCCGGTACACTCTGCTATAACATCAGGCTCACCAATTTGTAGTGTAGAGGGAATCCCCTTTCCGTAAGATGGGGGATTGTGATAAACCGTCTGTCCATGAGAACCTATAAGGTCAACCTCTTTCACAGACAATCCTGCCTTTTTTATAACCTCTAAAGCTGCTTTGGCAAACGCATTCCCTATTAAAAAGTTAAGCTCGCACACATCACGTATGGTTCCAGAAGACTCAATCTCTCCAAGCCTCTTAACGATTGCTGGGCTATAAGGCATACACAGAAACTCAATTAGCTCAACCTCAGTTTCCATCCCACTACCCTTTATTCTAACAAGAGCAGCATCAACCCCATCCATTGATGTTCCAGACATTAGCCCCACAACCAAACGCTCTTTTTTCCTAACAATTGAATCAAGCCAATTCATCTAAGAGCAACCATTAATCTCTCAGATTAACCCGCGTAAAAACCCATTATTCCTGGCAAGTAACCTTTTTGCCTCTTTATAACCCACATTCCTTTTTCCCATAACCAGCGCAATCTTTACATTCCAACCAGAGTTTCTAAGCAATCTGGCAGCCTTTTTAGAGTCCACACCAAGAATCTGCATAACAATCTTTTTTGCTCTGTTTCTTAACTTCTTTGAATTGGGCTGCACCTCAACCATAAGGTTTCCGTAAGTTTTTCCCAGCCTGACCATAGAGGCTGTAGTAAGTATATTCAATACCATCTTTGTAGCCGTTCCTGCTTTCATCCTTGTAGAGCCAGCTATAACTTCAGGGCCAACAACAAGGGATATACAGACATCATAAACACAGCAAGACACCGGATTACTCGTTATAAGTACGGTGGCAGAGCCCAATTTTGAGGCGTATGAAAGCCCTGCTTGGACAAAAGGTGTTGTAGAGCTTGCAGCTATCCCAACAACCACATCGTTTCTACCCAGATTTAGTTTCTTTAAAGCCTTTTTTGCCTCACTCCTTGAATCCTCCGCCCCTTCAATAGAACGCCACAGGGCCTTTTTTCCGCCTGCAATGATTCCACAAACCATCCCAGAAGGTGTGCCAAACGTTGGAGGACACTCGGCTGCTTCCATAACCCCTAAACGTCCACTTGTTCCAGCACCTATAAAGATCAAACGCCCACCCCTTGAAAGTCTCTCCACTATAAGCTCTACAGCCCTGGCTATGTTTTCCTTCTCTCTGGAAACAGCTTTAACTACATTCTTATCCTCTTCTAACATAACCTTAACTATCTCACCGGTAGAAAGCGTATCTAGGTCCTTTGACCTTGGGTTTAGCTCCTCTGTAATAGGTAACTGTGTCTTTTCCACCCTTTTTTTCACGGCTCCTGATAAACGTTTGACTTTCCTTTAAGACTGTAATAAATTTAATCTGTAGTGCGGGCGTAGCTCAGAGGTAGAGCACAAGCTTCCCAAGCTTGGGGTCGCGGGTTCGAAACCCGTCGCCCGCTCAACGTAAAACCCTTACTTAGAGCCTTTACCCCTGTTTTCCATCATGTACATTATGGCAGCCCTGATGAATCTGCTTCTTTCAGCCTCCCCAAGCACACCCGTTAACCTATAGTACAGAGTGGGGTCTTTTACCAGGGCTCCTAAGGTTCCCTCCCCCTCTTTTATGCTTTCAGATATCTCCCTTAGGTTCTTCACAGTTTTCTCCAGCTCAGCAACAAAGCCCTCTCTGTCTCCTAGCTCTCTGGTTATAGAGTTTATGTTTGAGATTGCCTGATCCACCTTAAATGCCAACTCCTTGTCGTAAATAAAGGTACTTATCAACCCGTTTCCACCCCTTATGTCTGAAATTAGCCTGTTTAGGGCTGTAATTGTTTCATCCAGTTTCTCAAGCGTTGATTCAAAACCACCTCCCGAACCATCTTTTCTCCCGTATATCAGGGTATGAAGAACACCGGGTTCGGTCTCTATAGCCTCCAGCGTCCTTCTGATAGAGGCTATTGTTCTGGATATGTTTTCTATGTTCTCTTCTCTGCCAAATGCCTTTACTATCTCATCAAGGCTTTTTGATATACTTACTATGTTATCTATAAGCTCCTCAGATTGACCAAGGAGCTTTTCAAACTCTGGTGGTGTATAACTCTTAATCTCAAGCCTATCAGGTATCCTGCTTAGCACTTCCTGTCCTCTCCTTATCTCTATATATTTATCACCAAGAAGACCCTCTGTTCTAATGGTTGCAACCGAATCGGGACCGATTCTCCTTATTCCATCCTCACTTACCTCCATCTCCACCACTATGAAGTTTTTATCTGTCTCCTTTGGAAAAGAGATGCTCTTTACACTACCTATGCGAACACCAGAGAGCCTAACTGTAGCACCTTCTATAAGTCCACCGGCATTGGTAAAGGTTGTAACAACCGTATATCTCTTTTTAAAAAGATTGCTCCCTTCCCCAAGAAAAAAGACAAAAACTACAAGAATGAGCAGCGAAACAAATATAAATAACCCAACTTTAAGGCTTAAAGTTCCCTTACCTCTCATAATCCGGTTTACCTGCCTTAGAATTTTTTATACGAATTAGACCTAGAGAGATTATATTCAAGAATTGACAATTTCTCAAAACCCATGTTAATTTTCAATATCCTAAACAAAAACCCTATGGAGTCTTGATATGAACAAGATAGAAAGAGCCCTTATAAGTGTATGGAAAAAAGATGGAATAAGCAACTTCGCCAGAGAGCTTAAAGAGCTTGGCATAGAGATCCTCTCAACAGGGGGTACAGCAAAGCTTCTAAAAGATGCCGGGGTAAATGTGGTTGATATATCAGAATACACACAATCACCAGAACTCCTAGGGGGAAGGGTAAAAACCCTTCATCCCAAAATCCATGCAGGAATCCTTGCAGTACGCGATAACGAATCTCACCTTGAAGAGATGAAACAGCACGGTATTAAACCCATAGATATAGTGGTTGTTAACTTCTACCCCTTTGAAGATGTTATAAAGAGTGATGAAGTGGATTTAAGCGAGGCAATAGAGAATATAGATATAGGAGGGCCAACCCTTCTTCGTGCTGCTGCAAAAAACTACAGGTACGTAACGGTTGTTACCCACCCGGAAGATTACAAGACCGTTATAAACGAGTTAAAGAAAAACAAGGGATTTATATCCCCGGAGCTTAACATGCGCCTTGCTGCAAAGGCATTTTCGTATGTTTCACGCTATGATGCAGCAATATCTAACTTCTTTAACTCACTTGAAAATGGAAAGAAAACAAAGTTCCCATCCAGCCTGACACTTTACTTCGAAAAACGCATGAAGCTTAGATACGGTGAAAACCCCCATCAAGAAGGTGCCTTTTATACTGAAGCCTGGATAGAGGAGCCGTGTATATCAAATTCCGTTCAAATCCAGGGAAAGGAGCTATCCCTTAACAACATATACGATGCAGATGCAGCTTTGGAACTGGTAAAGGAGTTCCCTTCCAGTGTTGCCTGTGTTATAGTAAAGCACAACAATCCATGCGGGGTTGCAATTGCAGAAAACCCGGTTACAGCCTTTTTAAGGGCAAAGGAATGCGACCCTGAAAGCGCCTTTGGTGGGATAGTTGCCTTCAATACAGAGGTAGATGAAAACACAGCAACAGAGCTTGCTTCCATGTTTCTTGAGGTAGTAATTGCACCGGGCTACACAGATAAAGCCCTTGATGTACTCTCAACAAAGCAGAACCTGAGGATTCTAAAAACCCCTCCCCTGGATTTTGGGCAAAAGAGCGGCTTTGATATAAAAAAGGTTGTCGGAGGTGCCCTCATACAGGATAGAGACCTAAGGAGTGAAGAAGACTTTAAGGAGCTTAAGGTAGTAACGAAAAGGCAACCCACTGTTGAGGAGCTTGAAGATCTCAAATTCGCATGGAAGGTATGTAAGCACGTAAAGTCTAACGCTATAGTGCTTGCTCGCAGAGGTCAAACGGTGGGAATAGGGGCCGGACAGATGAGCCGTGTGGATTCTGTAAAGATAGCCGTTATGAAGGCAAGGGTTCCAACAAAAGGGGCTGTTCTTGCATCGGATGCCTTCTTTCCTTTCCGTGACGGAATAGATGAAGCTGCAAAATCTGGAATCACCGCAATAGTTCAACCAGGGGGCTCAATAAGGGACAAGGAAACGATATCTGCTGCAGATGAACACGGAATTGCCATGGTCTTTACAGGGATAAGACACTTTAGACACTAAAAGAGGTTTTATTTAAATAATAAAAAGGGGAAGGTTATATAAACCTTCCCCTTTTTTAATAACAAATCAGCTATCTTTACTTCTTAAGAAACTGGTCAATGTAGACAAGGAGTCTTCCCTGAGCAGTCCAGGATACATCTTCAGGATCAAAGTCACCAGGGACAAAATTGGCATTTAGAGCATTGTTTACCTGAGCTGCAGCTTGCTGTCTCAGCAGGTCTTTTACACCGTCTCCGTTTATTACCGCACCACCTATGATATCGAAGTTAACACCGGGAAGCAGGTTTATGGTAAATGTTCCCTCTATTTCCGTTCCAAGATACCTGTCCACAGGGCCAAAACCTAAAGGATTGTCGTTATCCTGATTCCATGCAACCAAGACCTGGGGTGTAAACGAGAGATAGTCAAGAAGCTTAACCGTGGCCCAAGCCCTTGCATAGAATGCATTTATCACGCTACCCTCTATCTGATAAATGGTGGGTATCATGTGCTTGAAAAGTAGATAATCAATGTTATAAGCAGGGTTAAACACTATAACGTTACCCTCAAGCTCAGGTGTATTTAAATCATCACCACCTGCCCATCCAAACTCAGCAGCCACAAGTTTTACTGGAAATCCCGGATAGACCTCTCCACGAACCGCAAAAAGCAGGTTGGATGGGTCTATATCTACCTCTGTACCTCCGATATCAAGCTCTCCCCATCCTCCCTGAACCTCTCCAACCAGCCTGAAAAGGTCGGTCTTGTAGTCTATAACACCTGCATAAAGGGTAAAGCGGTTAAGATCTAAATCCACACCACGGGTACATGCGGAAAGGTCAGGATTTGGGCATGGCACAGCAAAGTGATCCTGGTGAATGTAGGGGAACAGATAACCACCTATTGTCAGATTGCCACCGAGTGCCTGTGGATGGTTGTAAATCAGGGCAAATGCACCTCCATCCCATCCATCTCCGTTAGCCGTTACTACACTGTTACCCTGGGTAAACCTGTCTGTAACAAACACAAACGTAAAGGTTCCTCCAGAAAGAGGCCAAGACTTAAGATAGAGGAAACGGTCAAGCACAAAACCAAGGTCTGAAAGTGGGTCCCAACCACCGTTTGCAAGTATTCCAAGTCCCCAGTCAAATGGTTGACGCCCTATCCTCACAAAACCAAGGTTTGCTGGGAGAACAATATCTGCATGAAGCATACGAACATTAAAGAACTGTACATTATCATCCACTCCAAAGGACTCTCCTATACCCCTGTCAATGGCATTTGTACCTATAAGAAGAGCACCCCTAAACCTGTCCCCAGTGGTAATAGAGGAGTTAACAAGCGTGCTACGACCACCTAAAAGAGCAGATGTGGCTCCACCCCATATCACGTTATCAAAAACATCAACCTGTGCCCTTATCGTTACAGAATCGCTTAACACCAACTGCGGGGTTAAACGAAGCCTGGTGTCGGCAAAAGAGATGTTGTCATCAGCATCACTAAAACCCAGATCTCTTGCCAGGTCATCACTTATAGAGCTTATAAAGGTTGCGTCTTTAATAAAACGATATCGGGTACGTAAGTAACTTGGAAAACCACCCAAGGTAAGCTCTACCGCGTAAGAAGGGAGAGCTACACATACAGCCAACAGTAAAAAGAAAAGCCATCTGGCTTTACTCATCTCTCCTTACCTCCTTAGAAAAAGTTTTAAATCTGTGCTAACTCTATATAAATTGTAAACTTTTGTCAAGAGGTTTTTTATCTACCTTTTTACATATAAGTAGATTACTTAAGTTACTATGATAATAAGATATTTTAACCTATTTCAATCAAAGCAAAAACGCACCAAGAGCCCAAAAAGCTGAGCCACTAAACTTAAGATAAATCCTTAAAGATAATGAAGCATCTTCTTAAAACCTTAATGAAAAATTCATAAGGTTTTAAAAGAGCAAACCTATCCTTTGCGGTATGAGAATACTTGTTACCTCAGATATACACGCAAACTGGTACGCACTTGAGGCAATCCTTTCAAAGGAGAGCTATGAGAGGTTTTTGTTTCTTGGAGATATAGTGGGTTTTGGGCCAAATCCAAGAGAATGCATAAGGTTTCTTTTGGAGCTATACGAAAAGGGAGTTTTTATCGGTGTTAGAGGAGATGATGACAATGCGGTAGCATACGGTATAAACTGCCAGTGTAGCCGTGAGTTAAACGTTATCTCAAGGATCACACGGGAGTGGAGTGAGGGGGTGCTTACAGGTAAGGAGATTGGTTTTCTAAGAAGGCTTCCCCACAAAAACTCCTTTGAGCTTGATGGTTTCACCTTCAAAATGGTTCACAACCAGGCCTTAAATCTTGAGGTCCTTGGGTCAGAGAACACAAAACCCAGCGTGGATTTTCTACTGGTTGGTCACTCCCACAGACCCTTTATCAGGCGTATTGGAAGGACAACGGTTATAAATCCAGGTTCTGCAGGACAACCTATGGATCTAAACCCCTGTGTTTCCTATGCAATTATAGAGAACGGAAGGGCGACCATAAAGAGAACCACGTACGATATTGATAAAGCCATAAATGAGCTTGGAAAAACCAGATTGCCCAAAACCATCCTAAAAAGGATCACATCCATACTGGTTATGGGTGGAATACAAAGGTAAACCCCTACACAAACAAAAAAGCCCGACCGGGATTTGACATCGGCACCCGGCCGGGCTTTACCACTACTAGAAGTATGCCTGGAGTTGAGTTAGAAACACGTTCTGGTCAATTTTCTGACCATCCGTATCCTCATCCCTTATGAAAGAGTAGCTAAACTGCAGCTTATACTTGTGGCTTTTTGACAGGTACAGATTTAAACCAGGTGTGATCTCCCACCTGCTGTCCCTGCCGTCCACATCGTCATCAAAATCTATATATGCAAACCTTCCGGCAACCTCCATGAACTCAGGAACCACAAAAAAACCGCTTTGAACCCTAAATCCCTGATCCGTTACCTTTTCAAACCCTCCTTCTTTTGGGTCTATATTCCTTAGATGGTACTCCCCCTCCAGGCTGAAAATCCAGTATTTAAAATTGGCATCTGCTGTGAACGAAATCACATCGGCTTCTGCATTTCCTGCTGCTATTACGTCACCACCAAAGATCTCACCGAATCTCTCGTCTATATTGCTATCCGGTGTTTTTCTCCCGATGTTTAACCCTGGGATTCCCGCTACTGCTGCTCCAATAGCAACAAGAGGCTTATTTCTTTCTCCAAAGTTGGGCTCTATCTTATAGTCCCCACCTGCGGGAAAATCACCACCGTATTTCAACTCACCACAACAAGGGGTGAGCATAATCCTTCCAGCATATAAAAGGTTAGAGTCCGCACTGCTTCCGTTTCTTCCATCACCATTAAATACACCGGCACCGTAAACAATATAGTTTCCAAGAACCCCGTAAATCGCCGTACCCCTATCACGTCCCAGAGCAAACTCTTCGTTTACAACCGACCTTTCAACAAGCTGAAGTTCCGACGAAGAGGTTAACTCTTCCCTTGAGAATGGAACCTTAAATTGGCCCGGTCTTGGAACAAACAACGTGTTATAAGCAAAATCGAAATAGGCATCCCTTAACTGAAAATTCCCGTTGTTATCCCCACTAATTTGAAACTTGTAGAGTAACCAGGGTCTAAAAGCGTTACCATCCCATGTTACCCTAAACCTCCTCAAGTTAAAATCCGTAGCCGTATCCTCTCTATCCGTATCGTTTACAGAAAACTGAATCTGAGCCCGAAGCCTTGTTCTCAACTTGAAGTTACCATCTTCTGTCTTAATGGTAAAACCGTCTCCAGGCTTTTTATACTCTACTTCTATTCTCTTCCACCAACCATCTTTCTCCTCTCTTTCCCTCTCACCCTCTAACTCCTCTATCCTGCTTCTTAGCTCCTCCATTTTACTTCTGTATTCCCTCTCCAACTCCTCCATCCTCTTCCTTAACTCATCAACCTCTTCACCTTTTGACTGTGAATAGGCATTAAAGCCCAGGAAACAAACAAAGGCAAAGAGTGAAGCAAGCCAGATGGCCAGAGCAAATAACCTTATCATCTCTTCCTCCTCCTTTTTGGGTTAATTTAACTGACCTATAGGGTAGGGAGGATCCATTAAAACAAATTTAAAAGGATGTTAAAATTTCGTTAAGAAAGTTGAATACCGAATATGGAGACTTTATTATAATTTTACAAGATGGAAGAGAAGCTAATAGCTGTGGTGGATGATGAGGAAGACATTTTAGAGCTTGTCTCCCACCACCTAAAAAGGGAAGGATTTAAGGTAAAAGAGTTTAAAAACGGCAGAGATTTCCTTCTTTATGTGGAATCGTCTTTGATACCTGATCTTGTGATTCTGGATATAATGCTTCCGGGAACCGATGGATTAGATATATGCAGGTCTCTAAGAAGTAAATCCAGAACACACTCTATCCCCATAATAATGCTTACGGCAAAGGCCTCAGAAGCAGATGTGGTTGTGGGACTGGAGCTTGGGGCAGATGACTATATAGTAAAGCCCTTCAGTCCAAGAGAGCTTATAGCAAGGGTAAAAAGCATACTGAGAAGAGCAAATAAAGAGGCTGACAGAAAAACCATAAGAATAGGCCCTCTGCAGATCGATACAGAAAAGTTTGAGGTTTCTGTAGATGGGGAAAAGGTAGAGCTAACAACCACGGAATTCAAGATACTTGAGGTGCTTGCAGAAGGGCAAGGAAGGGTATTTACAAGGGACCAGCTTTTAAAGAAAAAGAGGCTTTGGGGAGATGAAAAGCTGGTTTATGATAGAACAATAGATGTTCACATAAAGAACATAAGAGAAAAACTAGGCAAAGCCGGAAGCATGATAAAAACAATAAGAAGCATAGGTTATAAACTTGAGGAGCAGTAAAGGGTTTGAGGGGTTCTGAAAGGAAGTTTATTCTAATCTTGGCTGTTCTTATATTGCTTTTCTATGTACTTACCTTAATAGAGCTTAGAAAATATAGAATAGAGGAAGAGAAAGAAAGGCTTACTGAGGTATCTAAAGTTATAACCGAGCTTCTAAAAGAAAAGTCACCAGAGATTAAAGAGCTAGAGGCACTACTCTCAAGCCTTGGCAAGATATATGGGCTGGATATCGAATTGGTTGATAAAAACATGGCTCCATACGGAGCTGATAAAAAAAACACATACAATAGACTAATAGGGAGAGAAAAAAAACTCATCTACATCCCTGTAGTAGTAAATACGGAAGACAATAAAACACAAATGTTAGTACGAATGGAGCCTCTAAGCGATTTTGGGCGCAAAAACATTTATAGACTTCTCTATCCCGGAGTAGCTTTAACCATACTTGTGTTTCTTTTTGTTCTTTTACTTTCCAGGGAGTTTAAAAAAACAATAAAGAGGGTAATAGAGATTTCGGAGCAAATTGCAGGGGGTAACTTTAACATAGATATCCAAACGAAAAACGGAGATTACGAAAGGCTTTTTCAATCAATAAAGGGTATGTCTGAGAGGCTAAATGAGCTATTTAATGGGCTTTCCCGGGAGAAAACCCAGCTTCAGGCCGTACTTACCGCAATGAATGAGGGGGTTGTTGTAATATCAGCGGAGGGCAGAGTTGTTCTTGTAAACAATGCCCTAAAAGACATGCTCAATATAAAGGGCGATTGCACAGGAAAAGCATACTGGGAGGTTCTAAGAGAGGTAAAGCTGGCAAAACTGATAGAAAACGTAATGCAAAACCGAAGGCCCGAAAAAGAAGAAATCATCTTCCTTTATCCGAGGGAAAGAAACTATATGGTAAATGCACTTCCCCTGAACCTACCTGCTGGAGGAATAATACTTGTTTTATTTGATATAACCGAGTTCAAAAGACTTGAGCAAATAAAAGCTGATCTTGTTGCAAACGTATCCCACGAACTAAGGACACCGCTTACAGCTATTAAAGGCTATATAGAAACACTTGAAAACGAAAACACAAGCAGGGAAGAGAGAAACCACTTCCTTAGCATAGTTAAGAGAAACACAGAGAGGCTTATAAACATAGTGTCTGACCTTCTTGTGCTCTCTGAAATAGAGAACAGAAACTCACTTTTTAGAGACGACCCAAAACAGGATTTTGAAGATATAGATGATGTAGGAGAGATTGTTTTCTCCTCACTCGAAGCGGTTAAAAATAATGCCCTGGATAAAAGGCTAAATACCGTACTTGATATAGAAGAGTCATTACCGCCTCTTAAAGGAAACAGGTTTCTTCTTGAACAGATGATTATAAACCTTATGGACAATGCAGTAAAATACACCCCTGAAGGGGGAACCATAGGAATTAGGTGCTTTAAATCAAACTCAGAGCTTGTCCTAGAGGTCTTTGACACAGGTATAGGAATTCCAAAAGAACACATACCAAGGATATTTGAGCGTTTTTACCGTGTGGATAAAACACGCTCGAGGAAACTAGGGGGAACTGGGCTTGGCCTAAGCATAGTTAAGCACATTGTAATATTACATGGTGGGAAAATAGAGGTTCAAAGTGAGGTGGGAAAGGGAAGCAGGTTTATAATAACGATACCCGCTAAAGCTTAACTTAAGCTTAACCCCTTTTTAATGCAAAATTAACATTTGGCAGACAGATTAAGATTAAGAAGATAAAAATATAAGGAGGATGTTTGACAATGCACAATAAAATGGTATTAAGTTTTTGTCTGGTAACCACCCTGCTTTTAGGAGCAGGATATGCATGCAACTCAAGCGCCCAGGAAACCATAAAGGTGGATGGTTCAAGTACAGTTTATCCAATAACCGAGGCCGTGGCTGAGGAGTTTCAGAATGCAAAAAGGGGGAAAGTAAGGGTTACGGTAGGGATATCAGGAACGGGAGGTGGATTTAAGAAGTTCTGTAGAGGAGAAACAGATATATCAAATGCATCAAGGCCCATAAGGAAGATAGAGATGGAGGCATGCTCTCAGAACGGAATAAGGTACATAGAGCTTCCAGTCGCATTCGATGGGTTAAGCGTTGTTGTAAACCTCCAAAACAGCTGGGTGGATTGTATGAGCGTAGAGGAGCTAAAGAAGATATGGGAGCCTGAGGCTCAGGGTAAAATTAAGAAGTGGAACCAGGTAAGACCTCAATGGCCTGATGCAGATTTAAAGCTGTGTGGTGCAGGGGTTGATTCCGGAACATATGACTACTTCACCGAGGCAATAGTCGGCAAGGAACACTCAAGCAGAGGAGACTATACAGCAAGTGAAGACGATAACGTATTGGTTCAGTTTGCTGCAAACGAAAAAAACGCTCTCTGTTTCTTTGGTTTTGCCTACTATGAGGAAAACAAAGACAAGCTAAAGGCAGTTCCCATAAAGAGTCCTGTGGATGGAAACTGCTACCTGCCGAGTGCTGAAAATGTAGAAAACGGTAAATATCAACCACTCTCAAGACCGCTATTTATATACGTAAATGCAGAATCTCTAGCGAAGAAACCGGAGGTTAGAGAATTTGTAGAGTTCTACATAAACAATGCCAAAGAGCTTGTACCCCAGGTAGGATACATTGCCCTCCCAGAAAAGGTATACAGACTTGCTCTTGAAAGGGTTAAGGCAGGGAAAACGGGTACGGTATTTGCTGGAGGATCTGAGGTTGGGGTAAGCATAGAAGAAATAGTAAAGAGAGAAACCACTGAATAGATGAAAGGCCTACGATACAAAAAGGTGGTAGATAGGGTTGTAACGGTACTCCTGTTTACCACCGCTCTTTTTACCGTTTTTATAACAGCTGGCATAGTGTATGTTCTTCTGTCAGATACAATTGAATTCTTTAAACACGTATCCATTATTGAATTTCTTACCGAAAGAGAATGGACTCCGGTATTTGCAATAAAGAAGTTTGGTATTGCCCCCTTAATTACCGGAACCTTTTTGATAGCCGGAATAGCAATTCTGTTTTCGGCTCCAATAGGGATCTTGCTGGCCATATATCTAAGCGAATTTGCCCCAGGTGCAGTTAGAGAAACTGTAAAACCAATTATAGAGTTCCTAGAGGCAATACCTACCG
Source organism: bacterium HR37 (assembly GCA_002898375.1). GTDB lineage: Bacteria > Desulfobacterota_D > UBA1144 > Nemesobacterales > CSP1-2 > HRBIN37. The sequence continues at coordinate 8,743 of BEIN01000016.1, read as the reverse complement.
TTGTATACGGATACTTTGCTCTTCTCTTTGTAACCCCAAACCTTCAGAAAATCATCCCCGAACTGCAGGGATTTAACGGACTTTCCCCGGGCATTGTATTGGGAATTATGATTCTTCCATATACCGCATCAATGAGCGAAGATGCACTCAGAAGCGTTCCTCAAGAGCTAAGAGAAGCGGCTTATGCACTTGGAGCATCCAAACTTAAAACCGCCCTTACAGTGGTTCTTCCTTCTGCGTTCTCAGGGGTAATAGCCGCTTTTATACTTGGCATATCAAGGGCACTTGGTGAAACAATGGTGGTTGCAATAGCGGCCGGGATCTATCCAAACCTAACCCTGAATCCACTGGAACCCCTGGAGACGATAACCGCATATATAGTTCAGATAAGCCTTGGAGACCTGCCCTTTGGTTCTGTAGAGTATCTATCCATATTCGCTGTAGGTTTTACACTTTTTATTATAACCCTGATATTTAACACGCTGGCTCTCTGGCTAAAGTCAAAACTAAGGGAGGTATACTGACAGGTTGTCTAAAGGGAGTGTTGAAGCACAACAACACCTACTTTACCGGATTAAAAAACTAAGGTTTATGGACACGGTATTTGAGGCACTTGGGATTATAGCCGTTTTTCTTGTTATGACATTTATCTTTGCAATTATCCTGGACCTGTTTATGGATGGGCTACGGAGATTAAGCCTTGGTTTTTTAACCTCATATCCTTCTAGATTCCCAGAAAAAGCCGGGATACTTTCTGCCTGGGTGGGAACCATCTACGTTATGGCAGGAGCGGTTTTCTGGTCCGTAATCCTTGGGGTACCTGCCGGTATATATCTTGAAGAGTATGCGAGAAAAAACTGGTTAACGAGCATAATAGAAATCAACATAAACAACCTGGCTGCAGTTCCCTCCATCATATATGGCCTTTTAGCCCTCGGTATCTTTGTATACAGACTGGGATTTGGGGAGAGTATATTAACAGGTGGACTAACGCTTGGCTTTCTTATGCTTCCTGTAATAGTGGTTGCCACAAGAGAATCAATAAAGAGAATTCCCCAGTCTATAAGAGAAGCTGCATACTCCATGGGAGCTACAAAGTGGGAAACCGTAAGGGATCATGTGATTCCATACTCAGCCGGAGGAATACTAACGGGTGTGATAATAGCAGCTTCAAGAGCAATAGGTGAAACAGCACCCCTTATAACCATTGGTGCGCTAACCTTTATAGCCTTTCTTCCCCCTTCTCCAATAAAAGCAGATTTTCCATTTGTCTCCTGGGACTCTTTTGTAGAGATGCTGAAATCTCCTTTTACTGTTATCCCTATTCAGATGTTTAACTGGATCTCCAGACCACAGAAGGAATTCCATGAAAATGCAGCAGCTGCTGGTCTTGTCCTTATAGCGCTTACCCTTGTTATGAACAGTCTTGCTTTATTCTTACGTTACAAGGTTAGAAGGAGAGTAAAATGGTAAGAAATCTGGCAATAAAAACCCTAAATATGGTACAGAAAAAATTGAAAGAAGACCAAGAAGATGATAGCTTTAATAGGAAAGATTCAATGCCCAAAAAAGAACCAGGAGATATAAAACTAGAAGTAGAAGACCTTAGCTTTTTCTACGGAAACGTTCAGGCCCTAAAGAACATAAACATAAAGATACCCAGTTACCAGATAACAGCAATTATAGGTGCCTCAGGATGCGGGAAAACCACCTTTCTTCGGTGTATAAATAGAATGCATGACCTGTACTCAAAGAACGGATACAGCGGAAAGATAATACTTTATCCCGATGGGATAAACATAATAGATAAAAAGGTAGATCCCATATCAATAAGAATGAGAGCAGGTATGGTGTTTCAAAAACCGAATCCCTTTCCAAAATCGATTTACGAGAACGTAGCTTATGGACTTAAAATCAAAGGCATAAAGGATAAAAAAACACTTGATGAAAAAGTAGAATGGGCCCTTAGAGCCTCTGCACTCTGGGAAGAAGTTAAAGACAGGTTGAAAGAGAATGCATATTCTCTTTCCGGAGGACAGCAACAAAGACTCTGCATTGCCCGAGCAATAGCAATGGACCCCGAGGTGCTTCTTTTCGATGAACCAACATCGGCTCTTGATCCTGTCTCTACTTCAAAGATAGAAGAGCTTATCCTTGAACTAAAACAACACACAACCGTAATTATAGTTACACACAATATGCAACAGGCTGCAAGGATATCAGATTACACAGCGTTTATGCACCTTGGTGAGCTAGTGGAATTTGACAGAACCGAAAAGATATTTACCAACCCAAGTAACAAACTGACAGAAGACTACATAACGGGAAGGTTTGGATGAAAAAAAGTATCCTCTTTATATGTACCCACAACTCCGCTCGCTCTCAGATAGCAGAGGGTATAATGAAGTGGATATACGGTGAGTTCTTTGAGGTATTCAGTGCGGGAACAGAACCATCAACCGTTAACCCCTATGCCGTAAAGGTTTTAAAAGAGATCGGTATAGACATATCAAATAACAGATCAAAAACCATAGAAGAACTTGAAAAAAAAGAGTTCGACTACGTAGTAACCCTCTGTGATAGTGCTAAAGAAAACTGTCCGGTATTCACAAATGCAGGGAAACGCATCCACAAGAGCTTTAAAGACCCCTCAGATTTTAAGGGAAGCGAAGATGAAATACTCTTAGGCTTTAGACTTATAAGGGATGAAATCAGAAACTGGATTGAAGAAACCTTTAACAAAACGGCAAAAAAAGGCAAATTATGAAAATAGTCCATATATCGGATCTCCACCTTACAAGCCCAACCTTTGTTCCTGAATGGGAACAAAACGTTATAAACACACTAAACTCCATAAAACCAGACATACTGGTTGTTACAGGAGACCTCACCGATTGGGGATATGAATACGAATACCGTGTGGTGAGTGGCTTTTTTGAAAAAATAAAGGCAAACAGGTTAATAGTGGTTCCCGGAAACCATGACTCAAGGAACGAAGGATACCTCATATTCGAAGAGATATTTGGAACAAGATATCCCTACTACGAGGATAACGAGGTTGTAATACTGGGAATAGACTCAAGTGAGCCGGACATAGATGATGGACACATAGGAAGAGAAAACTATGATATAATAAAGGATAGGTTCTGGGCTAAAGACAAGATAAAGATACTTGCTCTGCACCATCACCTAATTCCTATTCCGGGAACCGGAAGAGAAAGGCACATTCCTGTAGACGCTGGTGATGTATTGAGGCTGTGTACTGAACTTGAAATAAACTTTATTTTTTCCGGGCATAAACACCAACCATGGATATGGAAACTAGAGAAAAGCTACTTTGTTACAGCAGGAACAGCAACAACCAGAAGATTAAAGGGCAGGTCCTTTCCCTCATTTAACATATTGGATATAAGCCAGGAAAAGTTAACCCTTTATGAGGTAAACGTAGCCCAGAAAAGCACAAAACAAATAAAGGTTATCTTAAGGAGTGAGTTTAATGAAAAGACTACAAGAGGAAATTAACAACTTAAAAAAGTCTCTTCTTCAAATGGCATCCATGGTGGAAGAAATGATAGTAAAAAGCGTAAAGTCATTAAAGGAAAAAAACACACCGCTTGCAGAAGAGATCATAAGAAATGACGATGTCATCAACAGGATGGAGATTGATATAGACAACCTTTGTATAAAAATACTTGCCCTCTATCATCCCGAAGCCGAAGATTTAAGGACAGTTACCATGATTATGAAGATTAACAATGACCTTGAAAGGATTGGTGACCACGCTGTAAATATTGCTGAAAGGGCCATTTACCTCTCGGATAAACCACCTGTAAAACCCCTGATTGATATACCAAGAATGGCAGAAAAAGCAACAGAGATGCTAAGGGAAAGCATAGAAGCCTTTGTAAACAAAAATGCTGAACTGGCCGTTGAAGTCTGTAAGAAAGATGATGAGGTAGACTATCTGGAAAACCAGATCATGAGGGAACTTATAACCTATATGATGGAAGACCCAAGCACAATTGACCGCTCCCTCCGCCTCATCTTAATAGCAAGAGACCTTGAAAGGGTTGCAGACCTTGCAACGAATATAGCAGAAGATGCATTCTACATTGCCTCGGGTCAGATTCTAAAACATCATGCTATGGAAATGTCAAGAGAGTAGCCTTAACTTAAACGTGCAGGAGGAGCCATAAATTCCGGTCCCACTGGATCCTTAATTGTTTCCTTAAGGATCCTGTCTATCTCTCTCATTGTATCCTTATCAACAGACCACCCCATTACCTGATCCACTACCTCCTCTATCTGTTCGGGTCTGCGTGCACCCAAAAGGGCTACATCAGCACCTGGCTGGTCTAATACCCATCGCACCGCAAGGTGTATAACGCGTTTTCCATATCTTTCTCTGGCAAGCCGATCAAGCCTTTCAACGGCATCCAAATACTGGTAGTAACGAGGAGGTTGAAACTTTGGATCAACCCTTCTTATGTCATCTCCTTTAAACTCAGTATCGGGCTTCATCTTCCCGCTAAGCAATCCACGACAGATAGCACCGTAAAGAAGAGTAGTAATCCCATTTTCACGGCAGTACGGTAGTACGTCCTTTTCAATTCCACGTTCAAACAGATTGTAAGGAGGCTGAGAGGTATGAAGTGGAGCAACCCTACGGAAAACATCCATTTGTTCCGTTGAGTAATTGCTTACACCAATTGCCCTTATCTTTCCCTCCCTATACAGAGAATACAAAGCCTGAGCAGTTTCTTCTATTGGAACAAGGGGATCAGGCCAGTGAACCTGGTAAATGTCTATATAATCGGTTTTAAGCCGCCTTAGAGAATCCTCTATCTCCTTATAAATGCGGGATTTGCTCGAGTTACGATAAACCTTTCCACTTGTCCATTCGAGTCCCACCTTTGTAGCAATTACCACCTTATCACGAAAACCGTACTCGGAAACAGCTTTACCCACGATTTCTTCAGACACCCCACGTCCGTAAACAGGAGCGGTATCAATTAGGTTAACCCCAAGCTCAATCGCTTTATGAATCGTCTTTATAGCAATCTCCTCATCTGTTCCCCCCCACAACCAGCCACCTATTGACCATGTTCCCAAACCTATTCGAGAAACCTCAATATCTGTACCACTTACTCTTACAAATTCCATCTCTCTTATCCCTCTATCTTAAAGAAATTAGAAGGTTTGGAGCCTTGTTTGAACGCTCATAGTAAAACATGGCTTCGGGAAGCCACATCCTTATATTACTCTTTCTCCTCCCATAACTTGGGTGTGTAGCCAAAAACTCAGGTGGATGTGGTTTGTTTTTTGTTGCCTCTTCCATCCTGTCCCAGAAGGCCAGGGCTTCCCTGGGATCATATCCTGCCTTTGCCATATAAACAAGACCGATTCTATCAGCTTCTGCCTCCTGAGCACGGCTAAAAGGGAGTATTCCACCTATAGTAACCCCAATTCCAAAGGCCTGCATTACAGCACTTACTACAGCCGGATCCTGTCTGCTAAGGGCAAGACCCAGTCCTGCAGCTCCAAGTTCAGCAAGAATTCCAACAGATAACCTCTCCTCACCATGTCGGGCAGCAACATGAGCAACCTCATGCCCTATAATGGTTGCAAGCCCTGCATCGTTTTTTGCAATTGGTATTATGCCCGTATAAACACCTATCTTCCCTCCAGGAAGGGCAAAGGCATTTATTTTGTCATCCCCCTTTATAACCCTGTACTCCCAGTTATAGTTTGGGGTGTCAGCTACCCTTGTTATCCTTTTTCCCACCCTTACCACAGCTTCATTGTAGATAGGGTTGTTGGATAACTCTTCCTTCTTTAGAAGCTCTCGAAAAGCCACAGCCCCCATCTGGGCAGCTTGTTCTGAGGAAACAAGAATAATCTGGGACCTTCCAGTTACGGGAGCTTTGTAGCAGTTTAAGAGCAAAAAAACACAAAGAACCAGGATAACCGCTACAAATACCCCTGCCTTTTTATCCAGTTTAGCTCCAAACATGGTTTCTGCCATAATTAAAGGAGGCACGTTCCATACCCATAAAGATACAGAACAGCCTCCTTTTACTTAAACAGTTAAGCCTTAAGGTTGGTGTTCTTTATCCTCTCTATCCCTTCTTCTATATCCTCATCAGGAACTGCATAGGTTACCCTTACGTAGCCTTCCCCCTGGCTTCCAAAAGCAGTTCCGGCCACAACCGCAACACCTGCATTCTCCAGCAGCCTGTTTGTAAACTCCTGTGAGGTTAGCCCGGTTCCCGTAATATCGGGAAACGCATAGAAAGCACCTGCTGGTTTATCACACTTTATGCCAGGGATCGAGTTCAACCCCTCTACCATCTTATCACGTTTCCTCTGAAGTATCTGTCTTTTCCTTTCAACCCAATCTTGAGGGCCTGTCATAGCCGCATATGCTGCTTTCTGGATAAAGGCTGCAACATTCGTAATCGTGTCCTGAAGGAATATGGAAAGCTTTTCTATAACAGGTTTAGGAGCAACTGCCCACCCTATTCTCCATCCGGTCATAGCATATGTTTTAGAGAAGGTATCAATAACAATTGTCCTCTCCTCCATACCCGGAACAGCCGAAATCGTTTTGTGCTGCTTACCATCGTAAACAATATGTGAGAATATCTCATCTGAAATAACCATAAGATTCTTGTGCTTAAGACATATCTCAGCAATCTCCTCAGGATTCTCCACAAGATGACCATTTGGTCTTTGAGGCGTGTTTATAATCAGGAGCTTTGTCTTTGGAGTAATAAGAGTTTCAAGTTTCTCCAGATCAAATTGCCAATCAGGCTTGGTAAGAGGCGTATGCTTTATAATAGCCCCTGCATATTTAGCCCATACCTCATCGGGTGGATAACCTGGGTTGGGGAAGATCACCTCATCTCCATCCTCAAGAAAGGTTAAAAGGGACATGGTTAAAGCATGCTTGGCTCCAGCCGTAACAATCACTTCATCTGGGGTTGTTCTTCTCCCTCTTTTTGTCATCTCCTCAGCGATAGCCTCCCTTAACTCCGGAAGACCCGGACCCGGATCGTATCTGACATACCCCTCCTTGAGGGCTTTTACTGTAGCCTCAATTATGTGCTCAGGGGTATCAAAGTCTGGTCCCTGATAATCCCCTTTCTCGAAGTGGATTATCTTCCTTCCGGTTGTCTTTTCAAGTTCCTTTGCTACCCGCATACTTGCCCACTGCTTTGGTGGAACAAAATGGCTTATCCTTCTACTAAATGGATATGTCATAGCCATTTAAACCAACCTCCTTTTAAATAAAGATTAGGATCAAAAAACCTGTTTGCATTTCAGCTGACTTCTAAACTTTTTTTTCTTTCCTCAGATAAGATTCCGTTTCCAATCAGAGAAAAGACCTCATCCACTATCTCCTCTACACTTTTATCTGTTTCATGAAAGAACATAACAGACCTTACAAGACCAAAAATGACAAGAGCCGTAAGTTTTGTATTAATCGGTCGAAAAGAGCCTTCTTTAACCCCCTTCTCCAGTATTCTTTCATAAAGCCTTAATCTTCTAAGTCTCCAGTGTTCAGTAAATTCATAATGTTCCCTTATAAGATGAGTCTCATCCCTGCTTAAAATACGGAGTATATCCAGGTTCTGACGGTAAAATCCGAAAATTAGGTTTAAAACCTTTTTAAGCTTTTGAGGAGCTGGATCGCTTTTTGCTATTTCCTTCTTGATTAGAGACTCTATATCTTGGTAACTGTCCTCTAGGATCTCCAGATAGAGCTTTTCCTTTGAATCAAAGTAAAGGTAAATTGTACCCTTTGCAACACCAACTTTCTCCGCAATCTCCTCCATTGTAACATCGTGATAGCTCTTCTCTGAAAACAACCTTGAAGCCACCCTTATTATCTCTTTTCGTCGGTTTGCCCTTTTTGAGCCATAGCCAACTTTTGCATTCCTTTTGCCAACGACTTCTTTTGGTTTAGCCATATAAAAACCTGTGTTATATATAACTAACTGACCAGTCAGTCACAAGTGTATAAAATCTACAAAAAAAAGTCAATACCTTTTTTTACTGGTCTGTAATCAAAAACCCTCCCAGAGGGTAAAATAGATATTGACTACCAATAACCCCTGGGAGGTGAGAGATGATAAACACTCTTATTAACATTTTACACCAAAAATCAATCAAAAAGAGAGTTGCTAAAAATATTGTTCTAATAGCATACTCTATCCTAAAATCTCAGACCCTCTTTATGAGAGGGTTACTCTTTACATTCCATCTGATGGTATAAAGCAGTCAAGAGTTAACAGAATCTGGAGGTTCTTTCATAAGATGAAATTCAATACCTTGGATTGTTTCAAAGCCTTTGCCAAGCTAATTGTCTCAAAAGTTAAAACCAGATACGTAATAGTTGATTTTACCTCCCTTAAAGCTTACGATGTGTCCATCTTTATAGCCTCCTTTCCATTAAAAGGAAGGTCTTGTCCATTTTATGCAAGAGTTTTGAGAAAAAGTGATATAGATTCGATCAAATACAAATCTCAAAACGATTTCATATTCAAATGTATGGAGGAGATTTTGGGAATCTTACCTTTTAAGCCAATAATCATTGCAGATAGGGGTTTTTGCTTCTATGAGTTTTTAAGGTTTGTATGTAAAAAAGGGGTAGGATTTGTTATAAGGTTAAAGAAGGACAAATTGATAAGGCTTAAAGATGGGAGGGAAGTAAAGGTAGGGGGGTTGAAAAAAGGCAAGT
>BEIN01000015.1 GCA_002898375.1 bacterium HR37 | reverse complement strand
GGCATATGTGGCAAACTCAGGCTCACAGGAAACACCCGGAAACACAATCTCCATAATAGATACCCAAACAGATAAGATAATAAATACCCTAACAGTTGGAGAAAAACCAAGCGGTATCGCAGTAACACCCGATGGGGAAAAAGTATATGTTACCAATTTCTTGAGTAACACCGTGTCCGTAATAGATGCATCAACTATGATGGAAAAGGGCGCTCTTCCCGTTGGGCCAGGCCCCACCTTTATTGCAATCTCGCCAGACGGGCTAAAGGCATATGTGGCAAACTCAGGCTCACAGGAAACACCCGGAAACACAATCTCCATAATAGATACCCAAACAGATAAGATAATAAATACCCTAACAGTTGGCTCCGTTCCTCGAGCCCTCGGTATAGTGGTTGTAACCGATACGGTTTCCAAACTCTATGTGGTAAACTCAGGGACACAGGACAACCCTGACAACACGGTATCTGTAATAAACGTGTTAACCGATACAGTTGTTACATCCATTACAGTAGGAACCAATCCTGTTGCCATAGGGATAAACCCAAAGAGGTTACGGGTTTATGTGGCAAATACTAATAAAATAACGGTAATAGATGTAAAGGCAGATAAGGCCATTGATACAATTCCCATAAGAGGAAGCGGACCTACATTTCTATCCATAACCCCTGATGGATCCAAGCTATATGCCATTAGCTCAAACATAAACAGGCTCTCCATAATAGACACCACAGAAGAACAGGTTACAAAAACAATTGAGGTTGGGAAAAACCCAGTCTCGGTTGCAATAACACCTGATGGATTAAAAGCCCTTGTAACCAACTTCTCCGATAACTCAGTCTCCATAATAGACACCACAGAAGAACAGGTTACAAAAACAATTGAGGTTGACCCAGGACCAGATAAAGTAAATATAACCCCAGATGGTTTTAAAGCATACGTAACCCACCCTGCAGACAGGCTATCTTTTTCACAGATTGGGCACACCGTATCGGTTATCGATATTGAAGCCTCTACTTCAGGTCCAGACAACGAGGTTGTATCTACAATAGATACAGGACTACAGCCAGCTGATTTAAAAATAACACCTGATGGTTCCAAAGCTTTGGTTGTTAGCTTCTTTAACAACACCGTATCGATAATAGATACGCTGACTGACGAGATTGTAGCCATTCTTGAGGTTGGGGTGGCACCCCTTTCCATAGCAATATCCCCTGATGGTAGAAGGGCTTTTATTGCAAACTCTGTAAGCAAGTCGGTATCCATACTTGATTTAGAGAGTAACCAGATAACCACAACCTTAATGTTAAGAAATGAGTTACTATTTAACTAAGCACCTGTTAAAACTCTTTTTTTTCTTAACCATATCCACGATTCTAATCAACTGCAGTGGAATAAAAAGATACGGATTTAAAGACAGAGGGGTAGAAACACTTGTTAGGGAAGGGGTTGAGCTTTATGAAAAAGGCAAGTATGAGAAAGCACTTAAGAACCTCCAAAAAGCGGCGGAGAGTGCCTATTTACCTGAGGATAAGAACGCAGTTGCAGGGATTCTATCACAAGGAGGCTTCAAACTTACAAAGAAAAAACTCTTTGAGAAGGCCCTTCTCTACTATGAGAGTGCCTTAAGAATAAATCAAATCCTAAATAACAAGCCTGAGATTGCAAAAAACCACAGCTACATAGGAAAGATATATGCCGAGCTCGGTCAATACGAAAAGAGCATAGAATCCTTTAAAAAAGCCATTGAGATCCAAAGAGAGTTAAATGATAAGCAGGGGGTTGCTCACAATCTAAACAATATAGCGGTTCTTTACAGCTATCTTGGTAACCCACGTAAAGCGCTAAATATCTTAACCAAAGCAGTTGAGATTGCAGAAGAAACAAACAATCCCACTCAAATAGCCCACACCCTTATAAATATGGGAACAATGAACCTAAACCTAAGGAACTACAGAAAAGCCATTGAAAACCTAAAGCATGCCCTCCGCATAGCAGAGGGTTTAGATAAACCAGAGCTTAAATCTATGGCCTTTGAAACCCTAGGGGTTGTTTACAGGCAAGAGGGAAACTATGATGAAGCGTTAAGTAACTACAAGAAGGCACTGCATTTAAACAAAAAACTAAAGGAGCAAGAACGTATTGCACTTGATTTGAGTATAATCGGGGAGCTTTATAAAGAGCTGGGTGCCTACACGGAAGCTACCAAGTACCTAGAACAGGCACTTACCGTTAGTCAGAGAGCAAAAAACAAGCTAATAACCGCAATTGCTCTAAACTACCTTGGAGAAGTTAAGTACAAGCAGGGAGATTTTAAGGAAGCCGAATATCTCTACAATTCGTCTTTAGAGATCTTTAGGGAACTTGGATTCAAAGACGGTATGGGAAGGGTTTTATGCAACCTAGGATACTTAAAGGGTGAAATGAGAGAGCTAGATAAAGCAATTGAAAACCTTAACAGTGCTATAGAGATATACAGAGAGATTGGAGACAGGGAATGGATTCGCATCGCACTCTTTGGTAAAGGAATCTATCTTGAAGAACAGGGAAAGCTTCTTCTCGCAGAAAAGAGCTATAAAGAGGCAATAGATATATTTGAGTCGATAAGAGAAGACCTTTCAGGCGGTAAAGAGGTTCAAAAGGTATTCAATGAAGTTAATGCAAAAATGTATGAAAACCTTGTCTCGTTGCTACTCAGACTAGGGAAGAAAGAAGAAGCTCTGGAATACATAGAGAGAAGTAGATCAAAGAAGATCCGCGATGTCTTTTTAAAAAGCGGACTAACATCTTTTGACAACAAAACACGGGGATTACTTAACCTATTTGATGAGATCTTCAGTAAGAAAACCTCACTTGATTACCAACTCACAAAGGAGAGGTCAAAACCTTTTCCTAACGAAAAAAAGATTAAAAACCTGGTTGAAACACTTGCAAAAACCCAGAAGGATTTCCTGAAGGTAAGCCTTCAGCTAAAAGAAATTAACCCAACCCTATTTAGCCTTCTTATGGTAGAACCAAAAACTTTGTTTAGCTTAGACAGAAAGGAAATACCTTACGGTACAGTTTTTATAGAGTACTTTATCGCAGAGGAAAACACCTTCATATTCATCGTTAACAAGAACAATCTGAGCATAAAGTCTGTTCCAATAAAAAGAAAACAATTAGAGGAAATGGTAACCCTTTTTATAAGACTCATTCATGAAAACAAAAACATCCCAACAAAGGGATGGAAGAACCAAGAGAATAGTACCTATGCAGAGAGAATAAAAGCCTTTAAAGAACTTTCATCAACACTTTACGGTTATTTGATAGAACCACTTGAGGACGAAATCAAAAACAGTGATACACTAGCCATAATTCCCTTCGGGGTTCTTTACCAGCTTCCCTTTCATGCCCTGGCAAGGGAAAGGGGTGATGGTACCCTGGAATTTCTCATAGAAAGGAAAAACGTTGTATATCTTGTCTCATATTCGGAAAACTACATTGATCTGGTTCTCAAAGAGGGGATTTCAGGGGTAGTAAAACACATAAAGAGTGCAGTGGCTTTTGGTAATCCAGATCTTGGGGAACCGGAACTTCTTCTTCCCTACTCAGAGAAAGAGGTTCTAACAATAAAAAGGCTTTTTCCAAATGCAAAGGTCTTTATTAAAAAGGAAGCCACAAAGAATAATTTTAAAAACAACTGGGGACAATACGAACTGGTACATATAGCAGCCCATGGTCTAATTCAAGAAGAGCCATCAATACTGCTTGCTCCCCTGGGTTCCGGTACGCTTACAATCTCGGACATAATGGGTCTTCCCCCAACAGAGAAAACCCATCTGGTAGTACTATCAGCTTGTAAAGCTGCAACCATTCTCAATACCGATAGCTCTAAAGAGGTGGAGTTAAACAGCATAGCCCTGGCTTTCAATATGACAGGGGTTAACTCAGTTATTGCCACCCTTTGGGAAGTAGAAGATAAAGCCACATCTGAGTTTATGGAGACCTTCTACAGAAGTCTTAAAGCAGAAGGAAAATTTAACTACAAGGCACTAAAACAAGCTCAACTCAATATGCTTGGTAGAACTGATAAATACGGTCAACCATTCTACTGGGCTCCATTCATCCTTATAGGAACGTGGCAGTAGCCTGGAAAAAACAGAGGAACTTTTCGTCTAAACTCTGGTGTGTTAGTTTATTAGACTAGAGTCGTAGATAAAACGGAGAAGCCATGAAACTAAAAAAAGAGGAAGAAACGCTTGGAGCTTTTGTAACATCTCTTATAGATAGAGAAAAAACGAGCTGTCCTGATGATGAAGAGTTTTCTCTCTATATTGAGAATAGACTTGATGCTCAAAAGAGACAGGCCATAATTCTTCACCTTGTATCGTGCAGGGACTGTCGTGAAAGACTAACCATAGAAATTCCCAGCTTTGAGAAAACAGAGGAGAGAGCTTTCGAGAGAGCAAAGAGGCTTTTTAGGTATCCCTTTATTTCAGTACCGGTAACAGCATTAATTCTAATAATAGTAGCATTTGCCCTAAACACATATATGAATCCCAACTCCGGTGAAGAGGAAAGGTACAGGGGAGCAAACCTTGTCGCCCTAAAACAGCTAACCCTTACCCCGGAACTTCTGGCCACTTTAAAAGAAGACAACAAAAGCAAACTAAAAGAAGAACTGCTAAGAGAGCTTCCAAAACAGGCTAGAGTATCCGATATAGTGGTGGAGGAGCAGCTTAAAGAGCTAAAAGAGGTTAAGGAAGGAGAAAAGATAGTTTTGATACTTTATAACAACGGTCTACTAAAGGTAAAGCTGCAAAAATAACCAGCCCTACCTCTCTACGGTAGGTCATCGAGTATCTCGCTTATATCCTCTTCAGTTATACCCCTTTTTTTTAGATTCTTCCTTAACTCTTTCAAGGTTCTTTTTACCCTTTTATATATGCTTTTTTCCTTTAAACCAGGGATAGCAGATGCTATCTGTCTTGCAGTCAAGCCATGCTCAAAGTAAAGCTGAAGTATTAAGGCATCTTCAGCCTTTAATTTCTGTACCTCCTCCTTTAAAGCAGTTACAATCCTTTCCCTCTTAACTCTTAGCTCTGCGCTTATTATGCTCACTTCTGGATTGGATTCTTTATCCCCTGTGTATAAAGAGTCAATCTCACGTCCAAGGGAAACAGCCTGTTGCTCTCTTGATCCAAGTTTTATCCTGCTTCTTATTATTCGCTCTTCAACCTCTCTAACCCTTCTTTGAGCCTCTTCCGCAGTTATTCTGTATTCTGCCTGGATGGCATTTTCTATCCAACGGGAATCTGCATTGTGGTAAAAAAAGAGCTTAAAGATATAACGGTTGATCTCATCAAAATCCCAGTAGTACTTGGGAAGAACCCTATATCCAAACACAGATCGCCTGAAATCAATTATAAGTTTTGTTGTTATGCTATATAAAAAAGTACGAAAACTGGACTCTCCCCTATAGGCTTTTATCCTTCTTGAATCGTTTTCTTTTATCTTTTCAAGAACATACAGGAAACACTCTTGTGCCAGCTCTCTATCTCTACTAAAGCTCCTTCTACACATATCTTGTATAAAGAGTATGTCTTCTTCAGATAGCTTTTCCTTATTCATACTATGGAGTCCAGAGTTAACATAAAGCAGTCTCTATTTTGCCAGCAGAGTAAAAAACATTCAATGTTTATAAGATAAAGTTACAGCAATCTTAAAATAAAAAAGGACAGGGAAATTAAAAACAGCTTTTCGTCTAATTTCTTAATGAGTTTATCCAGTCAGCTATATGGAGAACAGCTACCATGAACCTTTACGCATATCAAATGAAGCATAAAAAAACAAATGGTTACCTTAGAAGATATATCTCTTTAAAAAATGGAACCTCTACAGAGAACCAAACAGTTATAGATCTTCCCTTAAACGGAAGTCGAGGGAAAACAAACACATTTTCAAACCAAGATACAAAGCTTATACAAACGTATTTCAAGGAAGTAGGAGCAGAACCTTATCTATCCCCAGAGGAAGAAGCCAGGGTTCTGGCAAAGATGCAAAGATGCAAACAGAGAATCCAGGAAATAAAACTATTAATAGAGAAACTAAATGGGAATCCAGAAGTAGCTATAAAGGGTAAGAAGGGAGTGACTAAGAAAAAATCTTTTTGCATGGATGAAACACTAAAAACACCAAAACACCTTAGCCTTCTTCTTGGTGCATACAACAAGAAAGCAATCCAGCTTAGAAACAGATTTATAAGAGCCAACTTGAAACTCGTTATAAGCATTGCAAAAAGCTATACAGGTAGAGGACTTCCCCTTCTTGATCTCATACAGGAAGGCAACATAGGTCTTATAAAGGCAGTTGAGAAATGCGATTTTTCCAAACACTACAGATTCTCCACATACGCTTCATGGTGGATACATCAAGCAATATCAAGGGCACTTTCTGAACAAACAAGAACTGTAAGGATCCCTGCTTACATGGTTGAAAAATCTCTAAAGGTTAAAAACGCATATTCCACTTTTGAGAGGGAAAATGGAAGAAAACCCTTTCCAGAAGAGATTGTAGGATACCTAAACCTCTCACCAAAACACATACAACAAGCGTTAAAGGTAAATGAAGAAGCATTATCCCTTGACTCACCTGCATACGGAGACAAATCAAATCCCCTAATAGAATTCCTCCAGGCCCCAGAGTCTTTTCAACCTGAGTTTTTAAGCTCCATGGTTTGTCTCCACAACAAGATAGAAGATGCCCTCTCTATACTCAAACCCAGAGAAAGGGAGATCCTGGAGATGAGGTTTGGAATAAGCACGGATAATCCAGCCACTCTTGAGGAAATAGGAAAGCATCTTAATCTAACAAGGGAAAGGATAAGACAGATAGAGAAACAATCACTTGAAAAAATAAGAAGGTCAAGGCTTGCCCATGCACTTAGAAGCTTTATAGCTTGAAGCTGATCATACTCCGTTTTTATGAAGCCAAGCACCTAGGATAACCAAGGCAAGAACAATTCTGTAGAGAACAAAGACTGTATAACTTCTTGTCTGAACGTATCTCAGCATGTACTTTATGCTTAGGAAACCAAATACAGAGGAGGTAAGAATACCTGACACAAAAGACAAACTAGAAATGGTTGCGTAGTCTATATGTCTTAATTCAAGCACTAAAGCACCAGCTATAAGAGGTGTTCCGAGCAAAAAAGAAAACCTTGCAGCTTCATCTCTTTTTAAATTCCTCACCAGACCCCCGGCAATGGTAACACCTGAGCGAGATACACCGGGAATAACGGCAAAGGCCTGAGCCAAACCTATAATCAGGCAATCAAAAACATTCATATCCAGCATATTCCGTCTCTTTCTGGAGAATCTGTCTGAGATGTATAGGACTATCCCAAATACGAAAAGAGATAAGGCTATTGCAAGAGGATGTCTTAGTATGCCCGCAGCGTATTCCTCAAGGAAAAAACCAAACAGGGCTCCGGGTATGGTTGATATAATTATAAAAAAACCCAGTTTGCCGTTTGAGTAATCTTTGAAGCTACCCAAAGATACCCCAATTACAAACTCCTTGGCAATTAGAAAAAGATCCTTCCAGAAGTAATAAACAACAGCAACTAGTGTTCCCATATGAAGAGCAACATTAAAAGCAAGCCCCGGGTCACTCCAGGAAAGAAACCAAGGAAAAAGTGCAAGGTGTGCTGTACTACTTATGGGAAGAAACTCCGTAACCCCCTGAATGAAGCCCAAAACCATGGATTGAAAAAGACTCAACAGAAATCATCCTCCACTCTACTATGGGCTTGTAAAACCTTTTTTAAATACATACCTGTATATGAACCCTCAATCTGAGAAACCTCCTCTGGAGTTCCACATGCTACAACCCATCCTCCCTCATCTCCTCCCTCAGGTCCAAGGTCTATTATGTAGTCCGCACACTTTATCACATCTAGATTGTGTTCAATAACGATAACGGTGTTCCCCATATCAACCAGCCTGTATATGACCTCAAGGAGCTTTTTTACATCGTCAAAATGTAGCCCTATTGTAGGCTCATCAAGTATATAAAGGGTTCTTCCCGTAGCCCTTTTTGACAACTCCCTAGAAAGCTTTATCCTCTGGGCTTCTCCTCCAGAAAGGGTTGTAGCAGGTTGTCCCAGTCTTATATAATCCAGCCCAACTGCATAAAGCACCTCAAGCTTGGATCTTATATGAGGGACATTTTTAAAAAAATCTAGAGCCTCACTTACAGTCATATTAAGCACATCAGCTATACTCTTTTCCCTATACCGGATCTCAAGCGTTTCAGGATTGTACCTGCTTCCTCCACACTGCTCACACTTTACATAAACATCAGGTAGAAAGTGCATCTCTATCCTTACCATTCCCTCTCCGTTGCACCCACCACACCTTCCATCACGAACATTAAAACTGAATCTTCCAGGCTTATAACCTCTCATTCTTGCCTCAGGCAGCATTGCAAACAACTCCCTTATAAGGGTAAAAACACCCGTATAGGTTGCGGGATTAGACCTAGGGGTTCGTCCAATAGGCAACTGATCTATGTTTATAACCTTATCTATTGCTTCATCACCCACTATCTCCCTATAACTTCCCACTCTTTCTTTGCTTCCGTAAAGCTTTGAAGACAAAGCTTTATAGAGGATGTCTATAACAAGTGTACTCTTACCTGAGCCCGAAACCCCTGTAACACATGTAAAGACTCCTATAGGAAAAGAAACATCTATACACTTTAGATTGTTCTCACTTGCCCCTTTTATCGTTATAAACCCCTTTGGTTTTCTCCTTTTAGGAGGTACTGGTATAGAAAGTTTCCCAGAAAGATACATACCCGTTAGAGATCTTTCGTTGTTAATGAGACTGTATATATCTCCACATGCAAGTACTTCTCCACCTCTCTCCCCGGCCCCTGGTCCAAGATCAACTATGAAATCAGCACTCCTTATCGTTTCCTCATCGTGTTCAACCACTATCACGGTATTTCCGAGATCCTTAAGTGACTTAAGTGCACCAATAAGTCTCTTGTTATCCCTTGGATGAAGGCCTATTGTGGGCTCATCCAAAACGTAAGTAATCCCTGTTAGCTTTGCCCCCAACTGAGTAGCAAGCCTTATACGTTGTGCCTCTCCTCCTGAAAGGGTAGGGGCAGAACGGTCTAAAGTCAGGTAACCAAGCCCAACCTCTTTTAAGAAGCCTAGACGCGTTAAAAGCTCTTTAACTATCCTGCTTCCAATCTCCCTTTCTCTATCCGTAAAATAGATGTTCTCAAAAAACTCCCAACACTCATCCACCGTCATCCTGACAACATCGTATATGGATTTTCCATTTAGCAAAACGGCCAAACTCTCCTTTTTAAGCCTTGAACCACCACAGCTCTGACAAGGGGTAACTCTTATGTACTTAGAAAGTATATCCCTTACCTCTTGGGATTCCGTCTCACTATACCAGTCAGATAAAACCCCCACCACACCCGGAAAAGCGTGATGATAATCTTCCTCACCCTTATAGGTACCTCTCTTATCCTTAGAACCATATAGAATAAGATTTCTTATCCTTAAAGGGAGCTTTCCAAAAGGAGTCTTTAAACTAAATCCATAGTGTTTAGAGAGCCTTTCCAACACTCTACTAAAGTACCTGGAATTTTTCCATGGAATTATAGTTCCTTCCTCAATTGATTTATCATAACTTTCTATAATAAGGTCTGGATCAAAAAAAGATTTAACCCCTAATCCCTGGCAATCAGGACAAGCTCCATAAGGGCTATTAAAGGAAAAAAGCCTGGGAGAGATTTCAGGATAATTTATGCCACACCTAAAACAGGCAAACCTCTCACTTAAAACAGCAGAGACTTTACCGTCTTCAGTTTCTATCCTTGTAACACCTCCTCCCAGTTTTAAAGCAAGCTTTATAGAATCTCTAACTCTATCTCTTGTCGTTTTGCTATTATCGATAAAAACCACGTCCACAAGCAATTCAATGGTGTGTTTCTTGTGCTTATCAAGGGTTATATCCTCGTCCAGATCAAATACCTTTCCATCTACCCTCACACGGGTAAATCCCTGTCTCTTTAGTTCCTCCAGTTCTTTTCTATACTCACCCTTTCTACCACTTACTATGGGTGAGAACACAAGAACCTTTTTGCCTGCCCCTATAGATAACACCTGCTCTACCATCCTCTCAACACTCTGCAGGGATATCTCATTACCACAACCGTAACAGTATGGTTTACCAAGACGGGCAAATAAAAGCCTTAAGAAATCGTAAATTTCAGTTACTGTGCCAACTGTGGAACGTGGATTCCTTTGAAACGTTTTTTGATCAACAGAGATTGAAGGAGAAAGCCCCTCAATGGAATCAACATCAGGTTTATCAATCTTTTCCACAAATTGTCTGGCATATGCGGAAAGTGACTCTATATACCTTCTCTCACCCTCGGCAAATATGGTATCAAATGCAAGAGAAGACTTACCCGAACCACTTACCCCGGTGATTACAGTAAAACTTCTTCTAGGGATCTCAATCTCTATGTTCTTTAAGTTGTGTTCTCTTGCCCCTTTTATCCTGATTACCTGCAAAGCACAGTTATTTTACCTGATATTGAAAGTTGTGCAGATCTTGTTATAAAATTAAAAAGTTAATCGGCAATTGACATATTTACTAATGGAGTGTAATTATTTATTCTCTTTCCAGAAATGAAATTTACATTAAGATGGCTTAAAGAATACCTGGATTTTAAACTCTCCCCACAGGAGCTTGCCCAAAGTCTAACCATGGTTGGGCTGGAGGTTGAATCCATAGAATACCTCGGCAAAGGTTTAGAGGATATAGTGGTAGCTGAAATCCTGGATATAAAACCCCACCCGAATGCATCTAAGCTTGTTGTCTGTACGGTAACAGATGGCACAAGACACTACAACATAGTCTGTGGGGCAAGAAACATGAAGGTAGGGGATAAGGTAGCCCTTGCAAGAGCCGGGGTAACACTGCCTCCAAGCTCCAAGTTTCCCGAAGGGATAGTTATTCAGGCAACCAGAATAAGAGGAGAGCTATCAGAGGGCATGCTCTGTGCGGAAAACGAGCTTGGTATAGGCGAAGAAGGAGAGGGCATACTTATACTTCCAGAAACCGCAAAGCCCGGAAGCAAGCTGATAGATGTTCTTGATCTAGATGATACGGTAATTGAAGTAGGGGTTACCCCAAATCGTCCTGACTGTTTAAGCGTTGTGGGAATAGCTAGGGAGCTTGCAGCGATACTGGGAAAAGAAATTAAGTACCCTGACTACAACGTATTAGAGGGAACAGAAAACATAGAGGAGCTTGTTTCCGTAGAAGTACTAGATCAGGAGGGGTGTCCAAGGTACTCCTGCCGTGTTATTACAGACGTTAGAATATGTCCTTCTCCCCAATGGCTTAAAAACCGGCTAAGAGCGGTAGGAATAAGGTCTATCAACAACGTAGTTGATGTAACGAACCTTGTGCTTCTTGAGCTGGGACAACCACTTCATGCATTTGACTATGACCTTATTCATGAAAGAAGGATAGTTGTTCGTAAAGCACAACAAGGTGAGGTTATAGAGACACTAGACAAAGTAAGGAGAAATCTAGATAAGGAAGACCTTCTAATATGTGATGCCAAAAATCCCATAGCGCTGGCTGGCATAATGGGTGGGTTGAATACCGAAATCTCTGAGGATACAAGAAACATACTCCTCGAAAGTGCCTACTTTAACCCTGTAAGAATAAGAAGAACCTCTAAAAGACTTAACTTGAAAACCGAATCGTCCTACAGGTTTGAACGCGGGGTTGACCCAAATGGAGTAGTCAAAGCACTGGACAGGGCTTCAGAGCTTATAAGAAGACTTGCAGGAGGAAACGTAGCCAGGGGAAGAATAGATATTTACCCAGCACCTATATACCCTAAAGAGATCTGGCTGTCCCTAGATCGTCTTAACTCAACCCTTGGCACTGATATAAAGGCCAAAGAGGTAAAGAAAATACTAAAAGGCCTTGAGCTTGAAATAACAGAAGAGAGAGGAAATGAGTTTCTTTTAAGGGTTCCAACTTTCAGAGTGGATATCTCAAGAGAAGTTGATCTGGTAGAAGAGGTAGCAAGACACTGGGGATACGAAAAGATACCTCTAACCCTTCCGCTGATTAATATGAAGACTCAAAGGCCTGAAAAAACCAGGATACTTGAGAACAGGATAAAGGAAGTTCTCACCTCTCTTGGCTTCTTGGAGGTAATAAACTATAGTTTTGAAGACCCTGAAACCCTCGCCCTATTCAGCACACTTGTTCCTCTGCGTATTATAAACCCACTTTCCAAGGAAAGCTCCGTAATGAGGACTACACTTCTTGCCGGAATACTAAAAAACGTAAGCTTCAATCTGAATCACCAAGTTCAGGATATAAGAATATTTGAAATTGGTAAGGTATATATACCGGAAGATAACTCTCTTCCCAAAGAGATTACAAAACTTGCCGCGGCGGCAACAGGGAGGGGGCAACCGGAACTGTGGAACAAGGAGGAGTTTGACCTTTTTTATCTTAAGGGAATTGTGGAAAGGATACTTGAGGCCATATCTGTCTCAGAGCAGATAAAGTTTGAAGAAGCTCACGGGGTCAAATTCCTCCACCCTGGAAAATCAGCCAAGTTGGTTCTTGGCAATGAAACAGTAGGTCTTATAGGGGAAATTCATCCAGACCTTAGAGAGCATCTCGATATTTTAAAGCCAGTATATGTATTTGAGATTGACTTTGATAGGTTGGTCAGTTTTTCAACTCCAGAAAAAAGGTTTTCTTCTCTTCCCAAATTTCCTTCACTCAGAAGGGACATATCCGTTGTAGTTGATGAAAACCTGCCTGTAGCAAAAATTTTAAATGAAATAAAAAAAGCGGAGTCCGAACTGATAGAAGAGGTAAGTATCTTCGATGTGTTCAAAGGGGGTTCAATAGAAAAAGGGAAAAAAAGCGTAACTGTATCTATTATCCTTAGGGCTTCAGATAGAACCCTTACAGATGAAGAAGCAAATAAGATACAGGAAACTATATTGGGTAGATTGAATCTGGCCTTTGGGGCAGAACTACGAAAAACCTAATAGAGAGGCAGATATGACCAAAAAAGAGCTTGCTGAAGTAATGCATTCAAAAATAGGGCTTTCAAAGAGGGAATCTGCCGAGATAGTTGAGTTTTTCTTTAACTTGGTTAAAGAAAAACTTACAGCTGAAGAGGGCATTAAGCTTCCAAGATTTGGAAGCTTTAAAATACAGAAAAGAAAATCCAGAAAGGGTAGAAATCCAGCTACAGGTGATACCATAGAAATAGCCGAAAGAAAGGTTGTTGTTTTTAGACCCAGCAGGTTCCTTAGAGAAGCACTTAACAAGAAACTGCTTAATGAATAGTCCTTTCAACACGGCAAAGTCTATTAGACAGAACTTTTTTGCAGGGGTTTTAGTTACCATTCCCTTCGGGTTAACGATCTTTATACTGTTTAAGGTAGGAAGCTGGATTGTAGAAACTCTAAGTGCTGCTCCTTCAAGGATCTTTATCAATTTTCTTTCAGATATTAACCCACTTCTCTTTAAGGTTATTATGTTTTCCACCGGACTTACAGGTACCCTACTACTGGTTTTAATTGCTGGTGCCGTAACCAGGCACTATGTAGGTCGCAAACTACTTGAATTAGGGGAAGATATTATCTCCAAAATCCCATTTGCACGAACAATCTACATAACCACAAAACAGATACTGAAAACCCTGTTTACCACTAATGGATTTAAGGGAATGAAACGAGTTGTGATATTTGAATTCCCAAGAAAAGGTATATACTCAATAGGTTTTGTAACAAATACCAGACAGGATATAGTCTCCGGAAGGAAAGTGGTTGGGGTTTTTCTCCCAACAGCATTTAATCCAACAGGTGGATACTATATAATGGTTCCCGAAGATGAAGTTAAAGAGGTAGATATTAGCGTTGAAGAAGCCTTTAAGATAATAGTGTCCGGAGGGCTAGCATCAAATCAATACGGTGAAGATCCTAGAGAAGGTTAGAGAAACAATAGAGAGATTTAAAATGCTTTTCCCCGGTGAAACCGTTATTGTAGGTGTATCCGGGGGAGCAGATTCAGTCGGACTTCTCTACATCTTAACAGAACTAAAAGAGTACAATCTTAAACTAATAGTTTCACATGTAAATCATGGCATACGGGCTGAAGAAGGTAAAAGAGATGCAGAGTTTGTAGAACAAATTGCAAGAAAACTAAACTTACCTTTTGAACTTAAGAATGTAGATGCAATTGGATTCAAAAAAACCTCAGGTCTTTCTCTTGAAGAAGCTGCACGTGTTCTTAGATACGAGTTTTTTAAAGAGGTTCTCAAAAGATATGAGGCACAAAAGATCGCAACTGGCCATACCCTCGATGACCAAGCGGAAACCATAATTATGAGATTTATAAGAGGCAGTGGAGCACTTGGACTTTCAGGTATACCGCCGGTATCTGAGGGATACATAGTAAGGCCGCTAATTGAGATAAAGAAAGTTGAAATAAAAGCCTATCTACAGGAAAAGGGGATTGGCTGGGTTGAAGATTCCTCAAACAGGCTTATGGATTTTACAAGGAACAGAATAAGGCACAAGTTGATTCCACAACTTGAGAAGTTTAATCCCAGGATTAAAGAAACCATTGCAAGAAGCGGGGAGATAATAAGGGCACAGGAAGAGTTTATAAGAACGGAAGCACAAGAGCAATTCCCTAAGGTTTTTCAATCTACAGAAGAACATGAGCTAGTTGGTACAATCCGTACATATAAATCCCTTCCTGAAGCACTTAGGTTTGCTCTTATTCGAATGGCAATAGAGAAAGTAAAGGGCAACTTAAGACAAGTATCTTATAAACACATACTTTCCATTGATAGGCTCCTTGCTTCCGAAGTACCTTCAGGAGAGATTTTCCTGCCACAGGAAGTTATAATCGCAAAGGGCTACGCTCTTTTTGTGGTTTCTAGGAAATCACTCCTAAAACAGGAGTTTTCCTATACCATCGATTCCCCTGGAAAATGGAAATTTCCACTTGTAGAAGTTGAGGTTGAGTTTACAGAGATCAGCTTATCAGAGCTACCAAAGGACAGGTTTACTGGCTTCTTTGATGCTGGTCTAACTGGGTTTCCAATAGAGGTAAGGAGCTTTCGTCCCGGAGACAGATTTATCCCCCTTGGGATGAAAAAATTTAAGAAAGTGAAGCGATTTTTCATAGATGAGAAAGTTCCCAGGTTTCTTCGAAGACGAATACCCATATTTACAAGCAAGGGAGAAATCATGTGGATCGGGGGTATGAGGATAGATGAGAGATTTAAGCTCAGAGGGAAAAGAGCACTTGAGATTAAAATTATAAAACCTAGGTGGTAGAAAAAATAGGATCCAGCACCTCAAGAATAGACCTGCCTCCTTTTACAAATTCAACCATAACAAGCTCTGCTTTTCTTCTGGGCTCTGTATGAACAAATCTAACCCTTACAGGCTCAAGCCCCCTCTTTTTAGCCTCTACTATAAGTTCAACAAATCTTGACGCCGGATAAACACAAGCCCCTTTTCTCATGGACTTTAATACATACCTCATAGCCTCCAGAACATCACCCATATTGCATAGAAGTTCATGCCTTGCAATTGCTCTGTGTGATATAGGTCCCTTAAATCCCGGCTGAACCTTTAAATAGGGGGGATTAGAAATAACATAGTCAAAGGAGTCTGGAGGGAATATAGATTTTATGGATCTTATATCGCCTTCAACAATCTCAATTTTGTTGTCAAACCCGTTAAGAACCACATTTCTCCTTGCAATATCAACTAGCTCCTTTTGAATTTCAAGCCCTATTATTTTCCTGCCACTGCCCTTTTTAGCAAGTAAAAGAGCGATAATACCACATCCAGTTCCAAGGTCTAAAACCCTATCTTTACTTTTTACATTGGCAAAATCCACAATCTGAATAGAATCCTGAGAGTACCTGTAATATCCTTTCTTCTTTTGTATTACCTTAAGACCACAGGGTCCATCTATCGTTTCATCTTCTCTTAACTCAACTTTCATTGTCGTTTTTAAGCAAAGACATGCACCCTTGTTTTGCCCTAATCAGTATATATTTTAATAATATATTACAAAAGGTGTTGACAAGACCAATTATTTAGTATAAAAAATTGGGTTTAAACGGAGGGTAAAAAGTTGTTTGTGCCAAGATACGCTTTCGTTACAAAAGGTGTAGGGAAACATAAAGAAAAGCTAACCAGCTTTGAGATGGCTCTGCGTGACGCAAAGATTGCGGAATTCAACCTAGTTAGGGTATCCAGTATATTTCCTCCAAACTGCAAGCTGATATCACAGTCCGAAGGGCTAAAACGTCTTAAGCCCGGCCAGGTGGTATATGTGGTAATGAGCGAAAACTCAACCCAGGAGCCCCACCGTTTAATTGCTGCTTCGGTAGGTATGGCAATCCCAAAGAAACCAAATTACTACGGATACCTCTCAGAACACCACAGCTTTGGGCAAACAGACAGTGCTGCTGGGGAGTATGCAGAAGATCTAGCAGCCTACATGCTTGCCACGATACTGGGTGCACCATTTGACCCGGATAAGAGCTACGATGAACAGAAGGATATATGGAAGATAAGCGGCCATGTTGTAAAAACGAGGAACATAACCCAGTCAGCGGTAGGAGATAAAAACGGATTATGGACAACGGTAGTAGCCGCTGTTGTGTTTGTTCCCTGAGTTCTGACTCAGTAGTAATGCGGTTACCCTTCTCCTAGCATCTCACGAGCAGCTTCAAGGGTTTTTTCTGTAACCTTAAACCCACTGAGCATACGGGCTATCTCTCTTACCCTTTCTTCACCCTCCAGAGATTCAACCTTAACCTCCGTTTTCCCACTTCTAAAATTCTTTACAACCCTAAAGTGCCGGTCAGCAAACTTTGCAATCTGGGGTAGATGAGTTATACAGATAACCTGATAGTTCTGTGAAAGTCTTTTAATCTTTCTTCCTACAGCCTCAGCTACAGCACCTCCTATACCAGAGTCAGCCTCATCAAATACCAACACAGAACTTCCCTCTACTCTCGCAAGCACCTCTTTAAGGACAAGCATTACCCGAGATAACTCCCCACCAGAAGCCACTTTTGTAAGGGGTTTTGGCTCTTCATCCGGATTGGCAGAGAACAAAAAAGTAACCCTGTCCAACCCAGTTGGAGAAAGCCTCTTTTGTTCAAATCCAACGGTGAATACACCTTTCTCAATTCCAACCTCTTTAAGCTCCCTCATAACAGCTTCTGAAAGCTTAATAGCTGCTTTCTTTCTCTTTTCAGAAAGTTCTTTAGCACATTTTTGAACTTCTCTTTCAATCTCTTTGGTCTTCTCCATAATGCTCTTCATCCTGTCCTCTGCCCTGTGAAGGTTTTTAAGCTCACTCTCTATTGCCTTCCTTTTTTCAAGAATCTCCTCAACAGTTGCTCCGTATTTCATCCTTAACCTCTTAATCTCCTGAAGCCTTGCCTCTATCATACTCAGCTTGTCCGGGTCGTAGTAAACTCCCATAGCATAGTCCCTTAGAGCAAAGGCAATTTCCCTAAGCTCAACAATACATCTCTCAAGAGATCTACCGATATCCGCTAAGGTTACATCATATTCTGACTCTTTCTCGATTCCATTGTATATTCTCTTAAGCACATCCAGAACGGAATCCTCATTTTCGTAAAGAATCCCATATGATTCATTGGTAAGGGAAAACAGGCGTTCTGCATTTAAAAGCTTTTTTCTTTCTTCTTCTAAAGACTCTTCTTCTCCCGGTCTTAAAAAGGCTGAATCTATTTCATTTAACTGAAATCTGAGAAAATCTTCTCTTTTGTTTTTCTCGTTAAGCTCTTTACCAATCTCTTCTAACTCCCTATAAAGCGCAATATAGCTACTGTAGAGTTCCTCCAACTTCTGCCTAAGCCCGGACAAACCTGCAAACTCATCAAGAACCACTAGATGCATTTCCTCCCTAAGGAGACTCTGATGCTCATGTTGACTAAATATATCTATTAATCCCTCTGTAACCTGTTCGAGAATAGAAGAAGTTGCAATGCTCCCGTTTATAAAAACCCTTCCTCTTCCCCCTCTAGAAATTACCCGCTTTACTATAAGCTCACCCTCTTTAACCTCAAACCCCAGATTACTTAGTCTTTCTCTTACGATACTGTTTTTAGATACATCAAACAGGGCTTCTATATGGGCTTCCTCTCTACCGGATTTAATGTGATCAGTTGAGGCCTTATCACCTAGTATAAGATTTATGGCATCAACGATTATGGATTTCCCAGCACCAGTTTCACCCGTAATTATGTTTAACCTCTCGCCGAACTCTAAGGAGAGCTCATCTATTATAGCAAAATTCTTTAGGTTAAGCCCAAGAAGCATTTAGGCAGAAATATAACCAGATAATAAACAAAGCACTACTCAAGAAAGCTTTTAAGCATACCCCCTATATCTGAATCCTGTAGCTTTTCAAGCGCTCTTTTCTCTATCTGCCTTATACGTTCGCGTGTAAGGCTAAAATGCCTACCTATTTCATCCAGAGTATATGTTGTGTCGTATCCTATACCAAATCTCATCTTAAGTATCTGCTCTTCCCTGTTGGTAAGACTGCCAAGGGTCTCTCTAATCTTCTTGCTAAGAGCAGCCTTTGCAACAGCCAGATCAGGGGTAGGAGAGTTTTCATCAGGGATAAACTCTATAAGAGTGGTTTTTTCACCATCCAGCACAGGAGAGTCAAGATGCACAACATCCTTTGTAGCCTCTAGCACCCTCTTAACACCTTCTATAGAGATGCCAGACTTTTGGGCTATTTCCTCAGGAAAAGGCTTTCTACCGGTTTCTTTATGTATGGTAGAGCTTATTCTATGCACCTTACTTGCTTGCTCAAGCACATATACGGGTACTCTTATCGTCCTTGTCTGATCCAGCAATGCCCTAGATATAGCCTGGTGTATCCACCAGGAAGCGTATGTGGAGAACTTATAGCCCTTAGTATGATCAAATCTTTCCACCGCTCTCATTAAACCAACGTTACCTTCTTGTATTAAATCTGAAAGAGGAAGCCCTCTTCCCATATATCGCTTTGCTATGCTAACAACAAGTCTTAGATTTGCCTTAACAAACCTTTCCTTAAAAAGCCTTGCCCTACTTAAGTAAGCCTTTGTAAGCCCCTTTATCCTTTGTATGTGATGTAATGTTAATTGTGAGTCCGTTTTCTTTCTTTTTATTACTATATTTTTATGATTCCTGCTGCTTTTCCTTAAAAGCTCTTCAATTTCTTTTACTACATCATCCAAGCATTCACCACCTAGCTTTCTGTCAAAAACGCGCTCAAGAAATCTCCTTGCCTCCCTTACCTTTAACTCACACTTCTTTATCTTTGCCGAAACCTCTACCTCTTCCCTAGGAGTAAGAAGAGGCTCCGCTCCCATATCCTTGAAGTAGACCTGGAGCAGCCTAAATTCCTCATCAGGAGTCCATCCCTTCTGTTTATCTTCTGTTAAATCCCCTTTTACCGGCTCAAGCTTAATCTCAAAATCGGATTCTCCTATATCCGATATAATCTTTTCATCCAAATCAATTGGAACAAATACACTTTCCTCTTCATTTGCTATATCTTCTAAATCACCGGTAATTGAATACCTTCTATAGGACTCTCTAAATGCCCCTTTTAATTTACGGCCCCTTTTTGACCTTTTATTCTTTTCTCCCATCTTTTTACTTTATACTGTATCTCACCTCACTAAGGCCCTAACACTTTAATTATATTCTTATTTGCCCATTTCCGTAAATAACAAACTTTGTGGTGGTAAGCTCCTCAACCCCCATAGGACCAAAGGCATGAAGCTTGGAAGTACTAATGCCTATCTCCGCACCAAGCCCCAACTCAAACCCATCACTAAACCTGGTGGATGCATTAACAAGCACGGTAGAAGAATTAACACTGTTTACAAAGACCTGGGCATTTCTGTAGTTCTGGGTTACTATTGCCTCTGTGTGCTTTGAGCCATAGCGCTCTATATGCTCAATAGCCTCCTCAATATCCTTAACCACTTTAACACTCAGTATCAGGTCAAGATACTCCGTATACCAATCCTCCTCCGTAGCTTCCTTAACATGAGGAACGATCCTTTTTGTACGCTTACAGCCCCGGATCTCAACCCCCCTCTCTTCTAACTTTCTCACAATCAAGGGAAGGAACTCAGAGGCTATATTCTCATGGACAAGAAGTGTTTCCATAGCATTACACACCCCAGGTCTTTGCACCTTTGCATTTATACAAATTTTCTCTGCCATCTCAAAATCCGCACTCTCATCCACAAAGACATGACAGACCCCTTTGTAGTGTTTAAGCACTGGAATCCTTGAATTCTCAGATACAAATCTTATAAGACCTTCTCCGCCACGCGGGATTATAAGGTCTATATACTCTTCGAGTTTAAGCATTTCAAGAACAAAAGACCTATCAGCAATAGGAACTATCTGAATGGCATCCTCTGGAAGTCCGTTTTGCCTAAGCGCATCCTTTAGAATCTTTCCTATCGCTAGATTGGTTCTTATAGCCTCTGAACCCCCTCTAAGAATAACCCCATTTCCAGCTTTTATACACAAAGCAGATGCATCTGCAGTTACATTGGGTCTTGACTCATATATAATTCCAATTACCCCAAGAGGGATTCTCATCTTCCCAACTAACAGACCATTTGGTCTCTTCCACATCTTTACAATTTCCCCAACAGGGTCATTAAGAGCAGCTACCTGCCTTATGCCTTCAGCCATAAGTTTAATCCTAGAATCGGTAAGTGTAAGGCGGTCAACAAAAGCCCCAGAGATTCCCTTTCTTAAAGCATCCTCAATATCCTTTCTATTTTCCCCAACTATAAACTCGGATTCGGAAACTATACCATCTGCCATAGACAGAAGGGCTTGGTTTTTTAAGTGGGGGGAGGCTATAGCCAGTAACCTTGAAGCTTCCTTTGCCTTTTGGGCTATGCTAAGAGCTAGTTCCTTAATGTCTGTTGTCTCTTTTATGGTTTCTACTGGTTCCGTTTTAGACATTTAGCTACATTACCTACAGCTCATTATCTAAAAAGGATAATATATCTTAAAAAGAATTGTCAAGCACTTTTAATCTGGTGTGTGGTTACAATTTTAATGGCTAAAAAAGATAAGCTATATACATCTAATCTTCTATTCTTTTCTCCTCTACCTTTCTTGGATTTACAGTTCTGTAATCATATATAAACCTGTATACGATGTCCCTTAGAGCATAAGAGATAGCTTCCCTTAAACTATCCTTTTTGGTCACACCAATTACCTCTGAAGACCAGGTTCCGGTATACACCCTTATATCAGGAGCCCGGAGCAAAGAACTCCATTGACGTAATTCGACTCTGGTTCTGTAGAAATAATCATTACCCGTATCTTTTAATGTATCCACCTTAACGTAGAGAAAGGGCACTCCTTTCGTTTTGGAAGCCTCCTCCATAGTTAATACCCTGATACCTGCACTGTTTAGCATTTCCTCTAACTGCTTCCTTGTATCATGCAGGCTTACAAACCTGCTACCTTCAACCGCAATAAATACCCCATGAAGACCAAGAAGCGAGGAACGTTGCAGATCCTCGTTGTTTACTGCAAAAGCAAAAGAACTTAAAAATATCAGGGTAGCAAAGCTAAGGTGAAAAAACAGCTTTCTCCTTACTTTCATAACCCTCTCCTTAGGTTTAATTATATATCGTTTCGTTCAATATACCTTTCAATAAAAGGAGGGGTGTAGGTTTCTAAGAGCTCGAGTAAACGTTCTGGCTCAGTTTCAACCAGCACAAGCATTCTGTGTTCTGGAGAAACAAATCCTTCCTCTACAGCACGATTAAATAGAAGAAGCAGGGGATCATAAAACCCCTCCACATTCAGGATACCACACGGCTTCTTATGTAACCCCAGTTGTGCCCATGTTAGTACTTCACAGAATTCCTCAAGAGTTCCAAAACCTCCTGGCAATGCTATGAATGCATCTGATAGCCGTGACATAAGAGCCTTACGCTCATGCATTGATCCAACAATATGTAAATCAGTAAGCCCTGTGTGTACAACTTCTCTAGCAACCAAGGCCTTTGGAATAACACCTATAATTTCACCCCCCTCAGATATTACGGAGTCGGCAACCACCCCCATTAAGCCCACACTTCCACCTCCATACACTACCCCTATACCTCGTTTTGCCAGTACCGTACCCATTCTTTTTGCAGCCTCTTCGTAAGCAAGCCGCTTACCCTTACGGGAACCACAAAAAACACAGACTCTTTTTATCATTACCCCACCTCAGCACTGTTAAAAAGAATAAAATTAAGGGATGTTAATTTTAACATAACTTCTTTTTCTTTAGAATTCCGAACCATACCAGAGAAGGGATAGCAACTCCTTAAATTAGCCAACACCAACCCCGTCTTCAGGGATCTACCGGAGTAGCTCCCAAAACCTCTATAGCACCGGGTATAAAGTTACTAGAGCCTGCCCCTAAGACAGCCCCTCCCTTCAGGTATGTGTTCTTACTACGCGGAGGTACAACTATCGGTAATATCCCTGTTGTCACCGCCACCTTTGTTCCGTAATTGGAATAAGACCCAGAAAGATAGTGAATCCTAACCCTTATGTTTTTATAAGCTAAATCTCCTGTATTCTCTATAGTAATGTGATGCGCTATAGCTACACCCCTTACAGAGTAAATAGACCATTTTAAAATCTTAATATAGAGATTTGGGTATAAAACCTGGGATTTTAATTTATCAGACTCGTAAGCACTGCTTCTTACAGGGTAAAAAAGAGCCAAACACACAATCAAAACCAATAACTTAACTCTTGCCATTATATCAACTTTGACATAACCTTTGCTTCCCAAGCAGTTGTAAGTTCTGCAAGCTCCCTTGCAAGCTTCTGTCCCTGCTTATCCTCAGCAAACACCCTATTCCACTCATCAAGATCAGAGTAGTTGGGAAACTCCCATATTGCTACATAATGAGGTCTAGAACCCAAAAGAACATTGCGCACGTATAACCCTATAAACTTAAACTGGGGTAGCTTCTTTCCAAAGTGTTCGGCAAACTTCTTGTACACATCAACAATCTGAGTTCTCCTAACCCCATCTTTAGGATCAAAGAACACAAAGTAATACATTGTAGCCTCCCTTAAAACAAATTCTCAGTTTGATTCCAAAGAATCCAAATCACGTTTACCCTGCAAACTAACCAACAAATCGGAAAACACTTTTGGATTCTGTATTATCCTATCAGCAAAAGCCTTTGCCTCCTCCCAGGACAAGGACTCCCCTACCCTAACAACACGTTTTGAAATTGCACCTTTCCCATACACTAACTTGGTTTCTGAATTCCAAAGAATCTGCCAGTTATCTCCCTCTATACCCCTAAGCCATCCAAACGGAAATACACCCATTATATTTCCAAATACACTAGGGAATATCCCTTACAATCTCCCTCCCTGCCCTCTCCTCTTTAAATACAGCTTGTGTAAAACCGCACATCTTTAGCCGATCCAAGCCCGTTTTACCATTATACCTGGTATTAAGGAAAACGTTGATAAATTCCTCAGTGAAACTACATTCTCTGCAGCTAAATACTATTGTTTCTTGGTACTTTCCCGTTGTATAGACCATCATATCACCGTTTGTACTTTTATAATACTCGTTCCAGGCTTTAGCACACCTACCCCTCAGTGGATTCTGCTTTACCTTAGGTACATCTACCACAATTTCCTCAATCCCCTTTCCTCCCTTAAAGACAGCTTTGAGAAAACCACACTCTATAAGTCTATCTATACCGGTTTTCCCCTCATACTCAGATTCTAAAAAGGGTTTTACAAAGTGCTCCTCTAGATTGCAACTTGGACACCTAAAAACCACCACCTCATTTTGCTCTCCTCTCGTTGAAACATCCATTTCAATACCCTCTTTTTCATAGTACCTATCCCAGAGGTATGCACATGTACTACGCAGCACACCAGGTTCAACAAAACCTTCTCTTTTTGCCGCTCCTTCTACGTTAATACCAACCTCTTCTTCGTTACCAAAAACTGCTTCACTCCACATAAAAAGCAAAGCAAATACCAACACACTTAAAGTTTTCATAATTTCCTTTCCTCCGTTCCCTAATTTTACTACATTTTGCTAAAATTGTAATAAAACAGATATAATTGGAGAATAAAAATATGAGGGGAAAGGCACTTTTAGTAATCGTAATGATTTTCCTCCTCTTGTTCCTAAACCAGAAAGGAGAAGCGAACAAACCATCCGAACTCCTGGAGTACAGACCAACCACGTACTTAAAGCTTCAAGGCATAAGGGACTCCCTAGCCAAGGAATACAGGAATTTAAGAGATGAAGTTGTAAATGGATATATACTATATAAACTCCAAATGTCCTATGAGGCGCTAAAACTTAAAAGGGAAAAACTGAAAAGCGGTAAGCACGAAAAACCTCCTAACCCTTAGAATAAAAAGGGTAATAAAGGAGAAAGAGGCTAATTTCCTATAAACCCCTAAGGAGGAAAAGATGAAAAGTTACACAGAGTATCTTTGGTTTAACACCAAACAAAGGAGAGAAATCATTCATATTACAGATACGGTAAGAGAGATCGTAAAGAAAAGTGGGATTAAAGAAGGGTTTGCTCTGGTATCTGCAATGCACATAACGGCCTCAGTGTATGTAAACGACCTGGAAGAAGGTCTTTTTGAAGACATATGGGAATGGCTTGAAAAGCTAGCTCCCTATCGAAGTGATTACAAGCACCACAGAACCGGAGAAGACAACGGTGATGCACATCTAAAAAGCCTTCTTATGCACCATCAGGTTATAGTACCCATAACGAAAGGCGACCTTGACCTAGGACCATGGCAGAGGATATTTTACGCTGAATTTGATGGCCAAAGAAGAAAAAGGGTAATAGTTAAGGTAATCGGAGAGTAGTCAAACCATACTTATCTTTATATACAGGTTGTGTTATAGTTATATTATGTCAGAAGAGAAAGAATCAGATAGGTTTAGACCAAGGATATATATAGACAAAGAAGGTAACTGGTACCAAGATGGTATCCCTATACTTCACAAGTGGACATACCTCTATAATAACAACCTTCTAAGACGAGATGAAGAGGGCAGATACTATATAGAAGAGGGCCCTGGAAGGATATACATTCAGGTAGAAGACACACCTTTTGTTGTAAGGATGATAGACAAACGTGAAGATGGACTCTATATCATCTTAAACGACGAAACTGAAGAAAAACTTAACTTTGATAACCTATGGTTAAATGAAGAAAACGTCCCTTATACCAAGGTAAAAAATGGAGAGTTTGAAGCCAGATTTACAAGGCCTGCCTACTATGAATTCACAAAATATCTAAACCAAGAAGGCGAAGAATTTTACATTGAAGTAAACGGAAATAAGTACCCACTTAAGAGAATAACGAGAAAGAAAAATTAAACCCCTACTCTTTATAGACAAGTGCATCGAGTACCTTAACTATTAACTCATTAAGGATCAAAACCCCTTTCTTGGTAACCTTTAGAGAATCGTTAAGTACCTCAAAGAAACCTTCTTCAACCAAAGGGTCTAATCTCTCCCGGTTTAGATAAACCCTTAATTTCTCACTGATATCTCTTAGGTTTATCCCTTCTTTAAGTCTAAGCCCCATAAGAAATCTATCCTCTATAACCTTTCTCCTATCAAGGATATCAAGGAAATCCACAGGTCTTTTTCCTTCTTTTACAGCTTTCATATACCTATTTGGATCTCTTATATTGGCGAACCTAACACCCCATGGAGGATTATTTTCCAGAACATAGGAATGCGCTCCAGCTCCGAGCCCTAGATAGTAATCCCCTTGCCAGTAAATAAGATTGTGTCTACACTCAAAACCGGGCTTTGAAAAGTTAGATACCTCATACTGAAGGTACCCATACGCTTCGAGAAGATTACCTGCAAGGTTGAACATATCTATAAGCTCATCTTCATCAGGAAGTGGCAATTTACCAGCTGAGTAAAGTGTTGCAAACTCTGTGTCATCTTCGATTGTTAGACAATAAGAAGAGATATGTGTTGAGCCAAACTCCAGTGCCTTCCTCAAATCGGATTCCCACTCCTTAAGCGTTTCAAAAGGAACCCCAAACATTAGATCAAGATTAAAGTTCACAAACCCCGCCCTCTCTACTGCCTTAAGTATAGTTTCACTATCATGGGGAGAATTTATACGACCAAGAACCTTAAGTTTTCTTTCCGAAAATGACTGTACACCAACACTAATCCTATTTACGCCAGCTATAAGAAACCCCCTTAGCTTCTCAAGGTTAGCAGTCCTTGGGTTTACCTCAAGAGAGACCTCAACACCAGGGGATAAGGAAGAAACACTTGCAATTCTATCAATTATACTCTCAACACCAGAAGGAGAGAACAAAGATGGTGTTCCACCTCCAAAGAAAATAGATGTAACGGTAACGTTTTTAAGAAGGTCTCTATATAGATCAAGTTCCCCAAGTATAGCCAAGGTGTAGTCATCTTCAGGAACAAGTCTTCCAACACCATAGGAGTTAAAATCACAGTAGGGACACTTCTTTACACAGTAAGGAATATGAATATATACTCCAAAAGCCATGTTATATATTTTACCCAACCTTTACCCCAATTCCTTGTAATCACCTTTGCTATAACTATTGCAACGCCTAAATATAAAGGTCATATTTAATACTTTCCGAAGCGGAGGTTATAAGATGAGAAAGTTAATCATATTTATGCTCTTTTTACTTATCCCAAGCAACAACTATGCTAATGAATCTTCAAGGGTTCTTACCCTAAATGAGGCCATTAACATGGCACTTCAGAACAACCCCACTTTACAGGTATCAGATGCAGCTGTAGATATCATGAAGGCAAAAGTGCAAAATGCAAAATCAAATCTCTACCCTCACCTTGAGTTTAGATTCATTCTTCCCTTTGTTGAACGTGAATCACAGATATCAATGGATCAACTAATATGGGATTTCTGGCAAACACCAAATCTTATAAAAGCCACCAGAGCACAACTTGAATCGGCAGAAATTGAAAAGTCAATAACCAAAGAAGACCTTATTCTTGAAACAAAAATAGCTTACTACACAACCCTAGCTCAAGAGCATATACTAAAAGCCACAAAGAAAATACTTGCTCTTAATGAAAAACGGCTTGAACAGATCGAGAACCTTTTTAATCTGGGTAGAAGATCCCGCCTCGATGTTACAAAAGCGAAAGTAGAGGTGGGAAACGTAAGACTTAGCTTAATTACAGCTGAAAACAACTTAGAGATTGCAAAAAACAGGCTTGCCACCCTGCTTGGAATAGAGGGGGATTTTAACTACGAACTCCAGGATATGTTAGAATATAAGATAGTTAACCTGGACCTGGATCAAGCAATTGAAAAAGCCTTAAGGCTACGCCCGGAGCTAAAAAATCTTATGGTTAAAGAAACAGGTATAGAGTACAACATAAAAGCCTTAAAAAACAAACTCTACTATCCCCAGATATTTGGAAGAGCCGCATACAGGTTTGAGGGAGAAGGGGCTACCGGTCCTGATTTTATTGCAGGTATAGGAATCAGATTCCCTATCTTTAAAGGTTTTTCAGATCTAGCAAGTGTAAGGGAAGCACAGGCAAAGCTAAGACAGCTTGAAGCCAATATAAAGGCTACCAGAGAGCAGATAAAAGCCGAGGTAAAAGAGCTCTATCTAAACCTAAAACTCGCAGAAGAGAGACTCAGGGTAACAGAGCTATCAAAGCAATCTGCAGAGGAAAACTTTCTCCTTGCACAGGAAGAGTACCGACTGGGTAAAAGCTCAATTGTTGATTTTATGGAGTCCGAGGCACTTTTGGCTGAAACGACAGCAAACTACTATAAATCTATATATGACTACAAAATTGCCATTGCACAACTTGAAAGAGCAATAGGAGAGAAGATAGAACAATGAAGATATCAAATAAATGGATAGTAATTGGAATCGTTATTGTCATTGCAGCTACCTTTACCTTGTTCAGGATGGTTACAAGAAATGAAGTATCCATAAAGTATATAACCGCAAAAGTCGACAGAGGAGATATATCTTCTTTCATCGTAGCAACTGGAACCCTAAATCCAGTTAACACCGTAGAAGTGGGAACTTTGGTATCAGGGGTTGTAAAGGAAATATACGTTGATTTTAATTCAACCGTAAAAAAGGGAGATGCTCTTATACAGATAGAGCCCACTCCCTTTAAGGCAAGACTTGCACAAGCACAGGCAAACTTAGAGAAAGCAAGGGCTGATTTAAACATAGCAAAAACGATAATGAAGGCAAACAAAGAACTATATGCAAAGAGACTGATTTCCAAACAGGAATACGATGATTCAAAACTTAGATACTCTAACGCTTTAGCAACCTTTGAACAGGCAAAAGCAGAGCTTGAGATAGCAAAAGAGAATCTAGAGAACACAACAATACGATCACCAATAGATGGGATAGTTATCTCTAAAAAGGTTAACGTAGGACAGATGGTTTCTCCCACCTCAAATTCATATCCTCTCTTTGTAATAGCAGAGAACCTGACAAAGATGAGGCTTGATGCACACGTAAACGAAGCAGATATAGGAAAGATAAAAGAAGGGAATAAAGCGGTCTTTACTGTAGATGCCTACCCAGACCAACCGTTTACGGGTGAGGTAAGGCAGATAAAAAACGAGCCCATAAAAATAAACAACGTTGTAACCTACGATGTTGTTATACTTGTTGACAACAGGGAACTTAAACTGAAACCTGGAATGACAGCTGAGGTAAAGATATTTGTAGCACATAGAGAAAATGTACTTCGAGTTCCAAGAGCAGCCCTTAGATTTATCCCTCCCCCGTCTGCAAGGATATCTGGAGACAGCCACCCTGAAAACGCAAAAAATCTTTCACTTATATGGATACCACTAAAAGACATGCAGATTAAAGCAATCCCTGTAAAAACGGGCATAAGCGATGAAAACTACACAGAGCTTCTGGATAGTACTCTAAAAGAAGGGGACAGTGTAATTGTAGAAGCATTGGTCGAGAAGAACGGCAGGGGGAACAACCCCATTGGGCCCTTACCCCAGATAAAAAGGTTCTAAGTATGAACGACATAATCGTTACAGAGAACATACACAAGGTTTACAGGATGGGTGATGTTGATGTCCATGCCCTAAGGGGTGTTTCAATAACCATAAAAAAAGGGGAATTTGTATCCGTAATGGGTCCTTCAGGCTCTGGGAAAAGCACATTCATGAACATAATTGGGTGTCTGGATAAACCAACAAGTGGAAGGTATCTGCTTGAAGGAATAGAAGCTTCTACCCTTAGCAGTGATCAGCTTGCAGAGATAAGAAACAAAAAAATTGGCTTTGTTTTTCAAAATTTTAATCTTCTTCCAAGAGCAACAGCACTTGAGAATGTTGAGATACCACTTATTTACAGTGGTATACCAACGAAAAGGAGAATGAAACTCGCAATGGATGCCCTTGCTATGTTAGGACTGGAGGGCAGAGAACACCACTTTCCATCCCAGCTCTCTGGTGGACAACAGCAGAGAGTTGCAATAGCAAGAGCAATTGTAAACGAACCACAGGTTATACTGGCTGATGAACCCACAGGAAACCTTGATACAACAACCAGTATTGAGATAATGGAGATATTTAAAAACCTAAACAAAAAAGGGATTACGATAGTTATGATAACCCATGAAAAGGAAATTGCAGCCTATGCCGAAAGGATTATCTTGTTTAGAGACGGAAAAGCCATAGGCGAGGAAAGAATCGAACAAGCAATCAACTTGTAGTTAGATAAGACAATGAATATATGGGTAGCAATTAGAATCTCATACAGGGCTCTAAAGAAAAACAGGGTTCGCTCCATCCTAACCACACTTGGAATCATAATTGGCATAGCTGCTGTAATCACGATGGTGGCCATTACCCAGGGAGCAAAGGAGCTTATAGAACAACAGCTAACAAACCTTGGTGGAAAGTCCCTCATAATAAATCCTGGAAAAAGAACTGGAAGCGGTGTAACAAGCACAGAAACAATAAAACTTACAGAGG
Source organism: bacterium HR37 (assembly GCA_002898375.1). Lineage (GTDB taxonomy): Bacteria > Desulfobacterota_D > UBA1144 > Nemesobacterales > CSP1-2 > HRBIN37. Next base: position 45,133 of record BEIN01000015.1, on the reverse strand, counting down.
GCGATGCTGAGGCTATAAAGAAACTAAATACGGTTACGCATGTATCTCCCATACTGGACACCACTGGATATGTTGTCTGGAGCAACAGGAGCTGGTTTACAGCTATAGTAGGGACCTCACCAGATTTTGTTTTTATAAATGACTGGTTCCCTGAAAGGGGAAACTACTTTACAGAAGAGGATATAAAGAATGCAGAAAGGGTATGTGTACTTGGAAAAACAGTTGCTTCTAGAATTTTTGGTTACCAAAATCCAATAGGAAAAACGGTAAGAATAGAAGATATATCCTTCCGGGTCATAGGAGTTATGAGCTCCCTGGGGCAGACCCCCGGTGGTAAAGACCAAGACGATATAGTTTTGGTTCCTTACACAACACTCCAGAAGAGGATAATGGGAATAGAGTATGTGGAGAACATATCAGTTTCTGTAAGAACACCTGAGGATATACCCTTTGCTGAGGTTCAAATAACCAAACTTCTTCGCGAACGTCACGCACTTAACTCCAGCAGGGAAGATGGTTTTTACATAAAAACACAGCTTAACATCATAGAAAGAATACTTACGATATCAAAGATAATGACAATACTTCTTGGAAGCATAGCGTCAATCTCACTTATAGTAGGGGGAATTGGTATAATGAACATAATGCTTGTCTCCGTAACCGAGAGAACAAAGGAGATAGGAATACGTATGGCCGTTGGGGCAAAAGAAAAGGATATACTACTTCAATTCCTGATAGAGGCGGTTTTGCTTTCAATAGCAGGAGGGGTATTGGGAATAATGGTAGGGGTTATTGGATCAAAACTCTCCTCCCTTCTAACCAACTGGCCCGTTTTTATCTCACCTTTATCAATACTGATCTCATTCTGCTTTGCAGCAGCTATTGGAATCTTCTTTGGCCTCTATCCGGCAAGAAAGGCATCTAAGTTAAATCCCATAGATGCTCTAAGATACGAGTAAGGAAAGTTGGATCTTAAAACTCAACTCTAATAAAACCAACCCCTCCAATCGCAATATCCCATATATTATCACCCGTTATATCACCAAGGCTAAATACCTGCTCTCCGAATCCCTCCCCAGGTAGGTCATCCTGAGCTAGGGGTAAAATCAGATCTGCCTCGCCTGAGCTTACAGAGTTAGGGAAATCAGGGCGCCCAAAGAACACATAAACCCTAGATATACCCGGTGCTCCAACCACAAAATCCGAATTGGTTGGATTAAGAGAGAGTATAAAGCCCTCTGTTTTCTCCTCTCTATCCAGATTAGGGTTAAGATCACCTGTAACCGTAACCGATGTCCCAAAATTATCACCTGGGTTTAACCCTATAAACTGTGATTTAAAAGGAGGACTGCTTATACCAGATTCCCTTGCAGATGATAAATCAATCCCAGAATAAAGAAAAACAGAACCTCTACCCATGTCAGAAAAAGGAGCACCAACAAGAAGATCAGGCCTTTCCGTTCCATCTTCATTCTCTACATCAACGTCATCTAGGTCTTCTCCTCCTGAAACAGAAAAGCCAAAGCCATCTTCTTTACTCCCCTCAATTAAAACCGTATCGGAATCATCAACAGAGAGGTCTTTTACTCCCTCAAGATCCTCACTCCCAAAAATAATATAAACCTCTCCCCTTTCCGGAACACCAACTGCAAACTCAGCAAGGGTATCATCGTCTATCCTACCTATTTGATCCATAGAGAACCCAAACCCATCGCCTGAGCTTTTACCAAGTATTATAGCCCTGGCACCAGAGGCCAAATTACTGCCCTCATCTAAATCGTCAGCACGAAATAAATAAACCCTACCCTTTTGGGAATCTGCTCCCGGTGCTCCTACAAGGATAACCTCTGCTCCCCCTATAACACCGGTTCCATCGGTTATAGAGAAGCCAAAGTTATCACCTGGACTCTCCCCTAATATTACATGTGTAGGAATAGCCTCTCCTGTAAGATCTATAACTGATGGCCAGCCATTGGTTCTACCTGCCAGAACAAACACCCTTCCCCTACCACCATCATACCCCGGAGCCCCTATAACCAGCTCATCTGACCTGTCCCCTTCAAAACTGTCAATCCCCGATACAGAGAAACCGAACATCTCGGAAGGCTCTCCGATTATAGTTACATCAGCAGTATCTGAAGAAGCCACCTCAAGAAAACTTCCCTTCCCAGCAATCTTATCCAGAAAGGACTTACCACCGAAAAAAAGGTAAACCCTTCCCAAGCAGGGATCACCAACCACAATGTCCATTATACCATCACCGTTAAAATCACCACTTCCTATAGATTCCCCAAAACAGCTACCAGAGACACTACTCTCAAACTGAGCAAAAACCAAAGGGGCTCCACCAGCAACCACATTTGAAGGATCCGAGCTGTTACCCACTTCATCGCGTGTTTCAATAGCAAAGAAAAAAACCTTCTCCCCTGCTATATCCAGTCTGGGAACCATAAAACTCTCAGCACTACCAGCACTCTCAGGTGGTGGTTCACCAAGTACCTGAGTTGCTTCTGAGAAGTTCCCACGCACAAACTCCTCTATCTGAGAAGAGGTTAACTCATCTATAGAAGACACCCCCAATTCCTGAGCAATTTCCGTATCCTGAAAGAATCTAATGTCATATATGGTTGCGGTTCCAGAATTTCCATCGTCACCCGGTGCAGTCCACTTAAGCAATCTGGTTTGAGGCTCAAACCTCAAATCCGTAATCATAGATGGGCTTTTATCGTCTCCCACGCTACAGGCAAGCAAAAAGAACAGAAACAGATATAACCCCTGAAGAAATACTTTTTTGTACATATCTAAAAAACCTTCTCCCTTAGAAGCTTAAACTTAGATTGAAGATTTTACCGAAATTTAAATTCGATTCCAATAATAGAAAAAGCCCTATAGGCTAGTTAATCTTCTCTACCAGACGTTTAAGGTTTTTGATACAGTGGTTAATTAAATCTCTATCACTTGCATTGGGGAAAAGGCTAATATATGTTTCAAGATCAGATAAAGCGTGAGAGAAACACTCAAGTGCGTAGTAAATCAGTCCCCTATCCCGTAGCTCATCTACAGCTATGGGATCTACAATAAGTATAAGGTCAATTACCGGAAGGGCTTTCTTATAATTCCTTGAGTTTATATAACCGAGTTTTAAATTACGCAGCATCCTAGCTAAAATCTGTTTCTTTGTAGCAGAGGCTAAAAACTCCCTTTTAAACCGGAGCCGTCCTCGGTAAATTCTGTTAAGTAGGGTTTGACAATCCCTTTCCGAGATTACCCTCCCTTCATTAAAAGGATCAACGAGTATATCCTTACCCTGCTTCCCCTTACACTTTACAAGAAAGTGACCCGGAAAACCAACACCTGACGCAGCTAAACCAACCCTATTTGCAATCTCCATATACAGTATAGAAAGCGTTATTGGAATACCAAGTTTTCTATCCAAAACATCGTTTAGAAAGCTGTTTTTGGGATTATAATAATCCTTGGTATTTCCTTTAAACCCCTTTTCAAAAAAAAGGTACCTACTTATCTTCTCTACTACCAGCTCAGGATCAGAACTTCCTCCTAAATACCTTCTAACCTCTTCTGCCATTGAGCAAATTGTATCCATATATCTCCCTATATCCAATTCCGGATATTCGAGCTCCTTAGCAAAAAGAAGTGAAGCTCTTGCAAGCTCAATTTCTTCCTCTCTCTTCTTGCTTACAGCTTCTATAAAAAGCCTTCTAGCTTCCAAGACATTCATAGCTCTAACTTAGTGTATATCTAAAATAGATTTGATACAAATTCTCTCTTATGGTAGTTTCTCATCACCACACCCTAACACAGGAGGACAAAGGTGGCAAAAATAGTTTCAATAAAAGCAAGAGAGATACTGGATTCACGTGGAAACCCAACGGTAGAGGTGGATGTAAGGTGTGATGACGGAGCCTTTGGGAGGGCATCCGTTCCCTCAGGGGCATCAACAGGAGAGCACGAGGCAATTGAGCTTAGGGATAAAAACAAAAAAAGATACCTTGGCAGAGGAGTTCAAAAGGCCGTTAAAAACGTAAACAAGGTAATTGCCCCAAGGATAATAGGTATGGAGGTAACAGCTCAAACAGAGATAGACAAATTGATGATTCAGATGGATGGAACATCAAACAAATCAAATCTGGGGGCAAATGCAATCCTTGGGGTATCGCTTGCAGTTTCAAAGGCTGCAGCCGCCTCATGCGGCTTACCCCTTTATAGATATCTTGGAGGTGTATCGGCCAATATCCTTCCGGTTCCCCTTATGAACATAATAAACGGAGGGGTTCATGCAGATAACAATCTGGATATACAGGAATTTATGATCGTTCCAGTGGGATTTGATTCCTTCTCCGAAGCCCTAAGAGCAGGTGTAGAGGTTTTTCACAACCTAAAGGCTATCCTTAAAGGTAAGGGATACTCAACCTCTGTTGGAGATGAAGGAGGATTTGCACCCAATCTAAATACAGACGAAGAAGCATTTGAGTACCTGATAGAGGCAATAGAGAAAGCTGGATACAGACCTGGAAAAGACATATCCCTAGCACTGGATGTTGCCTCAAGCGAGCTTTATAAAGATGGCAGATACACAATAGGAGATAGAAGGTTTGGCAGGGAAGAATTAATAGAGCTATATAATAGATGGATAGACAGCTATCCCATTTTATCCATTGAAGATCCAATGTCAGAAGACGACTGGGAAGGATGGAAACTAATTACCGAAGAGCTGGGAAGCAGGGTACAACTGGTAGGAGATGACCTATTTGTAACCAACCCACAAAGACTATCTAGAGGGATAAAGGAAGGAGTTGCAAATTCAATTCTCGTAAAAGTAAACCAGATCGGAACGCTTACTGAAACTCTGGAAGCAATTCGTACAGCCCTGCAGGCAGGTTATACCTACATAATATCTCACCGCTCAGGGGAAACAGAGGATTCAACAATTGCAGATATTGCAGTTGCCACAAATTCCGGACAGATAAAAACCGGTTCAGTCTCAAGGAGTGATAGAACGGCCAAATACAACCAGCTGTTGAGGATAGAAGAGGAACTTGGGGCTAGTGCGAGGTTTATAGGTAGATCAGCATTTTGGCCAAAGAACACCTAACCTAAACTTGCATTCACTATGTAATGACATTATCTTCATGTATAATAGTAGGCAAAAAAGTTGGGATGCAAAATGGCTAAGACACTGTTTGATAAAATCTGGGAAAGGCATGTGGTATACGAAGAGCCTGGAAAACCCACCCTTCTCTACATAGATCTTCACCTAATTCATGAAGTTACCTCCCCACAAGCTTTTGAAGGACTTCGTCTTTCCGGACGCAAGGTGAGAAGGCCTGATCTTACCTTTGCAACCATGGATCACAACGTTCCAACAACTGATAGATCACTGCCCATAGAAGATCCAATTTCTGCAAAGCAAATAGAGACACTCAGGAGAAACTGCAAGGAGTTTGGTATTACACTCTTTGACCTTACTAGTCCTTATCAGGGTATAGTCCATGTAATAGGTCCGGAACTTGGTCTTACAAAACCCGGTATGACAATAGTCTGTGGAGACAGCCACACATCAACGCACGGCGCTTTTGGAGCACTTGCCTTCGGTATCGGTACAAGCGAAGTAGAACACGTACTTGCTACCCAGTGCTTATGGCAAACCCGCCCTAAAGTGTTTGAGGTATATGTAAGAGGAAAAAGGGCACGAGGAGTAACAGCAAAGGACATAATACTTAGCATAATAGGTTACATAGGAACTGCTGGAGCAACAGGGACAGTGATTGAGTACAGAGGAGAAGCCATAGAAGACCTCTCTATGGAAGAGAGAATGACTATATGTAATATGTCCATAGAGGCAGGTGCACGTGCCGGCATGATTGCCCCAGATGAAAAAACTTTTAGGTACCTTGAAGGAAGAAAATATGTTCCCAAAGGAAAGGATTTTGAGAAAGCTGTAGAAATCTGGAGAGAGTTAAAAACGGATGAGGGGGCAGTATTCGATAAAAGAGTTGAGCTTGATGCCTCAAAAATGGCCCCTCAGGTAACCTGGGGAACAAGTCCTGGTATGGTTACGGATGTAACGGGTTACGTTCCTGATCCCGATTCGTTTGAAGATCCCAATGCCAGAAAAGCCGCATGGCAGGCCTTAAAGTACATGGGGCTTGAACCTGGAACCAGAATACAGGATATCAGGATAGACCGGGTCTTTATTGGTTCATGTACAAACTCAAGGCTTGAAGACCTTATAGCTGCTGCAAGGGTAGTAAAAGGGAAAAAAGTCGCCAAGAATGTAAGGGCAATGGTTGTACCAGGTTCCCAACAGGTGAAACGAAAGGCTGAGGAGCTTGGTCTTGACAAGATTTTTAAAGAAGCGGGTTTCGAATGGCGAGAATCCGGTTGCAGCATGTGTTTGGGAATGAATCCGGATATCCTTGCTCCTGGAGAAAGATGTGCAAGCACATCGAACAGAAACTTCGAAGGCCGTCAGGGGAAAGGTGGAAGAACCCATCTTGTAAGCCCCATTATGGCAGCGGCAGCAGCCATAGAGGGCCATTTTGTTGATGTACGTGAATGGGATCTGGAAAAAGATATATAGAGAGGTAGCTCTAATGGAACCTTTTAAAACCTTTACAGGTATTGTAGCCCCTCTGGATAGGGTAAATGTTGATACCGATCAAATAATCCCCAAACAGTTCTTAAAACGAATTGAGAGAACAGGATTTGGCAGATTTTTATTCTATGATTGGCGGTATACTGAAGATGGCAAGCCAAATCCAGATTTCGTCCTAAACCAGAAACGTTATGAAGGAGCTTCAATACTGCTTACAAGAAGCAACTTTGGATGTGGAAGCTCGAGGGAACATGCTCCCTGGGCGCTTAAAGACTATGGGTTCAAGGTAATAATAGCACCTTCATTTGCGGACATATTCTTTAATAACTGTTTCAAAAATGGGATGCTTCCAATAGTGCTTCTAGATGAAACGGTGGATGAGCTATTTAAAAGGGTCTTAGCCAAAGAGGGATACAAACTTACAGTTGACCTAGAGTCTCAAACTCTTAAAGATGAAGAAGGTCTGATTATTCACTTCGAAATAGACCCATTTAGGAAAAAGTGCTTACTTGAAGGACTAGATGATATCGCTCTTACACTACAGCTCGAAGATAAAATAAGCGCCTATGAGAAGAAGATGGGATTGGCCTAGAAAGAACCAAAGCAAGGGTTTACTTCTTTAATAGCAAAATATTAAGGATTATGGTAAGGATTATGCTTATCAGTATGGATGAGGCAAGGGGAAAATAGAAGGTAAAGTTATCCCTCTTTATATATATATCCCCGGGTAACCTTCCAATATAGGGGATCTTTGGAGCCAAAATTATTAGAAGTCCTATTACGACGAGAAACAGTCCCAAAAACACAAGAACCTTTCCCAGAGGTTGAATCTCCATGCTCTTTAGTCCCTATTAACTTTTAATATTTTTTATAAACTGGTATTATTAATAATAACTGGTTTACGTTAGGGTGAAAAGTCCTAGATAGTTCTAGAAATTTGAACATGAGGGATTTAATATTTTATTTAGGCTTTCAATGGGAAGATTCTTATCATGAGCTCTGTTGAGATAAAAGCAACCCCGAAGTTGGTTCAGCAGCAGCGTCTTATTCTAACCCAGGAGCTACAGCTCTTTTTAAAACTAATCCAGATGACAACGCTTGAGCTAAAAGAATACATAGAGCAACAGCTAGTAGAAAACCCTGTACTTGAGGTTGCAGAAGAGAGAGGCAAAGAAGAACCTCTGGAACCCCTGCAAGAAGAGCCTTTTATTCCGGAAGAGCTAAAGATAAGAGAAGAAAACGAACTCCCATACATAAGGGAATTCTTTGAGGAACCTGAAGAGGAAACCCCTTGGGAAAACAGGGTGAGTTCACCTCAATCCCTCATAGACTATCTTAACTGGCAACTTAGCCTTTCAGACTTCTCAACCGAAGACAAAAAGATAGCATCGCTAATTATTGGCAACATAAATGACGATGGATACCTTGAATCGGAGCTTACGGATATAGCCATTGAGTTTGCAAAATGGAAACACTCTTTGAGCAAGGAATCAAAAGACCTGCTGGAGGAGGAATCAAAGCAGTTTTACAGAAACCTTGTAGAATCTGACAAAAGCTACATTGAACGTGTTGAAAGTGTTTTAAAAACAATTCAATTTTCCTTTGATCCAACGGGAGTAGGAGCAAGGAACCTTAGAGAGTGTTTGAAGATACAGGCACAAGACCTCGGTTACGATGAGGATAGCATAGTGGTAAAGATCATAGACAACCACTTGGAGGATATAGCCAGAAGAGATTACGATACTGTGGCACAAGCTCTTGAGATCTCATCGGATAAGGTAGAAGAAGCCGTTTCTGTTATCTCTTCTCTTGAGCCAAAACCTGGAAGACCATTTTACATGAAGGATATACAAAAAAACGTAGTTCCAGACTTCTACGTCTATAAGGTCAACGATGAACTACAGGTGCAGGTAAGCCGTGACCTGCCCAGGTTAAGGATAAGTAACTACTATAGAAACCTGATAAATAAAGGGGATGATCTCTCTCCAGAGGCTAAAAAGTACATAAAGGAAAAACTAGAAGCAGCACAACGCATAATAAAGTGCCTTGAGGAAAGAAATGCAACGGTAAGGAAAATCATAACAAAGATAGTAGAGTTTCAGAGAGACTTTTTCGAATATGGGAAGGAATACATAAAACCCCTTAGGCTTAAAGACATAGCCCAGGCAGTTGGTGTACACGAATCGACGGTAAGCAGAATAACAAGCAGAAGGTACATACAAACACCGATTGGTACTGTTGAGCTTAAGGCCTTTTTCTCAAGGAAGATAGGAACGTCAAATGGAAAAGAGGTATCGTTTGAGCGGGTAAAGGCACTTATAAAGGACATAATTTCAAATGAGCCTCCAGAAAGACCCTATTCCGATGAAGATATATCCAAGATACTTGAGAAAAGAAATATAAAAATCGCTCGCAGAACCATTGCAAAGTATAGAAAAATCCTTAAAATACCCTCTTCCTCAGAGAGGGCAAAAAGAGGTAGATAGAGATGCAAGTTACTGTAACAACAAGACACATAGATGATCCTCAAAAAGTTGAAAACCTAAAGAAATATGTACTAAAAAAACTCAAGAAACTGGAAAGATACATAGAATCGAAAGGAAGCTTCTCCGAAACAAAGATAGTTCTTGGAGTTGAGAAATTTAGAAACACAGCTGAGATAATAATAAACAGTGGAACATTTAAAGCCATGTCTTCATCTGAATCCGAGGATATGCATACGGCCATAGATAGAGCAATTGATGGGATAATAAAACAACTAAAAAAGCAGACGGAAAAAAGAATAAAAACAAAAAGAAAGAAACAAAAAGAGGAAATTGCCGCTAAAGGTTCCGAAACAACCGACTCAACACATGTTGAAGAATCAGACGATGTTATTGTTGAGAGGGTAACTGCAAAGCCTATGTCTGTAGAAGAAGCAATACTACAGCTAAGAGTATCTGATGCAAACTTTCTCACCTTTAGAAACAGTGAAACTGGTGAGATAAACGTTCTTTATAAAAGAAAAGGAAACAAAATGGGTTTAATATCACCTTGAAAACAGCAATGAAGATAGCAGACGTTTTAAAGAAAGAATCGGTTATTCCATATCTCCGTTCAAAAACCAAGGCAGAGGTTATAAGGGAGCTTTCTGAGCATGTATCCTCTGTTTCCAACAACATAAATACCGAAAGGTTAGTTGAGGTTTTAATGGAAAGAGAAAGACTCTGTAGTACAGCTGTTGATTCAGGAGTAGCAATACCACATGGAAAATTAAGCGGAATTTCAAATATCATAACAGCCTTTGGGAGAAGTATAGAGGGAGTGGATTTTGAATCACTAGATGGCAATCCAACCCATCTTTTTATACTGCTTTTAGCACCCGAGAACTCTGCGGGAACACACCTAAAGCTCCTTGCCAGATTTTCAAAGATCTTTAAATCCCCCGAGTTTCGTTCCAAGCTTATGCAAGCTAAATCCCAGGACGAAATATACGAACTTATAATTGAAGAAGATGCAAAACATTAAAAGCGGAGTTCCTTTTGCGGTTAAGGAGCTATACGAAAAGTGGGGAAGGGAGCTTCAGATTGAGCTTGTAGCAGGCTATGGAGGATTAGACCGAGAAATAAAATCAAATAGGGTTCAAAAACCTGGTCTCAGGATGATTGAGCCCGAAATCCATCTTGAAGAAGGCAAGATACAGATACTGGGACGAACGGAGATCTCTTATTTCAACAAGCTCCTACCTGCTGAACAACAAAAGACAGCCCAAAACCTGTGCACACAAGATGTTCCCTCCTTTATAGTTTCAAAAGGCCTTTTACCTCCTGAATTACTCAGAAAAACCTGTGAACTAAACAGTATGCCCCTCTTTATAACAAACCTCTATACGGGAAAACTCATCTCAAGCCTAAATGCAATTTTAGAAGAAAGGCTGGCCCCCTTTGTTAGCGTTCATGGGGTACTTATGGACATACACGGTTTAGGTGTACTTATACTTGGGAAAAGTGGAGTGGGAAAGAGCGAATGCGCACTTGACTTAATACTTAGAGGGTCTAAACTCATTGCAGACGATGTGGTTGAGATAAGAAAAATTGGCACATCGAAACTCGTTGGAAGTGGTCCGGAGAATATAAAGTACCTTATGGAAATAAGGGGTGTGGGTATAATAAATATAAAGGATCTATTTGGAACAACATCCATTATGGATAAAAGGGAAATAGATATGGTTATTGAACTTGCCCACTGGGATCCTAACGAAGAATACGACAGAGTTGGTCTTGAAAACAGAAGCTACTCCATTATGGGAGTAGAACTTCCTTATCTAATACTTCCCGTAAGCCCCGGCAGAAACACAGCAACAATCGTTGAGGTAGCTGTAAGAAACCAGCTACTTAAGTTAAGAGGAATAAACACTGCTGAGAGATTTCAAGCCTTTATGGGCAATAAAGACAAACAATGATTTCCATAGTAATAGTAAGCGGCCTTTCGGGTTCCGGTAAAAGCACTGCAATAAAAGCACTTGAAGATACAGGATACTTCTGCGTTGATAATCTCCCTCCGACACTCGTCCCCAAGTTTATTGAGCTATGCAGTACATCTGCTGAACGTATCACAAAAATAGCATTTGTAATAGACGTAAGAGAAGGTATATTTCTTGAAAGGGCTCCTGAGGTTATAAAAGAGTTAAAGGAAGAGGGATATACGGTTGAGCTTGTATTCCTTGAATCCTCAAATGAAGCCCTGGTAAAGAGATACAAAGAAACAAGAAGAAAGCATCCACTTTCACCTGAAGGTAACATACTGGAGGGAATAGCAAGGGAAAGAGAAATGCTTAAGGAAATAAAAAACCTCTCTGATCACATAATAGACACCTCACTGCTTAATACCCATCAATTAAGAGAAATAATACAGGACAAATTCGGGAAAACGGATTCCCACAGGTTATCTCTAAATTTTCTCTCTTTTGGCTACAAATACGGTCTTCCCTATGATGCAGATGTCGTAATTGATGTAAGATTTCTACCCAGCCCACACTTTGTAGAGGGTCTAAAGAACCTTACCGGTTTAGATAAAGAAGTTAGAGAGTATGTTTTAAAAAACGAAGACACCATAAAGTTTATAGAAAAAATTGTGGACCTTTTAAAGTTCTTGATTCCCAAGTATCAGAAAGAGGGTAAATCCTATTTAACAATTGCAATAGGATGTACAGGTGGAAAGCACAGATCAGCTGTGATCGTTAATGAAATTGCAGAGAGATTTAAACACCTTTCCCCCAACATCTGGCACAGGGATATATCAAAAGGTTGAGGTGAGGCAATGGTTGGAGTTGTAGTGGTAACCCATGGTAAACTAGCAGAGGAGCTAATATCTGTTGTAAAGTTTGTTGTCTCTGGAAAACCTGCTGTCAAGATGGAGAGTGTTTGTCTAGACCCGAACAAAGAATTTACCCTCTTTGCCAAGGAAATAAAGCAGGCTATCAAAAAGGTTGATGAAGGAGATGGTGTCTTAATAGTAACAGATATGTTTGGTGGGACCCCCTCAAATATAAGTCTTACCTTTCTGGAAGAAAAGAAGGTAGAGGTAATATCAGGTGTAAATCTTCCCATGCTCCTTAAACTTGCAACACTTCCTAACAAAGCAGGTCTTGAAGAAGCAGTAAAGATGGCTGAAGCTGGTGGAAGGGATAACATAATAGTTGCCAGTAAACTACTAAAGAAAAGAAGCCAGAGCTGATTGGTTACTTGTAAGCCTTAACATACAAAGGTATATCTATTATGATAAAACTTATGAGTTTTCACTAAACCAGCAAAGTTGGTTTGCAGACTAAGTAGGGGAGGGAACATCAAAAGATGAGAGTAGAAGACTTTGATAAGATAGTAGAGATGTGGAAAAAGCATATTTTATCAGATGTACTTAAGGACTATAAACTTGAGATAGATGAAGACGTTCCAAAGGAATTTGCTGCAATAGCTCTTTACCTAGATTCCTCAACCGTCAGAGCTGCAGGAGAGGTTCTGGAGTACTACGATGGCTACAGGCAAGCTGCATCAGATATTCTAAACCTTATAGGCGTTGAAATGATCCAAGATGACACGTTAAAAGTAATCCGTATTCGCAGAAAAGCAGTTGAGGAAGACAAGCAAGAATTACTCAAAAAGTACATATGGGGTTAATCCCACAGGTTACAACTTATAACTTCTAGGGTAAGCAAGGGACAAAGATGAAGCTGGTAGAGTTCTTTGAGTACTTCATAATAGACCTAGACGGGGTTGTGTATATAGGAAGCAAACCCATCTCAGGTGTTTCAGAAACAATCTGCAGACTAAGAGAGATGGGCAAGCGGGTTTTGTTCCTAACAAATGACCCAAGAAGTTCTTCAAAGGATTATGCAAAGAAACTAAGTGACATTGATATCCCTACAGCCCCAGAAGAGGTAATAACATCCTCAACAGCAGTAGCCTACTATCTTAAGGAATACCACAGACCATATGGGAAAACGGCCTATGTTGTAGGAACCAGAGCACTTAAAGAAGAGATAGAGTCAATAGGAGTCAGGATAATTCAAGGAGAAGATGCCAAAAAAGCGGATTTTGTAATAATTGGAGGCCATCCTGAATTTAACTATGAAGAGATGAAAATAGCTACACTTGCTGTAAGAAACGGGGCCTTGTTTATAGGAACAAATCGTGACCCCTATTTCCCCACACCTGAAGGGCTAATTCCTGCAACCGGAGCAATCCTAGCCTCAATAGAGGTTGCCTCAGGTAAGAGAGCAATAACCGTTGGAAAACCAGAACCCATTATGTTTGAGTTGGCAAAAAAGAAATTAAACCCCAAAAGGGGAGAAAAGATTGCAATAATTGGGGATACCCTTCAAACTGACATACTTGGGGGAAAACGGGCAAGGATAGGAACAATTCTTGTTCTCTCCGGATCAGCCACGGAAAAAGAAGTTATAAGATCCAAGGTAAAACCCGACTATATAATAAGAGAGTTAAGCGATATTCTAAAGGAGCAAAGAAAACACCATGCCTAGAATAGATATAGACGGAGTTAAGCTAAACTACGAGCTAAATGGTAAAGGGCCATATGTTGTTTTTATAAATGGGCTTACAATGGATGTTAACGGATGGATACTTCAGGTTCCTGACTTCTCAAAAAGGTACAGTGTCTTAAGATACGATTGCCGTGGTCAGGGACAATCTGATAAACCTGATATGGAGTATACACCTGAAATACATGCAGAAGACCTAAAGAGACTGCTTGATAAATTAAGTATAGAGAAAGCTCACATAGTTGGTCTTTCAAACGGGGGGATGATAGCCCAACACTTCGCAGTTAATTATCCACAGAGGTTAGGGGCCCTTGTTCTGGTTGATACATGCAGCTATATAGGTACCCTGCTTGAGCTAATCATTAAAACCTGGATAAAAGCCACAGAGGTAGGTGGGAGTGAACTCAGATACGATGTAGCACTGCCATTTCTTTTTTCAGAGAACTTTATAAGAAACAATCTGGAAAAGATACTCTCCTTAAAAGAAGCCAGCGTAAAGACAAATCCACCCAAGGCTGTAATAAATCTTGCAAGGGGATGCCTTAAGCACAACATACATGAGAGGTTATCAAACATAACCGCACCAACCCTTATAATCGTTGGGGAAGAAGACATACTTATTCCATTAAAATACTCAAGGATCCTTCACGAAAACATAAAGAACTCAAAGCTTCTTGTTATGAGAGATTGTGGACATGTACCCCCTATAGAAAAACCAGAAGAATTCAACAAAGCTGTTATATCTTTTATTAAAGACCATGACCATTTGGTAATTTAAACTCTATGGAAACACTTTAGGAAACCATGTAGTATTTTAAAATACAAAACAGGGGGAAAGAAAATGAAAGCCGTAACGTATCATGGTATAAGAGATGTTAGAGTAGAGGTTGTTCCAGACCCAGAAATAAAGAAACCAACCGATGTTATCGTTAGAGTCACAAAAAGCGCTATATGTGGCTCTGACCTACATTTCTACCGAGGAAAAGTTCCAATGGATGAGGGGTTTATAGTTGGACACGAGTTCATTGGAATAGTAGAAGAAACAGGAAGTGATGTAAGGCTCCTCAAGAAAGGGGATAAAGTTGTTGCTCCATTCTGGGTAAGCTGCGGGGTATGTATAAACTGCCGCAACCGTGTTCCAACTTCATGCATAGGAGGTGGAGGGTGCTTTGGTTTTGGAAAGGCATTTGGAGATATTCCCGGAGGACAAGCTGAGTATGTAAGAGTACCCTTTGCAGACTCTACTCTTGAGAAGGTTCCAGAAAACATCGAAGACACAAAGGCTCTATTTCTAGGTGACATATTTTCAACAGGCTATTTCTGTGCGGAGTGGGCAAATATAAAACCCGGAGACAGGGTTGCAGTATTTGGTGATGGCCCGATTGGCCTTTTTGCAACTGCCTCAGCACGACTTTTTGGTCCTTCACTTGTAATAACTGTTGGGAGACACGACTTCAGACTAGATGTTGCAAAAAAGTTAGGAAGTGACCTTGTTATAAATTCAAGGAAAGAAGACCCTATCCACAAAATACTGGAAGTAACAGATGGAAGAGGGGTAGATGCTGTTTTAGAGTGCATAGGCTCTGAAGAGGCTCTGTCAAGCGCTGTAAAGATAACAAGGCCTGCAGGAACCATATCATTTGTAGGTCTATTTACCGGAGCCGTACCAATTCCAATGCTTGATTTCTATTTAAAAGATCTCACCCTTAGAGGAGGGGTATGTCCTTCAAAGAACTACATTTCTCAACTCTTACCACTTATTGAGAACGGAAAGATAGACCCAACCGCCATAATAACCCACGATTTACCTTTAAGTGAAACCCCAAAGGGGTACAGGCTAATGGATAGCAAAGAGGAAAACGCAATAAAGGTAGTTCTAACACCTTAATTTTTGCTTGACTTTAAGCTGTGGCTCAATATATAATGGGTGGAGAGGAGGGAATAATCCTTTTCTTTCTATAGCCTAAAGCGGGTTTGTAGCTTACCCTCTTAGTTAATTCAGAACAAAGTTTGCTCTCCTCCTGATAAATAAGGGTTTTAAAATCTAATAAAACAGGAGGATAAAAAATGAGAATCCTTATTACAGGGTCTATTATAATAGGCGTTTTTTTTATTCTTAGCTCTACCACACTGCCACAGGAAGAAACCACAACCTGGAACATGAAGGCACAGATGGTTGTAGCAGACACATGTCAGGTTTCCTGTCCATGTCTTTTTGGGTTAGAGCCTCAACATGGGCATTGTAGATTTGTTGGAGGAGTTAAGATAATTGAGGGCAAGTATGGTAACGTTTCTCTAGACGGTGTTACATGGGGATATATGGGTGAATTTACGGGGTCAGTGAAAGCTGGAACCCAAAAATGGTTATATACCGCTTACTACATAGATAAAAACGCATCCAAGGAACAACAAGAGTCTCTAAGGTCTATTCTATCGGCTCCTCCCTTTGCAAACCTTGGAGAACAACTGGGTATAAAAGCAGAGGTTATAAAAATAGAGATTCCAAATGAGCCTTTAAAGCCCTATAGAATGAGCATAGGCAATTTTGGGAACATTACTGTTGAGCCCGTTATGGGGAATGATCCAAACACACCTCAGAAGGTATTAAATCCGGTTTATCCGTTTCCTGCTAAAGAAATAACTCTGGGAAGTGCAGAGGGAAATTTTAAAGATCATAAAAAGAACCTAGATCTCAAAAAAAACAGCGGTGAAATAAGTGAGTTCGAACTTTCAGGGGTTATTAAACACTAGAAGTGTAGAGCTTAAGCATACAGCCAAACTAGAGTTCACGTTACCATGATATGGATTCAAAGGGTTATCTCCATATCTGCGGGCATATCGGTTGTCCTAGTTGGGATTTACCTTCAAGGCAATATTCCCACGGTAGGGGCAAGTGGAGAAGCAGTAAGTATAGCAGGTAAGTTTTATCCCACAGCACTTGTCCTATGGGTGTTATGGCTTGTTACAATAACCATATCCGCTCTTTTTGTTATATATGGAACAAGACCAAAATAAGGATTTCAGATAAAAGAAAGAAACTTACCCTACCCTTTTAATAAACCACCAAGCTTTGTAGCCAGTCTGATGTCACCGTATAATCTTACTTTCCCCATTATAAAAGCGTACTCTGCCTTTAGTCTCCTATTGGCTAATTTTACAAAGTCCTCATCTAAGATCCTAACTGTACAGTCAGCCTCTTCTTCTCCTAACCTAACACCAAAGCTATCCTTTCTTAAGTCTACTATCCATATACCGCCACTTGGTCCATCCAGTATAAACTTGTAGACCGAGTTTATACCTGAAAACTCCTCAAACCTTTCCCAAATCTTCTTTTCTATCCTAGCAAAGATATCTGAGGGTGTTTCCACAACAGATAGCTTCTCCTTGTAAAAGAAAGTGAGAGTTTATTTTACCATCACATATAAAATCAACAAGAACAGATAAATTTGACGATAAAAGGTAAAGATTTTAGAATAAACTGTTTAAGTTACCCAGAGGGGGAAAGAAACGATGGCAATTACGTATCCAAAGAAGTATCATGTAATCGTAGTTGGTGCAGGCCATGCAGGATGTGAAGCAGCACTTGCTGCAGCAAGAATGGGATGTAAAACCCTTGTTCTCACGGGAAACCTAGATACAATAGGGCTTATGTCATGTAACCCCTCCATAGGTGGAGTCGGAAAAGGTCATCTTGTAAAGGAAATAGATGCTTTAGGGGGAGAAATGGGGAAGGCAGCTGATGCAACTGCTATTCAGTTCAGAAGATTAAACACCAGAAAGGGGCCAGCAGTTCAGGCAACTAGAATTCAGGCAGACAGACAGGCTTATAAAACCTATATGAGAAAGGCTCTTGAGAGCGAAAAAAACATAGACCTGAAGCAAAGAATGGTAGAAGGTTTTCTGGTTGAAGGTGGACGGGCAGTAGGAGTGAAAACCAGCCTGGGAGAGCATTTCCTTGCAGACGCAGTTGTGGTAACTCCCGGTACATTCCCCAATGGTCTTATCCATATAGGGCTAACCCAGATCTCTGCTGGACGTGCAGGCGAAGCTCCTGCTTATGGAATCTCGGAATCCTTCCAGAAACTTGGTTTCAGGATAGGCAGACTAAAAACAGGAACACCTCCCAGACTAGATGGGAGAACCATAAAGTGGGATATACTTGAAGTTCAGCCAGGAGATCCAGAACCCAAACCCTTTTCTTTTTCCAATGACAAAATAGAAAGAGAACAACTTCCTTGCTACATTACCTATACCAATGAAAGGACCCATCAGATAATAAGAAGCAATCTTCACAAATCTCCGCTTTACTCAGGGATAATAAAAGGTATTGGTCCACGTTATTGTCCTTCCATAGAAGACAAGGTTGTAAAGTTTCCGGATAAAGAAAGACATCAGGTGTTTCTTGAACCCGAAGGATGGGGAACTTACGAGATATACCCTAATGGAATCTCAACGAGCCTTCCGCTTGATGTACAATACGAATTCATAAGGACAATAAGAGGGCTTGAAGAAGCAGAGATAATGAGACCTGGATATGCAGTGGAATATGACTTCTCAGACCCAACCCAGCTAAAGCCAACACTTGAGACAAAGCTTATTGAGAATCTGTTTTTTGCAGGACAGATAAACGGAACAACTGGTTACGAAGAAGCTGCTTCCCAAGGACTTATAGCAGGCATAAACGCAGCACTTCGCGTAAAAGGGGAAAGTCCTTTTATTCTTGACCGTTCTGAAGCCTATATCGGTATTCTTATAGATGACCTTGTAACAAAGGGGGTAGATGAACCCTACAGAATGTTCACATCAAGAGCGGAGTACAGGCTTATACTTAGAGAAGATAATGCAGATCTTAGGCTTCGAGAAAAAGGTTACAAGCTGGGACTTGTAAGAGAAGAAGATTTTCTTAGGTTCCTTCAAAAGAAAAAGAAAATACAAGAGGAATTTGAAAGGCTGGAGCATACAAAGGTTTTTCCGGATTTAAGGACAAATGATATACTAATACAGCTTGGCTCCTCCCCACTTAAAAAACCTTATACTCTTAAAGAACTTCTAAGACGACCTGAGATCACTTACAGAGAACTCGCACTCATTGATCCAGTATCTGCTACCCTTGTAAACACCGATATCTCCATTCAGGTTGAAATGGAGGTCAAATATGAAGGCTACATTCAAAGACAGATAGAGCAGATAGAGAAGTTCAAAAAACTGGAGAACATAAAAATTCCCGAAGGTTTTTCGTACGAAAATATACCAGGCCTATCCAAGGAAATAATACAGAAGCTCTCTCGTATCCGTCCAGTCTCCCTTGGACAAGCAAGCCGTATCTCGGGTATGACCCCTGCTGCTCTTTCCGTTCTCATGGTTTACTTAAGAAGGAATGAAAACACATCTGAAGAAAGACACAGTAGCTACTCTTCCTCTTCCTCCTGAATCTCCTCCTCCTCTTCTAAATCCCTCTCTAGTTGCTCCATTAAGTCCTCATAATCTCCACCTATATATGCCTCACTGTCTGGATTTTCAAGCAAATCAACCAAATCTTTTATTTTCTTCTTACCCTTCCTAGGCATCGGCTCCTCCCTTAGCCTATACAACAAAACTATTTATTGTTTACCATTCAAAAGAAATTATAAAAACAAGTTGTTGAAAAGCAAGATATCCAAATTTTTATTTATCTTTGTATACCCAACATCTCTAACATCTTATCTACATCTGTCGTTGGAAGGCCACACTCATAGTTAATACACACGTAAGCTGTAGCCTTACCATTCAGGGCAGAGTAGTTTTTAGCAAATTCTGCAATTTCCTCTATACCTGGATAACCCTTTTCGGTCGAGCAGAACACAACCACTTTGTTTGGAACAAACGGCCTATGCAGAGATTTTAACATTTTATTTGTATCTTCTGAACCAGGCTTTCCAACGACAACCACCTCATAAGATGGCCCAAGTGCAAAGTCCAGAGCAATCATAAGTTGTGTATGCGCCAAAGGTAACTGCTTAACGATCCTAGAGAAAACCCTTACAATACCAATAGCCCTTCTTTCGAAATCCGGATTTGCGGTAATCTTTGCCAACCTTAGCAAGTTAAGCATTGCCACAGAATTTCCCGAAGGGATAGCACCATCGTAGATTTCCTTTGGACGTACAATAAGAGCTTCCCCATCGTCTGGAGTTAGATAAAAACCCCCATTTTTTTCATCCCAGTAGTGTTTAATCATATCATCATTCAACCTGAGGGCTATTTTAAGATAGCCAATATCAAAGGTGGCCTCATAAAGCTCTATTAATCCCCAGATGAAGAAGGCATAGTCATCAAGTGTTGCAACCACAGCAGCCTCTCCCTCACGATAGCGGTGAAGGAGTCTTCCATCAGGTGTAGTTAAGCGGTTAAGTATAAAATCTACAGCACGCCTGGCAGCCTCTAGATACTTAGGTTCATCAAATACCATACCCCCCTTTGCAAGTGCTGCTATCATAAGCCCATTCCAATCCGTTAAAATCTTATCGTCTTTACCGGGATGTATACGTTTCTCTCTGTAGGAGAAAAGTTTCTCACGTGCACGTTCAACTCGAGCCTTTAGCTCTTCAAAAGGGATATTAAGAGAGGCTGAGATATCTGCAAGAGGCTTACGTAAGTAAAGTATATTTCTTCCTGTTCTTCTTCCACTTGCCTCCTCGCTAAAGTTACCCTCTTTCTCAACGTTAAAGATTTTAATTATAAGCTCAGACTCCTCTCCAAGAAGTTCTCTAATCTCCTCTTCCGTCCAGAGATAGAACTTTCCCTCTTCTCCCTCGCTGTCCGCATCTTCGGCGGAGTAAAAGCCACCTTCAGGTGAGGTCATATCTCTTAAAACATAGGTAAAAATTTCACCAGCAGTTTCCCTGTACTCTAACCTTCCCGTTGCTTGGTATGCCTCTGTATAAGCCATAGCTATCAATGCCTGATCATAGAGCATTTTCTCAAAATGGGGAACAAGCCACTTTGAATCCGTAGAATACCTGTGAAATCCAAATCCTACATGATCGTATATCCCTCCAAGGCGCATTGCTTGAAGTGTCTTCTCCACCATCCACAATGCCCTACTGTCTCCACTACGCTTCCAGTAGCGAAGCAGGAAAAGAAGGTTATGTGGGGTTGGAAACTTAGGAGCTTGGCTGAACCCTCCGTAAGTACTGTCAAAGTTTCTAGCAAGCTGCTCATAAGCCAGATTAAGAGTTGAAGCATCAAGATCCTCTCCCCCCAAACTCTCAGTTCCTTGAGATATCTTCTCTAGGACAGAGGTAATCTGAACTGCCGAATCCAGTATATCCTTGCGTCGTGTTTCCCAGAACTCCTTAATACGAGGTATCAAATCCAGCATCCCTATACGTCCAAATCTGTTCTCTTTGGGTATATAGGTAGCCACAAAGAAGGGCTTCCCATCCGGAGTTAATATAACGTTTAGTGGCCAACCACATCCTCCCTGTGAAATTAGCTGGCATACCTTCATGTATACATTATCAATGTCTGGACGTTCCTCTCTATCTACTTTTATCGGAACAAAAACCTCGTTAATAAGCTTAGCGACTTCTGGGTCTTCAAAAGATTCTTTCTCCATTACATGGCACCAGTGACATGTTGAATAACCTATCGAGAGAAAAATAGGTTTATCCTCCCTTTTTGCCTTCTCAAATGCCTCTTCTCCCCACGGATACCAATCCACAGGATTATATGCATGCTGAAGCAAATAAGGACTCTTTTCCCTTATTAATCTATTAGGTTTCCTCATTATTTATTCCCCTACCCTTATATCCTTAGATAATTTATCTACGAAACAGAATACAATGAATCTAGCTAGAATTCCAGGTATAACGGCAGAAGTTAAAAACCTGTAACCCTACCTGTTGATACTTATAAGGTACTTATTCACTATTAGATAGGCCCTTCTTAGAAGCCTATACCTTATCAAGGTTATCAATACCTCAGCACACTTTGGACATAAATTGTATTCAGTCCTGTAACCAAGGTTACTAAGGTTTGTTTTAATAAACGTATTATCTGCTAACTCATAAACTTCCCCACAATTATCACATACCATATCCCCACTCCAGCCTTACCTTAGAATCAAAGTATAACACAGAGAACCCACAAATAGTATACCCCTGGTATCCTGCTTACCTACCTACTTTGGAAGTATATCTACTAATTCCGTTAAACTCTCCACTGTTACGTCAGGCAGTAAGTCAAGCTCATCCCAGATGTTTTTTGAACGGTTTACCCAGCATGTCCATAACCCAAATGACTTTGCACCGTTAACGTCAAAAGAGTTAGAGGAAACAAAACCAATGGAATTAACACCCAAACCTGTCTTTAAAACTACAAGCTCATATACAAGAGGACTCGGTTTGTATACACTAACCTCATCTGCACTTATTACATAAGCAAATACACCCTCTAGCCCTGCATTCTTTAACATAGCCTCAAGCATAAAGGGAGACCCATTTGAGAGTATTGCTAGTCTGTATCCTGAGAGAGCACTCAATGCTATCTTTACATCAGGATAAGGAGCAAGCCTCAGATAAGCCTCCATAAGACGGTTTCGAGCAGACAGCTCACATGAGAGATTTAGCGTCTTACAGGCAAACAACAGTGCATCCTCAGTTACCTTCCAGAAGGTAACATAACGCTCCATCAAACTACGAAGCCAGGTGTACTCCAACTGTTTGGAACGCCAAATCCTGCTTAATTCCCCACCATAACCTGGAAATAGCTCATTGCATAAAGATATGACCGAGCTGGTATCAAATAGGGTTCCATAAGCATCAAATACCAGTAATTTTATATTCTTGTTTACACTCATAGTCTAACTTTACCCAAAAATATACTTTACACCTACCCTACCACACACGATCTTTTAATCAAGAAGCAAACTTTTAATCGCTTATATGAGCCAGACCACTGCTTGACAATTAAAAGGGATTTGGTAGAATGCTTTACCTGCCTAGAATACAGGGGAAAGCTGAGATGAAAACCTATGTGGCCAAAAGTGAAGATATAGAGAAAAAATGGTATCTGATAGATGCCAAAGGTAAGACTGTAGGAAGGCTTGCAACGAAGATTGCAAGGTTGCTAAGGGGTAAAGACAAACCACAGTTTACACCCCATGCTGATATAGGGGACTTCGTTATCGTTATAAATGCTGACAAGGTCAGATTTACGGGAAAGAAGTGGAGTCAAAAAACCTACTATTGGCATACTCCTTATCCGGGAGGACTTAAATCCATAACCGCTGGAGAGCTTTTAAAAAAGAACCCTGAAGAGATAATCAGAAAAGCTGTATGGGGAATGTTACCCAAGACCAAATGGCAGAAAAAGCTTATAAAAAGGCTCAAAGTATACTCCGGTGATAATCATCCCCACCATGCACAAAAACCGGAGCCCTTGGAGGTATAACAGGTATGGTAGAGGTTACCTATTATGGAACTGGTAGACGAAAAACCTCGGTTGCGCGTGTTTGGCTTCGCCCGGGTGAAGGAAAGATATCTATAAACGAAAAGCCAGTTGATCTCTACTTTCCACGAGAGGCATGGAGGGCACACGCACTTGAACCACTTAAAGTAACCCAGACTATGGGGAAGTTCGATGTTTATATAGACGTAAGTGGAGGCGGGCTAAGCGGACAGGCTGGTGCCATAAGGCATGGGCTTGCAAGAGCGCTTCTTAATGTAAGCGAGGCCTTTAAAAAAAGCCTAAAGAGTGCAGGGCTTCTGACAAGAGATCCAAGAATGGTGGAGAGAAAGAAATACGGAAGAAGGAAAGCAAGACGAGGGCAACAGTATTCAAAGAGGTAGTTTTCCTTGCCATCCAAGCACAAGCAAAAACATAGCAACAATATAGAGATTCTCTCTCCTGAAGGGAAGCTGGGTGTTTTGCTCCCGGGAATGGGGGGAGCTGTAAGCACCACTTTCATTGCAGGAGTTGAGGCAATAAAAAGGGGATTGGGTTTACCCATAGGGTCACTTACCCAGATGGGAACAATCAGGCTGGGAAAGAGAACCGAAAAGAGGTTCCCCCGTATAAAAGACTTTGTTCCCCTTGCCAAACCTGAGGATTTGGTCTTTGGTGGATGGGACATATTCCCGGATAACTGTTATGAATCTGCTCTTAAAGCTGGTGTTCTTGAAAAGACACTTCTAGATAATCTAAAGGACGTACTGGAAGAAAAGAAACCCATGCCAGCTGTCTTTAATAAGAGGTATGTTAGGAAACTAAATGGAACATACCTAAAGAGGGGAAAGACAAAGTTTGAGCTTGCAGAACAACTTATAGAAGATATTGAACGATTTAAGAAAGAAAATGGGATCAGCAGAGCAGTTATGATATGGTGCGGTAGCACAGAGGTTTACCTAAAGCCTTCTAAGGTACACAGCTCAATTGAAAGTTTTGAAGAGGGCCTAAAGGATAACCATCCCGATATTGCACCTAGCATGATTTATGCCTATGCTGCATTAAGGTGTGGTATACCGTATGCAAATGGAGCTCCAAACCTTTCCGTAGACATTCCAGCCCTTGTTGAGCTCGCAATAGAGAAAAAGGTTCCTATAGCTGGAAAGGACTTTAAAACCGGGCAAACGCTAATGAAAACCATTATAGCCCCAGGGCTAAAGGCCCGGATGATTGGGCTTAAGGGATGGTTTTCAACAAACATACTTGGAAACAGAGACGGAGAGGTTTTAGACGACCCTTATTCGTTTAAAACAAAAGAGGAAAGCAAGCTTAGCGTTCTTGAACACATACTGCAACCCGATCTGTATCCTGAACTCTACTCGGATTTCTATCATAAGGTGAGAATCAACTACTACCCCCCAAGAGGAGATGCAAAGGAGGCTTGGGATAACATAGATATATTTGGATGGCTTGGTTATCCAATGCAAATAAAGATAAATTTCCTGTGCAGGGATAGCATACTTGCAGCCCCAATAGTGCTTGATCTCGTTCTTTTCCTGGATCTAGCCCAAAGAGCAGGCCTCTATGGAATACAAGAATGGCTTTCCTTCTATTTTAAAAGCCCTATGGTAAGGGAGGGGCTTTACCCTGAACACGATCTCTTTATCCAGCTTATGAAGTTAAAAAACACCCTGCGTTATTTAAGAGGCGAAGAGCTTATAACCCATCTTGGGCTAGACTACTACTACGATCACATTTAGCTGCTAACAGGCAAGCTACGGTTATCAGCCAATACCTGCCCTTATCTGAGCAAGCTTTAGTTTGCGGGTTAGCTCTTTAAGCTCCTTTGAGCTTCCCCCAAAACCTTTTAGCTCCTCCATAACGGCCTCTAACTCTTTCCTGGCTACCGCAGGATCTATGCTTGAAGGGTCCTCAACAAACTCGGTAAGTACCTTAACCTTGTCGTCTTTAACCTCTAAAATACCCCCCAAAAGTATAAATCTCTTCTCAGTTCCATCTTTCCTGTAGATTAACTCACCAGGTGCAAGAAGGGTTATAAAAGGAACATGTCCTGGAAGTATTCCAAACTCTCCAAGCTCTCCAGGAGCTAGAACCTCATCAACTTCCTCATCCACAACAAGACTAGAAGGTGTTATAACTCTTAGCCACAGTTTATCAGCCACTTTAGTTTCTCCTCTTATCTGGAAAGCAGTTCTTTAGCCTTTACGTATACATCTTCCAGATTCCCCACCATATAAAAGGCCTGCTCAGGAACCTCATCCATGTTTCCAGAAATAACCTCTTTAAAGGCCTCAATCGTCTCTTTTATCGATACATACTTACCCGGAGTACCGGTAAACTGCTCTGCAACATGGAAAGGTTGGGAAAGCAACCTTTGAATCTTTCTTGCCCTTGCAACAATGAGTTTGTCCTCCTCAGATAGCTCATCCATTCCAAGAATTGCTATAATCTCCTGTAGTTGTTTGTATCGCTGGAGTATCTTCTGAACCTCACGTGCAACGTTGTAGTGTTCTTCCCCAACCACTCTGGGGTCTAGAATTCGTGAGGTTGAATCCAAGGGATCAACAGCCGGATATATTCCAAGCTCGGTAAGCTGACGTGACAAAACTATGGTTCCATCAAGGTGAGCAAAGGTCGTTGCAGGAGCCGGGTCCGTAAGGTCATCTGCAGGTACGTATATAGCCTGAACTGAGGTAATAGAACCCTTGACGGTAGAGGTAATCCTTTCCTCAAGCTCTCCCAGATCAGTGGCAAGGGTTGGTTGGTAACCAACAGCAGAGGGGATTCTTCCAAGAAGGGCCGATACCTCTGAACCTGCCTGGGTAAAGCGGAATATGTTATCTATAAAGAGCAAAACATCCTGTCCTTCAACATCTCTAAAGTACTCTGCAAGGGTAAGAGCCGTAAGACCAACTCGAGCCCTTGCTCCAGGGGGCTCATTCATCTGTCCAAAAACAAGACCCGTGTTCTTTATAACGCCTGACTCTTTCATCTCAAGCCACAGGTCATTTCCCTCACGGGTTCTCTCCCCAACCCCTCCGAATACGGATACACCTCCGTGTTGCTTGGCCACGTTGTGTATAAGCTCCATAAGAAGCACTGTTTTTCCAACACCTGCTCCCCCAAAGAGCCCTATCTTCCCACCTTTAAGAAATGGGGCAAGAAGGTCAATTACCTTTATACCGGTTTCAAACACCTCAAGCTTTGTACTCTGCTCTACAAACTTAGGAGCAGGCCGATGGATAGGCCATCTTTCCTTTGTTTCTATAGGACCTGCTTCATCTATAGGTTCCCCCACAACATTCATAAGCCTTCCAAGAGCCTCCCTTCCAACTGGTACCGTTATACCCTCTCCAGTGTTTAATGCCTCTGCTCCCCTTTTTATTCCATCCGTTGTATCCATAGCGATACAGCGAACCCTTTTTCCACCCAATTGCTGAGCTACTTCAAGTACCAGGTTCCACTTTTTATCGTTTATAAGCGGATTTGTAACTCTAATTGCAGTGTATATTGGAGGCAACTCTCCATCTTTAAACTCAACATCTAGAACTGGTCCCATAATTTGAACCACTCTTCCTATCCTTCCATCTGTTTTCTCCATATCAATCAACACCTCCTTTCCTTAGGGCCTCGGTTCCATTTACTATATCCATAAGCTCCTTTGTAATAAGGGCTTGTCTTGTTTTATTGAATAAAAGAGTGAGTTTTCTTATAACCTCATCAGCATTCCTTGTAGCGTTTTCCATAGCAGTCATGCGTGCCCCATGCTCACTGGTAATAGACTCAAGAAGAGCCCTCTCTACCCTAGTTTCTACATACCTAG
Organism: bacterium HR37; assembly: GCA_002898375.1. Classification (GTDB taxonomy): domain Bacteria; phylum Desulfobacterota_D; class UBA1144; order Nemesobacterales; family CSP1-2; genus HRBIN37. The sequence goes on along the minus strand of BEIN01000015.1, from coordinate 18,211 downwards.
GCAAGACAAAATTTAAAACACCCTCTCTATCTGGCTCATATATGTAATCTATAGCCCGAGAATCACCCAGCCTTTCTTCAGGTTCAATAGGAAGAATCCTTTCAAAGGTTATAACCTGTGAGAGAGCAGATTTGAAGTAGTTGTAAACAAGTATAACTTCATCTACCTCTCCCTGTGCAAACTCCCTGCTTAGATCAGAGGAAATTTCTTTTGCCACCGGACCGAAATTCCTTTCGTTAACACCTATATAACTCTTTGCAGTTACAAACTCCCCTACCTGAACTTGTACTTTTTGTCTTCTGAAGTGATCCCTTCCCCTCTTTCCAACAAACCTAAAACTTACCTGCTCATACGCCTTAGCATCTATAACAAGGAAGGTTTCCATTCTTCTAATTAGGTTGCTGTTGAAACTCCCACAGAGTCCCCTATCAGATGTCATAAAGACAACGTGAAGTTTCTTTCTCTCCTGGGGACGTCTAAGGAGGGGATGCCACTTAGGGTCACATCTAAAAGCAAGGTCCTTTGCAATTTCCGAGAAGGCATCTGAATAGGGTCTAAAGGCAAGAAGAAGCCCCTGAACACGCTGAAGTTTTACAGCAGAGATTAACTTCATGGCACTCATTATCCTGCGCGTGCCCTTTACACTGCTTATTTTTCTTCTAATCTGTCTTAAGCTAGGCATATCTCACCTTTTGTTTATTTAAAATCTCCCAGTTTCTCTTTTAACTCATCAAGCGCCTTTCTTATCCTTTGTGCAAGGTCATCTGAGATATCCTTTTTGGTTCTAATCTCTTCAAGAATACCCGGGTATTTGGCCTCAAAGAAAACATAAAGCTCCTTTTCATATCTTCTAACAGCCTCAACCGGATAACTATCCACATACCCGTTTGTTACAGCAAATATAAGAAGAACCTGTTTTTCAACAGGTAATGGCTGATACTGATCCTGCTTTAAGGCTTCAACCAACCTGCTTCCACGTGCAAGCTGAGCTTGTGTAACCTTATCAAGATCAGAAGCAAACTGAGCAAACGCCTCAACCTCTCTGTATTGGGCAAGCTCAAGCCTGAGCCTTCCTGCAACGCGTTTCATAGCCCTGATCTGAGCGGAGCCTCCTACTCTGGAAACAGAAAGCCCTACGTTTATTGCAGGTCTAACGCCAGCGTAAAAAAGATCACTTTCAAGATATATCTGGCCATCCGTAATAGATATAACGTTTGTAGGTATGTAGGCAGAGACGTCACCTGCTTGGGTCTCTATTATAGGAAGCGCGGTAAGAGATCCACCACCGTCTTCGTCCCTCATCTTTGCTGCCCTTTCAAGCAGTCTTGAGTGCAAATAGAAAACATCCCCAGGATAAGCCTCTCTACCTGGAGGACGTCTTAACAATAAGGAAAGCTGACGATACGCCCAAGCGTGCTTAGTAAGGTCATCGTAGACTACAAGGGCATGTCTTCCAGTATCACGGTAGTATTCTCCAAGAGCACATCCTGCATATGGAGCGATAAACTGGAATGGAGCAGGATCGCTAGCAGTAGCAGCAACAACGGTGGTATACTCCATAGCTCCAAACTCTTTAAGCTTATCTACCACCTGTGCAACGGTTGATTGCTTTTGCCCTATAGCAACATATATGCAATATACATCCTGATCCCTCTGGTTTAATATGGTATCAACGGCAATCGCTGTCTTTCCGGTTTGACGATCACCAAGTATCAACTCTCTCTGCCCCCTTCCTATGGGTATCATTGCATCAATTGCTTTAATACCTGTCTGAAGAGGTTCACGCACAGGTTGGCGATAAACAACACCGGGGGCTTTTACCTCTATACGCCTAAACTCCTTGGCCTTTATTTCCCCTTTTCCATCTATAGGATAGCCAAGTGCATTAACAACCCTTCCTTTCATCTCCTCTCCAACTGGAACCTCTGCAAGCCTTCCGGTACGCTTTACAAGATCCCCCTCTCTTACGTACTTGTCTTCTCCAAATATAGCTATACCCACATTGTCTTCCTCAAGGTTAAGCACAAGCCCCATAACACCGCTTTGGAACTCCACAAGCTCACCTGCCATAGCCTCATCGAGTCCATAAGCACGAGCTATACCATCACCCACAGATATTACAGTTCCAACCTCAGAGGTTACAATTTCCTGTTTGTACCCTTTTATCCTGCTTTTTAGTATCTCACTGATTTCGCCTATCCTAATCTCTTCCATTTTTGCTCGCTCCTTTTAATCCTATATGGTTCGTGGATTAAGTGGAGAGAAGTACCTTCGTTCTCTCCAGCTGGGTCTTTATACTACTGTCAAATACTCTGTCCTCAATCTTTGCTATAATTCCTCCAAGTATGGTTGGATCCACCTTTACACTAACATCCACCTCACTTCCGGTAAGCTTCTTGATGGATTCTTTTAAGGTATTTAGCTCTGACTCTGAAAGGCTTCTGGCCACTACTATCTCAGCCTTTATTTTGCCCGAAGCCCTCCTTAGCCTTCTTATTGTTGGCTCCTGTGACCTTAGAAACGCCTTAAACCTGCCAAGCTCAATTATCAAACTTACAAAGTTAACTGTTAAACTATCAAAATTAAAGATCCGGGCTATCTCATTTACCAACTCCTTTCTTTTTTCCACATCGTATGCCGGACTTCCCAGTATTTCCCTTATCTCTTCATAGTTGTTAACCACCTCAAATAGGTTTTCCACATCAGATAGTACCTTATGGAGTTTTCCCTCTTCTCTTGCAGATTCTATAAGTGCTTCTAAAAGATCCCTTAATGTTGCAATTGATGCCATCTCTCCCCCTCTAGTTTCTTAATAAAACTCTCAAAAATCTTTCTTTCATCAGCTTCATCTAGCTTCTGCTTGATTATGTTTTCGGCAAGCCCTACAACCAAAGACACTATCTCATTCTGGATATCATGACGTAACCTTTCAGCCTGAAGTTTTATTGCTTCACTGGCTTCATCTCTTATCTTTTTTGAAGCAAGTTCGGCTTGTTTTATGATCTCCTCTCTCTCTATTTCACCCTCTTTGCGAACAACCTCTTTTAAGGATTCAATCTCACTCTCGATATTTTTCATTCGCTCTAGATACTCCTCGTATTTTTTCTTTGCCTGTGCTATCGTTTTTTGAGCCTCATCTATTTCATTTCCTATTATACCACGCCTCTCAATAAGGAAATTCCTTATAGGTTCCTTAAGGAAGTAGGAAAGCACAGCAAGGAGTATAATAAGATTTACGGTATACTCCGCTACAAACCTCCAGTTAAACACCCCATGTTCTTCCTTAGAAGCCACCGTAATTATTAGATTTATTATATCAAAGTCAAACAATTCCTTATAACTCCTTTTTCCCAAGGATTTGTAAGGCAAGCTCTTTTGCAAGCACTTCAATTTCAGGCTTGATTCTTTCCTTTATTACACCTATCTCCTCCTCGAGCTTTGATTTTGCTTCCTCTATAAGGATCTGAGCTTCCATCTTTGCCCTCTCAACCAACTCCTCCGCAGCCCTTTGAGCCTGACGCCTCATCTCGTTTCTCTCCTCCATTGCCTGAGCCCTTGCCTCATTAAGGCGTCTATTATACTCACCTATAATCCTCTCTACCTCCGCTTCCAGTCTCTTGGCCTCTTCAATAGCACCCACAGTTAACCTTTCCCTCTTCTCCACAATGTTTAGAAGCGGTCTAAATAAAAGATTATTCAGTATAAATATAGAAGCCACAAAGATCACAATCTGAATTATAAGACTCTTATCTACGCTGAGCACACTTTCAGCTGCACTTGCCCATTCGGTAGAAGCAACACCCAAAATAACAAACGCACATAAAAACTTTAAGCAATCTCTGGATCCCATCCCGATCGGAAACCTCCTTAGGGTTTTACCTCTTCTGTCACTTCCCCTTCAGCAGCCTCCTCCCTTGAAAAAGCCACTTTTAGAAGCGGTGGAGCAACAAAGGTTGTAAGCATAACCATTACGGTTACCGCAGAAAACAGCTGTGAGCTAAAAACTCCAGAGCTAAGCCCCATATTGGCAAATATAAGCCCAACTTCTCCTCTTGGTATCATCCCAATACCTATAACGCTTTTCCTAATCCCCTCCTTAAATACCACCCAGCCACTGACAAATTTACCAGCTATGGCTACAACAAAGAGTACAAGAGCAATAAGCAGAATAGGAACGTTCCTGGGCTCAAAGGGATTAAACACATGAACATCAACAGCCGCTCCAACCATTATAAAGAAAACCGGGGTAAACACATCAGCTACCGGTTTTAACTGGGTTTCAATTATCTTAAACTGGTTTGTTCGTGCAAGAACAAGACCAGCTGTAAATGCTCCAACTATGGGTGCAAGACCCACAAGCTTTGCAATATAGGCAAATATAAGTGCAAACGAAAGCGCACTCAGCACAAGAACCCCACGCACCCTCATTTTATTTATAAGGTCAAACAACCTCTTTGAAAGGAGATTCCCAACAACTATGGCAACAAAGAGAAAGCCAAAAGCCTTTAGAGCTATAATTCCCACACCGGCTATATTGAGTCCTTCATGTACACCCTGTTTTGCCGCCTGAATAAGCCCACTCACAATTGCCAGTATAATTAAACCGAGGATGTCATCTATTACAGCAGCCCCAAGCACAATCCTTGCCTCTTCGGTTTGAAGGCGGTTCATATCGGAAAGAACCCTTGCTGTAATACCTACACTTGTTGCCGTTAGAGTTGCTCCAGCGGTTATAGCCACCAAAGTTGTAAAAGCAGGGTTTATATTCCCCAGTAAGCCAAATTTTTCAAATGCCAACACACTTAAGAAACCAGCAGCAAACGGTATAGCAACCCCTACAACCGCAACAAGTGTTGCATTAAAACCAACCCTTATTAAATCCCTAAGATTTGTCTCAAGGCCAATTTCAAACAGTAATATGGCTACCCCAACTTCAGCAATAAGATGAAATGTTTCATATCCAGCCTGACCCGGCAATGATGGAACCACAGCCAGCATACTCCCACCCAGCACAACCCCGGCAACTAACTCCCCCAGAACCGCTGGCTGTTTTATACGCTCGGCTAACTCCCCAAAAACCTTTGAGGTTATAAGTATCAGGGCAAGAGCAAAGAGGAACCTTTCAACTGGAAAACCACCTGCTTCTTCTACGCTCATCTATGGCTTATATTTCCTTGGGTAGGAAGTTTTGAAATTGTAATTTTTTAACATGAAAAAACGAGGCTGTCAAACCCTAGTGTATAATGAGGGCTTAAGATTAATCCCTGCATGTCCCCTCTTTAATAACCTTCTCAATCTCATAACCAGCAGCTATACTAGCCACACGGGAAACCACCTGATATGCAGCCGGGAAAAACCCCTCGCACTCTCTTCTCTCACATGCCCCCTCACGTCCAAAGGAAATACATACAAACTCCATTCCTCTTGTATTTAGATTGTCAAACTCGGTTTTTTCCCTGTTTAACCTTAAAAAGCCACCAGCCACCTTGGCCTCGACAAGGTATACAACTGGCTCACCAACCACGTTGTTATAGGTATCCTTAATGGATGTTGGAATTCCCTCCTGAATTACCACGTCCCTTACTGGTTTTCCACTCTTGGTAACCCTCATTCTCTTTCTTCCTTCGGCATTTAGTCTTCTTATCTCTTCCCCACTTGACACACTTATTACAGCCATTCCGTAGGTGCCGGAATTGCTTTTTACAAAAACAAAAGGCTTGTGCTCTACCTTTCTCTTTTTATACTCATTTTCCAGCATATCAATCATCAGATCCACCTTATCTGCCAGTCTGTTTCTGTCTTCCTCACTATCAAAGTCTATATCCCTTTCCAGAACGGTCTCTACGGTTATAATCCAAGGATCGATTTCCAGTATCTTTGCAAGTTCGACAGCAAGATCATTATAAAACTCAAAGTGAACGTTCTTTCTTCTAGAGTGCCACCCTATTTCCACCGGAGGGTCCACAGGTTGTCTGATATTTTTTAAAATCTCCGGACACTTTAAGGAAAAATCATTATTTATCAAAAGCAAATCGGGAACAAAATGCGAAATAAAGACCTGATCTTCTTTTCTTCTAATCTTATAACATATTAACTCTTTTCCACCTGCTGTTCTAAACTTTATCACATCATCGCGGATCTCATCACTTACCAATCCTATCTCAACTTTAAAACCCACGCTTTCAAGAATTGTTTTTAGAACGAATATGTTTTCCCAATAGTAAAGATTTCTTGTAAGGAGTTCAGGAACTATAAGTATATTTTGCACGTAAGGGTAATTTCTATTAAGGTAGTCTTTAAAAAGAGCTGCTGTACGCTCTCTAAATACAGGGCAAAGATTGTTAAAACCAGCAGGAAAAACATTGGTATCAACCGGAGCAATCTTATAGCTGGAAGCCCGTAAATCAACCGAGGTATAAAGAGGAACCCTTACCCTTCTGGAGTGTTTCTCTATCCAACTTTCCACTTCCTGAGATCTTTCTATAATCCTTTGATGGATCTCCTCTAGTAATTCCATCACTCTTTTACAACATACGTGCCCGCAAGTTTATCATGCCAGGTCTGATACATCGGATCAAAAATAGCCCATAAGAACCCGGCAAACAAAAAAACTGTAGAGATAAAGTACCCCACCCACCTGATAAATGAGCTGTTTATATCTGTAGGCTCACCATTATCCTTAATCGTTCGAATCCCCATAATCATCTTTCCAATTGTCTTTCCTCCGTAGCCATGGAGAAAAACAAAGTAGGTTGAGGCAAATATAAACATCAAGAAATAAACCGAACCTATCATATTTAAGAATCTAGTTGCGGAAAACAGATCCAGCCCAGCTATATAAAGCCCGATCCCGAGAGTAATAGCAGTTACTAAGGATACAATAACAATATCTAAAAAAAACGCAATCGCCCTGGTAAATGGCTCTGCAAGGTCAAGAAGAAATAACTCTTTTTCCTCTAATTCCACCAGGTCATCATTTTCGATCTCACCCGCTACATGCGGGGATTTTATCTTGGAGGTTGAGGTGTCAAGATCACCCCTATCGGAAAACAAATCAAAAGAGCCCTCCTCGTTAGAGCCAAAAAACTCTTTCTGCTCTTCTTCTCCCCCATCCTCGATAGTAATGTTGTAAGTGCTTCTATAAAATGGCTTTGGTTCTAAAGGATTTCCACATCTTTTACACTTATCAATGTGGTCAAAAGTATGAAACCCACAATTTGGACACTTCATAACTCTAGAATTATAAACCATGCCAAATTACAATAAAAGAAGAATAAAACAGGAACAGGAAGGGAATCTTAGGACTCCCACACCTTGTTCCTGCAAACCTCTTATATCTCTATTTCTTTAATTTTTAAAACCTATATGTTTCCTGACAGGCTTGCCTCAATTGCAGCTTTTAATCCCTCAGGTGTTGCTCCTCTTACCGTCATTCCATTTACTATAAACGTGGGGGTAGAGTTCACACCCACAGACATACCTTCTCTAATCTCACCCTCAACCCTCTCTGATGCTTCTTTAGAGTTAACACACTGCTCAAACTTTTTCGTATCAAGCCCTATTTGTTGAGCAAAAGCTCTAAATTTATCCTTAGAGTTCTCAACTGTAATCTCTTTCTGTTTCTCAAATACAAGATCATGAAACTTCCAGAATTTCTCGTTTCCCTGCTTATACGCACACACCGAAGCAACTGCAGCATCCTTTGCCCACGGATGACTGGGAAGTGGAAACTGTTTATAAACCAGCTTTACCTTTCCCTTATATTGCTCCATTATCTGTGGAAGCATATCTGTTGCACGCTTGCAGAAAGGACACTGAAAATCTGAATACTCAACTATAGTAACCTTTGCATTTTTATCTCCCTTAACTGGAACATCGTTAAGAGATATCTTGCTCATTGTCTCTTCAAGTGGGTTAACGGTAGAGTCTATCAACTCACCCAGAATCAAAAACTTCCCATCCGAGCTTATAAGAATTGGAACCGATTGGCGCCCAAGAGAAATCTCTCCCTTTTTCATTCCGGCCACACCGGTGTTTTCAAATTCCTGCGTATTAACAGGTTCTCCAAATATAATGTATCTTCCATCCTGACTTATAAGAAAGCTTGCCTCTCCTGATCCCCTTGAGGACTCAACAACAAAAGTACCCTTTTTAAACCCTGCAATAGGGCTTTTCTCATAGCCCTTTACCTCTATTTTGGCATCCTGAGGTAGATTTGTTCCCAACCTTCTCTTAAGAAAAACCTTAAGTCTTTTTGCCTCCTCAGCCGATATGTTATTGTCAGCAAGAACAAGCGTCTCCATGGAAACGAGAAAAGAAAAAAGAAGCACAAAGAACCCCAATAAATACCTTGATTTCATTATTTGCCTCCGTACAAACATTTCCGTAAAATATACCACTGATTAATTAGAAAGCAACAAAAATGAGAAATCTCTGAAATCACTACCTTTCCTCAGAGAATACCCTGTCAAATATGTAGTCTATGTTTCTTAGGTCATGCTTTATATCAAAGCAACCTTCTATCTCTTCCCGAGATAGGAAACCCATCAGCTGTTTGTCATCAAGGAGAGCGGCTTTAAAATCCACCTTCTCTTCCCAGCTTTTCATAGCATTTCTCTGAACAATCTCATATGCATCCTCTCTTGAAAGACCCTTATCTATGAGTTTAAGTAACACCTTTTCTGAAAAGATAAGCCCACGGGTAAGCCAGAGGTTTTTCTCAAGATTTTCTGGATAAACCCTAAGAGACTGCAAAAGATTTTTAAGTCTGTTCAGCATGAAATCAACCAGTATAGTAGCATCAGGCCCTATAACCCTCTCAACAGAGGAGTGACTTATATCGCGTTCATGCCAAAGAGGAATATTCTCCATAGCAGATATAGCATAAGAACGAACAAGACGGGAAAGCCCACAGAGATTCTCCGAGATTATAGGGTTTCGCTTATGAGGCATTGCAGAGGAACCTTTCTGTCCCTCGGTAAAGGGCTCTTCAAGTTCTAAAACCTCTGTTCTCTGAAGATGTCTAACCTGAAGTGCTATCTTTTCTATGGTAGAAGCCACGATAGCAAGTGTAGCAAAGTACTCCGCATGAATGTCGCGCTGTATAATCTGAGAGGAGATTCTTGCTGGTTTAAGTCCCAAACTTTTGCATACATACTCTTCTACAAAAGGATCAGTATTTGCAAAAGTACCCACAGCCCCAGAGACCTTTCCAACACTTACAGATTCCTTTGCCCTCTCTACCCTCTTTAGATTCCTATTCATATCATCATACCAGAGAGCAAAGACAAGCCCAAGGGTTATGGGCTCTGCATGAACCCCATGGGTTCTTCCCACCATGGGTGTGTACTTGTGCTTGAAAGAGAGCTCCTTTAAGACCTTCATCACTTCCTTTATATCATCAATAATTACCTCTGAAGCCTCTTTTAGTTGAAGGGCAAATGCGGTATCAAGAACATCAGAAGACGTAAGCCCAAGATGGATATATCTTGATTCCTCCCCGACATACTCGGAAACACATGTAAGGAAAGCTATAACATCATGCTTTAACACCCTTTCTAGCTCATTTATACGATTAACATCAAACCTTGCCTTTTTCTTTATCGCTTCTAAAGCCTCTTTAGGCACCCGTCCAATGTGAGCCCAGGCTTCGCATGCTGCAATCTCTACCCGTAGCCAGTTGTTATACTTTGACTCATCACTCCATATCTTTGCCATCTCTTCACGGGAGTACCTTGGGATCAAATCTCTATAACCTCCCCTAATCTTTTTCTAGGAGCAACTGATAGTCTTATATCTTTTGCCCCTTTATCAAAAAGGGCAGAATACGCAGTATTTAAAGCGAGTTCAGGTTTGTTGTTTACCTCACTTAAATGGGCAAGCACAACGTGATAAAGCCCGCTATGTACCAGACTTTTTAGCAAATTACCTGCCTCCCCGTTAGATAGATGCCCAAGCCGGCTCCTTATCCGCTGTTTAAGCTCCCAGGGATAGTGGCTGTATAAAATCAGGCTCTCATCGTAGTTGAATTCAAGAACCAAAACATTTGAGTCCTTTAGCCTCTCTCTTACAAGATTGGTCACAGAGCCTATATCAGTTACGATTCCCACTTTTTTATTAGTGTCTGTCTGGAGTGAAAAACCTACAGGGTCAAGAGCATCATGGGGAACAGAAAAAGGCAAAACAAGTAGGTCTTTTATATAAAAAGGAACACCCGATTCAAATACCTTAAGATTGCTTACACTATTTTTCCACATATCAATCGTTAAAGATGAAACATAAACGGGGATTTCCAAATAAGGAATAGCAGCAGTGTGGTCCGTGTGCTCATGAGACACAACAACAGCATCTATCTCTGATATACTAATACCCAGCCCTCTTAGACGCAGATTAAGTTGCCTAAGGGTTATACCTGCATCTACAAGGATCCTAGTTCTTCCCGTATCAACAAAGAATGAGTTTCCTGAGCTTCCACTTGCAAGGGAACAGAGTCTCATACCTCGGTTCTCACTCTAATAAAGTCGAGATTAGTATTAGTCTAATATAGCAACATTGTCAACAGTAGGGTCGAGTTTTTCTCTTATTAGGATATATTACTTTATAAGAACCATTTTTAAGGAGATGCTTAGATGAAGACAAAAATTTACCTGTTTACCTGCTTAAAGTCTCTCTTGCTCCTAGCGTTGATCTCCTTGCCAGGATGCAGTCCTAAGAGGGTTTTCTTTTATAAAAAACCCGAAAAAGACAGCAGGATAGCAGACTATAAAATCCTAGAGATACCCAACTTCAGCAGAACAACCAAAGAATGGGTACCATACGACTCGGCCTGGGAAATCCCGGATATGGTTGCTGAAAAGCTAAAAACCACAAACCACTTTAAAGAAATAATTCGGGGATATACAGACAAAAGAGAAGGCGTTCTTTTAGTTAAAGGAGAGGTAACAGGTTACAACAGAGGTTGCAAATTCTGCGAATGGTTTATAAGGATTAATGACAAGGGAAAAAGCTCCGTATCGGTAAGGGTTATGTTGGTAGATAAGAAAACAAACGAGATCCTAGCAGATGCAAGCATAGAGGGAAGGGCAAAATCACCAGGCTACGGCAGAAGTAGGTATATAAGGATAGTTGATGAGATCACAAAACTTATAGAGAAGGTGGATCAGGGTTTCAGCGACAAAACAACGGTTAAGAACAAGGCCTTGTGAAAACTTTATTTTGCCTTATATTTACTTAAAGGGGTAGCAGTAAATTAAGGGGTGAGGAAGAATGATAGGAAAAATCCTTTTTCTTATATTTTCGATAGCTCTTAGCTTTTTCATTGCATATCCAATTTATAATCTACCAGTTGCTTTCCTAATTGGAGGCATATGTGGTGTTATAGCTTTTGGAATCTCATGGGGCCTGGAAAACAGGTTTGAAGAATTTCCTCCCAAATCGGCTCTTGGTGGAGCTATAGGGGTAGGTATAGCCTCGATAACCTTTTTTGCCCTAAAGAGTATAATTGAGACCCTTTCCATTCCGTATAACTTAGCTCCCTTTCTCAATATCATAAGCTTTCTTTCGCTGTTCTATCTCGGAGCGACACTGGGTATAAAGAAGGGGCTTGAATTTGAACAGGGAAGAAAAGGTTTTGGAAAAAGCAGTTATGAGAACGTCAAAATACTTGATACAAGCGTTATTATAGATGGCAGAATTGCAGATGTCGTTGAAGCAGGTTTTATAGAGGGTACCCTTATAGTTCCCAAGTTTATCATTAAGGAGCTTCAGTACATTGCTGACTCTCCTGAATTGATAAAAAGGGTAAGAGGTAGAAGGGGACTTGATGTCCTTAAACGCATGCAGGAACTTCCAAATGTAGTGGTTAAGATAACCAGCCATGATTTTCCCAAGATAAAAGAAACGGATCTAAAACTCGTTGAGCTTGCAAAGAAACTCAGAGGCACGATAATAACGAATGATTTTAACCTCAATAAGGTTGCAAATCTCCATGGAGTAAAGGTGCTCAATCTAAATCAACTCTCCAATGCCCTAAAGCCTGTTGTACTACCAGGAGAAACTATGAGCATCAGGGTGGTAAGAGAGGGGAAAGAAGAGAACCAAGGAGTAGGCTATCTCGAAGATGGAACCATGGTTGTTGTAGATGATGCAAAGAAGTACCTAGGCAAAGAGATTGAGGTTTCTGTAACAAGTGTACTTCAAACCCCTACGGGAAGGATGATCTTTTCAAGGGTCAAGGAAGAGGGTATGGTTTCTGACCTAAATGGATGAGTTAAGGACTGGTGCAATAATAGCCGCAGCGGGGAAAGGAAAGAGGTTTGGAACGGAAACAAAAAAACAGTTTATCCCGCTCTGTGGAAAACCACTTGTTGCGTACTCAATCGAGAAGTTTCAAAAATCCCCCTTTGTACATGAGATTGTCCTTGTGGTTCCTGAAGACAAGCTGTCTTACTGCTGTTATGAGATAGTGGAGAGATTTCAGTTTAACAAGGTTAAAAAGATAGTCCCGGGAGGAGAGGAAAGGCAGCATTCGGTAGAAATCGGCCTTAACTCCCTGTCAGATCGCTTTGATATAGTGGTCGTCCACGATGGGGTACGCCCTTTTATACAGGTTGAGATAATCAATAAGGTAATAAAAGAAGCATCCACCTACGGAGGTGCAATCTGTGCAGTGAGGATTAAAGACACCGTAAAGAAAGCATACAACAGCACATACGTAGATAAAACCCTTCCCAGAGAAGAGCTCTGGCTTGCTCAAACCCCCCAAGCCTTCAGGTATGAGATTCTAAAGAAGGCAATAGAGAAAGCAAAAGAAGACGGTTTTATCGGTACAGATGAATCTTCGCTTGTTGAAAGGTGTGGGTTTCGTGTAAAAATAACAGAGGGCCACTGGGCAAACATAAAAATAACAACAAAAGAAGACCTTATCACAGCAGAGTTATTTGTTAAAGGAGGTATAGAGGATTCCCTCCAATGTACAGGATAGGTCTTGGTTTTGATGCTCATAGATTTTCAAAAGGAAGAAAACTTGTTCTTGGAGGTGTAGAGATCCCCTTTGAATTCGGGTTGGAAGGACACTCAGATGCAGATGTCCTTATACACGCAATTTGTGATGCTCTGCTTGGGGCAATCGGAGAAAGAGATATAGGAACACATTTTCCAGATAGTAGTCCCAGATACAAAGGTATATCAAGCCTATCCCTTCTTGGAGAAGTCTTAGGCATTTTACGATCCAAGGGATTTGAAATCGAGAACGTGGACAGCACCATAGTTTGTGAGAAGCCAAAGTTGTCCAAGCATATACCGGAAATAAAAGAAAAGCTCTCCTCATTTATGGAGATTCCCGCTACCTCTCTGGGTATAAAAGCAACCACAACTGACCGTATGGGCTTTACAGGAAGACAAGAGGGTATAGCAGCTTATGCCGTAGTTCTTTTAAAACAATGCAGATAGATGAATTCCTTTTTGCTGAAATACAGAATCCTCTTTTTACTGCTTAACTTTGCATCCGGCATATTGATCTCGGAATTCTGTAAAAACGAGTGGTTGTTAATTACCGTTATCTCTCCTGTAATTGGTGTGTTGTGCCTTACTCAGAAACAGCTTGCTCCTTTAATATTTATCCCGCTTGGGCTCCTTTTTTCCGCAAAGGTTCCACCCCCTGACCACCACATAATACACTTTGCAGGAAAAAGAGTAGACATAGAGGGAATCCTGTTTAGACCCGTAGAAACCACCGAAAGGGGTTCAAAGCTGTTTATAGATGTAAAATACGTCTATACAGATGGCAGGCAGAAAACGGCTACCGGCAAAGTGCTTATAAACACCGGAGAAAGGGTTTGGGGACCTACCTACAGGGATAGAGTAAAAGTAATTGGTGTAAAGCTAAGAGTTCCAAAAGGTTTTAAGAACCCAGGCTCATTTGATATAAAACGCTACTACGAAAGACAGGGAATCTACCTTAGCGGTTTTATTTCTCAAACAGACCAAATCCTTTTGATTAGAAAGCCCGGTCTTTATTTAAGCTCACCCTTTCATTTCATAGACACATACAGGGTTAGATTTGGAGAATTCATTAGGGAAAAGAGCACTTCTCCTGAAGCTGAGATTCTAAGTGCCATAACCATAGGGGACAGGAGAGGAATACCATCAGAGTTGAGGGATCGCTTCTCCGAAACCGGAACTGCTCATCTGCTAGCCATCTCTGGACTACATCTAGGAGCAATAGCAGTTGTCTTCTTTTTTACGATAAAGTGGCTTCTTAAAAGATCAGAGTTTCTCCTTCTTAGGTTTACGGTGCCAAGACTTGCCGCAATACTTACCGTTATTCCTGTTGTTGTTTATACAGCCATTGCTGGGTTTTCAATTCCTGTTTTAAGAGCCTGCATCATGACCTGTGTTTATCTAACATCCATATATATAGGTAGAGACGAAAACAAACTGAACACACTAGCGCTGGCAGCCTTTTTAATCCTTATATGCTATCCATGGTCACTTTTTGACCTATCTTTTAGGCTTTCTTTTGCCTCCGTAGTTGGGATACTGCTTATGCACAGATTCTATCCGCTAAAGTTTAACACAGGAACCGAAAGGCTAGTATCAAGTATAAAAACCACAGTTGCTGCTTCACTAGCCACCTTACCCTTTATAGTAAACTCTTTTGGAATACTCCCTCTGGTTTCAATCCCGGCAAATCTATTTGCAGTGCCTGTTGTTGAATTTCTAATTGTCCCCATTGGCCTTATATCATTTATAACGTTTATCCTATCGGAGAACCTAGCACAGTTTTTAATATCACTGGATATTACCCTTATAAAACTCCTACTTACAGGTATAGAGAGCCTTACCAAGCTACCTGTGGCTTTTATAACCGTTCCGGCACTTAGCAAATTAAGTACAGGATTCTATGTGCTTACCCTGATTGCTCTTCTTCTTAAATCCAGATATAAAAGACTGATATTTTTGCTTCCCCTTTTTACCGTATGTTTTGTACTTACCTTACTATTTAGCTTCCAAATTAAACCCAAAACGGACTACCTAAAAATGAGCTTCCTTAATGTGGGAGTAAATGAAAGTGCTCTGTTTTTGCAACTCCCAGATGGGAAAAATCTACTTTTTGAAGGCGGCTTTTCATATCGCAGAAACGGTGGATATATGGAACGTAGAATTGTAACACCGTTTCTCTTAAGGTCTGGCATTACAACCATAGATTATCTGATTTTAACTTCGGTAGATAAGAACAGGCTTGATGGGGCCAATTACATACTGAGGAAGTTTAAGGTAAAAGAAGTACTTACAAATGGCTCTAAACTCAACGGTAACCTCTGGGAAGCAATGGAAAGAAAAAAAGTCCTCTGGCAAAACATTCAACACAAAACGAATCTAAACTTTGGGGATTTAAATATTGAGTTTATAAAACCCAAGAAAGCTAATATAAGAGATTCAAGAGAACCCTATCCCATTCTGTGTAAGGTAAGCTTTAAGGACACTGCTGTTTTCTTTGGAGAATCTATTCTGGATAGGGGATTTAAGGACAGCTGGTCTTTTAACGGGAAAAACAACCTGCTCTACTTACAGGAGATTGGAAAAAACAGCATGGATGTTATAAAAGAAATATCACCTAATGTACTTATAACAAGGCATATACCCTACTCCCTAAAGAATGGTATCGATAAAAACACAAAAGCTTTTGAAACAGACACCAAAGGAACAGTTACGGTAATTACCGACGGGAAACAGGTTTATATAAAAACCTTTATGGATACCCGTTATTTTTCCTACTCTTCAAGCCTACCGTAGATAAAATCGCTTAAAACCTTTACATCTGTATTTTTAGCTTCCTCAACTGTTCCCACAAATACGATTTTCCCCTTGTATAAAAATCCTATCCTATCAGATATCTCGAATGCACTTGCCACATCATGCGTTATAACCACCCCGGTCACCCCAAACCTCTGCTGTAGCTCCTTTATAAGGCGGTTAATCCTTTTTACATTAGGGGGATCCAAACCCGTAGTTGGCTCATCGTAGAGCAGTATCTTTGGGTTCATAGCCATAGCCCTTGCAAGACCAACCCTCTTTCTCATTCCCCCACTTAGGTCTGAAGGGAATTTATCCTCTATACCAGGAAGACCCACAAGCTCAAGGTTTCTTGCAACTATCTCTTTTATCTCCTTTTCTGTGTATTTAAAATGCTCCCTAAGAGGAAAAGCTATATTCTCTGCAACGGTTAGCGAATCAAATAGAGCAGCGTTTTGAAAAAGCATACCTATCTTCTTTCTGATACGAATAAGTTCAACCTCATCCATCGGAACAATGTCTTCACCCTCTATAAAGACACCTCCACTGTCTGGCTTTATAAGACCTGTAATCTCTTTAAGAAGTACACTTTTTCCTGAACCACTGCCACCCAGAACAGTTATAGTCTCTCCCCTTCTTATAGAAAGACTAACCCCATTGTGGACTTTCTTTGAATTAAAAGACTTGTGGACATCTTTGAGTTCAATTATAGGGACTTGTTCCATTTCAGATAGTAAATATTATACTCCTAGCAAATTTGTCAAAAATACTTCACAGGACTTGATATTATATTTGAAGTATAACCTATATTACAAGAAAGCTTTGACACTTACCATATAAAGAGTTAGAATAACTTTATGTATTTCTCTAATTTACTCCACCTTGACAGATTAGAGTCACAAAATCCTTGAGAAGGAGGTAATTACAATGCCACATCAACTGCCCCCTTTACCTTACAGCTATGATGCTCTTGAACCCCATATAGATGCCCTTACCATGGAAATTCACCATACCAAACATCATCAGGCTTATGTAAATAACCTAAATGCTGCTCTGGAGAAGTATCCAGAACTACAGGATAAAAGTGTAGAAGAACTTTTAAAGGATTTAAATTCCATACCCGAAGACATACGTACAGCTGTAAGAAACAACGGTGGAGGTCATCTTAACCACAGTATGTTCTGGCTTATGATGAGCCCTAAAGGAGGAGGAGAACCAACAGGAGAGCTTGCTGAAGCAATAAAAAACAACTTCGGAAGCTTTGCTAACTTTAAGGATCTGTTTTCCAAAACCGCTGTTGGCCACTTTGGAAGCGGATGGGCATGGCTCTGTGTAGATAAAGATGGCAAACTAGTTGTACTTTCCACTCCCAATCAGGACAATCCTATATCAAACGGTCTTAAACCAATCCTGGGATTGGATGTATGGGAACATGCTTACTATCTGAAATACCAGAACCGTAGAGCAGACTACGTTGCGGCCTGGTGGAACGTGGTTAACTGGGAACAGATAGCAAAAAATTACGCAGAAGCTAAGAAATAGCCTATTGTTCTAAAAGTACAGCGGCGGTAACCGGAAGGGGAGTTAAGAAATTACAGGGTGCTAAACATTAGATTTTAAGGCTTTGCTTGTTCCCTCTAAAGGGAAAAAAGAGGGTTTTATACCATATCTTGCAATTGCGAAGAAAAGTATTATATTATTACTATAGTATTGGTCAGGGTCTATGTTAATAGAAAAAACCCTTGGCTAATATTAATAAAAGGTTTTTTACGCTTTGAGCAAAGATATGGAAGTAAAGTATATGGATTTTGAAAAATCTACATTTTTAGACGAGGAATTTGAAGAGTTCCTCAAAGAGGATATGGGTGTTTTTTCACCCATGGAAGAGGATTCCTCCTTTGCCATGGAGGAACTCGGTACCGGTATAGAGGAAGACGAAGTAGCATCAAAAGAAAGCAAACAGGAGTCCACACCAGATGAACAGCTAAGGTTACTCTACGCTTACTTTAAGGATATGGCATCCGAACCACTTCTTACTGCAAAGCAGGAGATAGAAATCTCTGCTAAGATAAAGAAATGTGAAGCAAAAGCAAGGGAGTTAAAAGCCCTTGTTGAGAAACTCCTAAAGACCCAAAGAGCACTAGCCAAGAAAAACGAACGCAAAAAGGTTGATGAGAATTTATCCAGACGCATAAAGAGACTAAATGCTCTAATAAAAGCATATTCAGATAAAGCAAAGATACTAAAGGAGAGGTTCGTAAAGGCAAATCTAAGGCTTGTTGTAAGCATAGCAAATAGATATGTTGGCCGTGGCCTCCCACTTTCTGACCTAATTCAGGAGGGAAATGTTGGTTTGATGAGAGCGGTAGAGAGATTTGACCATACAAAGGGCTTTAAGTTCTCAACATACGCCTCC
>BEIN01000014.1 GCA_002898375.1 bacterium HR37 | reverse complement strand
GGTGGCTAAAGTGCTTGAGATATCCGTTCCAGCAGTAAAATCAAGACTACACAGAGCTAGACTCTTTCTAAGAGACAAACTCTCAGACTACTTCTTTGAGCTCCCAAGCAAAAAACAAGCATACAAAGTCTAACTACAACCCAAAACACCTTTCTTTAAAATCCCACAGAATTCCCCAAACACACTCTCTGCAAGTTGATTAAGACGAGCCATAAACCTGGGACTCTGCTCTCTTATAGAATCGGGATTTACCTTTCCCCCTAAAGATGCAATCTCAATCTTATTCTCCCGAACCCCAAGCCACTCAAGAACCATGTCCTGGGTAACCTCTATATGAAACTGTAGAGCGTATACACAGGAACCGTATCTAAAAGCCTGATTCCTGCAAAGAGAGGAGCAGGCCAGATGAACCGCACCCTCTGGAATCTCAAATGTATCACCATGCCAGTGAAAGACTACCTCTTCATCACCGAAATACCTAAAAAGCCTGTCTTCCCTTGCATCCTCCGTTATCCTGATAGGGTACCACCCTATTTCCTTCTCCCTGTTTCTTGTAACCCTAGCCCCAAGCGCCTTTGCAATAATCTGGGCTCCAAGGCAAATTCCCAAAACAGGAAGGTTCTTCTCCACCGCATCCTTAACAAGCCTGTCTTCGAGATCCAGAAACGGATACCTATCAACCTCATAAACATTCATGGGGCCACCCAATATAACAAGCCCACCTGCATCCCCAAGTGTAATATGAGGATTTTTCTCCTTATAGATATCCACGTACTCGTAAGGGATACGGTTTTTCTCAAATACAGATGCCAAAACCCCAAGATGCTCATGCGGAACGTGTCTTAGAACCAAAACCCTCATGTTAACCCACCAAATAAGTTGTCAAATTTATTCTACTTAAAACCTTAGCTCTGGCAACAGATCCCGTAAATCTACTTAAGAAACCTCTGGCAGTTATCAATCCTCTCCACCCTTCCGATAATATCTCCGTGATTGCGTAGCATGGTGCCAAATATGTCATGGAAATCATTTTCAACCACAACATCATAAACCCTTAGCTCACAGCTGTCTGGGTTTAACGTACCAAAAGCACTGACAACAACGGTGTGGTCGTATAACACAAAATAAAAAGGGTCTCTAAGAACATGTCGGTTTTGAAAAGCGGCCTTTCCAATAACACGGTAATAACCCCCATCGATTTTATCCAAAGTAAGGCTCTTTAAATAACCCCTTCTTTCATTTCCCTTACAGAACCGGATACAAAAGAGATTTATTTCCTCTTCGATCTTGGTTTCCCTTATAACCTGCTCCTTTATGTCCCTGGCGTAACCGGTATCCACAAATGGGATCAGATAAAAAAACAGTACCAAAAAAACATACCAGATTGCCCCCAACAACAAAATGTGTATCTTTTCTACACTATTGTTCATGATCCCTATCCCCCTGTCCTTAGCCTCTGCAAAAGACTATACTTGGGAACAAGATAATAGAGATGTCCCCGGCCCTTAATAACCCCCGCGTATCGTGCCGCATCTTTCCCTTTTCCCCAGTATAGGTCCACCCTGTAAGGACCCCTTATAGCACTTCCTGTATCCTGATCCAGAACAAAGCGTGAAACACGTTCCCACCTTGCAGGTTCAGATGCGCTCTCGTTTGCAAACACCGGTTTTAGAAACTCCATATACGCAAGAGCCCCTTTCGGGAAAAAAGCCGGATCAGTAGCAATCGTTCTTCCCTCTATCGCTCTAGTTCCAAGCGATGTAAGAGGTTCTCCATCTAACCTCTTAAAAAAGATGTAGCTTGGATTCTTATTTAAGATTTCTCTCAATTTCTCCTCAGGCAACCCACGCAGGTAATTCTCTATAGCCTGCATACTCATCTTCTCCTCGGGAATTACATCCACAAGATACCTGCTTATTGCAACGAAGGGATACCCATTTCTGGCAGCATACCCAAGTCTTATCTCCTCACCGTCACCAAATCTTACCGTTCCTGAGCCCTGAATATGCATAAAGAAAGCATCAATTGGGTCAACCCATGCAAGCTCTAGGTTCCTTCCCTCCAAAGCCCCCAAACCGTCTATCTCCTCACGGGTATAGTAGGGAAGCACAGCAGGAACCATTCCCTCTCCAAGATAAACCAGACGTCCCCAGAGAACCTCTGAGCTATGATTAAAAAGCCCTTCCTTATTGGAAGAGAAAGGCCCGATACCCTCCTTTATGAACTCACCCAGCTCAACCCTTACCAGATCAGAGGGAACGGAGTAGAGGGGTTGAGAGTACAGAGGGGTTTTCGTCCTTGAACCGGGAATAACCGGATGGAAATAGGAGGTTATAAAAACCTCACCCCAATTATTTTTTCCATATACCTCATAAAAATCAAAGTTATCAACCACGGCTTTAAAAAACTCAGATTTAGAAACACCTGACCTTATTTGCCGGGCAAGAAAATCCAAAGCAAGGGTATAGTCATCTTTTGAAACAACCCTGGGCCCAAAGGTCAGAGTCTCAACTTTTAACCTCTTAAGTCGCCTAATGTTTTCATCTATACCCTCTGCAAGCGAGTTAAGTGGAAGGTCATCCATAATGACCCCTGGAGGGGTAGCAGGCCGCATGGCTTTTTTTGCTTCCCTTATAACAGCCCTCTCACACGAAATCAGGAGAATAAATGAGGCAAAGAATACGGATAGCCTGATTATCGATACCATCTTCATTCTGGTAATTTCCACAGAGTGATTACAAAGCTTAATAACTAAAGCTTTCTTAAATAATCTACCATACGTTTTCTCATACGCTCATCTGGAAGACGACCATACCCTGCCTGCATGTTGTCTCTAAGATGTTCCGGTTTGCTTGTAGCAGGTATAACACAGGTTACGGATGGATGGGAAACTATGTACTTCAGGAAAAACTGAGCCCAACTTTCACAGTCAAACTCTTTCGCCCATGAGGGAAGAGACTTTCCCTTAACTTTTTTAAAAAGAGCCCCTTTCTCAAAAGGCTCATTTATGATAACCGCAGTTCCTGTATCTGCTGCAACCGGCAAGAGACGTTTTTCAGCTTCGGTGGTCTGAATAGAGTAGTTAAACTGCACAAAGTCTATGTTCTCTGTTTTCATTATCTTCTCAAGCTCATCATAGGCACTAACCCTGTAGTGCGTAACCCCAAGATAACGTATCCTTCCCTCTTTCTTCCACGAACGAAGTGTATCAAGGTGAACCTGGGTATCAACGAGATTGTGAACCTGCATAAGGTCTATGTGATCCCTTTTAAGCTTTCTTATAGACTCTTCCATCTGCCTGATACCTGCTTCCCTACCAGTTGTCCATACCTTGGTAGCTATAAAGAGCGAATCCGCTATACCCAGCTCACCCGCAAGGTCTCCTATAACGGTTTCAGCATTACCGTACATAGGCGATGTATCTACAAGTGTTCCCCCCATCTCAACAAAAAGCCTGAGAACCTCCCTTAAAGGCTCCTGTGCCTTACGTGTGGATACATCAAAGGTGCGAGCAGTTCCAAGACCAATAACCGGGATTTCTTCTCCCGTTTTTGGTATCCTACGCTTAATTATGGAGGAAGCACCTTCCCCAGCCACAGAAACACCGGGAACAAGCAGTGAAACCCCAAACCCAAGAGAAAGCTTTAAAAAACCCCTTCGAGATATATGAAATGCAGAGTGTTTTCTGGTTGTTTTCATACCTGATCCTCCTTTTCCAAGATAAGATTTCTTCCATGTTGCATACTCCCTCTTAACATAGATTCCTGCTTTTTACCCAGAAGAAGGCCAGTAATCATCCATATCACCGATATAGGTACGGCAATAAGAGAGATCAAAGAGAGGCCAAGCCCAAGACTCGAGAGCCCTGTAAAAAGCCATCCACTAACTGCATCCCCACCGCGGTATACAACGGTATCTATAAAGTTCTTTGACTTGTACTTATCCTCCTCTGGAACAACCGTAAAAAGCACCTCCCTTGCAGGGCGGGTTATGGAGTAGTTACCCGCCCGTCTTAAAACCTGAAAAACCACAAGCACAGGTAAAATGGGGAAAAAGCTTAAGATCAAAAAACCAGCCGAAACAATAGCCGGTATTAGCATCAAAGCAAAAGATACACCCAGTCTGGTTGTAAGCCTCCCCATCAAGAAAACCTGTCCCATGATGGTTAGGACGTTTACAGCAAGGTCCATTGATGCAAAAAGAGCAGTTCTTTTTCCAGGGTCACTAAAAGCACCCTCAACGATCCTTGCCTGTGTAAAGTAAAGAAAGGTAGAGAGCGAGGTGTATAGAAGTATAAAAAGACATATCCCCAGCATGTATGGAGACTTAATAACACGTGTAAATCCAGAAATAACACTTCCACCTATACGTACATCATCTGCACCCTCCCCTTTGCCCACCTTATCAGGGTAAACACTGCTTGAGCAAGGGCGCCACCTCAAAAGAGCGTGTATGCACACCACTGCAAGAAAAAGAAGCAGAATGGAGAAAAGAATAAGGTTAACTGGCCCAAGAACAGGACTAAGCCCCGCAGTAAGCAAAGGCCCAACAATCGCCCCTGTACTTCCACCCGCTGCAATAAAACCAAAGAGGCGTTTTGCCTGTTCGCTGTCAAACAAATCAACCATAAAGCTCCAGAACACAGATACAACAAACAGGTTAAAGACACTCAACCATATAAAAAAAGCCCTTGCCACCCAAACACCAAACGCATTGCCTTTAAAGGAAAGAAAAAAGATAAAAAGGTTAAGTATAAAAAAATAATAAACAAAGGGAACAAGCTTTCTTTTGGGAAGGCGTGCTACTGCAGCGCCAAAGACAGGCACTGCAGCAAGCATTACGAGAAAGGTACCGGTAAAAAGCCACTGCAGATTTTCCACCCCGCTCTGAATACCCATCTCATCCCTGACAGGTCGCAGTATGTAGTAGCTACAGAGCAGAAAGAAAAAATAAAGGAAAGAGAGGATTAATGCCCAAACCTCGTTTTCTCTAACCTCTACTATCCTTCTAAGCACCTTTTGCTTCAACCAAAAAACAAATTAAATCTAAGAAAATAACAGAGGGGGCGGTTTTAAAACCATCCCCTCTCCCAGCTATTATTTACACTCCTTTTCCCTCTTCTTATCCTTATAGCTTTCTTTAATCGTTACAAGCTTTGCTCTTTGCTCCGGGGATAGTACATCCCTCATATCAAGTGACATCTCAAGCTTGGCCCTTTTTAGATCAGCGTGCGCCTTTGACATCTGGTCAAATCTTGCCAGAATCTGGTCCCTGGTTGAATTGGGGTCTTTTATACTTGCTCTAAACTCCTCATAGTATGTTTCAACCTGGTTTCTTAGATCCTCTAGCCTCTGCTTGTAGGATTGAGCTATCCCATCGATCCTGGCTCTCTGTTCTTCGGTTACCCCAAGCTCTTTAAGAATCTCTTCATTACCCCACCACTCGTGCTTCTTTCCATACTTTCCGTGGTATTTGCCCGGAAAACCAAAGGCAAGAGAAGAAATAACAAATAAGGAAACAACTAAAATCGATACCACTCTAGCCATTTCTATAACCTCCTCTATTTAAAGTGTCACAGTAGTTAAACCACAAAAACCACCAAATGGTTTCAGAGAACCAGGGTTTTTAACTCCTAATATTGTATACTTTTTGAGTATACTGTTAAGTAACCGATGGTTGTTACCACTCACCAGCCAATCTTTTTACCTTGGCCGGGTTTCTTTTTTAAGGCCCTAAACTCAGATTGCATGGTTTTACTAGATGACGTTCAGTTCCCCCGAGGTCACGGATGGGTTAACAGAAACCGACTTAAAAACGAAAAAGGTGAGCTATGGCTTACCGTACCTGTCTGGAAAAAAGGACGCGGGCTTCAGATAATTCGGAATGTTGAAATATGTAATGAAACAAACTGGAAGAGAAAGCACATACAGAGCATACGCCAAAGCTATGCTAGGGCTCCTTATCTTAAGGATTTCCTCCCCGTTATAGAGTCCATCTACGAAAAGAACATCCGCTTTTTAATCGAGCTTAACCTTGATATAATAAACTTTCTCTGGGATGCCCTCTCAATTAACTCAAAAATCTGCTTGCAGTCAGAGCTTGGTATAACGGGAAAAGGAACTGAGCTAATTATAAACGCATGTAGGCACTTAAATGCTGATACCTATATTGCCTTTCCAATCGCAGCAAAACATCTGGATATATCGAGAATTGAGCAGGCTGGAATTAAGGTAGTTTTTTTAAGTTTTAATCCACCAGTCTACCCACAGCTCTGGGGAGAATTCATATATAACCTCTCAACACTCGATATGCTGCTTAACTGTGGGGAGAAAAGCAGAGAGATAATCCTTTCCTGTTAACACGTATTTTAACATGAAGGAAAGGTTGTTCACATTTATCGATTTTATGATAGATTTTTCCCTTAGCCCTAAGTATACCAATGTCAGAGAAAACAGCTATTGCCACAGCCATCTTTATCCTAACATACGTTCTTATAACCGTTCAGAAGATCCCGGGGATAAAACTTGACCGTCCCGCAGGGGTTTCAATAGGGGCAATGCTTATGGTTCTTACCGGGGTTATAACGCTTGAAGAAGCCTACGGTTTTATAGACTTAAATACCATCTCGTTCCTCCTTGGAATGATGATACTGATATCCTATCTTAAGCTTTCGGGTTTCTTTGAATTCATGGCCTTCTGGATAGTGAAACTATCTAAAACCACCTCGAGAATGCTTTTACTGATTGTGTTCTCAAGTGGAGTGTTATCGGCCCTTTTTGTTAATGATACGGTATGTCTTCTCTTTACACCCATAATCCTTTCAGCAACCAGATCAACACAGACAAACCCCGTTCCCTTTCTTATAGCCGTTGCAACAGCCTCAAACATAGGGAGCGTAGCCACCATAACCGGAAATCCCCAGAACATGTTTATAGGGGTTAGGTCTGGAATCCCATTTACCTCTTTCCTTGCAAAGATGCTTCCGATAAGTGTTGTGGGATTACTTTTAAACTACTTTATACTAAGGCTAATTTATGGGAAGGAGATAAATCAGAAACCACTTTTTACCCACGGGATCCGTAAACCCTTGGTGGATAAAATACTCGTTATAAAATCTCTCTCGACTCTTCTGTTTGTATTTGGACTATTTGTATACGGGGTATTCTACCCTCTTGCTGCACTTATAGGAGGAGCACTTATACTGCTTATTGGTGCAATTGAGCCTAGCCTTGCCTTTAGAGAGGTAAACTGGACCCTTCTTCTGTTCTTTTCAGCCCTGTTTGTTGTAATGGGAGGTGTTGAGAAAGCAGGGGTAGGTGAAATATTACTTGACAGAGCTTTCCCAATCCTTAAGTATCACTCATGGAAGAGCGTCTTTGTTATAAGCACCCTGGTTTTAGTGCTTTCAAATCTTGTAAGCAATGTTCCAGCTGTTATGTTATTTGCCCCATATGTGGATATAACACCGGATCCACAAAAGGTATGGCTTATCCTTGCAATGTCAAGCACCCTTGCTGGAAACCTCACACTTGTTGGCTCCATAGCCAACCTGATAGTTGCAGAGATTGCAAAAGAGGGAGGAGTAACTATAAGGTTTATGGAGTACCTTAAAGTTGGAGTGCCCCTTACACTTATAACAACGATTGCTGGGATCCTATGGTTACTAATAGCATAGCAAGGCAATAGGGTATAGTGGGAAACCAATGCTTTTAATTCGGTATTATGGTAATATAGTGCTAACAAAGCCCCTTCACCATGAAAGAAAGATACATACCGGGAGCATGTAACATAGGAATTGAAGAAACAAGAAAGAGAAAAAGGATCGGATGGATCGGGCTTATTATAACCCTTATACTCTGGTTAATACTTGTCCTGTTTGATATACCCCGTCCCTGGAGGATAGCGGTTTTTTTCCCAGCAACGCTATCAGCACTGGGATTCATACAGGCACGCATGCACTTCTGTGCTTACCTGGGATTTGTTTCTCTATCAAAAATACCAGAGACCGGCAAAGCAGAACCCGTGGAACAAACTGAATACAGAAAAAAAGACAGGATAAAAGCCATGCAGATTGTTGTCCTTTCCGTTCTCACAGGTTTTATAGTAACAATCGTTGCCTACAGCTATCCGTAAGCCAAGGGTTTTTTAATCAAAGAGATACAAGCAATAAAGGGGTCTTACTGGCTCTGTAAACACTATATAAAAGAGCGAACACCAAGCCTTATAGATGACCACTGGACTGACTGCATCCTCACGAAATCTTCAATCTTGCTTATATAAAGCCTAGTTTGAGATGGAAGGTACTTTTCTATATTTCTAAACACCCTTGGATCCCTTCCTTCCTTCTCTGCAAGGCGTTGGGCTTTTGCCACCCTACCCTCACCACAGTTAAAGGCCGCTATAGCAAAGTAACTCCTCTCTTGAGGATCCAGGACTGCAATCGTTCTTAGTGATCTGGTTAAAACGGTGTCTTTAGCAAATATCTCATCAAGGTATTTAAGATAACGAACACCTATTAAGACATTCTGCTCTATATCAAATGGGTTATACCTATCCCTGATCCCAAGCATTCTATGGAATCTTTTTCCGGTGCTGTCTATTAACTGAAAGACACCTTTTGACTTTGAATCACGGTTTACAGCATAGGGATTTAAAGCGATTTTCCTGTCATTGTTAGCACTTACCCCTGACTCCGCTCTTGCAACAGCTATACTCATATACGGATTTACTCCTTCAGAAACGGAAGTGTTATAGATAAGCTTTAGCACGTTAAAGGAATCCTTATAGCTTATTCTCTCTATATGCTGAATCTGAGATAATCTTTCTGTATTGGAGTTGTTATAAGCCCTCTTATACCTCAGGGCAATTAGGGAAGATAGATCGAGTTTCTGCCCTTCAAAGATAAGGTCAGGGTTAGATATACGATTATCCATGGCAATCTGCTTAACCAGTTTAAACACACTGATCTTCTCACCGGGGAGGAATCTTTTAGCGTAGTCTTTAATGATCTTTATTAAGGTATCTCCCTTTTTTACCCTGTAATAAGTATTTTGAGAAACAGCTTGCTCTCTTTCCACAGCCTCTGCCAAACTTATAGAGAATTCCTCTTTTGTCTTTATTTCGTTATTATAATGATTCCTTTTATTTCCTAAACCTCTTAGATACGTATGATTTAACAGGTTCTTAACCATTTTCCCGGCTACATTACGTTTTCGTTTCTTAACCTGATACCTATCTGTTTTCTTAGCTCACCTATTAAACTAACAAACTGATTTAAAGCCTCCTCCATTGACCTACAGAAATCCTCTGTCTTTTTCTTATCACCTCCGTTATACGCTAGGAGGGCTTCTCTTTGAAGGCTATGGAGTCTTCTATGGGGCTCCTCCAATGCCTTAAAAGCAGGCACATTTCCGTATATAGATTTTCCTTCCTCATAATACCACTTTCCCAGCTTGCAACCTCTATGATCCCGCAGTTGAGCTACACTAACTCCCTGAGTTGCAAGCCCTTTAACACTAGAAATTACCCTGTTTTGCCATATTCTATGCTCTATCTCAGCCAAACTAAGCAACACATCTTCATCTGTTTTTACCCTGAAACCCTCAACCTGCTTATTTAATTCCCTAGCCATACCCACCAGATTCTTCATAGCAACTCTTATATCTTCAGCCATATTCTCTATGTTTCTTGCAATGACGGCTGCTTCCTCTACGTTTTTTGCCACCTCTTCAGAAGCCACCGATTGCTCCTCTACAGCCGTTGCAATCCTTGTTGTTTGATCACTTGCCCTCTCAATAGAGTCCACCATCTGATTCAAAGACTCACCAACCTGCTTAATACACTCAACAGCCTTTGTCACCTCGTTAAAACTGTTTTCCACTGACCTTTTCGTTTCATCTGAGTCCACCTGAACAGCTTTTATTGTTTCCGATATCTCAAGAGTAGCCTTTATGGTTCTTTCAGCAAGTTTTCGTACCTCATCTGCAACCACGGCAAACCCCCTTCCCTGCTCTCCAGCCCTTGCAGCCTCAATCGCAGCGTTTAGAGCAAGAAGATTTGTCTGATCAGCAATGTCTTTTATTACGGTTACTATATCCCCTATCTCATTTACCCTTTTGTTTAGTTTCTCAACCATAGTTGCGACATCAAATGCTGAGTTATAGACCCTGTTTACGATACCAATTGCTTCTCCGGCCACTCTCTTACCTTCTCCTGCTGCCTCCATGGCCTTCTTTGAAGACTCAGCAGCAAATGAGGTATTTCTGGCTATCTCTGTGATGGTCTGGCTCATCTCCTCAGTAGAGGCAGCTATCTGAGATAGCTGGCTCGATTGCACCTTTGCCCCGCAAGATGCTTCTGCCACTTTTGTCATCGTTAACTCGGCAGCAAGTATGGTGTTCTGGATACCCTGAACTACATTGTTTATCATATTTCCCAGAGAGTGGATTGCCCTACTGAGGTTTGAGGAAAGAAGGCCCATCTCATCCCTTCTACCCTGGTCTACGTTAATACTTAGATTGCCCTCTGATATCTGCTTCACATCCTCTTGCAGTTTGGAAAGAGGTCTAAGTAACACCCTGTTGCCTAGCAACCAAACTGCAGCAAGAACAAACAAACCACTTACGAAAAAAACTGAAAGAAAATTTTTTAAAAACCTTAAACGGGAGTCCAGGGTAAAAACCAGATCAGAAGTGGCCTCAGTTACCAAACTTAAAAATCTCTCGCCTTCCCTGTTTACCTCACCCAGAATCTCGTTTTTATGATCCTCAATACCAATGGAGTTTGCATTACCAATAGCGCTCTTATACCGCTCCCACTGATCCTTAATCTCATCTACCTTTGCAATGGATTTCTTACCCCTTAAACCATTCCCAGCAGTTGTTAAATCCTTTATAAAACCCTCGATCTTTTCTATCAAAGCTCTGGCGTCACCATTACCGGGGGCCGTATACACAGCCCTTAGCAGTTGTTCAGACAGCAACGCCTGGGCACTAAGTGACCTAATGGTGTTTCCCAAATACCTGATTTCATTTATTGTGCCTGCCATAAATAACAGGGCTGTAAGAAAGAAAAACACAAGAGCAAATACAGAAAACTTAAAAAGGGTTCTTATCTGCATAAAAAGCATCCTCCTTTTAAACCTCTCCTTCTCCTGTAATCTGCCCCATTGTGTTCAACTCAGAGTTCTCAAAAAGCCTGGATACCTCAAGGAGTATTAGGAGCCTGTCGTCTAATTTTCCAATCCCTTTTATAGCCCTAGAACCAGCATTATTTGCAAAAGAAGGAGGGGGTTCTACGCTATCTAGAGGAAGTCTTAACACCTCTGAAACAGTATCAACGATGAGACCACAGATTATACCTATATCTACCACTATAATCTTTGACTGAGCGGTACTGCAATCCCCCTGTACTCCAAACTTTTTTCTTAAGTTTACTACGGGTATAACTCTTCCCCTAAGGTTAATAACACCCTCAACAACATATGGAGCATTTGGAATTGGTGTTACTTCAACCATTCTTATAATTTCCTGAACCTTTAGAATATCTATAGCATATTCTTCTTCCCCGAGTCTAAACGTTACAAGCTGTAGTACATCCGAATTCAACCTCATTCCACCCCTCCTGTTACCTTCCTAAATCCTAAACTGTGAAACCATACCCTCAAGGCTAGCTGCAAGCCTTGCCAAATCAGCCGATGCCTGAGATATCTGGGTAGCATTTGAAGATGTTTCATTTGTAACACCGGCAATCATTTCTATATCCTGAGTTATCTGCTCGGATACAGCTGACATCTCCTCAGTTGCAGAAGCTATCTGCTGAACCATTGACTGAAGATTGGTAACGCTGTTTACTATATCTTGTAGGGCTTTGCCTGCTTTTTTTGAAAGCTCAACCCCCTTTTCAACCTTCTTTGTTGCACCCTCCATGGATGAAACGGCTCTGTCCACATCACCCTGAATGGTCTTTATCATCCCCTCTATTTCCTGTGTTGCCTTTGTGGTTCTCTCAGCAAGTTTTCGTACCTCATCTGCAACCACGGCAAACCCCCTTCCCTGCTCTCCAGCCCTTGCAGCCTCAATCGCAGCGTTTAGAGCAAGAAGATTTGTCTGATCAGCAATGTCTTTTATTACGGTTACTATTTCACTTATCTGCCTTGAACGGCTACCAAGAGATACTATAAGACCCGAAGATTCGTTCACCACACTTGCTATTGCATTAACCTCCTCTATGGATTTACTAACTTCTCTCTCCCCTTCACGTGCTACCCTTACAGCCTCAGTAGCAAATGAAGCCATATCTGAAGCATTCTTTGCTATATCAACTATGCTCTGAGACATCTCAGTTGAGGATGTTGCAATCTGAGATGCTTTGCTCACCTGCTGTGCAATTCCCTTTGACATCTGCTCTGAACTTGCCGAAAGTTGCTGACTTGCAGAAGCAAGGTTGTCAGCAGACGACTTTATACCTCCTATAATCTCCTTTAGATTCTCTAACATCTTTTTCATGGCACCGGATAACTGTCCTATCTCATCTCTTCCTCTTGATTCAATCGTTACATCAAGCTCACCATTTGCTATTCTGTTAGCTATATTGGTAAAATCAGCAAGGGGATTTGCTATGAGTTTTGTAAGAACCAGCACAAAGGCAGATGCTATTACAACTGCAAAAGTACCTAGCCCTATTATTGTATTTCTTGAAGACACATAGCTCTTAGAGGCTTCCTCATATACAGATTTGGTAACCTCATCTTGTATCTGAATCAATCTTTGAATCTTCTCTGCAACGCTTTTGAACTTAACTGCTGCATCCGTCTGGGCATTTTGTCTTGCCTCTTCAAGCTTTCCTTCAATTGCCAAATTGTAGGTATTCTGTCTTGATATATTGTAGCTGTTCCATGCCACAATAAGCTCATCTAATACCTTTTTCTCCTCGGGTACAAGGTTTGTTCTGCTGATCTTCTCAATAAGCTTTTCAATTTTTACTACACTGTTTTTAGCCCTCTCAAATATAGCCCTTCTTTTAGATTCATCAGGCTCACCTACAATCTGTAGAGCTCCTATTCTTAGATTTGAAAGTTCATAACTTATTTCACCAAGATCAACAAGTGGTATTAACCGGTCTTTATATATCATCTGTATTGATTCTTTCATAGACATAAGTTGATATAGATTCATTGCACCCGGAATTAAAATAACCACCATCAAAACAGCAAAACACATAATGAGTTTCGATCGAGTATTTACATTCCTAAAGAAGTCCATATCCCAAAACCTCCAAGGGGTACATCTGGTTTTTTATGCAAAAACGGTGCCACATTAACTGGTATCAAAAACGCATAAATCTGGGGATGAAGAAGGAAAAACCTTAACAGATAAGGCATTTTTTTCCTGCTTGAGATCGAGGAAACCATCAGAGTACACACCATATCCATAAGGTTTTCCCTTTATATTATCGGTTTTATAACGGGAAACTTTAGGGTAATTAGAGAGAACTCACTATCTCACCAGCTATATCTTCCAGAGGTAAAACCTTATCCGCCAATCCTGCCTCAACCACTGCCTTTGGCATTCCATATACCACACACGTCTCCTCATTCTGTGCAATCACCTTTCCCCCACTTTCTCTTAAGGCAGAAATACCCTTAAGACCGTCATTTCCCATACCGGTAAGTATCACACCAAGGGCCTTTCCCGGAAAACACTCTGCAACTGAGGTCATAAGAAGATCAACCGATGGGCGGTATATATACTCATCATCACTTGTTATGGAGATAACGGTTTCTATACCCCTTTTTCGCAGTCTCATATGCCCCCTTCCCGGTGCGATAAAAGCAACCCCTTGTTTCAAGACCTCTCCATCCTCAGCTTCTTTAACTGTAATCTGACTTATCTGGTTTAGTCTTTCGGCAAAGGGTCCGGTAAAGGTTGCAGGCATATGCTGGGCAATTACAATTGGAACCGGAAAGTTCTTTGGCAGTTTTGGGATGATCTCCTGAAGTGCCCTTGGACCTCCTGTTGAGGTTCCTATAGCAACGACCCCTATTTTTCTACTTGAGGTTAGGTGAGCCCTGTTAACCTCGTTTGATTTATAAGGAAAGGGACTTACCCTTTTTCTTATATTTTTTCTCCCGGCAACTTTTTTCACCTTCTCAATAAGCAATTCTTTTAACTTCACAATATCTACTGAAAGCTCGGATAGGTTTTTGGGGATGAAATCCACAGCACCGATATCAAGGGCATCAAGTGTAACCTTTGCTCCCTCAGACGTCAGAGAACTTACGATAATTACCGGAACGGGTTTTATCTCCATAATACGTTTTAGTGCTGTAAGACCATCCATTCTGGGCATTTCTACATCCATTGTCACTATATCAGGGTTTAAACTCATAACCTTCTCTATTGCTTCTACTCCATCCCGTGCAACACCTACAATCTCGATCTCGGGATCGGAAGAAAGCATGGTCTTTAGGGCATTTCTCATAAATGCTGAGTCATCAACTATAAGAACCCTTATCATCTTCTTTAGAACCCAAACTCTCTTAAAAGCTCATCAACATCGGCCTGGGTTATCTTCTGGGAAGTTGCCTCAGTTCTATAGCCCACCTCCACCCTTTCACCAAAGTTCTTTATAAGCCTTACAAGTTCCTCTTCTATATCCCCTATAAGCTTTATTACCTTCTTTATAAGCTGTCCCGTTATATCCTGAAAGGACTGAGTTGTAAGCACTTCAATCAGGTCATCCTCCAGGTTATTTTTAAAGTTCTTTAGGTACTCTACCGATACTTCCGGTCCGCTAAGCCTCTTTATATGGGTATCAAGATCATCCATACCCAGTATATACTTCTCAACTATGCTCATTGTTTTATTTGCAGCTTCTTCTGATTTCTCAATAACAAACTCAAGTGACTCGATTGTACTAGGTATCTCTCTCATCGCCACTTCCTTTATCTTTGGATCAATAGCCTGTTTAAAGCTCTTAATAGTATCATGAAGTTTCCTTGTTATTTTCCCTATCTCACTAAAAAGTTCATCCTGTCCCTTCTTTATCATGTTCTGAATAACCCTATCCGCTCTATCATAGTCACATTCAGCAAGGGCATTTATAAAATCCACTATATCATCAAGAACCATATATCTTGGATCACCAGAGTCCGCTTTCCTTTTTTCAAAGAAATCCCTTGCATCCTTAAGCTCCTTAACCGTAATTTCTCCACCCATCGTCTGAACTTTTTTGGTTAACTCAACCTTCCCATCTTCTCTTTCCTTAAAAGAAACCAGAAGATCCTCAAACACCTCCAGCTCTCCTTCGGGAAGCAACCTCTTTGTATCAAGCAAAACAGCAACCCGGTCTTTAAGTTTAACTATACCCTCAGCTTGCTCTAAAGAGCTGTGGAAAACACTCTCTGTTGCTTCAATACTTGATTCCTCCACACTTATTATACCGCTTACCTTATCTACAACCACACCAAAAAGCATGCCTCCATGAGTTATTATGATAACCTTATTACCCAATTCATAACCTACCGCCTCATTCTTTTCCATCCCCTTCAATCCCATAAGCTTTTTGAGATTAACCAAAGGAACCACAACTCCTCTCAAGTTTGTAACCCCTTCGATATAGGCAGGAGCCAGGGGAATCCTTGTTATAGGGGGCATATTTATAATCTCCCGTACATTTAATACAGGAATCATATACTCATTTTGGTCGAGATAAAATCCAATATACTGCTCCATGATTTCCTCCTTTGATATTGCACTCATCCAAAAATACCCCTTGCAATTCCCGATGGGTCAAGAATAAGCACAACACTTCCATCTCCAGTTATTGTTGCTCCGACAACGTAGGAAGATGATACATCCAAGCCAGTAATTGGTTTAACCACAATCTCCTCAAGTCCAAGGAGCTCATCCACAGAAATACAAAACCGTCTTTCCCCTACCGCGATAACAACACCGTATTCACATTGTATTCCCTCACCACACCCAAAACCCAGTAGAGCTGAGAGGTCAAAAAGCGGAAGGGTTTTCTCACGTACGC
Source organism: bacterium HR37 (assembly GCA_002898375.1). Classification (GTDB taxonomy): domain Bacteria; phylum Desulfobacterota_D; class UBA1144; order Nemesobacterales; family CSP1-2; genus HRBIN37. Next base: position 65,843 of record BEIN01000014.1, on the reverse strand, counting down.
AAAGCATTCTCTTTCCTGATACTTTTCTTACATCGCTGGAACCCAACTTTAAGAGCCCCTCAACCGAGCTTAGAGGAATAGCATACTGAACCCCCATAGACCGCACTATTATGGCCTGAATTATTGCAAGGGTAAGGGGAATGCTTATTCTAAATGTTGTCCCCTTATCCTTTCTCGAAAAAACCTCTATATACCCATTTAGCTTAGAGACGGCTGTTTTAACAACATCCATTCCAACACCACGTCCGCTAAACTCGGTAGAAACATCAACCGTAGAAAAGCCTGGCGTAAAGATAAGGTTTATAGCCAGATCCTCCGACATCCTTTGTGCCTCATCCTCGGTTATAATTCCCTTTTCGATTGCCTTTCCCTTTATCCTCTCCACATCCAGTCCTCTACCATCATCCGAGATCTCTATAATAATCTGTTTTCCCCTTTGAAAGGCATTTATGGAAATAATACCTTTTTCATGTTTACCCTTTGCCCTTCTTTCCTCAGGGGTTTCTATGCCATGGTCTATTGCGTTTCGCATAAGATGAACAAGGGGGTCATCTATCTCCTCAATAACCGATTTATCAACTTCTGTGTTTTCTCCTGAAATCCTAAGTTCAACCTCTTTCCCGAGTGATTTAGATATATCCCTTACAAGGCGGGGGAATTTGTTAAAAACCCTGCTTATTGGCTGCATCCTCATTTTCATAACAGCAATCTGCATATCAGAGGTTACAAGGTTAAGAGATGAGACCGCTTCAAGGAAACCCTTTACATACGGATCGTCTGCAAACTTTCTCTCAAAGTAACCTGCAATATTTAAAAGCCTGTTTCTTATTAAAACTGCCTCCCCCGTAAGATCCATTACCTCATTTAGCCTCTCCACATCAACCCTTAGTGTCTGGACTCTCTCTCTTCTCTCAAAAACCGCTTTCTCATAATCTATCGGCACCTGATTTTCGGCTTCCAGAGCAGATTCTGACCGAACCATCTTCTGCCCTTTTGATTGTGCTTCCTTAAGGGAATCCTCAAGCTCTTTTACCAACTCACCAACATCCTCGTTAAAACTATTCCCTGTTTCAATGTGGTTAATAAGAACCCTAAGTTTATCGGTGCTTTTAAGGAGTACATCAATCAGCCTATCTGTAGGCGGGATCTCACCATCCCTTAGCTTTTTTAAGATATTTTCTGCCCCGTGAGATATATCCACTATGGATTTAAATCCAAGAAAACCAGCTGCACCCTTAATAGTATGGACTATCCTGAAAATCTCATTGACTATAGCTTTATCGTATCCCTTCTCCTCAAATTCAACAAAGAGAGAGTCCAGCTTATCTAACGATTCTTTTGACTCCAGTATAAACTCTGTTACCACTTCCTCCATCTCACCGGACATATCCTTTACCGCTCCTGTTTTTTGAGCTTTTCCATAATCCTGTCCATTTTTTCCCTAAGAACCTCAGCCGTAAAAGGTTTTACAATGTAGTTGCTCACACCCGCCTTTATAGCTTCTATCACCTTATCCTTTTCAGCCTCGGCCGTAACCATAAGAAAGGGAATATCCTTTAGCTGAGGATCACTTCTAACCTTTTTAAGAAGCTCAAACCCATCCATATTGGGCATATTCCAGTCAGATACAATGAACTCAAATCCGTTGTTTTTCAGTTTTGAATACGCCTGTATACCATCCTCAGCTTCCTCTATGTTCTCATAGCCCAGCTGTTTAAGAAGGTTTTTTATAATGCGTCTCATCGTTGGAAAGTCATCTACAACAAGTATTTTCATCTTGGGATTAAACATAGAAACCTCCTTAAATAGGTTTGATTTTTAACACATCCTCAATATGACGCAATAAGAGATCAGCAGTTACAGGTTTTACAATGTAGCCATCCACCCCGGCTCTTATTGCCATCTCCTTTTTCTCCCTATCACTCTCTGTAGTTACCATAAGAACCGGTATATCCACACTCAGAGGGTTGGTTTTAACCGTCTTTACAAACTCGATGCCATCCATATAAGGCAAATAGAGCTCAACCAATATAAGATTAATATCGGCATCTACAAGCTTTTCTAAAGCATCCAGTCCGTTTTCAGCAAAAACAACCTCAAAACCCATTGATTTAAGGTACATACCTAGAAGCCTTCTGGTGGTTTTACAACCATCTACTATAAGTGCCCTCATGGAATTACCTCCTTTATTCCTTCTGATACACAATAACCCCATCGATGATAACGGGTTTAAATGCACGGGTTACATTATGAAGGCTCTCAGAGGAACCTATAAACAGAAAACCTCCGGGCTTTAAACATCCATACAACAGTGATAGGGCCTTCTGCTTTGCACCCTCACCGAAGTAGATAAGCACATTGCGACAGAATATGACATCCATATCGTGCATAAACCTCATCCTCTTCTCATCCACGAGATTAACATTAACAAACCTAACCCCTTTCTTTACCACCTCATCCAGTTCATAGCTCTGGCCGCTGTTTTTAAAGTACTTCCTAAGATAGAACTCCGGAACGTTTCTTACAGAATACGAACCGTAGACCCCCTTTCTTGCAGACTCCAAAGCGCTTTCGCTTATATCTGAAGCAATTACCTCAACTGTATCAAACATATTCTCAATAAGAAGCATCCGAATCGTATACGGTTCTTCACCGGTTGAACATGCAGCAGACCATATCTTTACGGTCTTTTGCTTTTGTATAATACTTGGCACTATGTGCTTAACTAGCACATCAAACTGCCTAGGCTCCCTAAAAAAAGATGTTTCGTTTGTTGTTATGGCATCATATAGCTTTAGAAGTTCGTTAAAATCTGTGTTTGACTGTATCAGGTACAGATACTCTTCAAACGTATTTAGGTTTCTTTCCAAAACCCTTTTGGTCAGCCTGCTTTCAACAAGGTACTTCTTTGAATCAGGTATATAGATACCGGTTTTTTCGTATACAAAATCCCTTAACTGCTTAAATGTAGAATCCCGAAGTACTATACCCATTCCAGTTGCTCTTTGTAACGAGTAACGATTTCTCTGAGTACAGGATCCAGCCTACTTAGGCAGAATAAGAACCTTTCTGAATCTATTGCAAGAAGAGATTTAATTGCCTCCTCAACTACCTCTGGATTCTTCTCCCTGGACAACAGATTAAGAATCGGTTCGAAAGCCCCCTTATCCTTTAGCTTCCCTAAAGCCAAAACTGCAGATCTTCTTACACCGCCATCAAAATCCTCCAGCGCCTTAATCATTGCTGATTTTGCTCCGTAACAACCCATATCTCCTAAAGCCTCCATACTTGCCCGCCTTATATCCCTTATATCCGTATCCAGTAGTTGCATGAGAGAAGGAATAGCTTCCCTGCACCTAAGCCTTCTGATAACATCAATTGCAATTGTTTTTCCTCTGAATTTAAAAGATGGGTCCGCAATTATATCTACAAAAACACTTATACAGCCAAAACGACAAAGAAGATCCTTAATGGTAGAGATCCTCTCCTCATTTCCCGGCTCAGATGGATCAAGTGAACCTGCCAGGTCCACAATATGATAAACTGCATCTTTTTCTCCAAGATCAATTAGCTTCTCTATAGCTGTTATCTTCTCCCCCCAATCACCACTTCTTAGCATATCAATAAGCACATCAGAGACCCCTGGTACAGCAGGACATATTCCCATCTTAATCATGCTTTTTACAACGTTTTTCTTTTCAAATCCCTCTGCTTTTGATAGGTGCTTTAATAGTGCATTAACAGATACCTTTCCCCCTATCCTGCTCAGTACCTCAACAGCAGCACACCTTATAGCCTCTGATTTACTGTTTAGAAGGGGAACAATAAACCCAGCAGAGGATTCATCTCCCATTAAGGCAATGGATTCAAGAGCTGAGAAGCAAACCCACTCACTATCGCTTAAAGCGTTAACCAATTGGGGCAGGGCCTCTTTATACTTAATAACACCGAGAACACGTGCAGCAGATGCCCTAACATTCGGACTGGGATCCGTTTCAAGGATCCTTACAATATCCTCTGGATAATCGCATACTTTGATCTCGGAGATAAGATAAAGTGCAAGTTGACGGACAGTGTCATCTTTATCCTTTAAAAGAGAACGAAGTAGGGGCAGTGACACAGTTCCTATGCCCTTCAGTATTACGATAGCCATACTTATTAACGATGGCTCATCTCTTAAAAGTGGCAACACCATATACGCTGTGACCTCACCACCTATGGATATAAGGGAACGCATAGCTGCATCCTGGACACCCCGATCTCTATCACGTAACGCCTTTATCAAGGGATAAATTGCCCTTTCATCCCCGTGTCCCAGTGCCTCCGCAGCCCGGTATCTTTTTAAAGGATCCGGGTGGGAAAGTTCTTCAATTAACTTTAAAAGCCTACTTAATTGCATGAGCGGTAAACCCACTACAAATTGAGTTTTGCTTTAAGTCTTAAAAGTGCCTGATTGTGTAGCTGCGAAACCCTGCTCTCCGTAATATTTAAAATCTTCCCTATCTCCTTCATGGTCATCTCTTCCCAGTAGTAAAGTGAAAGAACAAGCTTCTCTTTTTCAGGAAGTTCTTCTATAACTTTTGCAATTGCCTCCCTAACCTGACTCTCCTCTAATACGGAAAGAGGGGTTTTAGCATCAGGATCGCAAATATACTCAAGCAGATCCACGCTTTCTTCGTTTCTGTTTTTTTCCTTAAAACTTTCAAAATTCAGTACCACTTCCATATTTGCACTCTGAAGTATCTTATAGTACTCATCAACCGAAATATTAAGCTTTTTAGCAACCTCTTCTGCTTCTGGTGGACGGCCAAGTTTTGATTCAAGCTCCAGATAGGTTTTCTTAACCGCACTGATTTTTTCTTTCATAGACTTTGGTATCCAACTCTGAGACCTAAGCTCATCAAGCATTGCTCCCCTTATCCTTGATTCTACAAAGGTACTGAGCCTTGCCACTCCCTCTTTATACCTTTGAAGAGCCTCCAAAAGCCCTACAATCCCGGCACTTATAAGATCCTCTACCGAAAGTTGGGGTGGGAGTCTCCATGCAAGCCTATAGGCTGTGTACTTTATAAAAGGGAGAAAATCCCTTATTATCTTTTCCTTCTCCTCCTCACCCAATTCCCTCTTATACCCTAGGTCCAAACTGGCTAAAGGCTTCACATCTGTCTTTCCCCTCAACATGGGTTTTTGCAGTTAGAATATGCAAGGATCATGCCATACCGAATGTGTCGTCTAACCTACTGTTTTCATTAGAGAAAACAAATTCCAAGAAGCTCTAATTGTGACAAAATTTGTATCCACCTGACTTTACGTATCTGTAGATAGGGATAACAGATCCTTGATAAAAAACTGTAAGGCCCCCTTAATCTTTTTCTCCCGCTCCAAAAGCTTGGGGGCAATTTCATAGAGCTTTTTAGAAGCAGGACACTCAGGATACATCTCTACAAAAGCTCTCTGTGCCCGTACAGCCTTTTGGATAGATTCATCCACCGGAATGTAGCCCAGATAATTCAGGGATAAGTTAAGAAAGCGGTCAGCCACAAGAGAGAGACGCTTAAATACCTCCATTGCCTCTCTTGAATTCTTGACCAGGTTTACCAGGATATGGAAATCCTTTTCCTGATACCTGGTAAAAAGCACCTTGATCAAGGCATAAGCATCTGTAATTGAAGTTGGTTCAGGTGATACAACCACTATTATCTCCTGGGCAGTTATACAGAAGAAGGCCACATTCTCGGATATACCGGCAGCGGTATCAATTAAAAGTACATCTATCTTGTGCCTAAACGATTCAAATGCCTCAAGTATCCTTAGTCTCTGAAACTCACTTAGAGCTGTTAGCTCCTGTATCCCAGAACTTGCAGGAATCACCTTTATTCCATAGGGTCCCTCAACCACTATATCCTCAAGTCTTTTCTCCCCATTAATAACGTGCTGTAGATTGTATCTGGGGGTTAGTTGAAAAAGTATATCTATGTTGCTCAAGCCCAGATCAGCATCGAGTATAAGCACCTCTTTACCCAGCTTTCTCAGGGGAATAGCAAGGTTGGCCACTATATTGGTCTTACCCACACCACCTTTTCCACTTGTCACCGCAATTGTCTTTATAAAGCCTTTAGAACTCTCCTTTAGCATTTGACAAACCCCTTTCTAAGTATCAGATTTGCAAGATCATCTCTTGCAGGAAACTCAATATCTCTGGGAACATTCTGTCCGGTAGTTATATAGGCAACTGGCTTGCGGTAAGTCATAATGAGGTTGTAAAGAGATCCAAACCTTACAGCCTCATCCACCTTCGTAAAGGCTATACAATCTACAGGTAGCTTTCTGTAAAACCTGTAAGACTCCATTACAAACTCGTCATCGTAGTTTGCACTTATCAGTAAGTGAAGCTCTAAGGAGAAAGGACTAATTGTTTTTTTTCCGCTGTTTACGCTCTCAAGGACTTCGTAAAGTTCGTTAACGTAGCCTTCATTGCTTGGACTTCTTCCAGTAGTATCTATAAAGATAACATCCCTTGTCTGAATAAAATTGCAAAGACTCTCAATAAACTCATTAACATTTGATACAATCGATAGGGGTATTCCCATTATCCTTGCATATATCCTGATCTGCTCTGTTGCACCAATTCTATAGGTGTCAAGGCTTATAATAGCAGCCCTTTTACCCTCCCTGATTGCATGTGCACAGAGTTTAGCAACGGTAGTGGTTTTACCCACACCCGTAGGACCAACAAGCATTATAGCCCTTTTGTCAAACACCTTTGTCCTTACCTCTATATCACTGGCAATTAATTGGGGTATTTGCTCCAGATCCCCTACGTTCTCACAGATACGCAAGGCAAAATCCTTTTTTATGGCCCTTTCCCTAAGAAAACTCAATATGGCTCTTTTTTTGGCAGGTAGGGATATTTCAAAACCACTGCTTTTCATGCTTTTTATTAAATCTCTTATCTTCCTTACCTCATCTTTTATCCCCTCAGCAAGCATTGCATACTGCTTTACCAAAGATGACTCAAATTCCCTACTGTTTTTTTCCTCAATACTAATCCTGCTTTCCACATCGTAATCCACAGCAGCTGTTACCTCCACAAATGAATTTAGCCCCTTCTTCTCTTCAGTTGAGAGGATAACTGCATCCTCACTTAGCTCTCTTCTTACAAGCTCTAGGGCTTCGGCAAAGGTCTTTGCTTTAAATCTTCTAATTTTCATACCTTATCACCCCTACTATATAAGGTTTTACTGAGGGTAGAATCTCAGCGCTTGAAAGCACAATAACTGAAGGCAGGAAACGCTCCGTAATCTTTCTAAGAAACCTCCTTACTCGAGAAGAACAAAGAACTATTGGATACTGAAGTTTAGCAGCATCTGCACTGCTAAAGGCCTTCTCCACAGCTTTAATCAGGCTGTTTACAACACCTGGATCCAAAGCTCCACCATCCTCCATTGAATCAAGGATTGCGCTTTCAAAAGCAGGATCCAGTGTCATAACATAAAGCAACCCATCAGGGGATAAATACTGTTTTGTAATGACTCTTGATAGCGCCTGTCTTACATACTCGGTTAACAACTCTGTATCCTTTGTTGAAGGAGCATAGTCAAGAAGGGTTTCGAGAATAGTGACAATATCCTTTATGGGAACCCTTTCCTTAAGAAGGTTTTGCAGAACCCTCTGAACCCCTCCAAGTGTTAGCTGTGTTGGTATTAGCTCCTCAACCAGCTTTGGATATCTTTTAGCTACATTATCCAGCAAACTCTGTACCTCTGTCCTTGTTAAAAGTTCCCAGGCATGGCTCTTTATTACCTCCGTAAGGTGAGTTATAATCACCGTAGCAGTATCAACCACCATGTATCCTTTATCCTTTGCACTTTCAACGTCCTTCTCGCTTATCCAGAAAGCTGGAAGTCCAAAGGCTGGCTCCTTTGTTGGTATACCATCTATTCTTTCAGCTTTCTCTGAAGGTACAGCAAGCCAGTATCCCATCATTACCTCCCCACGAGCAACTTCCATACCCCTTAGAAGAAGAACATACTCATGGGGTCTAAGCTGGAGATTGTCTTTTATATGTATAGGAGACACCACAAAGCCCAGCTCAGAGGCTATCTGCCTTCTCATTGACTTTATTTTGCTTAAAAGACCAGAGGTTTCACTTTCTACGAGAGGAATAAGCCCGTAGCCGATTTCAAACGTAAGAGGTTCTATCTCAAGAAGCGTATCGATATGGCTCTCCTGAGGAGGCTCTTTAATTTCTTCTTCCTCCTTTTCCTCCAGGGGAACCCTTGAAACCATATAGGCTATAATCCCTGATGCAAGGGAAAATATAAAAAATGGCAGAAGCGGCATTCCTGGAACAAGACCAAGAACAAGTATTATCCCTGAAGCGGTGACCAGAGATTTTGGGTTTACCAAAACCTGTTTTGTTATTTCTTCCCCAAAATCTGTCTCAACACCGGCTCGGCTCACAACTATACCTGCAGCGGTTGAAACAAGTAGGGCCGGTATCTGTGAGATTAGGCTATCACCTATAGTTAGGATGGTATATGTCTTTGCTGCTTCCGAAACGGGCATACCCTGCTGTAGCGTTCCTATAATAAAGCCAACAATTATGTTTATTCCGGTAATTATCAACCCTGCTATTGCATCCCCTCTTACAAACTTACTTGCCCCATCCATTGCCCCATAGAAATCGGCTTCCTGAGAGATAAGTTCCCTTCTTCTTCTTGCCTCCTCTTCATTTATAAGACCTGCATTAAGATCAGCATCTATTGCCATTTGCTTACCCGGCATCGAATCCAGTATAAAACGTGCAGCCACCTCAGCTATCCTTCCCGCACCTTTTGTGATAACGACAAAGTTTATTACGATCAATATAAGAAAGACCGTAAAACCAACAACATAGTTTCCCCCCACAACAAAACTACCAAAAGACTTTATCACCTGACCTGCTGCATCTATACCCTCGCTACCCTTAAGAAGTATCAACCTAGTTGAGGCAATGTTTAATGAGAGCCTGTACAGCGTGACGATCAAAAGGAGTGAAGGAAAAACAGAGAAATCCAGAGGTTTTTTTATGTATATACTTGTTACCAAGATAACAATTGAAAGCGATATGGAGAGAGAAAATAGGATATCAAGCAGGAAGGGGGGGATAGGAATTATCATCATTCCCAGGATGATAACAACCCCTATAGCCACAATGTTTTCCTTCCTTAGCTTAATCTCCCTCATACAATCCTTCCAATCCTGTACAGATATGCAAGTATCCTTGCTACAGCCCTGTACAATTCCTCTGGAATAGTTGAACCGATTTCAAGCTTATATAGAGCCTGGGCAAGTGGTTTATCTTCGATAATGGGAATGCTGTGTTTCCTTGCAATCTCTTTAATCTTATCCGCTATCAACCCAGCCCCCTTTGCAATAACCTTGGGAGCTGGAGTCTCATTTTTTCTATACATTAAGGCAACAGCCAGGTGGGCTGGATTTGTTATTACAACAGTTGCCTTTGGAACCTCCTGCATCATCCGTTTTCTGGCCAACTCTCTCTGTATGCTTTTTATTCTTGACTTAATCAGTGGATCCCCTTCATGCTCTTTCATTTCCTCCTTGAGCTCGTATCTTGTCATCTTAATTGAACGTTCAAAACGCCATCTTTCAATTAGATAATCGATTAAAGCAAGAGCAAGAAACACTATAAAGACTACTAGAACCATCCTGGCTATAAACTTTAGAGAAAACGCCACTATCTCTGGCAAACTCATAACAGGTACAGAAGGCAGTAGATGAAGCGATTTTTTTACTATGTAGAAAAATAAAACCCCACCAACTGCAAATTTAAATACACTCTTTAAAAGCTCAAAAAAGCCAGACAGAGAAAAGATCCTGTTTAAACCGTTTAAAGGGTTTAAGCGTTCAATTTCAAACCCCAGAGGTTTTAGCACAAAACCTCCCTGAAGCACACCGGTAAAGACTGCAAATACAAATGGGATTATCAAAAACGGTATCAATACAGATACCATTTTGGGAAATGCAAAATTGGCAACAAAGATTAAGTCCTTTTCGTGTAATGAGCCCAAAACGTACTTAATCAGGTAGAAGATGTTTTCAATAGAATGGTCTCCCGCAAGATACAGAAAAAGAAATATCCCGGCAGTACCAAACATGGATATAAGCTCCCTACTCCTTGGTACCGAGCCCTTCTCCTTTGCCTTCTCACGCCGTCTAGGAGTTGGTTGTTCTGTCCTTTCTTCAAAATCTGGCATGTTAGCTAATTCCCCAGTGCATATATGAGCTTTAGTAGTTCGTCTTTGATACTGCCAATATATATCCCGCTAACGTATATAAAAACTGATATGCCAAACAGCATTACCAAAAAACCCACCAGAATAAACACAGGAGAGCTGATAAAAAAGACATTTATCTGCGGAGTTGCTCTATACACAAAACCAAGAACGAGATTTGTTATAAGCATCATTATAAGGACAGGAGCGCTTAGTTTTAAAGCAAGGACAAACATCCTTACAACAACTGAAAGTATCTGTCCCATTAAAACACTTAAATCCATTTTTCCATAAGGCATCCACTCATAGCTCTTTACAAACACTCTTATGAGATCATGATGGGCATCCATTGCAAGGAAAGTTAACATCGCTATGATCCCGTATAATCTGGCTACCTCTGTTGATTGACCAAACTCGGGATCAAAAACAGAAGCCATACCAAGACCCATTGTGGTACTTACCAGTTGAGCTGCAATTTCAACTGCAAAGAAAACAAAGCGGGCAATAAATCCAAGGGCTATTCCTAAAACTATCTCACGAGCAACCAGCACCGGCATATAAGCCTCTTTAACTCTTGGTTCCACAACAGGTGTAAGGAGTATAGAGAAGGCCAAAACAAGACCTACTTTAAATTGGACAGGAAAACTCTTACTTCCAAAAAAGGGAAGCATACTTATAAAGATACTTACCCTCAAAAGGATAAGCAGAAAGCTAAATATATATTTGGAGAGAAAACCTGCCTCTATCATTTTATATACATCGGGATGTTATTGATTATCGTTGCTGTAAAAGACACCATAATCCGTATCAACCACGGGAATAGAAGGAAAATACACAGAAACACAGCTATTATTTTTGGAACAAAAGTGAGCGTAAACTCCTGTATCTGGGTAACAGCCTGAAAAAGACCAACAAAAAGACCAACCAGAAGACTTACAAGAAGGGCTGGTCCGGAAACCAGAAGGATTGTTTTTAGAACCTCCTGCGATATATCCCTTACAAGCTCTACCGTCATTGAAAGCTCCTCAACATTGATCCCACAACAAGATTCCATCCATCTGCAAGGACAAAAAGGAGAAGTTTAAAAGGAAGCGATATAAGAACCGGAGGTAGCATCATCATTCCAAGTGAAAGCAGTATACTTGATACAACTATGTCTATAATCAAGAAAGGCAAGAAGATGAGGAACCCGATCTCAAAGGCAGTTCTGAGCTCACTTATAGCAAAAGCAGGAGCAAGGACTTTAAGCGAAAGTTCTTCTGGTTTTGAAGGTGGCCTTTCTCCTGACATCTTAAGAAACAGGGCAATATCCTTTTCCCTGGTCTGCCTGAGCATAAACTTTTTAAGCGGATACTCGGATCTTTTAAAAGCCTCTTTTATATCTATTTGTTTATCCATGTAAGGCTCTATAGCCTCTTTCACCACAGTATCTATAGTTGGGGACATAATGTAGAAGGTTAAGAAAAGAGAAAGTCCTATTATTACAGGATTGGGAGGAATCTGCTGACCGCTTATAGCCTGACGCATAAGAGAGAAGACAACAACCAGACGTGTAAACGATGTAAACATAATGAGTAAGGCCGGCAGGAAGGAAAGAAGGCTTACGATAAGGAAAACCTCAATTACAGGATCACTTATCTGCACCTAGAAGCTCCTCCTTGATCTCTCTAAGCCTGTTGATCCTATCCACGATTTCTTTGGTTAAACCGTATCCGATTTCATTCTCATCAATGGTTTTTAACAGCTTAAAGTCATTTGAAGTAACCCCGATAACCAGTATCTCCTTTCCAATCTTCACAACAGAAATGCCTTTTTTTAACCCCAGGGATCTGTATGCCAGTATCTTTATAATCTCTTCCGTTTTCTTCTGTCTTTTCCCGATAAAAACTCCCATAACCAGTATAAGACCTACTACCAAACCCAAAGCCAGAGCTGTTTGAATGTATGCTTCCGTCATTTAAGCTGCCTTATCCTCTCTGCAGGGGTTATTATGTCCGTAACCCTAACACCAAATTTTTCATTAACCACAACAACCTCGCCTCTTGCAACGAGTTTGTTGTTTACAAGTATTTCCATAGGTTCCCCAGCAAGCTTATCAAGCTCAATAACCGATCCCTGACCAAGCTGGAGTAGATCCCTAACAAGCATCTTTGTTCTACCCAATTCCACCGTGATAGTTAAGGGAATATCCAAGAGGAAATCTATACTTCTCTTATTTAGCTCATCTCTGGGTTCCTGCTTGAGTTCCTCAAAACCTGCTTCCTCAACCTGCTGATTTTTTGAATCCATACTAAACCTCCTCAGTTTCCAAAACCCTTGTAATTTTTACTGCTTGACTACCTCTACTGTAGCCAGGCCTTCCCATAAACTTTGGAATCTCTTCTATCTTAACAACCACTTCCTCATCTACCGGCTTTCCCAGATTTATTATGCTACCAACCTCAAGGTTTAAGAGTTCTTCTAGTGTAATCTCAACACTTCCCAACTCAGCTACCAACTCAAAATAAGAATCCATCAATATCTCCTTTAATCTATCAACCCATCTTCGATCCACAGTTAGGATATCGCTCTGAATCCCTGAGTACATCCTTTCCCTGACCGGCTCAATCAAGGCGTAGGGAATACAGAAAAAGAACCTTCCCTTAAAATCCTCTATCTCCACCAGGATTTCTATTTTAATAACGATCTCACTAGGGGTTACAATAGTTATAAAATGAGGGTTCATTTCAGAAGAGACGTACTCTGGGTTAAGAGGAGCTATATGCTCCCACGCATTGTTAAGGTCCCTTAAAACCAAAGAGACCAACTTAACAATTATCTGTTGCTCTATCTTTGTAAAAGACCTACCTTCAGCCCTATACCAGGATACACTTTTCCCACCAAACAGCAGCTCAAGCAATGTAAAAATAAGAGGGGCCTCAAATATCAACAGAGCATAACCCTTAAGGACATTATCCATCTTAAAGATATTTATGCTGGAGGGATACGGAACCAGTTTTAAAAACTCACCAAACTTCATAAGCTCCATCCCACTTACGCTAACCTCAACAAACCTCATTATAAATTCAGATAGAGAACTCCTAAAAAACCTTGCAAACCTCTCGTTTGCTATCTCCAGGCCTGGCATCCTACCACGAACTATTCTTTCCTGATTTGTAAGGTCATAGGGTCTGACCCCACCAGTCTCCTGTTTGCTCTCGGCTTCTATTTCTCCGGATTCCAGAGCCTGAAGAAGCAGGTCTACCTCTTCCTGTGATAGGATATCCTTCATTGCGTTACAAACTCCGTAAAGTAGACATTGCTAAATACGTTTTTGCCAATAACCTGATTTGCTCTAAGCAGTATCTCATCCTTTAGTTGGATCTTACCCTCAGGGGTCAAAATGGATTCTACAGACTTGGAGCTTACAAACGTAATTATCATATCCCTTAGTTGAGGAACCTTGCTTGATACAAGCGGTTCATATGAGGGATCAGAAAGCTCAAACTGTGCACTGAGCTTAAGAAACCTATTTGGCTCCCTAAGGTTTAGGATAAGCGGGTCAAGGGCAAAAAGGACGGTTTTAACAGGCTTATCCTCCTCTTTAGCATGAGGAGATTTTAAAAACTTCTTGTAACCAAAAAAACCTCCTGCTGCAGCTGCAACAAGTACAACGGCAATAACAAGAAGCTTTCCCTTCCCACCTTTCTTTTCATTCTTTTCGGGCTCCTTTATCTCATCTGCCATTTTCACCTTCTCCTGGTCTCCTTTAGGAATACCTACCCCATCTACTATGCATTTATCATGCCTGAAAAAAGGACTATAATCAGCCTGAAAACGTCAATATATTGACAGACTTTTAAATTGGGTGTCATAAACCCGACACCACATAACGCATAACAAGAAAAAAACGTGCTCAAAACCTTGACATATTTAGGCAGAATTCCTAAAATTCCTTTACCAGATGCAAAGAATCCTGATTATCGAAGATGACCAGACCCTTGCAGATTACATCTCACTGGTTTTAAAAGAGCGTGGTTTCGAAGTTGCAGCAACCTACAGTGGGGCCCAAGGCCTTGAGCTGTTAAGGAAGGAGAAATTCCATCTTGTGTTAACAGACCTGGTTATGCCCTGTGGAATCAGCGGTCTGGATGTGTTAAAAGAGATATCTGCATCAAAGATAGATGTTCCCGTCATAGTGGTTACAGCCTTTGCCAGTGTAGACACCGCAGTTGAGGCCATGAAGCTTGGGGCTTTTGATTACGTAACCAAACCTTTTAACGTGGATGAGCTTATAATAACCATTAACAGGGCAATAGAGGTTTCCAGGCTTAAAAGGGAAAATGCCATACTCAGAGAGGAACTAAGGAAGAAATACAGCTTCAAAGGCCTTATAGGCATCTCTCCAAAGATGTTAAAACTATACGAGTTGATAGAGAAGATATCTGATACTGACTGTACTGTGCTTATTACTGGGGAGAGCGGAACAGGAAAGGAGCTAATTGCAAGAACCATACACTTTAATAGCCCAAGGGCACAAAAACCCTTTATACCTGTAAACTGTGCCGCAATCCCCGCCAGCCTCCTAGAGTCAGAACTCTTTGGACACGAAAAGGGAGCGTTTACAGGAGCCTTCAGTACACGTATAGGTCGTTTTGAACTTGCCAACCATGGAACTCTGTTTCTAGATGAGATAGGGGATCTAGAACCTTCCCTTCAGGCAAAGCTGTTAAGGGCAATTCAGGAAAAGGAATTTGAAAGGGTTGGAGGGATTAAAACGATAAAAGTAGATGTAAGAATAATAGCTGCAACAAACCGGGATCTCGAAGAACTGACAAGGATAGGGAAATTCAGAGATGACCTATTTTACAGGCTAAATGTGGTTCAGATCCACATACCCCCTCTAAGGGAACGCCGAGAGGACATTCCATTGCTTCTTGATTACTATATAAACGAGTTCTCAAAAAAGATGAAAAGGAACCCTTTTGAGTTTACAGCAGAAGCAATGGAACATCTTATGAACTATAGCTGGCCTGGTAATGTAAGGGAACTGAGGAACCTTGTAGAAAGCCTTATGATCCTTGTAAGGGGAAATAGGGTTAATGTTTCCGACCTACCGGAGAGGTTCCTTACCAGATCCCAATCCCCTGAGAGTCTTAGAATAACGGAAAGAGAGGAGTTCGAACACTACCTTCTACAGGGTAAAGATGAAATCAATCTTGAGAAAACCCTTTACAGGATAGAGAAAGCCCTGATACTAAGAGCCCTAAAAAAAGCAAAGGGAACAAAAAGTAAAGCTGCAAAGCTATTGGGTATAAAAAGGACAACCCTTATAGAGAAACTAAAGAGAATGGGATTAGACCAGGAAAATACCGAGAACGAATAGGCTCCCTCCTGCAAACCCATTTGGCATGTTTGTTGCTTTATATAATAACTGACCATGAAGATGCTTATGGCCTTTGTTCTTCTATCCTTCCTTGCAGAGGGTTATCCTGATTCCAGCCTTAGAAAGGTAGTTGAACTCCTTGACAGAGGAAATACTGAGGAGGTTCTTAATATACTCTCCAAACATATTCCAGAGGATAGAGAGCTTCCAATATACAACTTTCTTTATGGACAGGCCCTTTTCCTTACAGGAAGAACATATGAATCTATAAACCGCTTTAGATTGGCCTATATACTATCCACGGATCAGCAAATAAAAGAGCACTCCCTGCTACAGAGAGCCAGAGCCTATTTTGAATCCGGATTCTATGAAGAAGCCGCTGCTTGCTTCAGGCTTTTCCTCCTTACCTTCCCCAAATCCCCTCTTTACAAAAGAGCACAGCTTGGCCTTGCCGACTCCATGTACAAGCTTGGTCTATATGATCAAGCAATAGAACAATACGAGAAGCTGGGAAACACAGTAGCAGCCTTATATGGAAAAGCCAACTGTCTTCAGGCTATGGGGAAAACCAAAGAGGCTTATAATTTATACATGTCCCTTATAACAAGGGAAGTTGGATATCTAGGGTCGTCTTTAGAGACGAGATACAATCTTGCAGAAAACCTTCGTCAGATGGGCAAACTTCAGGATGCAAGAGTCTATCTAGCCTCAATAATAAATGAATCCAGGGATCCTGATATAACCTCTAGAGCTGAAATAAGCCTTGGGCTTATTGAAGTCAAAGAAAACAATTTTGAATCGGCCATAAGGCTCTTTACCTCAGCCTCAAAGGCTTTACAGAGAAAAACACGAAGTAAAGCCCTCCTTTACCTTGCAGATTTGTACATGAAACAGCAAAGACCACAAGACTCAATCCCCATACTCTTGCAGATAAGAAATGAATATCCCTACAGTGAAGAATACGATAAGGCAACCATAGCACTTGCAACTTTTTATAAAGAAGCTGGAAAACTTGAGGAATCCATAAAACTGCTTAAGGAGCTAGTATTTAGAGCCAATCCGGATCCGGATGCCCTTGAGGAAATAAGGTTGATCCTTACCGATTTAAAAGAGAAAGACCCGGAAGGATTCCTAAAACTCTGGAATACCTGTAAAAGGTTTTTCATGAAACCCTCAAACTCGGAGTTTCTCGTAAAGATTTTGGATTGGTTAAGAGAGAACCGGATGCCTTTCTTAGAGCTATCAAAGTGGCTTGCAGAAAACACCCGAGGTGGAGCAAAACGTAAAGGCAGCCTCTATATGGCTGAATTCTTTACAGAAATGGGGGATAAGACACAGGCACTAAAATACATAGCAGAGTACATAAACGAAGAAGATGATAGAGTGCTTCGTATTAAAGCAAGGATCTTAAAGCTTGATCACAGATACCATGAAGCCTTTAAAACCATACAGTCCATAAGTGATATAAAAAGAGAAGACCTTGCCTTACTATCAAGCATGCTAAACGGGTTAAAAGATAAGAAGGAAGTTTTGGATTTCTACGAAGCATCCCTAAAAGAAACAAAAGCATCTCAGGGCGAATACATAACACTTGCTGATGCCCTCTATCAGACCAACAGGCCAACAGATGCACTTCGATACTACAGGATTGCATCATCTATAAAGAATGAGAGCAAAATCAGTGGGGTAGCAAATGATAGAGACTGGGCAAACTATATGCTCTCAAAACTCACAGGGGAGAAGGAACCAATCTCAAGGATAGAGCAGACAAAGGGCATAATGAAGCAGATTAGGGAAGTTACCTTAAAAGAGCTGGAAATAGAAGAACTGATTAAAGGAGAGCTTTAATGAACATAGAACGTCTAAATGAAGCATTTCAGAACTTCGTTGTGGCCTCTAAAAACCTTGAATCATACTACAAACAGCTTCAGGAAAAAGTCAACTACCTGACAACGGAATTAAAAAGGAAAAATGAGCAACTTGAAATTGCCCTAAGTGAGGCGGAAAAAAGCAGGGATTACCTAAATGCAGTTCTCTACAACCTGGAAGAGGCTATAATCGTTGTGGATCAGGAAGAGAGGATAACCACAATAAACAGGTCAGCAGAGAGAATTTTAGGATTAAACGCTCAAGAGGTTATAGGGAAAAACTTTGGCTCCCTTGAGTGCTCAATAATAACGGACGAACCTGATACATTTTTAAAGGTAAGGGACAAGAGCTACCACATAATATTTTCACGTTCACCAATTATTGACTCAAAGGGAAACCTCCGTGGAAGCGTAATCCTGATCAAGGATATAACCAGATTAAAGGAAATTGAGATTCAGCATGAAAGGAACAAAAGATTTATAGCAATGGGAGAGATGATTACAAAGATAGCACACGAAATAAGGAATTCCCTCTGCAGCATAGAGTTGTTTGCCAACATCCTGGAGAAGGAACTTGAAGGAAAGGACCTAGAGAGGTTTGCAATCGGGATATCAGTTGGTATAAGCAATCTAAACAATACCTTAACAAATATGCTCTCTTTTGTAAGAGACCACAAATTGCAGAGAAAAACCGTTAAGTTACGAAACGTAATAGAAGAGGTTTTAGAGATGCTTATGCCATTGATCGAAACAAGAAGAGTTTCTCTTAAGAAAACACTAACGGATAGCACCATACTCGGTGATAGGGAGCTCTTAAAACAGACCTTTATGAATGTAATTATAAACTCCATTCAGGCCATAAAGTCAGATAACGGGAGGGTAGAGATAAACATGAGAGAGGAAGAGGACTTTACGATAGTGGATATAAAAGACAATGGTGTCGGGATAAAGAAAGCAAACATGGAAAGGATTTTCGATCCTTTCTTCAGTACGAAAGAAACGGGAACGGGGCTTGGACTTACAATAGTGTTAAAGATAATGCAAAACCACAATGGATACGTAAGGGTATGGAGTGAAGAGGGGGAAGGCACTCAGTTCAGCCTCTACTTCCCTAATTCCAAACACACGGAGGGACTTTATGAGACTTAAAAACACCAAACCGATTCTCATAGTGGATGATGAACTTCAAATGAGGTTAGCGCTTAAAGAAGCAGTAGAAAAGCTTGGCTACAGAGCCATTGTTTCCTCCGGGGGTGAAGATGCTATTTCTAAGCTCAAGCAAACAAGCTTTTCCGCAGTTATAACGGATATGAAAATGCCACATATGGATGGGCTTACCCTTATTAAGGAGATACGACAGAATTTCGGTGGTATTCCAATACTGGTTATAACCGCCTTTGGAACAATTGAGAATGCGGTTGAATCGATAAAACAGGGAGCCACCGAGTACCTGCTAAAGCCCTTCTCACTGGAAACTCTTGCAAAGACCCTAGACTCACTTCAGAAACGTATAATTACGGAAAGAGAGATAATCACAGAGAATGCCGAGATGAAAAAGATCATAAACCTTGCCAGGGAACTTGCCCTAAGTGATATAACAGTTTTGATATATGGGGAAAGTGGAACCGGGAAAGAGCTTCTTGCAAGGTTTATCCACAGAATGAGCAAGAGGTCAGATAAAGCGTTTATAGCCATAAACTGCGCTGCTATACCTGAGAACCTGCTTGAATCCGAACTTTTTGGATACGAGAAGGGAGCTTTCACAGGAGCACAAGAGAAGAAAAAGGGAAAATTTGAGCTTGCCAATGGGGGAACACTCCTTCTTGACGAGATAGGGGAGATACCAACAAGCATACAGGCAAAGCTTCTTAGAGCACTTCAAGAAAAAGAGATAGACCGCATAGGGGGAAGAGAACCCATACCGGTAGATGTAAGAATAATAGCCACAACAAACAAAGACCTCTATAAAGAATGTAGGGAAGGAAAGTTCAGAGAAGACCTTTACTACAGATTGAGCGTGTTTCCTTTAAAGATACCGCCTTTAAGAGAAAGGAAAGAGGATATTCCGGTTCTTGCCATGCACTTTCTGAAGAGATTCTCTCTCATCTCCGGGAAAAAAATAGAGGGCTTTTCGGAAGAGGCAATGCAAACCCTTATAAACAGGCAGTGGAGAGGCAATGTAAGAGAGCTTGAAAACGTTATACAAAGAGCTGTATTTTTATGTAAAGGTGAGAGAATAACGGAAAAAGAACTCCTGCTAGAGGATGAAACACAAAGTACCCTTTTTTCAAATGGAAAAATAGAGAGCATGGAAAGGGAGTTAATACTTAAAACCCTCAAGGAGGTAGGCGGTAATAAAGCGAAAGCAGCAAGAATCCTTGGAATAAGTGTTAGAACCATAAGAAACAAGCTGAAAAAATACGGGAAAAATTTTCCGGAAGAAGAAAAAATTGTAGAACGTAACGTATAAGAAGGGGTAAAAAAACAGGCATGAAAATTGCATAATTTCCAAGTAACATGGGTAACCATTTTAAAATCCTAGAAGGTATTGTGAAGCAGGCTAGCATAAGACACGGTATCATTCTATCGAATATAGCAAATTCAGACACACCCGGCTACAGGGCAAAAGATATAAAATTTGCAGACGAACTCAAAAAAGCCACACTGGAACTTAAGATAACCCACTTTAAGCACATCAGGGGAAACCACCTAGAAACCTCCGGACAGGTAGTTTTTGAACCAACAAAGCCATGGCTAGATAAAAACAACGTTGAACTTGATCTTGAGATGGCCAAGCTGGTAGAAAATGCCCTGCTCTTTCAGGCAGGCATAAATATGCTCTCTATAAAGATAAGAATGTTTAAAAACGCTTTAAGGAGATAAACCATGAATGCCTTTAATATATTGAAGGTAAGCGCTTCGGCTATAAGTGCTCAAAGACAGAGGCTAAATGTAATGGCATCAAATCTTGCAAACGTCCACTCAACAAGAACCGAAAATGGAGAACCGTATAGAAGGAAAGACGTTGTCTTTTCAGCTTTTCCAATAGACTCCACACTAAATGGGGTTACGGTAGCAGAGATTGTAGAGGATCCAACCCCATTTAATTTAGTTTATGACCCTTCACATCCAGATGCAGATTCCCAGGGATACGTAAAAATGCCAAACATAAACATTATAGAAGAGATAACCAACATGATGATGGCATTTAGGGCATATGAGGCCTCAGTTTCAGCTTTTAACATATCAAAATCTATGTTTGTAAAAGCACTTGAGATAGGGAGGGTATAATGACTGACATAAAGGTAACCGGATTTAAGAACTCGCTGGATTTCCCACAGCAATTAGAACCAAACAATAAAAGCTCTAAATCTAACTTCGATGAAGTTTTAAAAGACGCAATTGGTAAGATCTCACAGGTTGAGAAAGAAGTTGAGAAAGCTGTAAACGAGCTTGCATCAAAGGGAGATATAGTTGAAGCAATAATAGCAATGGAAAAAGCGGATATGTCTTTCCAGCTTATGGTGGAGATAAGAAACAAACTTATAAGTGCGTATGAAGAAATCTCCAGGATGCAAATCTGATGCAGATAGTAGAGCGCATAAGAGACCTGCCCGCAAGGAAAAAGGCAATCTTATTCTCGGCAATAGTGCTAAGCATCTCAGCACTGATCCTCTCAATTGTCTGGATACAAAGGCCAGAGTACCAGGTCTTATATTCAAATTTGAGTCAGGAAGATGCAGGTTTAATAATACAGAAACTAAAGGAAAAAAAGATTCCCTACAAGGTCTCTGGCAACCTAATACTTATACCATCCGATAAGGTTTACGAGCTTAGACTCCAACTTGCAAGTGAAGGGATACCTCAAGGCGGCAATGTCGGATTTGAACTGTTTGATAAAACAAGCTTTTCAATGACCGATTTCGTTCAAAAGCTTAATTACAGAAGGGCCCTTCAGGGGGAACTGGCAAGAACCATTAAATCCATAACAGCAATTGAACAATGCAGGGTGCATCTTTCCCTACCTGAAAAAACCCTTTTTGCTCAAGAAGAAGAAAGGCCCAAAGCATCAGTACTTGTTAAGCTCAAACCCGGCAGATACCTCTCCCGGGAACAGATACAGGGTATCGTTCACCTCGTTTCAAGCAGTGTAGATGGGCTTAACCCAAAAGACGTAACCATAGTTGATCAAACCGGAGAAATACTTACCGCACCAACAGAGGATAACCTGGGCATAACAAAAAACCAGCTGGAACTTCAGCGAAGCTATGAAAAAGATATGGAAAGAAGGATAGTAGAGCTTCTTGAACCAATTGTAGGCAAAGGAAAGGTAGAGGCAAAAGTAACAGCCAAAATAGACTTTACCAAGATTGAAAAAACTGAGGAGAGAATAGACCCAGACAGCCAGGTAGTAATAAGCGAGCAAAGAAACACCGAGAAGAACG
The DNA here is from genome assembly GCA_002898375.1 of bacterium HR37. Lineage (GTDB taxonomy): Bacteria > Desulfobacterota_D > UBA1144 > Nemesobacterales > CSP1-2 > HRBIN37. The sequence goes on along the minus strand of BEIN01000014.1, from coordinate 43,888 downwards.
TTAACGGGATAAAGGGAGGAGTACCGGGAGTTGTTTCCAATCTTCCAGATAGGTCAAATATTCAATCCGAAAACCCTCAGTCACAATTTGAAAAAAAAGAAGAAACCATAAACTACGAAGTAAGCAGGGTGGTAAGCCGAATCATTATAGCCCCAGGTGAAGTCAAAAGGATTTCTGCTGTGGTTCTTTTAGATTCTTCTGCCAAACAAAAAGCAAACGGGGGAGCTCCCCAATCCTTTAGCGAAGAGCAATTAGCCCAGATAGAAGAGATGGTAAAAAAAGCAGTTGGTTTCATAGCAGAAAGAGGAGATGAGGTAAAAGTCCTAAGTATGCCGTTTGAGGAGGCCTCCATACCGGAAGAAAATATTCCCACAGATTCCAAGAAAGAAGTCATCTCACTAATTCTAAAGAACGTTAAGTATATTGTTCCTGTCCTTGGACTTTTACTCCTTTTTATCTTTGTGGTAAGGCCGTTGATAAAAGCCCTTTCCATACCACCTCCACAGATTGAAAAACCCCCTATCAGGATCCTAACAGCAGAAACCAGCGAATCAATTGAAAAAACAGATAAACCCTTAAAAGAACGTATAACAGAGTGGGTAAATAAGCACCCTGAAGAGGCAACAGAGCTTGTAAAAAGCTGGCTGGAGGAGAAGTAATGGCACTTAGTGGATATGAGAAGGCAGCTATATTCCTCAGTATAGTTGGTGAAGAAGCTGCTGCTCAAATTCTAAAGAACCTGGATGTTAAACAGATAGGAAAACTCACGAAACACATAAGACAGATAAAAACAATAGATAAAGTAAAAATAGATGAGGTATTAAAAGAAGTCAACGAAGTTATATCCAGAGGAAATATGCTCCTTGGAGAGGACTTTATAAAGAAGGCCCTTCTAAAGGGATTTGGGAAAGACCAGGCAGAGAAAATACTTGATATGGCATCAGAGGTAAGCCCAATTGACTCACTAAGATGGACTGATCCAAGGGTTCTGGCCAACTTCCTGATTACAGAGCATCCCCAAACCATTGCATTAATTATGTGCTTTCTTGAGCCCTCACAGGCAGCTGAGGTTTTGGTATCCCTACCTGAGAAGTTAAGAGCAGACGTTACCATGAGGATTGCATCAATTGAGAGAATATCTGAGAGCACAATTAGAGAGCTTGAAGAAGTTCTCAATGTTCACCTGGTAAAACTTGGAAAAGGAGAAGGAATGAAAATAGGGGGAATAAAAACCGCTGCAGAAATACTGAACCAGTGCGATAGAAACAATGAAGAAGCCATTCTTAAAAAGATAGAAGAACAAAATGAAACCCTTGCAGAATCTATAAGGCAAAACATGTTCCTTTTTGACGACCTTGTAAATCTTGATGACAGAAGCATACAGTTGTTACTTAAAGAGGTAACCACAGATGAACTGTCCATAGCACTTAAGACAGCGCCAGAAGCACTTAAGGAAAAGATATTTAAGAACATGTCACAGAGGGCAGTGCAACTCCTTAAGGAAGAGATGGAATTAAAGGGGCCGGTTAGAGTATCTGAGGTACAAAAAGCCCAGCAAAACATAGTTAAAATTGCCAGGAAACTTGAGGCTGAAGGAAAGCTTGTCCTTACAAAGGGAGAAGAGAAAATTGCAGTATAAAAAGCGAATTATACATAACGATAATGCAGTCAGTTTTAAGATGCCCTCACTTGAGGAAGAACAAGACAAATATCCAGAGGAACAAAACACTGTCTTTAGTAAAGACAACTTAGAATCCATCGAGAAAGATGCATACCAAAGAGGTTTTGAAGCAGGAGAAAAAGCCGGGTTTGCAGTAGGAGAGCAGAAGGCAAAAGTTCTTATAGAGAAACTGGAAAAAGCCCTAAAGGAAGTCGCTAACCTAAGGGAAAGAACCTTAAAGGAGCTTGAGCCTGAGATTCTAGAGCTATCTATAAGCATAGCAAAAAAGATACTAAACGCAGAACTAAAGCTTGCTCCTGAACATATTGTAGAGTTATGCAAAAACGCTCTTAAGAAGATAGAAAGAGGTGGACAGATTGTTATAAAGGTCAATCCTGTTCTTTACGAGCTCTTTATGAAACACAGGCCAGAGATATTTAGCATACACAGTGATGTAACAATCGATATAGATAACACAATTGCGGATTTTAGCTCAATCGTAGTCGGTCCCTATGAAGACATAATCATAGATATAGATGAACAACTAAGAAACCTGGTAAGGGAAATGATTAGCAGACGAGATGAGAGCTTTTAACCTTTCGTATTATAAAAACAGGGTTAATAAAATAGACACCCTAAAGGTTTATGGGAAGGTTGTAGAGATTACAGGCCCTATCATAAAAGCAACCGGGCTTAAAACAAGCATAGGAGAGTACTGTGAGATCTTTACAGATAACGGGCATATAATTGAAGCTGAAGTCGTTGGCTTTAAAGAAAGAACCACGCTGCTAATGGCAATATCAGACACGAAGGGAATAAAACCCGGCACCAGAGTACTACCGGTTAATAAAAAAGCAACCGTTTTGGTCTCCCAAGCCCTCAGGGGAAGAACGATCAACGCAAGAGGTGAAGCACTTGACGATAAGGGCCCCATTCACGGTATTGATTACCCAATGTTTTCCAAGAGCCCCCATCCCCTTAAAAGACAAAGGATCACAAAACCCATTGATCTAGGTATAAGAGCTATAAACGGGCTCATCACATGCGGTCAGGGCCAGAGAATTGGGCTCATGGCAGGCTCAGGGGTTGGTAAAAGCGTTCTTCTCGGCATGATATCGAGATACACAGAAGCCTCCATAAATGTCATTGCGCTTATAGGAGAGAGGGGAAGAGAAGTAAGGGAATTCATAGAAGAACAACTGGGGGAGAAGGGGTTGAGCAAGTCGGTTGTTGTGGTTTCCACAGCAGAAGAGCCCCCTATTCTAAAAATAAGAGCTGCATTTATGGCAACCGCAATAGCTGAGTACTTTAGGGATAAAGGAGAAAATGTTCTTCTCCTTATGGACTCGCTTACCCGTGTTGCACAAGCACAACGTGAAATAGGCCTTGCAATAGGGGAACCACCAACTACAAAGGGATACACCCCATCGGTTTTTACCCTGCTTCCAAAGCTACTTGAGAGGGTTGGTACTTCTGAAGGTGAAGGCAGTATAACGGGTATCTATACGATTCTGGTAGAAGGAGACGATTTAAACGATCCCATAGCGGATGCAACAAGATCAATTCTTGATGGTCACATAGTACTGTCCAGAGAACTTGCCATGGAAAACCATTATCCTGCAATAGATATCCTGCAAAGCATAAGTAGGGTCATGCCTGATATTGTGGATTCAAAACACAGGGAATACGCTTCCAAGTTCATCGAACTTATGGCTGTGTATAAGAAATCTGAGGACATGATCAACCTGGGAGCTTACAGAGAGGGAACCAACCCCAAGGTAGATTATGCTATTAAGATGATAGAGAAGTTAAAAAGTTACCTAAGACAGAAAACAGATGAAAGGAGTGACTTTGCCGATAGCCTTCAAAGGCTATACATCTTATTCAATAAAAACTAAAAATGAGCAGGTTAAAGATACTGTCAAAACTTCTGGAGATAAAGAAAAACAATCTGGAGAAATACGAACTTGATCTAAGAAAGACCAGATACGAGCTTCATCTAGAGGAAGAAAAGCTTGAGAATCTTAAGAACAAATTAAAAGAATCATCTAATCTCTACAATGATAATCAGGTAAGTATAGGGGAGCTGGAGCTTATCCACAACTACATAGAAGCACTAACAAAGGAGACAAAAGAGAGAAAAAGAACCCTGGAGATAAAAGAGAAGGAATTTGAGGAGAAAAAAAATCAAGTCTTAAGTATATACCGGGAAAGCAAGCTAATTGAACTTCTGGGCAAGAAGATTCAGTTTGAGGAAGAAAAGAAAAAGGCCATAAGAGAACAACAATGGATAGATTTTATTTCCCTTTTAAAGAAGGTAAACAGATAGCGCTAAGGAGATTAACAAAAGGGTTACTAGCAATTCAGGTAATAGCAATGACCTGTTTTTTTGCATCCATATCCCTTACTCCCGCTTATCCTGAAAACGACATAATACAGGCTATAGAGAAGAAACAAAAAGAGCTTGAAAACAAAGAAGCCCTTTTAAAAAAAGAAGAAGAGAGGCTTGAAATCTTAAGAAAAGATCTTGAAGAAAAGATTCAAAAATATACAGAAATTCTAACCCAGATTGAGAAAGCCCTAAAGGAACTAGATAAAATTAAAGAAGAAAGGCTAAATCATGTGGTAAAACTCTACGAATCCATGCCTCCAGAAGAAGCAGCCATTAAGCTATCAGCCCTGGATGAAGAAACAGCAGTAACCATCATACTAAATATGAAAAGCAAAAAAGCAGGATCAATACTTGCCCTTATAGAGTCTCAGAAGGCTGCAACTATAACAAAAAGGATACTAAATGCGAAAGAAGCAAAGGAGACAACCCCATAGTTAAAATCCTATTTAAGTTCCCTTTGGGTTAGCCTGTATACAAAAGCAAGAACCTCTGCAACAGCCTTGTAGAGCTCTGGAGGAATTTCCTGGTAGAGATCAAGGGTTGAGAGGGCATCTACCAGAATTGGATCCTCTTTCAATGGTATATTATACTCCCTTGCAATCTGTAAAATCTTTTCAGCAACATTTCCCCTTCCCTTTGCCACCACCCTGGGTGCAGAGTCAGCCTCCTTGTCATATCTTAACGCTACAGCCTTCTTTATCTTACCGCTCATACCTTGATATCCACCATATTCCTAAAAGATAGGGAATAATCCAGCTCATCAGAGCTGCTTTCATCAGCATCCAAGATCCTTACCACTTTTAAGCTAAGCCCTTTACTTCTAAACGCTTCCTCCAACTCATTTACATAAAGATTCAGCAACTTCAAGAATAAAGGGCTTTTTGTTTTAAACACCACAAAGAAACCATCTCTATACATAAGAACCGTAGCTGTTAGATTTCCCAACCTCTCAGTATCGAATTGGATTCTGCAGACATAAAGCTGGTCTTTACAGCCAATCCCAGTTTTTTTTAGCATTATATCGACGTCCTTAAATCCCCTCCAGGTTAGAGGCAAGAACGTATAAAGTGAATCTGTAACCTTTGAGAGTATCTGATAGGTCTCTATATCCTTAAGAAGGGTATTAGCCTGCTCCAGAATCCCTTTATCTCTAATCCCTTCTCTTGCACCCGCCCCCTCTTCCAAAAGCTCTTTTATCTTGAGCAGACTAAGTTTCATATCTTCCTTTAAAAGGGAACTTTCCAGTTCCCTGATATCCTGTTTTTCTTTCTTCTCAATTTGCTTAAGGAAAAGCCTTAACTTAGCTTCAAGAGCAACACCACTATTCTGCAGAGCCTTTCTTAGTCCCAAAACTTCTTCCCTTTCTCCCTCCATTACCTCATCAATAAAGATTCCATAAGGGATAAACTCTTTTAAAGGAGCCGGAATTCGGTCTTTAAAAATCCCAAGCCTTTCACTTACACCTTGCCCATCAGATTTCAAAAAACTCCGGAGAAGATGTATCAGATCAAAACGGAGTGGGTCCGATAGGGTATCAGCATTAGAATGTAGGGCTTTTAATAAATCAAAATAGATTCCTCTTACCTCTGTAGCACTGATCCCTTCTTTCTTAATAACCACACCCAGGCTTTTAACTAACTTCTCCAGATCACCTCTGAGTTCACTACTGTAATCCGGATATATCTTTTTCCCAGAATACTCAACAAACTGAAGCTTTAGGGTGGTGTTATCCACCCCAGTATCTAAAACCTTAAAAAGACCCTCTAACCCCTTTTCTAAATTTAGCTTCGCTTTGGCTTTAACAAGGGTTCCCTTTATCTTTAACAACACATCACCCAGAGGTGATACCTCTACAATTTTTCCTTTTACAATCTCCCCCGGTTTTAAAACCAATCCCCTCTTAGAAGCACTCTTTATTATGAGGAAGCTGGTATTTAAACCCGTAGCCTTAAAATCTACCATTCGTAATTAAAGTTTATCAAAAAAAAACCGATAAGAGAATTAGAAACAAAAAAACTCTAAGGGAGGTGATAAAGAGTTTTAAAGGAATTCTTTAAAGAGAGCAAAAACCAAAATTAAAAGGAGGTAAAAGCAAATGCCACTGGTAATTAACACAAACTTACTCTCTGTCAATGCACAGAGAAACCTTAGCAAAACAGAGCCAATTATACAAACTGCCATGCAGAGGCTCTCTTCCGGGTTAAGGATCAACTCAGCTAAAGATGACGCAGCTGGACTTGCCATATCTACCAGAATGACAACTCAAATAAGGGGTCTTACAGTTGCGATAAGAAACGCCAACGATGGTATATCTATACTGCAAACAGCAGAAGGGGCAATGGATGAGATGGTAAACAACCTGCAGAGAATGTACGAATTGGCAGAACAGGCGGCAAGCTATAACACAACTCAGGACAGGAACTCTCTTAATCAAGAAGTTTCTCAGCTTATAGATGAACTAAGCAGAATCGTTAACCAGACCAGATTTAACGGTGAGAAACTTCTTGCAGGAGGCTTTAGTGCAGATATACAGGTCGGGTTAGAGGTAAATGAAACCATAAATATCTCCATCTCCAACGTTTCTCCAGCCACGTTAGGTATAGCTACAAACTATGCAACCATAAACAACCTGAGCAATTCTGACCTTGCCACCAGAATAGCAAGAGCGTATGCAAACGCATCCTCTGCCACCCCAACCCTAGAAGGGGTTAGCCTGGGAAGCCAATTTGCCGCAAACACACTTTCCTCAGAAAAGATTAACACCATAAATTCCTATACCAGTAGCACAGGTGTTACAGCATTTGGCTACGGAAACGGCCTGGTTGGTGTCTCCTTTGACCCCTCTGCTGCATCCGCAGCCGATATAGCTGCAGGAGCTCTTGTAATAAACGGAATTTCAATAGATGCAGCAGCAGCAGGAGCCACGCTTGGGGATTTGGCCAATAATCTTGTCAACGCTATAAATGCCAAAACCGCCCAGCACGGCGTTACCGCGGTCAGGGTAGATGACCTAAATGGCGATGGCACCAGCGATGACTCGGCCATCGTTCTTATTAACAGGACCGGAGCTGCCATAACCGTTACAGCAAACGATTCCGTTGACTCCGACATTACAAACTTCTTTAGCGCAGGAACAACATCGGTTGATGCAGGTGCAAACGGAGCCATTGTTCTTAACGATTCACTTGGTGATACAACCGTCTCATTTGATGCTGATACAACCGGTTTCTCCATAACTGGGGTAAAGAGTGCAACTGCAACACTTTCTGATTCCACAGTGAATGCACAAACGGTAACCACTGCAGCATCAGCCAATCTTGCCATGCTTGTTTTTAAGAGTGCAATGGATTCTATAAACAGTCAGAGATCCATACTGGGAGCGAAACAGAACAGGTTTGAATCCGTTGTAAGAAACCTCGATAACATTCGTGAGAACATAACGGCTGCCCGTTCAAGGATAGTGGACGCCGATTTTGCACAGGAAACAGCAAACCTTACAAAGGGACTGATCATGCAGCAGGCTGGAATATCGGTTCTAGCCCAAGCCAATACCGTTCCCCAGCAGGTTCTAGCGTTACTTGGCCGATAATCTAAGCTAGAGGGAACCGGGGAAGTTATCCCTGGTTCCCTTTAGATTTAGGTAACAATAAGATGAAAATAGAGAATATAAAACAGTATTTGGTAATTTTTCAGAAAAATCGATTTCTAAACAGAGCTACTGCAGCTCAACAGGATAAAGGCAAAGTAAACGAAACAAGAGCAAAAGAGCAAAAGGAAGAAAAAAACCTTAAATCTCCTGCGAACAATCTTTTTGATTTTCGAGCTGTCTTTGCTTTAAACGAAGACAACGAAGTGGTAATAAAGATTCTGGATGAGAAAGGAGAACTTATAAGACAGATCCCACCTGAAGAATTCTTAAAGATGGTAAAAAAACTAAAAGAGGTAACAGAAAACCTATTTAGTAAAAAGGTCTAGTTAGAGGAGACAAAAATGGCTGTAAATCCAATAAACATATCAGGTAGCATCGACATCAACTCAATAGTAGACAAACTCATGCAGGTAGAGAAGCAACCCCTGCTCAGACTCCAGCAGAAAGAGGTTAGTTATCAGGCAAAGATAAGTGCCTATGGTGTACTTTTAAGCAAGCTAAGCGAGCTTAAAAACACACTGTCTGAGCTTAAAAGCTCTAACCTGATGGGGATGAAAGCATCGGTCTCCAACACAGATTTTCTCAGTGCTGAGGCTCTTGATTCTGCATCGGAGGGAACCTACCACATCCAGATAAAAAACGTAGCAACCTCACAGAGCATATATTCCGTAGCATTTTCTTCCGAAACGGAGGAGGTAGCGGATCTTTCAACCTTCAGTTCACAGAGGATTCAGATTCAGGTTGGCAGTAACACACCAATTACTGTAACGGTGGACTCTACCAACAACACACTCTCAGGAATAAGAGACGCTATAAACAGTGCAGATTCAGACGTTAGAGCAACCGTAATAAACGATGGAAACGGGTACAGGCTGGTTCTATCTTCCAAACTAACCGGCGCATCAAACAGAATAACGGTTAAAGTAGATGAAGATAATAACGGCGTATTCGAAGAACCATCTGAAACAGATTTAACAGGTCTTTCAAAACTGGCCTTTAATCCCACATACGATTCCGATGGCAATGTAACAGGTGGTATATCAAATATGACTCAATCGCAGGCAGCAGTAGATGCAGTGTTAAAGATAGATGGACTTGAGGTTACAAGACCGAGCAATGAGATTAACGATTTGATTCCAGGGGTTAACTTGGAGATTAAAAAGGGAGATAGCTTCTCATCCACAATAGTACTTACGGTTACAGAAGATTCAGAGAAGCTAAAAACAAAACTAAACTCCTTTGTATCAGCATACAATCAACTAGTAAGCACGATAAAAGACCTAAAAGGTAGCAATCAAAAAAAAGGAGCACTTAGCGGAGACTCCGTACTTATGAGTCTTGAAAACTCCCTTCGTTCCATAACAACTACAAATTACGGTGGGAAAACCCTAAATCTATTTGGGCTAACACACGATAAAAACGGTGTACTGAATCTAGATACCTCAAAGCTTGATACCTCTCTTGATAACAGCAAAACTGATGTTATTGCAACCATAAACCAGATGGCATCTTCACTAGAAACAGTAATTAGTGATTACATAAACACAGCCATCCCGGTAAGAAAGAACGGATTGGAACAAAGTATAAAGTGGATTCAGAAAAAAGAAGATGATCTATCAAGAAGACTCGAACTGACCGAGATAGCTCTTAGACAAAAATTCATAAACCTTGATAAACTCCTAAACCAACTCGAAGGAGTGAGCAATCAATTGATACAACAGATGGACAAAATAAGCAGTCTTGGAGGTAAGAAATAATGCTTTGCTCGAAACAACAGGCTCTTTACGCTTATACCCAGACAAGGATAAGCTCAATAGAACACCCCTTGGATCCAATTATAATGCTTTACGAAAGCTCAATAGAGGCACTTGGAAAAGCCGTTGAAGCCATAAGAGAAAAAGATATCCAAAGAAAGATAAGGTATATAGATAAGGCCATTGCAATTTTAGAGGGACTCCTAAGCTCCCTAAATACTGAGGTTGGGGGTGAGATAGCACTAAACTTACAAGAACTCTATCTGTATATGATAAAAGAACTTACAACTGCAAACATAAAGAATGATACGGCAAAGGTAGAACATGTAACAACCCTGCTTAAAGAATTAAAAGAGGCATGGACTCAAATAAGGTTAGAATTTAAATCCAACCAATAAATTCTTTAAATTAAATACTGTTTTCGTTCTTTTTGTTAATCTTAGAGCCTTCATAAGGCCTGGTAAGGGTTTTCTGTATGGTATCAAAAGCCCCCGGTCCTGCCTCTTTTGGTATAAGAAGCAGTATGCTTATTCTTCTGTTTCGGGGATCCCTTGGATTGTCTTTTATAAGAGGAATTTTATCAGCATAACCTGCTATCTTTGCAAGCCGATCAGGATTTAAGTTAAAAGACTCAAGGACCCTTTTAGCAGCCAAGGCCCTTTCTGTAGAAAGGTCCCAGTTCGAATAGGTCGAGGATCTGTAAGGAAGCGAATCCGTATGACCCTCAATAGAGACGGGATAGGGAAGAGACCTTATATTCTCAGCTATTGCTTCAAGAATCTTTACCGCAAGCGGAGTGGGTCTAGACGAACCAAGCTCAAACATGGGTCGTCCTTCTTTATCAACGAGCTGAATTCTAACCCCTCCTTCAAATACCTCTATAAGCACCTGATCCTTTACCTCTCCAAACCGTGCTTCTATGGTTCTTCGTATATTCTCCTTAATTTCTTCCGCTCTCGAAGTAGATTCACCCTGGTTTGAATACATATTTTCCATATCGGATTGCTTCCCATTATATGGATATTCAAGCATACCCTCGAAGTCAGAAAAAGAACCTTTCTTGGATTCACCTGATTCATTAAATATCTTGCTTGATTCTTCTTTTAGGGATTTCCCCCCATGATCAAATATGCTAAAGTGCCTGAAATAATGAGCTACCCTTGCTCTTTTCTCAGGAGCTATCATATTTATAAGCCAAAGGCAAAGGAAAAGGGCCATCATGGCTGTAACAAAATCCGCATACGCAACCTTCCAGCTACCACCGTGGTCGCCATGGTGCCCCCCCTTCTTTACCTTTTTAAAGATTATCTTCTCGTCTTTCATCTTCTTTCCCTTAAAACCCTCTCCAGTTCGTTAAATGATGGTCTTTCCTTAGCAGGAATAGCCCTTCTACCGAATTCTACAGCTATCTGTGGCGCTGCTCCCCCCACAAAAGCAACGAATGCTCCCTTTATAACCTCCAGGTAAGCCCTATTCTCATCTGCCATATGCTCAAACTTAGTTGCAAGTGGGGCAGCAAATCCATAGCTCATCAAAACCCCAAGAAACGTTCCAACAAGTGCAGCTCCTATGCTGTGCCCAATCACAGCAGGGGGCTGGTCTATCTTTCCCATTGTAAGTATAACCCCTAAAACCGCTGCAACTATACCCAGTCCCGGAAGAGCATCGGCTACTTTTGAGACACTGCGAGCAGGCAACATGGATTCATGGTAGTGGGCCTCTATTTCTGTGTCCATAAGGCTTTCAAGCTCATGTGGGGAAACATTTGTTGTTATGATGACCTTAAAGTTATCACATATAAAATCAACTGCATGATGGTTGCCCACAATACCACTGTATTTTGTAAATACAGGACTTTTCTCTGGGTCTTCTATATCAGATTCAATAGATATCACCCCATCTTTCTTTACCTTGGTAAATAGCTCATAAAGGAGGGAAAGCAGTTCAAGGTAGTTTTCCTTTGTATAGCTCTTTAACTTAATAACTGAGATCATGTTCTTAACCACCAGGGAAATCACCCTTGGTGGTGAAGCGATAAGAAAAGAACCAATAGCTGCACCAAATATTATTACGATCTCTGCCGGCTGGAAAAGCAAGCTTAGATTTCCATGCTCAAGTATATAACCTCCCACAACAGAAACCACAACGACACCTATTCCAACCAGAGTAAACATTCTTTCTTCTCCCTATTAATCCACAGAGATTTTTCTCTTTTTCTTTCTTCCTTTTCCTGTCTCCGTGTTTAAGAAAGCCTTTACAACCTCTTTGTCAAATTGCGTATTTACACCGTATTTTATCTCCTCAATTGCAACCTCATGAGGTTTGGCAGGCCTATAAGCCCTAGAGGAGGTCATGGCATCGTATGCATCAGCAACACTTAGTATGCGCACCACAAACGGGATCTCCTCTCCCTTTAATCCGTAAGGATAACCCCTTCCATCTATTCTTTCATGATGATACAGAATCAATTCCCTTTCCTTCTCAAGAAATTGCACAGGTTGTACTATTCGATCACCTATTAACGGATGCAACCTAACCTCTGCCATCTCCTCAGGTGTTAGTCTTCCGGGTTTAAGAAGTATTGTGTCTCTTACCCCAATCTTTCCTATATCATGAAGGTAACCACCAAATTTTAAGACCTCTTTCTCTTCGTTGCTTAATCCAATCATCTCGGCTATTTCCAAAGAATAGAGAGTAACTCTTTCCGAATGCTGTTTGGTATAGGGATCTCGTGCTTCGATTATAGCAACAAGCGATTTTAAGGTGTTAATGAGATTGCTATAGACGGTTTCATATAAAGCGTTGTTTTCCAATCGAAGGCCAACTTTTTGAACAAAATTTAGAGCAAGGTGGATCTCATCATCGGTAAAGGATGAGCCATCGGGTTTATTAGAAAGGTTTAATATACCGATTGTCTCACCATTTATATTGATAGGAATACACAGGATGGGTGAGGTAATCCTGGAGTTGTCAACAGGATTAAACTCACCTGGCTTTACAACAAGATGGGTTCTGCTCTTAACAACTCTTTCAATGTACGAACCCCTAAACTCAATCTCATCCCTAAAATTGGGTACTCCTATGGAGCTCTTTATCTTCAAACGATTTCCATCAATGATTCCAAATAAAGCCTCTCGCACTGGAAGTAACTTTAAAGCCATCTCCACAACCCTGCGGTATATATCAGAGTTATCGTATAGGTTATCAAGCTCTGTACTTACAGTATGCAGGGTTGAGATCTCCTGAAGCGTTTTAAATAACTGGGCATTTAGCGTCTCCAGGGAAAGACGATACCTTTTCTTTGAGGTAAGCCCTCCTAAAAGTCTCTTCTGATTTACCAATCTTTCCGCTAATGAAACTACCTTATCAACCTGAAACGGTTTCTCTATAAAATCACTTGCCCCCTCCCTCATGGCATTTACCGCATTTTCTATGGTTGAAAACCCTGTGATTACAACTACAGGCAACACAGGCTCCAGTCTTTTGACCTCCCTTAAAAACTCAAAACCATTTAACCTGGGCATACATAAATCAGTAAAAACAACATCGTAGTCCTGTCTGCCTATTTTCTCTAGACCTTCCAATCCATCTACTGCAACATCTACCTCATAACTGCCTTTATCAGAAAGGATCTCAGAGAGGAATTCCCTTACAAAGGGATCATCATCCACTATCAGTATCTTTCCGTTATGCATTGGTCTTTACAATCTTTTCCCTTAGTACCTTTATCTCTGATTCGGTAAGAACATTCATAGCCTTTAACCTGTTCATTCTGTCCATCCACCTGGATACCACACCAGCATCGTTGCTGTTAATTATATCCCTTACCGTTCCTATATCACGATAGGTATCCCTTAGAATCCTTTTCAATTCTCTGTTTTCACACACTATTATTTCCCGTTTAAAAGCCTTCTCAGCAACAAACACAATTTCCTCAACCTTAAAGGGTTTTGTTAGATAGTCAAAGGCTCCCTTTGTAACAGCCTCAAGGGCATCCTCGATTGTGCCAAAACCTGTAAGTATTACGACCGCAATATCAGGATTGTTTTTTTGCGTATACTCAAGTATATCCATACCACTGGCACCAGGCATCTTGAGATCCGTTATAACCAGCTTTATATCCTCAACCATAAGAAGCATTCTGAGCCCATCAAATCCATCCCTTGCCGAAATCACACTGTATCCTTGCTTGATTAAGACTGAGGAAACAAACTCTCTAACCATATCGTCATCATCCACAACAAGTATCTTAAAGTCCTTTTTCTCCATACTACCCTCCTTTTCGGATTCTATCGAGCACCTCACCTTTGATCTGACTGCGAACGAGTTTTCTCCTAGCTTCCGAAGATATATCTACAGTATCCACCCTGGATTCTCCCTGACCCTTATCTGAAACTACAGATTGCCTCTCTAAAGATGATTTAACCTTTGAGTACCTGTTGTATATCTTGGAAAGTTCGTTGATTTTAGGAGGGAAAAACACACTCATTTACCCTACACCTCTCCTTAGAGGAACCATACGGATAGCTACTTTTATTATCGGAACTTAAAAGAAAAACTTTAGGCCTAAATTACAGGATGAACCCAAAGAAACTACGGGGTGACTCTTTAAGAATCACCCCTTCTCGGTTATTACCTTCTTAAATTAACCAGTTCCTGAGTTAGCTCATCGGTAACCGTTATAGTTCTTGCATTTGCCTGAAAAGCCCTCTGTGCTGAGATCATCCTTACAAACTCTTCTGCAAGATCAACATTGCTTAGCTCCAGGGTATTTGAAAGAACCCTTCCAAGACCAGATGTACCCGGAGCCCCTACAATGGGTTGTCCAGAGTCAAAAGACTCGGCATAGAGGTTTCTTCCTATCTTTAAAAGTCCTGAGGGAGAGACAAACTTTGCAAGGGCAACCTGTCCCAAGATCCTAGTTTGACCATTTGTAAACACCCCGGATATTACCCCATCCTGTGATATGGTTATGTTTTTTAGAGAGCCAGCTCCGTACCCGTCCTGACTGAGGTTTAAAACGGCAAAATCCGATGCAAACTGAGTGGTACCATCAAATCCATTACCGGGAGGAGATTCACCGGTTCCGGTTCCATAATTAAAAGTTATATCCTGAGGTGAGGTTACAGCGGTACCGAAATTAAAACTTATCGGGGTGCTGCTACCATCATCATTAAGAGAACCATCTGTATTAAAACTCAAGTTCTGAACACCGGCTTCAATCAACTGTCCCGGATTAGCAGGGTCTTCATAAACATAGTGAACTTCCCAAGTGTTATCCCCTGTTTTAACGAAGTAAAGTGTTATCTCGTGTGCACCTCCCTGAGAATCGTAAACCGTAACAGTCGTAGAGCTGTTATAGTTAGCAGGGTCATCCATTACGCTATCTCCGTTACCATCCAGTGTAAAAGGATCAGAGAGAACCTCTTCCGACGCATTTAGGTTTACCGCTATATCCACCATTGTGGTCATCTTAGCCGGACTCTGAGTGGTTGCTATCTTTAGATCCCCAAGTTCCCCGCTTATCTTTCCTGAAGAGTCCACAAGAAACCCCTGAAGGATAAGACCGTCTGGATTTACTATGTTTCCCTCCTTATCCAGGGTAAACTGTCCTGCCCGTGTGTAATACACAGCTTCACCTGACTTAACTATAAAGAAGCCATCCCCATCTATAGCAAGGTCAAGGGCACTTGTTGTGGTCTCAAAAGACCCCTGAGTAAACAACGGAGATACCCTGCTTACCAGAACCCCACGTCCTATTTGAGAGGAACCGGCAATCCCGGTTAATATCTGGCTTAACACATCGCCGAAATAGACCCTGCTCCCTTTAAATCCCACCGTGTTTACATTTGCGATATCATCACTTATAACGGACAGAAGTACCCCATTGGCACTAAGCCCACTTACTGCAGTGTAAAGTGATGTTAACATCTTCTATACACCTCCCTCATTTACTGTTTTAATTGTTTTTATATCTCCAAGTTGAACCTTTATAGCATCATCTATTATGAGATAAGTTATGTTGTCCTCAAACGTTATACCCGTTATAACACCTTTTATTGTGGTAGTTACATCAATAGCCTGCCCCTGTGCATCAAACGCACTTACGGTAAACACATACCTCCCCTCAGGAAGTTTTTCTCCCGTTGAGCTCTTCCCATCCCACACATAGGTGTTGCTTCCAGAGGGCTGTCCCTTTAATTCAACCTCTCTCACAAGCTTTCCGTTAAGATCGTATATGGAAATCTTTACAACTGAGGCGTTTTGAGAGAGGGTGTAGTTTATCTCAGCTTGATCTTTTAAATACACCTCATCTCCCAGAGCCTCAACCTCTCTACCCATAAGGCTTACAGCAAGCGTATTTTGAAGGGAATTCTGGTAAATAAGTAAATCCCTTAGCTGAGAATCTATGTTATTTAACTTCTCCAGGGAACTAAGCTGTGCAAGCTGAGAGGTAAATTCTGCATTGTTTATGGGATTAAGAGGGTCCTGAAAACGAAGCTGGGTTATCAGAAGCGTTAGGAACTCATCCTGGCTTATATCAGAAGGAGATAGTTTTTTTGAGTTTGTCTGTACCTGAGAGGGATTAATATCTACACCTGGGATTTCCATAAGACTCCTCCTTTTAAACAAAGATACTTACAAGCCCACTGGAACCACGATAAAAACCCTGGGTCCCTGATGCATATACTCTTTCCACACCGGGAATGGTTATATTCCCTCTAAAAGCCCTATACTCATAACCCTCATCCCAGTTCCTTTTACCGTTCCCAATATTAATTGAGAGACCTCCGATGTTTATTCCATCGTTAAGAAGCAAATCAACCATGCTGTGGATATTGTTCTCAATGAAAGCTTTTACAACACCGTTTGATACATTTATCTTTATATTTATAAAACCTTGATCCATGCTGAGTTGTATATTTAGCTTTCCAAGCCCCTCGGGCTCGAGGGTTACAATAAACTCCTTTCCGCTCTTAGCAACGGAAAAGAAATTTTTAACATCACCAAGATCAACCTTACCATTTGAACCAGAGTAGAAATGGTGTAACCCACTGGGTAAAAGGGGTTCCTGTTTACCATTATCAGAAGAAGTCAGCTTAGAAACTGAAAAATCTAAAGAAGTTAACCTATCTACAGGCTCATTTCTTAAGTAATCCAGCCCGGGCTTTGAACTATCTTCCTTGGTAACGTCTGGGTGCTTAACCTCCCTTAATAGAGGCTCAGAAAACACTCTGTTTTTAACATCCTCTCCACTTTCAGTAACAGAAAAGGAGCTTTTAAAATCATCTGGATTCTCATTAAAACTGATAGGATCGGTTTTGAAAAAACCCTTTTTCGATATCCTTTGAAGCAAATCATCCTTATATGCAGAAAAACCGTATCCACCTCCCCTGCTTTCTTCCGCAGTTGGTGTACCACCGGATCTACCATCTACTAAAAAAGCCACGTATCCCGAATCACGCAGATACAATTGGTTGTAGAAAGAATCCTGAGTACCAGGTTTAGAATTAGAGAAGGATGCATTAAGAACAGTACTCCGACCAATCCCGTTCTCTGCTTTCCCGGAAATAAACTCCGGTATTAAATTAGCCAAATCTTTTACCACTGCCAGAATAATACCGACCATATCATATAGGTTTTTATCACTAACAACCTTTAGGTCTGCATTACCTGGTTCAGTATCACTATCAGATAGAGGTTCTATACCATAAAGCAAATTCCCACTCTCAACTGCACTGGAGTGAGGTTTAAAAGGTAAAGTGCCATCCTCTGAACCCAGTATCAGACTTAGAACCATAGGGAAATTATTTCCCGCTGGATTTACATTTTTTCCCAGATAATGGGTTAGAAAACCCTCACCTGGTCTGGCAAATTTAACCAGCTGCCCTTCTAATGTTTTCCCTATTAAGTTAAAGGGATTAACAGGCATATTTATAAGATTTTTTTTGCAATAAATGTGCCATAATGGCTATTTAATTTAACCTGCTATGCAAACCAGAACTGGAGTATTTATGCTTATTATGAGTTTGTGATATAATTTGGGGTAAGATGAGTGTAGAAGCTACAAAAAGGATAGCCTTTATCAGGCCGACACAGAGGGAAAAAGAACACCAGGGAAAACAGGATAAGAACAGGAAAGATAAAGGGAACCAGAATAAAAAAACAAAGAAGATAGATATTAAAGCCTAAGATGTCAAAGAAGATCTTTATAAAGAGAAACAAAGAAAAAGAAACAAAAGAAGGCATAAGGAGTGATGATATTAAACTGCTTGAGACCGAACTATTAGAGGTTAAAGAAATTGCGGACATAATATTTAAAAAGATAGAGGACAAGGTTAAGACCCTAAAGACTCTGGAAGACTCAGCAAACGAGAAAATAGAGGTATTAAGGGAGTTAATAAATCAAGCTGAATCCGTAACATCCAGTTTAAAAAAGGAAATAGATAGAAGAAAAGAGGTTATCTTACTCTCCGAAGAAGGGTTAAATGCCCAGGAGATAGCAGATAAACTTGGAATGACTGTAGGGGAGGTTGAACTGATCCTAAATCTTAATAGATAAGAGCACCAGGCAAAAATTGCTTCAAACAGTAATTTTTTCCCTTTGTTACCCCAGATAAATACTCCAACATACGCCTATACACAGCCAATCTAAACTGGCACCTATTTTGCATACCACCCAGAGTAAGATGTACAAAGGGATATACATAGCGCTTTCAGGAGCTGTATTAAAGCAAAAACAGATGGAGATCATCACCCAGAACCTGGCTAATGTAAACACAACAGGATACAGAAAAGCAAGTATATCTTTTAAAGACTACCTAGTTTCAGCCCAAGGCGATAAAGCAGATGGAAGGGTTATGAGCCATATATCATCTTACAGCATTGACTTCTCAAATGGAAACAACTTCTACACAGGTAATCCACTCGATATAGCACTTGAGGGAAGTGGCTTTATTGCTCTTGAAGGTAACTTATACACCAGAAGAGGGGATCTAAGAATAGACAGAGAAGGGTTTCTTACAAACTACAATGGTAAGAAGGTTCTTGGAAGGAATGGTCCGATAAAGTTACCCCGTGGAAGAGATATACGAATAGACGAAGCTGGCACAGTGATTGTGGATGGGGTAGAGATAGACTCCATACAGGTCGTTGATTTTCCTAAAAAAGATAACCTTACCAAGATAGGAGAAGAGGCATTTTCAACAAATGATAACCCGGTAAAAGCAAACGCTTTAGTAAAGCAGGGATATCTGGAGACCTCAAATGTAGATATAGTGATGGAAATGTTTAAGATGATAGAAACCCTTAGGGAATTTGAAACCTATCAAAAGGCAATTCAGATGTTTGATGAAGCATCTGCAAAGGTAAATAATGAGATCGCTCGTATTTAAACCTAATAAATAAAGAGGGTACCAATATGATAAGGTCTCTATTTATAGCCGCAACGGGAATGCAAGCACAGAAGTTGAATATAGATGTGGTAGCCAACAACCTTGCCAATGCAAATACGGTAGGCTACAAAAAAAGCAGAGCTGATTTTCAAGAGTTAATATACCAAGACCTAAGAACACCTGGAGCTCTATCAACCGAAGGTTCAGAAATCCCTTCCGGCATACAGCTGGGATTGGGAGTTAGACCGGTTGCGATACAGAAGGTTTTTCAGCAGGGGGACTTTATTCATACGGGAAACCCATTGGATCTTGTCATAGAAGGAGATGGGTTCTTTCAGATACTTATGCCTGATGGAACCATAGCATACACAAGGGGTGGAAGCTTTAAGCTTGACAGTGAGGGAAGAATTGTCAATTCAGATGGCTATGCACTTGAACCCGAAATAGCTATTCCTCCTGACACACTTAGCATAACAATAGGTTCGGATGGAATAATAAGTGTAGTGGAAGCAGGAAGCACCGAACCCACTGAGATAGGACAAATAGAGTTGGCCCGGTTTATAAATCCTGCAGGGCTTAAAGCCATAGGCAGAGGCCTTTTTATACCAACGGCTTCATCAGGTGATCCCATTACTGATATTCCGGGGAATGAAGGGATTGGAACAATCTCCCAAGGTTTTATTGAGCTGAGTAACGTAAACATAGTAGAGGAGATGATAAACATGATAATAAGCCAGAGGGCTTATGAGATGAACTCAAAAGCGGTTCAGGCATCAGATGAAATGATGCAGACTGCAAATAATATGAAGAGGTAAGAGCAAGTATGTTTAAGGTCCTGATGATACTGCTGCTATGTAATCAGAACCTATCCTGGGATATAAAAAGCACCGTAGCAACACACATTAAGAACAACTATCCGTGGGCAAGGATAGAAATAGGTGAGATCGAAACAAGCAATAGCCTTCCAGACACACCGCCAAAGAGCATAAAGGTGATAAAGGGACCTCCTGGTAAAACCGTACTCAAGCTGGAGTTTGAAAACGGAGAAAGGGCAACTTTATACACCCAGGTGAGAGCCTTTGATCTAGTTGTAATGAGTAGAAGAGCACTTAGAAAGGGCCACATTATAGAAGGAGAAGATCTCTACTTAACACCGGTTGAGGTTGACAGAATACCAAAAGGTGCACTAATAGGAGACTTTAGAGAAGCAATAGGCAAAAGGTTAGTACGTTCTATTGTTGCAAATACCCCGATATCGGAATACATTCTAGAGAACAGAACAAAGATTAAAAGGGGGCACAGGGTAACCATTGTGGTGAACTCACCAAACATAACGGCTTCTACAGTTGGGGAATTAAAAGAGGACGGCTATGTTGGGGACTATGTAAAGGTAGTTAATGTTTCATCAAGAAAGATAATACAAGGTGTTTTAATAGATGAAAATACAGTTGAAGTTGAGTACTAGAGGGTACGGAAAAGAACTTAAAAACTTTTTCTGGCTTATCATCCCTTTACTCTTTGCGTTTGCCTGTGGAGGTAAGCTTCCACCACCTCCTCCAAAATACGTTTATAAGGGAGAAAACTCTACAGAAAAAGAGAGGATAAGGACTCCTGCCGGGAACACACTCCTACAAAATACATCAAATCTTTACGGTGATGTAAAGGCTATAGGTTTAAACGATATAGTAACGATAAAGGTTGTTGAGAATTTCTCCGGTTCTGGTACAGCAGATACATCTACAAGCAGAGACTCCAGCCTTGAAGCCGGTATAGAGAACTTCTTCGGGATAGAAGATATAAACCTAAACTTCTACAATGTGTTTTCCCCCTCCTCTAATGTAAAAGGTTCCATGCAGAACGACTTTAAGGGAAAGGGAAAAACCACACGGGGTAGCAGGCTCGTAGGAACCATAACCGCAAGGGTTGTAGAGGTAATGCCAAACGGAAACTTTGTTATAGAATCCAGAAAAGAAGTTACCATAAATAACGAGAAACAGATTTTCATCCTAAGAGGGATGATAAGACCAGAAGACATTGCACCCGATAACACAGTTCTAAGTAGCAGGGTTGCAGATGCTGAGATATACCTGGTAGGCAGAGGAGTTATCCAGGACAAGCAGAGACCTGGCTGGGTTATAAGAATACTTGATAAGATATGGCCTTTTTAGACAGGGAGGTTGCTTGTGTTAACAGCCTGTAAGAAGAAAATAAATACCCTAAAAATCGCCACAACCGCATACTGTGTGGTTCTGTGCCTCTTAATAGGTAAGGTTGCGCGTTCAGAACAGATCAAGGAAATAGCAACAATTGAGGGTGTAAGGGAAGTCCAGCTTATAGGGTATGGTCTTGTTGTGGGTCTTAATGGTACGGGTGATAAAGGAATTGCCACACTGCAGAGCATTGCAAACATGCTTCAGAGAATGAACCTTACCGTTAGACCCAAAGATATAAAGGCCAAAAACGTTGCTGCCGTTATGGTAACCGCTACAATTCCGCCATTTGCCAAATTGGGGATGAAGGTTGATGCCCTGGTCTCCACAATTGGTGATGCAAAAAGCCTTCAGGGAGGAACCCTTCTTCTTACCCCGCTTAAAGGACCCGACGGTATAGTATATGCACTTGCCCAGGGGCCAGTTTCTGTAGGGGGATTTATAGGAGGTAGGGGAGGAACACGAACCCAGAAGAACTTCCCGACAACCGGAAAGGTCCCCGGAGGAGTTATAATAGAAAGAGAACTGCCATTCGTATGGGGCAATACTAACGAAATAAGGATACTACTTGATAGACCCGATTTTTCCCTGGCATCTGAGATAGCAAAAAAAATTAATACAACCTATAATGCAGAGTATGCAATACCTGTAGATCCTGCAACAGTAACCGTTAAAATACCAGAGGAATATAGAGAAAACACCGTAGGGTTTGTAACAGATATAGAGAAACTCGATGTTCCTGTTGACACCTCAGCACGCGTGATAATAAACGAAAGAACCGGAACGGTAATAATCGGAGAGAGAGTAAAGGTATACCCAGTTGCAATTGCCCACGGGGACCTGACAATAGAGATAAAGACCGAATTTGGTGTGTCCCAACCGCCACCATTTGCTCCCCCAGGGTCAGAAACCGTCATCGTTCCGCAGAGGGAAGTAAGGGTTGAGGAAAAAAAAGCATCACTTGTTGAGGTCTCCGGAGCTACTCTTGGTGAGGTTGTTAAAGCACTAAACGCACTTGGGGTAACCCCCAGAGACCTTATATCCATACTTCAGGCACTAAAAGCAGCAGGAGCACTAAGAGGAGAACTTGAGATAATATGATGAGTGTTAAAACAGGTTTTAGGTCAGAGCTTTACCAAAACACTTCGGCTACCTACTACAGAAACCTGCAGGAGCTTAAGGGCTTGGTACAGGATAAGTCAAAGATCTCCCCCCAGGTTATAAAATCCGTTGCAAGGGAAATGGAATCACTCTTTATATATGAGATGATAAAGGCAATGAGAAGCACAGTGGAAACAAAAAGTGACTTTGGGAAAGAGGTAAATACAAGCATGTTTGATCTAGAGCTTGCAAGGGTCCTCTCCCAGAGAGGAATAGGCCTTCAGGACATACTGGTTAGAGAGTTGGAGAAAAGAATTGGTAATATGGATAACGAAAAGACAAATACCCCTTTAGACGCAAAGCAGATTTCCGGGGAGAGAATAAAACCCAAAGGCGCACAAAGGGATTACAACTTATCCTCATCCCCTATCGGTGAATCCAGACTAGCTTATAAGAAGTTAAACCAATATAAAAACACAAACTCAACTATTAAAAAACCCGATGGTGGTTCCTTCTCACCACCTGTTAACGGTAGAATAAGCTCACACTTTGGTATGCGTTTCCATCCAGTATACGGGAATATGGATTTTCATAAGGGTATTGATATAGCAGCTCCAATTGGCACAGAAATACGCCCGATAAAGGAAGGTAAGGTGATTTTTAGCGGGGAAAAGCCGGGATACGGTAATGTTATAGTCATAGACCATGGAAATGGGCTGGTAAGCAAGTACGCACATAACAAAGCAAACCTTGTTAAAGAAGGAGATAGTGTAGATTCTAACACCCCTATAGCAATACTTGGCAATACAGGAACAAGCACTGGACCCCACCTGCACCTTGAAGTAATATACCATGGCAAGAGTATAAATCCTTTAGAACTTATTAAAGAATTTGAGGAATCTTCCGATAAGATGAGTATAACTGCTTCCATTAGGGAGGGGGGATAATGAAAATATATGGGAACAAACCACCAACCCCAAATGAACCCGGCTCGGTAACTGTTCAAAAAAGCTCCGGTGTCAAAAATAAGGTATCCTCAGGCAATGTTGAGGAAACAGCAGCAAAAGACAGGGTTGAGATTTCAGGAAAGATGAAAGAACTTATGGCGCTGATCAACCAGATACCGGAAGTAAGAAAAGAAAAGCTTGAAGAGATTAAGAAGTCAATAGAATCAGGCAATTACAAAATAGACTCTTTAAAAATTGCAGAAAAGATTCTTAGAGAGATATGAGCAACATAACAAAGCTTAAAAACATTCTGAATGAAGAAATAAAGGGATACGGTGAGCTTATTGAGCTGCTCCGCAGGGAAAAAGACTATCTTATAGAACTAAACATAACCGGAATAGAAAACCTATCAAAGGAAAAAGATACTCTTATCCTCAAGTTAAGGCTATTTGAGCACGAACGCATGAACCTTCTTAGAGAGCTTCTACAAGATGACAAAGATGCAAAAGAGATAACCCTACAGAGACTCTATGAGTTAACGGGAGACGAAACGCTAAAGGATATGAGATTAAAGCTGATCTCCATGCTTCAGAGCATAGAGGAGCTAAACGAATTTAATGGCATTCTTATAGAGCGCTCCCTGAGCTTTGTAAAAAGTTCCCTGGCTTTTCTAAAGGCATCTGGAATAGAGACAAAGTTTAGAGAAACAACGCTTTCGAGGAAAGCTTAATGTCTATTTTTGGGCTTTTTGAGATAGGGAAATCAGCAATACTTACAAGCCAGACAGCCCTTAATGTAACAAGCAATAACATAGCAAACGTAAACACACCGGGATACAATAGAAAAGAGGTTATCCTCAGTATAGCAACTCCCGTAGCCATAAGAGGTGGATTTATCGGAAGAGGGGTAGTTGTTTCAGATATAAGAAGGATTTACAACAGATTCATTCAATCTCAGTTACTTACACAGAACCAGAACCATGGAAGGTCCGCTGTTATGATGGAGATCCTAGAACAGATCGAGCAGATATTTAACGAAGCAGGGGACACAGGACTTGAATCCATGCTTTCAGAGTTCTTTAATGCATGGAATGATGTTTCAACAAACCCCCAAAGTATACCGCAACGAGAGGTCCTAATTGAGAGAGCTCGTTCCGTCGTAAACACAGCAAAAAACATGGAATCAAGGATCATATCCACGTTAAAACACATTAACGAAGATATAGAAAACACAGTTAAACAGATAAATACCATTGCCTCACATATAGCAGAACTTAACGATAAGATAGTCCAAATAGAAGCAGGTCTCAATCAGGAAAAAGCACTGGATTTAAGAGATGAAAGGGATAGGCTCCTAGAAGAACTCTCAAAGCTTGTAAATATATCGGTATATGAAGATAAAAACGGCTCTGTTACCGTTACCGTAGGAATGAGAAATCTGGTTTCAGGAGAAAACGTAAATCCAATATACACCGTAAAAAATAGATTCGGAAATCGTGAAATATATATTGATAAGCTAAACATAACCCCAAATGTTCTCAGGGGAAGATTAGGTGGGCTGCTTTCAGTTAGAGATTACATAGAATCCCACCCCCTGCACGATCTCAGAAAGCTTGTAGCCTCCCTGATTAAAGAGATAAACCTGCTTCACAGACAGGGATACGGGCTTGACTCATCTACGGAAAATGATTTCTTCAACCAGCTTGAATTATCTACAATGGATTTTTCTACAGGAGCAGATATAACTGCAACCATCCTGGATCACTCGTCAATTACCCTTGATGAATATTACATAACCTTTGATAGTACAGATTACTACGTATACAACAGACAAACTGATACCCTTATCACATCAGGTACATATATCTCTGGAAACCCTATTGTATTTGATGGAATAGAAGTGGTTATTACCGGAACGGTAACCCCCAGTGATGAATTTATTGTAAGTCCTCTGGAAGATGCTATAGAGAATTTTGATGTAGCAATTTCAGATCCTCGAAAGGTAGCTTCTGCATCCTCCGATACGGGACTTCCAGGTGATAATCAGAATGCCCTTCAGATTGTAGAGTTGTTTCACAGTCCTTTATCAAACCTTGGGAATATAACGTTTACAGACTATCTAAGAGAGATTGTATCCAATACCGGTACGGTTAGCAAAGCTGCTTCAGATAATCTTAAATTTGATAACACCCTACTGGAGGATGTAAAGAACAGGCGGGAGTCTATATCCGGTGTTTCCCTAGATGAAGAAGCAATAAATTTAATAAGGTTTCAAAGGGCTTTTGAAGCTGGAGCAAGAATAATAAAGGTAACAGATGAACTTTTACAAACCATAATAGAGCTATGAGAGTTTCATCTTTAATGATATTTGAACAACTAAAAAGCTCAGTTGAACGCAGTATTGAGAGGATTCTAAAATACAACAACCAGATATCGAGTGGAAAAAGAATCGGGAAACCCTCAGATGATGTATTGGGTATGATAAAGGCAATGGACTACAGGTTGAATATCAGTTCAACTGAGCAATTCAAGAAAAATATTGATGAAGCACAAACGTTTTTAAACTTTACCGAGAACGTGCTTGCATCGATACTGGATACCCTAATAAGAGCAAAGGAACTTGGGCTAAATAGCGCAACAGGTTCCCTTGATGCAGAGTCACGGAAATCTATAGCAGAAGAAGTCGCCAATTTAAGAGATCATTTGCTTGATCTTTCAAATAGCAAACTAATGGATAGATACATATTCTCAGGTTTTAAAACAGATAAAAAAGCCTTTGATTCCTCCACACTCACATATCAAGGTGACTCCGGAATCATAAACGTAATGATAGATCAATCAACCCTTTTACCAGTAAACGTTACAGGAATAGATGTTTTCCGGTATACCCTGACAGCAGATGATACGGTATCGTTAGAAGACGGCAGATACATAGTATACAGGCAGAATGGAACGGATATAGATGTTGAAATACATGAGTCAGACACTACGTTAATTGAAACCTTTAGCTTCTCCAACTTTATGGAGCTTCTGGATCATCTGGCTTCTGCCCTGGAGAACAACAACATATTAAAAGTTAAATCGTTACTTAAACCAATAGATCTGGCCATAAATCAAGTTGTAAATATACGCTCTGATGTTGGTGCGAGGCTAAATCGTCTGGACAAACAAGCAAGCAGGCTAGAGGATATAAGTGTAGATTTTAAAACATTCCTTTCCGGTGTAGAAGATACAAACATAGTAGAAGCTCTAAGTGAGCTATCAAAAGCTGAAGTTGCACTCCAGGCTTTAAGACAAACCTCAGCTCAGTTGCTTTCTCAATCCCTATTTGATTTCTTAAAGTAAGCCTTTGAAAGATAAACTGTAACTTATGAAAACGATAATAAAGATTTCTTCCTTGCTTGGTTTAGAAGCTTTTCTAATAAACCTTGATTAAATCCGTCTTTCTCAATGAGTAACAGATGGCTTCCACACTTCTCCTTACAGTCACTAGAGCCAAAACCCGGAACTATTACCCGTCCCTTAAATAGAGTCTTAACCATCTGATTCACCCTACACTCAATCTTATCTTCACTACTTAAAACAATTATCCCCTTAACCACTCCATACCTTAAAAAGTAGTCTATATGCCACCTTAATCTCTTCCTTTGACTTACATGCCTCCCTACCCTTTGGCTAATTCCGTTCATAGCACTTCCCGTATAAACATAGTAGCCACCCGGAAAGAAAAACACCCCAAGCTTTCCCACTTCTATATACATTGATTCTCTAAGTTCGGTTATAAGAAGGTAAACTCCTTTTTTTAAATCCATCTTACCTTGCCTTTTGAGACCCGCACTATAAACATACCCGTATCAAGCTTTCAATACTTTATTTAATTTCAAAGAGGTCACATAGCAGAATCGTCTTCCTTAAGTAAGGAAGGGTACCTATTGACACAAATCAGAACAAATGGTAATTTTTATCACTTAAGTAAGTAATTACTTACTTATTAATCAGGATACAAGCTATGAACTACCAGGATCAAACTCAAAAATCCCGAAAAGCACTTTTTACATTGCTAAAAGCCTCAATTGCCATCTTAACCACACTGCTTCTTGCATGCTCCAGCGGTCACACACAACAAACTCAAAAGGAACAAAGGATACCTGTAAAGGTGGCAACTGCTATTGAAAAAGACGTTCCTGTTCAAATTAACACAATAGGTCATGTGGAGGCTTTCTCAAGCGTATCAGTAAAATCACAGGTTGCCGGTGAGCTGGCACACGTGTACTTCAAAGAGGGACAGATGGTAAAAAATGGAGAACTTATGTTCGTAATAGACCCTCGTCCATTTGAGGCTGCTTTAAAGCAAGCTGAAGCCAACCTGGCAAGGGACATCGCACAGATGAAAAAAGCGGAAGTTGATGCCAGACGTTATACAGATTTATTAAAAAAAGGAATAGTCTCCAAACAGGAATACGATCAGTTTATTACAAACCTAGAGGTTCTAAGGTCAACAGTCAAAGCAGACAGAGCTGCTGTAGAGAATGCAAAGCTCCAGCTTGAGTACTGCTATATTCGTTCTCCGATAACCGGACGCATAGGAGAGTTACTGGTTGACCAGGGAAACGTGGTTAAAGACAAAGATACAGTACTTGCTGTAATAAATCAGACCAAACCTATCTACGTAAAATTCTCAGTACCGGAGCAAGAGCTACCAAGTATCAGAAAATACATGGCCATTGGAGATCTCAAGGTAGAAGCCCGGGTTCCCTCAGATGAATCACATAAGGCCACTGGTCATCTAAGTTTTATAAACAATGAGGTAGACAGTGAAACGGGAACCATAACGCTTAAAGCTGTATTTCCCAATGAGGATGAATACCTATGGCCAGGACAGTTTGTGGACGTAACACTGACACTTACAACGCAACCCAATGCAGTGGTAGTTCCATCACAATCAATTCAAACGGGCCAGGAAGGTTACCACGTTTTTATAGTAAAACCCGACCTTACCGTAGAGCCCCGTCCCGTAGTCTTAGGTGCAAGCACCAACCACAATGAAACAGTTATCGTAAAGGGAATTCACCCAGGGGAGAAAGTGGTTGTTGAAGGACAGCTTCAACTTGCTCCTGGTATCAAGGTGGAGATTACAAACAGTCCTGAAGGAGATATACAGAGTAGAAGTAACAGCCCCGGCAACAGAGAAGAACATACACATTAAGAACCAAGGAAATATCCTATGAATATATCTGAAGTATTCATTCGTAGACCTGTTGCAACAACGCTTATTATGTTGGGGATTCTTCTTTTTGGTATTATGGGGTATAGATTACTTCCCGTAAGTGATCTTCCAAATGTTGATTTTCCAACTCTTTTGGTAACAGCTAGCCTGCCCGGAGCAAGCCCTGAAACTATGGCTTCCTCTGTTGCCACTCCTCTTGAGAGACAGTTTTCAACAATTGAGGGATTAACTTCAATGACTTCTGTTAACTCACTTGGTTCTACAAGAATTACGCTCCAGTTTGACCTAAGTCGTAACATTGATGCTGCAGCCCAGGATGTTCAAACAGCAATTGCCCAGGCCAGTCCCTTTCTACCTCAGGATATGCCGGAGCCACCCACTTATCGTAAGGTAAATCCTGCTGATCAACCAATTCTCTATATAGCTGTAACATCCACTACCCTTCCACTCTGGGAACTGCACGAATACGCCGATACAATGCTTGCTCAACGCATCTCCATGGTTAAGGACGTAGCCCAAGTAGAGATATTTGGACCACAGAAATACGCAGTTCGTGTACAGCTTGACCCACGGGCTCTTTCAAGCAGAGGTATTGGAATAGATGAGGTAGAAAGTGCCATACGTAGTGCCAATGTAAACCTTCCTACCGGAACCCTCTACGGACCTGATAAAGCATTCACAGTTCTTGCTAACGGCCAGCTCTTTAAAGCAGATGCATATCGTTCAGTTATTGTTGCATACCGTAACGGCTCCCCTGTGCGTCTTGGCGAACTGGGTCGTGTCATAGACAGTGTGGAAGCAGATAAGGCTGCAGCATGGTTTGTGGATCACAGGGGAAGTCGAAGATCCATAGTGCTGGCTGTAAGGAGACAGCCTGGTACAAACACCGTTGAGGTAGCAAGCTCAGTTAAGGAACTCCTTTCATCTCTGAGGGCTTTTATTCCTCCTTCAGTTGAACTACACCTACTCTACGATCGCTCCAAGTTTATACTTGAGTCGATAAAAGACGTTCAGTTTACCATGGTTTTAACCCTAATACTTGTTGTTATGGTTATCTTTATCTTCCTACGAAACGTATCGGCTACAGTTATACCGAGCCTTGCACTACCACTATCCATAATAGGCACCTTTTCAGTTATGTACATACTTGGTTACAGCATGGATAACCTCTCACTTATGGCACTGATTCTGGCAATAGGGTTTGTAGTGGATGATGCTATAGTGATGCTTGAGAACATAGTGCGGCATATGGAAATGGGGAAAACAGCTCTTAAAGCAGCTCTGGACGGCTCCAAAGAGATTAGCTTTACCATACTATCCATGACTCTTTCCCTTGCAGCTGTCTTTATCCCGATACTCTTTATGGGTGGTGTTATCGGAAGGCTGTTTCGTGAATTTGCGGTAACAATATGTGTAGCAATCCTGATATCTGGCTTTGTTTCCCTCACCCTTACACCGATGCTCTGCAGCCGCTTTTTACGCCCGCCATCGGAGCAAAAACACAATCGCCTCTATCTTTTTACAGAAAAGATATTTGATCAAATGTTAAAGGCCTATGAATCAAGCCTTAAGTTCGTCCTAAGACATCGCCCTGCTACAATGATTACCTCACTCACAATCTTGGTTATCACAGGATATCTATTCTTTAAGATCCCAAAAGGATTCATACCAAATGAGGATAGGGGAATAATATTTGCTATGACAGAAGCTCAGGAAGGAACATCCTTTGACAAAATGGTGGAACTACACAAGGCTCTTTCAGAGATCGTTCGTAAAGACCCAAACGTGGTAGAGTTCTACTCAAGTGTTGGTGGAGGTACAAGCGTTGCTACAAGCTCCAATCAAGGGGTAATGTTTTTTCACCTGAAACCACGCTCAGAACGTAATTTAAGCGTAGAACAGGTAATAGAAGAGCTACGTCCAAAGCTGGCAAGGGTTCCTGGAATACGCGTTTTTATGCAAAACCCTCCCGTAATCCGTATAGGAGGACAGCTTACAAAGAGTCTTTACCAGTTTACTCTGCAGAGCCCTGATACGGATGAGCTCTATCACTATGCTCCAATTCTTGAAGAAAAACTTCGAAGCGTACCAGAGCTACAGGATGTAACAAGTGATCTTCAGATTAAAAATCCCCAGATAAACGTCTTAATAAACAGGGATAGAGCATCTACACTCGGAATCACAGCACACCAGATTGAAAATGCACTTTTTGATGCTTACGGAGATAGATGGGTATCAACCATATATGCTCCAAATAACCAGTATAAGGTTATACTGGAACTGGAACCACAATATCAGATAAACCCACAACTGTTATCGATGCTTTATATAAACTCATCAAATAACCACCTTGTTCCACTGGATTCAGTAGCAACTATATACGAGAATACAGGGCCACAAACCATTAATCATATAGGACAGTTTCCCGGTGTTACAATTTCGTTTAACCTCAAACCGGGAGTCTCACTTAGTGAAGCTGTCGCAAAGGTAACAGAGATTGCGCGTAAGGTTTTACCACCTACCATAAGAACCAGCTTTCAGGGCGCTGCACAAGAATTCCAATCATCTTTACGAGGCCAGGGACTCCTTTTAGTTTCTGCTGTTTTGGTAATCTATATGATCCTTGGCATTCTTTATGAAAGCTTTATACATCCGCTAACCATTTTATCCGGTCTTCCCTCCGCTATATTCGGAGCCCTGCTTACTCTGATCCTATTCAGATCTGAATTAAACATATACGGATTCATAGGATTAATAATGTTAATAGGAATCGTTAAGAAAAACGCAATAATGCAAATTGATTTTGCTCTGGAAGCACAGAGAAACGAAGGTAAAAGCCCTCTAGAAGCAATATACCAGGGATGTCTTATAAGGTTTCGTCCCATTATGATGACAACCATGGCAGCTCTTTTTGGGGCACTACCTATTGCCATCGGTTTTGGTGCAGGAGGAGAGGTACGTCGTTCTCTGGGGCTTTCGGTAGCAGGAGGTTTGCTTTTTTCACAGCTCGTAACACTCTATCTTACACCCGTTGTTTACACATACATGGACTCCCTTCAGAGAAGGGTATATAGGGTTTTTACCCGATGATAATCAGGGAAGATATGGATCAAAGTTCCCTAAGAACCGTTATAGAGACAGGCAATTTTTGAGAAATGGGAATTGCAGCCAAAACGAAGTCCAACTTTAATCTCCCCCTCCCCTACTTTACAAGAGAAGTTAAAAAATCCACTACCTATTAAAAAGGGACCTGGTCAAATGCAGATTGTTTGTAAAGAACTCAGATGGAGGAAGCTCCCATGAGTGATTATATATGATAAGCGGTACATCAAGTTCGTATAAGGAGCCATGAGACCTATAAGTGTGTTCAAGAATCTCCATATCAGTGCTTAATTCCCCAAAAACAGTATCCCTATCTCCTAAAACAACAAGTTCCCCTATTCTTTCTGCCATAAGATTAAATCGTCTTGCTGCCTCCCTACGTGTCATAACAATCTCAACTCCCTCCAGCTCTCCTATAATATTTGCCACCCTAGATTCATCCTTGGGAGATTTTAACCACACCCAAGCAGTACCACCAAAGGTTCTGTGGTGTTTAACATACCTGTCTTTCTCTACCGAAAGAGAGTATTTAATTTCCACTCCCCTTTTCTTACAAGCCTTGGTTAAATCCCAACAACGTTTCTTATAGTTTAATCCATGATCAGCAGTAATAAGAAATACGGCATCCCTAGCTATATGCCTTGCCTCATCCAGAAGCGAATCAAGAACAGCAAGGTGCTCCATAGATTCCCTTTCCTCCGGAGACCACATATGCATGGGATAATCCGTTGTATGTATATATAAGAACCTTATATCGGACCTGTATTTAAGTATGTCCAAGGCCACTTTCCATAACCAGAAGTTGATCTCCTTGCTGTAAATGTCAGGAGGGGCTCCAAAGCGATTAACATAATCAACTGGAGGGTCTTCTGCAGCAATAGAGATCTCGGCTCCTCGTATACTTATCTCCTTTTCAACTACCAGATCCGAAGAAACATTTCGTTTTGCCGTGACGGATATAGAGGGCTTAGAGAACTTACAACGGGAATACGGTGAGTTCAAAGACGCTTTGAGCAGAGCTACAGGATTTACTTTTGAGTTCTATCCAGTAAGCAGTCGTACTGCAGCTGTAGAAGCGCTCAAATCACGAAAACTTGATTTTGCACTGACAGGTCCAGCAGAGTACGTAATTTTTCGTAAACGTACAGATGCCTACCCAGTCGTAGCATTTTCAAGACCGGATTACTTTTCCTCCATAATAGTACTAGCTAACAGTGGTATTAATTCAATAAAAGATCTAAAAGGGAAAAAGGTGGCTTTTGGGGATATAGGCTCAACTTCAAAACACCTGGCGCCAATGCAGCTCTTAAAAGATTACGGATTAGATCCCCTAAAAGACATAAAAGCAATACATGTCAGTTATAAGATTGGCTGGGAAGCACTTAAAAAAGAAGAAATCTCCGCATTTGCAACAACCAACGATAAGTTTCTTGCATTACGTAGCATGGAAACCGAACCCGGTGCATTCAGGGTAATTGCCCGCAGTCCAGATCTCCCTAACGATGTTCTCCTTGCTGGAAAGCACATAAGCAAAGATACAGCAAATAAGATACGTGAAGCTTTTAACCTCCACTCTCAGGAACTAATACAAGCCCTTCTTAAAGGAGAGGATACTCAAAAGTATAGAGGTACAAAGTTTCTAACCAACGTTAAAGATAGTGATTATAACTACATTAGATCAATGTATGCTACGATTGGATATCCGGAATATTCGGATTTCATTGGAGCACAGAAATGACAAATACAGCTAACCTAAAAAGGAAAAAAACACTTAATAACGAAATACCCCGTACTTCTATAGACCAAGAGATAAGACCTGTTTTATCAGTAACAGGATTAAGCAAGAGCTTCAACAACAGACAGATTCTTAACAAAGTTAGCTTCACGGTGCTTAGTAAAAAAGTCTTTGCGTTGATTGGACCCAATGGTGCTGGTAAATCAACCCTCCTTCGCTGTTGTATCCGTCTAATCGAACCCGATAGTGGAGAAATCAACCTATTTGGGAAAGAAATTACCAGAGCAAACAACAGAGAACTCCATTATATACGTACACGTGTAGGTTTTGTATTTCAAAAACATAACTTGATACCAAAACTCTCTGTAATCTCGAACGTAATTCAAGGAAGTTTATCTAAAAGGAGAGGACCGCGTGCCTGGTTTCACAGCCTAGCGCCTAATACAGAAAGAGAAAAAGCAATGCACTACCTTAATATAGTAGGAATGGCCCACCTTGCAGAACACCGTGTGGAAAATCTCTCCGTAGGGCAATCCCAAAGAGTTGCAATTGCAAGGGCTCTTATGCAAGAACCAGAACTTATCATTGCAGATGAACCGGCAGCAAGTCTTGATCCAAAAACTGGGGAAGAAGTTATGAACTTGTTTGTTGAACTTACCAGAAAAGAAGGTATTACTCTTTTATTTTCATCTCATAACCTAAAGCACGCACTACAGTACTCTGATTACTTACTGGGGCTTCGGGAAGGGAGCTTAACTTTAAACTCACCCACAATTAATCTTTGCCTGAGTGATTTAAAAAGAATATATGATGGATAAATACAAAAGCTTACTATTACCACCTCCTCGCATAAGGTTTCCAAATCCTCTACATTTCTTTGTTTACCTAGCGTTTATCCTGTTAATTGTAAACTCAGTAAAAAACGTTAGTCTGTCACCGGTTGATCTGGCACACGGTATACCACATATAGTTAGAATTATAAGGGAGATGCTGCCACCCAGTTTCGATAGAGTAGATTCTGTTATTAACGCAACGTTTGAAACACTTCAAATGGCTTTAGTTGGAACACTAATAGGCATAGCAATAAGCTTCCCACTCTCAATTCTTGCTAGCAAAGTTCATACACCTCATCAATTGCTGTACTATACTGCAAGAGTACTTATAGCTTTTCTTCGAACTGTTCCAGATATAATTTGGGCTCTAATCTTTGTGGTATCGGTTGGGCTTGGCCCCTTTGCCGGTACACTTGCTATAATGGTTGATACAATAGGTTTCTGTGGGCGCTTCTTTGCAGAAGCAATGGAAGAAGTAGATAAAGAACCTCAGGAAGCGTTAAAAGCAATAGGGGCAAGCAGAATCGATATAATATTCTGTGTAGTAGTGCCTATGGCATTACCTTCTTTTACAAACACTATTCTCTACAGCCTTGAGAAATCAACCAGATCCTCGGTAATTCTAGGACTTGTTGGAGCAGGGGGTATAGGTATAGAGCTTAAGGTTGCAATGGATATGTTCCAGTATCAGCAAGCATCAACTATCATACTGGCTATTTTCCTACTGGTGTTTATAGTTGAACAAATAAGTTCCATAGTAAGATCAAGAATCATCTAATTTAACCAGAAAGGATATAAAAGATGAAGTTAAATTTATCCACCTTAACTCAGATTGCTGATAAGGATTTTCGTAGAAGTTAAGGACTTTAATCCCCGAGGTAATTTGCCAGAGTATTAAAGAAGCTATATAATAGAGTTTCATAATGGTTTGCAAGAAAAGCAATGCTTTACAGCTTTAAGCAATCTTTAAGTAGCTTTAGTGCTATAAGCCGAGTTTTTCAGGTACAGCAATCCACCAAGAAAGGCAAATACGTTCTTTACTGGATGCAGGGAGCCTTTCGCGCTGATTACAACCACAGTCTTGAATATGCAATTTACACTTCCAATACCCTAAATTTACCACTTATTGTTCTAGCTGTTCTGGATTTAAGCTACCCGGAGGCAAATTACAGAAGTTTTAAATTCTTTCTTGAAGGGTTAGCTGATGTAAAAAAAGATCTTGAAGACAGAAACATTGCACTTCACATAAAGAAAGGTCATTTTAAAGAAACTTTACTAAATTATGCTAAAAAGGCCCATTTAGTTATTACGGATCAAGCATACCTACCATACCTGAATCTTGTAAGAAGAGATATATACCATGAGATTGAAACCACGGTATTCGAAGTAGATACAAACGTGGTTGTACCTGTAAGACATACAAGCAATAAAATGGAGTATGGTGCTTACACCATAAGACCAAAAATAAAGAAACAAATCCACAAGTTTCTTAATGATTTTACCCAGTATACCTATAAAGGGAAAAAACTTGAAAGTATTTATGATATAGACCCAGAGAACATCTCCGTGATATTTAAAGACCAGAAAACAGAGTACATTCCTGAGTGCAGTTTAAAAGGCGGCAGTAAAGAAGCACTAGAAGCTCTTAATAAGTTTCTAGATAGCACATATCATGTTTTTGCAGAACATAGAAGTAATCCCTCAGTAGATGCAGAATCAAATTTAAGCCCTTATCTTCACTTCGGCCATATAAGCCCTATTCATATAATAAAGTCTGCTAAAGAAGTTGATACCAAACCAGAGAATTTTGAGACTTTACTTGAACAGCTTGTTATTCGCAGG
Organism: bacterium HR37; assembly: GCA_002898375.1. Classification (GTDB taxonomy): domain Bacteria; phylum Desulfobacterota_D; class UBA1144; order Nemesobacterales; family CSP1-2; genus HRBIN37. Next base: position 8,042 of record BEIN01000014.1, on the reverse strand, counting down.
GAACTTGCACACAATTTCACCTACCACGTGAAGAATTTAGAGAATTTACTTGCTTTTCTTCCCAAATGGGCAGCCGAAGGCCTTAAAAATCACGAAAAAGATAAAAGGGATTATACATACAGCATAAGTGAGTTAGAAAATGCAAAAACTCATGATATTTACTGGAATGCAGCCCAAGAAGAACTCATAGGAAGAGGGAAAATCCACAACTATATGAGAATGTACTGGGGTAAAAAAGTTATAGAGTGGTCAGAAGATACCGCTGAAGCATATAAAAAACTGCTTTACTTAAACAACAAATATGCACTAGATGGAAGAGACCCAAACAGTTATGCGGGTATCTGCTGGTGCTTTGGTTTACATGACAGACCATTTAAAGAGAGAAAGATCTTCGGAAAAATCAGATACATGTCCGAGAAAGGTTTAAGAAGGAAATTCTATATGAGAAAATATCTCGAAAGGATATCAAATCTGAAAGCACATGGTTAAACCCAATATTGTCTTGAGCAAGTGTATAAATCTGGAATCAGTAAGATATAATGGGGGCATTATAAGAGATGAGTTTGTAGAAAGGCTTGGGAAATTTGTAAACTACATTCCTGTATGCCCTGAAATGGCTATTGGTATGGGGGTTCCAAGACCGCCGGTAACTCTTATAAAGACAAAAAATCAACTTGTAAGGATAGTAGAACCAAAAACCGGTAAAGACCATACAGACAGAATGAACAAATTTTCAGAGGAATATCTGAACTCAATATCCGAGGTGGATGGATTCCTATTAAAAGCCAAATCACCAAGTTGTGGGGTTCATAACACAAAGATATTCTCCCCTGATACCGGAATTCCCATAGGTAAGGGAAGTGGCCTATTTGCACAAAGGGTAATTGACCTATTTCCCGGTCTGCCAGTTGAGGATGAGATGAGGCTTAAGAACTACTGGATTAGAAGAAACTTTCTTACAAAGATCTTTGCGTTTGCTGATTTAAGATTCATGTTAAAAGAAACAAGAAATATAAAAGAGCTTATTCTCTTTCATCAGAGATATAAGTACTTACTTATGCTTTATAATCAAAAGGGATCAAAGACACTCGGTCAGCTTATAGCCAATTGGAAAAGCAAGGGCTTTGAGAAAACACTCAAAGAGTATGGAATTTTATTCAGGAACTTGTTCCACAGGAAACCACCGATAAAAGCCCATATTAATGTATTGCAGCATATTTACGGCCACTTTTCAGATAAGATTAATCGCGGAGAGAAACTGCATTTTCAAAAACTTCTAGAAAAACTTCAGAACGGTTCACTTGAACTTGATGCCGTTATAGAGTACGTTAAAGGTTTTGTTTATAGATTTGATGACGAATACTTAAAATCTCAAGCTTATTTAAGTCCATATCCTGAAGAGTTAGAATAATTTATCTTATGGATAAAAGATGAAGAAGGCAAAATCCTCGAGCCTCAGATTGACCCTCCGAGAAGGCTGTAGAAGGATCGGGTTAATAATAATATGGATGAGGTTGTACCTATTATTCCACGATATAAAGGAGTTTATATGGATTCTAGGTCTCATGGGTATTGTACTCATTCCAAGGAGGTTTAGCACACTTGATTCAAAACAATAAAAACCGGGATGGAAAGACATGTTTCTGTACTTTTTTACGGTTTTAATTTTACTGTTTTTTTATGCAAATGATATAAAAGAAGAAAAAATCTTAAGAAATAACACATCCGTATACACATTTAGACTTTACAACTCTCCTGTCTTAAAAATGATATGGGTAAAGCTACCTAAGGGTGGTTATATGGTTTCAGGAAAGATTCCAGACTCTGTCAAAAACAAATACGGCTCTTGCAAGTATTTAACAGATTTTAATCTTGAAGAGTTAGCCAGAGTTGCAGAGAGAGAGTACGGCTTTATAGATTACAAAGTTTATGTTAGATCCCTTAATGCTGTTGTTGAACCCAATAGAGAACCTGTACTTGCTGAACCATTTAATCCCAACATTAACCCTACAATCACAAATGACATTTATGAGATTAACGCTTACCTTAAAAAAGAGTTTGAGCGTCTTATAAGAGAAGACCCAAATTTTAGGGAAAGATTTGAAGATATGATAGATAGCTCTAAACAAAACGGTCTTTCCCACGAAGAAGCTCAAAGGATAGCAAAACAGCACCTTGCAAAATCTATACAACTTAAGATGAAAAAATGGATACCAGAAGAAAAACTCCCAAAGAGGTTGTACCTATTGTGTACCGTAAGCTCTTATGAGGTAAAAAACCCAGATCCCAGAAGATACAGAGAAATTGAGTATACATACTTCAGTCTATATCCTGTTTACCTGGAGGTAAAAAGAGGCAATTATATTGAAATAACATCGCTGAGAAAAATTAACGATTCTGATGTTGAGTTGGCTCTATCTGTATATCCTTTTTTAGAGAAAGAATATCTTTATCTTGATTTAAAAACCCTTAACCCACCGGAGGTAAAACTGAGAGGGTGTTCCTATGGTTATATAGGGGGGTATGTTTACAATGGTATGGAACCTGATGAAAGATATCGTTACGAAGACTATGAAGTTAGATTCTCTACAGGTACAGATGGAAAGTTCTACCTGGTTGTAATACCATTTGAGGTTGTGGATAAATTTAGCGTTTATTTAAGGCTCGATACCTACTGTTCAAAAGAAAAAAAGGAAAGTGTATCTCTACTTAATCCTCTAGAGGGAGACAAATCCCCTCTTCTAACTTCTACTCAATTATCTTACAAACATAAAGATTTCTTGAGAAACTTTGGTATTAAGGGCTATAAATTCAAATTCAGGTTGATCTCTCCAAATGGTTATACTTCGGAGCCTTTTGAGATCAGTTTACCTTGAATGCCTTATTCCTTACGTGCTTATCTTCTTCAATTGGGAATTCTATATAAACGCCATCAGGTATATTATCAATTAACATCTCCGTCCGAGAACATGACTTTCCATCCTGATTAAACCTTGGAAAAGGCTTTTTTACACCTAAAAAGTCATACGAGACAAAAGCTTCTAGTACTGGAGACGGTAGTTTTATCATGTATGCATCCTCTTTCTTCTCTATATCTGCCTTGAATGGGATAAATTCTCCTGCTTCTTCAGGAGAAATACTTATTTTGTAAAGTTTATCAATACCGAGATAAAACTCTTCTATATTTTTTGAGGAAACCCTATGCATATAGTATATATCTATAGGAACTTTTTTCTCTTCAGGTAATTGAAAAAAGAAAAACGCATAATTATCTACAAAACAGTGTGGGCATAGAACTACTTCATCTTTCCTCCCACATGAATAGAGACTGTATTGTTTAGGATTTAAGGGAATTTTAGCAAATAAAAAGTTGTATTTGCCTAATTTAAATCCTGAAAGCTCTACTCTTAGATGTTTGATTTCTGCCTTCTTTTTAAGTTCCTTATCCACTCTGTTAAGAGCTCTATTTTTTATTTCTCCATATCTCTCCAAAACCCTATTGCAATTTTCCCTTTCTATAGCTTCCAAGTCAGCCTCATTAAATAATCTTATACATCTTTTCAACCTTTCCCTATACTCTTTATTTTCCTTTTTTAGCTCTTCATCTATGTAAGTTTGTACGTGAACAGACAAAGCAGGAAATGCCCAGATAAGAAAGATTAAAAAGCAGGTGATCCTGAACATATCTAATACACCAGATACTTTTTAACCTCTTAGAAATCTCTTTAATCCTCTATCCTGGTTGCTTAAAAACTTCTCTTCTAATTAAATCACCAACCTTCATTCCCGGGTTGTGTGTTTCAACCACAACACCCGCATCTAACCTTGGATCAAAAACAGCTATAGCTTTTGTGGGATGATAAAAGTGTATAAGATACCCGTAAAGCCATACTGGACCTCTTCCAGAGAGAATAACTACACTTGAGGAAAAACCTTCTTTAACAGGATCAGGTGGCTCTATATTAGATAAATCCTCCGGGATAATTTCCCTTATTAACTCAAACTCAATTAGAGTATAATCTCTACTACGTTTCACCTTAAAACTTATTGGCCCGTTTCTATTCATTGCTCTTATATCCAAAGAAAAGTTAGTATAACAATTAGCAACTACTCAAACAAACCATATCCAAGCCTTGTTTTTGAACCCACACCAAACTCGGTAAGAGCTTTTTGGATAAGGCTCTGAATATCCTTTCTTAAGTCGTTTTCATTAATTAAATAACTTTTTATTTTTCCTGCTTTGCTCTGTTGCAAGGATATAGATAAGAAGCCTCCTTAAGGTATAAATTAAGTATGATTGAGTACACCTTAAAGAGGCAAGCAACGTTTATAAACCATTCTGATACCAGAGAGAGGAAAAGGGAAGGTAGATACAAGAGGTTTTTAAAGGTGGCATATTTTGTTACAAGGCAAACACTTCCAATGTATTCACATAAGAAGAGTCCACATATATACAGTCTTCCTCAGTTAATCTCATGTGTACTTTTAAAGATATACATAAGGAACATGTCTTTTAGGGACTTAGAGGAGTTTTTACTATCCTCAGGAAAGGGGAAAGAAATAAAGAGGCTTTTTGGGAAGGTTTTGGAGGTAGTTATTTCAAGTAGGGATTTAGGTTTGGTTTTTGCCTGTGATTCAACTGGGTTTAAGGAGGATGTAGCAGGATTTTATTATGCCCTAAGGAGTGGGAAGAAAAGGAAGAGGTGGATAAAGGTATTTTATCTTTTGGATACGATACAAGGACACAGGTTTTAGTATCTGAGGTTGTTGGAAGGGGGCCTAGTGGGGATTCCTGGGGGCTTTCTAAACTGGAGAAGAACTTACCCCTTAGGTCTTTAATAGAGGTAATGGACAGGGGATTTGATGGCAGTGGGAATATGAGGTTTGGGTTCCCTATAAGAGTCATCCCACCTATTCGTAGAGGTGGAAGTATAATGAGTTTGGATAGAATCTTAGCATATATGGTTTATATGATTTCCAGATGGAGTGGTATTTATGGAAAGAGATGGATATGTGAGACAATGATTTCAGTGATAAAAAGGAAGTTTGGGGATAGTATAAGGGAGAGGAAGTGGAAGAACAAGAAGAAAATTGTATCCCTTATGGCTGTAGTTTATAACATACATGTGATTGTAAGGAGTGGAGGGGAAAACCAATTCTTGCTATTACTTGTTTCCCTCTCATTTAAATCACTTAAAAACGATGTTTGCAACAGAGCATAACTATTTAGAATCTTTAAATCTTTTACTATTTTCTTTAAATTGTATCTTCCGGATTTGTATCCAGGACGCAGAAAGCACTTACATCACCCAGGTCATCAGATATTTGCGTAAAAGTAAGCACACCTGATGCACGTGACCCCTGTATATCCACTATATCTCCTGAGCCAAATTCTGACTGGAAAGCTGCCCTTCTACACCCGGTTTGCTGGTATGTAAATACCCCAACATCGGTGCTGAAACCTGTTCCATCCTCAAAAGCAGCAAAGGAAAATATATGATCTTCCTCCGTAACACAATCCCATTCAGAAGTCTGGCTCCGCTCATCCTGACCATTAAGAAAAGAAGAAAATTCAAAATCACAGTTATCATCCCCACCACCACATCCTGTAACAACCAGTACGGTTAATAAGATAGATACCAGTACCTGTCTCACCCTTTCACTCCTTTATAAAATCTTTTCCTAACAATTTTATGGATGCCTAAGAATTATGAAAGGAGAGACAAGGTTTCAGAAATATTGCTGTGATAAAACTAAAGTCTTATTTTCTCTACTTTAGTAGAGCAAGTAGGGTATCTCAAATAAGCATCTAAGCAAAATTACACACCTATCCCTTATGCCTTTTATAAAAGAAGATTAACCCTACAACTTGTAATAAGAAGCAGTCACCCTGTATTGTATAAGTAACTGCTAAATTCGGTATTTAGTTTACTTCTTATCCTTAGAAACCCTAATTCTTAGAACAAGTAGCTTTGAGCGCATTATCAATTTCCTGCTAAAGGAATTAAAGTATTCATTAACATGACAAATCAAGATAGCCACAGTCATAACAAATAGTTATAAATTCTATCTGTTCTATGTTTTCAGAACCGCAAGAAATACACCTTACAAGTGTTCCTGGCTCCTCTACGTGCCCACATCGGTTACATCTTACTCCATAACCATCTGATATAACATCACTACATTTGCAAAAAGGACAAACATTCTTTTTCATAATCTCTCAATTAATCCCTACGGGAATTAGAGGTATTTCTACGCTATTATTAAAGCAAAACTAAAGAAAGGGGGTAAGCAAGATGGTTTCAATTCCCTACGGGAATTAGAGGTATTTCTACATTATCCCCTAGGATGTTTTAGCCCTAGGGATGTAGCCCTGGTTTCAATTCCCTACGGGAATTAGAGGTATTTCTACTGGGTTTTTTATTATGGGGGTATCAAAATGGATTGTAGTTTCAATTCCCTACGGGAATTAGAGGTATTTCTACTTAAATCAAATCATCCCATAATGGCTAGAGTAGGGTTTCTCCAGTTTCAATTCCCTACGGGAATTAGAGGTATTTCTACTTGGAGAACGGTACTCACATTCTCAGCACTTACTGTTTCCAGAGTTTCAATTCCCTACGGGAATTAGAGGTATTTCTACTAGGCACTAGCCTGACAATCCTTGAGGAAATCTTTTTTCCTGCACTGTTTCAATTCCCTACGGGAATTAGAGGTATTTCTACCTGCCACACTTCATCCCTTCGTTCTGGCTGTTTTACACTTGAAGGTTTCAATTCCCTACGGGAATTAGAGGTATTTCTACATGTCTATAAAAGATTTGAAGAAGTTTAAGAGTTTAAGGTTTCAATTCCCTACGGGAATTAGAGGTATTTCTACACACTTCATACGTTATCTCGCCAGCCGACAACCCTTACTGTTTCAATTCCCTACGGGAATTAGAGGTATTTCTACATGCCCATGGCTTTTGGCTATGGGCATAGGCTTTTTTATTACCAAGTTTCAATTCCCTACGGGAATTAGAGGTATTTCTACTTTGACAGAGAATTCTACAGGCAGTTCTGTCTAGTGTTTCAATTCCCTACGGGAATTAGAGGTATTTCTACTTTCCATTATTGCATAACTAATGGAAACAGAGACAATAACGTTTCAATTCCCTACGGGAATTAGAGGTATTTCTACGAGTTTACACGTGCAAATAGCTTGATCTCAAAAGATGTTTCAATTCCCTACGGGAATTAGAGGTATTTCTACGATGTTTTTGAAACTGACGGCCAAAAGATTGGGGAGTTTAGTGTTTCAATTCCCTACGGGAATTAGAGGTATTTCTACAAATGTAACAGTAAGTAAGTAATCCCCACAGTACCCAACAGTTTCAATTCCCTACGGGAATTAGAGGTATTTCTACTAGTGAAGTAAACGGTGGCGCGTTAAACAACATGTTAGTTTCAATTCCCTACGGGAATTAGAGGTATTTCTACAGCACCCTTATTTTCTTTAATGATTTAAATGAGTTAGTATGCAGTTTTCGAGAACCTCTAGTTATCAACAACTTATCCACAGGACAATTTTTGTCAATGTTACATAACCCATTTAAATCACTTGATTTTCTAAATTCGAGCAACCCCCCACTTTTTTGCATTCCCTCGATGCTCGATGAAAATAATTATCATTATTACCTGATAAATATTAAAAACTAGATTTTCAAAGAACCAATTTAAATCTTAATTAAAACCCTTAACCCCATTCTAGTAAATCTCTAAAACTCTGTCAAGACCAATTTTTACCAGAAACGGCAAATGAAATGACACCACCTTGTCCTCAAGCTTCTTCTCTCTTTCTATCCGCGTTTCTTTTTTCCGTGCTTATTTTTCCTCCTTGTATGGCACCCCCCACTTGGCTTTGCATATGATACCTTCCCTGCAAAAAATATAGCAGGAACCGAGTAAACACCTAACTTTAAAAGCTTTCTCCTTACTTCACCCTTCTCTATATCCCTGCTGCTCATTCTATCTCCTTATAAGACCTCTTTAATTTCCAAG
>BEIN01000013.1 GCA_002898375.1 bacterium HR37 | reverse complement strand
TAACATTGACAAAAATTGTCCTGTGGATAAGTTGTTGATAACTAGAGGTTCTCGAAAACTGCATACTAACTCATTTAAATCATTAAAGAAAATAAGGGTACTGTAGAAAAACCTCTAATTCCCGTAGGGAATTGAAACTCAGAAGGCAGTCAGAATCTACAGGAAGTATTTTAAAGATAGTAGAAAAACCTCTAATTCCCGTAGGGAATTGAAACTCTCGGTATCATGATTCTCACTCCTGTTCCTTCATCTGATTCGTAGAAAAACCTCTAATTCCCGTAGGGAATTGAAACTATTGAAGAGACGCTCTTCACCTAGCACTTGCCTTGCTTCAGTAGAAAAACCTCTAATTCCCGTAGGGAATTGAAACACGCCTCCATTTCTCGAAAATTGTCTCTGGAACGTCTTTCTCATCGAGTAGAAAAACCTCTAATTCCCGTAGGGAATTGAAACCCTTTCAAAACCACCCAGAGATGACTCCGGCAGCTCCGGGTAGAAAAACCTCTAATTCCCGTAGGGAATTGAAACAATGTCAAAAAAGGGATTGTCTTATGAGCAAGCTAAACAATTGCGTAGAAAAACCTCTAATTCCCGTAGGGAATTGAAACCATTTCCCTACCATTTTCCTATACCTCTTTCCTATATTCCGTAGAAAAACCTCTAATTCCCGTAGGGAATTGAAACAGGATAAGCAAAGCCAAAATTGAAAAAGCCCCAGGACAGGTGTAGAAAAACCTCTAATTCCCGTAGGGAATTGAAACTACCTCCTTTGTTGTGTCTTCACTACTGGAACAGTATCGTAGAAAAACCTCTAATTCCCGTAGGGAATTGAAACAAATTGCTGTACTTCTGTATATCGGATGTGTGTGGCAGGAGGTGTAGAAAAACCTCTAATTCCCGTAGGGAATTGAAACTTTGAGTGCGTCTGACTGCGCAGATTTGTTGTCTTTTCCCTTGTAGAAAAACCTCTAATTCCCGTAGGGAATTGAAACAAATTGCTGTACTTCTGTATATCGGATGTGTGTGGCAGGAGGTGTAGAAAAACCTCTAATTCCCGTAGGGAATTGAAACATACACCGCAACGTGTCCCGTATCCGTAAAATGCAGAATGTAGAAAAACCTCTAATTCCCGTAGGGAATTGAAACACTTTTTTCTCTCAGCTCTCCCTTCGACTTTGTGAGCTCGTAGAAAAACCTCTAATTCCCGTAGGGAATTGAAACTACCAAGAGCCTTCTCAGCACAGACAACATCGTCCTCTTGTAGAAAAACCTCTAATTCCCGTAGGGAATTGAAACGCTTCGACTTTGTTTCGCCAGCTTGAGCCTTCTCCTCTGCGTAGAAAAACCTCTAATTCCCGTAGGGAATTGAAACATCCAGCACTGTGTTTGCCCTTCAGGTGTCAGAAACACTAAGTAAGTAGAAAAACCTCTAATTCCCGTAGGGAATTGAAACGTTTTCAATATGCACTTCTAGAAGATTGTGACAGCAACGTAGAAAAACCTCTAATTCCCGTAGGGAATTGAAACATGAGATAAAGATGGCCTCGCAATTCCGGCCCTATCGAGAGTAGAAAAACCTCTAATTCCCGTAGGGAATTGAAACAAACAGTTTCTTTCCCCAGTTTCTCCACAGCTTCGTCCATGTAGAAAAACCTCTAATTCCCGTAGGGAATTGAAACGAACAGGAACACGGCTGTGCTCCTGTCCTTCTCTCATTTGAAGTAAACAGTAGAAAAACCTCTAATTCCCGTAGGGAATTGAAACAAGCTGAAAAATAAACAAAAAGGGGGTGAAATTATGAGTAGAAAAACCTCTAATTCCCGTAGGGAATTCAAACGGAAGAGGGAGCAAAAAGGTGAAGTTAAACGTTAAAGCATTTTCTTTAACTTGTGGCTTTATCTGGGGATTGGGATTGTTTTGTCTCACCTGGTGGATCATAGCCTTTGATGGGGCTACTGGAGAACCTACCTTATTAGGAAGGATTTACCGTGGTTATACAATCTCACCCACGGGAAGTTTCATAGGGTTGGTATGGGCGTTCTTTGATGGGTTAATAGGAGGAGCAGTATTTGGATGGGTTTACAATAAGATAGTAAGTTTTGACGAACCTAAGTAGAATTACATTAAAATATCCAGCTTTTAAGAAAAATCGAAATAACAACACTATCAAGAGATAAAGGGTGGGTGACCGGACTTGAACCGGCGACCTCTGGGGCCACAACCCAGTGCTCTAACCAGGCTGAGCTACACCCACCATCACAGTAAGTACGCGCCCAGAGGGATTCGAACCCCCGACCCACGGCTTAGAAGGCCGTTGCTCTGTCCAGCTGAGCTATGGGCGCATGAATTAATGGTCGGGGCGAGAGGATTTGAACCTCCGACCTCGGCGTCCCAAGCGCCGCGCGCTCCCACCTGCGCTACGCCCCGTCCATCAAAAAAAAGATTATACACAGGTTTACAGAAAGGACAAGTATAGAGATTCATCTAATCCCCAGTTTCGAAGAACATACAGCTTTCCGTGTACTTTTCCGCATCCCGTAGCCAGAGTAAGCTTGCGTAAACGTACATCATGTTGAAACTCAGGTTTTGCACTGTCTGCAACTACATGAGCTATAATAATCCTTAATTCCTGCTCACTACCAAGGGGAACTTCTGTGGTACTTTTCATAATCTCTTTACGAGTGTTTTTCTTTATACCTCCGTTCTGTACCTGAATGTCAAAAGAAAGTGCAATTCCTAGCTCGCTTTTTAAACCGTATTGCCTTGCAGTCTCCAAGGCAGGAAGGAAATAATCCTTTTCAACCATCTCTTTTTGTAACCTCTGGATTTCTTCCAGTTCGCCAAAACACTCAAAAGCAGAGTGCCACGGCTGTGATAACTTGAGTTTGTTCCTACCAGCGCTTACCGAATCAGCCCATGAAAGCTGTACTTCCAGAGGGGGTTTTAATAATATCTATTAAAAACACGGTATTCCTTCCAAACTTGTATCAGGGAATCTTCTCCCCCATAAGCTTATCCCATGTAGAAACATCCACCCCACCTGTAGGGTTAAGTCTCATGATACGCTGGAAAGAATAAACTGCCTTTTACGTGTATTTTCAAAATACACCATCAATGCCTCCTGGATCAAATCCGCGCTCCTTTAGCTTTATCTGCACTCTCTTTACAACCTCACCCCTAATCCCTTTTGCAAATAGAGTCCTTTCCATTGAACCTAAAATTAAGTCCAGATAACCCGTTAAGTCAATACCGGGGTTCTAAAAAGAATCAGGGTCTAAACAAGGTAGCTACTCAGATAGCCTAAATGGCTCCACGCTAAGCATCCTATCTGCATTTCTGTAGGAATCAATAGACCCAATATCAAGCACCCTGCCCTTTACCCTGACTGCATAAACGGGTTCTTTGCCAACCAGGTACTCGAGAAAATAACCAGGGGCATCATGCATACTGGAATACAAAAGGTACTCTTTAACCCACATTAGCGCAGTTCTTTGAAGAAAGTATATTGCAGGGGATATCCAGAAAGACGGTGGTTCGTTGGGTTTTTCGTAAAATCTGATAACCCTATCGTCAGGCCCAAGCTCAACTATACCTGTACGCCTTAATCTGTCCTTATCCGTTTCAAACAGTGCTATAACATAGTTTACGTTACCAAAAATAAATCTCTGCCAGATAGGACTTAGTGAGAAGCAAAAGATATTATCCCCGGCAGCAACAACTGCAGGTTTTAAAGAAGCAAATTGATCCAGAACAAAAGCCAGATCCCTTAGCGCACCAAGGCGGCTGTGGTCATATCTAACCCCGTTATTATAAACCCTAATCTCTATACCTTTTCTTCTTATATGCAAATCCCAGCTTTCTTTCCAGAGGCAAAAGTGGTTAAAGAATCGTGCATTTGTAACAATATAGACACCCTCAAGGTATGGGCACTCAAGTAGCTGTTCCATGAGGTAGTCAAGTACAGGACGACCAGCAACCTTAAGCAGGGGCTTTGGGAAATCCCTAGTCAGAGGATACATACGGGTTGCAAATCCTGCACATAGTAAAATTGCAATCATAACTTCCGGAGTTTATAAGTCTTTTGGGACAATCCTGTAGATTTTGTCATCCCCGGGCCTTGGAAAACCCCTGCCGTCTCTGTTATTTGTAAGAAAGTAAAGAAAACCATCGGGTCCAGCTACCACATCTCTTATCCTTCCAAAAACCCCCTCCTGATAGTTCTTTGCAAACCACCTCTCTATCCTTTCAACCCTGTAGCCACCACCATCTAGAACGCTTAACTCTATTCTAATTAAAGCCTGACTTCTCAGCGTAGCAACAAAAAGGTCTCCCCTGTAAAAGGTTATACCTGAAGGTGGTGTTGCATGCTCCTTCCAGAGAACAATCGGGTCTATATACTCCTTCTTACCTCCCATACCTATGACTCGGGGCCAACCGTAGTTTCCTCCCTTTACTACTACATTTATCTCATCGTTAGCAGAGGCCGCAAACTCCCCAGAGGGACCGTGCTCTGATTCAAAAAGGTCTCTGGTTACAGGATGCCAGGCAATACCCTGCGGGTTTCTATGACCATAAGAGTAAATTAGAGAACCCGGAAAAGGATTATCTTCAGGTATGCTGCCATCTGGTTTTACCCGAAGGATCTTACCCCCAAGAGAGGAAAGATCCTGAGCAAGCTCTGCCTGGAATATCTCCCCGGTTGTAATATACAGCATACCATCAGGGCCAAAAGCTATTCTTCCACCGTTGTGAAATCTTCCCCCAGGTATATCGTCTACAATGGTTTTATCCATAACCGCTCTGTCCTCTAGAGCCCTTAACCTGATAACCCTGTTATAGAGCTTACCCCCTTTTCTGTAGGTATGCATCGCATACAGATAAGGCTTAGCCGGAAACCCAGGATGCAGGGCAAGACCCATTAAACCACCTTCCCCGACGTGTGAAACATCTATCACAGCGTATGGTTCCTTTCTTAATCTGCCATTCTCTATAAGCCTTATCCTTCCGGGTCTCTCACTTACCAGAGCTATGTCTCTGGACAAAAAGACAAGAGACCAAGGTATCTCTAAATTCTCAACCCAGACCTCAACATTTACCTCTTCCACCGAGGGTCTAAAAAACTCCTTCGGTGGCGCATCATGTGCATCACGCATACAGGAGAGAACAAAAAAAACAATAACAAGCAAAGTCCTCTTCCTCATCATTCCTTTAATGCGAGAAGCCATACATCCCACTCTGGAGCCTATAGAGATTATAGTAAATTCCTCTCTTCAGTAAAAGCTCTTTATGTGTTCCAACCTCGTGTATCCTTCCCCTGTGTATAACCACAATCTTATCAGCCTGAATAACATTGGAAAGCCTGTGGGCAATAAGTATGGTGGTTCTCTTACCCGCATTTCTTTTAAGAATCTCGTTTATCCTGGATTCCATCCAGGTATCCATACTTGAAGTAGCCTCATCCAGAATTAAAACCCTTGAATTCTTTAAGAGCGCATTTCTTATGTAAAGCAACTGTCTTTCACCCGAAGAAAGGAAACGGCTGTTGTTCTTAGAAAGCATCCCAAACACAGGTTCCTTCTCTGAGAAACCATCCCCATCTTTTGCCTCAAAGAGAAATAAATCCTGAAACACCGTGGATACGTGCGAACGTATAAAATCTGGGTCAAGCTCCCTTATATTTACACCGTCAAAAAGTATCTCACCCCTCTGAACCTCATAAAACTTGAGTATGAGATTAACTATGGTTGTCTTTCCAGAACCCGTAAGACCAACCAGTGCAAGGGTTTGTCCAGGTTCTGCGGTAAAAGATACATCTCTCAGAATCCACTCATCCCCATCATATGAGAACCAGACGTTTTTAAATTCGATTCTACCATGCACCTTATCCAATCTCCTGCCCTCTGCTCTTTTCTCTGGTTTTACCCTTGTAAGCTCATAAAGGTTTTCAGAGGCTGCTGCCGCTGACTGGAAGATATTGTATTTCTCAGCAAGCTCCACTATCGGGCTAAAAAGCATCCTTATATAGGCCAGATAGGCAATCAATGCTCCCAGGGTAAGGTCCAGATTGAGTATCCTAAGCCCTCCGTACCAGAGGATAACAGCAACTGCAAGTATACTTATAAACTCAATAATGGGCCTAAACGTAGCAAACGTAAAAAGCTGCTCCATATTTGCCCTAAGGTTTTCACTGTTTACTATTTTAAACCTCTCAAGATTTTCCCTCTCCCGCTGGTAGAGTTTTATAACTGCTATTCCCCCTATACTTTCCTGCACAAAGGAGTTTAGCTTTGCAATGGATCTTCTAACCTCTCTGTAGACCCTTTTTAACCTCATTCTAAAAAGGGCAGCAACAATACCCAGTAAAACCGTAAGCAGCATTATCAGTAAGGTAAGCTCTCTGTTCATCCTGAACATAACAAATAGAACACCACAGATTAGAATTACATCCTTAAAAAACTGCACCAAAACGGATGTATACATCTCGTTTATGGCATTTACATCATTTGTAATACGTGTAGTGAGTCTGCCAACCGGATTTTTATCAAAGAAGCTCTGTGGAAGGGAAAGAACATGAGAAAACACAGCAAGCCTAATCCCATGCATTATCCTCTGACCGGTATAATTGAGTATATATGTGTAAATAGAACTTAGGAGAAAGACCAAAAGAAGAACAACAACCAGAAAGAAAACCAGCCTGTTTAATTTCTGCATCTCACTGCTTCTTAGAATACCAAGCTCATTTTGGTCAATCCCTGCAACTGAAGAGTAACCTGCAATGATATAGTTTCCCCTTATTTGAAACACACCGGGATGCTTTTTTACAATCCCATAGATACCGGTCAATCTGTTTTCCTCAAGCCCTGAAGTATCGATTACAATGTATCTTTCCCGCGATATTATGCCGAATTTTTCAAATTCGATTCTGTCCTCTTTTCTAACTTTTGAGAGGTTTACAAGATACGATTCTCCTCCAAGAGGTATGCTATCTTGGAGATATCTTCTTTTAAACAACTTCTTAAATCTGCTCTCACCAGCATCAAACTCCACCTTCCCCCAGGAAGGAAATATGTAGTTATCCACAGCAACCTTCGTTATATAGGGGACAAGAAGCTCCAGTACGGATGTGGTTAACATAAAAACAAGAGAAAGGACTAGAAGCACTCTATACGGTCTGGTAAAACCAAAAAGCCACCCTATAATTCTGGTATCGTAACTTCTTAAAATGCCTTTTCCCATGATCCTCATTTTTAGAGAAAAGCCTAGCCTTTTACGTTTTTATAAGTTTCCACAGAGTTCATTTCATCGTGTAGCATCTGCACCCTGCACAACCTGGCATAAAGTCCTCCTTTTTTTATGAGGTCGCAGTGGGTGCCAGATTCAACCAGTCTTCCGTCCTTTAAAACCGCAATCCTATCGAAATACCTCAAAGATGTAACCCTGCTTGACACAACTATAAGTGTTTTACCTCTCATAACCCTAAGCAGATTTGAAAGGACTTTGCTTTCGGTATGAGAATCAAGAGAGGAAAAAACATCATCAATAACAAGCACACGGGGTTTCAGTAAAAGCGCCCTTGCAATTGCTATCCTCTGTCTCTGTCCCCCAGAAAGGCTAAGCCCCCTCTCACCTATCCTTGTTTCAAATCCTTCCGGAAAAGCCAATATCTCATCGTAGATACAGGCAAGTTTGGCCGTTTCTATAATCTCTTCGTCGGAAACATTGGGGTTCATAAACGATATGTTGTCTTTTACTGTTCCACTAAAAATAAATGTCTCCTGTGGAACAAGAACCACAGACCTTCTAAGGGTTTCCCTGCTTAGCTTCTTTACATCAATACCATCTAAAAAGATCTGGTTCTCGCAGGGCTCTAGAATCCTTAAAAGGAGTTTAACAAGTGTGCTTTTCCCGGAAGCGGTCTCTCCGGTAATCCCAAGCGTAGAGCCCTCAGGAATGGAGAGGGTTATATCAGTTAAGGCCTCTTTTCCATCAGGATAGGAAAACCTGAGATTCTTAAACTCTACCGAACCCCTTATATCAAGTTCGGTAGAACCCCCAGAATCCCTAACCTCTGCTTCCACAGAGAGTATCTCATTTATCCTTCTAATAGATGCCCTACCCCTTCTTATCACATCAACCGCCCATCCCATAGCAACCATAGGCCAGGTAAGCATACTAAGGTAAACCGATATGGCAGTAAATTCCCCAAGGGTTATATGTCCCGTAATGGTGCTTCTACCCCCTATCCAGAGAAAGATTCCTATTGAAAGTCCAGCAATTAGGGTTATAAGAGGCTGGTAAACTCCCCATACCTTTATAAGATGGAGATTGGAGTTGAGATACCTTCTGCTAGCGCCTTCAAACTCCTTAAACTCTTCCCTCTCCTTTACAAAGGCCTTTATCAACTTGATTCCAGCTACAACCTCTCTAGCCTTTTCGGTAAGCCCTGAGAAAGAGGATTGAACCTTCTCAAAACGTTCTTCTATTACCCTTCCAAAAACAAAAACCACAGCAGCCAGCACAGAGAAAGGAACAACAGCATATAGGGTTAGTTTTGGAGATATATGAGATATAGCAGCAAGAATGAAAACAAGCAGTAAAACACCATCATATGCAACTACAACCCCTATTCCACAGGCCATTCTAATAGCCTCTATGTCATTTACAGTGTGAGCCATAAGGTCCCCTGTTTTTCTGCTGTAGAAAAACTCAAGGGGAAGGCTCTGGAGATGAGAGAAAAACTCATTTCTAAGGTCAAACTCTATCTTTCTAGAAGCACCAAGTATAAAGTACCTCCAGAAAAAACGAAATACAGACATGACAATGGCTAAACCTAAGATGTAGAGAGCGTATTTTGTAAGCGCTCCAAGCCCGCCACCCTTTAAAGTCAGGGAATCTACCGCCCTCTCTATAATAAGCGGTATAGAGAGCTGGGCAAAGTCCACAATTGAGAGGGTAATAAGGCCAGCTAAAATCGAGTACTTGTGTCCAAGAAGCAAGGAGAAAAGGCTTTTTTTACCCACAAGACAATTCCCTCAAATATGAGCTAAAAGTTCTGACCTACTGAACAACGGATCTAACCCTTTCTTTGGTCTTGCAAAAAGAACAAACCTCGTTTACAGTGGGCATACCACAATTAGAACAGTTCCTTAAACCAATTTCATCTACAACGTCCTTAAGGAAAACATGCTTGTTATTTAGAAAACCATCATAGAACCTTCTTTTTATACCCGGAGAGCGGTGTTCAAGCTGGTTGAGTATATCCTTGTTAAAGATAGATGTGGCTCCAACCGAAAATGGACATTCCATCTCAACATAGTCTATGTTTCTTAGCACAGTATATAGAAGGGTTTGCTTTTCGGTGAAGTAGCAAAAAGGTTTTACCTTCTTTTTTAGTCCCTCTTCTCTTGCAGGAAGCACAGGACTTTGCTGAATTAGGTAATCTATATTCCAGTTAAGGATGTTCCCAAGAAGTTGCGATACCTCATCATCCAGATTATGGCCAGTAGCAAGCACACTTGCTCCAAGCTCCATTGCAATCCTGTTCATGTAATACCTCTTTGTCATGCCGCAAACGGAACAGACAGGTCGTCTTGTTATTCCTCTTAACTCAGGGATACCAGCCCCTACTTCTTTTTCCACATCCACAACAACCAGTTTTTTACCTATCCTCTCAGCAAATTGCTTTGATTTCTGAAGGGAAACATCAGAGTAACCATCATAATCTATGCCAAGATGTATATACAGACCAAAGGTTTCGTAACCAAGCTCATTAAGCACATCCCAAAGAGCAAGGCTATCTTTCCCTCCGGAGACAGCAACAAGTACGCGATCACCTCTGTCAATCATTCTGAACTTCTTTATTGTTTTTTCGGTGTAATCAACAAACCACGGTATATAACACCCCTTACAGAGGGAAAGTCTATGCTCCCTGAGATTAACAACAGCCTTCTCCCCACACTTCCTGCATTTCATAAATCAACCTCCTGAGATTGCTCTGATTATATGTATCTCATCCCCGGTTTCTGCAACTTCGTCTTCCGTTACGACCTCTCCATTCTTGGCCACTATAACAGCCTCTGGAAATATTCCAAACTCCTTAAGGAGGTCTTCTATCTTTACCCTATCTTTATCTATAAGATTTTCCTTTCCCTGCCATATTACCTTAATCATGTTATAAATCTAACACAGCATAAAAAAGGTTCAAAAACACCAGAGCTTAAAACGCAGCCCTTTTAAGAAATATACGCTCAAAAAGCCCTTTTAAAATCATTTGATAATCAGCTTTTCCCTCTTCAATCAAATCCATCTGTTCTTCAAGAACTCTGGTAAAGTCCTCTGAAACAAGATCCCTGTGCAATCTGCTTAAGTAGTGATACACCGTAAACCCTTTATGGGTTGGGAATAAAAGTCCATTCTTTGATACAACATAGCCACGTTCCTTTAACGTCTTTAGAATCAAAGCGTATGTCGATGGTCTGCCAAGCCCTCTTTTTTTCATCTCCTCTATAAGGAAACCCTCGGTAAAAGGCTGTTCTTTTGAAATCCTCCTTACAAGAAGTGAAAGGACCTTAAAAGTACCCGGGGTAATTCTTTTTTCCTGCAGGTTTGGAAGCACCACAAGATAACCTCTGTCTATAATCTCAGACACCACCTCTTTTTTATGACCCCACATGTTAAGACCTAAAACACCTATACTGTATTCAGCTTTCCTTACGAAAGCAGGTTTCATCTGCGAAGCAACAAACCTCTTAAAGATGAGATTGTAAAGGGTAAGGTGTTTTCTTGAAAGCGGTTTCTCACCCAACAGATAACTATGTTCAAGAAGCTCATTTTGGTCCAGAGGTCTTGTTGGCCTTATGCATTCATGCGTTCCCTTTTCACCCCAGCTTCTAGCATAGAAGAACTCACCCATACCTTTTTTAAATAAGTACTCACGAGCAACACCTCTTCCTGCATCGGAAACATACCTTGAATCAGTTCTGTGGTATGTTATAAAACCACGTTCAAAAAGCTCCTGTGCCAGTTCCATAGCCTGAGCAGAATCGAGTTTAAGAAAGATATTTGCATCCCGCAAAAGATCACTGGTTATATAGGGAGGTGGAGGAGCCACACTTTCTTGCTTTTCTCCTAATAGGCTAATCTCTACTTTTAATCTTTCGTCCTCAAATAGCTTCTTAAGTTCTTCAACCAGGTTTCTATCTTCAACGACAAACGATTCTTCACCTGAATTAAAACTCATTTTTATCTTAAAAACCTTCTTTTTTCTTTCCTCTTCTCTTTCAATAATCCATCCCAGAACAGGTGTTTGAACCCTACCTGCAGAGAGGTTTGTATCTTTAAACTTTCTCTGGAGATCCTCACTGAGTGAAAACCCTATCCAGCGATCAGAAACCCTTCTAAGTAACTGGGCACGAACAAGCCCACCACTAAGCTCCCTTGGAAGTTGAAACTGCTTAAGAAACTCCTCTCTTGTTATCTCATGTAGCTCTATCCTTTTAATACTCTGATTTGACGGCTTAAGGTAACAGAATAAATCAAAGGATATCTTTTCACCCTCCGAGTCAGGATCTGTGCAGAGATATACCTCTTGAACCTCATTGGCAAGTCTTCTTAGAGCAGATATTAAAAGACTTTTATCCCTTATCTGATCGCTATTGCAAATAGAACATACCTTCTCTTCATATTCCAGATCCCTTCCACAACCCCCACATACCCTTAGAGGTTGAAACCTTGGCACAAAGTAACCGTCTTTTCTCATAACCCCGTAATAGTCACCAGATTTTACAAGATCAGCTATATGACCAACCGTTGCAATTACATTTATAATGTAGTTACCAAGGCTTACTTCATACACCGGAAAACCTTCTATCAGTCTGCGAGCTGGTTTTCCAAAAAACGACGCAATCGTTCTTGACTTGGTCGGAGATTCAACTATAACGAGTGCAGCTCTCACGAGATCAAGAAAACCTATGTTCCTTTCCCTCACCAGTTCTGAAACTATTTTCCTATCCTCATCTATCTTTTGAAAGACCTCTTTAAGGTTCAGCTTTCTTACGTCTTCAAATTCTATTCGATATCCCATAACCGCCAGTTTTTCTTTAAGGTGCTTAAGCACCTTCTCGTTATCCACAAGGATAAGGGAAAAACCCTTTGTTAAACCCCGTGAAAACAACCTTGAGGTCCTCCCGGAGGCTTGTAGGTATCCCCTTGGATCGGAAATCAAAAGTACTAGCCTTTTCTGTCCTGGCACCTCCGGGTCATCTTCTTCTTTCAGATCCAAATTAGTTTTTTCCCTGATAGCATCTAGAATTGCCTTATCCTGCAATAAAACATCAAGCTCTCTTTTTATAGGCTCAACTCTATTCTTTAACTTCTCATCCCTAA
Organism: bacterium HR37; assembly: GCA_002898375.1. GTDB lineage: Bacteria > Desulfobacterota_D > UBA1144 > Nemesobacterales > CSP1-2 > HRBIN37. The sequence goes on along the minus strand of BEIN01000013.1, from coordinate 71,741 downwards.
GAACCATCTCCTCTGTTACAAACCTTAATCTCCTTAAGAAAGCGAGATAATCGTGCACTCTTGCTCCACGGTTGTGAATAAACTCACCGAGAAGGAAAAGCAAAAGAAAAAGTCTCTTAGGAGAGTAAGAAGTTTTTAAGGGAACCTTATACTTTGGCACACCCACAAAAAGGGCATACCTTACCGCTTGAGGAAGGTCTATACCACGGGTTAGAGGGTTTCTTATATTGGAGAATCCAACTACAGCTTCTATCTCACCTTCTATAAATCTATCCCTATTTCTTCTGGTAAATTGCTCGTATGAGATAGCACGTATCCCATTTTCGCATAAATACGAAACAAACTCTTTAAGCTCGTCTCTTGAAAAATCACTGCTTAGAAACACGAACGCACCCTTACCCAAGTTCTTAATAAAGTGAAGTGCTTCTCTCAGTAGATGCTCTTTATCTCCTTTAGATACATCCTTATAACTGTCCACCACATTTCTCAAAAAAGTGGTAGAGGATTGAGCAATCTCGAAGTCAAGTAGTTCCCTGAAGAGGTAGATCCTTTTGGTTTTTGGAGAAAGCGTTGCAGAGGCAACAACCACCTGCCCCCTTTTCTTCTTTTTTATCTTATCCAGTAAACCCCTATCTTTCTGTGCGTGCTTACTTAAAGCAAACGCTATATCCTCATCGCTAAACCCTATAAGCTTAAGCACTTTATCTATATTCTTTGGTTGTCTTACAAGGGAATCTGCATCATCAATAAAAATCAGGTTGAAATCCTTTGGAATCACATCAAAGTTTTTGTGGAGGAAATGAGATGTTGAAACGAGTATATCATACTCAAACCTGCTTATCTCACTTTTATCTACCTTATCATCAACAACAAGAACCCTTTTGCCCGATTTAAAGCTTCTAATCTTATCCCCTATCTCCCTACAGAGAACCTTTGTTGGAACGATGTAGTAAACCTTACCATCTATAAAGTGAGATATGGACACACCAAAGGTGGTTTTACCAAAACCTGGAGGAGCATGTATGCTAAGGCTCTGTCCACTTAAAACCCTCTTTGCCCAGTACAGAAGCAAAGAGTTATGTTTTATACCCAGATTTTCTTCGAAAAACTTAATGAAGGAGGATATTTTTTTTTCTATTTCACAAAAATATCTTGCCTTTTTTAACTCTTCACAGCTTACCTGTCTTATTACATCCCAGAATGGCTTACCAAATTTAGCCGCATCCTCTTTACAGAACCCCCACTTTAATATATGTTCGGTGTCGGCTTCATTTTCATCAATAACACAAATACCCCGGTACTGTATTAAAGGAATGTTTCTGAGATTTTCTTCCATTCTGTGGGTTCTCTATAACAGATTTAGCTAACATAATAACACGTCTCCAACCTGATACACAACCTCGTTTGTATAAAGGCAACTTCTAAAAAAATCCCTCTACCCCTGTTTCCAAGGGAGTAGAGGGAAAGGGTTTAACTAGCTTCGACTTTAATTTGTTTTGGTTTTGCTTCTTCTTTCTTTGGTATGGTTACCTCAAGGACACCATCTTTGTAGTGTGCCTTTATCCTATCAGGATCAACATTCTGTGGGAGGGTGAAGCTACGAACAAACGAACCATAAGAACGCTCAATCCTTATGTAGTTATCCCTTGATACCTTCTCCTCAAACTTCTTCTCACCCCTAAGCGTTAACACATTGTCCTTAACCTCAATGTGAATATCATCCTTGCTAACACCAGGTAAATCAGCCCTTATAACAAAACTCTCACCAGTCTCATAAATATCAACAGCAGGACTCCAAACTCCCCTCTCAAGCTCCTCACCACCTACAACAGGTGATAAAGCCCTCATAGTCTCCTCAAATACCCTGTTTATCCTCCTCTGCAAACTATCAAACTCCTTCCAAGGATCCCATACCGCTAACTCTCCCCTCATTCCCAATCACCTCCTTAACTTTAATATTCTTTATAACCACCTCAACCCAAAAATAATCACTCCACAATCAGGATTCAAGAGAACAGGAAAAAATGTTATACTCATAAGGTACATGTTTATATTTGTCCTGATTTTAATAGCCATTTTTACGTTATCAGAACTAAACCTAAGCTACGCAGATAAGACCATAGAACAACGAACACTTTCAGTTAAGGAGCTTTGTCTTGTACCACCAGTAGAAGAACTTAAAGGAGAGGAAGTCAAGGTTTATGGACAGGTCTCCTCAATAGGGGATAAAAGGAGAGCCTTTCTTGGAAACAGGATTAACCAAGTAGTTGATATTGTACTTATCCCCATAAAAAAAGAAGATGAAACACATCCGGGCTGTTATGTATCCTGCCTCGTTAAGGTACCCGGAGAAGTTTGTAAACATGTAAACGGAAAACTCCAATGCAGGGAAATAACCTCTCCAGAGCTTAAGGCAAACTTAGAGACAATATCCAGATTAAAGGGAGGAGAGACAATAACCGTTAAAGGAATTCTAAAAGAAACCCAAATCATTCCTCTTCACTCTATAGGAGGACAAAGCAAATACATAGCTAACCCAATTTTGCTTGAGTGCAGTATTTGGGAGATCAGCAAATAAGGTAACCCTCTACCTCTTTCTGCCAAGGAGCTTTAACAACTCCCTAGCATTTTCCAGAGCGTAACCGTGAAAATCGTTATTAAAGTAAACGTAAACATCCAAACCTTCTTCTAACCAGTTTCTTATCTTACTGGCAAGACCCGCCAGAGCATCGTAGGTATACTTTGAACTGAAAAGTGACTCAGGTCCATGCATTCTTACATACACAAAATCCGCTGTAACAACCTCAGCCTTAGGGTATTTAGAGGAATCTGAGATAACCCAGGCATTTCCGTACCTCTTAAGAAGTTTATAGATCCCCGGATCACACCAACTAACATGACGAAATTCAAAAGAAAACCTGTGTTTCCTTAAATTTATAATTTCCAAGAACCCTTCCAACCTCTTTACATGCTCAGCATCTGCTCTAAAGCCTGGAGGAAATTGAAACAAAATAGGTCCGAGCTTATTTTTTAAGTTCAAAGCACTCTGGAAAAACCTCTCCCAAGCATCCCCAACGTCTTTCAGTCTGCTTACATGAGTTATGAACCTGCTTGCCTTTACCGAAAATATAAAGTCTTTATCTGTCTGATGATACCAATCATCGTACGTCTCAGCTCTGGGGAGATGATAAAAGGAGTAGTTAACCTCAGTAGTCCTAAAATGCAGGGAAAAATACCTGAGTCTTTCTCTGGAGGGAAGCTCCCGTGGATAGAAAATCCCTACCCAATCTCTATAAACCCAACCAGATGTTCCGATAAAGGCTTCTGCCATGTACACGTCCCTGCAAGCGGTATTCCCTGCTTTTTATAATATAACGTTCCTAAAGAAGCTTCTACTGTAAAGCTTTTTGATATTTCAATAAGTTTACGTTAGTTTTTACTTATCCCCTTTAAAAGGAGTAACACAAGATGCAGCTTAAGCAGTTAAACGATACAAACACAATGGTGCCGGAGATAGGTCTTGGTACATGGAACTACAAAGGGGGAATAGAACCACTCAGGAAGGGAATAGAGATTGGGGCCTTTCTAATAGACACAGCAGAGGGATATGGAACAGAAGAAATAGTGGGTCAAGCGATTAAAGGAATACGAGATAAGGTGTTTTTAGCAACAAAGGTGTCAGGGAGACATCTCCGTTATAACGATGTTTTAAAAGCTGCAGAGGGTAGTTTACGTCGTTTAGGGACAGACTACATTGACCTATACCAGATACACTGGCCAAATCCAAGTGTTCCCATAAAGGAAACAATGCGAGCGATGGAAACACTGGTTGACTCAGGTCTGGTACGGTACATAGGGGTAAGTAACTTTTCTCTCAAAGAGCTTATAGAAGCCCAATCTGCAATGAGCAAATACCCAATTGTGTCAAACCAGGTTCTTTATAATCTAAACAGACGGGATATAGAGAAAGACCTGCTCCCCTATTGTCAGGAACACAAGATAACCATTATTGCCTATACCCCACTCGATAACGGACACCTAGCACGAACAAACAGAAGAACCAAAGACAGAAAAATACAAGTTCTGGAGCAAATAGCCAATGAGATAGGGAAAACCCCTGCCCAGGTAGCACTTAACTGGTGTATATCACACCCAAACGTTATAGCCATACCAAAGTCTGATAGCGTGGAAAGGGTTATTGAGAACTGCCAGGCATCCGGATGGAGACTGTCTCAGGAACATATGGATCTTTTAAATAAAGTGTTTTCATAAACTATTGCAGGTTCGTCTCAGGCAGTTCATAGCGTGTAAGAGGTATGGGAGAGGCATGATGAAGAACCATAAGCCAGCCAGACTCATGCTTTTCAAAAATATTTGTTGATTGTGCCACGTTTATCATTATCGGATTTCTGTTTACATATACAAGTTGCTGAATACAGGTAACCCAGGCAACTTCTCCTTTTATATCCACGGTAATGTTGGATAAGGTAATCTCTACCTGATCAAGAGGATCAAAAACGCTCTCCCAACTCTGCCTTATAGCCTCCCATCCTCTAAGCATAACCCACCCTGGGTGAACACAACTTGCTCTCTCATCCTTTACCCATACCGACTCCATTAGCTCTAGGTCCCTTGTTCCAAGGGCCCTGTAAAATCTCTCATTTGCCTTTAAAACCTCCTCGTAGTCAGAACCGCCTGCAGACATAACCACACCACCTGTTAACTCACGGTACTTATCTAGATGTTATTTGAAAACCAAATAGGACTTCTAAAAACTTTATATAAAAAACAAAAAAATGCAAATCAGTTCAGCTTGGATACAATTAAACGGATATCACGGGGATCTCTGGCAATATAGTCTGGGTTAAACCTACATAACGCATCTTCGGTATTAAAGCCCCACGTAACCGCAATGACTTTTATACCAGTATCTTTTGCCGCTTCAATATCCCTTATTTCATCCCCAACATATATAACCTCATTTCTATCCAGACCAAGTTTTCTCACCGCACCTTCTAACACCCTCTTCTTACCAAAGAGATCAACACCACAACGCATAAAATCAAATACATCCATGTTGTTTTTTAACAAGAACCGTCTTACACACTCAGCTGAATTTGAAGTTACAACCCCTACCAGATAGTTTTCTCTTTTTAACCAGTGAATTAAGTCAGAGATTCCCCTTACAGGGGCAACCTCATCTATCCTTTTACAAAAGCTCTGCCTACCCCTATAGACCAAGCGAAGCAGATCGTAAAAAGGTATACCCATCTTTTTTACAGCATGATAGATTCCCTCTTTACGGAGCCCTACCAGTTCATCCCTACTTACCGTTTCCTTAAGACCCATTCCCTCCTTAAGCAATTGTTCTACAACCTCTATCCAGATACCGATAGAGTCTGCCAAGGTTCCATCAAAATCAAAGAGAACGGCCCGTTTCTTTCCCATCTCTTAAGTCCTGATATAACACACCAAACCTATCTTGACTTGTTATACCAAATTTAGTTTAATTGGAGAGATGTAATTTGCCAACCGCACAAACAATAAGGGGGAACCAACATGTCCAAAAAAACCGTAACCATAGAGGTTTTTGAGTGCGATTACGTAGATGAAAATGGGGTTCGATGTACAAACGAAGGGCAAAGACAGGCAATAAAAGAGTGTGCTATGTGTAAAAAGGACCTGTGCAGCAGACACTATGAAATGATATCCATATCAAGCATAGGGGGAAGAACCTCTCTTACTTACTTTTTCTGTCCGGAACATGCAGAAGAGTTTATAAACACCCTTATAAAAACCTTTGGGGACACGCGGCCTGTAGCATATGCAGGAATGGCAAAGTGAAACTGCAAAAAATCGGTCTTTTTAAAGTTCTTTTTATCTTCTTTACCCTCTTATTGGTTTTTTCAAATAAAGACGTAAGTGCTCTAAGTTACAAACACTCAATTATCATAACTGTAGATGGGCTAAGAGCCGATTCCCTTTCTACAGCAAATCTAAAAAACATAAACCGTCTTTTAAAGTATGGTTCCCATACCCTTAATGCATCAACTGTCCTACCCCCGATAACCCTTCAGGCCCATACAGCCCTTGTTACCGGGCTTGATCCAAGAAAATACGGTATAGAACTTGGTTTCTGGAAACTAAACTTCTGGACTCCCGTTCTAGGTTATACAGATAAAGAAACCATATTTAGCATAGCCAAAAAACAAAATCTTAAAACCGCAATGTTTGTGGGAAAGTCAAAACTCAAGTACCTTGCACCTAAAGGAACCGTAGACTACTTCAAAGTAGGCTCTGATTCAAAAGAAATAGCTTCCCTTTTCTGTGTTTACATGGAAAGAGAGAAACCAAATCTAACACTCATTCACTTTCCCGAACCCGATAAAACAGGACACAGAGAGGGTTGGGAATCCAAAGACTACCTTAAAGCACTTGAGGTTGTTGATGCATCCATAGGGTTTATACTCTCTGAGATTGAGGAGATAGGGCTTTTAAAAGATACACTAATAGTGGTCACATCAGACCATGGAGGATTGCATAAGTCCCACGCAGAACCTCACCCGAAGGTAGTAGAGATACCGTGGATAGCATTTGGCTCCAGAGTAAAAAGAGGATACAGAATTGAGAAAAATGTCTTTATATACGATACCGCCCCTACCGTTCTTTTCGCACTGGGGATTACTCCTCCACCTCACTGGGATGGAAAACCGATAAAGGAGATATTTGAGTAAGCAGGGGCTTAAAACATTTTTTCTTTTTAAGGTATATTATTTGTAACAATGAAACTTGCAACCCGAAAAATCATAAGAGAAATAGATAGGATCTCGATAGAGGAATACGGAATACTTGGAATAATACTTATGGAGAATGCAGGACGTGCTGTGGCAAAGGTAATCCTTAATGAGTTCCCTAGTGCAAGAAAAATTGCTGTATTTGCAGGAAGTGGAAATAATGGCGGGGATGGATTCGTTGTAGCAAGACACCTGATATCAAAGGGACTAGAGGTTACAACTTATCTGGTTTCGGATCCCTCAAAGTACAGAGGAGATGCACTTACAAACTTTGAAATCCTTAAGAAAATCGGTGGCAAGATAGTAGAGATAAAAAACGATTTTTCAGTTTATGAAGGGGCAGATGTTATAGTGGATGCGATTTTTGGAACCGGACTTGACAGAGAGGTTGAAGGAATACATAAACAGGCAATCGAGTTTATAAACTCACAACCCGTTCCACGAGTCTCTATAGATATACCATCAGGACTTAACACCGATACAGGGCTTCCACTCGGAACAGCTGTAAGAGCCGATATTACCGTAACATTTGTTCTTCCCAAACTTGGATTTGCCATATACCCAGGTATAGACTTTACGGGAAAAGTATACGTGGCAGACATTACTACCCCAAAGTTTCTTGAAAGTGACATCCCATTTGAACTAATCACATACGATACCGTAGGAAAAATACTTAAGCCAAGACATCCAAATACACACAAGGGAACATATGGACATCTCTTTATACTTGCTGGCTCTCCTGGAAAGACCGGAGCAGCAACCCTAACAGCCATCGGAGCATTAAGAGTTGGAACAGGACTTGTTACAGTCGGTATTCCGGAGAGTTTAAACCCAATCATGGAGGAAAAGATAACCGAAGCAATGACAGAGCCCATTCCTGAAACAAAGAATCACACCTTCGGAAGAGAATCAATAGAGGTAGCCCTAAACATAATGTCAGCTAGAAAAACAGCACTTGCAATAGGTCCTGGTATCTCAACAACCGATGATACAGCCGAATTTCTATATGAGATTTTAAGAAACTCCTCTTTGCCAATAGTAATTGATGCAGATGGGATAACCCTTGTTGCAAGAAACCCAGATATACTGAAAGAGACAAAGGTACCAGTAATTCTAACCCCTCATCCCGGAGAGATGTCACGGCTTACCGGAAAGACAGTAGAGGAGATACAAAAAGACAGAATTGGCATTGCGATGAATTTTGCCTCTATGTATAATGCTTACATAGTGCTTAAAGGGGCAAGAACCGTTGTAGCAACTCCCTATGGCAAGGCATTTATAAACCCCACCGGAAATCCAGGTATGGCTTCTGGAGGAATGGGGGATATACTTACAGGGGTTATAGGTGGCTTTCTTGCCCAAAGGTATAAACCTGAAGATGCCTGTACGCTTGGGGTTTTTCTGCATGGTCTTGCAGGAGATATGGTTGCAGAAAAGAAAGGAGAGGCCGGGATTATAGCAACCGATGTAGGGGAAACGCTACCGGAAGCAATTAGAAGGATACTAGAAGGTAGAGCAGAAGAATTCTTTCATGTCGTTTATTGATTCATGCCAGAGCTTCTTTGTATCTGCGTATCAAGAGAAGAAGATACAATCAAGATAGGAGAGATTATAGGAAAACTTGCTACACCGGGAAGCATATTTGCCCTCAAGGGAGAGCTTGGAGCAGGAAAAACAGTTTTGGTAAAAGGCATTGCACGAGGACTTGGTGTGAAAGAAGAACCCAACAGCCCAACTTTTGTTATAATGAATGCCTATCATGGCAGGTTACCCTTATATCACTTTGACCTGTACAGGATCACAAGCATCGAAGAACTAGAGGAAATAGGATACGAGGAATTCTTTTTTGGTAAAGGAGTATCGGTTGTTGAATGGGCAGACAGGATTGAAGAACTATTTCCTGATAACACCATAAAAGTAGAGATCCAAATACCGGAGGGTGAAGATACCAAGTCTGGAAGAAGAAAACTCAAGATAGAAGGAGATAAGAAGTGGCTCTCATCGTTCAAAAATATGGTGGGACAAGCCTTGCAAACGTAGAGAAGATAAGGCACGTTGCAGAGCATGTTATAAGGACAAAACAAAGGGGAAATGACGTGCTGGTAGTTGCCTCTGCCATGGCAGGGGAGACAGACCGCCTTATAAAGCTTGCACGTTCTATAATGGATCCACCCGATGAAAGGGAGCTTGATGTTGTTACCTCAAGCGGAGAACAGGTCTCCTCCGGACTTCTTGCCATGATGATTAAATCACTTGGACACGATGCAATATCCTTTCAGGGACACCAGATAAGGATACTTACAAGCAACAACTACTCAAAGGCAAGGATAGTAAAAATCGATGATGAAAAAATCAAAAAAGCCCTTTCAGAAGGAAAGATAGTAGTTGTAGCCGGGTTCCAAGGAGTCGATGAGGAGGGAAACGTTACAACGCTTGGACGTGGGGGGTCTGATCTTACCGCTGTTGCTCTTACAGCCGTACTAAAGGCAGATGTGTGTGAGCTTTATAAGGATGATGTTGATGGTGTCTATACAACTGATCCCTCTATATGCAGCAATGCAAGGAAATTAAAAAAGATATCCTATGATGAGATGCTAGAGATGGCAAGCCTTGGCTCAAAGGTGCTTCAGGCAAGAGCTGTTGGATTTGCAAAGAAATTCCGTGTTCCCATCCATGTACGACCTACCTCAAGACCGGAAGAAGAGGGAACATGGATAGTAGAGGAGGATGAAACCATGACAGAAATGGAAGACGTACTTATATCCGGAGTTACATACGATAAAAACCAGGCTAAGATAACGGTAATCCATGTTCCTGACCGCCCTGGTATAGCAGCAAAGATATTTACTCCCCTAGGAGAAGAAGGTATCGTTGTGGATATGATAGTACAGAACGTAAGCACCGAAGGATATACGGATATGACCTTTACAGTTCCCCGAAGCGATTTTAAAAAAGCCCTAAGAATCACAGAAGATATTGCAAAGGAACTGGGAGCCAAAGGGGTTACATTTGACGATCGCATAGCAATGGTCTCACTCGTTGGGGTGGGAATGAAAACGCATGCTGGAGTGGCATCCAAGATGTTTTCAACTCTTGCCCGTGAAGGGATAAACATAATGATGATAAGCACATCAGAAATAAGGGTATCCTGCGTTATAGATGAAAAATATACAGAGCTTGCTGTACGTGCTATCCACGATGCCTTTAATTTAGGAGAGGAGAAATGAAAGAAAGAAAGGTTAAGATATACGATGTAACTCTTAGAGATGGAACACAGGGTGAGAACATATCATTTTCAATTCAGGATAAACTCCGAATAGCCTCTAAGCTGGATGAGCTTGGAATCCACTACATAGAAGGAGGATGGCCTGGCTCTAATGAAAGGGATGAGGGGTTCTTTAAAGAAGCAAAGAAGCTACGGTTAAACAAATCTAGGCTGGCTGCTTTTGGAAGCACAAGAAGGGCAGGGAAAAGTTGTGAGGAGGATACAAATATCCAGTCACTGCTTAAAGCCGAAACCCCTGTTGTAACAATTGTTGGCAAAAGCTGGGATTTTCACGTGAAAGAGGCACTTAAGATCTCACTTGAGGAAAATCTGGACCTTATCTACGACTCAGTTTCCTACCTAAAACAAAGAGTTGAAGAGGTGTTTTTCGATGCAGAGCACTTCTTCGATGGTTACAAAAGGAATCCGGAGTATGCTGTAGCAGCTATTAAAGCAGCTCTAGATGCTGGAGCAGACGTAGTTGTTCTCTGTGACACCAACGGTGGGACACTTCCATGGGAAATAGAATCCATAATAAGAGAGGTAAATCTCAAGCTGAAAAATCCACCACTTGGTATTCACACCCACAACGATGGGGAACTTGGGGTTGCAAACACCCTTTATGCGGTAAGGCTGGGTGTTATTCAGGTTCAGGGAACAATGAACGGATACGGGGAAAGGTGTGGAAACGCAAACCTCTGCTCAATAATCCCTAATCTCAAACTGAAGCTGGGAATAGAGTGCATTACAGATGAAGAGCTTAGAAGGCTATACGATGTGTCCCACTTTATCCACGAACTTACAAACCTTCCACCCATAAAGAAACTTCCATTTGTTGGGGAAAGCGCATTTGCACACAAAGGTGGACTACATGTAAGTGCCGTTATGAGAAGAGCCGAAACCTATGAGCATATAAACCCGGAAGTGGTAGGGAACAAAAGGCGCATTCTGGTATCTGACCTGTCCGGGAAAAGCAACATAGTATACAAGGCAAAAGAACTAGGAATAGAGCTTGAGCCAAATGATAAGAAGGTACAGAAGATTCTTGGAGAACTGAAGAAACTGGAAAACCAGGGATACGAGTTTGAAGGAGCTGATGCATCATTTGAGTTACTAGTTAGGAAGATCCTTGGAGAATACAAAAAGCACTTTGAGCTCAAAGGAGCAAGAATAATAGTTGAGAAACACAGAGACGATGAAGAACCTCTATCTGAGGCAACGGTTATCGTTCAGGTAGACGGTGTAATGGAACACACAGCTGCAATAGGAAATGGACCCGTAAACGCCCTTGATAATGCCCTTCGTAAAGCTCTTGAGAAATTCTACCCATCTCTTAAGGAGGTTAAACTAAAAGACTACAGGGTAAGAGTTGTCTCAACGGGAAGGGGAACGGATGCCGTGGTAAGGGTACTTATCGAATCTGGAGATGGAGAAAGTAACTGGAGCACAGTTGGGGTTTCAGAAAACATAGTTGAGGCAAGCTGGAAAGCCCTGGTTGACAGCATAGATTATAAACTGTTAAAGGACGAGGCAAAAAAAACGAAGAAAGCCAAGGCATAGGATCCTATCCTTACTGCGCCATAAGAGTTACTACGAAGCCTTCGGAAGCTCACCACCTACCATATAGAGGAAAAGAGTCAAAACCAGGATCTGAATAACCCATCCTATAACGCAAACCCCCAAAGCTCGCAATGTGCTACTGTAGTCCAGAGCCTGTCTGACAGCTATTACCATTGCAACAAGCATCCATATTGATGATAGGAAGAATATAATCTTTCCTATTCCCGGAATGAATCCAAGTACCCTTATTAACCCGGGGGAACTTGAAAAGCCTATGGTTCGTAGTAGCTGTCCCACATCAGCTTTTGTCTCAGGCACCGGAAGCAGCTTTGTCCCTATAATGAATACTAGGTAAGCCCATACCACCCAACCTATCAGTGCTCCAATAGTCCCTATTACGATACCCTTTATACCTCCCTGAGCTATGCTTCCTATACCTGCAGCCACACTTGATAAAATAACCACTGCCACAGCCTGACCCATAGCACCCTTATCCGCCTCAACTTCCTCGTACAAACTGGCATCTAATTTGGCAGCCCTTACAATACGATCCTTGAAATCGGCCATATCTCCTATCCTCCTGCTATCTTTTGGCTCAGGTTTTTAATATTATTTTTTAAAATGCCAAAAGTCAAAAATCCAGGAATCTGTTTTTTATATCAGGTGTTGGCACAAGGCACTCCTCTTTCCTGCCGAACCATCTGTACCTGTTTTTTGCCACAATATCGTATATAAAATCCCTTATTGGCTTTGGAACCAGCATGAATACGTAAAGAAGGGGCCATATCCCCCCTAACCTTTTAGCCACACGAAGCACTGCGGTGGATTTGATAAAAAACCTGTTCTGCTCAACCAGAACAAACGAATTGTGATTCTCAGTTGGCAGGTTAAACCGTTTAAGCAGATACCGTCCTGCATTTGACTGGAGGGGAGCAAATTTAAAGACAGAGTTCTTATCCCTTTTAATTGTAAACAACACTATAGACGAGCAAAAATTACAGACCCCATCAAACAGTATTATAGGGCTAGACTCCTCAAGAATACCCTTATAAGGCTCTTCTTCTCCGGTTTTATTCTCTCCAAATGCTTTAGTGTCCTTTAGAGATGACACTATAAGCCCCACCTCCTAGCCTATTGTCTTTCCTCAAGAAGGTACCTTAAAAGGGCCGCAACCACATCTTCAGCCCTACTTTCTCCATCTAGAAGCTCCTTTGCCAATGCGGTATACCCGTTGTGTTTATATAATCTAACCGAATTTTCAATATAGGTTTTAATCCTGTTTTTCTCTAGACCAAGAGAACCGCTTGCCTTTGGTAGCTTTCCCCTTGTTATACTTGCCCCCAGAAAGTCTCTTATGAGATAGAGTTTCTTAATCTCCTGAGGCGTAACAAAGGTTATAGCGGTTCCACTTTTACCAGCTCTTCCCGTTCTTCCTATCCTGTGAAGGTAAACCTCCGGGTTTTGAGGCAGATTGTAGTTAACCACACAAGCAAGATCAATTATATCTATGCCCCTTGCAGCAACATCGGTAGCCACAAGTATAGAGGTTCTTTTCTTCCTGAACCTATCAAGTATACGCTCCCTCTGGTATTGGGATACATCCCCATGGATTGCTTCAGCAGAGTATCCACGTCTAACCAGCTTATCTGCAACTCCTGCCGCATCAGCTTTTGTTCTACAAAATACAAGCCCAAAAAAGTCCTTTTCTGAATCTATAAGATTGCACAAGGCCCCAAATTTCTCTGAAGAAGATAGCACAAAGTAAACCTGATTTGTCAAGCTTACAGTAAGACCCTGCTTGTTTATTCTTATAAACTCATACTCTTTCATATATTTCTTTGCAATTCCTAAAATCCTTTGAGGCATTGTTGCGGAAAAAAGAAGGGTTCTTTTCTCTTTATTTGTACTTTGGAGAATCTCTTCCACATCCTCTATAAACCCCATATTTAACATCTCATCTGCCTCATCAAGGACCAAATAAGATACATGCCCAAGGCTCAGCCACCCTCTCCTTATAAGGTCCAAAATCCTTCCAGGGGTTCCCACCACTATATCAACCCCGGTTTTTAACCACCTAAACTGTTGCTCCAGGGAGGATCCACCGTATATCGGAACTATAAGCAATTTCTTTCTTCCTTTAAGAGAGTTTATCTCCTGGGAAACCTGAATTGCAAGTTCCCTTGTTGGAACAAGAACAAGGGCCTGAACATGGCCTATTCCCTCTTTCAGGTTTTCAACAAGTGGGATTCCAAAAGCCGCTGTCTTGCCTGTCCCAGTTTGAGCCTGAGCCACAACGTCTGTCTTCCCACTTAAGAGAATGGGTATAGTTTTTTCCTGAATCTCTGTAGGTTTAAAAAAACCCTTCTTTTTCAAGGCACCAAGTATGTTCTCTGAGACCCCCAATTTTTTAAATCCCTCTAATCTGTTCATTGAAATGATTGTAGTATCTCCTTAATTGTATAAACATCTTTCTTAGCAGGTAAAGTAAAAGACTTACCTACCTGCTTTTAACTCAAGCTGTTTTTCATAGTTTAGAACAAAAATGTAGGTAGAAGATATAGATATGTTCTACCTATAATATCTTCCCAAGCTACCTTCTATAACCTCTTCTATCCTTGCTTCTTGCAGTTCTGGCCTCATCAACCCTTAGGGTTCGTCCCTTAAAATCAGCCCCATTTAGCACTTCCTTTGCCTTTTCAGCCTCAGCCTGGCTTGACATCTCAACGAAACCAAATCCCTTTCCCTCAATTATCTTAACCTCTGCAACGGTTCCATAGTTTGAGAAAAGCTCTCTTAACTGATCCTTGGTTACAGAGTAACTAAGATTTCCAACATAAAGTTTACTTCCGTGCATTACACACACTCCTTAAAATATAAATTAGATTCCCACAGGTAATGTGTCTGCTAAATTGAGCAGCCCCAGACCACCTTTGGGATTGTTCCTATATTCTACAACCAAAAGAGAACCATGTCTAGTTTCCTTGTGTTATATTGAAAAATAGATTACGGCCAGAAGTATAAGTAGCAAAAAAGTCCACAAAGCAATTGCATTACGTGTTGCCTTTTTTGCCCTGTCCTCTTCCCACCAAGTCTTTGGCCTAATTCCCTGAATCAAAAACGTCAAAACACCTGCAAGATTTACACATATTACGTTTACCAGAAGTAATGTCATAGCCCCAAATGCCGGTTCCCATTGCTTCGAACCAAGTAACATTCCAAAAGAAACCAGAGGGGGAAGAAGAGCAACCGCTACCATAACCCCTATTATCGCACCGGCTACCCCAGTTGTAAAAGAAAGCACTCCTGCGCTTCCAGAGGCAAGCGCAAGAACCACATCCCCAAGACCAACCTGTGTTCTTGATGCAAGTTCTGGGATTGATGGGTCTATTTTAAAGATAAATCCTATAGAAACAGAGAAAACAAGAGCGATAAAAAGACCGGCAAGATTGGTCTTAAGGGCCTTTCGTACAAGATCCATATCACCAAGCGTTGTAGCAAAAGATAGAGCTATATTGGGGCCCAAAAGAGGTGCTATAACCATAGCACCTATTATAACAGCAACATTGTTTCTAAGTATACCAACAGCCGCTACAGTAGAAGAAAGGATGACAAGCACAACGTATATGCTTGAGAGCTTTGTGGTCTCTACTATATCAGTATAAAGCTCTTCACGGCTTATTCTCGTTCCCTTTGTTTCCTGTTCTTTCTCAGAAATAGGCTTTTCAAGCAAACTGCTTTCCTCTTTCTTCTGTTCTTCAGGACGAGGAAGGGAGGCCTCTACAGGAAGAAGAACTATTCTAAATCCCTTAAGACCAGAAAACCTCTGCTCAAGGAAGTCTAACACATCCTCTGTTTGCTCAGCTTCAAGCAGCATCTTAACGAGTACCGAATCCTCAGAAAGGCTTTGATGCCATATACCAAGGATAGGATAATCTTTTAATAACTCTCTTATAGAATCAGGGTTTTCACTAGAAGGCACAAACATCTCTATTAATCTAAGAGCCATAAAAACCCTCTGGTTAGTCTCTTTGGTAAGTTTCTGTAAGCTCTCTCAATCTCTCTTCCACAGGAAGGGTTATCTGCCCTTCTCTAAGACGCCACTCCCAGTTGCCCTTAGAGGTTGCAGGAAGGTTCATCCTGGCCTCCTCTCCTAACCCAAGTATATCCTGCATGGGAATTATGGAAAAATCGGCAACTGACATCATGGCAAGCCTTATGAATTCCCAATGCACTTCACTCTCTTTTACCCTTTTCCCTATGTACCTGCAAAACCTCCTTCTCTGCTCCACATCGCTTTCGTTTTTCCACCATCCCCTTACTGTATTGTTGTCGTGGGTGCCTGTATAAACCACACAGTTCCTCTCATAGTTGTGAGGAAGATAAATGCTCCTTGGAAAATCATCTCCAAATGCAAATATAAGAAGCTTCATTCCGGGAAACCCAAAACGATCCATAACCTCCCTAACATCGGAAGTTATATATCCTAGATCCTCGGCAATAATCGGGAGATTAGGAAAGTGTCCACGTAGGGTATTAAAGAAATCCTCAGCCGGAACCTCAACCCACTTTCCGTTAATAGCTGTTTTCTCGCCTGCCGGAACTTCCCAGTAAGCAACGAATCCTCTGAAATGGTCAAGTCTCACTATATCAAACATCTTAAAGTTATGTTCCATTCGCTTTATCCACCATGAAAATCCACTTTCCCTAAGGACGTCCCATCTGTATACCGGGTTTCCCCAGAGTTGACCGGTTTCACTGAAGTAGTCAGGAGGAACACCAGCAACGAAGGTAGGGCGTTTATCTTCGTCTAATTTAAAAATATTCGGATTTGCCCATACATCCACACTATCAAAGCTAACATATATCGGGACATCTCCTATTATACGAACCCCCTTACTGTTGCATCTGTCCTTAAATGAAAACCACTGCTTGAAGAACAGGTACTGAAGAAACTTTTCAAACTCAACCCTTTCTTTTGATTCCTTTCTTATCTCTTCCAGCTTCTTGGGATTTCTATTTTTGATTTCATCCGGCCAGTTACTCCATACATCTTTAAAGCGTTCCTTTAACACAACGAAAAGTGCATAATCTTCAAGCCAGTAAGAGTTTTCAGAGCAAAACCTCTGGAACTCACTATTATCACCACGATTTTTAAAGTTTTCGTAAGCTACACTAAATAGCAAACGCTTGTAATTAGCCACAGCCCCATAATCTACACGATCAGAAGGAAACTCTCTTCGAGAGATACCGGATCTGGAAAGCATCCCTTCCTCTATCAACAACTCTGGACTTATAAGGAGAGGGTTACCTGCAAAGGCTGAAGGACTACTGTAAGGAGAATTTCCAAAAACAGGAGTTGTTGGATTTAAAGGTAGTATTTGCCAGAAACTCTGCTTGGTACGGTGGAGGAAATCCAGAAACTCAAAAGCCTTTGGGCCCAAATCACCTATACCGTATTGGGAGGGAAGAGACGTTATGTGCAGCAACACCCCACTTCCTCTTTTGTTCATAATAAAAGTCCTTCTCTATTTGTTGTTTTTCTTCCCAACGATTAACCCCACTGGGAAAAACCTTAAGATATCTCCCACAAAAACTCTACCTCTAAATTCCACCATCCTGTCAGAAAACACATCCTTCCAGAGCAAAGGTGCCTCTTTAGGAACACATATAGAGGTATCCAGCCATACGTCCCTGCCAAGTGGATACTCGTTCTCTTTCACAACCGATGTGAGAAATCTAGGAGCAACCACAATTGCCCAGTCTTCCCTTTTCCTTCTTGCAAATGTTATTATGTTATCCCTGTATCTACCAGTAATATCTAGTGGCAAGTAATCTCCACTCTCAAAAAGATACCTCCTTGCATTTCGAAGCCTAAGAACCCTGTATATTAAAAAGAGCTTTATCCGCCCATCCTCTCTTGTCTCAATTAGCTCCTCTATCAAGCCACCCAAGTTCTCCTTTTCCCTAACTTTTATCTCTGCAAGAAATCTCTGCCTTATTTTAAAATCAACAGGACGGCGATTGTCAGGATCCACAAGATTTAAATCCCAAAGCTCAGTTCCCTGATAAAAATCAGGCACCCCGGGGGAAGTAAGCTTAATTAACGTCTGGGAAAGGGAATTAAAGATCCCGTAATGAGCAATTCTTTTTTGAAAAGGTATAAAGTCCTTTAAGAACCGGTTGTTTTCTCCCGGATCCAATATCTCTTGTATAAAAGACAAAAAAGCCTCTTCGTATTCATTGTCAGGTTTTAGCCATGCCGTGTGAACCTTCGCCTCCCTTATAGCCTTTATCATGTAGTTCTTTATCCTCTCTACAAACTCACTGTACTCCTCATCCTTAAATGGAAAAGCACCTATAAGGGTCTGATAGAGGAAATACTCATCATTTAAATCCGGAACACTCTTTCCCCCTATGGACCGCTTCTTACGTGAATTAAGCTTGTTCCATCTTTTTATTCTCTCCCTCCACTCCCCCGGTATCTCAGAAATAACGTTTATCCTTGCCCTGATGTCCTCTCCCCTCTTTGTATCGTGGGTTGAAGTGGTATTTAGAGAGTGAGGCCAGTCTTTTAGCCTTCTTCGGTTAAACTCGTGAAACTCCTCAAGTGATATTCCAAACTTATCCGGACTTCCCCCTACCTCATTTAACGAGATAAGCCTATTGTATACATAAAGGGTAGTATCTTCAAACCCCTTTGCCATAAGTGGTCCCGTAAACTGCTGAAATCTCATAATAAAGTCTATACACTCTTTCCTTTCCTCTTCGCTTACATACTCACCAAACCTTAGCAAAAGGAACTGCTCTATGAACTCAAGTTCGTTAACCAATCCCGGATTGGTTCTCTTTGCTCTCTCCACTGCCTCTTTTATGTAAAACCTATCCCTCTCATTAAAGAGATCATGATCAATGTATGTTCTATATACGGGGAAAAGTGCCATAACCTCCACAAGAGCCCTTCTGAGACCATAGAGGGTTATGTCACTTCCGTATCTATGCCTGCTTGAGATCCTTTTCATAAGGTGCGCAAGGTTGTCTATATCTCCAGCCATGTGTTTTCCTATTATGAGCCTTTTCTTATCAGCTACAAGATCCCAGTAAGGGGTTTTCAACCCCGTAAAACCAGAGTATATCTTGCTAAATACCCGCTCATTTACTGTCATGCAGAAAAGCCCATTAACATAGTTTAGGAAATCGTAACCTGTAGTTCCCTGAACAGGCCAGAAACAGGGTAGCTCTTCTTTAAGGTCAAGTATCTTTTCTACCACTATGTAAGCACTCTCTGCTTTTTTCCTCAACCTATTTAGGTACCCTGTGGGATCGTATAACCCATCAATGTGGTCTATCCTGAGGCCGGAGAATACCCCCTGTTTAACTAACCTAAGAACCAAGGAATGGGTATAGTTAAAAACGCTTTCATCTTCCATCCGCAGAGATATAAGCTCGTTTATGTTAAAGAACCTTCTGTAATTTATCTCTTCAGTTGCAACTTTCCAAAAACACAATCTAAAGTTCTGTTCCGATAGCAAATCGTGAAGCATATTAAAGCTTGCAGGTTTTCCTTTTTCTCCGTTAAAGATCCTAACGTTTTCATCCAAGAACCTCTTAATCTCTGTGTTCCTGGTATATAGCTCCCAGAGGATCTTTTTAATAAACCTTATCTGATCATACCTCTCCCCGCTGTTTGCACCCAGAACAGGCAGGTTTTTAAGCGAATAGAGGATTCCCAGTAGATTTATAAAGTCAGGGTTTTCATCTCCCAGCCTGTTTTTAAGTATGTTTAATCTGTAAGTAAGAATATTCACATAGGACTCTATTTTGAGTGGAAGCCTGATATCATAGTAGTTAATCGTAAAACCATCCTCCTCATACTTAAGCACAATCTCACCGCTTTCCAGTGCATCTCCGTAAAGTTTTCCCAAGAACGGGGCAAGCAATTTTCCCCTGAGGCTCTCGTATGGATGATTCCATTCAATATCAAAAAAATGGAAGTACTCAGAACTCGATCCGTTCTCAAGGACATCCATAAGCATCCTGTTCTGACTGTCGTATGCCATATGATTTGGAACTATATCCTGAATCCAGTTCATCTTTCTGCTTTTAATCTCACCAATTAACCTCTCAAAATCCTCTTGGGACCCAAGTTCCGTGTTAAGCTTATTTTGATCAACAACATCATAACCATGTAAACTTCCCTTTCTTGCTTTAAAGATAGGAGAGGCATAAATAGAGGAAATTCCAAGCTCATGCAGATATCTTATTACCTCAATAGCCTCTTTAAAGCCAAAATGCGGAGAAAACTGAAGACGGTAAGTTGCCACAGGAATCTTTATCGAGCTCATCTAGGAACCCATATATAGAGTTTATCTCCAAGAGAGGTAAAGCACTCAACCCAGCTCATTGCATTCTCATCACCCTGATCAGCTTTTTTCTTAACCTCTGGATAAGTTGTTTGTAAAATCTCATAGTATATGTTTTGGGGCTTCCAAAGATTTACCATAAACGGCAGAGAATGGGTTATCTCGATTATACCTTCAAGTCTTTTTATAAGGGATATATCCATGGGGTTTGAAAAAAGCCTCTCAGCCATTCTTTCTATACTTTTTCTTAAAGTATACTCAAGGGTAGTTGCATCAAGTGTTATCCCCTCAAGTTTTGCCTCTTCAAGCAGAGCCCTTATTCTCTCAATATCTATCCCATCATCTTCAAAAGCATGACGCAAATTGCTGTTTACCACAAACTCCGCAGCTGCATAAAAAGCCTTAGGTGTAGGGATACCCAGACTGGTAATGAAACGCATCATAGGAGCATTTCTCTCATATATCTGCCTGTATATGGCTTCAACCTCAGAGAGTGTGGATTCCAGGAGAGTATTTAAAATCTTTCTCTGTTCATCCCTAAACAGGGTTCTTAAAGAGTAGGTGGATTCGCCAAAGTGTTTGTCAAGAAGCCTGATAACCTCAGGGAAATCGGCATTTCTAAAAGCACCACTTAACTCTTCAACGGTGTTTCTATAAGAGTCATCATCCTGAAACTCCCTTGCCCCACCGTTTAGGTTATGGTCTCCAAAATGCAAAACCCCATAGGTCATAAGAGCAGATTCATAAGTTATCTGTGAGGTCATTTTTGCCTTCCCTACAAGAAGCCTTGCCTTTCCGGTTTCAAAAACCTGATGGTTTTCCCGCTCCACTACATAACAGTAGATCCTTGCTGTCTCAGGGTATTCTTCGAAGAAAGAGGTTACCGCATAGTGAGCTGCAAGCTTTTCCCAGCTGACCACAGCAGGTTTTACAAACTTCTCGTATATATGTCGGCCATCTCTGTGTTCAGGGATGTTGCTCTTTGCTTTCTCAAGCAAATTCAGGAAATTCTCTTCAATCGGGGTTTTAAACAACTCCTCAGCAAGCTGAATTGCCCGTCCTGCATACTGGATCACCTGAACTGTTTCAATTCCCGAGAGTTCATCGAAAAACCATCCACAGCTTGTATACATAAGCATGGTGTGGCGTTGCAATTCAAGAAGCTTTAGGACGGTAACCTTTTCTTCCTCTGTAAGCCTTCTGATTGAGTGTCTGTTTAGAAACAGCTCCACATTCTCAGGAGAGCGATCAAGAATAACGTGTATGTAATCATCCCTAGCTGCCCAGGGATCCTTAAGGAAGTGGCTTGCTCTTTCTTCGAATAACGGGGCAACAGTATCACGTAACCAATCAAGCGCCTCTCTTAGGGGAGTCCTCCACTCTTGGTTCCACCCTGGGTGACCACCTGAATTGCATCCGCAATTACTCCTCCATCTCTCAACCCCATGAGCACAACTCCACGAAGTATTCTCAAATATTTCCACCTGATACGTAGGAGGATACTTCTCCAGATACTCGGCGTAGTTTGTAAATCTTGCAAGTCTATTGGACTCTATATAGTGAATAGCATAAGCAAGAGCCATGTCCCCAAACCTGTGGTGGTGTCCGTAGGTCTCTCCATCTGTAGCGATGTTAACTATCTGAGGCCAACTCCTTTCATCGCTAAATCCACTGAGCAGCCGACGTGCAAAGTTTTCGCCGTTTACAAGCAAACCCTCAAAAGCAACTGCACGTGAAATTGGCCCATCGTAAAAGAATATTGCTATCCTTCTTCCAGAAGGTAACCTGAGCTCATAGGGCATCGTGGGGTCTATACGTCCACCGCTTACATCACGCCAGGCACGTGCCCCTATTTTTCTCACACGGCTAGCCTGGTAAGGAGAGAGAATGGTAAACTTAATTCCACAATCTGCCATTATATCGAGGGTCTCAAGGTCCACTGCCGTTTCAGGAAGCCACATTCCCTCAGGACTGCGTCCAAAGTGACGTTCGAAGTTTCTTATTCCCCAGACCACCTGAGTGTATTTATCACGACGATTTGCAAGTGGCATGATCATATGGTTGTAGGCTTGAGCTATTGCAGATCCATGTCCGGAAAACCTTAACTGGCTTTCACGATCCGCATCCAGGATTGCCTGATAAACCTCGTGTGATTTTTCCTTTAACCAATCAAGTAACGTTGGCCCAAAGTTAAAGCTTATCTTTGAGTAGTTATTGACTATATCTACAATCTTTCCATCAGGATTAAGAATTCGAGAGGCTGCATTTGCAGCATAACACTCGCTTGTTATTCGCTCATTCCAGTCATGATAGGGATAGGCTGAGTCTTGCTGTTCTATCTCCTCAAGCCAGGGATTTTCCCTTGGAGGTTGATAAAAATGTCCGTGAATACATATAAGCCTTTCCATTTTTTTACCCTCAATATGCACTAAAGCAAACTATATTCCTTCGTAGAGAACAAAGCTAAAACCCCTAATAGAGAAATCCTTACCAGAGTCAATCTCATCTGGAGAAATACTTCCAGGTCCGTTCCATATGGTATCAGAAGAATCAAAAACCTTCTTCCATCTGCCTTCAGGGAAAGGAATCTCCAGCCTTATATCGGATCCGTTAAAGTTACATATCATTAACGTCTGATAAAAAGACTCTCCCTCTTTCCATCTCCTTATCAATAAAACCCGCTCCCTTTCAAAACCAAAGGTTTCTAGGCTTTCCTTATCAAGGTTTGAAAGCACCGGATGGTTTCTTCTCAAACTTATTAGGGTCTTATAGAAATTAAGTAAAACCCCATGTTCTCCCTGAACCCTTTTTTCCCACCGTATCTTTGATTTTAAAAAGGTTTCAACACCGTAAGGGTCAGGAGGCTCTCCCTTCCAGTTAAAGGATTTAAACTCCTCTTTTCTCCCCTTCCTTACAGCCTCAATGAGAGAAGGATCTGAGTGGCTTATAAAATACAGAAAAGGACTTTTCTCACCATATTCTTCCCCCATGAAAAGAAGCGGAACAAAAGGAGAGAGGAGAACAACACCAGCTACAAGCTTTAGCCCCTCAAAAGGCACAAGATTTGACAACCTCTCTCCAAGCATTCTGTTACCTATCTGATCATGGTTTTGAGAAAAAACAATAAACTGTTTTGCCGGTCTATCCGCCGAGCTGCTCCCATATCTTCTTTTTCGGTATTCTGAATACTGCCAGGAATAACTAAACCCTTCTTTCAGGGATTTGGACAAATGCTCAAGCTTCCCAAAATCAACATAATAGCCATCCCTCTCGCCGGTAATTAGCACATGAACAGAGTGGTGAAAGTCATCACACCACTGGGCATCAATTCCGTATCCACCCAACTCTCTGGGTCTTATTATCTTTGGATCGTTTAGGTTACTCTCAGCTATAAGGTAAAATTTTCTCCGCTCCCTAATTGAAAACTCCTCTACCCTTTCTGCAAGTTCCTCAAGGAAGTGTTTTGCACTCATATCGAATATGGAGTGTACAGCATCGAGGCGAAGGGCATCTATATGGTAGTTCTTAAACCAGTAAATAGCATTTTCTATAAAAAAATTCCTTACCCCTTCACTGTATTCACCATCAAAGTTAATGGCACTTCCCCAAGGAGTTTTGTACTTATCCGTAAAATAAGGACCAAAGTCCCACAGATAGTTTCCCTCCGGTCCAAGGTGGTTGTACACCACATCAAGAATAACGGCCATCTCATGCTTATGGGCTTCGTTTACAAGCCTCTTTAATCCCTCGGGTCCCCCGTAAGAATTCTGAACCGCAAATAAATACACACCATCGTACCCCCAGTTCCTCTCCCCCGGGAACTGTGCAACAGGCATTATCTCTATAGCATTGATCCCTACATCCTTTAGCTCTCCAAGCCTTGGGATAATTGCCTCAAACGTTCCCTCAGGAGTAAACGTTCCCACATGAAGCTCATAAATTACCATCTGAGAAATATCAATCCCTTTCCAGATACAATCCTCCCACAAGAAAGATCCGTGATCCACTACCTGAGAAGGCCCATGCACCCCGGTAGGTTGGTAAAAAGAAGCAGGATCAGGTCTTTCCTTATCCCCATCGAGCCTGTAAACATACATTGCTCCCGGGAAAACCCCATTGACCACGGCTCTCCAGTAACCACCACTTCCCCTTTCCATGGGAACTACTAACTCCTTGGGAGATACTATTTTTAGCTCTACCCTTTTTAAAAAGGGAGCCCATACGCTAAACTCACATTTTCCATCTCCCAGATAGTGTGCTCCTACCTTCATATCGATCCCCTACCAACAAATCCTTGAAAAGAGCGGTTGTCCACTACACCCATTATCTTCCTTCATTTTTAAAGAATAAAACACCAAGGGGTGGAAGGGTTATAGAGATAGAGTGGTATCTTTCATGATATGGAACGGGGGTAGCCTCTACCCCTCCGAAATTTCCGTGTCCACTGCCTCCATAAACCTTTGCATCACTGTTTAGAACTTCAGCCCAAAAGCCGCTTCTTGGAACCCCAACTCTGTAGTTGTATCGTGGAACAGGGGTAAAATTACAGACAACAAGCACTATATCGTCGGTCGTTTTACCTTTCCTTATGAAACTCAAAACACTCTGCTCCCAGTCACGAAAGTCTATCCATTCAAATCCCTCATTTGAAAAGTCAAGCTCATACATTGCAGGTTCGCTCATGTAAAAGTGATTAAGGTCTTTTACCCAATTTTGAACCCCCCTATGCATAGGATAGGCAGTCAGATGCCAATCCAGACTTGTCTCATGATACCACTCATTCCACTGGGCAAACTCCCCTCCCATAAAGAGGAGCTTCTTACCCGGATGTCCATACATGTAGCCAAAGAGCAACCTTAAATTGGCAAACTTCTGCCACTCATCACCAGGCATCTTTCTAAGAAGAGACCCCTTACCGTATACGACCTCATCGTGTGAAAGGGGAAGGACAAAGTTTTCCGAGAAGGCATACCATATGCTGAAAGTAAGCTGGTTATGATGATACTTCCTGTAAATGGGGTCTTTTGAAAAGTAATCAAGGGTATCATGCATCCATCCCATATTCCACTTCATTCCAAAACCAAGTCCCCCAACGTATACGGGCCTAGAAACCATAGGCCAGGCCGTTGATTCCTCAGCTATTGTCTGAACATCCGGGTAATCCCTATAAACAGCTTCATTAAACTCCTTAAGAAATGCTATCGCTTCTATATTCTCCCTGCCTCCATACTCATTTGGAATCCACTCACCCTCCTTCCTAGCATAGTCCAAATAAAGCATGGATGCTACAGCATCTACCCTTAAACCATCTGCATGATACCTATGGAGCCAGAAAAGAGCACTGCTTATAAGAAATGCCCTCACCTCGTTTCTTCCGTAGTTAAATATATAGCTATTCCACTCTGGGTGAAATCCCCTTCTTGGGTCCGCATGTTCATACAGATGGGTGCCATCGAAGAAAACAAGACCGTGTTCATCACTAGGGAAATGAGAGGGAACCCAGTCAAGTATTACCCCTATTCCATTTTGATGGAGGTAATCAACCAGATACATAAAATCCTGAGGGGTTCCGTATCTACTGGTAGGGGCAAAGTAGCCCACAGTCTGGTATCCCCACGAGCCGTAAAATGGGTGCTCCATTATAGGCAGGAACTCAACGTGAGTAAATCCCATTTGTTTTACATAATCTGCAAGATAATGTGCCATCTCCCGATAGGTAAGAAACCTGTTACCCTCTTCCGGAACACGTCTCCACGAACCTATATGAACTTCGTATATAGAAAACGGTGACTCTAGGGAATTATGTTTGTATCTGTTCTTCATCCATTCCTCATCTCCCCAGCTATAGCTTAGATCCCAAACAACGGAGGCAGTTTTTGGAGGAACCTCAGAGTAGAATGCAAAGGGATCCCTTTTGTCTACCCTGTAGTTATTGTATTTGGAGACTATGTGGTATTTATAAAGTGTACCCTTCTCCACACCTGGAATAAAACCCTCCCATATACCAGAGCCATCCTCTCTCAGATTTAAAAGGTGTGCTTCCTTATCCCAGCCATTGAAATCACCTATAACAGATACTTTCTCAGCATTTGGAGCCCATACGGCAAAGTAGGTTCCCACGATTCCATCCACAGTCATGGGATGAGAACCCAGTTTGTCGTAGAGTCTGAAGTGGGTTCCCTTTTTAAATAAAAAAATGTCATAGTCTGTAAAAAGGCTTATACCCTGTATAACCTCTTTTGCCCTCTTACCTTTTTCCATGCCTCTTTAACCCTCCAGCAAGCTTTTTATACCTCTTATTGGAACCACAAGCCAATCAGGACGATTGTTTAACTCATATCCCAGCTCGTAAACTGCCTTTTCAAGCAGATACGCCTTTAACATCGCACTTAACTCCTCTTTTTCCTTTGGAATAAAAGGGGCATCCTTTACGGTATCCAGATAGGATCTCAAAAAAGCACCGGATATGTACTTATACCAAACAACAGCCCATGGTTCCAGCTTCTTGAATTCTTCAGAATACCTGAATAGAGAAACATACGCTGCATAGTGAAAAGACCTTATCATTCCAGCCACATCGCGAAGAGGAGACCTCTTTAGCCTTCTCTCACTCAAAGCCCTCGCAGGCTCGCCCTCAAAGTCTATAATGACAAAGTCATTTCCCGTATATAAGACCTGCCCAAGGTGATAGTCTCCATGGATTCTGATCTTCATTGCGGAAATCTTTCTCTTGAGGATAGACTTAAATGTCTCAATTATCTGCTTCTCAGCACCAAGAAGGGAGGTTGCCTCTTCCTTTATCCCATCAGATAATCCACCCAGGTTCTTTTTTAGAAGATCAAAAACCCTCTTGGTAAGGCTCTGCATAGACTGATAAAGTGACCTTTGATACAGGATAGAAAAAGGCTCTGGAGCAAAATCGGGGTCCTCCTCGTTAGAGGCCAGGGCAAGATGAAGTTCCCCTGTTCTTTTCCCAAGTAGCCTTGCCATCTCCAGATACACACCACCTACCAGCTCCTGAACCAACAACGGAACCTCCTGAAGAGCTACATCCATAAGGGAAACCGGAGTACGTGGTGGTTCCTCTATCTCACCCTTTCGCGAAAGGACCCTCTCAAAGTAACCAATTAGGGAATCAAGTGTGTACTTCCAGGCATCACCCTGGTTGGGAACAAACGCCTGTAGTATACCTATTACAATAGGTTCAGAACCGTTTTTTCGAAACTCTATGGCTCCAGCAAAAGGAGGTACGTTTGGAAAAGAAGCCTTTTCTGTAAGAAACCTAACTATCTCGAGTTCAGGATTTATCCCTTCCTCAAGACGTCTAAAAAGCTTAAAAAAAAGCTTGTTTTCGTAAATAATTGAGGTATTGCTCTGTTCAGTTTGAAGAACCTGTGATCTCTCTACGGATAGGCCTTTTCCATTCTCAAGCTGTCTTATAAACCTTCCAGGATAAGCAACCAGGTGCCCACCAGTACCTCTAAAGACGTGTCTTCTTGCAATCATCCAGAGTATATCATTACGAAAATCACTGTTGTAAACGCTATCGTAGAGTACACCCTCTAAATCCCTGCCCCTTATACGTACCAAAACTGCCTGGGGATTATCCCTTAGTAACCCCTCTGCCAACTCTCCTGAAGCAAAGGAAACAGGAAGGAGGTACACCTCAGATGCTCCTTCTGTGTACCTAACCTCGATAAACAAAAGAGTAGAGGAGTGTGAGTTCTTCCCGAAAGACACGCTGCCTGCAATCCTTACACCCTGCATATTTCGGGCCTTCCCTCCAAACCATCTTCGCTCCTGAATATAGATGGGTAAAATCTCCCTTTCTAGTTTCTCTCTTAATCTTCCCTCAAAAACAGTACTCCAGTTGCCGCTTACAATTACCTCTGGTATTGCTTCTCTCCTCCTTATACGTAGTGTGCCTTCTTCCTTACGAAGCAGAAACCAGAAGTAATCATAGAACCCAAGGGTAAGTACATAGGGTACATCTTTTTTAATAGGAGGAAACCTGTTCCCACTAAAAACCTCCTCAGGGACATATCCTGCAAATTTTGATAGGTCAAGCTCTACTACCTGCGAAAAACGGGAAAGGTTTACAACAACAAGAATATTTTCATCCTCATACTGACGGATAAATGCTAGAACCTTTGGATTCGTTGGATGCAAAAACTCTATACTTCCCCTTCCAAAGGCCTTAAAGCGCTTTCTCATGGCTATAACACGTTTCATCCACCAGAGAAGAGAACTCTGGTTCCTTTGCTGGTTCTCAACATTTATCGCCTCATAGTGATACTCAGGGTCTATTATAACGGGAAGATAGAGTCTTTGAGGATTTGCCCTAGAAAAACCTGCATTCCTATCAGCGCTCCACTGCATTGGAGTTCTTACACCGTTTCTATCTCCAAGATAGTAGTTATCCCCCATGCCTATCTCATCCCCATAATAAATAAAGGGCGTTCCAGGCAGTGAGAAAAGGAGTATGTTCATAATCTCTATCTTTCTTCTGTGGTTTCCAAGAAGAGGTGCAAGACGTCTTCTGATACCCAGGTTTATCCTTGCAGTGGGGTCTTTAGCATAAACCCTGTACATATAGTCTCTCTCCTCATCAGTTACCATCTCAAGTGTAAGCTCATCGTGGTTCCTAAGGAAAAGGGCCCACTGACAGATCTCCGGTATGGTAGGGGTTTGATCAAATATGTCTATTATGGGAAACCTGTCCTCCATCCAAGAGGCCATAAACATCCTTGGCATAAGAGGGAAGTGAAATGCCATATGGCATTCATCTCCGTTTCCAAAATACTGTGCAGCATCCTCAGGCCACTGATTTGCTTCGGCAAGAAGCATGCGGTTTTTAAACTTCCTGTCCACATGTGCTCTTAGCTTTTTTAAAAAATCATGGGTTTCAGGTAAATTTTCACAGTTTGTCCCTTCCCTTTCAAACAGATACGGGACGGCATCAAGACGCATTCCATCAACCCCCATCTCGAGCCAGTGGTCTATAACCCTAAAGATTGCCTTTTGAACGTGTGGATTGTCGTAGTTGAGGTCAGGTTGATGGGAGTAGAAACGATGCCAGTAGTAGGCCTTGGCAACAGGATCCCAAGCCCAATTTGAGGTTTCAAAATCTTTAAAGATTATCCTTGCATCCTTGTACCTCTCAGGTGTATCACTCCAGACATAGAAATCACGCCAAACCGAGCCAGGGCTTGCCCTCCTTGATCTCTGAAACCACATATGCTGATCCGAGGTATGGTTTAAAACAAGCTCGGTTATAACCCTGATACCCCTTCTGTGAGCTTCTCTTAAAAACTCTTTAAAGTCTCTCAAGGTACCGTAACTTGGATGAACGCTAAAGTAATCAGATATGTCATAACCGTCATCCCTTAGAGGCGATGGATAAAAGGGAAGAAGCCATATAGCGGTTACCCCTAGATCCTCAAGGTAATCAAGCTTCTGGGTAAGGCCCTTTAAATCCCCTATTCCGTCGCCATTGCTATCGTAGAAGGCCTTTATATGAAGCTCATAAACTATGGCGTCTTTATACCAGAGAGGATCATCCTCAAGAAAGATGTCTACTTTGGCCATATCCTACCTCACATGAAGTAATCAAAGTCCGTCTCCTTTCTCAGTCTCTTTCTTACCCTAAAGATACGAGCAGGGATAACATGTGGATTCAACTCAACATAGTTATACTCACCCTGCCATATGTACTTGTCCTCGCTTAAAAGGTCATGGACAAGATAGGGTTGATTAGGCTCTATACCCAACTCACTGACAGGAACCCTTACCCACCCGGATTGGGTGTGATGCGGGTCCAAGTTGACAACAACAAGAATTATATTTGAGAGGTCTTCATTTACCTTTCCATAGAAAAGGATATACTCATTATCTACCTCAAAAAACTTTAGATTCCATGTGGTTTGAAGAGCAGGATTTTCCCTTCTTATCCTGTTTACACGGGCTATGAAGTCTTTTAGGTTACCAGGCTGGTCCCAGTCCCAGTATCTTATCTCATACTTTTCCGAATTCAGATACTCTTCCTTACCCGGTAGAGCCTCACTTACACACAATTCAAACACAGGACCGTAGATGCCGTAGTTTGACGAAAGGGTTGCTGCAAGGACAAGACGCATCATAAATGCGGGTCTTCCTCCGAATTGAAGATGCTCTGGAAGTATATCAGGGGTGTTTGGCCAGAAGTTTGGCCTGAAGTACTCCCTTACCTCCGTTTGTGTAAGCTCGGTAAGGTATTCTATAAACTCTCTTTTTGTATTTCTCCAAGTAAAATAAGTATAAGACTGTGTAAACCCTGCTTTGGCCAGATGATACATAACCTTGGGTCGTGTAAAAGCCTCTGATAAGAATATAACATCAGGGTAATCTCTTTTTATCTCCTCTATAAGCCACTTCCAGAAGCGAAAGGGTTTTGTGTGTGGATTGTCAACTCTAAATATACGTACCCCCTTCTCTATCCAGAAAACAACAATGCTTTTTAGCTCTTCCCAGAGTTCCCTCCAGTTTTCCGTTTCAAAGTTAAGCGGAAGCACATCTTCGTACTTCTTTGGAGGGTTTTCAGCATACTGCACGGTACCATCAGGGCGCCACCTGAACCACTCTGGATGTTCCCTAACGTAAGGGTGGTCAGGAGAGCACTGGAAGGCAAGATCAAGTGCAATCTCTATGTTGTATTCTTTTGCCTTATTAACAAGTGATACAAAATCCTCAATGGTTCCGAGTTGAGGATGAACCGATTTATGACCACCTTCTTCTGAACCTATAGCCCATGGGCTTCCCACATCATCGGGTTGTGCAACAGGGGAGTTGTTTTTTCCCTTTCTATTTGTCTTCCCGATGGGATGAATAGGAGGTAGATATAGAACATCAAACCCCATTCTGGCTATCTCGGGTAGAATACCCTCACAGTCTTTAAACGTTCCATGTCTTCCTGGTTGGGAAGAGCAAGAACGTGGAAAACGCTCATACCAGGCACTAAATAGCGCTCTTTCCCTGTCAACTACCACCCGAAGTTTTTTTTCATAACGAGTCGAGAGGCTTCTATCAGGATACTTATCCATAAGTTCTACAAGCTCGTTGCTAAAAGCAATTAAAGGTACTTCCTCAGGGGAAGAGTTCTTCAGAGAAGAGATAATATGCATTAGCCTCTTCTTATCGTCCCCTTTTGCTCTTTTTAAGGCACCCTCTATATAGCCAATGCCAATTAGCACATCAACCCCTATATCTTGACCTGCCTCAAACTTCTTCTTTATATCCTTCTGCCAGGTTTTAAAATGATCAACCCATCCCTCAACAGTATAGTAGTAATCCCCTATCTCCTGAACCCTAAACTCTCCCCTCCACCTGTCATTTTCTATAAATATCATAGGAACTTCACTCCACACCTCATCATTCCCTTTTTTATAAAGAAGACGTGCCGATACAGAGTCATGCCCATCGGCAAATATATCTGCCTCAACCACAACCTTCTCCCCTACAGCCCTTTTAATAGGAAACAATCCACAATCAATTTCGGGTTTTACATTCTCTATAACAACCCTTTTCCTTCCTTCGATCTCCATTTAACAAGCCTTCGTCCTTTTCAAATTCAATCATATAGAGTTATAACCCCACACTTTTTTGAACCGTTTAATTTCATTATAATATCCATAAATCAAAACCAAAGCAATTGGCCTTTAGGGAGTATTTATTGAATATAGTGGAATTTCTAAAAGAAATAGGGATTTCTGGTTTACTTGATATAACATTCATATCACTCCTTATATATGCTTTTCTTGTATGGTTTAAAAAAACAAGAGCCACCTTTGTTCTAACTGGAATCCTGATTATAGGGTTTATATACCTGCTTGCAAGGCAGTTTAACCTATACCTTACCACATCCATACTTCAGGGATTCTTTGCGGTTATACTTATCGCAATTATAGTCATCTTTCAGAACGAAATAAGAGACTTCTTTGAGAAAATAGCCGTATGGAGCTTAAATCCCAGTTTAAGAAAACAAAAATCTACTTCCTTCTCATCTAAAGAAGCAAACGCAATTATACAGGCTGTAGCAGAAATGGCAAAGGAAAAGATAGGAGCACTTATAGTAATTCGCGGTAAAGACCCACTTGATAGGTTCCTTGAAGGAGGGTTCGAACTGGATGGGAAAATAAGTGAGCCGATTCTGATAAGCATATTTGACCCCCACTCCGTAGGCCACGATGGAGCGGTTGTAATTGAGGATGGAAGGATCGAGAAATTCTCATGTCATCTACCTCTTTCAAAGAACTTCGAACAGCTTAAAAACAGAGGAACCAGACATGCAGCAGCACTTGGACTCTCTGAGCTTACCGATGCATTGTGTATCGTGGTATCGGAGGAAAAGGGAACAATATCTGTAGCCAGAAACGGAGAGATAAAACAAGTTGGACTTGAACAGCTAATACTTATCCTTGAGAACTTCTATCAGGAAATAGCACCTAAGAAAAACATGTCTTCCTGGTACGAATTCTTTAAGAAGAACTACAAGGAAAAGGCCATAGCAATTACCATGGCTCTGGCCCTGTGGTTTGTTTTAGTACACGAATCGAGATTGGTATACAAAAGCTATAGTATTCCGGTTGAATACACCCCTCCTCCCCCTCAATACAAGGTGGTAAAGGTAGAGCCAAGTGAGGTAAAAGTTACGTTTCTTGGACCACGAAGAGCTTTTTATTTTACAAATGAAAAACAGATAAGGCTATTTATAAAGCTTCCAAACACAGTAACAAAAGGTGCAAAAACACTAACGATTTCAGAATCTAACCTCTCCTTTCCCAAAGACCTCTCGCTTGAGAACATAACACCAAGAAGAGTTAAGGTGTATATAGAAGAAATACCCGATGTTAAGGCAAAGGGTGAAACACATTTAAAGAGCAAAGGAATCATACAATGATAGAAACCTACATGCCTGTATTAAAGCTTGTAAACAAGTTCTTTGAATACGACCCAGAAGTAGCAGCCCATATTCTGGAGACTATGGATGAGGAAGAAGCGGTAGAGATACTAAAGGCACTCCCTCCTTCTCTTTCAGCACAGATCTTTCGCTATCTTGAGGTCCACTATGCAGCCAAACTGCTTAAGGAAGCCCCACCCGATACATTTAAAGAAATAGTAAGCAGACTTGAACCCCAAAACGGGGCAGCCATATTTAGAAACATTCCCGATGATATAAGGAAGAAATTGCTAGAACACCTTCCAGAGAAAACTAGAAGGCAAATAAGAGAGCTTCTTATCTATCCCAGAGACAGCGTAGGAAGCATAATGAGTACGAATTTCCTTGCGCTTCACGCTGATATAAAGGTAAAAGATGCCATTGAAAAGATACGTTCAATGGCACATACAAAATCCCCTGTTTCATACGTTTACATAATAGATTCGGATAACCACCTGGTAGGAGTTCTTAACATGAGGGATCTGCTTCTTGCCGATGAAAACGCAACCCTGGAATCGGTAATGATAAAGGATGTGTTTTCCCTAAATGCCTTTACAGACAGAGAGGAGGCAGCAAATGAGGTTGCAAGGAGAAGGTTCTTTGCAGCTCCGGTTGTTGATAATGAAAACCATCTGCTTGGAATCGTAAAGGCGGATCAGCTTATCAACCAGATACAGGCTGAGGCAACTGAGGATATACAAAAGATGTTTGGAGCAGGTGGGGATGAAAGGATATCCTCCCCCATCTCCTTTTCTTTAAAAAAACGTCTTCCATGGCTCCATATAAACCTTGCAACTGCTTTTCTTGCAGCCTCTGTGGTTAACCTTTTTGAAGACATCATTGCAAAGATAACGGTGCTAGCGGTATTCCTTCCTATAGTTGCCGGACAAGGAGGTAATGCCGGCTCGCAATCCCTTGCAGTTGTCATGAGAGGACTTATTATGCGAGAGATCTCAACAAAAGAAATTAAAAGGCTAGTCTTTAGAGAAACCAAGATAGGGGTCTTAAACGGTGTTGTCACAGGTACCGTAACTACCCTTATTTCATGGTTGTGGAAGGGAAATGCAATACTGGGAGTGGTAATAGGACTTGCAATGGTTGTAAACCTAGCCATTGCAGGACTGGCAGGTGCACTTATACCCGTAAGCATGAAAGCAATCGGGCTGGATCCAGCTCAGTCCTCAAGCATTATACTAACAACCATAACAGATGTTGTTGGCTTCTTTGCCTTCCTTGGGCTTGCCGTTATGTTTCAGGGGTTACTGGTATAGACCTGCCACTTTAACTCAATATCCAGTTGAAACGGAGGTTATAGCAGTAGAAGAATTTAGTATGCCCCCTCTTCCTCCAGATCATCTTGATTATCCTCATCTTCTATCTCTGCACCTTCTTCCTCAGAATCATAAGAACCCTCCTCATCTGCTTCTTCCAACTCTTCAGATTCCTGTGCAAGTATGACACTTTGTTTGCTTTCGCTTCGTGTTTCGCAAGCCTTAACCGATGAAAAGCCGTTATAGAATAACAGGAGAAAGAGTGCAAAAAACATGTTTATAAACAAGGTAGCATCCTCCTTTTTAAAAGCCATATTAAGTGTATGGGATTTTACATCTTTTGTTTTTGATGTCAATATAAAAAGTACCACAAAACAGACTCTTTTCTACAATTTTACTTTTCAAATTACCACTTCGGCAGGAGGTAAACCAAAATGCAAAAGCTAGTATCCTTGGTACTTAAACAGGAATACACAGACCAGCTTGTAAACTGGGCTCTGACTTCGGGAACCAGAATCATCCTTATCCTAGTAGGGAGCTACATTCTCTTAAAGTTCCTCTACATACTGATTGAAAGAATTGAGAGGATAATGATAAGAAAGACAGAAGACCCAGTAGCTATAATAGAGGCAGAAAAGAGGGTAAAAACGCTTGGTAACCTTCTTAGAAAAGTTGCCTTTGTGGTAACCGCTATAATAGCCCTCATGATGATACTAAAAGAACTTGGAATAGATATAGCCCCCATAATAGCAGGTGCTGGTATCGCAGGTCTGGCAATTGGGTTTGGAGCACAAAATCTGGTAAGGGACATAATAAGCGGTTTTTTCATCATTATGGAGAATCAAATCCGTGTAGGAGATGTGGCGGTGATAAATGGGACGGGAGGGCTTGTTGAGGAAATCAACCTAAGAACCGTGGTTTTAAGAGATCTTGAAGGAACAGTTCACGTTTTCCCGAACGGGACAATACAAACCCTATCGAACAGGAGTAAAGGGTGGTCACGTTATGTGCTTGATGTAGGTGTAGCGTATAAGGAAAACGTAGATTACGTTATGCAGGTACTTAAGGAAATAGGAGAAGAGCTATACAAAGATCCATACTTTGGCCAGCTGATACTGGAGCCAATGGAGATACTTGGAGTTGATAACTTTGGCAACTCAGAAGTAACAATAAAGTGCATTATAAAGACCCTTCCGCTTAAACAGTGGGAGGTTGGTCGAGAACTCAGGAGAAGAATTAAAAACACATTTGACCAGAAGGGAATAGAGATCCCGTTTCCCCATGTAAGCGTCTATTTTGGAGAAGCCAGCAAGCCATTTGCAATAAGCGTGATTACACCTGAGAGCAGCGAGTCATTACTCGGTAAAGACAAAGAACTCAGGCTAATAAAGGAGATAGCGGAGAAAAAGGGTGTGTCAGTAGAAAAGCTTCTAGCCGAGGTTCTAGAACACATAACGGATAAGAAGCAGACAGAGAGCTAAAAGACCCCCCTTGTTTTTCTAAATAAGCTTCTCACCAAGGAACTCTTTTAGCTCCTTTACGGTTCTATTAATCCAGTTAGGGTCAACTACGTATCCAAGCCCACGCTGCTTGAGAACTGCTGAAACCTTCCAGGGATAGCTCAGGCTATCCCATATAACGTAATCAGCAACAGGAGAAACCAGCTTGGCCAAGTTATAGGGATTCAAGGGAAGAAGAGGGGCGATAAAAACGTAGGTTCTTATACCCTCACACTTTAGCCTTTCTAAAGCCCTTATTCTTGACATCAGAGGTGTTGCATTGGGCTCAAATACCTTTCTTACATCTTCCCTATCAGTAGGAATACTAAAACCAACTTCCACACTCTTTAGCTTTTTTAAGATATCTGTATCCCTTACAACAAGAGGGGATTTGGTAAGAATGGTTATATCAAAATCTGTATCAACCATGGCTTCAAGAACGCCCCTTGTAAGTTTAAATCGTGCCTCAACAGGGAGATAAGGATCAGTTACAGAACTGAGAAAAACCTTTCCTCTGTTTATCCTCTTTATTTCTTTTCTTAAAACATCAATAGCATTGATCTTAACATCAACAAACTCTCCCCATTCTTCCCTATGAGCCGTAAACTTCTTAACAAATGATGCATAACAGTAAAGACAACCAAAACTACATCCCCTGTAGCAGTTTATTACGTAGTCAAAAGCCGATATACCCGTTTTACAGAGAAGAGAACGAGCCTCTATAAAGGAAACACTGAATCCAAAATTCTTGGTAGAGGAAACAGTATAACTGTAATCCTCCAAGAATGAAAAACCAAGTTGGCTCTTTTCCCTCATCTTATAAACCTTGGTTAAGAGTACTTTACCAATCTCTCTAGCGATTTAAAGAAAAACTCAATCTCTTCACAAGTGTTATAAAAGTGAGGTGAAACCCTCAATGCTCCACCTCTTACATTTACCATTATACCCATTTCCCTTAGGTTATCCTTAACCCAGACAGGATCGAATTCGCCAGAGAGAGAAACTATACCTGCCCTCTCATCTCTTGACTTCGGAGTGTTTACCAAAAACCCTCTTCTTTCAGCTTCCTCAATAATAAGATCCCCAAGTTCTAAAACCTTTTTCTCAACCGCATCAATGCCAACCTCAAGAAGAAGGTCAACTGCTGCTCCCAAAGCGAAAATCCCTAGCAGGTTAAGCGAGCCCTCTTCAAATCTAAGGGCGTCTGTTTTAAGGTCAAAATCTATACGGTCATAGTCAAACTCCCTCCTTACACTCTTCCAGCCAATAAGGGGAGGATTTAGTTTCTCTTCAAGCCCCTTTCTGCAGTAAAAGATACCGGTTCCCTCGGGAGCAAGAAGCCACTTATGGCCATCTGCAGAGAGGAAATCAATTTGAAATTCCTTAACGTTCATTGGAATAACACCAAGGCTCTGGATCGCATCAACACAGAAAAGAACGTTTCTTCTCTTACAAAGCTCTCCTAACTCTCCTAGATTAATCCTAAAGCCGTTTGAAAACTGCACGGAACTTATTGTAACCAGCCTTGTTCTGGAATCCATTAACCGTTTAATATCTGCGATGTGGATCCTTCCGTTTCTTGAGGGAACAAACCTTAGCTCAACCCCCTTTCTCCTCAAATTAATCCACGGGTAAATGTTAGAGGGAAATTCCTTCTCATAGAGAATTAAATTATCACCTCTTCTCCATTCAATACCTTCAGCAACTATGGAAAGGCCATGAGAAGTATTCTTTACAAATGCTATCTCCTCAGGCTCTGAAGCAATTAACATAGCACACTTCTTTCTTATCTCATCAACCCTAGACATCCACACACCGTACTTAAACATAGCCTCTTCTAAAGCCTCTCCTATAAACCGCATTAGCACAGACTCTACCCTGCGGGATATAGGTGCTACCCCCGCATGGTCAAGATACACAAATCTCTTGGTTATCGGAAACTCCTCCCTGTACGCACTCAGTGGATCTTTTTTTCTTTCATTATCCATTTTTAAGAAAGCTAACCAAAATAAATAAAAGAATCAACAAAACTTGACACCTCGGTATAAAGAACTCAATATAAACTAAAGTGCCAACAAGAAGGGGCTTTATTAAAGCTACTGTAAAAGGTGGACTTGGGTTAATTTCTTCCTTTTTTATGGGCTCCTATGAGCCCTCTAGGTTTAACTTTTGCCAGATCATATATAGGGGAAACTGGGATCCACGCCCACGAGCATCAAGGAGACTCCTAAGCTCGCTGGATATAAGAACCAGCGTTAGGGTATCTTTCGATAGGAAAACCCTAAACATAACCGATCCTGATCTTTTCCTGTATCCGTTTCTCTACCTAGCCGGGGATAGGGAATTTGATCCCTTTACAGATGAAGAACGTAAAAGGCTAAGAAGGTTTCTAAGGTTGGGAGGAACAGTGCTTATTGACGATACATCCGGAGAAGAAAACTCAACCTTTGATACCCAGATAAGAGAAGAAATCAGAGAGATACTGCCGGAATACCCTCTTAAGCAACTACCAAGAGAGCACGTTTTATTTAAATCATTTTACCTGCTTCACTCAGCAAGCGGTCGAAAAATAGTAAAACCATACCTAGAAGGAGTTACTTTTGAAGACGAGGACAGAACCTCAATCATATACTCAAGAAACGACCTAGGGGGTGCATGGTCAGAAGACGAGTTTGGAAGATGGCAATATGAGTGCATTCCGGGTGGAGAAGCACAACGTGAGTTTGCCTTCAGGTTGGGGATAAATATAGTGGTGTATGTGCTAACCGGCAACTATAAAAAGGACCAGATACACACACCATTTATAAGACAGCGGGAGATGAGCCTTTAGTCAATTTGAAAAGATGGACAGATTGTATTATCTTTATAAGATTTGTAGAATCACTATAAATCCCTATAACAAGGAGTTGTAAAGATGGCCCTTACCAACCAACAGATCTTTCGTTACAGCAGACACCTTATAATGCCGGAGGTTGGAATAAAAGGACAGGAAAAACTCTCATCTTCGAGTGTTCTATGCATAGGTGCAGGAGGACTTGGCTCCCCACTTGCGCTTTACCTAGCAGCGGCAGGTGTAGGCCGCCTGGGTATAGTTGACTTTGACGTTGTAGACTTCAGCAACCTTCAAAGGCAGATTATCCACGGTGAAAGCAAGATAGGAAAGCTAAAAGTTGAATCCGCAAAAGAGAGAATCAAGGAGATAAACTCCGATGTAGAAGTTGAGACCTACAATGTGCGGTTAACATCGGAAAACGCACTTGACATCCTGAAGAACTACGATGTTATTGTGGATGGTACAGACAACTTTGCCACGCGTTATCTTGTAAACGATGCTTGCGTTCTACTAGGAAAGCCAAACGTATACGGAAGCATATTCAGATTTGAAGGACAGGTAAGCGTATTCGATGCAAAGAGGGGACCATGTTACAGGTGTCTGTATCCCGAACCACCTCCTCCAGGTATGGTTCCAAGTTGTGCAGAGGGAGGGGTGCTTGGTATCCTTCCAGGCATAATCGGAACCCTTCAGGCAGCAGAGGCAATAAAGCTTATCCTCGGAAAAGGAAACCCTTTAATAGGGAAACTTCTCTTTATAGACGTAATGGAGATGAAGATAAAAGAGCTTAAGCTACGTAAAGACCCCAACTGCCCAATCTGTGGAGAAAACCCAACGATCAAGGAACTCATTGACTATGAGGAGTTCTGTGGTCTTGGAAGAGGGGAGGAACAGGTAGCAGGTGATGGCTCTGATCTGGAAATTACAGTAGATGAGTTCTATGAAATCCTAAAGAACAAGAGAAACAACGTGGTTATACTAGATGTAAGAGAGCCCGGTGAATACGAAATATGCCATATAGAGGGCTCAAAACTAATCCCTCTGGGAGAACTTCAATCAAGGGTTAACGAACTTGATACCGCTGATGAGATAATCGTTCACTGTCATCACGGAGTAAGAAGCCTAAGAGCAGCCAATTTCCTAAGAAGCATAGGTTTTAAAAAGGTAAAGAGCTTAAAAGGCGGAATAGATGCCTGGGCTCAAAAATACGATCCCTCAATGCCTAGATACTAACACCTGCCAACAATATAGAGAAAATACAAAAGGGGAGAGAGTACTCTCCCCTTTCTTCTGTGTAACCGGCTCTTTTACAACAGAACCACAGCTTCTTTGGTAAAAGCTATTTCTTCTTTATGATCTCTTCTATCTTTATATCGAATATCAAGGTCTTTCCAGCAAGCGGATGATTATAGCTAATCTCCACTTCGTTTCCAGATATAGCGGTTACGTGGCAATCACCCTGAGGGGTTCTCAACATCATACCAACCCTTGGTTCAATATTGTTCTTTTGAAAAGCCTCATACGGAATAGTTGTAATAAGATTAGGGTCTTCAAAACCGTAACCTTCCTCCGGAGAAACAGTTATTTCCTTTTCCTCACCTTCCTTCATTCCCAGTATCTCTTTATCTAACCCCTTTATAAGTTTGCCGGTTCCAATTTCTATAGATATTGGCTCATCAGAAGTATCAAAGATTGAGCCATCTCCAAACTTACCGACAAAACTAAACCTAACTGTATCTCCTACTTCTACTATCTTTTCAGACATCTAACACCTCCAAAAAAAAATAAAAAAACTTTTTAATATTTAACATACATATATTTGTTTTCTTTTAATTTTCAAAAATTAACTATAACACAACAAATACAAAAAATCGACTATGTCAAACAGTTTATCTGAAAATTCATCTTATGCCAACAACAACCCCATCTCTCATCTCTACCATCTTTTTTGTTCTCCTTGCAAGTTCAATTTCATGGGTAACCATAAGTATTGTCCTTCCCATCCTGTTTAACGCAAGAAATATATCCATTACAATTTCAGTATTCTTTGAATCAAGGTTGCCAGTGGGCTCATCCGCCATAAGTATATGAGGGTCGTTTGCCAATGCCCTTGCTATTGCCACCCTCTGCTGCTCACCACCAGACAACTCATAGGGTTTTCTATTTTCCTTTCCTCTAAGCCCAAGTTCAGCCAGCAGACTAAAAGCCCTTTTTAAGGCATCCTTTCTGCTTTTTTGTGTCTTAAGCATCGGAACCATAACGTTTTCAGCCGCACTCAACTCCGGTATCAAATAATGGAACTGAAAAACAAACCCAATTTTTCTGTTTCTGATCTCCGAAAGTAGCCTGTGGTTCTTAAAGTCAACCCTTACACCTTCAAAGAGAACCTCTCCTTCTGTTGGTTCATCAAGCAGTCCCATAATGTACATGAGGGTACTTTTTCCTGAGCCCGAAACACCTATTATACTTATGAAGTCACCTTCCTCCACAGAGAGAGAAATCCCTTTTAGTATCTCATTGTCCCTTATTACCTTTCTTATGTTTTTTACCTCAAGTACCTTTTTCATCCACCGCTCCTGAATATATCCACAGGGAAAAGCTTTGATGCCTTAAAGGAAGGATAGAAAGAAGCAAGGGTAGAAAAAAACATGGCAAAAACAAACCCGTAAACAAAATACACAGGGCTTCTATCCAGAATAAAGCCTCTGGCTCTTATAAGACCTACCACCTCAAACCTAATAGAAGAGAGCCATTCCTGTAGGAGATAACCAAAAAGGCACCCCAGTGTAGCCCCAACAAAACCAATAAAAACTCCCTGAAATACAAATATCCATGTAATTTCCCTATCCTCAAAACCTATTGCTTTAAGAATAGCTATATCCCTTTTTTTCTCAAGAACGGTCATCATCATGATGTTAAATATCCCGAAGGCAGAAACAACAAGAATTGCAAAGACAATCATGTAGGTTATCCAGTTCTGCATACGAAATATCTTAAGAAAGTTGCTGTATGCTTTTTGCCAGCTCTCAGCATAGTATCCTGTCTCTCTTGAAATAACACGGGAAAGCCTTTCTGCATCATCAACATCTTTTATCTTAAATACAAGCTCGTTTACCTGATTGGGTCTGTCCAAAATCGTCTGAAGTGTTCTAAGGTGCAAATAGGCTCTTGTTTGATCTAAGCTTGTTATACCAGAATTAAAAAAATCAACCACCTTAAGAACATGTACACTCCCATTGGGAGCAACAAGGGTTACTTTCTTCCCTATTTCTCTTACACCCAAGTCCCTTGCAACAAGACTACCAAGGATAATGCTGTTTCTATCTACATTTAGCTGGTTTAACCTTTTAAACTCCATGAACCTATCAATTATGGAAGCCTTTACCTCCAGTTGGGGGTCTATTCCTATTATGTTTACTGATTTTTCCTTTATACCGTAACGAACTATGGCCTGCCCTGTAAGGTGAGGGGCAACCCCTTTTATATCCTCACTCTGCATGTATTTGGATATTATAAACTTGTAATCTACAATCTTGTCCTTCGTTTCCTTTGGTTTTGAACCCAGAACTTCTGAGATAACACCATCTCCATATGCAACCCTAAGAATCCTATCGGCCTCATCCTGTTCCTCATTTTTAAGAGTTATATGCGCATTTATATCCACAGCCTGCTCTATAAAGTAAGTCTGAAACCCCATCATTACGGAGCTCATCACTATAAACGCAGTAACACCGATAGCAACACCAAGTACAGACACAATGGCCTGTCTTTTTCTCTCACTCAACAATTTAAAGCTTATAAAGACAACGTGGTTCATCTAACAATAACTTCCTGGTTCTCCTTAAGGCCCTCTATAACCTCTATGTAGTTATCCTTTTCCATTCCAACCCTTACAGGTGTTTTAACCAGTTTTCCGTCTTTAACCACTTCCACATAACCATCCCTATAGGCCTCCTTTGATATAAACAGTCCCTCCCTATCACTTAGAATTATGTTTGCCTCCACGGTTACCCCTACAGGTATGTTTTCCGGATACCTTACATCAGCCTTAACCTTAACGGTTCTTGTTCTCCTATCGGCCTCCTTCTCTATAAGAGTAATTCGTCCCTCAAATACCCTATTGGGAAACGCATCTGTAGCCACTAAAACCTCAAAACCCTCTTCAATCAGAGGAACATACTCCTCATCAACAAGCAGCACGGTCTCTAAGTTTTTACTGTTACCGACGGAAAATAGCTGGTTGTTTTGCGAAACCGTATTTACGTAATCTCCTTCCTCCACAAATTTCCTAAGAATCTCTCCATCTACAGGAGATCTTATAGAGTATTTCTCCAGCTCCCTTAACAATCCCTCTTCCCTTGCCTGAAGTGCTTGGAATTCTGTTTTCAGTGATTCCAGGGAATCACGATAAAAATCCAGAGCCTTTTCATACTCGTTTTGAGCTATTTCATAGCTTCTCTGTGCTTCCTCGTACAACTCCCTTGATATCAGTCCTTTTTCCAAAAGGAGTCTTCTCCTATTGAAGACATCCCTTAGGTACTCAGAGTTTAGTTTCCTTATCTCTACATCCTTTCTAAGTGCTCTAAGGTATGAGGAGTTCTCATCCAGCCTCTCCTGCAGAAATTTTTTTCTTGTTCTTACTTCCTCAAGGCTTTTCTTTAAAGACTCGTTTGATATAGTGGCAAGTACCTGTCCCTTTCTTACCCTTTGCCCTTCCCTTACAAAGATCCTTTCAATGTAACCTGAGACCTCAGATTTAACAATAACCCCCGATACGGTTTCTACATATCCTGACGCATATACCGATTTTATAACCCTTCTTTTTTCAACCCTTACCGTTTTTACACTACCACTGTTATCAAAGAAGAGAAGCAAAAATACCCCTGCAAATGTCAGTATAAAGATAAGAAAAACGACCTGTTTCCCATTTAACATCGTTAACCTGTTTATAATATACCCAATTTCGGTAAATAGACATTAAAAACAAGATACTAGACACAGAGCAACCTGTGATGGTATAACTAATGTAATTCTAAAAGGAGGTCGTAGAGGATGAAATTCCCAAAGTTTCTTATTCCTCTTCTGCTTATCGGGCTTTTTCTGGAATATAAATCCACATCAAGCGCTGCAGAATATACCTTAACCCCTGCTCAGAAGCACTTTACCGCCATTATAAAAAGCCTTCCAGGTGTAGTAGACCTTGAGTGGAGATCCCCAATATCATTATGGATACAAACATCATCAAAAGCCGTGGGTTCTCCACCCAGTCCAGAGAAAGCAAAAAATCTTGCCGATATACTGGCTGAAAGGGGAAGAACTGCCCTTAGACAACCCTTCTGTGTACACATATACCATCAAAAGGGAAAAGAGCTTGCAAGAACATGTACCCACGACTAACCCAGAAAGGAGAACCAGGTTTATGAAAGATAGAAACAAGAAGATAATGCTTTTAACAGCGCTGGTACTTCTTCTTGGATGTATAGGTGAAGTTCCGGTTGAACCCCCCAAAAAGGGCTTTTACGAAAACAAACCTGTGGTCTTCAGTAGTTCTTATGACGAAGTTTGGGAGGCAACAACTAGAGCAATAAAGGAACTAAACTGGGATACTAAAGCCGTAGATAAGGAAAAGGGAATTGTAGAGTTTATGACCTCATACGTATACAACCCCTCATTTAACGAGTATTCCAGGGTCTATGTAGAACCATCCAACGATGATATAAAAAACTCAAGAGTTAAACCATACCTAAGGCGTATATCCCACTTTGAGAAACTCACCCCACCTCCGGCTCCACCGAATCCCAAATTCGTAAAGGAGAAACTAAAAATAAAACTAAAGCCGCTAACCTCTTCAGAAACAGAGCTTCAGATTGATTACAGAATAATGCCCTACTATGATTACAAGATAGGGTATCTAGGAACGGTTAAATCAAACGGTTACCTTGAGAAAAAGATAACCTCAAGAATACAGGAGATCCTTATGGAAAAAGAACTCATACCGCCTCCTCCCCCTCTCCCTACAGAGCAAGAATACGGGCTCATGGACGTGTTTTTTGATTTCGATAAATACTATATAAGACCGGATGCTGAGCCTGTCCTTAGAGAAAACGCCAATGTGTTAAAGGAAAACCCTGCTATCAACATAGTAATCGAAGGATACGCAGATACAAGGGGTCCTACCGAATACAACCTCTGGCTTGGGCAGAAAAGGGCAGAGGCTGTAAAAGAGTATCTGGTTAACCTTGGGATAGAGCCATTTAGAATAACCGCTGTAAGCAGAGGAGAGACATCACAGTTTGCTTCAGGAACCACTGAGGAAGCATACCAGCTTAACAGAAGGGTGAGGTTCATACCTATACGTGTTTACAGAGAACCAGGGTTATAACGACCAGAGTATCCCCTGCGCAAAGGAGTTTACCCTCCGTACTAGTTAAAAATTGTA
This sequence comes from bacterium HR37, assembly GCA_002898375.1. GTDB lineage: Bacteria > Desulfobacterota_D > UBA1144 > Nemesobacterales > CSP1-2 > HRBIN37. Next base: position 26,747 of record BEIN01000013.1, on the reverse strand, counting down.
TTCATCCTGATCCTTAAACCTTCCACTGTACCTTGCCTCCCCTATAGTTCTCTGGAAAATGAACTGGCATATCGATGTGCCTGGAAACAACGCAAGAGGCATTGGGCTAAAGTTTATTATCTCCAAACACTGCTTGTTGCTTATACCCGGCTGGATAAAGCTTGTTGATATATGTACAAGAAGTCCAAGTCGTGCAAATCTACTCCTTCCCTCAAGCCAGCCACAGATACCAGGAGAAAGCGTTATTTTTTCTACGGTTATTCCCAGAACCATCTCTCCAGGCATCAGAACAAGGTGGTTATCAACGGTTATCTTCTCAGTTATATCCTCGTAGCTTGTCTCATCCTTTATCTCTATAACCCTTCTCATCTTTTTAAAAACCCTAAACTCATTGCTAAGGTGAAGATCTAAAGAGGCCGGTCCAAGGTGGTTCTCTGAAAACGGGTCAATTTTTATGTTTCCACGCTCTATTTCCTTTAGGATCTCTTCTCTTGTCAAGATGCTCATTTTACACCCTCCTCACAGACTCGTCTGGCAACTTTGCCTTATTATCGTGTATAATATGAGTTCTGTTCACATTTGCACTATCTCGTACAAAAAGAGGTGGAGGAACGCTTATGACAAACACAAAACCAATTCTTGTTACAGGTGACCGTCCCACAGGACGACTCCATCTTGGACACTGGGTTGGATCCCTGCAAAATCGGATAAGGTTTCAGGACGAGTATGAGTGTTTTTTCCTGGTAGCTGACCTTCATATGCTAACAACCCACTACGATAAGATTGAAGAGGTTGAGCAAAACGTCCTCGATATGGTTATAGACTGGTTAAGTGTGGGTCTTGACCCAAACCGCTCCACCTTTTACATACAATCACAGATTCCCTATATAACGGAGCTATATACCATACTGTCTATGCTATGTCCAGTTCCCAGAGCCCAGCGCATACCAACTTTAAAAGAAAAAGCCCAGGATATGGGAGTTGGGGAGAACTACTCTGTAGGGCTTCTTGGATACCCAATCCTTATGGCAGCTGATATACTTATTTTTAAAGCATCAAAAGTTCCCGTAGGAGAAGACCAGTTAAGCCACCTTGAACTAACACGAGAGCTGGCAAGACGTTTTAACCATATTTACGGTACATTCTTCCCGGAACCCGAAGCCATTGTAAGTGATGTTCCACGCCTTGTGGGAACAGATGGAAGCCGTAAGATGAGTAAAAGCCTAAACAACTGCATATACCTATCGGATGACCCAAAGACGGTGGAGGAAAGGGTTAGAAGCATGTACACGGATCCAAAACGGATAAGAGCTGATATACCTGGAACTGTTGAAGGAAACCCCGTATTTATCTACCATGATATATTCAATCCCGATAAGGAAGAGGTTGAAGACCTAAAAAGGCGTTACCGTGCCGGTAAAGTAGGAGATGTAGAGGTTAAGCAAAAGCTTGCACGAGCAATAAACAACTTCCTAGACCCAATACGTGAAAAGCGAAGCTACTACGAGAGGAGAACAGATGAGGTAAGAGAGATACTTCGCAGGGGAACACAGAAAGCCTATGAGATAGCAAAGAAGAACATGGATGAGATAATAAGCCATATGGGGTTATTTAAACCCTAGGTGCTTCTCCTGTGTTAGGTCATCATTTTCGTATCCCTTATTCCGTAGTATAAGCTGGGCCTGTGCTTCCAAACCCCTTAGTATAAGGAAACCCTCCTTTAAATCCCATATAGCCTCTGATCCCCTATCAGGGGGAAGCGGTAAACCATGTAAAGAACAGAGCCTTTCAAAGATAAGGTCCAGATCGATTTTCGATATACCCAAAAAAACAAATTTGACCCTAACCAGTCTTTCTCCTCCGTTTACAAAACAGAAACTAACTACTGTATCTAGACCGTTATGATTATCCCTGTAACCGAGAAATAAAACTCCTTTTCTCTCCCTATAATCGGAAAACTCCCTTCCCTTAAAAACATCCTTTACCTGAGCTGCACTCATATTCCAGTTAATCCTGTTAAATACATCAAACGCTTTTTTGTAAAGATACTTAGCTCTCCTCTGTCTTCTTTTACCCAATACATCCAGCAGGAAAATAACGGTAAAAGCAAGTGTAAAGGCAACAATAAGCAATACCGACTTCATCTAGGGTCTGTTTTGGCCAAGGGCTCTGCTCCTAGGCTTTCTCTGATCTTTTGAAGAAGCCTGGATTCAATATAACCACTCGATTTAAGCTCTTCCCCAAACCTTCCTGAGCCCAGATAGGGTCTGATTCTATAGTTTATCACAACCCTGGTTCTAGAAGCAGATAACCTTTTTATGTTTATTATCATACTTTCCTGTGTAAAGACAATACTGTAAGGGCTATAAGAATCTCTATACATAGCAACCTTTGAAACGTAATCATCCACTCTTGATAGGTTTAGTATATCCGCATGGGGCCACTTATAAGACCTTATGATCTTGCCATCTCTTCTGTAAACATACGCTTCCTTAAGCCTTATAATCCCTTCCCTACTATCCAAAAAGGCAGGGGCCCATCTCATCCACTCTATCCCCTGAAGGGTTGCAACCCAAACACGTTCAAGAGGAGCATTAAAAACATCTCTGTACTTTGGAGACTCAACCTTGTGTCTTTGGGCTCTTGGCTTAAAAATCCCTATATCCTTTATTCCACCCACCTTACTGCAAGCCAGAGCAAAAACCAGAGGAAACACCAGGAAAATAATTTTTCTTATCATGCCTCATTTATAAACTACATCATATATTAAGAACCTGCAATTGCATCAACCTATCGGTTAAACTTATAGGTAATTTGAATCTTAGGGGGGATGAGAAATGGGATACCAGCTTTTAGCCTTAATCTTTTTAGTCTTATTCTCTTCCTGTGCAGCAGGCAATACCACCTTTCATGAAACCCCGAGTGCTCTCGGTGTTATTGCAATTGTTATTGTAACGCTTTCCCTTTTTGCCATTACACTTGGAGCCGTAAAAGCTATCTTTGAGCTGCTCTTTAAAGAGCAATAAAACGCTTTACTTTCCCAGACTGGTATGTAAATTATATATGCAACATAAACCATATTAATCCTTGTAAAGAAACCATGGGTAAGCCATCGCGCTACAAAGAGATCCACAGGAGGCGTGTAAGGAGGGAGAAGCTCCGATTACTGAGGAAGCGCTACATGAACGCAACAAGTGATGAAGAAAGGCAGATGATCTTTGAGAAGGTAAAGCGCGTTTCCCCTGGGCTTTCACTTGAGGAGTTTCTTTTACAGAAGGCCTCTGGTCAGTAGGTAAATCCGGGTAATCCTAAAGAGAATGGAGCTTTGTGGTATAGATTTGGGTTGTAGCCCTGTGTTGCTTCCTCTCCCTTGCCATAGCAACTATTCCTGTGCGTGCAATATCCTTTACTCCAAATGGCTTTAAAAGCTCTAAGAAGGCATCTAATTTTTCACACTTACCTGTAAGCTCCAGGGTATATGTTGCATAACCTGCATCTACCACATTGGCACCAAAGATACCCACTAGATCCAGAATCTCCTCCCTGGTCTTTTGAGAAACCTCTACCTTTACAAGCAACAACTCCCTTTCAAAATACTCCACATCCGTAAGTAGCTCAATCCCCTCCACATTTATCATGCAACCCAGCCTCTCAACAATTTGATCAAACACCCAGTCCTCACCCTTTACCACAAGAAAAGCCCTTGAAACAGATGGGCTTTGGGTTCCAGAAACACATAAACTCTCTATGTTAAAGCCCCTTGAGCTAAAGATACCAGCAATCCTTGCAAGAACACCGGGTTCGTCATCCAACAAAAGGGAAAGTATATGTCTTCCCATAAGATAAGTAAAAACTACTCCTTACCCTGAATTCAACAGGACTTTGGTTGTATTTTCCTTAAAACAAACGTATGGAATCTTTTCCGTAATTACTACAACAGACCGTATTATCTTGAAAAGAATATGAAGTGTGTATATATAATTTACACAACCTGAACTATTTTAAAATTGAAGATGAAAAAACTGGTTGCAGTATTTGCCTATATACTAGTTTTTGTACCCACAAACAAGGCAATAAGCAGTGAATCCGTTAAGCACATAAAAATACATCTAAGTGATATAGGATACAAAACCCCATTGGTGCTTGAGGGAAGAAGGGCATCTTATAGCTTCTTCTTTCCCCTGGACGGTAAAGAGGTGGTTCCGGATGAGAGCTTCTTGGAAATAAACACCGAATCCTCCCCCGTTCTCTCAAAAGACTCAATTATAAAGGTTTCTATAAACGATGTTTCGGTTTTTTCATCCTATATTACCAGCTCATCTAATACCCTCCACATACCCCTACATTCCCTTTCCCTTGATCCGAGAAACGATTTTATAAAGGTTACAGTCTCGGTTATACAGTACATAACAAAAGACCCCTGCTACGATATATCAACCGAATCTCTTTGGACAAACATACTTCCATCTTCTTTCATTAAACTTGCTTTAAAAAAAGAGAGTAACCTCTCAATCTCACGCTTTATTCCATCTCTAAAGGAAGAGGGAAAAGTAGTAATAGGTATACCTAAGTCACGCTCCTTAAGTGAAGCCAAGGGAACAATATGGCTTTACTCATTCCTAAAAGGAGAGCTTGGTGAGGAAGGAATAGTAAAAATAGAAGAGTTTGGGGATATAGAAAGCTGGATGTCTTCTCTTTCAGAAAAACATGCAGTGGTTATTACAAAAAGACCCAATAATAAAGAAACACATCAAGGTATTAGGCTGATTCAAAGAAACGGCTCACATATACTTCTCCTTGAGGGAGAGAATGAAAAGCAGGTGGAGGAGAGTGTAGCCGGATTCCTAAGAGAGGATATAAGAGAAAGTGCCTTTGGAGATATGCTTTTCATAAACCGTTTAGACGAATCCTACCTTGGCCAGAAAGACCAAATCTCAAAAGTTTCACTTAGCAAACTCGGCCTTTCTGATTTTGAAATGGAAGGTATAGATAAGAAACAGGCAAATGTATATTTGAATCTGGGGTTATACCCAAGGAAACCCAAAGAACTAAGACTCATCCTTTACGGAGCACACACCCCCCTTGATACAGGGAAAGCATTGCTAAATGTATACCTTAACAAGCACCTGATTAAAAGCATTCCCCTTAAGGATGGAGACATCAACGGACTTGTGATACCCCTCCCCTCATACCTGATAAGGAAGGAAAACTCTGTAGGACTTGAGATCTCCTACACACCCCCATACTGCAAAGCAGATTCCCTTGAAGAATTTAAATGCGAAATATACGGAACCTCCTATCTAGAGGCTGTGGGCAGCAAAAAGGTAGAGACCACTTTTGAAGATATACCCTGGTTACTAAACCCCTATTTTGTGATTTTCTTTAAAAACCCTCCAAGCAAAAAAGATATCGAGGTTGCCGGTAAGCTTCTCTATCTTATCTGGCAAAGCCAGGGTGAAAACAGAACCTATCCAGAGATTCTAACTGGAGAACTTCCCCCAGGCATACACAACGTGGTAGCAGTACTTTCGCCATCCGAATTAAAACAACTGAGCCTTTCTCCCCCTCTTCTACCTTCTACAGAAGGCTTTATCCGAATCTATGACCATGGCAAGGAGAAGGTAATATGGGAAGTAGAAAATACAACCCCTTTTGGTATTTTAGAGGTCTTTAGAGATGCTGGAAGAAACATTCTTCTAGCAACATATACAGGAGACAGAGAGGAAGAGTTAGTTAACTTTCTTGAGTATTTAAGCGAGGGAAAAAGGTTTGCAAGTTTAGATGGAAACATTGCAATAGGAGATGGGAAGAGGATTTTTCTTAACTTCAGAGGGGAAGAAGTAAATATAGAATATCCTGAAAAAGAAAGGCTAAGTCTTTTCTGGGAAAGGTATAGATTTTTAATATTTGCCATAGCCTGGCTTGTACTTTCCATCTTCTGTATTTTCCTATACTTTCGCTTTAGAAGAGAATAAAAAATAAAACAGAAGCAAAGCTATGAAAAAAGTATTTATATTTACGGTGCTCTTTATGTTACCCGCTTTGACCAAAAGCCTAGCCGGAGCATGGGTTCAGGAAAAAGGGAAAAGCCTTCATATATTTACCTACTACTTCTACACAACAGACAAACTGTTTAAAGGATACGGGGATAGAGAAGCCATACCGAATAACGGTAAATTTACAAAACACGAATTCAACTACTATATGGAAGCAGGGCTTCTCAAACGGCTAACCCTCGTTGGGAACTTTTTCTTCGATTTCCTCGAATTTAAGGATGCATTCTCAAAAGACAGAAACAGGGGACTAGGTGATCAAGAAGTGGGTATTAGGGTAAATCTCTTTAACGAACCCTTTGTCTTTTCCGTTCAGGGACTTTTTGTTTTTCCAGCCTACTCCCTAGATGACACACCACTTTTAGGAAACCAGGATGTGGGATTAGAGGGCAAATTACTTGCCGGAAAAAGCTTCTTGTTGCTTGAGATCCCATCCTACGTGAACACAGAGGCTGGCATAAGGTTCAGGATTGGAGAGCCCTCAGACCAGATAAGGTATCAGCTACTTCTCGGGATAAAACCACGTACAGGATGGGAGATTATACTAGCAATAGATGGTATAGAAGGACTCAGAAATGAAGAGCCCTTTAGGGTTTCTAAAAACGTAACCATAAATCCGGATTTCTCCCTTATTAAGGGAACAGGTTCAGTTGTAATTCCTATAACCCGATCCCTATCTCTTGAATTTGGAGGTTTCTGGCACTTTATGGGCAGAAACACAGGAGAAGGATGGGGGATAAAAGTTGGCAGTTGGTTTAGATTATAAATCAAGATCCCGTATTGGAGAGATTCTGCTTAGAGAAGGCCTAATTGATGAGGCCAAACTCTCCCTTGCACTGGAGCTTCAAAGAGAGTGGGGAGGTAGACTTGGGAGAATACTAATTTCCTACGGTCTTGTAAGGAGACTGGACCTATACAAGGCACTTTCCAAGCAGCTTAACCTTCCCTTTTTAGACCTGAGGGATGAAAGAATAGATTTAGAGGCTCTTAAACTCCTTTCTCTTAACTTCATGAAAGAGAATGAAGTTATCCCTATCCGTATAGAAGACGGCAAGCTTCTTGTTGCAATGACCGATCCACTGCAAGAGAACACAGAAAAAGAGATAGAAAGGATTACGGGACTTCCGGTAAAGAAAGCGATTACAACTGAGCTTGATATAATATGGGTTCTTGGCACCTACTTTAAGGAAGAGCTAAAGCAGCAGACCATAGAGTTACTTGCAAGAGAGAAAGCTGAGTTTTCCGCAAAAAAAATACTTGCCAACTGGCAGATTGTTGCCTTTTATACCTTCTCCACCGTTTTTCTTTACCTGCTTTTTTTTAAGCCAATACTTGCTTTCTATGTAGCAAACTCCATAGTTCAGACGTTCTTTTTCTTGTCAGTAATGTTTAAGCTGGTTCTCAGTCTACTTGGAGCCAAAACCAGAAAGAGGGAAGAAGAGGCAGGAGCGCACCAAATTAGGGATTCAGAGTTACCAGACTACACCATACTCATCCCCGTTTATAAAGAAGCCCGGGTTATTCCCCACCTTATAGAATCGATTAGAAGAATCGATTACCCAAAATCAAAGCTTGATGTGAAGATCCTATTTGAGGAGGACGATATAGAAACCCTGGTTGCAGCCAAAGAGCTTAAACCTGAGGGCTTTTTTGAATTTATAGTTGTCCCGCATTCCTTTCCAAAAACAAAACCAAAGGCCTGTAACTGGGGACTTCAATTCGCCAGAGGTAAGTACATAACGATATACGATGCAGAGGATAGACCCGAGCCAGATCAGCTAAAGAAAGCAATCTCTACCTTTAGAAACTCCCCTCTAAACACAGTCTGCGTCCAGGCAAGGCTTAACTACTACAACAAATACGAGAACTTCTTAACCCGTATGTTTACACTTGAGTACTCCTACTGGTTTGACTATATACTTCCAGGCCTTGAGCTCTTAGGTGTTCCGATCCCCCTTGGGGGAACAAGTAACCACTTTGTAACAGAAAGGTTAAAAGAGATTGGAGGGTGGGACCCGTTTAACGTTACAGAAGATGCAGACCTTGGAGTGAGAGCAGCAAGGCTTGGCTATACGGTCAGGACCCTGGATTCAACCACCTACGAGGAAGCAACAAGCAGGTTAAAAAACTGGATAAACCAGAGAACTCGCTGGATCAAAGGATACATGCAAACATATGCTGTACACATGCGAAACCCATTTAGGCTCATAAGGGAAATTGGTTTAAAGTCATTTATAGGCTTTCAGCTTTTTATAGGAGGAACCCCATTTGTATTCTTGGTAAATCCTGTGCTCTGGATACTCTATATAGTATGGCTACTTACCCAGACAAGGGTTTTAGAACCCATATTTCCACCCTGGGTTCTATACTTCTCGCTTTTAAACCTGCTTATAGGAAACAGCATGATTGTGTTTATGAATATGATTGCAGTCTGGCGTAGAAAACTCTACAGACTAACACCCTGGGCACTGTTAAGCCCCTTCTACTGGATTCTACACTCAATAGCTGCGTGGAATGCTCAGATACAATTAGTATCAAACCCCTTTTACTGGGAAAAAACCCCACATGGAATATCAAGGATATTTACAGCAAGAAAGCAAACAACGTAAAACAGTTCACATTCTGGTTTTCTTCTCCACGTTCTTTTTCTACTTCTACATGGGTATGCTAGCCCATGAGAAGGGATTCTGGGGAGCTGAAGAGGTGTATCTTGGAGAGAAGGCACTCCTTGCAGTCAGGGGAGAGCCTGCCAGATTCGAAAATATCGGGCTTACCTACCCACCCTTTCCATTTATGCTTCGTTTTCTTCCGGCATATCTGGGACTTCACCCCTATGCAGGAGCATTTCTCTCCTCTGTTTCCGGAGCCTTAACTATCCTAGTTCTCCTATCCTCCTTGAGAAAAACCGGTATAAGCACTCTTATAATTACACCTGTTATAGTTAACCCTCTTTTTATATATACCTTCTCAAGCGGAGGAAGTGCCGGTCTTTTTTTACTCCTGCTTTCCCTCTTTACCTTTTATTTTAAAAGGTTCATTGAAAGCAAGGGAGAAGATACCTTTGCCTTTTTTATTTCATCCCTGATTCTTGGGTTCTCATTTTTGATAAGATACGAAGCCGTTTTTTTCCTGATGCCGCTTATCTTTACCCTGATACAGGATAAAAATAGGTGGCGGGTTGTTTCAAAGTTACTTATATTTACGTTTCCCTCTCTTTTCCTCTCTACAGGCTGGACGTATATAAACTGGCTATATAAAGGGGATCCCTTTCACTTCATACATACCTTTGGACTTATCTCATTCGAAACAACACTTAGAGAACACAAATCCCTATTTTACAGCTTTGCCCTAGCAATCATTCTTTTCCCATCTTATCTTGTTTCTCTCTACCACGTAGCAAGGCAACCAAATCTTCTCATTCTGTTTCTTTCCCCACTTGCCGTTGCTCTTACAAGCACCCTTTTATTAGATAACATGGTTTCAACAAGTTACTTCTGTTTGCTTGGTTCAGTATCCCTGATATTTGAAAGCAACCTAGGAAGTAATGCATCCAGATACCTTCTTGCTATAGCCCTGATTGCCGGAGCCCTAATTGGATACACCCTTTCTGATAGAACAACATGGGGAGAAGAGAGGGATTTTATAAAGACCCTGATCGGAACACACAAAGATGAAAGATTTAAAGAGGAAAAAGAGCTTGCAAACTATCTTAAATCCCTCCAGGGGAAGATCTTCTTTGACGATACCTATGACTATGCGGTTGTCTTTTTCCATGGGGATCCAAAGTCATTTGTCCTGCCCTACCAAATGGAGTTTGGATTTTATCTTAAAGCCCCTTTCTTCATAGCAAGATACGTTGTGGTTCCGCACCCCAAATACAGAAACATGATAAATGAAAACAACCCCTTTATCTTCCCAGAACAAGACCCCAACTGGGAGCTTGTAGAAAAGATTGGGAAATGGAAAATATTTGCCGCAAGATACCACAAGGATTAGATTAACCGGAATATGTACACGAGACGGGAGTTTATAAAGCTAATTTTCTCAACAACCATACTGCTTGATAATAAAAAAAGATACCTACCCCCTATTGAGATAGGGCTTGGAGACGATCCGGAAAAGATCCTTAAATGGGATAAGAACGCAGGTAGTACTGTTCTGGAAAGAATATCACCCTCTTTTCTTACAGCTTGGCTAAATGCCAAGGACTCAAGAAGCTCAAACATAGGAGACTGGCTCGGCTGGAAAGAAAGCGGCTTTTTAAGGGAGTTAAAATCCCTGGGATACAATCTGCATGTAATCACATGGGAAGATAGCAAATTAACGGATGGAAGGTACCACATAAGCCCTAAATTTAAAAAAGATATAAAAGAGATAACCCAAATCGCAAGATCAGAGGGGATTCTATCCCCTCTGTTTAGTCTTGCTACCGAGTTTACCACATACGTTGAACCCTGGGATACCTACAACGAGCGGACAAAACCCTATTATAAGGAATTCATAAAAAACATAAGCAGCGTAACAGAAGAGATTAAATCCATACTCCCAAGATCCAGGGTCTCTATATCATGGGGAGGATGGATTGCCACATTCGATGACCCTGTCAGGGTAAGTGGAAAAAGTATGATCCCCTATTTTGGGGAACTTATGAGGCGTATGGATTTTGTATCGTTTCAATCAATGGTAGAGTATAAAACCGGAGAACTCCCCAATAACGAAACCCCTCTCAATGTAAGTGGAAATCCGGAACAGATTATACTGTGCCTTAAGACCTTCAGAAAGTGGAAAAAACACCTTATGGTTTCCCACTTTGCCCCTCACAACAAAAGAGCAGATGTACTTGCAGATGATCTATGGAGAATGTCAGGAACCAAATGGCAAAGGCTGGCACGGGAACTTGGGCTCTTTGCACTCAGCCACATGTGGTATGACCTGTTTAAGGAAAACAACTTTGGCTGTCTTGATGCAGCCGAAAACTTCACCGGCATATCATATGCGGAGATGATGGTATAGATACTTACTCTAACCTTAGCTCAGCATACACTGAGCCATTTTTCTTCTCGATATTAAAGCCCATCTTCTTACAGAGATTTATCATGGGTATATTCTCAGGAATGATCTCACCCCAAAGAAGCTTTACCTTTCTCTCTTTTGCTATTGATATACAGACCTCCATAAGTTTCCTTCCCAGACCCCTTCCCTGCCATGGGTCACCCACAACTAGGGCAAACTCAGCCCTGTTTCCCACAGGCTCAAAAACCAGCTGAACGATTCCCAGTATCCTCTGACGACCAGGGGGCTGGCTTACTGCAATAATAGAAAGCTCACGTTCATAGTCAATCTGGGTAAAGCGAACGAGTTGCTCGTGTGTGGTAACCCTTATCAAACGGAAGAAACGATATACAATTGTTTTTTCCGAGAAGGTGTTAAATAGCTCAAGAATAAGCGGTTCATCTTCTGGCCTTATTGGTCTAAGAAGCACAACCGTACCGTCTTTCAATGTATGGTAGCTCTCGTACTGATCCGGATATGGGGCAATAATGAGATGATGTGGGGACCTATCTTTTGTTCTCTCTACTCTTATACGTGCATCAAGAACAACAATTGAATCCCCTCTTACATAGAGAGGATTTAGGTCAACGTCCACAATCTCAGGGAAATCAGTAATAAGCTCTGAGAAATTAACCACTATCTTTACCAAAGAATCTACATTTGCAGGTGGAATATCGCGGAAACCTCTTAAAAGTAGGTTAAATATACGGGTTTTCTCCATAAGCCTGAGAGCAAGAGTAGAATTAATAGGAGGTATAGCAATTGCTATATCCCTTATAAACTCTGCCATCGATCCCCCTGTTCCAAAGAGTATCAATGGGCCAAAAACAGGATCCTTGTGAGCTCCAAGTATAAGCTCAAATCCCTTCTCCATCATCATGGGCTGAACGGTAACACCAAGGACACTTGCGTCGGGCCTTAGCTTCTTTACGTTACTCAAGATCCTCTCAAATGCATGGACAACTTCAGAATCCGTATGTAGTGTAAAGGCTACAGCGCCTACACTTGACCTGTCAGTTAAATCGGGGGAGTGAACCTTTAAAACCACAGGAAAACCAAGGTCCCTTGCAACCTTTGAAGCCTCCATCGGAGTGGTTACAACCTCGGTACTGTTTACTGGGATCTCATAGCTTGCCACAACTGCCTTTGAGTCTACCTCGGGAAGAATAGCCGGGCTTTTATCCCTTAGAAAACTCTCTATTATAGATTCCACCCTCTTTTTATCAAACTTTCCCTCTATAAGCTTCGGTGTTTCCTGGATGAGCTTAAGATTGTAAGAGTAGAAGTACATATGCATAAACGCATTTACAGCTTCCTCCGGGGTACCAAAAGTAGGGATAGAAGATTCATTGTTTAAAATACTTAGTGCATCTGCCACAAGCTGTCCTCCCATCCATACAGCAAAAATCGGTTTGGTTGTCAACCTCTTTGCGGTATCTGAGATGGCCCTTGCCACATCCGAAGGATGTGTAATGGAATGAGGGGCAAAGATAGTAATGATTCCCCCTACTTCCTCATCCTCCATACAGACCTCGATGGTCTTTACGTACTGCTCCGGGATGATATCACCAAAAATGCAAACTGGATTCTGTTTGTTTGCATATGGAGGAAGAATATCATCCAGCTTCCTTACAGTCTCCTGTTTAAGCTTTGGTAACTCCACACCCCAGCGGGTAGAAAGAAGATGACTTGCCATAAAGCCAATTCCATCCACGTTGGTTATAATAACCAAGTTTGGATTTAGAGGACGGGGTTGCTTGGAGAGAGACTCTGCTGTGTTAAACAGCTCATGTATTGTATCCACCTTCACTATACCAGTACGCTTAAAGAGCGTATTGTATACGTCGTCTTCGGTTATAAGAGACTCGGTATAAAACAATTTGCCATATCCCCCAACCTCTCCCTTACCGGCTCTGAGGGCTATTATGGGCTTTATTCTAGAAACACTTCTTGCAGCTCCTACAAACCTCTTGATGTTTGTAAGGGACTCTACATAGAGAAGGATACTCTTTACACAGGAATCGTTTCCCAGGTAATCAATAAGGTCTCCAAAATCCACATCCAACATCTCCCCCACAGAAATCACATGACTTAGCCCAACCCTCTCCTTGCATGCCCAGTCCATTATGGCTGTACAAAGCGCTCCGCTCTGTGATATAAAGGCCATGTTACCAGCAGGGGGAAGTGAGGAGGAAAAGCTTACGTTCAATCCAAGGGATGTTATAACAAAACCAAGACAGTTAGGGCCAATAATCCTTATACCCGCATTCTGTGCCTCCGAAAACACCTCTCTGTCCAATCCCTCATGCTCTTTAATCTCCGATGAAACAACTACAGCTCCCTTTACCCCCTTTTTTATACACTCTCTAAGCACCGAAGGGATAACCTCTGCAGGCACAGCAACTATAGCAAGGTCAACACTGTCTTCCACCTCAGCAAGGGATCTGTATATGCGTTTCCCAAACAGCTCACTTACATGCGGATTTATGCCATAGATTCTTCCCTTAAATCCACCGCTAACAAGGTTCTTAAAGAGAGTATAGCCTACACTTCCCTCCTTCCTGCTTACACCTAAAACAGCCACCGACTCCGGATTAAATATCCTCTCCAGATTTTTAATGCTCATAATTGCAAATCAAAAGTTAATCTTTGTCAGACACTAAAATTCTACCTGATAAAAGCACAAGAACCGCAAACAGCCAAGGGAGAATTCTAGATGCTTTTCTTTCCCCTAAAGACATCCACAAGCACCAAACAAAACCCAAGAAGAGAAATTAATCCGATAAAAAGATTAAGCTTTAACAGGCTAAAACTTTCCTTTCCGGTTGGCACATCGAGTATGTTCTCTGGCAGCCTATCGTATATGAGATTGCCAAAAATAAGGTTTAATATAGAAAGCCAAAGTATAGCCAGCCCCATAATAGTAAACTTGCTCTGGGGATAGAGAGTGTAGAGCCTTATGGTAGAGACAACACAGACCACACCAAAAAGTAAGGGAAGCACTATAAAAGGCCATGCTCCCATGGATGCCCCTGCAATTACAATCCAGCTCAAACTACCCACACTTGCTCCTATAACCCCAACTACAACACCTATTTTCTCAGATTTGGTCATTTTATCTTCCGTATCGATACGTCCTTGTGACTAAAAAATTATACAACCAAATTACCACAAAAGAAGAAAAACCTTAATTGACACAAACACAGAAACGGTATAATTAATGCTTTTAGCAAAGATAAGAGATCTTGGTTTTCCTAGGCCATGAAAAGAACTGAGATATCTAATAAGAACAGAATCTATATAAAAACACTTCTTGCGCTCGGTGTTGTCTTTGGAGATATAGGGACAAGCCCCCTCTATGCGTTTCGTGAGTGTTTCTCAGCACAGCACATCTCGGTAACTGAAAGTAACGTTTTGGGGGTGCTTTCGTTAATTTTTTGGTCTCTTATACTGGTAATATCCATTAAATACCTAGCTTTTGTGCTGAAAGCAGATAACGAGGGAGAGGGAGGGATACTTGCCCTACTTACACTGGTTGTTCCAAAGCAAATGGTTAGATCAGTTAAGAACAACCTACTGCTTACAATTGGTCTCTTTGGAGCTGCCCTTTTCTACGGGGATAGCATGCTAACACCCGCAATCTCTGTTCTTAGCGCAACTGAGGGACTGGAGGTTGGAACACCTCTTTTTGGCTCCTACGTTGTTCCCATGACAATCGGGATTCTAATTGCTCTTTTCGTATTTCAGAAAAGGGGAACCGGTAAAATCGGTATGGTCTTTGGCCCTATCATGTTGCTCTGGTTTACAACCATAGCGCTCCTTGGGATAGTAGAGATTGTAAAGGTTCCCACCGTTTTTAAATCTATAAGCCCGTTATATGCCTTTGAGTTTTTTTCCACACACAGTTACAGAGGGCTTGTAGTTCTTGGCTCTGTTTTTCTTGTGGTAACGGGAGGTGAAGCACTCTACGCTGATATAGGACACTTTGGCAAACAGCCAATCCGTCTGGCCTGGTTTGCGCTTGTATTACCCGCATTGCTTCTAAACTACTTTGGACAGGGAGCACTCTTAATTAGCAATCCCAAAAACATATCAAGCCCTTTTTACCTGCTTGCACCCACATGGGGACTCTATCCTCTGGTTGTACTGGCAACGGCAGCAACGATTATAGCCTCACAGGCCGTGATTTCCGGGGCATTTTCCCTTACACGGCAGGCCGTACAACTCGGTTACCTGCCGCGTCTTAAGATACTCCATACCTCTCCTGAAGAAATCGGCCAGATATACGTTCCACTGATAAACTGGGTACTTTTTACCGGTACAATAGGCCTGGTTCTTGGCTTTCACTCATCCAAAAACCTTGCAGGTGCATACGGTGTAGCAATATCAACGCTAATGGTTGTTACCACAGTCCTTATGTTGTTTTACGTAAGAGCACAACTTGGATGGGGTAGAGTCACAGCCCTAGCGGTTACGATTCCCTTTCTTATAGTGGATCTTGCCTTTTTTGGTGCCAATATCCTCAAGGTCAGGCAAGGAGGATGGTTTCCACTCCTTGTAGGGGGTATAGTTTACCTTCTTATGACAACCTGGAACCAGGGAAGGGCTATTTTAAGAGAGAGGTTTCAGAAAGAGGAAACACCTATTGAGCTTCTTCTAAATGACCTGATAAGCGGAGGTAATAAAATCAGCCGAGTTCCGGGAACCGCAGTTTTTATGGTAAGCAACCCCCAGGGTATTCCTCAGGCTCTACTCCATAACTTAAAACACAACAAAGTCATCCACGAGCGTGTAATTCTTCTAACGGTAGTTACCGAAGAAAGACCCCGTGTGCCCAGGTCTAAAAAGATAGAGATAAAGGAGCTTACCCCAAACTTTTTCAGGATAATCGCACACGTTGGCTTTATGGAAATCCCAAGCATACCTGCAATCCTTCGCCTGGCAGAGGTTGACCATGGAATGGAATTCAATCCTATGGATACAACCTTCTTTTTGGGTCGTGAAACACTACACCTTGGCCCTTCAAAGGAGATGTCCCGCTGGAGAAAGAAGCTATTTGCCTTAATGTCCAGAAATGCCCAAACCCCTCTTGATCACTTTGGGATTCCCCCAAACAGAGCAATTGAAATCGGCATACAGGTTGAACTCTAAACGTTTTAGCATTTTTTTTGCCCCTGAATAAACCTTCTAAAAGCCTCTAACTCCCTTTTAAGAGTCTTACTTAACTCCTCCTCTTTAACCTCAGCAACCTCCACCTTGGGTTTAAACTTCCTGCACAAATCCAGTGTCTTTTTAAGGGTTTTAAATAAAGACCTGCACGGCTTGCAGCTCCTTATATGCTTACTGATCATATTGTATAAAGAACCATCAATGTCCTTATCAAGATAACCCGAAAGGTAATTTAAGGTCTCACTACATCCAAACCTCTCTTCCCTTCTCAACCAACCTCTCCTCTACATTAAACCGTTAAAATGCTTTGATAGTTTGTCCCTGAGATACAATCTTGCACGGTGGAGTTTAACCTTTGCATTGCTCTCGCTTATTCCCATAACCTCAGATACCTCCCTTGTAGAAAGCCCCTCCATATCCCTTAGCACAAGGATCAGTCTGTAATCAAGTGGAAGCTCAAGTAAGGCCCTTTGAACAATCTGCTTTTTTTCCTTTTCAAAGAGAATCCTATCCGGCACCCCAGACCAATCGGGTAGGTCCATTTGCTTGCTTATATTAGCACCATCACCTTCTCTCAAACCACCGTTAATGGAGAGCAGTTCCCCGGGTTCATACTTCCCCCTGCGCCTGCTCATAAGACAGGCGTTTTTAGCAACCTTGTAGAGCCATACGGTCAGGGCCTTTGGGTCTTTAAACCTGAGTCTTCTTGCCCCTCTAAAAAACTGAATGAGAACCTCCTGCATTGTATCCTTTGCATCCTCCATGTGTCCACCACAAACCTTTATACCAAAGGCTAAAACCGTGCTCTGAATCTCCTTTAAAAAACGTTCAACCGCTCCGGTTTTGTTCTCCCTTATATCAACCAGAAGCCTCTCAATCCTCTCTTTTGGTGTTTTACCCTGTAACCCTTTCATGCCTTTTGCATTTATTATAATGTAAAAACAAAGGGAGGGGTATATCTTTACCTTAAAAGCAAAAGGAGACATGCAATGCTCAGGTGGGGAGTGTGTGTAGTGCTTTTACTTCTATCGGGGGTTTTATACGTAAAAACCTCAAAGGCCATAGATACAAAGCCTGTTGTAAGGGCAAAATCCAGAGATGCAAAGTTTATCTTTTCAAGCTTTCCAAGACCCCAGAGTGTTAAGCTTGGGGATACGGAAAGCTAAGCCCGTAATGGCTTGATATTTTACGTATTTTTGGGGTATAACTATCATGTCGAAATTTAGTTACAAATTCCGGCTCTATCCCAATAAAACTCATCTTCAAAAACTTGAATCCACTCTTGAGCTTTCGAGAGAACTTTATAACTCTGCCCTTCTGCATAGAATTCAGGCTTGGCAAAAAGCAAGATACTATGTTACCTATTCTGAACAGGCTAACTCTCTTGTAGAGGTCAAGCAAGTTAGACCTGAGTTTGAAGAAGTTCATTCCCAAGTACTTCAGGATGTTCTTAGAAGGTTGGATAAGAACTTTAGGGCATTCTTTAGAAGGCTTAAGATGGGGGAGAAGCCAGGGTTTCCAAGATTTAAGGGTAGAAACTGGTATAAGAGTTTTTGTTATCCTCAAAGTGGGTGGCAGTTTCTTGGTGATAGAAAGATTCAGATTTCTAAGATAGGGATAATCAGGGTTAAGAGGCACCGTAATTTTCCTGAGGGTGCTAGATTTAAAACTCTTACTCTTAAAAAAGAAATTGATAGGTGGTATGCGATAGTTAGTTTTGAGATTCCAGATAGAAGAGATAAAGTTGCTATAAGGAATGCAGTAGGGATTGATGTTGGTATAGATGCTTTTGCAACGTTGAGTGATGGAACCAAGATTGAGAATCCAAGGTATCTTGCCAAATCTGAAGCTAAGCTTGCCGAAGCCCAGAGGGTGTTTTCTAGGAAGAGGAAGGGAACTTGTGCTAGAGAGAAAGCCAGAGTTAGAGTAGCCAAGATTCATAGAAAGATAGCTAATCAGAGAAATGATTTTCTTCATAAAGTTAGCAGGTACCTTGTGAATAAATACGACCTGGTTGTTTACGAAGACTTGAAGATTAAACAAATGATGCAGAATAATAACTAACCTCGCTAAATCTATAGGGGATTGTTCCTGGGGTAGGTTTCTCCAATGCATAGCTTACAAGGCTGAGAGTGCTGGTAAGTATGCTATTGGGGTAGACCCAAGGGGAACAAGCCAAATCTGTAGTAGATGTGGTGCTAGAGCCCCAAAATTGCTTTCTGATAGGGTTCATATTTGTCATTTTTGTCATATCACCCTTGATAGAGACCTCAATGCATCACGTAATATTTTAAGGCTAGGAACTAGCCTTCTTGGGCTTAGCCCAGGAGAAGCTCCCTGCGTAAGCTGGGAGTAGTTCACTGTCCCAATATATGTTCTTATAAAATCCTCTACCTTTCTCTCAAACTGGTATGAGGATATAAGGATTTATAAATTCCCTGAAGGGGATTACGAGGTATTTAAACAAGTAGTCCTCTTTGGGAAGAAGAAACCCAAATCAGAACCTGATGAGCTACTAAGAGCAAGGCTTACTGCAATAGGAAGGGGTGAGATTTCAATTCCTGCCCTTTCCATGCAGAAAGAGCCTATCTATGAGCTTCCACCAGGGCAGACCCCTCAGATTTTCTTCTCAATGGATGTGGATGAAGAGACCGCACGGGGGCTTTTAGGACAAAGTCCCCTTTGGGAAGAGTTCTGGAGGGAACTTGAGGAAGCACCTTCTTGCCGTCCCATAATGCCCCTAAGGAAGGGACACCTAGCACTTCTTCTTGCAGGTGGTTACCTTGATGGACGTCTTAAAGCACAAGGTTATGACCTTGTTCTTAAGGGGCGCACCAAAAGGGTAACCCAGAGAGAGGAAGAAGTGGATTGGGACGAGGAAGGAAGGGAAGTAAGAGTGATAAAAGAGATTGAGAAGGTTGAGGTAGCAATACTTGCCCTTGACCTTAAAACCGGAAAATTCTACGAGATTAAGTAAACACATGCTTCCCCCTCGGCGGGGAAATCCAACTCAGGAAAACCCTGTCTCAAGAGGGGAAGCACTTCCTCCTCAGGATGGGGTTTTCCACCAAAAGAAAACCAAATCTGAAGGAGGCAAGCCATGCTAACCTGTAAAACCTTTGGAAACGTTTATGCCGATGTAATCCTTCGTGAAGAGTATTCTTCAAGCTCTGTTCTTCTTTCCCTTGTAGGAAGTGAAAGCACAGTCCGGGGGGCATCAGCGGCTTTTCTTGAGAACCACACACTCTACTTTGGAGAAGATGCCCGGTTTGGTGTAAGAAGAAGCCATAGGTTTGATACCTACCGTTTAAAAACCCGTCGTCTCTCCCAGAACATAATCCACAGCCTTATATACCCACTTGATTTCTCTTCCCATATAGTTGTGGGAAGGAATGAAAGTGAGATTAAAGAAAGGCTTACAAGGAAGGTAATGGAAGAGATTCCGTTCCTTCCTGAGTGGGCTGATTGGCTGTGGAAGTGGTCTATAGATACCCACTCCTTCGAACCCCTTGAAACCCTTACAGGGGGTATCATCGGAGGATGGGTAAGGATTGATTATGAAGAACTTAAATCTGCAATCTCGGATAACATAGAGAATCTGAGAGAGCAGATTCCCTAGTTTACCTTTGGGAAAGGGAACTTCCCTGCCTGTGCGTTGCACGCAGACAGGGGTGGGGTTACTAAAGACTTCCCATAAATTTATGGGAAGTTTTGAAAGCTTAAAACTGATTCCCTTTCCCCTTTCCATTTTATAAAGGAGGTGATACAATGAAAAAAGAAACAATTAGTGCATACAAAGAGATGGAAACCACTTTGGGAGAAGAAAAAGCAAAAGCTGTTGCCAATTTTACCCTCAGCCTCTTTGATGAGATGTTTGAGAGGTATGATGCCAAGTGGGAAGCAAGGTTTCAAGTATTAGAAACAAAGATAGATGCTCTTGAGAAAAGTATAGAGAACCTAAAAACCACAATTTATGTAGTTCTTCCATTTGTAACCGCTCTGACAATCTTTATTGCAGAGATTGTTTTCCGAAAATAATCTAACCCGTCTAACTGTTTTAGCAATAAATTTATTGCTAAAATTGAAAACGCTTTTCAAAATCCACCCCTTTTAAAACCCAATAAACCCAAAAAAAAGGAGGTAAACCATCATGCAAAGTATAGAAAGCATGAATCTATCCACTTTTATAACCACCTTCTCTTCTGCACTTGAAAAGAAGGTGCTAGATATTATGAAGCCAATATACACCCTGGAAGAAGACCTACTTAGAGAATTTAACCATCTTCTAAGAAAACCCTACCCTGCTCAGGCTCATACAGCTCTTGCGGTATTTAAAGCCCTTTGTTCTCAAGACTCAGTCTACATTGTAGGTGAGATGGGAACGGGAAAAACACAAGTGTCAATCTCAGTAGTTTCCCTTTTCTCTAAACCACAAAGGGTACTTGTTCTCTGTCCACCTCACCTTGTAGGAAAATGGGAAAGGGAAATAAAAGCTACCCTACCCGAAGTAAGGGTAATACAGCTAAAAGAACTCTCTAAGCTTCTTCCCCTAAAAGGGAAAAAACCAGAGAAACCCACGGTAACAGAGTTCTGGATTCTATCACGAGAGAGGGCAAAGCTATCTCATTCGTGGAAGCCTACCTGGGTAAAGCGTATGAGAAAACATGCATGCCCTTCATGTGGGGTATTCTTTAAGGAAGATAGACCCCTTTCAGAGAGAAAGAGGGAAAAATGTGAAGAATGCAAAGAACCTCTCTGGGAAAGCATACCACCAAGGAGATTTTCTCTTGCTACCTTCATAAGAAAGTGGCTAAAGGGATATTTTGATATACTCATTGCAGATGAAGTGCATGAGTATAAAGGGGATTCTATTCAGGGTCAGGCTCTTGGTGAGCTTGCATCCTCTATAAAGAAAAGAATCCTTCTTACAGGAACTCTTCTTGGTGGATATGCATATAACCTCTTTAACCTTCTCTGGAGAACACATACCCCTCTTATGAAAAGCAGAAGGTATACCCATGCGTCCGTTACCAGGTTTCAGGATGAATACGGGTTTATGGAACGCACAATAAAGGAAGTAGAAGATGAGGACTACAGATATGGAAGGGCAAGAAAGAGAAATGTTAGAGTAAAACCCCTTCCTGGAGTAAGCCCCCTTCTTCTTCCACACTTTCTTCTTCCAAATGCCGTATTCTTAAGACTCTCTGATGTTTCATCTGCACTTCCACCCTACGAAGAAAACGTGGTTACTCTCGATATGGAAGAACATCAGGCAGAAGAATACAGAGAGTTAGAGAATGCCCTTAGGGAAATAGTAGCACAGTCCCTAAGATGTGGAAGTCAAAAGAATCTTGCCTCATACCTTCAAGGACTTCTTCTCGTTCCTGATGCTATATACAGAAGGAACGAGATAGAGGTTGAAATTGGTGGTCAAAGGAAAACACTTTCTAACCTTCCTGTAGAAGGGGTTATGCCAAAAGAGGCAGAGCTTCTAGATATTGTAAGAAGAGAAAAACAGGAAGGAAGGCGGGTTTTAGTGTATTGCACCTTTACCGATACCCGTGATATTACACCCAGGCTTAAAACCCTCCTTGAAGACGGAGGGATTAAGGTAGAGGTGCTAAAGAGCCAGACAGTTTCCCCTGAAAGAAGGGAAGAGTGGCTTAAAAAACCATAGAGCGTGGTACTCATGTCCTTATTTGCAACCCTGAGGTTGTAAAAACCGGACTTGACCTCTATGAGTTCCCAACAGTTATTCTCTATGAAACAGGCTACAGCATCTACACCCTTAGACAGGCAAGCCGCAGATCATGGAGAATAGGACAGACAAAACCTGTAAGGGTATTTTACCTCTGCTACAAAGACACAATGCAGGAAAAAGCACTAAGGCTTATTGCAGGAAAGCTAGAGACTTCCCTTGTTGTAGAAGGTGAACTCTCAGATAAGGGTCTTCAGGCACTATCTCAGGCAGAAGGCTCTATGGTTGTTGAACTTGCCCGTGCTCTTGTTGAAGGGCTTCCTGAGAAAGAGTCCCTTACCGCTCTATGGTCAAGGACAAGAAAACTTGAAATAGAAGCTGACATGATGGGGGCTGAGAAAAAGGCAACTATAAGAGAGGTTTCAAAAACTCTATCCCAGATAGGAAACAGAATCCTTAAGGTGGATGTGATTGAATCCACAAAGCCAAGGAAGAAGAAAACAACAAGGATTTGTGTTTCCGAGGGGGAACTTGAAAAGATTCTAAAGGAACAGGGTAAAACCTTACAGTTTGCCCTGTTTTAAAACCTAAAACCCTGTCCTTTGAGATGGGGTTTTCAGGCGGACCGAAAGGTCCGCTTTTTCGTTTCTTTTAGCAAGTTGCCTGAGCCTTAGAGAAGTTATATAATAAACTTGATGAAAGAAATAAACTATATTGTTTGGCAAGAAGGCAAATACTACGTAGCCCAATGTCTAAACATAGATGTGTCTTCCTTCGGAGAAACAATAGACGAGGCAATAAATAACCTAAAAGAAGCAGTTGAACTCTATCTTGAAGGTGAAAATATAGAGATTCCTGATATAGGAAAAGTTATAGTAGGGAAAGAAAAACTAAGTGCCTAGGCTTTTTTCTTCAAAAGAAATAGAATATGTCTTAAATCAATTAAACTTCAATCTCGTTTCGCAAAGAGGTTCACACGGAAAATTTAAAAATGAATCTGGCAGGATAGTCATTCTTCCCATGAATAAAAAAGAAATCCCACTGGGAACATTCAAAAGTATATTAAGACAAATTGGAATAACTCAGGAAGATTTTAATCGTATTCTTAAAAAGTAAAAACAATTATCTCTTGTACTTACCCATCAATTGACCTTGAGCAAGAATATGCCCCTCCATAGCTTTTAGTAACTCTCTCTTTGTAGCCCCAGCTTCAAGATTAATTTCTGTATCCAAAGCATAAAGCTTGAAATAGTATCTATGCGTACCACCAGGAGGACATGGACCACCATAACCAATTTTACCAAAGTCATTTATCCCTTGCTTTGCACCATTTGCAAGTGTCTTCTGAGGAGGTATGTTCTCAGGAAGTTCTCTAGTACTTGCTGGTATATTAAAGACAACCCAATGCACCCATGTCCCCATTGGAGCATCCGGGTCATCACAGATAAGAGCAAGGGTCTTTGCACCTTCTGGAACAGAAGTCCACTCAAGTGGAGGTGAAACATCACTGCCATCACATGTATACTTCCTAGGTATCATTCCTCCTTCCTCAAAGGCTGGACTTGTAATTCTGATCTCCGTTCTGGAAGCAGATTGGGCTATACCTTGATAGTGAAAAAGTAAAAAGGAAACAACCGTTAAGCAAAAGGCTTTTTTAAACACTTGTTCTATCCTACCAATTTGCTTTTCTAAAAATAATTTTAAGTTAAGTCAGAAAACAAAATCAAGTGAACTTTACTGGTATACAGTTTGACAAGGCATCTGCTATAACCCTCTTTCCCATAGAATGGTCAAGAAAGAATACAATTGTATCAGGCAGCTTCTCGCCAGAGCTCGTATCGAATTGCTTCTTCGATTTCCCCTTGCGTACATTCATAATCACGCACTAATTCTTCTATGCTCTCCCCGGCTCTATAACGTTCTACAATAACCTCAACAGAAATCCCTCTCTCAGCCAAAACAGGACGACCAAAAGAAATTCTAGGATCAATAATAATCAGCCTTGGTTCATCAGGTTCACCCTTTCTTGAAAACGGATACAACCTTACAGGTAACCCCCTGGGATCACGTTCAATACGCCTTAAGTATTGCTTTATAACTTCTTCTATCTCTATCTGTCCTCTCTGAGTAATATTTACTAAAGCTCCTGAAATTCTTAAAAAGAGATGCAATCCATCAGTCTCAAACTCCTTCTCAGCTAATGGATGCCTCGATTTAAATTCCTTACGAATATAATCCATAGCCTGTCTTATCTTTGGCATTGATATGCAATACTTCCTACGCATAACCGCAAGAACATAAGCCTCAACAAGGTTTATAAAAGAAAGCAAAAGTGGCCTATCCTTAGCAGGGGTAATAAGGGGTTCAAAACCATGGTGTCTTCCAACCCAGGCACGAAGCGTTGATATAGGCACTCTTAGATAAAAAGCAGCATCACTTAACCTGTAGCAAGGAAGATAACGAATATCCTCTTCCATAAATTTCTTATACCCCCTTTTGTTGGTCATTACGTATTATTGTCCCAACTAGGTCAATAGTCAATATAAACGGCAAAAAACTGCTTAAACTTGCCATATTTCACCCCATAGCTTTTTTAAAAACCCTTCTTATAAATACAATGAAATATGAAGGGAAAAACTCTACTTTTTTTAATTGCTCTACTTCTAATCACTTATCACCCACTACCTTCATCAGGCGGTGCAAAGTGTGGTGGTAGATTCTTTAACCCAATAGGCGATGTGGACTGGATGGGAATCTTTCCCATAAAGATTGGTGGAATAAGAGTTACCCCCTGGGGTGAGGATACTGATACAGTGGATTCCTTCCCCCTTTGCTTCTGCTATGATCCATTCCCAAGAGTAGGAATTAAAGTCTCATTCTGGGAACCAGTAAGAATTATTGAGGTTGTAAGAGGCCCGGGATGTTTCCCATCCTTAGGTGGACTTACTATCCCTCTTCCATCATTTGCAAAAAGAGGTGGAGAAGTTAGCGATTCAGATAAACATGTTGCAGACTCATTCCTTCACGTCCACTACTTCTTCTATCCTGTGTTTTCTGTCCTTGACCTCTTTACAGATTTCCTATGCCTCTCTCATGAGGGATTTGACCTTGCTTACATGACTGAATTCGACCCCATGTGGAACGATGATGAGTTTGCAATGCTAATTAACCCTGAAGCAGCTCTTTTTGCAAACCCTGTGGCTCAAGCAGTATGTAGCGGAGATGCAGTAAAATCAGCAGGTGGATTCCCAATAGATAAGCTCTTTTGGTGTGTGGGTTCATGGGGAAGTATGTATCCCCTTACAGGGACTGTTCCCACATCAGGAGACCTTCCTGCTACCTATGGGCTTACAGCGGTAAGGCTTATTGCAAAGCTTCACCGTGAGGGGATTGCATGGAAGACTGTGGGAGAGGGTGCACTATGTCAGCCAAAGCCTGCTTTAATTATTCCAAAATCTCAATACAAGCTTCAGATGGCTTATCCAAAGACTACTAAAGTTTTTCCTCTTGGTAGAGCAACTATGAGGTGGTCTGTGAATAAATGGTATCCGGGTAAGGGAGAGGACTGGACATGGGTGCTTTGGAGAAAAAGAGACTGCTGTATTTTGTGATGTTCAAAGTTCAAGGTTTGAGGTTCATCATGTTACCAACCCTTGGGTTTATTATCTCATTTTTCTCTCTTATTGAGTACCGAATACATAATCTTAATCCAATCCCTGATCTTCAGGCTCAGGAAATAAAGACTTACCCAACCCAAGAGGAACTAAAGCGTGCTAAGGAGATCCTGAGAGAGTTTCAAAAACCTGAGGAGAGGGTTAAGGGATTAGGGGTTGGAGATTCGGGATCAGGAATTGGTAAATCCCAAATACCCAACACCGAAGACCAAGCACCCAACCCCCAATTATCCAAACCCGAAGATGGAAGACTTTTCTATTTCTTTTCCTTCTCTATGCCTCGTGAGAGTCTAAAAACCATACTTCCCGAAGCCGAGAAAACAGGAGCTGTTATGGTGCTTAGGGGAATGAAAGAGGAAGAAGGACTTAAGGCAACTATAACAAAGATAGCAGAACTTCTTAGAAAGGATACAGGTGAAAGAGATAAAGAAGTCTATGAAGCAGAAATTTGGATTCACCCCGTTCTCTTTACCTGCTTCAACATAGACTCAGTCCCTCAGATTGTCTATGTAACAGGCACTCAGGATGAGGAAGGATGCTCAAGTAGCTACATAAAGGTTAAGGGTGATATTTCACTTGAGTATGCCTTAAGGCTTTTTGCAAAAGAAGATAAAAGTGCCAAAAAATACCTGAAACTTCTAGAGGATAGCTTCTATGAAAAAGATTGATATTTTAAGCATAGCACTAGATATTCTAACGCTTCTCTTTTTTACCCTTTTTACCTTTTATCCTCTTAACCTCTTTTCCTCCGATGTAGATACAGGGCTTAATCAGGGAAAAAGTTTCTCTAATCAGTTACAGAATCAGTATCAGGATGTTCTTATCCCAAACTCATCCAATCAGGGAAATGTCCCGCAATACAGCCAGAGTGCAGAGGATGAATGGAAGCAAAAGGGTGAAGACTGGAAAGAAAATCCCGAGAATATTGAAAACGAAGCACAAACCCAGTTTAGTTCCATGCCTGAAGGACAATTTCTCAAGCAGAGCGCAAATGAGAGACCCAGATTTAATATCCCCTACTCAGACCCCCTTATCCAAAACTATAAGTCCATACAGCAGGCTATAGATTCCAACTATCAGAACTGTCAGAGTGAAGAACAG
>BEIN01000012.1 GCA_002898375.1 bacterium HR37 | reverse complement strand
AGAGTGGAAAAAAGATTGGATATATAAGAAGAACCATATCACCCTATCTTGTAGAAATCCTAAAGAAAAACCCGGTTATTAAAGGCGAAGTGGTTTCTTCTCTACCTGAAAACTATGAGCATGATGAAAGGGTTTATGTAAAATTACTGTTTAATTAACCTGTAAAAGCTACTATTTACCTTTGACCTTAGCTCCTCCACTGTAAAGGGCTTTTTTAAAACCCTATCCCTATCAATCTCAGAAGACAAACTCTCTATATCACCCGTTATAAAGATAAACCTGTCTTCAGAAACCCCATACCTATCCCTAACCTCTCTATAAAGCCTGTTTCCATCCATACACGGCATCTTTACATCACAGATTATAAGGTCAAAAACCCCCTCCTCTAACCTCTCAAGTGCAACCCTCCCATTTTGAGCAACAAATACAAAATACCCCTCACCCTCTAAAACCTCCCTTATCATCTCACCTATAAGCTCCTCATCCTCTACAACCAAAACCCTCCCCATCTGTTTTACCTTTTCCTTAATCTCACCTTCCTTATTACCCTTACCTGTACTAACCTCTCCCTCCACACAGGGAAGCTCAACAACAAAAGTAGCACCCCTTCCCTCCTCACTCTCAACCCTAACCCTTCCCC
Source organism: bacterium HR37 (assembly GCA_002898375.1). Classification (GTDB taxonomy): domain Bacteria; phylum Desulfobacterota_D; class UBA1144; order Nemesobacterales; family CSP1-2; genus HRBIN37. The sequence continues at coordinate 83,709 of BEIN01000012.1, read as the reverse complement.
CATGCCTCCTTATAACCTCATAAACTATAAAAAGCCCAAGCCCATTTCCCTCACCACCAGACTTTGTGGTAAAAAACGGCTCAAATACCTTATCCACTACCTCCTTTGACATACCAGGACCGTTATCACTAAAACTAACCTCAACCACCCCACCATCCCTAACCCCAGTCCTTACAACTAACCTCCTTCCCTCATCCTTTAACCCAAGGGCATGCTCCGCATTTAAAACAATGTTTAAAAAAGCCTGCTCAAGCTGTGTAGGATTTGCCATAACCAGAGGTAACCCTGAACCCAAATCCCTTATAACCTCTATATCAGCTAAATTAAGCTGATACTCCCTGAACCTTAAAACCCTCTCAACCACACTATTTACATCAACGGGCTCAACCTCTAACTTACTACCCCTTGAATAGCTAAGTAACCCCTTAACTATCCTGTCTATCCTCCGAGCACACCCGTATATAAACTCAAGATACTTCCTCCTCTTCTCCTCATCCAAATCCCCCCTGGAAAGAAGAAGCTCACAATACCCAAGTATAGGAGTAAGTGGATTGTTTATCTCATGGGCAATACCTGAGGTAAGTCTCCCCAAAGAAGCCATCTTCTCTGCCTGTATTAACTGCTCCCTTGTAGACTCTAACATCCTGGCATATTCCCTTAAATCCTCTATCATCTTCGCCTTAGATATGGCTATTGCAACCTGAGTACCAAGAATGGAAAGGAACCTAACCTCATCCTCACTGAACTTATGCTCCTTGTAACTTAAAAACCATATAACCCCTATTACCTTCCCATCAGAAAACACAGGAATCCCTAAAAGACCGTGATGCCCTAAATCCCTTCCCGCAGGACCCATGTCAGGGTCCTTCTGAGCATCAGGAATATTTAAAACCTCTCCCGTATTTATTACCTTCCATGTAACCCCTCTGGGATAGGGAATCCTACTTGCCCTCCTTAAATAATCTTCAGGAACATTCCTCCAAGCCTTAAGCACAGCCTCCTTCTTCTCCTCATCCACAAGATAAATCATAACCATACCCACATTCTCTAACTCCGCCGCAGAATCTATAATGGCATCATATACATCCTGAAGACTTCTAAAAGAATGCACCCTCTCGGTAATCCTTATAATAGACTCAAGCTTCTTTCTCTCCTTTAACAAAACCTCAAGTTCAGAATAACTAACCTCCATACCTATGCCTCCCTATCCGGATAATTATAGGTCGCTTATATGAAAAATAAACTGCCGGGTCTGTTGTGATGAACCAAATGAGATCTTTTCTATGGCAACAAGTGAAAAGGTTTCCCTTTTTTTGTTTTTATCTGAGAGAAATGCCTCTTATCTATGGAAAAAAGCACATAAATTGATAATCTTTTTGCAACCGCAATTACTGTGGCATCTACAAAATCTATACAGTTTTTTACAAACTTTACTTTACCCAGAGAAATTCCTTTGTGGCTTTAATGCGACACTCAGGTTCGATGTTAATTAACACTCAATCACTTACAAGGTGGATTAAATTTGCAGAACCTCGGGATATGAAAAATCGTAGAAAAGCTTGTACCTTGGAGAAAGCACACCTTCTACCTTTCTTAATAATTCTCTTAGTCCAAACTCATGCAACCCTCTTTTCCTTTTTTGTATTATAACCCTAGACAAAAATACTAATTCGTCAGGCAATACTTTAAGTCCAGGAACTAGCCTTCCTGGACTTAGCTCAAGAGAAGCTTCCCGCGTAAGTTGGTGTAGTTTACTCAATTCTATATACAGCCATCATACCTGCGTCCATATGGTCTGCTACATGACAATGATATAGCCAAGTTCCTGGGTTATCAGCTATCATATCAACTGTAACCATACTGCCTGGAAGCAATTCTACTACGTCTGTTCTTCTATGGTTATAGAGAACAGTCTTACCATGCCAGTGCGGTGTATGTAGATCGATTTCATTTCCCATGCCTAAAATATACCATCTTACTTTCTCACCACTACTCATAACAAGTCCAGGTAGATTACCAAAAATATACCCATTTATACTATGCATTAAACCCCTTTCCTCTCCATCAGCTTCATCAAAAACCATAAATAGGGTAACAAATTCACGATCAACATCTTTGGGACTACCATCAGGATTAGCCATTCCCTTTTTAGTGATGATTATAGGACCTAAAAGACCAGCGTATATATCACTTGTTGAATCCACATGTGAGTGATACCACCAAACTATAGAGCTCGGATCGTTTGGTCCTGGACCACTTTGTTCATCTGCAATCCAGGTGTATGTGAAACTACCACCCGGTGGTACCATACTTCCCTCACCTGGAGGATTGTAATGCGCTCCTTCGTTATCTTTATCATATCTAACACCATGAGGATGTATACTAAGGTATCTATTAGTTCTGTTAAGAAAATGCACAATAATAGTGTCGCCAACTTCTGCCCGTATTATTGGACCAAGAATACCAAGCCACTCCGGCTGAGGTTTACGGGTTTGAAATGATTCATCGGTGTACTCAATATAGCGAAGCTTTGTCCATTGAGTATTACCATTCCAGGGTTCAGGTATAGGGCCACCATGAATAAGGTCCTGCCCTGTAGGAGCATAATCCCAAATAACCTCCTCAGCTGCAATGTAGTACTCACGAACTCCACCCTGCCCTAGCGAATCAGAATTGCATCCAGCTACCATCCCAGCAATTACAACAAAAAAACCCATCATAAGTATCCTAATAACACCTTCTACCATAGTAACATACCCTCCTTAATATTTAATCTTCTGAATAGAATCACTATAAATCCAAGATTTAAAAGTCTTGGTCTAAGCATCTTTTCTATTAAGATCCCCCTTATCCAAACCATAAATAGCATCCAATTCTAGAGCCTCTATAAGCATCTCTGCAAGATGCAGAATATCCCTATAAGCCAGTCTGATAGTCATATTAGCTATAGAAAGATGATACAAATCGCAACACCTGCACTTACTAATGCTACCTATATTGGATTTAGAAAGAAGTAAACTTGTTGGTTCATAGACATAGGGTTTTCTCATGCTATAACATCTTTATCTGAATTTGAAAATCATTTTCATAATCATAATTATAAAAGATTAATCATCATTGTCAAGCAAATAACACCAAATCAGAAAGAAAGGCAATATCTACAGACTCTTATAAACTGCAAACCTCAAAAGAGAAAACAGCTTTGTATCCGAGGAATAGAGAAATAGACGCAGAGAGACTAAACGAGTGAAACAAAGAAACTTGACCTCACTAGTTGTTTCACTTTCAATAAGTGTGAAAACTTCAATATAAGTGAAATCATGATAAAGAAACTGGCAAAAGTATCAAGCAAAGGACATATAGTACTTCCAAAGGCTTTAAGAGATGCTTTAAAAATAAATACAGGTGACTATGTAGAGATAGAGCTAGAAGGCAATACAATAAAAATATCCCCTGCAGAAAGCAAAGCTGAGAAACTTGCTGGCATACTAAAAGATAGGGTAAAGGCTAAACTGGATCTTAAATCAATAGAAGAAAAGGTTTCTCAGGAAATAGCAAAGGATGTTGCTAATGAACTTGATTGATTCTAATGTCCTTTTAAGATACTTAACCTGGGATGACCCGGAAAAAGCGCAAAAGTGCAAAGAACTTTTTAAAAGACTAGAGTTTGGAACAGAAAAAGCTATTCTCTTGGAAATAACACTTGCAGAAGTGATATGGACACTCCAAAAGTTCTTTAAACTGGAAAGAAGTTATATAAGAGATATTCTAAAACCAATTCTAACCTTTAAAGGTCTTAAGATAAAGAACAAAGGAACCATACTAAAGGCCCTGGATATTTACTCCAAGCATAATGTAGATTTCCTCGATGCTTATATATCTGAACTCTCTAAAGAACTTCATGTAGAAGTCTACTCTTATGATAAAGACATAAATAGGCTCAGTGCAAAAAGAGTCGAACCTTAAAACCTTGGAGTTAAAACTCGGAAAGCTAAAAATAAAACAAGAATAAGAGAAGAAAGCTTATAAGTTGCAGGAAGAATTTCCACCACTCTTAGCCTTTCACAATCCTTAATCGTCTACTTCAGAGGAAAAAATATTACAATTACAATCAGTAATACTTATTAAAAGAGGGGAAAATCCTGTAAAACAGGCTGGACTGCTTTACGAACTGATAGAATCAGGTAATCATCCTTGAATCCGAGGAGAAAAGGCAAAGCAGAATGCAAATATAAGTGCTGTAAGCAAGATTCTAAGGCATAAAGACCTTCAAGCGGTATCTCCATCTGGAACACTCTGTAAGAATGGTAGAAGTACTTAACTCCTAAAAAGAAATCGGAGCAAATTACTGCCCAGGAACTCCTTTAATTCTCTAACATACTGATGTTATTTATAAATTTGGCGGGGCCGACGGGACTTGAACCCGCGACCTCTGGCTTGACAGGCCAGCGTTCTAACCGGGCTGAACTACGGCCCCACCTTAAGTGGTGGGCGGTACCGGGATTGAACCAGTGACCTCTTGCTTGTAAGGCAAGCGCTCTCCCACTGAGCTAACCGCCCATATAAACAGAACTCTAAAGAGCAGACACCAAACGGGTAATTTATATAACTGAATTTATGCATCTTGTCCAGATTCCATAAACAATTTAGCCCATAGCCTATTGTTTGATACGCTATGGGCTAAACCTAACAAACCTGATATCCAGCAACTTAAGAGAGATTTACGTTAGTTCCAACTCCCTCACCAACCGAAAGAGAAGGAGGTGGAGGGGATGGAACAACCAGATCCCTCTGCTTGAGCACCGGTTCATCCGAAACTATAGCTTCGTTTAAGACCTCATCCATATGCTCAACAAGCTTGATCTTTATATCCTTTAGAATCTTATTCGGTATATCCTTTAGATCCTTTTCGTTTTCCTTGGGAATTATCACCTTCTTCACCCTACCACGATGAGCAGCAAGTATCTTCTCCTTGAGTCCACCTATAGGGAGCACCCTTCCACGCAGTGTTATCTCCCCTGTCATTGCAACTTCTCGGCTTACGGGTTTCTTTATCAAAGCCGACACTATAGCAGTTGCAATCGCTATACCTGCTGAAGGCCCGTCCTTGGGTGTAGCCCCTTCAGGAACGTGTATGTGAACATCTATCTTCTGATAGAAATAACGCTCAAGACCCAGTTGCTCGGCTCTTGACCTTACATAGCTCATCGCAGCATGAGCTGACTCCTGCATTACCTCTCCAAGCTTCCCTGTAACCGTAAAATTACCCTTACCCGGAACCACAGCAACCTCAATGGTAAGGAGCTCTCCACCCACTTCCGTCCAGGCAAGCCCTGTGGCGATTCCTATCTGATCCTTCTCCTCAATCTCACCGTATCTGTACTTTGGTATTCCAAGGTATTTTGGTACCGAACTAGCAGTTATCTTAACTACATGATCAGGTCCGTGCTTTACAACTTCCTTGGCAACTTTTCTGCATATTGTTCCAATCTCACGCTCTAATGTTCTTACCCCTGCTTCACGGGTGTATCGCCTTATGATTGTAAGAATTGCGCTGTCAGATATTGTGCAGTTCTCAGGCTTTAGCCCATGGGCTTCAAGCTGCTTTGGAATCAGGAACCTCTTTGCAATCTGGAGCTTCTCGTCTTCGGTATAACCGGGAATCCTTATAATTTCCATTCTATCCTGAAGCGCCCAGGGAATCGTATGAAGCACATTAGCAGTTGTGATAAAGAGAACATTTGAGAGATCATAATCGACCTCAATGTAGTGGTCATTAAAAGCCTTGTTCTGCTCGGGATCCAGTGCTTCAAGAAGCGCAGATGCAGGGTCACCCCTGAAATCCATACCCAGCTTGTCTATCTCATCCAGCAAGAATACAGGGTTTACAGTTCCTGCTTTTCTCATTCCCTGGATAATCTTCCCGGGAAGAGCACCAATATAGGTACGACGATGCCCTCTAATCTCAGCCTCATCCCTTACTCCACCAAGAGAAACCCTAACGAACTTCCTTCCCATAGCACGGGCTATAGATTTGGCAAGAGAGGTTTTTCCAACCCCTGGAGGACCAACAAAGCAGAGTATAGGACCCCTTAGTTTATTTGTAAGTGCCCTTACCGCAAGATACTCTAAAATCCTCTCTTTAGGCTTTTCAAGACCATAGTGGTCTTCATCAAGGATTTTCTTGGCCTCATCTATATCAAGCCTGTCCTCTGTTTTCTCATTTGTCCATGGAAGGGAAAGGAGCCAATCTATGTAGTTTCTTACCACAGTGGCTTCAGCCGACATAGGAGACATCATCTTAAGCTTCTTAAGCTCCCTTCTTACCTTCTGCTCTACTTCCTCAGGAAGAGATTTCTGTTTGAGTCTTTCCTCAAACTCCTGAATCTCTGATTTCAAATCATCCTTCTCTCCAAGCTCTTTCTGAATAGCCCTCATCTGCTCGGTAAGATAGTACTCCTTCTGGGCCTTCTCCATCTGCTTTTTAACCCGTGTTCGTATCCGCTTCTCTATCTGAAGGATTTCAAGCTCTGCCTGAATCTTTTCATAAAGCTTCTCAAGTCTTTCAGCAGGATTTACAGTCTCAAGTATCTCCTGCTTGTCCTGAAGTTTTAGTCCAAGATGCGAAGCAATCGTATCAGCAAGGCGGCTTGGCTCCTCAATAGATGCAACAGTAACAAGAACCTCGGAAGGAATCTTTTTATTAAGCTTTACGTAGTTCTCAAAAGCCGTAAGCAGGGTTCGAATAAGGGCTTCAGTCTCAACTCCAACCTCTGCACTCTCAACAATCGGCTCTGCTTCAACCAAGAAAAAGCTTGGATTTGGCACATAACGAAGTATTCTAGCCCTTTTCTTTCCTTCTACCAGAACTTTAACGGTACCATCAGGAAGGCGAAGCATCTGAACTATTGTTCCTATAGTACCTACCCGGTAGATATCCTCTTCGTTTGGATCATTGGTTTTTGCATCCTTTTGTGCAACGAGAAGGATCTCTTTATTCTTCCTCATTGCTTCCTCAAGGGCTCTTATGGACTTTTCCCGCCCCACAAACAATGGAGCAACCATATGCGGGAAAATAACCACATCCCTTAAGGGAAGCAAAGGAATAACAATTATCTCTTGTTTCTTATCGTCATCAAATTTGAAAAACATTGGCATTTTTCTCCCCTCTTTTATCCAGATCCAAGTCTCCTCTCTTCTTCATAGAAAAAGAGAGGATTTCCTGTACCTAGTATTACATCTTCTTTTATTATACAACGCCTAAGACCAGTTAAAGATGGAACCTCATAAGCGATATCAAGCATTATCGACTCTATTATAGACCTAAGACCTCGAGCACCGGTTTTTCTCTTCATTGCCTCTCTGGCTATCGCTCTTAGGGCGTCCTCTGTAAACTCAAGTTCAACCCCTTCTAACTCCATAAGCTTTTTAAACTGCTTTATAATAGCATTCTTTGGTTTTGTAAGAATCTCTATAAATGCATCCTCATCAAGCTCATCCAATGTGGCAACCACTGGAAGCCTTCCAACGAATTCGGGAATCAAACCAAACTTTATTAAATCCTCAGGCTGAACTTCTTTAAGAATCCTTCCCAGATCCTTTTCCTCCTTTCTTCCTATATTCGCCTCAAACCCCATTGATCTCTCCCCAATCCTGTGTCTTATTATATCCTCGAGTCCGCAGAAAGCGCCTCCACATATAAAGAGTATGTTTGTTGTATCCACCTGTATAAATTCCTGCTGAGGGTGTTTTCTACCACCCTTTGGAGGAACATTAGCCTTTGTACCCTCTATAATCTTTAAAAGAGCCTGTTGAACACCCTCACCAGAGACATCCCTTGTAATCGAAGGACTATCTCCAGACTTGCGGGCAAGTTTATCTATCTCATCTATATATATAATTCCTTTTGACGCTCTTTCAATATCGTAATCTGCAGCCTGAAGGAGGCTAACAATCATGTTTTCAACATCTTCCCCAACATAACCAGCTTCTGTATAACAGGTAGCATCAACTATGGTAAACGGGACATCTAGGAACCGTGCAAGTGTTTGAGCAAGAAGCGTTTTACCAGACCCAGTAGGACCTATAAGCAGGATATTGCTCTTTTGAATCTCTATATCGTTGTTTTTTCTGCTATAAGAGCTAAGCTCCACTCTCTTGTAGTGATTGTAAACCGCAACAGCCAGTGTCTTTTTAGCCCTTTCTTGACCTATTACGTACTCATCCAAAAAAGCCTTTATCTGAGCAGGTGTTGGAAGAGCAGAGTAGCGCTTCCTAAGATATCCTTCCTTTGCTTCCTCATCAGCAATTATCTCGTTGCAGAGCTCTATACACTCATTACAGATGTATACCGTAGGTCCGGCAATCAGTTTTCTTACCTCTTTTTGACTTTTTCCACAAAAAGAGCAGTAAAGTTTTCCATCTTTTCCATCACGCCTTGTTGTCACTTTGATGTCTCCTCCCTTTTCGTAATTATAGCATCAACGATGCCATATTCTAAGGCATCTTTTGCTGTAAGGAAGAAATCCCTTTCTGTATCCCTTGCAATCTTCTCTATAGGTTGCCCAGTATGGTATGCAAGAATTCTATTTATTTCCTCACGGATCCTCAGTATCTCCTTTGCATGTATCTCAACATCTGTAGCCTGCCCCTCAAAACCACCTAAAACCTGATGCAACATCACACGAGCATGAGGGAGAGCATACCTCTTACCCTTGGTTCCGGCAGCAAGAAGAACAGCAGCCATACTGGCAGCCTGCCCTATGCACATTGTAACCACATCTGGTTTTACGTACTGCATTGTATCGTAGATTGCAAAGCCAGCGGTTACAAGCCCACCAGGTGAGTTTATGTAAACGTATATATCCTTCTCCGGATTCTCAGACTCTAGAAAAAGCAACTGGGCAACAACCGTATCAGCCACCGCATCCGTAATCGGAGAACCGATAAAGATAATCCTATCCTTTAAAAGACGGGAGAAAATATCATAAGCTCTTTCTCCACGGCTTGTCTGCTCTATTACAATAGGCACATAATTTATCATACTGTTAGTTTTAGTATACTGATTAGGTATTTCCTTGTCAATTTAAGTTTGCTTGGGGGAAACCTCTTCTATTTTGGCTTTTTCCAAAAGAAAATCCAGTACTTTTTCCTCCAGTATCCGCTCTTCAAGAGCAGGAATCATGTTGTTTTTCTCGTATAGTTCTCTTACCCTCTCAAAAGGAACCTCATAAGCCCTTGCAATCTCCATAAGTCTGTTGTTTAACTCTTTTTCTTCCACTTTTATTCCCTCTTTCTTTGCTATTGCTCCCAGAATAAGCGAAGCCTTTACGTTACGTAAAGCCCTTTGCCTAAAGCTGTTTTCCATATCCTCATTTAAAGGCGGAACCTCAAGCCCGTGTCTTTGAAAGCTAAGAACAAACTCTCTCTTTAAATGAGCTATCTCACTTTCAACCAGGGTTGGAGGAACATCAAAACTGGTTCTTTCAAGAAGGGCCGTTATAAGCTCTTCTTTCAGTTTACTTTTTGCCTCTTCCTCAAGTCTTTTTTCCAAATCCTCCTTAATCTTTTTTCTTAATGCCTCTACATTTTCCTGCCCGAGATCCTTTGCAAACTCATCATCAAGCTGTGGCAAAATCCTCTGAAACACATCCTTTACCTTTAGCCTAAACCTTACCGTTTTCCCTGCAACCTCCTTAATATGAAAATCCTCTGGATAGGTAACCTCAAACTCTTTCTCCTCCCCCTTCCTCATTCCGAGGATATTTTCCTCAAACTCGGGAATAAGCCTTCCTTCTCCCACAAGCAGTTGAACACCTTCTTTGGTAAGCTCAGGAATTGGTTTTCCATCCAGCACACCCTTGTAGTCAACAATAACGTAATCCCCTTTCCTTACCTCTCTTTCCTCCTCAAGCGGTTTAGCCTCAGCGGATTGCTCCCTTAGTTGGTTAATAACCCGTTCTATATCCTCATCCTTAACCTCATACCTTTCCTTTTTTAACTCAATTCCTATGTAATCCTTTACCTCAAATTCTGGTATGATTTCAAATACCGCAGTGTAACGAAACTCTCTATCACGCTCAACCTTCTCTGTAGTTATTTTTGGCCTAGATATAGGTGTAACGGAAGCCTCCCTTAGTGCTCCTTCAAAAGATTCAGAAACAAGTCTTGAGGCTACTTCATTAAGTATATCCTGTTTGTACATTGCCTCTATAATGCTTCTGGGAACCTTACCGGGGCGAAATCCCTTTACCCTTGCGCTACTTTGAAACTCCTTAAGCACCTTCTCAAGTTTTTCCTTTACTTCATCCGCAGGAATTGTTACCTCTACTTTTCTCTCAACACTACTTAACGCTTCAACATTAACCCTCATGGAAACAAAACTCCTCTTGCTTTAAATATGCTTAGTTTGGAAGTTCATGCGAGAGGGGGGAGTTGAACCCCCACGGGCTGTGCCCACTGGATCCTAAGTCCAGCGCGTCTGCCAGTTCCGCCACTCTCGCTTTTACTATGGGCTGCGAGGGATTCGAACCCCCGACCCGGTGATTAAGAGTCACCTGCTCTACCAGACTGAGCTAGCAGCCCATCCAAACATTAATTTGAATCTAAAAGCAAATACGATAATCTCCTTCCAGCTATAAGCAGTATTATAAATGCGTTATTTCCAAAATCAACGCTTTTTAAGAATAAACTCTTATAGGTTCATAAACCCAGCTCTGGCAATATTTCCAAAACCTTGTCACACCTTGTTGTTAAACAAAAACAAGCCTAGACTTAAAGGTAATTGACATAAAATACAGAAATTTTGTATATAAGTAATGTATACGGGTAAGGGACTGATGGACCCAAAGAAAAAAGCAATAGTTATTGGAGCCCTACTTCATGACATAGGCAAGGTTGGGCAGAGAGCTCAAAGAAAAGAAGAATTATCCAAGATTACTACTAATAGAGAAAGTGACATCTGTCCAGGAGAAGGCTACTCCACCCATCTTCACGTACTTTGGACAGATGAGTTCTTCAATATATATTTTTCCGATGAGCTCAAGAGCAAATTAATAGGCAAAGTTTCGTTTGACTTTAACTTTAACCCGCAGAATCTGGCTTCTTTTCATCATAAGCCTGCCTCTTACCCGCACAAGCTAATTCAGATAGCTGATCGTATCTCATCTGGTGAAAGAGAGGAAACCGAAAGAGGTGAAAGGGAAGACTATATCAAAAAAAAGCTCTCTTCTATATTTAATAAAGTTAGTCTAAAACACGAAGCAGATATTTCAAAACGAGAACCCTATTTCTATGATCTAACCCCACTTGACCTTAATAAGAGTATCTTCCCAAAGAAAAAAAGCGAACTTGATGCTATCTATGGAATACAAGGAACAGAAAAGCACAGAGAAAAATACAAGTTACTGTGGGAAGGATTTATAAAAGATTTTAAAGAACTAAGAGACACAACTATAAAATACGACATTGGATTTGATTTGTTTCTAAGTGCACTTTACCACCTTCTTATGAAGTACACATGGTGTGTTCCAAGCTATACAAATGCAAAGGATGAAGTCGATAATGACATATCACTCTTTGATCACTCAAGGACTACTGCTGCCATAGCCTCTTGTCTTTTTGACATTTACGGAGAAAGCGAAATACCTGAAAACACAACAGAATCTGAGTTTATCGTTATGGAAGGAGATATATCGGGAATACAGAGTTTTATTTACAGGCTAGCTCAACCAAGTGGGATAGAAGGGGTTGGGAGAATACTTAGAGGAAGGTCAATGTTTTTAACCTTATTACCAATTGTAACAGCAAATTACATAGCCAGGGAATTGAATCAAACCTTTGTAAACATACTCTATGCAGGTGGGGGAAACTTTCAAATTCTTTTTCCAAATACGGAAGAGACAATAAATAAGCTAAAATGCTTAAGCAGCAATATAGATAAATGGCTTTTTGACAATTTCAGAGGAGAACTTGGACTTGTCATTGGATATGTAAAGGCTACCAGGCACGACCTAGGCAAAGGATATGGAGAAGTCATACACAAACTTAAAACTGAAGTAGAAAACCAGAAGTCAAGGAAATTTTTTGAGAGGCTTTTTGAAGAGCAGAAATTTGTTATAAAGCAAAAAGAAAATCTCTGTAGGGTCTGTGGTTCACTTGATGCTAGAACAAAAGAGGATTTATGTGTTCTTTGTGATGAGCATAGAAGGCTTGGAAGCGATATTCCAAAATGCAAGTATCTAGCTTTAAGTGATTGCCATGTGAAATTCAAAGAAGGTATAGAAATAGACTTTGAAATGCTCGGTAAAGCCTGGTTCTTAAAAGAACAACTTCATTACAACCAGCTAAAGGATACCTACTCCTATTTAAAGGTAAATTCAACGGAATCACATTTGGGCTTTAAATTTCTAGGGAACATTGTTCCAGAAGCTAAAGAAGAAATAACCTTCGGTAAAGGAACAGAAGAAATCCATTACAATCCCGGAAAGCTGATAAGTTTTGACCATCTAGGTCTTCTAGCAGAGGGTGATAAAAAGCTTGGAGTTCTTAGAATGGATGTAGATTACCTTGGATTAATATTTTCCATAGGACTATCAAAAACAGATAAAGAAGGAAACATTCAAGGACTATCTATATCAAGAGCAGCAATGCTAAGTAGGATGCTTGAGTGGTTCTTTACCGGTTACCTAAACACCCTGTGTAAAACTACATCTAATGAACTTTGTAAGGTACCACTAGAATCAGACATCAAAGATCAGAGGTCAAAAGTTGACTGTCACTACTATATAGTTTACTCCGGAGGAGATGACTTATTCATAGTTGCCCCTTGGGATGAAGCCCTAGAACTAGCATTTCGAATAAGAGACGACTTTAAGGAATTTAGTGGATACAACCCGGATATAGACATTTCCGGTGGATTTCTAATTGTAAAGCCCAAGTTTCCAGTAAGTAGATCCGGAAGACTTGCAGGAGAAGAGCTAGAAGAAAAGGCGAAAAAAGAGCGGGGCAGTCTTGCAGCACTTGGAGAATATGGAAAGTGGGAAGAGGTTAAAAGGAATTTAGAGCTAGGAGAACTGTTAGTAAAAGCTGTAAACGGCTTTAATGGGAAAACACTTCCAAGGTCCTTTCTTAACAGAGTCCTTGCAATAAGGAGTAAAGTGCTAGAGTTGGAGGAAGAAGATCCAAAAAGATTCTTATTTGTACCTGAGCTTCTCTACTCACTCACACGCAATATAGATAACAATCTTAAAATTCCATGGAAAGGAACCACAATCTGGATAAAAGAGAAGTTAAACCAAGAACTCCTTGGAAGCAAAGACGGGTTAAGAAGGTGTGGATTTGCCATAAAATACGCTCTTCTTAAAACAAGAAGGAGGTTATAAGGAGATGGTAAATGGGAAAAGATTCGAACAACAGAAGCAAAGACAAGAGAACAAGAATGATCCCATACTTATTGCAATACAAAAAGCCAGGTCTTTTAGTGAGATAAAACCAGAACAGTATGCCCTTCCAGGCGGTTTTGCTGAACAGCTTGCTAAAAGCGAAAAAAAGATGAAAACCACACAACTTAGAAAATTCTTCTCAAAGATTAAAAATATAGAAAACAGCCTTAAAGGTAAAAAGGGTGAGTTGGATGAAGTAACAAGGAATCAACTGTATCTAATAATCCCTGAACTTACCTATGCCCGAGGACGTCTACTAATAACTCCTAAGTTTTTTAACATAATTACAACCATAATCAAAGATAAGATAAGAAATGTGGATGACTTTACGAATTTTTCACGTTTCATAACTGCATTAGTAGCTTACAGGAAGGTTGAAGAACAGAAGAACAGGGAGGGCAATCATGAATAACTTAGCTTTTAAATTCCTTGGAAAACTTTTAATTGAGGCAGATTTAAAGTGCATCACAGCCCTTCACATTGGTGGAACGCAGGAAGGTTATGAAATAGGTGGAATGGATAATCCCGTAATTAAAACAGCCACGAGGATAGAAGTTAATGGATTTACCATACCAGCAGACTGCCCTTATATACCCGGTTCATCACTTAAAGGCAAAATGAGAAGCCTTCTAGAATGGGCACTAGGAAGAGTTAAAATAGATAAAGAAGGTGGCAACTATAGAGGGAAACTATGTGAATGCGGTGAAGGTGATTGTCCAGTCTGTGTTACCTTTGGAGTTTCAGCAAAAACAGAGGTTAAAGCTGGTCCAACAAGGCTTACCGTGCTAGATGCCTTTCCTACTGAAGAAACCATTAAGTCCTGGGAAAGTGACATGGGTGAAGGTATTTTTACGGAGATCAAAACAGAGAATTATATAGATAGGCTTAGCTCCCAAGCGAATCCCCGTTCGATGGAGCGTGTTCCAGCAGGTTCAGTCTTTAAAACAAGGATGATTTATACTCTTTATAGGGATACAGATATCGATATGCTAAAGAACATCTTTCTTGCAATGGAAATTCTAGAAGACAGCACTCTGGGAGGAAGCGGAAGTAGAGGCTCAGGTAGGGTAGAGTTTGGCAACTTTGATATAAGGTTTCGGTCAAAGCTCTACTATACCGAAAATGCACCTGAATTGTCAGTTAACCTGAATGTGGATGGGAAAAAACTTAACTCCTCAAGAGAAATTAAAGAAACTTTTGACAAGGTATTTGGAGAAGTTAAGAAAATAATAAAGGATATAAACCAAAGTGAGAACGTATAGAATAACTCTTAGGCCACAATCTGCTATAACCTCTATTCCTTCCTCTGATACACTCTTTGGAGCAATCTGCTGGAGTATAAGACTTCTCTACGGCGACAAAAAACTCAAGGAAATTCTAAGCAGGTTCTCCTCCAATGACCCTCCTTTTATTCTTTCTTCTTCATTTCCAATATCCTCTTCCGGAATTATGTTCTTTCCAAAACCAAAGCTAAAGAAACTATCTCCTAGTACCTTGATTTCAATTGCCAACAAAGAGCAAAGAGAAAATAAGAAAAAAGAAGCCTTATTCCATGTCATAACCAAATACAAAAAGTTTTCAAAAATTAGCTATCTTTCAGAGGGTCTTCTAAAAGCGGTTTTAGATGGAAACGCAACCGAAGAAACTTTGTTTAGAGGTTTTATTAATAATATTATCCTTGAGAAACACGGATTCCTTATAAAAAAAGAAGAAGCCAGCCTGATAGGAGAAAGTTTCATAAAGAGTGAGATACGGGTAAGAACAAGAATAGATCGTCTATCGGGATCAACTTCTGGGGAAGGAGAGATGTTTCATAACGAGATAAAATTTATAGGCAGTGGTTTCTCACTATTCTTTCTGCTAAAAACTGATGAAATAAGCTTACTTGAGCCTCTTGTCAATAGAAACAAATTTCTCTCAGACCATGGGATAGGAGGGGATAGAAACATAGGATTTAACCACTTTAAACTATCATTAGAAGAGCTGAATCTAAATCTAGGAGGAGAAGGAAAAATATTTGTTACACTATCCAAGTACATCCCAGTTGTGGAAGAAATTGATGCGAATAAAGATTTTCTTTCTTATGATGTAATTCCTTATATATCAAGAGTTGACAACACCTACGATTTTCAAGGGAAATTTGTAAAAGACAGAGTCTTTTACATGAAAGAAGGCTCGGTATTCAAGGCCAAAGAGAAAAAAGAATTCTACGGTAGAATAGCAAAGGTCTGTGTAATAGGAGAAGAAGAAATCTATCAAAACGGATTTGCATTTCCACTTTTTTTTAACTCATAAAGGGAGAGATAAGGTGCAAAGAACATTCAGGAAAGTAAGATATAGAACCCTTTCCCCAATCCATATAGGTGATGGAAACACCTTAAGCAATTTAGAATACTTCTACTATAACAGAAAAATCCATTTGTTTAACTCCGAACAGCTAAAGAGATTCCTAACAAAAGACCAACTTGAGGATTTTATTCAATACGTCACCAACAGCGAATCACCCAGTCTTCTGGGTTTTTTTGAAACATATAGCAATACTGAGAAAATATTAAAGTTCGCCTCTAAAAGAGCTTCTTCTTCACTGCCTTTATGGGGCAGTGAAACTCCTCAAAAAATCTGGACACTTATCAAATCAAGAAACCAACCTTACATACCGGGTACTGAGATTAAAGGGGCACTAAGAACAGCTATTCTTAGGAAGTTAATTCTTGATAGCTCCTTAACCAGCTTCCTTTCCAATGAGATAAATAAAATTAAAAGAAAGTCCCTAGGCAATAGAAAAGAAGTTAGAGAAGAATTGAAAAAATTAGAGGAGAAAATCTCTCAAAAAGTTCTAAGGCTTAGAAATGATGCCAAATTTGATTTTTTAAAGTTTATACTTGTATCCGATGCTTATTCTAAAAATGCGGAAAGAATAATAGCAAAGATACAAATTAAAAACAGTTCCCGAATCACAGGGGAATTTCACGAAATTATTTCAAGTAATACCGAGTTTCAAGGAGAAATTGGAATTATACAAGGAAAACAGTTCGAAGATTTTGCAAATCACTTTGGTACAGATATTCAGAAAAAATCTTTTTTTGGCAATCTTGATCAGGTACTTAAAGCATGTTATGAAATGTCTAAGGAAATCATTGAAGAGGAACTTGATTTTTACAGAAAGTTAAAGGTATACAGTGCAATAAGCCAGCTTGAGAACATAAAAAGGACCAATAGCGAAAATGCCCCAGTAATAAGGATTGGAAAACATCAAGGTTTTATAAGCATAACACTTGCAAAACTTATAAAACACCTGGGAGATGAAACCTATAGAAACTACGTTGAACTTCTTAAAACCACAGGTAGAAGAATAAATACAAGTAACTTTCCAAAAACCAGAAAAGTTGTAATAAATCCAGCAACAAAAGAAGAATTAACACTTGGCTGGATCAGAATAGAGGTCGAGTAATGCTCTCAAGCTTTGTTATCGAGTTTGAAACCCTAGAGGCTATAGTCCTAAATGGCTATGGGGGAGAAGCAATACACGGGCTTTTCTTTGAGGTCTTAAAAAATTACTCCAAAAAAGTGGCAGAGTACCTCCACAATGGAAGCAATAGACAAAAACCATTTTCACTATCCGGCATTCTTGAGAAAAAACCAAAAACCGAAGGGAAAATAATACTGGAAGGTGGGGAAAAGGCCTCCTTTAGAATATCCATACTGGAAGAAAAACTTCTTCCTGACACCCTTGCTGCATTTGGGAAAGCCCTAAACCTTAAAACCAGCCTTACACTGGGAAACGGAAAGATACTTCTTAATAACATACACTATAAGGAAAGTTCAAATCTTTGGGTAAGGTCATCCCTCTACCCCAAACTGTTTGAGGAAGCACAACCAGATGACAAAATACGACTTAAGTTTTTCTCACCCACTTCTTTCAGAATCAGGGGAAAGCAGTGTACATTACCCGAAGCCTACCTCATCTTTGGCTCTCTGATTGATAGATGGAACTCATTTTCAGGTATAACCTTTGACAAAAGCTTTACAGAGAAACTAAACACAATCTATCCATCACAGTTTGAGTTAAAAAGCGAGATTGTAACTTTCTCAAATTACAAGGTTATAGGGTTTAAAGGTATACTAGAATACAGACTGGGAAAAGAATTTGTCCGGAAAGAAAAAAAGATTTTAAATACCCTTGCCGATTTTGCTTTTTACTCAGGGATAGGATATAAAACCACAATGGGAATGGGACAAGCAGTAAGGGTAAAGCAATGAGGCGTGATACACTGATTTGCACAGTGGGGACAAGCCTGCTTAGCAACATCGAACGGCTAGATGATAAAGAGCCTCTAAAAGTATATGAGAAAAAAGGAAACATTATAGGCCTTGTAAAAGAACTGCTTAAACGAAATCCAAGAGATAGAGTATGCGGAGCCGAGATAAACTCCATTACAAGTATCATTGAAAAAGGGAAACTTTCGGAAAGAAACGAACTTCACCTTCTTATCTCTCATACCGATGAAGGCTGGGAAATAGGTGAAATACTTAAGCACTACTATCAGGATTCTCAGAACCCCTATAAATTTGAGAGGGTAGTTGCAACCGTAATAGAAGGCCTTAAAGACTACGATGTAAAAAAGTTTAAAACTGAAGGACTTAAAAATCTTGTGAAAGAGATTGCAAAGATCGTAAGAGAAAAAGGAACGGAACGTATTGTTATAAACGCTACAGGAGGATATAAAGCGCAAACCTCATTTGCAGGCCTTATAGGACAGGCTCTGGAAATACCGGTTATGTATATGTTTGAAAAATTTGAAGACATAATAGAACTTCCTCCCCAGCCTATAAGTTTTAATTTTGATCTCTGGCTTCTACATTATGAAAGCCTGGACAACCTCTCCAAAAAGAGCATAGCTCCGTATGAAGAAGTAAAAGAACTGGTGGCAGATGAGAGGTTAAAAACACTTATAGAAGTGGAAACAATAAACCAAGAAAAACACGTTGCCTTAACTCCGGTTGGCCAACTCTTTCATGAAATGTTTCTCTACAGGTTTAAAAAAGAAAAGAGCTACCTGCTTGGAGACATTCAACCGGTTAAAGAAGAACCTGCTTTTTCCAAACACTTTTATCACAGGCCACCCTTTGGAGCAGAAACTTTTGTAAAGAAGGTATGGAGAGATAAAAGATACGTAAAAACTATTAGAGATTTCTACACACATCCAGATTTGCCGGAAAGGAACAGATTCGAATTCGACCCCAACCATAACAAGATTGTGCTTATATTCAGCGATGGAAAAAGAACCGCAAAGTTTAATGTGGAGATTCCCTCACAAAACAAGGTTACTTTAAAGGCTGCACTTGTTGACCTGAATGAAACATATTTTAACGGATAATATAAAAAAGTATTGACATGGGATTTTAAATTTACTAAGATTGAGCTTAAAGCACTTGTTCAGTGAAATCGGTTCTTTGAAAACTTAATTTTTAATATTTATCAGGTAATAATGATAATTATTTTCATCGAGCATCGAGGGAATGCAAAAAAGTGGGGGGTTGCTCGAATTTAGAAAATCAAGTGATTTAAATGGGTTATGTAACATTGACAAAAATTGTCCTGTGGATAAGTTGTTGATAACTAGAGGTTCTCGAAAACTGCATACTAACTCATTTAAATCATTAGAGAAAATAAGGGTGCTGTAGAAATACCTCTAATTCCCGTAGGGAATTGAAACATTTCCATACATCATCACTGACTTTAGTACCAAGACAGGCAAGTAGAAATACCTCTAATTCCCGTAGGGAATTGAAACAGGATCTCCCTTGCCTGTTCGTATGTTAGCCCTCTTGTTTTGACTAGTAGAAATACCTCTAATTCCCGTAGGGAATTGAAACAGTCAAGCAAGCGGATATTGTTCTCCGTAGGGTGATACGGTAGAAATACCTCTAATTCCCGTAGGGAATTGAAACTTGTAAGGTCAAGGCAGACAGGTAGCATTATTGTTCCGTAGAAATACCTCTAATTCCCGTAGGGAATTGAAACTCTTGTCATAAGTTGGTGATAATACACGGACTAGAGAAACAGTTAGTATTTCGTAGAAATACCTCTAATTCCCGTAGGGAATTGAAACTCGTTGTTAAGGAGTGGAGAAGGTTCTGGTTTGTTGACAGTCTTTGTAGAAATACCTCTAATTCCCGTAGGGAATTGAAACAATAATATCGTGAGCCACCTCAAAGGTATGACGTGGGTAGAAATACCTCTAATTCCCGTAGGGAATTGAAACTTCGTTGGAATTGTTACTTTCTCACGTACCAGTTCTACGTAGAAATACCTCTAATTCCCGTAGGGAATTGAAACATGAGTGGTAGTAGAACCAACAAAAGACACAAAGTCTCTTACCAGGTAGAAATACCTCTAATTCCCGTAGGGAATTGAAACGCCCCTTTTGCAGTCTCCAGAGGTAGGAAGTGGAGATTATCACTTGTAGAAATACCTCTAATTCCCGTAGGGAATTTCACATCTCACCAAAGGGTACATTTGCTTCAGGTTGTAATTCCTTTGGGAAATATTCACAGTCCTCATTAAGGTAAAAAGCTTATTTTAACAAACACAGACCCATTGGAGAGCAAATTTTTATTGACAGGAGGAACTATTCGTGAGACTATAGGAAGAGGTTTATGTATAAAACGGGTTAAACCCGCTTTCGGGTAATAAAAAGGAGGTAGGATAAATGCTGGGATGGGCAGCAGTTTTTTTAATTATAGCATTGGTCGCAGGAGTTTTAGGATTCAGTGGTATTGCAGGCACCGCAGCAGGTATTGCAAAGATTCTATTTATACTTTTCCTGGTCTTATTTGTAATATCTCTTATTTTTGGGAGAGGACGAATAACGCTTTAAGCATTTATGCAATATCAGTCTTATCAAACCTGATACGGGAACCTATAAAATAAGTTGAAATCCTATATACTACTTGACGGTTTGAACCTATATACCTGTTGCAACAGGTATAACAGTTTAAATGCATAGAAAGGCTTCAGCATTCAGCTCGGGTATAGAGAGAGTGCTTGATCATGTTTTTCTTGGAATTTAAACGGGCTTGGTTTAGAAAAGAAGAGGTAAAATTTAAGGTTATACATAATAGTATTTACAGGTTGAATGAGTTATCTTTCTGGTTTAAATATAGTAGAACAGAGAAAGGTTCAGACTAAGGTTAAAAGAAAACGATGAAAGAGGAAATACTCGTCGCAGTTGCTGGACTTAATCCTCAAGTTATAACAGAAACACTATACTACCTTACCCAAATAAAGAAACCTCCTGCCAGAATATCAAGAATCATTGTCATAACAACTTTAAACGGGAAAAAAGAGGTTGTAGATAAACTCATCAACAAAAAGATGCTTTTATCATTCTGTAAAGAATATGGTATAACTCCATCATCAATCCAATTTGGTGAAGATTCCATAATACTGCTTAAAGACTCAAAAGGAAAACCACTTAAGGATATACGCACCGTAAAAGATAATGAGCTGGTTGCGGACCAGATTACAGAGTTTATAAAAGAAAAGACAAAAGATCCAGATGTCATTCTTCACTGCTCCATTGCAGGAGGAAGAAAAACAATGTCTATCTACCTTGCCTATGCCCTTATGCTGTTTGGAAGAAAGGAAGATACTCTCTCACATGTCCTTGTAGATGAAAAACTGGAACAGAACAAGAGCTTCTTTTATCCATCAAAATCAAGAAGAGAAAAAGCACCCATTCACCTAGCTGAGATTCCTTACGTAAGGTTAAGAGGGAAGCTAGACAATCTGTTTGGTTCTGAAAAATTCTCGTTCAGTGAACTGGTTAAGATAGCCCAGAGGGAAATAGATATAAGCCCCTCACTGTACTCCCTTCAAGTTGATCTCAAAAATAGGAGATTGCTAATTGGAAATAGGGAAATAAAACTAAATCCCAAACTCCTGGCTCTATACACCTACTTCGTACAGAGAAGACTTAACATGAGCGAAGAAGAGTGCTTTCAGGCACTTAAAGGAACACACTCGATAAAAAACAACCTGGATGATATTAAGTCTTATATAAAAAGCATGATACCAGATGCTGATCTCAGAAGATATAAATTCTCTACAGAGAATCTACTCCAGGATATAAGTAAGATTAACAGGGCTATAGAAAATGCCCTTGATGATAAAAAGATAGCAATATATTACAAAATAACCCCATTAGGGCAAAAAAGAGTTTATGGCCATACAAGATACGGAATTCACATTGACAGAAGCAAGATAAGGCCTGTAGTCCTTACTTAGCTAACCAAATAATCTGAAATATTTCTGAAAGGTTGCTCTACCTTTAACCAAATCCCTAACTGTTTTAAGATTACCCAAAAGAGAAAAAAACGTTTACCATGATTGAGATACTTGCAACCTCCTTACTGGAAAGCGTCTCTGGACTTATCTTTGGGAAAGTCATACAGATTGCTGTAAATAAAGGAGTGAGAAGAAGAGGTTCTCTATCCTTGGCGAATCAGAAAAAAGATACCAACACCAGAGATAAAACACCCTCCTTACCCTTGATATCACTTAAAGGAGAGCTTGGAAACGACCTTATGTGTGCTTATAAAGAGTTCATCCAAAACAACGATATAACGGCGATAAACAACTACATTAAAAAAGCTGCTTTGGAAAACGATATAACACTTGTTGTAGAATTCTCCAGAAAGATTGAAGAAGACGTAAGAATACAGCTTGAAAGACCCGTAGAATACCTGATCTCCCATGTAGAAGAGATACCACTAACCGCTTTTCCCACAATTGCAAAAAGGGTGTGGAACTTTGTTAGAACAATAAACACCGTACACAAGGGCCCAAAAATTCAACTGTTTCTATCAATGCCAGTTGTTCTTGGGTTTCAGTTAGGACAGCTTATAGGGCTATCACACTACAATATTGAGCTATTTCACTTTGAGAAAGGCAGATACTCAAAAATACCTTCTGTAAAAAGAACATACAGAGAGTCATGATGTGGGATGAGCTTATACCGGTATCACTGGTTGCAGAGCTTGTATTCTGTCCAAGAAACTTTTACTATCGGGCATGCGAAGGAGAAAACACAGTAAACAGATTTGTAGTGGAAGGAAACATTAAGGATGAGAAGAGAAAAGAAAGAGAAAGGCTTAGAACACAGGAAAAACTACAGGTTAAAGAAATAACCCTCTCTTCTGAAAGGCTTGGTATAATTGGGGTTCTTGATGCTGTTGAAAATGACGGAGAAATCTACCCAATAGAGTATAAAAGGGGATACCTAAAGGAGAGCCTTTCAGACGATGTTCAACTCTGTCTTGAGGCACTTCTTTTAGAAGAACACGTGGGGAAAACGGTTCAATATGGATACATATACTACTACTCATCTAGGGTAAGAAGAAGGGTAGAATTTAGTCAGGAACTCAGAAACAAATCCATTGAGGCAATAGATAAAGCCAGGGAAATACTCTACAGAGGTGAGATCCCTGAACCCGTTGCAGACACACGATGTCATGGTTGTTCTCTGCTTTCTGTATGCCTTCCCTTTGAAACCAGGTTTATTAAGGAAAAAGGGGAAAAACCAAAACGCATTATAACCGAACTCAACACCGGAAGAGTCCTCTATGTGGACGAACACGGTGCTTATATCGGTAAGAGAGGAGGGAAGATTACGGTTACTAAAGACGGAAAAGTTATAACAGAGATACCCGCCTCTTATCTTAGGCAGTTAATTATATCAGCAAACGCAAACATATCCACACAAGCCCTAAAGTTCCTCCTAAGGCTTAATGTTGATATAGTATATCAATCCACATTCGGTAGATTTGAGGGTAAATTTGTTCCCGAAGAGAACAAAAACTCTCTTTTGAGGATCGAGCAGTACAGAAGACATATAGACAGGGATTTTACCCTAGAGGTATCAAAGTCCTTTGTAAAGGGAAAGCTACTTAACATGCGAACTCTTCTACTAAGACAAAACAGGGAATTTGGGGACAGAGAGATAGATGAAGCATGCATTCGGATTAAAAATGTTATTACCAGGATACCCGATGCAGGAGATAAAGAAGAACTCCTTGGTCTTGAAGGGATTGCAACAAGAGACTACTTTAGAGTATTTGGAAAGCTATTAAAACCAAAGCTTGACTTTGATTTTGAGAAGAGAACAAAACGACCACCTAGAGACCCGGTAAATGCCCTTCTTAGCTTCGGATATAGTCTTCTTGTGGGTAATTTTATATCAACCGTATCCACCGTGGGGTTTGACCCCTACATTGGTTTTCTTCACTCCACAAGATATGGAAGACCAGCCCTTGCACTTGATCTGATGGAGGAGTTTCGTCCGGTAATAGTGGACTCACTTGTTTTATCCGTTCTTAACAGAAACATGTTTACAAAAGAGGATTTTAAAGAAAGATTCGGTGGCATATACATACAGGAAAAGGGTAGAGAAACCTTCTTTAAGGCCTATATAGGAAAAATTCAATCTGAGATACTGCATCCTATCTTTGAGTACCGGGTAAGCTATCGCAGGGCATTTGAGATACAAGCAAGGCTCCTTGCCAAGTTCATAAAGGGAGAGATAGAGGAATACATACCCTTTGCACTTAGATGAGAAACATAGTTCTTGCCTACGACATAACAGATGATAAGAGGAGGTTAAAACTGTTTAAAACCCTTGAGGGTTTTGGAACCCCTGTGCAACTAAGCGTCTTTGAATGTAGGCTTAGTGATACAAACCTGCTTATAATGAAAAGAAAGGTTGAGAAGATAATAAAAAAAGAAGACAGCGTAATCTTCTATGAACTCTGTCCCAGATGCCTTCAAAAGATTGAGAGGCTTGGAACAGTAAAGAGGGTACTACAAGATGATGTAATCGTTGTGTAAGAATCAGAGATTTCCCTCTTCTTCCGGTCTCACTATAGCAATAGCATATTTGTTGAGGTCTATATACTTTCTTGCTACTCTAAGTACATCTTCTCTAGTTACCGAGTATATCTTCTCCGGATACTTCTTGTATTCATCCCATCCTACTCCATAGAGCTCATCAAAGGCGATTTTTGCAGCCTGAGAGGAGTTCTGCTGAAGACCTATTTCAAAGTTTCCTACAAGGTAGTTCTGAGCACGTTTTAACTCATCTGGAGTAATACCTTCTTTTAGAATCAAAGAGAGCTGCTCTTTTATACCGGAGATAGCCTCTTCTTCTTTTTCCGGAGCACACCCTATGTAGACTCCAAAGAAACCCGGCTCCAGCCCAAAGTTAAGAAAAGAAGTAACAGAGTAAGCAAGGCTTCTTTTATCTCTAAGCTCTATAAAAAGCCTTCCTCCCTGACCTGCAAGAACCGCATTTAAAACCTCAAAAGGATACTGATCAGGGTCTTTAATAGTGGGTGCCTGAAAACCAAGTATTATATGGGTTTGAGCCTTGTCCTTCTGTTTAACTACCCCTACCCTTACACTATCTGGAGGTGGCTCAGGGCTTACTGCAGGAGGTTTAAAATGACCCTTTTCCATGTGTTTAAAATACTTATCCACCACACTCAATACATCTTTTTCCCCAACATCTCCTACAACAGCTATAACCATGTTTTCTGGACGGACATACCTTCTGTAGAAAGAAACCAACTCATCCCTTGTTATCCTGCTTACAGTGTCCTTGGTACCAAGGATATTAAACCTGTATGGGTGCTTCTTATATAAGGTTTCCAGGAAGAGATTTACAGCTACCTTTACCGGGTTATCCGCTTCACGGTTTATATCGGATAGTATGTCCCTTCGTGCCCGCTCAACCTCCTCAGGTTTAAAGGACGGATTGAGTATAACATCTGCAAATATATCCATGGCCTTATCGAAGTTTCTGCTAAGAGCCTCTACAGTCACACCAAAGCTATTCCTTCCGGAGAAACCACTTACCTCACCTGCAATTGATTCTATCTCACGTGCAATGTCCTCAGTGCTTCTTTTTTCGGTGCCACGTGTAAACATCTCGGATAAGAAGTTAAAGATACCGTTTGTTTTTTCGTCTTCGAATCTGGTTCCTCCTAGAAAAACAGCACGGGCAGCAAAAAGCGGAACAGAATGGTTCTCCTTTATAAGGACGGTAATACCGTTTTCTAGAACAACCCTCTTTACCTCACTTGATGGAGACACCAATAAGGCTTTAAACTCCCTCTCAATTGCCTCTGAAGAAGAACGCGCAATCTCAACTATATCCTCTTCCTTTATCGTTTGCTGTCCGGTAGGTAACAGAAAACCAGCTGTAAGGTTGGTGTTCTTAAAATACTTTCTGGCAACCCTTATTATATCTTCCTGTGTAACCTGTGATATTCTCCACAGGTACTCACTTTCATACTTGTAATCACCAGCTTCAACCTCGTAATATCCCAATTTCTGAGCCTGTCCCTGTACTGTCTCCTTAGAATATATGGACTCACTTTCTATGTTAACCTTTGCTCTTGAAAGTTCTTCCAGGCTAACAGGTTCGTATTTTAAACGGTATGTTTCCTTAAGGATTTCAGAGAGAGCACTACTGGCTTTGTCGGGATCAAGCGTTCCACCAACAACAAAGAGACCGGGATACTTTGGGGTAAACGAATAGCTGTAGATTCTTGTTACAAGCCCCTTATCCTCCTTTACTCTCCTGTAGAGTCTTGAGCTTTCTCCACCACCAAGTATGTGTGCTATTACATCTAGAACCGGAGAATCCTCATGTCTTACATCCGGAATATGAAAGGCAAGGGAAAAGTATCCTTCCTGGACAGCCTTATCAAACACAAACGGTCTTAGCTCATTTTGAGGTGGTTCCTGTGGAACCCTGCAATCGGGAACAGGCTTTGGTTTTAGAGTTCCAAA
Organism: bacterium HR37; assembly: GCA_002898375.1. Taxonomy (GTDB): domain Bacteria; phylum Desulfobacterota_D; class UBA1144; order Nemesobacterales; family CSP1-2; genus HRBIN37. Next base: position 57,414 of record BEIN01000012.1, on the reverse strand, counting down.
CATCTCTTTTATCTTTGGTATAACCTTACCGGTATCAAAATCACCAACCACAACAAGCACCATATTGTTTGGTGAATACCACTTTCTATAGAAATTGAGTACCTTTTCACGGGTAAAACTGCTAACGCTTTCCCTGGTTCCTATAATCGGTCTTCTAAAAGGATGAACCCTGTAGGCCTCTGCAAACAACCTCTCACTGAGTACCCTTGAGGGAATATCCTCACCCCGCCTTATCTCCTCAAGTATAACCTCAAGCTCTTTCCTGAGCTCACCTGCATCAAAAGTGGCATTGCCCATAGCATCTGAAAGGACATCGAGTGCCGTATCAAGAAACCTGCTGGCTATGGTTACATAATAGACGGTCTGTGTAAAGGAGGTAAAAGCGTTTATATCGCCTCCATCACCCTCAATAACCCTTGCTATCTCCCCAACGCTTCTCTTCTCCGTTCCCTTAAAGACCATATGTTCGTGAACATGGGCAAGCCCATATTCTCCTTCCTGCTCACAAACGCTTCCCACCTTAACCCAGACATTTACAGAAACAACGGGAGCGGAATGGTTTTCTTCAAGAAGAACAGTAAGACCATTCTCAAGTCTTAGCTTTGTAACACCAAGTTTATCCTCAACTAACATTACACCTTCAAACCTATCTTTGCTTCTCTCAATACCCATCGACCTGTACTCCATTGAATGTGTGAGTATCATTATACCTGAGAGAAAGCCTAGTAAATAACGCATGCTTTGTCTCCTAAGAGGACTACTTACTTAAAAGAAAAAAGTTAAATACAAGCTATAAATGAGTTTCTCTGGATTCGAGCTCATCTACCACGGGGGCTGTTTTCTTCCTTAACTGCCTTATCAGATAAAAAACCAATCCAAGCAAGCAGTATAGATAGACTACAGAGATTATGGCTATTTCAGGATTGGTAACAACCGCAGTAATAATTATTGAGGCAACAACCAGAGCATTAAAAGGCCCCCAGAACCTAAATCTGGGATACTTCCAATACGGAATATCACTTACCATGAGAAGGCCGGCAAAGGGAGCAACCACAAGATAGAACCACATTACCTTTTCATCGGGTGAACTTAGAATCGCAGAAAAAAGCATGATTGGAGAGTAAACAAGCCCGGCAGCCATGGGGCTTGGAAGCCCTTTAAAACCGAATTTCTCAACCGTCTTTGATTGAACATTAAACCTTGCCAACCTTAATGCAGTGCACACTATATAGAACAAAACCACCATGAGTCCAAGTTTTCCAGAATCAATAAGAACCCAGCTATACATAAGCACTCCAGGAGCAACACCAAAAGAGACCAGATCAGAGAGCGAATCGTACGATAGGCCAAAACTGGTTTCAGATTTAAGTGCCCTTGCCAGTTTTCCATCAAAGAAATCAAGGACCGCAGCAATCGCTATAAAAGCTGAAGCCCACCAGAATTTTCTATAAACCCATTCACCAGAAACATCCCCCAATCCACGCAAAGCCACAATCTGTATAGAAGTCATTATGGATAACAAACCAAAAAAAAGGTTGCCTGTTGTAAGAAGATTGGGCAGAAGTGGTATTAAACTCTGCCTTCTTGTTTTTTTTCTTCTCATCTTTAATCTCCCTGTCTCAACCATCCAACTATTGTTTCACCACCCTTAACCCTATCTCCAACGGATACCGCAATCTCACACCCAACTGGGAGATAGAGGTCAACTCTCGAACCAAATTTAATCATACCAAATCTCTCACCCTTTTCGACAAAATCTCCCAAACTCAGGTAAGAGACTATCCTTCTTGCTATGAAACCAGCTACCTGAACAATCACAATCTGCCCTCTACCGCCTTCAAGCTCTATTAAGGTGGCAAACCTCTCGTTCTCACTGGATGCCCTGTGGAGATAAGCTTTAAAGAACCTGCCAGGTATATACTTCGTGCCCACCACCCTTCCCGAAACGGGAAAGCGGTTTACATGACAGTCGGTAATGGATAGAAAGATACCAATTTTTCTCATCTCCTGGTTAAGGAACTCCCCCTCGATAGCCTTTTCAATATCTACTACCTTTCCATCAGCAGGAGAAACCACGGCAAATGGGTCCTTAGGTATCTCTCTATCAGGATCTCTAAAAAAATATGCAAAAAAAAGGGTTACTATACCCAGAAGCACCGAGAGGAGCTTAAAACCAAGGAATGCTGTAACCCAGGCAAGAAATCCAAATAAACCTATATAGGGAAGCCCCTCAACAGCTACCTTCGCTCTTGGAGTTTTCATCAATTCTTTGTTCTATCGACCAGCTTCTTCTTGAAAAGAGGACCCATCATTTCCCGAAGTTTAGCTCCAACCTTTTCTATTGGGTGTTCCTCTCCCATTCTCAATAAGGCGTTATATACAGGGCGTCCCGCTCTGTTCTCTATAATCCATTCCCTGGCAAATTCTCCAGACTGTATCTCCCTAAGAATACGTTTCATCTCCTGCCTTACACTCTCGTTTATTACCCTTGGTCCCCTGGTTACATCCCCATACTTTGCGGTATCACTTATAGAGTAGCGCATATTTGAAATTCCGCCCTCGTAAATCAGGTCAACTATAAGCTTAACCTCATGCAGGCATTCGAAATACGCCATCTCAGGTGGATAACCAGCTTCAACAAGGGTTTCAAAACCGGCAAGGATTAGGGCTGTAAGTCCCCCACAAAGGACGCACTGCTCACCAAAAAGGTCTGTTTCGGTTTCGTCTTTAAATGTGGTCTCTATTATACCGGCACGACCACCACCTATGGCGCCTGCATAGGCAAGTGCGGTCTCCTTTGCCTTACCCGTTGCATCCTGATAGACAGCAACCAGCATCGGAACTCCCCCTCCCTGCTCGAACTCACTTCGAACAGTATGACCAGGTGCTTTTGGCGCAACCATAAACACATCAACGTTAGGAGGAGGAACAATCTGGCCATAGTGAATGTTAAAGCCATGGCTAAAAGCAATCGCATCTCCCGGATTAAGGTTACCTTCAATGTAGTTAGAGTAGATCTCGGGCTGACTTGTATCGGGGGCAAGGATCATTATAAGATCCGCCCAGCTAGAGGCCTCATTTACCGGAAGAACCTTAAAACCCGCACTCTTTGCCTTCTCCCAGCTACTGCCTCCCTGTCTTAACCCGATAACAACGTTCATTCCACTATCTCTAAGATTAAGTGCATGTGCATGTCCCTGACTTCCATAACCTATTATTGCAATCTTTCGAGGTTTTAGATGTTCTATATTTACGTCCTTATCGTAGTAGATCTTCATTGCCTATCTCCTCTTATTGCTGTTTTGAAGTTCCCTTGCAAGGGCCACAGTCCCGGTTCTAGCAATCTCCCTTATCCCCAGTGGTTTTAATATCTCCAAAAAGGCATCTATCTTATCCTGATCCCCCGTAAGCTCAAGCATATAGGTCTTTGGGCCTACATCCACAACCTTTGCTCTAAATATATCTGCAGTCCGGAGAATCTCAGCCCTGGTTTCTGGAGTTGCCTCAACCCTTACAAGCACCATCTCTCTTTCCACACGTGTAAACTCGGTAAGGTCCTGGACCTTTATAACATTTATCATGTTATTGAATCTCTTTATGATCTGTTCTATTATCCAGTCATCACCGCTTGTAACCAGGGTTATACGTGACATCGTTGGATCAAGGGTTTCAGCAACACAGAGGCTTTCGATGTTAAATCCTCTTGCGCTAAAAAGCCCTGCAATTCTTGCAAGAACCCCGGGTTCGTTATCCACAAGAATCGAAATAGTGTGCCTCACTTTACCTAAACCTCCAATTCTTGGAATTTAGAGATTATTACAGAGGTAAAATTAACCTTACTTTATTTCAGTGTTTAAGCAACATCGGCAGGCTCCAGTATCATCTCGTTCATAGCACCACCAGGAGCAATCATAGGATAAACCATCTCCTCATAATCTACAACTATCTCCATAAGAACAACACCCTCACTGAAAAGCCCCTCTTTAAGGGTCGATTCCAGTTCATCCGGATGAGTTGCCCTAAGTCCCTTTGCTCCAAAAGCTTCTGCAAGCTTTACAAAATCCGGCATTACATCGAAATGGGAAGCTGAGTAGTTACGATTGAAAAACATTGTCTGCCACTGTCTAACCATACCATGGTGCTCGTTGTTAATAACAATTACCTTTAAATCCATATTGTTCTCCACCGCGGTAGCAAGCTCCTGCATATTCATCTGGAAGCTTCCATCTCCAGAAACACAGATAACAAGCTCATCAGGACGCGCAAACTTAGCCCCCATTGCAGCAGGGAAACCAAACCCCATGGTACCCAGTCCACCTGAGGTTATATGTGTCCGTGGGCGTTTAAACTTGTAAAACTGAGCAACCCACATCTGATGCTGGCCCACATCTGTAACGATTATGGCATCTCCCTTTGTAAGCCTCCAGAGCATATCTATCAAGAATGAGGTCATTATCTTCTTATCACTCTGTTTACATACAAGAGGATGTTGCCGCTCCCATTCCTCAATCTTACCAAACCACTCTCTTCTATCAACTTTGAAATCCGAGGGGATAAGCTCAAGAATCTGTCTGAGAACCTGCTTTGCATCACCCACTATCGGACAGTGAACACGTATGTTTTTGTCAATTGAAGAGGGGTCTATATCTATATGAATTATCCTTGCATTTGGAGCAAACTTTGAGAAGTTTCCACCTGTTGCCCTGTCATCGAATCTGGCCCCTATTGCAATAATAAGGTCACTCTCATGAACAGCCATATTGGCCTTGTATGAGCCGTGCATACCGAGCATGCTAAGAAAATACGGGTCATCTGCAGGATAAGCTCCCAACCCCATAAGGGTAAGCGCTACGGGAATCTGAAGCCTGTGGGCAAACTCTATAAGTTCAGGGGTGGCTTCAGACCATATAAGCCCACCACCTCCAAAGATAACCGGCCTCTTAGAAGAGAGAATCATATCCACCGCCCGTTTTATTTGAAGCGGATGCCCCTTTGTTACAGGCTTGTACCCCCTTATGTTGATCTCTTTTGGAATCTCAAACTCATCTTCACCAATAAGAACGTCCTTTGGCATATCCACAAGTACAGGTCCGGGTCTTCCGGTAAGAGCGATGTAAAAAGCCTCTTTTATAGCGCGTGGGAGATCTCTTGTTCTTCTTACCAGACAGTTGTGCTTGGTACAGGGACGCGTTATTCCTATATGATCAGCCTCCTGAAATGCATCGCTTCCAAGATAAGGAGTGGGAACCTGACCGGTAAAAACAACCACAGGAGACGAATCCATGTGAGCTGTAGCTATTCCGGTAACGGTGTTTGTAGCCGCAGGACCGGAAGTGCAAAGAACAACACCGGCCCTTCCAGAAGCCCTTGCATAACCGTCCGCCATATGTGTTGCTGCCTGCTCATGCCTTGCAAGAACGTGTTTTATGGCGTGTTTGTATTTAGGCATAACATCGTATACCTTAAGCACGTATCCACCCGGAAGACCAAAGATTATATCGACCCCCTGGTCTATTAAGGTCTCAAAAAACATCTCCGCTCCAATCATTCTTCTTGCCATATAAATTACCCCCTGAATTAATTACAAACTTTGCTTCACCTTTCTTATTTTCTGCTCCATCTCATCTTTCAGAGAAAGCTTTTTCTTCTTTAGTTTCTTGATTTCTAGCTCTTCGTCAAGAGAAATCGGCCCTTTTTGTTCAAGAGCCTTTACCATATCATCTAACTTCCTGTGCTCAAGATAAAGAGCTCTAAACTCTTCATCCTTCTCTAGTAGCTGCTCTATTATTTCTTCTTCCTTCATTGTATTTCACCTCTCTTTTCTTTTAAAATTTCGGCATCTGATTTTCTTAAATATTTTGGAGCAAGGGAGAATACATCATCCTTTTGCCCCTTCTTTAACCTCTCAATTCCTATAAGGGCACAATTAGAAGCCCTGGGAAAGTTTAAACTGGGAGTTGAAAAAAGAGCAAGCTCTCCAAGAGAGTCCTTTAACAGTTCCCTGTAAGATAAAGTACCGTCACCTACAAAGACCGTTTTCTCCCTAATAATGGATATAAGCTGCTCAGGTCGTACTAAGGTGTCTTCACTTATTCTTTCTAGAGAGCCGTTTAGAGACCTAAAGAGCGCCATAAAGACCTCTCCCTTCCTTGCATCTATTATAGAACATATAACAAAAGGTGCAAAAGGGAAATTTAGCGCAAGAACCTCTAGAGACGAAACGCCAACTACAGGCACACCGAGGGAAAAAGCCAGTCCCTTTGCAGTGGCTACTCCAACCCTTACCGAGGTAAAAGAGCCCGGCCCAACAGAAACTGCTATTCCCTCTACATCTTCCTTATTTAAGCCAACCTCTCTTAACAACCACTCGATTATGGGAAGGAGTTTTTCAGAATGCGATGGCCCCAGGTTTATAAATACCTCCCCAACAACCCTTTCGTCTTCAATTAAAGCAACACTCCCTGCATAAGTAGAGGTTTCAATACCCAGCACCCACATTCTAAGACTTATAAAAAACCTAATTTTTTAAGTACTTCTTAGTATCCGTTTCAAGCTCGAAATCAACCCTACTTTCAGATACCGAAACAGAGCCAGGGGTAACTCCCTTTATCTTAAGAGCCAGATCATCTTTATTTGTTGCCTGTGCAAGGGCCTCCTCATAAGTAATAAGACCCCTTTGATAGAGATCAAACAGGCTCTGATCAAAGGTCTGCATACCGTAGTGGAGATTCCCTTCTTCAATGGCACTTCTAATCTCATCGGTCTTTGATGGATTGGCTATACAGTCTCTTATTCTTGCTGTAGCTATCAACACCTCAACGGCTGGAACCCTTCCCTTTCCATCTGCCCTGGGAACAAGGCGCAAGGACACTATTGCCTTTAGAACCTGAGAAAGCTGATACCTTATCTGGTTTTGCTGGTTTGAGGGAAAGACAGCAAGGATTCTGTTTACAGTCTCCTTTGCATCCAGTGTATGAAGTGTAGAGAACACAAGATGCCCGGTTTCAGCAGCAGAGATTGCAATCTCAATCGTTTCAAGGTCTCTCATCTCACCAACCAGTATTACATCGGGGTCTTCTCTAAGGGCTGCCCTTAAGGCACTCGAAAAAGAGAAGGTATCTATACCCAATTCACGTTGATTTATATAGCTTTTCTTGTCCACATGAACATACTCAATCGGGTCTTCTATGGTTATTATGTGTTTTACACGAGTTGAGTTTATGTAATCAATTATGGAAGCAAGGGTTGTTGTCTTTCCGCTTCCTGTTGTTCCCGTAACAAGCACAAGCCCTCTCTCTTCCTGTGCTATTTTCTCTATTATGGGTGGTAGGTTAAGTGAGCGAAAGTCTCTTATAACAGAAGGGATTACCCTTAAAGCCATAGAGAGTGCACCACGTTGCTGAAATATGTTAACCCTAAAACGGGATACCCCTGGAAGGTTATACGCCAGGTCAACATCGTTTGATTGCTTAAACCGCTCCCTCTGCAATGCACTCATCATTGAAAAAGCAGTTCTCTGCATAAACTCCTCTGTGATCACTGGAGCTTCCTTTATAAAAAAGAGACTTCCTTCTATCCTGAAAACGGGATGACTGCCAACTTTTAGATGAACATCAGAGGCACCTACCTTAACCGCTGCCCTTAGAATATCATCTATGTGCATGCTATACCTCTTCAGGTTTTACTTCCCTGGCAAGGGCTGACCTTGAAAGAACCTCTCTTTTTATTCTCTCCATTACATCCGGATGTTCCTTGAGAAAGGCCTTTGCATTCTCCCTTCCCTGCCCCAATCTCTCTCCTTCAAAGGAAAACCATGTTCCGCTTTTCTCTATAACCTTTAGCTTGGTTCCAAGGTCAATTAACTCTCCTTCCTGAGAGATTCCACTACCAAAGATGATATCAAACTCAGCCTCCCTAAAAGGAGGAGCAACCTTGTTCTTTACCACCTTGGCCCTTACCCTGTTTCCAGAAACCTCATCTCCGTCCTTTACAGAACCCACCCTTCTTATATCAATCCTAACCGAGGCATAAAACTTAAGCGCTGTTCCTCCGGTAGTTGTCTCCGGATTCATATAAGAAGGAACACCGATTTTCATCCTGGTCTGATTCACAAAAATAACTATCGTTTTGGATTTGCTGACACTGGCCGTTATCTTCCTTAGAGCCTGAGACATAAGCCTTGCCTGAAGACCGACATGTGCATCACCCATATCCCCTTCAATCTCCACTCTGGGGGTAAGTGCGGCTACCGAATCAAGCACTATAACATCAACTGCACCGCTTCTTACAAGCGTATCAACAATCTCTAGTGCCTGCTCACCAAAGTCAGGTTGCGAAATAAGAAGATCCTCTATCTTAACCCCAAGACCCCTTGCATAGTTAAGGTCGAGTGCGTGTTCCGCATCAACAAAAGCAGCAATCCCACCGAGTTTTTGAGACTCAGCTATTGCATGTAAAGCAAGGGTTGTTTTTCCCGAAGCCTCAGGACCAAATATCTCTACAATCCTGCCCCTGGGAAATCCACCAACGCCCAAGGCAATATCAAGCCCTATAGAGCCGGTGGGAATTACAGAGATCTCAGCGGTAGCAGCAGCATCAGCCCCAAGGCGCATAATGGCGCCTTTTCCAAACTGTTTCTCAATAGAAGATAAGGCAAGTTCTATAGCTTTTTCTTTGTTTATGCTTGACATAACACCAACCCACTATCTAAATAATTAATGATTATACATCATTTAAAATAAATTTCCTAATCCAATCCAAAGCTGTTTCAGACGATAAAACCTTTATCTCCTCTCTGGTTCCTTTAAAAAGATACCTTTTGGACTCTGTCCCTTTACTGTGCGACATACCTATAAAAACGGTTCCTACGGGTTTTTCCGGCGTTCCACCTCCAGGACCGGCAATCCCTGATATTGCAACACCCAGATCCGAGTTTGATATCCTCCTTATACCATCTGCCATTGCCTTAACAACCTCTGCACTTACAGCCCCAAAAGATGAAATCATCTCCTCTGGCACCCCGAGAATCTCCACTTTGGATTCATTGCTGTAAACAACAACTCCTCTATTAAAGTAGTTTGAGCTTCCAGGAACATTGGTTATTCTGTGGGCAAGAAGACCTCCTGTGCAAGATTCTGCAACGGAAAGAATCAGTCCCCTTTGGAAAAGAAGCTTTCCAACAACCTCCTCAAGGGTTTCTCCTTCGGTGGAAAACACATGGTCTCCGAGTCTGGAGACAATATCGTTCACAGTCTTAGAGACCAGAGAATCTACTTCTTTTCCCCTTGCCACAACCCTTATATGAACCTCGGGAAAGGATGGACTGAATCCGATTTTTATACCCTCTCGCTCAATTCCTCTTAACCTCTCTGCAATCTCAGACTCCCTTAGGCCAAAAGTTTTAATTGTCTTAACCCTGTATACGTCCCTATTCGGACACCTCTTATTAAGATAGGGAATAACGTATTCTTCCACCATCGCTTTAAACTCTTTTGGAACACCCGGAAGGAAAAAGAATGTAACGCCTTTGTTTTCAAATTGAAATCCAGGAGCAGTTCCCCAGAGGTTTTTAAGTACAGTTGCACCCTTTGGCAAATATGCCTGCTTCTTGTTTGCCTCAAGGAACTTTCGTCCCCGCTCCCTTAACCTTTCTTCCACCATGTAGAGAGCTTCTTTGTTTAGCTCAAGTGGAACCCCGAAGAAAAGAGAGGCCACCTCAGCAGTTAAATCATCAGGTGTAGGTCCCAGGCCTCCAGATACTATAACAACGCTAGACCTCTTACCTGCTATCTCCAGGGCATTTAGTATAAGTTCCTTGCTATCTCCAACACTGGTATGAAAACCCACGTTAAAACCAAGCTCGGTTAGCCTACCTGCTATCCAATGGAAATTTGTATCAAGTGTTATACCACTTACTATCTCATCACCTGTAGTTATAACCTCTAAATTCACCTAAATACCCCCTTTAACCCCCCTTTACCCTTGTGATAATCTGGAGAATAAAGTTTGCATATACCCCAGCACATATATCGTCTGCAACAATACCGACTCCACCTTTTAAAGACTCCAGTCTCCTTAATGGAGGAGGTTTTACAACATCGAAAAACCTAAACAAGAAAAACCCGATAACCATATTCGTTAAGCTAAGGGGTAAAAAAGACATGGTTACCATATATCCACACACCTCATCTATAACAACCTGCCTAGGGTCTTCTGCCCCCAAAAGACATGATGCTCGGCCGGAAACCCATATAGAGAAAATTATAAACCCAATCAAAAAGAAAAAATAGACCTCCAAGGAAAACATAGAAAGGGCAAAAAGCAGAAACACTGCCCCTATAGTACCCACCGTTCCAGGAGCAACTGGAGAGTATCCCATATAAAAAAACGTTGCAAAAAGGAGTGTAAGATGTTTTCTCACCAGATTAAAGAAATCCCTCAATCATAAGAAGCCTTTTCTTAAACTGAATCCCGGGAGAGTATCCTCCTAAACCACAAGATGAAACCACCCGGTGACATGGAACAAGTATAGGGACAGGGTTTAGGGCAACCGCCCTTCCAACAGCACGAAATGCCCTGGGTTTACCAATACTTTTTGCTATCTCCCCATATGTCCTAACTTGCCCATAGGGTATCTTTAAAACCTCTTCCCAAACAGACCTTTGAAACGGGGTTCCCATGGATAGATCCAATCTTACACTAAAATTGTTAATCATTCCCCGCAGGTACCTCTTAATCTCCAAAGAAGCCCTTTGAGGCTCTCCTCCTTTAAGAAGCTTAATACCTCTAAAATTTACCATAAACCTTCTAAACTCCTCTTCCCCAAATATAACCCTAAAAACACCACGGTGAGTTCCAACAACGACTACGCTTCCAAATAGAGAATCACAGATACTGGAGTAAAAAAAATACGCATTCATATATGCTTGGAGTTGCTTAATAATTTCCTTAAACACCTTCGTATTGTCAATAACCTCCTTTCCAGTCTATCATTAAAGTAATGATTGACTCCATAACCAGGTATATGCACAGACCTAATAAATAAACTGGCACACAGGCTTAGCCCCCCTAGAGACGATTAACGGTACAGGATACAAAGAAGCAGGTAAGATTTAAAGAACCGCCAGGAGAAAGGTTGGATTTGGATGGGGGAAAGCACTCAATCAACAGGTTATAATTTAGGTGGTTCCGTTCTTGAAATTCGCATCAAAGTGCGTAGAATCTCTAAGGTATTTATAAACATCAAAATTCAGGGAGGACCCTTTGAGTACAGAAACCCATCTAAAAGATAACTGGGCACTTATACTGGGAGCCTCTAGCGGTTTTGGAGAAGCAGTTGCAATTCGGCTTGCCGAGGCTGGAATGCACATATTTGGTATCCATCTGGATAGAAAGTCCACAATGCCAAATGTCGAGCGAATTATAGGTACCATCAAGGAAAAAGGCAGACAGGCTGTTTTTTTTAACATAAATGCATCGGATTCAGAGAAACGAAGAGAAACCATAGACCATATAGAGCAGGTACTTAAGGAAAACCAAAACCCCTCTGGCATAAAGATAATGCTTCACTCACTTGCCTTTGGAACCCTAAAACCCTATATATCAAACTCTCCCAAGGAAATGGTTACGGAGTCAAATATGAATATGACCCTTGATGTTATGGCTCACAGTCTGGTTTACTGGACACAGGAAATCGTTCTTAGAAACCTCATGGTATCAGGTGGAAGGATATTTGCAATGACCAGTGCTGGAGGGCACAGAGTATGGCCCACCTATGGACCTGTTTCTGCTTCAAAGGCAGCGCTTGAAGCCCATGTAAGACAGCTCGCAGTTGAGCTTGCTCCATATGGGATAACGGTAAACGCACTGAGAGCAGGCGTTACTGACACTCCAGCCCTCCGCAAGATACCAGGTCACGAATTGATAATAGAGAAGGCCCTTCAAGCAAACCCAAGCGGAAGGCTTACCACCCCTAAAGATGTGGCAGAAGCAATAGTTGCTCTCTCACATCCCGGAACATACTGGATAACTGGAAACGTAATAGGGGTAGATGGAGGAGAAGACCTAATATAGGGTTACAATGGTTGATATAAAGATAAAGGTTTACAACACACTTTCACAAAGGATGGAGGAGCTTGTTCCCCTTGAAGGGAACAGGATCAGAATGTATGTATGCGGCCCCACGGTATATGACTCTGCGCACCTGGGTCATGCAAGGGCTGCTGTAACCTTTGATGTTATAAGAAGGTTTCTACAAAATGTGGGATACAAGGTAACATACGCAAGAAACTTCACAGATATAGATGACAAAATAATAAACAAATCAAGGCAAACGGGAATACCACCAGATGAGATAGCCCGGATATACACAGAAGAATACAGAAGAGATATGGATGCGCTTGGAGTCCAACCCCCTGATTTTGAACCTAAGGTTACAGAACACATACCTGATATAATAGAGCTTATAAGAATACTGGTTGATAAAGGATTTGCATACCAATCCGACGGAGATGTCTTTTTCTCGATAAAGAAATTTCCAGGCTATGGCAAACTCTCTAAAAGAACCCCTGAAGAGATGCTTGCAGGCATAAGAATAGACATAAATGAGAAAAAAGAAGACCCTCTTGACTTTGCACTCTGGAAAGGGGCAAAACCTGATGAGCCCTGGTGGGAAAGTCCATGGGGAAAAGGACGTCCAGGATGGCACATAGAATGCTCCGCTATGAGCATGAAATACCTGGGTACAAGCTTTGAGATTCATGGAGGGGGAAAAGATTTAATCTTTCCACACCATGAAAACGAAATAGCCCAATCAGAAGCAGCAACCGGAAAAGAATTTGTAAAGTACTGGATACACAACGGGCTTATTCAGATTAACCGCGAGAAGATGTCAAAGTCTATAGGAAACATTATAAACGTAAAAGATGCTCTCTCCAGATGGAGCAGGGAGGCAATAAGGCTCTTTTTTCTCTCCCACCATTATCAAAACCCTGCAGATTTCTCAGAAAGGACCCTAGATGAAAACGAATCTGCCCTTGAAAGACTCTATATAACGATTAAAAGGGCCAGTGATCTCAGAAAGGAAGGCAGTTTAACAGAAGACAGAGAGCTTGCAAACAGCTTAAAAAGGTTCAAACAGAGCTGGTTTGAGGCAATGTGCAATGACTTTAATACAGCAGATGCTCTTGGAGACCTTTTTGAACTCTCAAGAGCAATCAATAGATCCGTTGACTCAATTGGATGGACACCAACTCTGGATGAGGCAATAAAAGAGATGAAAACACTTGGGAACATACTTGGAATTCTTGAGTATCAGCCGGATGATTATCTAAGAAAAGAAAAGCTAAGCAAAAGACCCATTGAGATAACGGAACAGGAAATTGAAGAGCTTATAAGGGAGAGAACAGAAGCAAGAAAGGCAAAGAACTGGAAGCGTGCAGATGAAATAAGAGAGTACCTAAAATCCAAAGGAATAATCCTAGAGGATACACCAAAGGGAACAATCTGGAGGATAAAAACCAACTAAAACAAAAACCACGGTACGGTTAAATCCATATCCCCATGTACTCCAGGGTCCTTCTAAGGTCAACAGGGGTTTGAGTTTCCCCCCTACAGCTATACCAGCATGAGGTGCACCTGGTCTTATCAAAGAACCCGGGAAAGTACTCGCTGTAGTGGGCAACAACGGGCATCTCAGAGCACCTCTTTATGTGCCCACTAGGGGTTACCTGTATCATATTAATACCAGCAAAGCAATCCGGTACCCCTCCTTTTTCAAAATAACTTGGGACCTCCCTGAGATAGTATTCCGTAGATACAATAACCCCCTTCCACTTTCTCCTTAGCCTTATAAGTTCTTCAACTATCTCCCTTACCCTCTCTATCTGCTGTTTCTTTACAAAATGAGAGGTATTGTTGGTTTTCATAACGGAGTAGGAACTAAAAGAGATACTTACCCCCCAATCTTTTGCTTGATGAGCAATATCTATTATCTGATCAAGGTTATCTAACATAATGATGGTATTAAGTACCACACTTTTTTTACTGAATGTCCTTGCAAGCCTGGGAATGAGATCAGAGAGATGATCCCACAGACCCTGAATCCCCCTATAAGCGTCGTGTTTGCTACCCAAAAAATCAAGTGATATGGCAATCTGATCAAGACCTGACTCAAATAACTCTCTTGCCTTTTCCAGGGTAAGAAGATCACCTTTGGTAACCATAGAGGTAAATATAAACATAGAAGACTCTTTTATCTGCCTAACGATATTTGGAAGATCCTTCCTCAGCATAGGCTCTCCACCGGTAATTACAACCACAAGAGGATTTATCTTCCTTATTACAGGGCCGTAATCAGAAAGCCTGATCTCGTGTTTTGTCTGCCAGTAATCACAGAAATCACACCTTGCGTTGCATAGCTTTGTAACCTCCAGGTTAACGAGTTTAGGGCGCTTTGTAGCCTTTATATAGAAATATTTAAGCGCTCCGTTTATACTTTGTTTAAGGGTTAGCATGTCTGACATTATACATAAAAGCTCTTAAGGGAATCAAGGGCAACAGGATGCGATTTGGAATAGCAATCCCAATCCACAGGAATCTGGAACCACAGGTACCTTTAGATATAGCCACCAAGGCAGAAGAACTTGGGTTCGATTCCGTATGGGTAAGTGACCATATAGTTGTTCCAACCAACTACCTTGATAGGTTCTCTGAGGTTTTCTATGATCCTTTTGTTCTGCTTTCTACAATAGCAGCCCGTACGAAAAACTTAAAACTTGGAACCAGTGTTATAATCCTGCCATATAGAAACCCCATAGTTGTTGCAAAGATGATCTCCACCCTGGATGTACTTTCCAATGGAAGGGTAATCTTCGGGATAGGTGCTGGATGGATGAAAGAGGAGTTTAATATACTTGGCATACCATTTACAGAGAGGGGGAAAAGAACCAACGAGTACATAAAGATAATGAAAGAGCTCTGGGAAAAAGACGATCCCAGATTTGATGGAGATTTCTTTAAGTTCTCAGATATAAGGTTCTATCCCAAACCCGTACAGAAACCCCATCCTCCTATATGGATAGGTGGGAGTAGCAAAAGCGCAATGAAACGCGCTGCTATGTTAGCGGAGGGCTGGCACCCTACATGGATTGGTCTTAAAGAGATAGAAAAGGGGATAGCGTATATAGAAAAGATACGTAAAGAGGCCAAGAGAGAGTCCACCCCATTTGTATACTCAATAAGGAACAGACTCAATATACTCGATAAGAAAGGGAAACAGGGTTTTAAAGAGGATATAAGACATCCTTTTCCCCTGTACGGTACACCTGAGGAAATAGTAAAACGTATAAACACACTTAAGGAGATGGGAATTTCCTACATAGTAGTAGACATACGTACGGAAAACGACAAACAGATGTTTGATACGATGGAGAAGTTTTCCAGGAGCGTGTTGCCCGCATTTTTGTAAAAGCTACTTTCGTTTTCTTAGAACCTCAGATACAGCTTGCCAGTACCGCCACCAGTATGAATTTTCCTCATGCCCTCTCTTCTGCTCCTCAACCCACTCAATTATCTGGGAGACATCTCCCTGGTAGAGCAGTAGCTTATCGGCTGCGTTTTTAACCTCATCAGGGTCAACAGACATACTGTTAAGAACCGTATATATATGGTATCTAATCTCCTCAATCTGTCGCTCTATTTCTGATGCACAGTCTCTAATTCCACTCTCTAGCTTTCCCACCTCATCTGGTAAATCCTTTGCGTATTTGCTTATAAGATCAGCATAATCCAGAACCTTATCCAAGGCCTGTCTAGCCTTTCTTGCCTCGGTGATAAGGCTGTTTAGTTGAAGAGGAGTAATTGCCATATCTCTCTCCTTTGTTTTTAAGTTAGCTTACCATAGTAAACTTTGGTATCGTATTCAAATATAACCTTTCCATTCTCACTGTGTTGGTAAAATATAGCCTCCAGCTCCCTCATCATATTATCATAACCCAAACTGCCTTCCATCGGAACATAAGATGACGAAAGAAGCCTGTTTTTTAAACCTTCAAAATCCAGAACCTGTAGGTTTTTAAAAACCCTGAGCTTAAACCCGTATCTCCCAAAGAAAGAGTAAAGCACGTTGTCGTTAAAATTTAACGGATTTACCTTTGTATAATCCGTTCCAAATCTAAGCAGTAACCTCTCATATGCCTTTAAAAAGGGAGTTGAATCGGTTCTCCTCTGATTCCACACAATAACAACCCACCCACCTGGCTTTAGTATCCGTAAAAACTCAGTCCTTGATTTATCAACACTAAACCAGTGAAAAGCATGACCAACCGTTACAAAGTCCACACTTCCATCCTTTAAAGGAACTGCCTCAGCAGTTCCCTCCAGACTTATGAAATTGGGATAGCCCCCTAGTCTCTTCTCTGCAATCCTTCTCATATCCTCATTTGGTTCAACACCAAACACCGTATTTCCATTCTTTAAGAACAACTCTGAGAGCAATCCGGTTCCTGAACCAATGTCTGCAATCACACAAAACGGGGTAAGAGAACATTCAGATTCGAGAAGAGAGACTATCTCCTCAGGATACCCCGGACGCCCTTTACTATAGTGCAATGCCCTTTTAGAGAACCTCTTGGTTGGGTTAAACTCCTTCATAACAAAAAGGGTAAAATCTATTTTGGTCTAATGACAACAAGTCCTGGCTTACCCAATATGTAGCTTTTTAAGTCCTCATCTAAAACCCTACCTATACCCCTTCTAGATGATGCATGCCTTAAGTAGGTTTTGTTTCCGTATTTTATAACAATCCCGGTATGCGAAACATCAAGACCCTGCTTATCCGAGTACACCCCAACGTAATCACCCGTCTTTAATCTCCCAACCACACCATCATCCACAGCGTAAGAAGGTATATAGTAAATACGTCTTAGAACAGGTGAAATCCCGGGTAAGAAAAAAGAGCCATCTTCCCTGCTGTTAAGGACCTTATCCACAACACGTGTTTTTTCACGACCAACTTCCCGGGTAACATCATCTACGTACCTGCTATTGAATACAATCCAATCTGTAAAGAAGTGGTTTCTGTGTTTAAAATCCACATACCCATACCTGTATCTTATCTCCTTTAGCCGCTCTTTAAACTCGTCAAAGGAATTTGAAAGCCTCATAGCCTCCACATAGTCAATATAGGTAAAGCAGTCAAGCTCTTTAAGGTTTATAACAAACACCTCGGGGACATTCAAGTTTCCTATAAGGGTATGGCCTTTATAAGGCACTCCAAGGAACTGTTTTGATAAAAAGTCTATTCGTTTCCCTGTATCTTTAATTCTAGAAGCATCCCTTAGAAGCTCATTTAATCCCTTCCTACTCCATTTACCCAGGACAATAAGCTCCTTATAGGCATAAACCTTATGAATCCCTACTACACACAGCACCAGAAACAGGAAAAAAGAAAATCTAAGAATAGAGCCCAAATCCCTAGATGCAGATTTCCTAATTACCAGACCCAACAGTTTATCCTCCGTTACAGCCAGCTAAGGAGTTAAAAAACGCACAGATCTCATCTACCACCTCCTCAACCCCACCAACTACCCTTCTACACCTTGGAAGCGAATTCAAGAAGTACTTACCATAGTACTTGCTTATAATTCGCTTGTCCAAAACCATAACCACACCTTTATCTGTTTTCGTTCTTATAAGTCTTCCAAATCCCTGCTTAAACTTAAGGACAGCCAGTGGAACTGTATACTCCAGAAAAGAGTTTATCCCCTGATTTTCCAGATACTGAACCCTGGCCTCTATTATAGGGTCAGTTGGCACACGAAATGGTAGTCTTGTAATTATAAGCAAACGAAGGGCATCTCCAGGAATATCAACCCCTTCCCAGAAGCTATCCGTAGCAAAGAGAACAGATTTATCCTCCACCCTGAACCTGTCAAGTAGCCTGCTTCTGGGGGAGCTACCCTGTCTAAGACATAGAATCCCAGAGTCTTCCAATTCCCTGTATACACGACCGTAAACCTTATCAAGAAGCGAATAAGAAGTAAATAAGATAAGAGCATTTCCCCTCGAAGCCTTAACGGCTCTAACTATTATAGAAGATAGATCCTCTGCATATCCAACCTCAGAAGGTTCAGATACATCCTTTGGGATTGCAAGAACTACATTTTCTGAGTAGTTAAAAGGAGATGAAATCACATACTCCTTTACCCTACTGTCATCACTTAAGCCCAGTTCACCCTTAAGAAAGGAAAAACTTCCGTTAACAGTCATGGTGGCAGATGTCATAACCACTGTCTTACACCTGGAATAAAGCCTCTCCTTTAAGTGAGAAGAGATATCAAGCGGAGAAAGTCCTATGGAAGAGACTATCCCTCCCTTTCCCGCCCTTCCCTCAACCCACCTTACGTATCCATCTTCCTCAGAGCTCAGGAAGCAATTTATCACATCCGAATAGAAACCAACTTTATTTGCAATTCCCCTATACTCTGCAATAATTCTGGCAACATCATCCTCATTTTCGTAGTCCAGAAGTACCTCTACAAAAGATCTTATCTCTTCCTCAAGCTCACGTAACCTTATTCTGAGAAGAGAAAGCCTTTTGTCCACCTCTTCCCATCCTTCTTTCTGCCTTACCTCATGGGTTATCCTAAGAGTGATTTCCTCCGAATTTCCTTCTTTTAATTCCGAGAAAGGAAGGGCAAAGAAATACAGCCTATCAAAGGCATCTCTTGCACTCTCCTCAACCACATCAACCCTTGGAGATATGAAACTCTCTATTCTTTCCAGGACACTTGTTAAAATCCCCTTTCTAAAATACTTCTGCAGCTTGGTAGCAAGAGAAGCGGTATAGAAAAGCAGCCCTTTTATCTCTCCCTTCTCCCCCCTTCTTCTCAGGCGTCTCAGTGTCCTTACAATCCCGTACTTGCTTGCCCTTAATCCAAAATGTGATGTGGCAGCATCTCCTATATGGTGGGCTTCATCGAAAATTACCCTTCTATATGAAGGTAGAATCCCTACCTCACTCTCCTCGGTTGCACTCTTTATGGAGAGATCCGAAAACAGAAGATGATGATTAACGACAAGGATATTGGAAGAGGCCATTTCCCGTCTTGATTTATAGAAAAAGCACTTTGAGTAGTAAGGGCATCTTATACGAAGGCAACTCTCACTTTCAGCACAGACCTTATCCCATACCTCCTCAGGAGGGTTAAAACTCAGGTCAGAAAGTGAACCGTCCTGTGTACTCTTTGCCCACTCTACTATATTTCTTAGAGTATCTATCTCATCATCCCCTGCAAGGTCTAAGAGCCCATCCAATACGGTTTCAACCCTAAGCAGACAAACGTAATTTGCCATACCCTTTACAAGGGAATACTTAAACCCCTTATCACCCAGACCAAGTTGAACAACGGGAAGATCCTTGTTAATAAGCTGTTCCTGAAGATTAATGGTGTTTGTTGACACCACAACCCTCTCACCGTTTAAGATAGACCAGTAAACAGCAGGTATCAAATAGGCAAGCGTTTTACCCGTTCCTGTTCCAGCTTCGATTAAGGAAATAGAGCTCTGATTAAAGGCCAAAGCCACAGCTTCTAACATCTGTATCTGCTCAGCTCTTTCCTCAAACTGCCTTCCCATTACCTTTGCCACCCCACCTCCTGGAAGCAATAACCCCTTTAATTCCTCTGTATTAAGCTCCCTCTCTTCCCGTTTTAAAAACGGCTCAACAACCACATACACCTCAGATGCATCGTTGTTTACTATGTAAAAACCAACCCCCCTGTTTCCAAATACAGAGGCCATCTCGATATCCCTTGCTGAAGGGGTCAGGTTGCCAGAAGGATGGTTGTGAATTACAACATCCCCGCTGCTGGCAGAATCAACAATGGCGGGGACAGAGAATTCGTTACCACGAGCAACAACCCTTAAACTGCTAACAACACCGCCACCATCAAGAGAACCAACAAAGAAAACCTCATTACCTGAGGCCTCTTTTATCGTCTTCTCTATTTCCCTTTTTATCTTTTCCGAAAAAAGAGCACTCACCCGCAAACAAAACCCTGTTAGTTTTCTCTAGAATCGTTATTATATACTAAAAACACAATATATTGTAATGCAGTAGCAAATGATTCCAAACTTTTACTAACTTACAGTATATTTAATGGTATAATCCATACCTTGGGAAAGGAGGGGTGGCCGAGTGGACGAAGGCACCGGTCTCGAAAACCGGAAGGGTTTTTAAGGCCCTCGTGGGTTCGAATCCCACCCCCTCCGAAGGGTTAGAAATGTCCAAGAAGAAGATCGTTGAAAAACCATCTAAACGTGAAATTCAAAAAAAACTCCTTCATCTTATTGAAGACGAAAAGGTTTTTCTCCTGATTAAAGCACCCTCTTTTAAGCAGATGCTAGAAGCATACCAACTTGCAAGGGATGGAGGGTTTAATCTGATTGCCCTTGACTTTAAAACACAGGGGGTAAAAGAACACCTTAAAAGCCTAAAAAGAGCTGGAAAACAAAACCTTGGGGTTTTTTCCATATCCACAAAGAAAGAGGCAAGAATTGCAATAAATGCAGGAGCCTTCTTCCTGTTCTCAACTCACCTAGACAAGGGAATTATAAAGAGAAGCAAGAAAGAGAGTGTGTTTCATGCAGCGGGCTCACTTACCCCAACCGAGGTATTTAGCGCCTACGACTTGGGGGCAAACGCAGTTAGTGTCTTTCCATGTAAGACCATGGGAGGGATAGGCTGGCTTGGGTTTCTTAGGGAACTATTTCCCAAAATTAAGCTTATCCCAACAGATACGATAAACCCAGATGAAGTAACTGCCTACCTAAGAGCAGGAGCCTACGCTGTGGCTTCAATAATTGAGGTTGGTAAGGAGCACCAGGATATGCTCCGTGAATTTATAATTGCAAAAAACGAAGGTAAGCTAAGTGTTTCTTAATACCACACCCGTATAAACCCTATAAGGGAGGTAGTTAAATGAAAAAGGTCTTAAGCACTTTTTTTCTGGTTTTGCTTACTTCCTTATTCCTAGACAATAGGGCAACCGGAAACGAGGTCTCATGGGGCTACAAGCTAAAAGATAAAAAATACGAAGGGACAATCGAGTACAAAGACTCTAAAATCAGTCACGATGTGCAAAAAGTTCTAACCAAACTGAAAACCATGGGGGTTACAAAGAGCAATCTAAGAGAGTTTAAGATAGAAGAACTATCTACCCCGCTTGTTAAAATAGACAAAGATGGAAACATACAGGTCTATATATACCTAAGTGAAATTAAGGATACATACCTAGAACAACTAAAAGCCCTGGAGGTAAGGGTTGAATCGGTAAATAGTGAGTACGGTATAGTTCAGGGTTGGGCCCCATTTTATAGGCTCGAAGAAATCTCAAACCTTGGCTTTGTAAGAAAGATAACCCCACCAAGCTACGGAAAAACAAAAAGCGGCTCGGTAGTAACAGAGGGGGATGTAGTAATTGGCTCAAACGATGTAAGAGAAATACTCGGGTTTGATGGAAGCGGCATAACTATAGGGGTTATCTCAGATGGGGTAGATGGAATTGCGGTTTCTCAATCAACAGGGGAGCTACCAGACAACATAATAATAGGGATTGAGGGAAAGGGAAACGAGGGAACAGCTCTTTTAGAGATTATCCACGACATAGCTCCTGGTGCCCAACTTGCATTCTCTTCTGGATTAACGGACATAGATTTTATAGATTCGATAAAATTCCTAACCGGTATCGGGGTAGATGTAATCGTAGATGACCTTGGATTCCTACAGGAACCCTTTTTTGAAGATGGAAGGGTAGCAAAGGAGGTTCAAAACAGCGTAAGCAAAGGGGTGGTGTTTGTTTCAGCTGGAGGCAATGATGCAGACCAACACTATCAGGCAGTGTATGTAGATGGGGGAGCAATAAACGAAAACATAAAACATGTTCATGACTTTGGCAAAGCAGCTGGTCAAGAGAGCAATCCCGCAATGAGGATTCTTATTCCTCCTCTACAGAGCACAATATGTGTACTTCAGTGGAACGACCAGTTTGGCAAGTCCTCAAATGATTATGACCTTTTCCTATTTGATTCCTCAACGGGTGAGCTTATCGACTACGGTATTGAAATCCAAAACGGAGATGATAATCCGATAGAGCTTGCGGTTGCTTCAAATACCAGCTCTGATAACTTCCGTGGTGTTGATATAGTTATAAACCTCTTTAAGGGAGTTCCAAAAACCCTGGAGATGTTCTTCAGTAGCTCCGTGGTACCGGTTAACTTTAATGTTCCAGAAGACAGCGTATATGGTCATCCAGCTGTATCAAATGTTATTGCTGTGGGTGCCGTTTATGTAAAGAATCCAGATACCATTGAAGAGTTTAGCTCACAGGGACCAAGTACAATTTTTTTTCCTTTTTTTGAATCAAGACCAAAGCCAGATTTGGTTGCCCCTGATGGGGTCTCAACCAGCTTAACCGACTTTAATCCGTTTTTTGGTACTTCAGCTTCAGCGCCTCATGTAGCAGGGGTTGTTGCACTTATGCTTGATAAAAACCCCACCCTACAACCAAGCAGAGTTAAAGAGATATTGGGAGAGACAGCACTGGACCTGGGTCAACCCGGTTTTGACAATGTATTTGGCTTTGGCAGGGTTGATGCCTTTGAGGCAGTAAAATCGGTTGACCAGCAAAACAACCGAAACGAAGACACAAGAGAAAGTAACGGAGGCGGCTGCTCTCTGGCAACGCCCTCCCCCTACAATGGAAAAGAAGCAGTTGCAAACGTAGCTATACTTGTACTGGCAATTACTGTGCTTAGGAAAGCATTAAAAGGGAAAAGAGCCTAAATTTGAAGTCCTAGAACTAAAGAACCAGATCAAGGGTTATTCTTCTCCTCTCAATATCAGATTCTACCACCCTTACCCTAACATCCTGACCAACTTCAAACTTCCTACCCTTTAGCTTTTCTCTTGGAACAAACCCTTCAACAAAGATGTCTTTTAGTTCAACAAATATACCAAACGGAAGAACGCTTATTACAAAGCCTTCAAACTCTCTTCCTATATGGGATCTCATCATATAGACTCTCTCAAGCTTTATTGCCTCTCTTTCAACCTCATCGGCAAATCTCTCTTTTACAGATGAATGATTTGCTATCCACTCAAGTGTATCCTCATCATATGGAGGCTTTTTACCTTCTATGAGAGAGTTTATGATTCTATGCACAACAAGGTCAGGATAACGTCTTATGGGAGAGGTAAAATGAGTGTAATGCTTAAGGGCAAGTCCGAAGTGCCCTTTTTCACTTGTAGAATATATGGCTCTCTTTAAAGACCTTAAAATCAAGGTATGAACTGCAAGCTCCTCACCCCTCTCCTTGGATTCCAGGATGACCTTCTGAATGTCGCTTGGTTTTACCTTGCGGCTTGGCTTAAAGGCATAGCCAAACTTCTTTAAACCCTCAGCCAGTTCCTTTAGGGAAGAGTAATCTGGTGGCTCATGAATCCTGTAGATGGAGGGAACCTTTAACCTGAAAACATACTCAGCAACCGCAGCATTTGCAGAGATCATAAACTTTTCTATAATTCCATGTGCCACGTTTCTTTCAGACTTTATAACATCCACTGTCCTTCCAAGCTCATCTCTTATAATCTCAGGCTCAGGCAAATCAAAATCAAGCTCCCCCCTTTCTATCCCCCTCTCTTTTAGCTTCTCAAAAAGCTCCTTCATTATCTTTAAGCTTTCTACCAGCTCACTGTTTTTCCTTCCAACTTTTTTTCCTTTTTCAAGAATATTTGAAACCTCTGTATAGGTCAGACGAGCACAACTCCTTATAATGCTGTTATAAATCCTAAACTCAACCATAACCCCGTTGTTATCAAAATCCATCTCAACGGTTTTTGTAAGCCTGTCCTCCCCTGGAACCAAACTGCAAACCCAGTTAGAAAGCCTTTCAGGAAGCATGGGGATAACCTTATCCGGCAGATATATACTGGTTCCACGCTCAAGCGCTTCGTTATCTATTGCACTCCCAACCTCTACATAATAAGATACATCAGCAATGGATACCCAAAGCCTGTAACCAGAATCAAGACGCAAGATGCCAACTGCATCATCAAAATCCCTGGCCTTATCGTTATCTATCGTAAATATCATTTTATCACGAAGGTCAACCCTCCTGGATATAACCCTGGCAGGAATATCTTCCGGAATCCTTCCCGATTCCTTAACAACTGCTAAAGGAAAGTCTTCAGGAAGACCATACTCTACACACAGACCTCTTCTTTCTGCCTCCAAGCTACCAACCTTCCCTAGGACTTCTATAACCCTTGCAGTACGCTTATCCGAAGCTCCTTGCTCCGGATGCCTAATTTCGGCTAAAACAAGGCTTTCACTCCTTACCCCCTTAACCTCACCGAGCTTGACGAAAAAAGGTGGAAGTCTTAATCCCCGTGGCACAATAATTCCAGTTTTTCCCCTTCTAAGAAATTTCCCAAGAAACCTTCCTTCAGGAGATAAAATTCCCCTGCGGCCTTCCAAAGGAATTTCTTCCTTACCTTTGTTGCTCTCCGTTTTAACAACGGTGTATTTACCGCCCTTAACCCTCTTTATAGTCCCCTCCCGAAGGAGCTTCTTCAGTATCTTCTTAAACAGCTTTCGACCCTCTTTAGGAACACCGAGTCGCTTAGAGAGTTCTCTTGCTCTCATTGGACGATAAGGGGTTTTCTTTAAGAGGTTTACTATCTCACCTGGATGGGGAAGCTTCATTCTGTAATAAAAGAATAATACTCTATCAGCAGGGCAAAAACAAATTATTTGATACAGAGGCAAATCAGGTTAAAATTTAGATGCTTTTTGTAAGCTAGGATCTCTAGCCGTAATTACCAAGCTAGGAGGAGAAGATGCTAAAAACTAACATAGTTGGAAGCATAATAGTGTGTCTTATCCTGTTCACAATAATTGGATACTTCTTTTATCTTGGAGTTCATATAAACTGGAGCATGTACTTTAAAATAACAGGCATTGTCTTAGCAATTGCATTTATAGTAGGGATCTCCTTATCAGGTGGTAACAAAAAATAGGGAATTTCTATATTGAGCAGAGGCCAAAAGCCTTAGGTTGATATAATTAAGGGCCCATGGTCTTTTAAAGCCTCAATCCTTTCAGGATGGTAGCGAGCTACGTGAACAAGGTAGCCTTGCGGATTGGGGTCTACTTCCATAAAAAACCTGACTTCTTTTAAAAACTCTTCTACCACATCCCTTGCATAATCAACCGTGATTCTTTCCCTTTTAAGCTCAGGAGAGTCTTTATACTCCCTCAGAACAGATAGGATTTGTCGTACAAGCTCATTTACCACCCTGTTATTGGATCTGTAATCGTATATTATCCCCTTCTTTTCCGTTTCCAAGGTTTTTATAACCAGTTC
Organism: bacterium HR37; assembly: GCA_002898375.1. Taxonomy (GTDB): domain Bacteria; phylum Desulfobacterota_D; class UBA1144; order Nemesobacterales; family CSP1-2; genus HRBIN37. The sequence goes on along the minus strand of BEIN01000012.1, from coordinate 31,989 downwards.
TAGAGCTTCAGCAACATCCCTGTTTGTTAATCCACTCTCGGCACGAAATAGATTAACCATTGCAAGTTCTATTCTAGCAAAGATCTCAGGGCTTTTATTATAGAGTTCTGCCCGTTTAATATAAGGCTCAAACCCCTCTTTCTTTACCCTCTGCTTGGTTATCTTCTCCTGCTGGTACTTTTGGCCTTCAACGAAATAGGGGCAATCTAGAGGACAGTTTATCTCAATACCCCTTTTCTCTCCACAACACACAGGACATATATACGTCCTTTTTGCAGGACAATATCTTTTTGGCTTCCTCTTATCACAAAGAATACATTTCACTCCCATAACACCCTCTAAATGCCTCCTACACACAGACACTAAAGACCGCGTGGCTTTATGTTCTCCCTAACCCACTTAACTATATCTCCCGTGGAAGTTCCAGGCTCAAATATTGCCTTAACTCCCTTTTCCAGAAGCCCCGGAACATCGTCCTTTGGTATAATCCCGCCACCAAATACCACTATATCATCAGCACCCTTTTCTTTTAAAAGGCGTATTATCTCCGGAAACACGTAGTTATGAGCACCTGAGAGAATGCTAATACCTATGGCATCTACATCCTCTTGAATGGCCGTCTCAACTATAACCTCGGGAGTGTTATGAAGTCCAGTATATATAACCTCAAAACCGGCATCTCTAAGGGCTCTGGCCACTATCTTTGCCCCCCTGTCATGCCCATCAAGTCCCGCTTTTCCTATAAGGATTCTAATCTTCCTTTCAGCAGCCATTTTGGTTATTTCCTATAGGACATATTAATTAACCATGTAAGTTAACCGAGGTCAAATCTAAAAGTAACCCGGATCCCTATAGACACCATAAACCTCTCTAAACACATCGCTAATCTCACCCAAGGTGGCATATTCCTTTACCGCCTCTATAATGTATGGCATCAGATTCTCCCCATTTCTTGCAGCTGTAGCAATTGCCTGAAGACACCTTCTTACCGCACTGCTATTTCGCATTCTTCTTACCTCTTTAAGCCTTTCTTTCTGTCTATCACATACACTATCGTCAATCTTTAAGGTAGGGATTGGTATCTCCTTATCACTTACGTATTTGTTTACACCAACAACCACCCTTTCTTTTCTATCGAGCTCAAGCTGATACCTATAGGCGGCATCCGCAATCTCTTTTTGGGGAAATCCAAGCTCAATTGCCTTAATAATACCCCCTATCTCATCTATCTTTTTTATGTACTCAAGAGCTTCTTTCTCCATCTTATTCGTAAGAAACTCAAGCAAATAGCTACCACCAAGCGGATCTATCGAGTTTACAACCCCACTTTCCTCTGCAATAATCTGCTGGGTTCTAAGAGCTACCTTTACAGCCTCTTCTGTAGGGAGAGCAAGGGTTTCATCCATTGAGTTTGTATGCAGAGACTGTACACCACCCAAAACAGCGGCCAGTGCTTGAATCGCAACCCTCACTATGTTGTTTAACGGCTGCTGTGCTGTAAGGCTACAACCTGCTGTCTGGGCATGGGTTTTTAGCATCCAAGACCTTGGATTCCTTGCACCAAATCTCTCCTTCATGATCCTTGCCCACATCCTTCGTGCAGCACGGAACTTTGCAATCTCCTCAAAGAAATCGTTATGCACGTTAAAGAAGAAAGAAAGCTGAGGAGCAAAGTCGTCAACATTAAGACCACGCTCAATACACTCCTCAACGTATCCGATCCCATCAGCTATTGTAAAGGCAAGTTCCTGAATGGCGGTGGAACCGGCCTCGCGTATATGATAACCGGATATGGAAACAGGATGCCATTTAGGAACATACTTTGTGCAAAACTCAATTACATCAACAACTATCTTTACAGATGGCCTTGGAGGGCAGATCCACTCTCTCTGAGCTATAAACTCCTTTAACATATCGTTCTGTATGGTTCCATCCAACCTATCCCAACCTACACCCTGCTTCTCTGCAACCACAAGGTACATGGCAAATACGATACTTGCTGTGCAGTTAATTGTCATAGAGGTGGTAACCTCATCCAGTTTTATCCCGCTAAAGAGCACCTCCATATCTGCAAGAGAAGAAACTGAAACCCCTTCTTTTCCAACCTCCCCAGTAGCCTTGGGGTGATCACAGTCATATCCCATAAGTGTGGGCATATCAAACGCAGTACTTAGCCCAGTCTGTCCCTGCTCAAGCAGGAACTTAAACCTGCGATTTGTATCCTCCGGAGAACCAAAACCGGCAAACTGACGCATTGTCCAGAGCCTGCCTCTGTACATAGTGTTATACACCCCACGGGTAAAGGGATATGAGCCCGGAAATCCAAGTTCAGATAAGTAACTAAATCCCTCCAGATCCGCAGGTGTAACAAGTGGAGGAACCTCCATACCGGATATGGTTGTAAACGTTACATCTCTCTTTGGAAACCTTTCATACTCTCTATCCCACTTCTCTTTCTCCTGCTTTATTATCTCAAGCTCTTCCCTGTTAAATAACATTGTGAAACCTCCTAAAAACCGTATTCGTTTAGAACCCGCCTTGCAATTACAAGTCTCTGGATCTCAGAGGTTCCTTCGTAAATCTCCGTTATCTTGGCATCCCTAAAGTACCTCTCAACCGGATAATCAGTTGTATAACCATATCCACCGTGAATCTGTATAGCCTTTGTTGTAACCCACATTGCCGTTTCTGAGGCATAGAGTTTTGCCATTGAGGAGTACTTGGTAAGATTTAGCTTCTTATCTTTCATAACCGCTGCTTGCCATACAAGGAGCCTGGAGGCCTCAATACGAGTTGCCATATCGGCTAACATAAACTGTATGGCCTGAAACTCCGAAATCGGTTGACCAAAAGACTCTCTTTGCTTGGAATATCTAATAGAATCCTCAAAGGCAGCTTGAGCAATACCAACTGCCTGAGCACCGATACCTATTCTCCCCCCATCCAGTGTTTGCATCGCTATCTTAAATCCTTGACCTTCTTCACCGAGCCGGTTATCCACCGGAACCCTACAGTCTTCAAATATAATCTGGGATGTGCTTGAGGCCCTTATGCCGAGCTTATCCTCTACCTTCCCCACTATCACACCCGGGGTTTCCTTTTCTACTATAAATGCTGAAATCCCTCGATGCTTCTTTGATAGGTCAGTTGAAGCAAAAAGAATTATAATATCTGCCTCGGGTCCATTTGTTACCCAGTTCTTTGTGCCATTTATAATGTAGTAATTACCATCCCTTACGGCAGTGGTTCTTATACTACCTGCATCTGAGCCAGCTGCCGGCTCACTTAACGAAAAACAACCAAGCAACTCTCCCCTGGCCAAAGGGATTAGATACTTGTTTTTCTGTTCTTCAGTTCCAAATGTATATATGGGATCACATACAAGAGAGTTGTTTACAGACATTATGGTGCCGGTTGAGGCACAGGCCTTAGAGATCTCCTCGAGAGCAAGTACATAGGTCAGGGTATCCATTCCACTCCCACCATAGTGCTCGGGGATAAATATCCCCATAAAGCCAAGTTCTGCCAGCTTTTTAACAATTTCTGAAGGGAATCTTCCTTCCTTATCAAGTCTTGCAGCAACGGGCTTAATCTCGCTTTCTGCAAACTCCCTAGCAGTATCCCTTACCATACGCTGTTCCTCTGTAAGCTCTATAATGCTCATGTAATCCCCCTTATAAACACAAACGGTTAAGAGTTTCTATTCTGAACGAACGCTCATTCACAAAGAATTGTATATTAAACACCTTCCCCTTGTCAATTACCCAGTATAAAGAGCTAAACCCTTAACTTTGAATCAAGCTGTTTTAATATAAACCTTGTCTGGATATCTATGTATCTGTCTATCTTATAGTGCTTCTGCAGGACCCAGCGCCTGAAAGCCCACATCTGACCAAGAACCATAATATTGTGGGCCATAAGTTTTACATCCTCACTGGAAATAGAAAAGCTTCCATCCTCAATACCCCGGTATAGTATCTTTTCAAATATCTCGGTCATATGTTCTTCTGCTCTGAAGATATACTTTCTTGCCTCACGGTCAAGAGATTTGGTCTCCTGATACAGGAAAAGGATGTAATCCTGCATCTCATCAACTATCGAGAAATAGATGTTAATAGCTCGCCTAAGCGCCTCTCTGGCATTTTCATCAAAAGTTAAAAATGGTTTTACCCTCTCACTCACACTTGAGTGAATATAATCACAGACAAGATAGAGTATATCTTCCTTTGTTCTTATGTACTCGTAGATCGTACCTATGCTCATACCGAATCTTCTGGCAATCTCCCTAACGGTGGTTTTATGAAACCCCTTCTTAACAAAGAGATCAACTGCAGCTTTGACAATCTCCTTTCGTCGAATCTCTACAAGCTCTTTGTTTTTAACCTGCGATTTTATCTTCTTTGTAGCCCTATCCATTTGTATAGACAGATAAAAACAACATCCCCTCCTTATTTATATACCCAACCGACAAGATAAAAGGCCAACTTACAAATCTAGAGGTAGTTCTTCAAGTTTACAACCATCAGCTTTAACTCCGTCATCTCCTCTATAGCGTATCTTATCCCTTCTCTTCCTACTCCCGAATCCTTTACCCCTCCATAGGGCATGTTCTCAACTCTGAAACTGGGAACATCGTTTACTATAACGCCTCCTACCTCAAGTGCACTATAAGCCTTAAATGCCTTCTTCATGTCCTTTGTAAAGATGCCAGCCTGGAGTCCAAACCTTGAATCGTTTACCCACCTTAAAACCTCATCAAAGTCCTTATATCTCTCCACATGAACCACAGGACCGAAGACCTCATCACAGCTAACCTTACATGTGGGAGGAACATTGGTTAACACCGTTGGCTGGATCAACCTACCATCCCTCTGTCCTCCCGTAAGGAGCTTTGCCCCCGAGTTAATTGCCTCTTCTATCCACTTCATTATTCTGTCTGCAGAATCATCATCTATAACAGGCCCCACATCCGTATCCTCAAGCCTTGGGTCCCCTACCTTAAGAGCTTTGGTTGCAGATATAAACTTATCAAGGAACTTATCAAAGATCTTTTCGTGCACATACATTCTCTGAACCGAAATGCAACTCTGCCCGGCCTGATAGAAAGCACCCCAACTACTTCTGCTAACTGCATATTCCAGATCAGGTGGGTCCTCATCAATTATAGTTGCCGCATTTCCACCCAACTCAAGTGTAACCTTCTTCTTTGGAAACTTTTTCATAAGATCCCAACCTATCTCATCACTTCCGGTAAAAGAGACCTTCTTTATACGCTCGTCTTCAATAACAGGCTCTATTTTTGAGCCGGGTAATGGAAGTATATTCAATCCACCCGGAAGAAGCCCTGCTTCCATAACCACTTCTCCCAGTGCAAGTGCAGAAAGAGGAGTTTGGGATGCAGGCTTTAGAATCATTACGTTCCCAGATGCAATTGCAGGTGCTACCTTATGAGCAACCAGGTTAAGCGGAAAATTAAAAGGGGAAATACCCATTACAATCCCCAGAGGAAAACGCTTAACTATACCAAATCTCTCCTCATTTCCGGGAACTATATCTATAGGAATTACCTCACCACCAGAGAATCTGTTTGCCTCCTCTGCCGCAACCGAAAAAGTTACCATAGCTCTATTTACTTCAAGCCGAGCTGTTTTTATTGGCTTTCCTCCCTCATTGACAAGAATCCGTGCAAACTCCTCTTTTCTCTTTTCAATTCCATCTACAATGTTTCTAAGAATCCTGCTTCTCTCGTAGCTTGGGGCATTTTTAAACTTCTCAAATGCACGCTCAGCGGCATTAATCGCCTCCCTTGCCTGCTCCAGACTGGGAATGTTTATAACACCCACAACCTCATCATTGTAAGGACTCTTTATTTCCCTCTTTCTTTCACCTTGCAGCCACTTGCCATCTGCCAAAAATCCATACTCCTTAACCATATTAAAACCTCCTTAATCTAATTTTAAAGACAGAAGCGAAACACAAGTTCCTAAAGGATCACCTTCCTTCGGGTATAGAAAAACTTCTAAAAATACATAACTTATAATACAATATTAAACAAAAGGTTAGAAGCCAAGTCAAGATAAAAAGAATTACCGGGATATAAAACGCATCCCGGTAATTCTTGCCAGATAACATACTAGGGAGCAGGGGTAGGTTCGGGAACGGTTTGGGTAATTACAACCTGTTCCTCAACCCTGCGATCCAACTCTGGTACATCAGGACACCTTGAGGGGTAGAAATCAAAAGGATTTGGAAGGACAAGTGAGGCAATTATAACCTGGGTTCCACCTGTATTGTTAAAAGTTGTATACTGGGTGGTTACTGAACCCATTTCCTCTGAGCCAACAACCGGTGCAGACGTAGGGTTAAGAAACCCAAGATCAGGTCTACTCAGGGAGAAATTTACAATGGTACCCGGTGGAATACCTACGGTTATAAACTCAAGGGTGATGAAAGTGGATAAAGGGTCACCTGCAGGTCTTGTCTCAATCTCTGTATCCTCAGGGGGTATTATCCCTACAGGATTTAGTACAACAGAAACAAAATCAGATTCCCTGTCCCCATTGGGCGGGGTTATACTGACCGCTACGTTAACCGTCTCAACCGGGGGGTTCTCAGAAGCAAGCAAAGCACCAGGAGCAATATTTATACCCGCAAGATAGGTAGCAAAAGCCCTTCCTCCATTTGAAAGAGTGGAATCAGACTCTATCAAACATCCCCTAAGAAAGGTAGGAAGCCCATGTACTTTTGCAGAAGACGATATTCCTGTACTTGATCCCGTTATCTCAAACTCCACAGACGAACCATCTGGAAAAACCTCAGTATTTACCTCAATCTCGCTTGTACCGTTGGCATTGCCAAACAGATTATCAGGATTACTCTCTATCCCTATTATCCCAGCTCCAAAAGGGTCTTCTGAACTCTGGCTGTCAATATCGTCAACACAGGAAGTCATGGATAAAACCATAACCACAAAAAAGACCAGCAAGGAAAGGCATAAATTTCGGTTAAATTCTTCTCTTCTCTTCAAAGATGATTCCCTCCCTTAAAGAGATTTTGTTACAGTCTCTAGGGTACATTTACCCCAAAATTGATAACATCAACCGCTCCGTTCTCAAGTGACACCTCAAGGCTTGCAGGATCAACTACAGACTCACCGTTTATAAGTATGATTACATCTGCAATTCCCCGCTCATCCGAAAGCGTTGTAAATGGTGAATCAACAAAAGCTCCAAACTCCTTCCACAGCGAAATATCCACAAGGTCACAGCGTAACTCGCCACATGCATCTGGATCTACAAGTTGAAGGGAACGTGCATCAGCAACACCGTCACCGTCTGTGTCTATGGTTCTATCGTTCCTTCCTGCAAAAGAAAGCTCCCATACAACCCTTACATCGTTTAACGGTAGCTCATCAGGATCACGAACGATAGCCTGAACCCTTATCGTAGTTATGGCTTCCCTTGGGATAAAAATATCACCAGGAGGGTCAACGATCTCTACCGTTGAGCCAAAAGGAGCAAATGGGGGATTGTCTCCAGCACAACTCAACCCCAGTAATATTGCAAAAACGACCAGAAAGGGGAAAAAGGTGTTCTCTACAAGGGCTCTTTTCATCTCTTCCTCCTTCTTTTATCTGACTATTCTCGGCGTTATAAACACCAACAGCTCTCTTCTCTGATCAATGGTCTCTGTGTTTCTGAATAACCACCCAAGTAGTGGGATTCTTGAAAACCAGGGGATTCCAGATAGGTTCTCGGTTGAAGTTCTTGTAAATATCCCTCCTATTACTATGGTTTCCCCATCCATTGCAAGAACCTGCGTCTCAGCCTCATTCCTTCTTATAGCGGGTTGACCATTTGCCCCAACAATTGAGGGATCAGGAGCATTGTCAGTAACCTTTATGTTCATAAGAACCCTGTTGTCATGCGTTACCTGTGGAGTAACCTCCAGCCTTAAGGTTGCGTCAACAAACTGGGTTTGGGTTCCTGCAGCAGAAACACTTAGAAACGGTATGGAAACACCTTGTTCAATCCTGGCAGGCTGGTTATCCAGGGTTAAAACCTTAGGAGAGGAAAGAACCCTCCCATCTCCCCTATTTTCAAGAGCAGAAAGCCTTATATCAAGGTCATAAGCCCCTGTAAGACTCCCAAGTACAATGCCCAGTGCTCCACCCGAACCAGGACCAACCGCAGCAGGGAGATCAACTATAAAATTCTGACCTATGTTACCAAAAGGTCCCGGGCTTCCAACACCAACACCCCCAACCGCAATGCTTGAGGGAAAGATAGCACCGGTTGGGTTACCCGTAGCAGCAGACGCTCTGTAGTTAAACCCCCACTGAACCCCAAGTTGGCGGGTAAAATCCAGTGTAGCTTGAACGATTCTTGATTCAATAAGAACCTGAGGTGTTCGGGTATCAAGACTCTTTAAGAGCTCTTCAATCTGTGCAACCCTGGCTTCGGTATCGGTAACCAGCAAACTGTTTGTACGTGTATCAACCTTTATATCTCCCCTGTTACTAAGTAAGGGTTCTGCAAGAGGTACAAGCTCATCTGCACTTGCATAGTTTATAAATACCTGCCTTGTAATCAAAGGCTCAAGCTGTTCTTTCGACCTTGCAGCAGCTTGAATTGCCTGCTGTCTTGCTTGAAGGGTTCTAAGTGGAGCAATCTTTATAACGTTGCCCTCAACAACTGCACCAAGCCCTGCATTTTCAAGTATAACATCCAGGGCCTGATCCCAGGGGACATTTGAGAGCTTTAGGGTTACAGTTCCCTTAACATCGGAGGAAACTATAATATTAAAACCGCTTATATCAGCAAGTATCCTCAGTACATCCCTTATATCGGCATCCTTAAAATCAAAAGAAACAATCTGTCCACGATACACCTTCTTTACACCCGGGGTGGTGGTGATACGAAAGTCAAAAGCCCAGAAAGGCTCCTTTGTCTCAACCACTGCCCTTTCCTCCTCCACAAGCTTCTCCTCTCTGGTTTTACCAAGCCTTATAACCACCACATTTTCTCTCTGCTCAAACTTCACAGGAGCATCTTCTTTAAGCTCAACCAAAACCACCGTATCGCTCTCATCAACAGGGTCTCTAAAAGAAGAGACAAAGTTAACAGGGCTATCAAACTCACTTACATCCCTAGATACCTGAAGCTCATCGGGAAGGAAGGTCTTCTCTATCTTAATGCTTATCTTTTTTCTTTCCTTGGGAAGCTCCCTGTAACTTACAGGTGCTGAGGTCTTTATGGTTACAATACCTATACCGTCTTTGGCTTCAAAATCAATCCCTTCAATTTTGTTTATCCCTTGCAATTGGGAAACTGAGCCTGGAATATCAGGTTCCTTTGCTTCAACAGGTAAATGAATAAGAAAGAAAAACAAAAACAACGAAGGAATAACACCGGCGGGAAATGCACTCAGTATGGACCTCTTCATCCTCCATCCTCCTTTAATAAAACTTCATTACCCACAAACACCGCCTCTACTCTTCCTTAAAAGCCAAAACAGACCTTTTAACCTCAACCTTTCTTTCCCCGAAGATATCCTCAAAGTATCTTTTTTCCTCAACCATTATGCCGTTCTGTCTTATCTCCACGATCCTTCCCTGACTGTTTCCTATCTCATCACCTATACCAAGAACATAAGTGTTACGTTCGGGATCAACAACCATAGCCTTTGGTTCTTTCCCCACCCAAATTATACCCACTAACCTAAATTCCTGGAGAGGGTACTTCTTTATTGGAGGAACCAATTCACTAAGGGCAGGTTTAGCTTCAGGCTCTCTAATTATCTTTATAAAAGGCTTAAATGGATCACGCCTATTTTGAGGGTTAAGAAAAGGATTCTCTAACCTCGAAGGTATAGCTCCTTCCTGGGTTTTGGCTCCTAACTCCTGAGAATTAAGCCTTGTCCCCGGCGGATAGAAGATAAAACAGAGAGCCAATAAACCTGTTATTATTATAAATCTGCTTTTGCCGGATTTGGTAGAAACCTTAATCCTCCTTTTCACCTATCTGGCTCCCCTTTTTTTACCTTTTTTCTGTTTATCATCAGAAGCATTAGTAGCGGGTAACAACCTAAACGTAACGGTTGTAAAAGAAGCCTTAAGAACTATGCTGTTTCCACTGCTCCTCTTATCCTCTCTTGCCAGATTAAGCTCCCTCACATTTACAATCCTTGGAAGCTTTGAAACCCTGTAGAAGAAATCAGCAAGCTCGTAGTAAGAACCAAAAACGTTCATCTCTATTGGAATCTCAGCATATATATCCTTGGGTATCTCCCTTTTTGGTGTAAAGGCAACAGCCTCAAGTCCGGCTGCAGATACAGCAGCATATACGCCCTCTATTAAGCTCGGGATCTCCTTTTCTTCCGGAAGTTTTAAGGCCGCTTGCTCAAATTCCTTATTTAGCCTCTTAAACTCCTGTTCAAACTTGGGAAGCTCTCTAGCTACAGCCCTGTACTCATTTAGCGTTTTTTCCCTTTTCTGAAGGTTTGCCCTTACTCTTTTAAGCTCTTCAGATTTTGGAGACCAGAAGAAATACCAGTAAACCAGTACTATAACAACAACTACACCTGCAAGAATAGCCAGCCTTGTGTGAAGAGGCTTTCTGTGTATGGATTCTATAAGGGTATCAAGCCTTGCCATTTCCCCTCCGTTCTATCCTACTGACTTACCAAACCATTTGATTTATTCTCCTTACCCGCAACCTTTCCAGAGTAATCCAGTGCAGTCTCTATTACAAAGGCCTTAAGCGGAAGTTGCTGTATCTCCTTTGTCTTTATAGCTCTAAGCTCCACATTCTTAAAGTAAGGCGAGGATTGAAGCCCTTTCATAAAACTTGCAACGGTAAACTCATCCCAGGCTACACCTTCAATTGTTGCCTTGTTGTTCTTCTCGGTAAACTTATCTATCCACGCTCTATCCGGAATGGAATTTGCAAGTGCATCCATAACGTATAGTGGACCTGTACGGTTTTCCTCAAGCACCGCTATTACCCTAATCTTTTCCTCAAGCTCTTTATTTTTTGCCTTAAACTCATCAACCTTCTTCTTTACCTCTTCAAGCTTCTTGATCTCTTTTTCAACCCTTAGCGTCTGTCTTTTTACTTCCTCTATCTTCCTTGACTGGATAATGTGAACAACCACAACCAATGCAAGGACAAAAACTATTACGAAGACTCCCAAGAAGAATTCCCCTCTTCCCTCTACCTTTTTCTTCTCTTCTACAGGGAGCAGGTTAATCTTTATCATGCTCTTACTCTCCTGGTTTTCTCAAGGCAAGACCTACAGCAACGCCCATTTTAGGGGCAATATCCTTTATGTACTCAGGATCAAAATCCAAACCACAGAAAACGTTCTTAAACGGATTAAAGACTTCAACCTCAGAGTCCACCAGACCCCCAAGAGTCTCTCTTATATACGGAATTTTAGAACATCCCCCTCCTATCATTATCCTCTCTATTCCATCTCTCCAGAGTGTTTTTACAAAGAAATCCAATGTCTTTTTTATCTCACCACAAACCAAGTCCGTAAAATCACGTAATATCCTATCCAGGTCAGGTGAGATCTGAGCAACCCCACCTATGGAACGCTTCATTCTCTCAGCCTCTTCGTAATCCACACCGAACTCTTTTTGTATTAATTCAGTAAGCTGGTTGCCTCCTACCGTTATATCTCTTGTAAACACAGATACCCCTTCCCCCACTATATTAACGTTTGTAATAGATGCTCCGATATTTACTAGCGCTACCGTACCATTAACTTCTGGATAGTTAAACTCAAACATATTCTCAAGGGCAAATACATCAACATCAACAACAACAGGATTTAACCCAGCTTCACTTACAACAGCCACATACTCATTTGTTACATCCTTCTTGGCAGCAACTATAAGCACATCCATATTACCTTCGGGAGTTTCCCCGGGAAGTATCTGAAAATCGTAACTTACTTCCTCTACCCCCTGAGGTATATACTGCTCAAGCTCCCATGGTATTGCTTCTTTAAGCTCTTTTTCTGACATCTTGGGAAGGCTTACTTTCTTTATTATAACCCCATGCCCTGCAATTGAGATGGCAACGTTTTTGTTTCTTAACTTAAGCTCATCAACAAGGCCAGCTATAGCATCTACCACAGCATCGCGCTTTTTTATTACCTTGTTGACTATGGCCTCTTCTGGAAGCAAAGACTCCCCTAGATTTTTAAGTTCATATCCTTTCCTGGTGTGCTTTAATTCCACAAGCTTAACAGCACTTGTTCCTATATCGAGCCCTGTAACTTCCTTCCTTCCAAGAAACAAATCCTTTATCCTCTCTTATAAAACCTTAGTCTTAGCTCAAAAATACTACTTAACGTAACTTTTGTCAATACTTATAGTCCAATACGATACACTTCTTGAACTTATTTCTAACCAAATGTAGATTTTAAGTTTAGAAATGAGAAGGCTTGTTTTTATAACCTCAATTCTAGTCATACTTACAGTAGCTCTTTCCTCCTCCGGACAGGAAAGGTCAGGGGAAAAAGAACTAGAGGAAGAGTTAAAAACACTTCAGGAGACACTGGAAGAGCTAAAGCAGTTTTCTGATATTCCATACCACGAACTTAAAAAAGCTGAGGTATGGATCAATCAGGTAAAACAATCTTTAGAGCAAGGGAATACAGAAAAGGAATTGACTGACCTTCAATTAAGAAAGGCCAGTTACCAGATAGAGCTTTTAAACGCAATTGTTGAGGAACTAAACCTAGAAAAGAAGGTTTCCCAGATGAATGATCTTCTTTATTCTCTAAGAAATCAGATACAACAACTAAAAGACACAAATGAAAAAGTTAAAGAGGAGATAAAAAGGCTAGAAAAAGAGAATGAAATCCATAAAAACCTTTAAACTGCTTCCAGCCATAATTTTTGTTTTTTTTACAGCGTGTGTATCTTCAAGTCCAGCCCCTCCCACAGAGGAAATGGCCATAACATATGCACTAATAGACGATTTAAGGAGAGAAGACATCGAAAGCTACGCTCCAGACATATTTAGAGAGGCAAGGCTTTTCTACCAGCAGGCAGAGAGAGAGTATAAGAGAGGAAATACCGATAAGGCTGAGGAACTAAGGCTTATAGCAGAAATAAAGGCAAAAACCGCTATGCATGTAAAGAGGAGAAAAATCCTTGAAACCGAGGTAAAGAAACTACAGGCAGAAATAGAAAACGTGGTTTCAATACAAAAGCAATACGAAGACGAGCTAAGGAAAAACACCTTGGCACTTCAGCAGATTAAAGACAGAATTGCTGTGGCAAAAGAGAGAATGCGTTCACTTGCATTTGATAGCCTAAACAAATCTGAAGAGAAGATAGAGGATGCAGAAAATGCACTCGCACAGTACTTTAGCCCTAACTTGCTTAATCAGGCAAAGCAGATTCAAAAAGAAGCTCAAGATAGGCTAAATCAAGGAAACTACGAAGGATCCCTAGAGTTGTCACAGAAAGCAATGGAGATTGCAGATAAAGCCCTAAACGAAGCAAAGAAAAAGCTCGAAATAAGAGATGAAATCCTCGAGAAAGGATCCGTGATATACGGAGTCAAAGCAGAACCCCTTGAGGATAAAGTAAAATTAACTTTTTTTGAGCTTTTCCCCCCACTTGGAACAAAAATCCTCTTTGATGCCTATCCTTCTTTAGATGCAATCGGAGAGCTATTTAAAAAGCACCCGGATATAAAGGCCTCTATTAAGGGATATGCAAACGAATCAAGCACGGAATCCACAAATTTAAAATTGGCCAAGATAAGAGCAGACACCATAAAGAGCTACTTGGTTTCCAAGGGAGTTGTACCTGAAAGACTAACTACAGAGGGTTTTACAGATACCCCAGAAAAAGGTAAAGGTCGTCGTGTGGAGATAATCATAGAAATCCACTAACTATGAGGAAGGCAAACCCGGTTGCCCAGCCTCCTCATAGTATATCTCAACCTCTTTTGAAACCACCTTTGCCGGATCAGCTTTTGTAGTTATGGTAAAAAATGCCCTTTCAGAGGGGTAAAGAACGGCCCCAGGGTCCTCTCCTAAAACAGGGGCAGAGGTTGCCTCTATAACCCTTCCCTTATCATCCTTTAAAATCAATACCACATAGATTGAGGTAACAGGAGTATCACCGGAGTTTATAACCGCTCCGTTAAACTCAAGATTTCCATCCTTGTTTATGCTTTCAAGAACCGGCCCGTCAAGAACCACAAATCCGTTTTCATGAGGGCTTCCACATCCCAGGAAAAGAAGAAACATAGCAACCAAAACAGAAATGGCTAACCTGATCATTTCTTTCTTTTTTCCTCTATGAGCTCGGATATTGAGATAACCTTTTTCTCTTCTCTCTTTTTCCTCAAAGGCTCATCCTTCTTATTAACAATACCACCCTCATGATCCTGAATTATGTCCCCAAGCACCTTATGCATTATCTTAAGGGCACCTATTGAGTGTTCCTTAAGGTAACCTTTCTCAAAAACCACCTCTTTTCTCTTCCTTAAAAGCAGATAGAAGATAAAGGCTTGGTTATTTAAAACCACAATCATTGCAGCATAGAGAAGGAAGTTATCAGCTATTACCTTTTTGGCAATGGACTTTGTATCAGAATCAATCTTAACTATACCAAAGGGCTCGGATTTCTCACTTGCCCTTATATTAAAAGGAACAATAACGGAGATCATACCTTTGTGTTTCTTAACAGAATATCCATCCTCCGGGTAAAAGTCTTTCATAAAGTAACCCGCCACTTTACCCCTCTCTATATCCTTCTTTAGCACTATGCTAAAGAACTCAGGAGCTATATCAAAGGTATTAAACAGCTTTTTTCTCCCTAGTCTCTCATCAAGAAACTGAAAAAATTCATTGCTTGTAGTATTCTCTCCCTTTAAGGAGTAAAAACTGCTAGCCTGATCCCCTATTGTCTCAGCAATTGCCTTTGTTTTGTTAACGAACTCAGTTTTTGCCCTGTCAAATTGAAAGAGAAAAACCAGTCCCATTAGGGCAAATATAAGAAACTCTACTCCTATAGCTACCAGTATGGTTAAAATTCTGCTTTTTAAGCGCATTTTATAAATTCTTCAAGTATTTCTTGAACTCCTTCATTTTGCGAATGCCTAAGAAGCATGTATATCATTCCACCGAAGTCTTTTTTCATTTCATTATCAAGACTCCTGTATAGCTTGATTAGCATCCTTTCCGCTTCAGTAAGTATCTCGAGATCATCCTCTGAGATTCCCTCTCTCTCCATAAACCTCTTTAGTCTTTCTTTTCTTGCAAAGCTCCAGAGCTCATCTATAGGAACATCCAGTATCTCAGCTATCTGCTGACACCTCTCAAAAGATGGTGCATCCACTTTACCTGTTTCAAGCTGATGTATAAACACACTTGAAACCCCAAGGGCACGAGCAAGGTCCTCCTGGGTTATGTTTTTCTGTTTTCTTTTGTTTTTTAGGTAATCCCCAAATCTCATTTTTGTCCTCCAAGAACCCTCAAACCAAATTTAGGGCCACAAGATGCAAAAAGCACTGCCTTTTTAATTTTATAATAAAAGAAAGGAAATTAGCAAGTTTTTTTGGAAAATACCAAAACCAAACAGCTAAAATGCCCGGAGACGGAATCGAACCGCCGACACGAGGATTTTCAGTCCTCTGCTCTACCGACTGAGCTATCCGGGCACCTTAGCTTCTAGAATACTAGAACTTGATTCTACCTAACCGTTTTTGGGCTTGCAAGAGAAAATATTTGCTTAAAAAAGCTATAATTCTATCTCTTCAGTACCAGTTACATCTACAAGCTGCTTTTCCTTCTGCATATCCTCTGGACTCATTGTAACTGTTTCCTCAAGCAAATCGTCAAATAAACTGGCAAGATAGAAGTCCAAAAGCCTTGCATCAATATCGTCTTTATAAAACATCTACCTCCCCCCTTTCTTTTAATCCCCTGCAAAACTATTATATCATTTGTTATCGCCTTCCTTCAATAGAGCGTTTGACGTTAAAAAACCAGTTTAAAAATAGAACAAAGGGTAGGAGTTTATCCTACCCTTTGCCACCAAAGGAGGTACGGAGGGACAGCTAGGGGATGGCCTTTTTGCAATTTAAACACCTAAAGCGAGAAGTAGTAAATTAGTTCCGTAGCTACCGTGTGCTGGGTATCCTTAAAATTACCATCGTCGTCTTCAAAGACATCCTCATCGGAGCTATCGAATCTGTACTCAACCCTAAGGATCAAATTATCTAAAGAACCATGCCCAGCAAAAGGCTTTATGGAAAGAGTGGGGGTAATCTCAAAGAGCTTTTGTTCCGTTCCGGTTCTAAAACCGTCACTATCATCAAAGTACTCTGCCCTTACAGCCAGACTAAGCATCTGGTTAAACTCATAAGCTACATACCCAGCAATTCCCCACCAGAATACATCACTATTATCCAATCCCAACTCAACATCACTTACGTCCTGCTCCCACCCAAAATCAAGATTTGCCATAAGAGTTAGCCTCTCAAAAGGAGTAAAGGTGGCAACTACATCTATAAGCTCACGCCAGTTATCATCATTACCATCCTGCTCAGGCCCGAAATAACCAGCAACACCTAGTGAGAAGATATCATAGTTTAGGCCTACTCTCGCCTCAATAGTTTTTCCGTCATTGTTATCGTCAACATTATCCCATCCGTTACTCAACCCCAGGGTAAAATCAAACACACCCGCAGGATAATTAACCCTTATTCCCGTATGTGTAAAGGGAATTGCAAACCCGAAAAGGAATGAGCGAGAGAAGTTAAAATTATCCTTGCTCTCTATAACCTCTGCTCCAGCAAGGGTAACGAATTTACCGGCATATATACTAATTCCGTTACCAATAGGAGCAAGAATATGGATATAGGCCTCCTGAAGATCAAATTCATCATCTTCATCTCCCAAACCAGTTGATGCTATAACATCAGCGTCCTCACCAAAATCCAGTTTAACCCCAAAACCCACCAGATTTGATATACCACCTTCCATACTTGGTGTTCTTTTAAATGAAAGCTGAAACATATGGATATTAAAATCGTTGTGATCCTGGTCAAATATCCTTAAAGAATTATTACCAGACTCAGGTTTATTAAAGTTATATTCGTAGGATGTATCCAGATAAAATCCCACCTCTATGCTTTTAAGAAAATCCAACAACCTGCTTTCCTTATTTTCCTCTTCAGCAGATACTAAATTCGCCCCGCCTGTTACAACTATAACCCCAAGAGCCAGAATGCCTATAATCTTCTTTATCATCCTTCTCCTCCTTTTTGTTTGTTTTTTGAGATGCTGAATAATTGCAAGAAATATGCCAGCTATATGGGATTAGAAAACTTTAAAAAATTGGTAACATATTATAGATAGCTAAAAAGCATGCCCAATAATTAATCACATATGACCCATTTATTGGCAACCTAAATCTGAAAGTCGTAAAAATAAAAACGGTATGCCCGTTCTTTTGGGCATACCGTTTACCAAAACCCACTTTTTACTTGCTCACTGGGATTCCTTCTCACTTAAAAATGCCTTGCTTATAGCCTCTGCTTTCTCCTTAGACATGGGAATCAAGGGATACCCAGCAGGAGAGAAGGTAGTTGCAGCCAGCTGAAAGTCAGGATAAGCACTGATTCCATGCTCACCAATATCGAGCCCCTCAATCTCTTCCTCAGGAGATACCCTGAGTCCTATTAAGGATTTGATTATAAACCATGCTATAAAAGAAAGGACAAAAGTAAAGGCTCCAACCGCCACTATACCTACAAACTGTGCCCATAAAAGCTTTACTCCTCCTCCAAATAAGAGTCCATCTCCTGTTGTTCCCGGCATTATAGCATCCTGGGCAAATAGCCCTACAGCAAGTGTTCCCCATATACCATTTAACAGATGAACAGTTAAGGCACCTACCGGATCATCTATCCTAACCTTATCGAAAAACAGTATACCAAACACAGCAAGAACCCCAGCAATAAGCCCTATAATAACCGAACTTCCCACACTAACGAAGGCACAGGGAGCGGTAATTGCAACAAGCCCGCTTAGACACCCATTAAGTATCATAGTCAGGTCAGGTTTTTTAAGAACGACCCAGGAAAGTATTGTAGCACTAACCGTAGCAGCAGCAGCAGCACTGTTTGTGGTTACAGCTATCCTGCTTATATCACTCCAAGAAGCTGCCATAACACTTCCCGGGTTAAATCCAAACCATCCGAACCACAGGATGAAAGTCCCTATTGTAGCAGCAATCATGTTATGCCCTGGAATAGGATTAACCCCTCCATCTTTTTTGTACTTACCTATTCTAGGGCCCAGAAGAATAACCCCTGCAAGTGCTGCCCATCCACCAACTGAATGCACAACAGTGGAGCCAGCAAAATCCCACATACCTAGTTGAGCTAACCACCCACCTCCCCATACCCAGTGACCGGTTATTGGATATATAATCCCGGAGATAATGAACGCAAAGATAACAAAGGAAACAAACTTTATGCGTTCCGCAACTACCCCTGAAACAATAGTTGCTCCCACTGCCACAAACACCATCTGGAAAAAGAACTTTGCCCAAAGCGGCACCCCAGCCCAGCTTATTGCACTATATACCCCACTGTAAGCTTCCCCAGTTTGAGGGCTATTGTCAGGTCCACTAAGAAAAAAAAGCCCCTTGTAACCTATAAAGCCGTTCCCATCTCCAAACATAAGTCCCCATCCAACTATCCAGAAGGCAAGCGCCGTAATTGCAACCACGATAAAGTTTTTTGCAAGTATGTTTACCGTGTTCTTGGCCCTGCAAAGTCCAGATTCAACCATAGCAAATCCAAGGTGCATAAAAAACACCAAGAAGCCTGCAACTAATACCCAAACTGTATCAGCGGTAACCTTTAAATCTGAAATCTGTTTCAGGATATCATCCATACTGGATTCTTGAGCAAATACCTTTACTGGTAATACGGGAAAAACGACAAAGAGGTAACTTATCAGGTTAAGAGACTTACATAACCTGTGGGTACTTAAAACTTTTCTTTTCATATTCTGACCTCCTAAGGGAAACTTACCCTCTTGGGTATTTGCAACATATGTGCCAAAGCATCTGGAGACGATTAAGATGCAAAGTTACACATATTCAAGCGTTTTTTGGGGAAAGTACACCAACTAACCAAAAGACAAATGCTTAAAAAATAGGCATGTAAGAATGATTAGTGGGCATATCTCTAAGGACAGAGAAACACTTTTACTTAGCGGATTGGTTTTCTTCCGGCAAAGCCAGCATCCACCTCATGCCAGAAACCGACACTTTCCTCCCCCAACTTCCAACACAGATACACCTCTTTGCCATCATGAATAGATGGAAAATCAACTATGCCCAGATCTATGTCTCTTAGGAGGCAACCCATCTCCTCTATTCGATTCAAATAATCATAAAACCTGGTTATCTTTGATAGATAAGTAGTTCCCTTGCCGTATCCTCCATTTGCCCGGGCCTTATTAACAATAGCTTCTAGCTCTGCAATGTTAGAGGTAACCTCTGATTTAATGAGTCTTATACGCTCAATCAACATGGTCAGCTCAGGAATAAGAGCATTTGCTTCTTCAACGGTAAAGTACCTGCTGTATCTTTGTCCTCTCATAAAAACGTATATACTAACTCTGCTAAATCTATACCAACTTACTCAATCTCAAGCTGTTTTCCCTTTGTTTCAGGGAAGGTAAGAACTGTTATAGCCGCAAGAACAGCAAACACAGATGCCGTTATAAGGGAAAGGCCATATCCCACATCGTGTCCCAGTATCCGCATACTTGCCACAACAGCAAATATATAAGGGGCAAGAGCCGAAGCACCCCTTCCAAAATTATAGCAAAATCCCTGAGCAGTACCACGTGCCCTTGTAGGGAAAACCTCTGCCATCAAAGCACCAAAACCCGAGTAAAAGCCGGTACCAAAAAAACCAAGGAGCGGTCCCAATATAAGCAATAGGGTCTCTACACTCAAAAACCCTATAAACCTCTGCACCTCGGTTATAGCCCCAAAGATTGGAACCAGAATCGCCATTATAAGAAGGTATCCTACAAAGGTAGGTCTTCTACCAAGCCTGTCACTTATGGCTCCGAATGTGTTGCAACCTATAAAGGCCCCTAGGTTTATAAAAATGGTCCACGCATAACCCTTTATAAGACCAAGACCTGCCCCTCCTTTCTCAACAGGGCTTGCAAGATAGGTGGGAATCCATGTGTTAAGACCCCAGTAAGCAATCATACAAAAACTCGTAAGAAGTGTGGCTCTAATCGTATAACCGATAAGGTCTTTCTTCCAGAGTTGAACAAATGTAAAAGTCCTAGCCTTCTCACTCAGTTTTCCCTGCTTTCTAAGCTCTGCAGTTGTCTTCCAGATCTCAGGTTCCTCACAGTGTCTTCTTATAAAGAAAACAAGGAAGGCAGGAAGAATACCCACAAGGAAAAGAACCCTCCAGCTGTGAATAAAAACGTCCCCAAAGTAAGGGAGAGAAAGCTCAAAATCAGCATGTGGTAGGATAATAATTGCAAGCGTAGCCGCAAGTATATACCCTATACCCCAGCCGCTCTGTACCATACCCACAACCTTTCCCCTATGCTGTCTTGGCCAACTTTCAGCTACAAGGATCTCACCAGAAGCCCATTCCCCTCCCATACCAAGGCCCAAGAAAAAGCGGCACACAAGGAAAAACTCCACGTTTGGAGCAAAAGCACTAAGCCCTGTAAATATCGAGTACATAAGAATTGAATAGGTAAGAGCTCTTATCCTTCCAATATAATCAGTTATTATGCCAAAAAGGGCTCCACCCAGAGCAGATGAAAAAAGAGTAACCCCAAAGAGCCAAGCAGCCTCCTTGTCAGTAAGATTCCAAGTATCACGAATCTTAGGGAGTGCATAGACATAAAGAAGAAGGTCCATAGCATCAAGTGTCCATCCAAGAAAAGCAGCAATAAAAGCAAGCCATTGCTTTCTGCTTATATCCTTATACCAGCTAAATATGCCTTCCCTACCTGCTGAAACTTCTGTAGTTTCGTTACTCATCAGGTTGGCTCCTCTAGCTTTTTTCCTCGGTAATTGATACTAGGCTCTAGCCTACTAAATTTCCTCAAACGTGTCAATCCAATTTTTACTAATTATTATGCACTTACAACCAACTTTCAAACATCCCTTATTTGCTTGACTTGGTATTCCTAAAGCGTTACATTCTATAATATATGAATGGAAGAAAGCTATATATAGAAACCTACGGCTGTCAGATGAATGAGTATGACTCAGACCGCATACGAAATGCTCTGAGCTTTGAGCTTACAGATGATCCTGCCGATGCAGATGTCATCATAGTAAATACGTGTGCAATAAGAGAAAAGGCTGATCAGAAGGCCTTTAGCAGTCTAGGTAGATTCAAACACTTAAAGGCAAAAAGACCAGATGTGATAATAGGTGTTGCAGGATGCGTAGCCCAGCTATACGGGGATAAAATCATTGAGAAGATGCCACATGTAGACCTTGTTATAGGCCCAAGGTCTATTCCAAAACTGCCCAAACTTATTACAGAGATACAATCAGACCAAAGGAAAAAAATTGAAACCTCTTTTGATGTAGAGGAAGTTTTTGAGATCGAACCATACCATGAGGAAGGAAAGGTTACAGCCTTTGTATCCATACAGCAGGGTTGTAACAAGATGTGCACCTACTGTATAGTCCCTCACGTAAGGGGAAAGGAGATTAACAGACCGCTAGAGGACATACTGCAAGAGACAAGAAAACTCGTACAAAAAGGCGTAAAGGAGGTAACCTTTATAGGCCAAACCGTAAACTCCTGGAAGACAGACCGATACAGATTCGGTGACCTGCTAAGAATTGTAGCCGAGATAGAAGGGCTCTTAAGGATTCGTTTTACAACATCTTATCCAAGAGATGTAACAAGAAAAATGATAGATGCAATGAGAGAGGTTTCGAAAGTATGTCATCATATACACCTTCCAGTTCAATCAGGGTCAAACAGGGTTTTGGCGAGAATGAAAAGAACGTATACAAGAGAATGGTACATAGAAACGGTAAACAGACTAAGGGATGCAATACCTGATATAGCTATATCTACAGACATAATCGTGGGTTTTCCGGGTGAAACTGAAGAGGACTTCCATGACACCATGAAACTTCTTGAAGAGGTAAAGTTTGATAGCGCATTTTCCTTTAAGTTCTCACCCCGCCCAGGTACACCTGCAGCTGATTTCCCAGACAGAGTAGACGACAACACCGCAAGCAGGAGACTTAAGGAACTGCAGGAGTTTCAAAGGAAGATAACACTGGAGAAAAACATGAGCAGGGTTGGTCTGATAGAAGAGGTTCTTGTTGAGGGCAGAAGCAAACACAACAACAGCTTTCTCTCCGGACGAACACCACATAACAGAATCGTAAACTTCCCTGGCCCACAGGAGCTTATAGGGAAGATAGTAAAGGTAAGGATCACAGAAGGGTTTCAAAACTCCCTTCGTGGTGAGTTATACTAATAAAGAATGGAGGTGAACCATGGTTCGAGAAATGAAGGTATCAGGAATAGCATTGGACCCGTTTACAAACACCCCTATCGTTATTCTAAAAGATGTTACCGGTGAGAAGATACTTCCAATCTGGATAGGCTTTATGGAAGCAAGTTCGATAGCCATGGAGTTGGAGAAAACACCGAGAGGACGTCCCCTTACACATGACCTTATGAAAAACGTTCTGGATTGCCTTAAGTTCTCGGTAACGAAGGTTGAGGTTACGGATTTACGGGATGATACTTTTTACGCGGAGATATACCTGAAAAGAGGAGATGAAGAATACGTTATAGATTCAAGACCAAGTGATGCAATAGCCATAGCTCTTAGAACAGGTTCTCCAATCTATGTAAAAGAGGAAGTGCTTGAGAAATCAAGAAAGCTAGAAAGCGGGGAGGAAAAAGAAAAGCTTACAGAGCTACTTGAAAAGATTCCACCTGGTGACTTTGGAAAGTACAAAATGTAAACTTTAGGTTTATATGAAACAAAGACCGCTTTTAGAACGAGAGGAGGATACTTTTTCTTATTAAAATCAGTTTACAACCTCTTCTCCCTCAACCGACTCACTCTCTTCTATGCTCTCATCATAGAGCCCAAGTTTTGCCAGTCTGTACCTTAGCGAACGAAGGGTTATTCCAAGCAGTTTTGCAGCCTCGGTTTTATTTCCCCCAGTCGACTTAAGGGCCTTTTCTATAAACCTTCTTTCAACGTTTTCAAGAACTGCATCCAGATTGGTACCTGATGAGAGGTCAGCACCGAGATCAATAAAATCCTTACTACCCACGAGTTGGGGCAAGGTCTCTTGACGAATAACATTTGAGGTTTCCAGAGCAACAGACCTTGCTATTATGTTTTCAAGCTCCCTTACGTTACCCGGGTAGTGGTAGCCTTCCAGGGTCTCCAGTGCCTTGGGAGATATTCCACGAATATCCTTTCCCATCTCCCGTGAGTATTTGCTGATAAAATGAATGGCAAGGGGAGCTATATCCTCCTTTCTCTCCCTAAGTGGAGGGAGCTCTATCTTTATAACATTTAGCCTGTAGTAAAGATCCTCTCTAAACCTTCCTTTTTCTATCTCTTCCTCCAGATTCTTATTTGTAGCAGCTATTACCCTAATATCTATTGGAATTGTCTCCGTACTGCCCAAAGGGCGAATAGATTTTTCCTCAATAACCCTTAGAAGTCTCACCTGAAGATGTAAGGGCAAATCTGCAATTTCATCGAGAAATATGGTTCCGCCATCGGCCTCCTCAAATAAGCCCTTTTTATCCCTTAAAGCACCGGTAAAAGCACCCCTTTTGTAACCAAAAAGCTCACTTTCAATAAGTGACTCCGGAATAGCCCCACAGTTAACGGGGACAAAAGGTCCCCCACGCCTTATACCGCTGTAGTGTATCGCACGTGCTACAAGTTCCTTTCCCGTTCCACTCTCCCCGGTGATGAGAACATTTACATTAAGGTCGGCCACCCTTTTTATCAGGTCAAAGACCTTGATTATAGAAGGACTCCTTCCGATTATGTTTCCAAACCCGTATTTCGTCTCAAGTTCCTTTCTAAGCCTTTTGTTCTCACGCTCAAGCTTCTTTTTCTCTATAGCCTTCTTTATAACAAGCTTTATCTCATCTATCTTAAACGGCTTTGTTATGTAATCGTAAGCTCCCAGTTTCATAGCCTCTATAGCGGTTTCATGGGAAGCATATGCAGTTATCATTATTACGGTAGTCTCGGGGCTTTTCTCATTTATCCTCCTTAGGAGTTCGATTCCGTTCATAACTGGCATTTGTATATCAACAATGGCAAGGTCAAACAGCGTGCTTTCTATCTTATCCAGGGCCCTTGCACCATCAGGTGCGGTATCCACTATATAACCATCTCTCTTAAGCATAATCTCTAAGAACTCTCTCATCCCGGGTTCATCATCTACCACAAGTACCGTGTTCTTTTCTTGCCCCATAAGACACCTCATTTTCAATTAGTGGTTTTTAAGTCCTTCTATAACCCTTTTTGCCCTCGGCAGAGTCATGGTAAAAGTTGTTCCCTTTCCTTTTGCACTTGTAACCTCTATCTTACCATTATAACCCTCAATGATTTTTTTTACAATTGTAAGACCAAGGCCAGTTCCAATAGATTTAGTTGAGAAGAAAGGTTCAAATATTCTGGGAATAACTTCACTGTCTATCCCGCATCCACTGTCTGAAACCCTTATGACAACACTGCTATCATCGGACACAGATTCAATTAGTATCCTTCCTCCATTCTGCATTGCTTCTCCAGCATTAACCAAAAGATTCCAAAAAACCTGCTTTAACCTATAAGAATCGGCTCTAACCAGAAGATTCCTCTCTGTGTTTACGGTTATCTCAACCTCACTCCTACCCTTTATTCTTAGATAAGAACTTACAGTCTCATCTATTATAAGAGCCAGGTCAACAAGACTCTTCTCTCCACCGAAGGGTTTTGCAAGGAAAAGAAAGTCCTCAACAAGAAGGTTTAGCCTTTCAATTTCTCTGTTCACAATACCAAGCAAGCGGAGATTCTCCTCCGAGGGTTTAACCTCCTGACCCAATATCTCTATTGACCCACCTATCGCAGAGAGCGGATTCCTTATCTCATGAGCCAAACCAGCTGCAATTTGTCCTAAAAGTGCCATCTTCTCAGAATCTCTAAGACGTTGCTCCATTTCCCTTATATCGGTAAGATCCTGAAAGATTACAATGTAACCGATTTTATTATCCTGAGAATCCTTCAAAATGGAACAGGAAAAACCAAGGACAATCCCCTTACCCTTAGGGGTTATATAGAAGAACTCTTCCCTTTTTCTAGAGATAAGCTCCTCTACATTTGTTATCCCTATAAAACAGGACGATATATCCTTACCAAGCACATAGTCCTCACTCTGGATTCCAAGTATTTTTAGGGCAGTTCTGTTTACCGATATAATCCTTCCATCCAGATCAAGGGTTATAACCCCGCTTTCTAGGCTCTGAAGTATATTTTCATGGAGATTCTTTAAAAGACTTAGTCTCTCCCTACTCTCACCGAGTTCCCTTCGGGTTGTACGTACCCTTTCGGATAGGTAACCGCTAAGCATAGCCACCAAGATAAAACCTATAAGATTAAAGTAAGTATAAGCCATCTGCCTTTCTTCCCATATATGGGTATGAGAAGATGATATGTACAGAAAATTTTCCTCAAGACCGGGAATAGACTGATAGAGCACAACAAGGAAATAAAACACCCCTGAAATGGCAGCTGTAAGAAAGCTTGCCGTTCTTGTAAGTGTCATGCCAGCAAAGATTATTAAAAGGGCGTAAAGAAAGACAAATGGGCTTGATTTTCCACCCGTTACAACTACAACACACGAAATAAGTATTAGATCAACTGCTAACTGAACTATCTTAGAGGCCACAGGGTATCTTTCAAAAAGAGACTGCAGAAGCATATAGGAGAGATTAAAAAAGTAAACAAGTGAGACCACTAAGGCCAGAAAAAACCCCTCTTTTTTTAACCCATTATCCAGATAGACTAAAACACCAAAACCCAGAAGTACTGTGGCTACTACCACCCTTAAGATTACACAGGTTTTTAACTCTATTTCGGAATTTTTTTTCATACAATCTAAGCCATCCCTCCTAACCAGCAAGGGTAGATATAAGCTTAAACATTGGCAGATACATAGAAACCACTATTACCCCTACAGTGGCCCCAAGAAAAGCAATCATTACAGGTTCAAGAGCAGACATAAGTGCAGCAACGGCAGCATCTACCTCTTCCTCGTAGAAATCAGCAATCTTATTAAGCATGTCATCTAAAGCTCCGGTTTGCTCCCCTACCTGTATCATCTGAATCACCATAGGCGGGAAGATCCTTGGTCTGGCAGAAAGCGAATCTGCAAGGGTTTGCCCCTCGCTTACAACACTTCTTGCCTCCAAAATAGCCTCCTCCACAACCTTATTGCCAGAGGCTCTTGCCGTAATCTCAAGACCCTCAAGTATTGGTATGCCACCCGAGGTAAGTGTAGCAAGGGTTCTACAGAACCTTGCAGTAGTGGTTTTAAGAAGGAGAGGACCAACCAGCCACAGTCTAAGAAGAAAACCATCTATAATCTTCCTTCCTTTCTCGGTTTTACCGTACAGAAGACTTAGCAGTATGGAGAGCAAAACAAGGGAACTCAGAATGTATATAATGTTGTTTTTGAAGAAGTCACTTATGCTTATAACAAGCTGGGTAAGAGAGGGCAGGGTTGTTCCTAAATCCTTAAAAAGCTCTGCAAAAGTTGGAACAACGAATATAAGAACTATAGCAAGAACTATTATTGCCACACTTATAACAATTGAAGGATACACCATGGCCCCTTTGATCTTTCTTTTTATACCCTCTATTTTCTCCAAATACACTGAAAGTCTTTGAAGGATAACATCAAGAGAACCACCAGTTTCACCCGCTCTTACAAGGTTTACATAGAGAACGTTAAAAACATCTTTATGTTTTGCAAGGGCATCTGCAAAGGTTGAGCCAGCTTCTACCTCTTCCTTTATGTTATTAAGTATCTTTTTAAATTTTGAATTGGTTTGCTGAGAAGCAAGAACCTCAAGGGACTGAACTATAGGAAGACCTGCATCAATCATTGTCGAAAGCTGTCTTGTAAAGACCACCAAATCCTTTGAGGGAACACCACCTAGTGAGAAGCTAAAACTCAACCTTCCCTTCTCCCTTACCTTATCAGGGATAGGTTGAATCTGCATCTGCCTTAGGCGAGCAAGTACAGCTGATTTGCTTGGGGCTACCATCTCTCCCCTCTGAACCTTACCTTTTACTTTTCCCTCCCATACGAATACAGGCATCCTTTACCATCACCTCCAGTTGTTTTGCTCTTATCTAATCATGCGTTCCGGTTTACCTTGGCCAGCATTACCTACAGCAAGCATCCTCTTTAGCTCCTCTGGTTCCTGACTCTTTGATATCGCATCCTCATAGGTTATAAGCTTTTTAAGATACAGGTCAGCAAGGCTCTGGTTAAGCGTTTGCATCTGCCACTTTTCCTGCCCCAGTTGCTGCTGAGAGTAAATCTGGTGTATTTTATCCTCTCTAATAAGGTTCCTTATGGCAGGATTTGGAACCAAAACCTCAACAGCAAGCACTCTACCACCCCCTATCCTTGGAATAAGGGTTTGACAGATTATCCCCTCAAGAACAAAAGATAGCTGGGCCCTTACCTGCGATTGCTCGTGTGGAGGGAAAACATCTATTATACGGTTTATGGTTTGAATAGCAGTGTTTGTGTGAAGGGTAGCTAGGGTTAGATGACCGGTTTCGGCAAGGACAAGAGCTATCTTTATGGTTTCAAGGTCTCTCATCTCCCCAATCAGAATAACATCAGGGTCCTCACGTAAAACACTTCTTAATGCGTTTGCAAAACTTTTTGTATCAGATCCAACCTCTCTTTGATTAACTATACAGTTTTTGTGCTTGAAAACGTATTCGATGGGGTCCTCAATTGTAACGATATGCTCATGCCTTTCCTCGTTTATCTGCTGTATCATGGCAGCAAGGGTAGTTGTTTTTCCAGATCCGGTTGGTCCCGTAACAAGAATTAAGCCTCTTGGTTTCCTAACAAGCTGAGATACAACAGGTGGAAGACCCAGTTCTTGAAGGGTCCTTATCTTATGAGGTATTAAGCGAAAAGCCCCCGCTATAGAACCCCTTTGCCTGTAGATATTTCCTCTAAACCGTCCAAGGTCCTTTATACCAAAGGAAAAATCAAGCTCAAGGTTTTCCTCAAAGACCTTTCTCTGCATGTCAGTAAGTACGCTGTAGCAAAGCTCTTTTGTCTCAGCAGGGGTAAGTGGAGGATAATCAACCGGAACCAACTTCCCATCTATTCTTAAAACAGGGGGAGAGCCAGCAGTAATGTGAAGATCAGAGGCATCTTTTTCCACCGTTAGTTTTAGCAAATCGTATATAGACACAGACATAACCCCCTCCTTACCTAACTAGTTGTCAGAAGCCGTTGTTCTAAGAACCTCTTCCACACTCGTTATCCCCTGTTTGAGTTTGTTAATAGCACTTTGTCTCAGTGTTTTCATACCCTGCCTCATTGCCTCACGCTTTAGCTCAAGGGCTGAAGCACCACTTAGTATAAATTCCTTTATTTCCTCCGTTATCACCATAACCTCATAGATAGCTATTCTGCCTTTATATCCTGTACCCAAACACACCCTGCATCCATTTCCCCTTCCCCTATATATCACAAAATCAGAGACCTCTCTTGGAGGTACCCCGAGGTCAATTAATACCTGGGGAGGAATACTCACCTCTTCCCTGCACTCCTGGCATACCTTTCTTATAAGCCTCTGAGCAACAACAGCATTTAAAGATGCAGTTACAAGAAAAGGCTCAATTCCCATATTCAGAAGCCTTGTAATCGTAGAAGGGGCATCATTTGTGTGAAGGGTTGAGAGTACAAGATGACCTGTAAGGGCTGCCTTAATAGCTATCTCCGCAGTCTCATAGTCCCTTATTTCCCCCACAAGGATCACATCAGGATCCTGTCTTAAAAAAGACCTCAGGCATGCGCTAAAGGTAAGACCAATCTCCTCGTGTATCTGTACCTGGTTGATCCCAACTAGGCTGTACTCAACAGGGTCCTCAGCAGTACATATGTTTACATCAGGACGATTAAGCTCCATGAGTGAAGAATAAAGCGTTGTGGTCTTTCCACTTCCCGTAGGACCGGTTATCAAAACCATTCCGTAAGGCTTGTAAATAGCGTCTCTAAAGGCCTTTAGCTGCTCCTCTTCAAAACCAAGTTTGGTGAGATCAAGCTGAAGTGACTCCTTATCTAGGATTCTCATAACCACTTTCTCACCAAAGATCGTAGGAATAATTGAGACCCTGAACTCTATATTCTTACCCTGACCCATCCTAAGCTTTATACGACCATCCTGGGGAAGTCTTCTTTCAGCTATATCAAGATGGGCCATAACCTTGATTCTTGAGGAAACAGCGTTTTTTAACTTAACAGGGGGACGCATTATATCGTAAAGAACCCCATCAATTCTGTATCTTACTCTAAACTCCTTCTCATACGGTTCTATGTGAATATCACTTGCCCCCCTTCTTATCGCATCAAGCAAAATATGGTTTACAAGCTTTATAACGGGGGCCTGTTCCGAGGCTTTTTCCAAATCATTTACATCTACTTCCTCCTCAGAGGTTGACTCTATAGCAATTCCCTCAAGCTCCCCTATTATCTTATCAACTACCTCTATACTTTCTTCAGCCTTTAGTTTATCCTCCCACTCTTTTTTACTCCCGTAGTACTTCTCAATTGCCTTCCTTATTGCTCTCTCAGACGCAACCACCACTTCTATATTGTGGCCAGTTGCAAACTTTAGGTCATCTATAGCAAAAATGTTTGAAGGATCCGCCATTGCTACAACAAGTGTAGAATTGGAACGGTTTATAGGAATCAGGTTATGCTTTAAAGCAGTTTCTCTGGGAACAAGCCTTAAAACTTCAGAGGGAATCTCTACCTGATCCAGATTAACTGCAGGAACCCCAAACTGCTTGCTAAGATAGGCAACAAGCTGGTTGTCATCTATGTAGCCTAGGCTTAAAAGAGTCTCTCCTAGCCTCTTACCCGTTTTTTTCTGCTCCTCGATAGCGCTTTTAAGCTGATCAAGGTTTATAACATCCTCCTTAATCAGGATATCACCTATACGGGGGTTGTAGCTCTTTTTGTTCATGTTAACAGACACAACAGTCTCCTTTTAGACCCAAGTGGTATCTGATTCCTAATTATACATCCTCTTTCTTCTTTTTCTCTACACATGCCACTACCGTACCGTATCATATCCTCAACTGTTGCAAAATATATGCCAGAAAGCTAAGCCATATAACCCACTGAAAAGACAATGTTTTTTGTATCTCATCTGCGGAAACTGACGCTTATTGTTTTGGGAAAAATAAAAATTGTCATAGCTAATGCTTTTAAAACAGCCTATAGAAATAGGCTAAGAATTACTGTAAATTGTTTGTTATGAGGTTTGCAGTTGTCCCTGTAAAGGATCTCTCAAGAGCCAAAGAGAGGCTTTCTTCTATCCTCCCTCAGAAGGAAAGGACTGCTCTTGCTTACGCAATGCTTGAAGACGTACTCAATGCAATAAGGGGTTCAAGATTTTTAAACCGCCTTTTCATAGTTACACTGGATGAAAGAGCCATAGAGCTTGCCACCACCCTGGGTATTGAAGTTATAAGAGAAACAAAACAGGAAGGAGAAAGTGCATCTGTGGATTTTGCTTTAAAAATATGTAAAGACATAGGAGCTGAGTCGGCTCTTGTCATCCCGGGAGACACACCACTTGTTACCCCTGCAGATATAGATTTCATCTTAGAAAAGGAAAAACCCTATCCTTCAGTTATCCTTGTCCCAGCCCATAACGAAAAGGGAACAAACGCAATACTTAGAAAACCGCCGGATATAATAAATTCACAGTTTGGGTATGATAGCTTTAGAAAACATATAAATGAGGCAATTTCAAAGAAAATACCCTACGAGGTGTATAGAATCCCCAATATAGCACTAGATATAGATGAACCTGCTGATATTTTGAGATTCCTATCGAAAAGAACCAATACCAAAACGTATGAACAACTCCTTCGAACTGGTATCTTCTACAAGTTTAAACACTTTTTGAGAGATGGGGAGGAGTAAGAGCTAAAATCCTCCCCATCCGGATGCCTGTTTTAGAATTCCTCATCCATATGAGGATGACCATGCATACCGCCAAATTTCTTCTCTTCCTTAGGCTTCTCTGCAATAAGAGCCTCTGTTGTTAACAGGAGTCCTGCAACACTTGATGCATTCTGCAGTGCTGTTCTTGCAACCTTGGCAGGGTCAACTATACCAGCCTCAACAAGATCACAGAACTCAAGCCTTGCAGCATCAAAACCAAAAGCACCCTTACCCTCCTTAACCTTCTCAACCACTATCGAACCATCCCAACCAGCATTGTTTGCTATCTCCTTTAAGGGCTCCTCAAGTGCCCTCTTAACTATATTAACCCCTGCCCTCTCTTCATCGTCCACTATTTCTAGGTTATCAAGTGCCTTTATGGCTCTAATAAACGTAACACCTCCACCGGGAACTATCCCCTCCTCAACCGCAGCCCTTGTTGCATTAAGCGCATCCTCTACCAATGCTTTCTTGTTTTTCATCTCCGCCTCAGTGGCAGCACCAACCCTTATTACAGCAACACCACCTGCAAGCTTTGCCAGCCTCTCCTGCAACTTCTCCCTGTCATACTCACTAGTTGTCTCCTCAATCTGAACCTTTATCTGCTTTATCCTGGCCTCTATATCACTCTTCTTACCAGCACCACCCACTATCGTTGTATTATCCCTGTCTAT
>BEIN01000011.1:20000-92818 GCA_002898375.1 bacterium HR37 | reverse complement strand
ACCACATATAAATTTAGCTCCATAAAGTCAATCAGACATCAGTTGGGTTTTTAAAACTGAAAAAGTTTTGCCTATTAAAAATATAAGACTAAAGTTATACTACTAAACACGGTTGTACCCCTGTCGGGGGTGTTTAAATGCGAGCTTAGGAGGTGCTTAATTTTAAATAAGGATTTACAAAATACCCGGGTTTTTAGCTTGCTATATTTGTGTGTTTTTTGATATCTCTTTTATCCTCTCTGGGATTTTCT
The DNA here is from genome assembly GCA_002898375.1 of bacterium HR37. GTDB lineage: Bacteria > Desulfobacterota_D > UBA1144 > Nemesobacterales > CSP1-2 > HRBIN37. The sequence continues at coordinate 92,567 of BEIN01000011.1, read as the reverse complement.
TTGCCGAGTTTGGGTTAGAGGCAAGGTGGATGTGGGTATATGAAGCAAGTGTGTTATTTAAGTATATTCCTTCCTTTGCAGTTTTTCCTGTTGAGCCTATTACCTTAAATGCAAAGTCTGGCTCTCTTTCATGTATGGGTTCTGAGTAGTGAAACTCATGCCCTCTAAATCTATCTCCTGCTCTAAAGAAGCTTACATCTTTTTCAACAAGAACCTCCCTGTAGCCAAGTGCTTTAATCCTTCCTCTCATAACAGTTTTTACCGGTATAACTCCAACCATGGAAAACCCCTTGCCCTCAACAGTCTCTATCTCTTTGCCTAAATACATAAGCCCCCCACACTCAGCATATACCGGTTTCCCAGATATGGAAAAAGCCTTTATCTCTTCCCTTAACCCTCTATTCCACTCAAGAGTATCAGCATAAACCTCAGGAAAACCACCCCCTATAAAGATTGCATCAAGACCAGAGGGAAGCCTCTCATCTTCTGTAGGTGAGAAGTAAACTACCTCACAACCATAGAACCTTAAGATATCAAGATTGTCCTCATAATAAAATGAAAAGGCCCTGTCCCTTGCAACCCCAACCCTTACTACATCCTCCCTTTTTTCACCTATAAATACCCTCTTTTCGTAAACCGGTATATCCGAAGAACTATTTGCAATCTTTAAGATATATCCCAGATCAAGGTGCTTTTCTAAAAGGGCTGAAATCCTCCCTATCTTTTCATCTATGCTACCTTTCTCAACTGCAGGAATAAGCCCAAGATGACGCTCCTCTAAGGCTATATCCTCTACCCTAGGAATCCCCCCCAGAACCTTTATCCCCGTTCTCTCCTCTATTACCTTTCTTAAATGATTTAGATGAGACTCACCCCCTACTTTGTTAAGAATAACCCCCTCAATTCTTAACCCACTGTCAAATAGCTTAAAACCTAAAATGGTTGCTGCAATTGAGGTTGAACTCCTACCTGCATCTACAACAAGTATAACAGGGGCTTTAAGCACCTTTGCCACATGAGCACTGCTCCCTTTATCATCAGGATAGGCACCATCAAAAAGACCCATTGCACCCTCTACAATCGATATATCAACACCACCTGAATTCCTGTCAAATAGCTCAAGCACTGTGTCCTCATCAAGCATCCACAGATCAAGATTCCTCCCCTCCCTACCGGTTGCAAACTTGTAGTATGATGGGTCAATGTAGTCTGGCCCAACCTTAAAACCCTGAACCTTAAAACCCCTTGAAGAAAAAACCCCCATAAGCCCAAGAGCTATGGTGGTCTTACCACAACCGCTCTTCTCCCCAGCTACTACCAAACAAGAACCCAAATCTATCACTCCTTAATTGTGTAGGCTGTGATAAAAACGGTGGTTACACCGAGTAAAAAAACTGTAGTGTTTATTGCGACAGATATGGTATGGAGTTTGGCAAATCTTTTTCTCTCTTCTAATTGATCTGTAGAAGTGCTTGGGAGTTTCCTTATGTTGGCTCTTGCTTCTAGTGCCTTTGGTCTTATTATCTCACCTGCAATCACCATAAGCGCAAGCATAGCTGCGATAAGTATTACTCTTACAAGATAGATGTTTCTTTTACCGTTATTTTCTGTAAACCAGATAACGGATGAAGTAATAAAAGCGATCAGGCCACAGATGTATCCTACAGTATAGTATTTGGAAAATATATGCGATATCAGAGTACCTGCCTGTTGTTGGGGTAAAACTTTAAAAACAGTAGGTGCTGTAAAGAGCGAGAGGAAAAACATACTTCCTATCCAGAATGCTATGGAGATAAGAAAAAGAAAGAAAAGTAGTACCTTCATTTGTATCTTTCTCCCTTCTTTGGTAAGTGTATTAAAGTAAATACAGAAAATACCGCTTCTTTTCAAGGTGTATAAGCTATTTACTACCCGTATTTAAAGACTTGTTTGGGTGTTTTTATCCCAAAAATCTTGCTTTTTTTTAATATTTCTATAACTTTATAGGATTTTGTTTACAGATTTTAAAGGAGGATGTCTGTTATGGAAGAAGAGATAGTTTTTTCCTGTATACAGTGCGGAAGGCTTTTTAATGTGTCTGGTATTAAGGATAAGGCTCTTTTTAACTTTATACTGGATCTTGTGTGGGATGTTGAAGATTTTGCAAGGCATTTTAAGTGCTGGCGATGTTTACAGGGTATTGGCGTTAGTCAGGCAGGAGACTCAATAGGTGCGTGATGGTTTAGTGTGGGTTGAAAGTTGAAATAGTTGATTTTTTATGTTAATAATAAATAGTTTAAGTGAGTTGCATTAAAAACACAGGAGGAATTTATGGCGGAAGAAACCCAGGTTGGAGATGTAATTAATATGAAGCAACTCCTTGAAGCAGGAGTGCATTTTGGCCATCAGATAAGCCATTGGAATCCAAGAATGAAGCCCTATATATTTGGAAGCCGAAATGGGATTCACATAATAGATCTTCAGCAAACAGTTGTTCTTTTCAAAAAGGCTTATAGCTTTGTAAGAGATGTTGTTGCCAATGGTGGTGAGGTATTGTTTGTGGGAACAAAAAAACAGGCTCAAGCAATAATTGCAGAGGAAGCTATAAGGTGCAATATGCCGTTTGTTAATACCCGTTGGCTTGGGGGAACCCTGACCAACTTTCACACCATACGTTCTCGTGTTGATTATCTGCTAGAGCTTAAGAGATTGGAAGAAGAGGGTAAGATGGAGCTTCTCCCCAAGAAGGAAGCAAAGGGGCTTAGGAGGCAGATACAGAAGCTTGAGTACCTTCTAAACGGCATAATCAATATGAGAAGGCTTCCTGACGCTGTTTTTATCGTTGATACAAAGAAAGAATACATCGCTGTTAGGGAAGCAAAGAAACTAGGAATTCCTATAGTGGCGATTGTTGATACAAACTGTGATCCTTCGGATGCAGATTATTTGATTCCAAGCAACGACGATGCTATAAGAGCCATAAAGTTGTTTACCTCCAGAATTGCAGATGCCTGTATAGAGGGAAGGCACATATATGAGCAGAGGGTTCTTTCCGGTGAAATTGTAAAGCCAAAGGAGGAGGAAGCCCCGATTGTTGTGGAGAGAAAGGTCTTTGTTTTTAAAGAATACGGTGAGGATATGGAGCAGAAAGAAGATGTGGCTCCTGTATCTTATTCTGAAGGAGAGGAAGAAATTACAGAATTTGAGGAGGGAAAAGAGTAATGGCTGAGATTACCCCACAGATGGTAAAAGAGATAAGAGATAGAACGGGTGCACCTTTTCTTGATTGTAAAAAAGCCCTTGAGGAAACGGGAGGAGATTTTGAGAAGGCAATAGATTTGCTCAGGATTAAAGGGCTTGCAAAGGCTGCAAAAAAGGTGGGCAGAGAGACTCCTGAAGGAATCATTGCTTCCTATATTCACGCAGGGGGAAAAATAGGCGTTATGGTTGAGGTAAACTGTGAAACGGATTTTGTCGCCAGAAATGAAGAATTTCAGGCCTTTGCTAAAGAGATTGCCATGCAAATTGCTGCTACCAACCCAAGGTTTATAAGAAAGGAGGATGTATCAGAGGAGGTAGTGGCAAAGGAAAGAGAGATTCTAAAAGCCCAGGTTATAGAATCCGGGAAACCGGAGAACGTGGCCGATAGGATTGTTGATGGAAAAATCGAGAAGTTCTATGAAGAGGTTTGCCTTCTGGAGCAGCCATACATAAGGGATCCCAAGATAAAGATTCGGGATCTTCTAAATTCCTTGATTGCAAAGATAGGTGAGAATATCGTTATAAGAAGATTTGTAAGGTACCAGTTGGGAGAACCTCTTGAAGAGTGAACCCAAAATGAGCTCTGTAACTCCTTCATTAAAACCCAGGTTTAAGCGCCTTCTTCTTAAGCTCAGTGGAGAAGCCTTACAGGGTAATGAAAGCTACGGAATAAGCAAGGAGGTGTTGGATACCGTTTCCGAGGAGATAGAGGAGATTCACGCCCTTGGGATAGAGATAGCCGTCGTTATAGGCGGCGGTAACATATTTCGTGGGGTTTCTGCTGCTGCAACCGGTATGGACAGATCCACGGCAGATTACATGGGTATGCTTGCAACCGTAATAAATGCCCTTGCCCTTCAAGATGCGCTTGAGAGAAGGGGTATAGTTACAAGGGTTCAGACTGCTATTGAGATAAAGCAGGTTGCTGAGCCCTATATCAGAAGAAGAGCGATAAGACATCTAGAGAAAGGAAGGGTGGTTATTTTTGCTGCTGGAACCGGAAACCCATTCTTTACGACAGATACTGCTGCAACCCTTAGAGCGCTTGAAATTGGAGCTGATGTAATTCTGAAAGCCACTAAGGTGGATGGGGTTTATGATAAAGACCCCATAAAGTATGAAGATGCCATAAAGTTCAATCAGCTAAGTTACATGGAAGTTTTACAGAAAGAGCTAAAAGTTATGGATGCTACGGCTATTTCGCTCTGTATGCAGGGTAATATCCCAATTATAGTTTTTAATCTGTTTGAAAGAGGTAACATTAAAAGAATAGTTATGGGGGAGGATATAGGGACAACTGTAAGGAGTGTGGTGGAATGAGTGAAGATAAAAGTATCAGTGAGATTATAGAAGATGCAAAAAAGCGTATGGGGAAATCTATAGCTGTTTTTGAATCTGAGCTTGCAAAGGTAAGAACAGGAAGAGCCTCTCCAGCCCTTGTAGAGCATATAAAGGTTGATTACTACGGTACTCCAACCCCGCTTAACCAGCTTGCCACTATTTCTGTTCCTGAGCCCAGAACAATAGTTGTTCAACCTTGGGATGTTAGTGCCATACCAAATATAGAGAAGGCAATAAGACAATCGGAGCTTGGTGTAAATCCGTCAAATGATGGAAAGGTGATAAGAATACCACTTCCTGCCCTTACAGAAGAGAGAAGAAGGGAACTTGTAAAATACGTGGGGAAATTGGCTGAAGAGTACAGAATCGCAATAAGACAGATAAGGAAAGAGACCAACAATCTAATTAAAGAAATGGAGAAGGCAAAAAAGATATCAGAGGATGAGGTAAAAAAGAACCTAAGCAAGATACAGGATATAACGGATGAGTTTATAAAGAAGATAAACGAGATTCTTGAGAGGAAGGAAAAAGAGATAATGGAATTCTAGGGATCTACAGGTTCTCTCTGGACTTTTCTATCCCCGGGTAGTAAATTTCTTTCTCAGATGAAGTGGATAAGGTTGTACATTGGTAGTGTGCTCTCTTATTTCTTTGTGGTATCAACCTTTATCGGTATTTTCTGTGTCTTTCTCTTAATCGTTTTTGTCCTTCGTCGTTTGTTTGCAGATGTGAGCAGTACGGAAAAGATGGTTGCTTACTACTTATTCATCGTATTTGTTGTAAGTCTTTTCTTAAGCCCGCTTACCTTTTACCTGTCAAACAGATTGGAAAGACTAAAACGATAATGTCGGGCTGGAGATAGGGGGCTTTTATGGACTTCATTAGGATAGATGGCTCTTTTGGTGAGGGTGGAGGACAGATCCTAAGAACATCTCTTACCCTTTCAATAGTTACCGGAAAGCCGTTTGAGATGGTAAATATAAGGGCAAAACGAGAAAACCCTGGTCTTCGTCCCCAACATCTGTGGGCTGTGAGATCAGCTGCTATTATAAGCTCTGCAGATGTTAAAGGGGATGAGATTGGTTCACAAAGGTTAAGATTTATACCGGGAGAGGTAAAGTCAGGGGAGTACGAGTTTAACATAGGGACAGCGGGCTCAACTTCTTTGCTATTGCAGACCATTTTCATTCCCCTTGCCCTTAAGGGCAATCGTTTTTCTACGGTTATAGTAAGAGGAGGTACACATGTACCATGGAGTCCATCTTTTGAGTGCCTGGAAGGTTGGTTAGATTTTCTAAAGAGAATGGGGTTTAAAGGGAGTCTGTCTTTAAAGCGTGCCGGATTTTATCCAAAGGGTGGAGGAGAAATTAGGGCATTTGTTGAACCTGTAAGGGAGGTACAACCTATAAGAGTAGAGGAAAGAGGAGAGCTGGTAGAGATATATGGAATCTCAGCTGTAGCTGGCCTTCCAATGGAGATTGCCAAGAGAGGAAAAGAAAGGGTTTTTCAATTGCTGGAGCAATATGGAGTTCCACTCAATGTGGAGGTAAAAGAGGTTCCTTCATCCGGACAGGGGGCTTTTATTTTCCTAAAGGGTGTTTTTAAAAATACCGCGGCTTACTATGATGTGCTTGGAGAAAAGGGAAAAAGAATGGAGAAAGTAGCAGAAGAGGCTTGTTATAAGCTTATTGGTTTTATTAATAGCGGTGCAACCGTTGATGAAAAGATGGGGGATCAGCTAATTGTTCCTCTATCTCTTGCAGGGGGTAGCTCCTGTTTCAGGGTACCTTATGTTACCAATCACATGAAGACAATGTGGAGGTGGTAAAAGAGTTTTTAGATAATATAGAGATTTCGATAAAGGAAGACAACAAGGTTATAATTGAGAAGAATGTAAAATAAATTGAATTTGGCTTTATAATTTCTGTAGTATGTATAGACGGCGTACAGTCTTACTGGCACTAGCAGATAGTACCCTGATGGGGGATTTAGCTGATTCTCTGGTTTCTTCAACCTCTCCTCCTTTGGTTATTGATGTGGCTAACAACAACGCAGAGGTTTTAGAGAAGGTATCCGGATGCTTCTTTTATCTGGTTCTCCTTGATTTTACTCTACCGGATGTAAATGGTATAGAGGTGCTCAGGAAAGTTCGCTCTATCTCTCCAAATACGGAGGTTATAGTAATTGTTGAGGAGGAAACCAACCCTAGCACAAGTATAACGGCTATTAACGAGGGTGCTTTTATATGCTTGAAAAAACCTTTAAATGTAGCTTACTTAAAGACAGTTATTCTAAAAACCCTTGAGAGACAGGAACTAAGATTAGAGGGTAAAAAGAGGCTTGAACAACTTAACTCCCTTCTTGCATCAACTGAGGATATATATTCTCAGTTGGACATAAAACAACTTCTAAGAAGGCTTCTTAAAAGGGCTTTGGATCTTACAAGAAGTGAATGTGGTTCTATAGCTTTATTTGACAACAACAGGGTTGTATTACGAGAATTCTGGGATGGGAAAGACTGGCAGAACCTATCTGATTTAAATATAAAAATAAACATGCCCAGAGCTGTTGTAGGAGAGAGATTCTTTACCCCAGAGGTAGAGGATCATATATCCGAGATGTTTGTCCCTTTACCGTGGGTAAATTCTTATATGTGTGTTCCCATAATAGGAAAAGGAAACGAGTTTCTGGGTGTTATAGAGATTTGCAATAAAAGAGGTGGTGACTTTGATCAGGGTGATGATGCTCAGTTGCTTGAAGGACTTGCGCGTACCGCTGCTATTGCTATTGAGAATGCCAGGCTCTATGAGGATATAAAGGTAAAATCCTGGCAGGTTGAAATATCGGAGCAAAGATACAGAAACCTGGTTGAGAATTCTCCTGACCTGATATTTATTATTCAGAATAACAGATTTAAGTACGTAAATATGAAAGGATGTCAGGTTCTAAAGTATACGGCTGAAGAGCTCTACAGCTTTAACGTGGTTGATATAGTAGCCCCTGTATCAAGATCAACTTTTATGGAGAACCTGAAAAAACTGTTACTAGAGGGTGTTCCCTTTAGTTGTGAGGCTACCTTTGTAAAGAAAAGTGGCCAGGAAGTAATCTTGGATATAAGCAGTGCCATTGTTGATTATGAGGGCAAACCTGCGGTGCAGATTATTGCCAGGGACATAACAGAGAAAAAGAAGGCAGACGAGGAAATACTTAGACTTGCAGCTGCGGTAAGAAGTCTTAACTCAGCTGTTACAATCACAGATATGAATAGAAACATTGTTTATATTAATCCAGCTCACAAGAGGATTTTCAGATACGAACTTGAGGAGCTTATAGGGAAACAAAGCAGCATACTTTATCCATATGATGACCCTTCAGGTATAAGCAAGAAGATATACGATGCTATTTTAACGGTAGGATGGGAAGGAGAGAGAATAGGGGTTAGGAAAAACGGAGAGGCTTTTCCTGCGTATGAGAGAACCTCGGTTGTTAAGGACAAAGATGGCAGGGCAATAGCTATTGTTTCTGTAGTTGAAGATATCAGCTTAAGAAAGCAACTGGAGCAGGCACTAAGAGAATCTGAAGAAAAGTATAGGGTGCTTATTGAAAGTGCAAGGAGTGCTATTATAGCTACTGATCAGAAAGGTAACGTTACCCTTTTTAATCCAGCGGCAGAAGAAATCTTTGGATACTCAGAAGTTGAGATACGGGGTAGGGATATTACGGTACTTTTACCAGATAGGTATAGGAAGGTATACAAAGCAGATATTAAAAGGTTTATCGAAACAGGCATATCTGATCTAGTAGGAAAGACTGTAGAGCTTGTCGGGATAAGAAAGGATGGAAGGGAATTCCCTATTGAGGTTTCTATTTCTGCGTGTCGTATTGGTGGAGAGCAGACCTTTACCGTTATAGTATTTGACATTACGGAGAGGAAGAGCTTACAGGAACAGCTTATTCAATCTGCAAAACTGGCAGCAGTTGGTGAGCTTATATCAGGTGTTACGCATGAGGTCAATAACCCTCTTGCCGTCATTATGGGGTACTCTGAGATGCTTATGGGAGAACCTGAGCTGGACAGTCAGGTAAGAAAGGCTCTTGGGATAATACACAATGAGGCTGAGAGAGCAAGAAAAGTAATACGCAATCTGCTTTCCTTTGCACGTCCCAATCGCCCTGAAAAACAGTATATCTTGGTAAATGATATTGTAGATAGAACCATAGGCCTTATTGAGTATGATTTGAAGAAAAACAATATAGCATTGGTTAAGAACCTGGATCCTGACTTACCAGCAACTATGGCGGATCCAAATCAGCTCCAGCAGGTATTTTTGAATCTCCTTATAAATGCCCAGCAGGCTTTAAGTAATAAGGAAGGAGACCGTCAGATTACTATAGAGAGCAGGGTAAAAGGAGGAGATGATAACAGGGTAATAGAGCTTTTGTTTAAGGATAATGGACCTGGAATCCCTGAGGAGAATTTAAACAGGGTTTTTGATCCTTTTTTCAGCACAAAACCAAAGGGGAAGGGTACTGGTCTAGGACTTTCAGTCTCTTATGGTATCGTCAAGGAACATGGAGGAAAGATTTATGCCATGAGTAAACAGGGTGAAGGTGCAACTTTTTGTGTGGAATTACCAATAGTTAATGAAAGTACTTAAAATTAGTTCTAATTAAGACTCAGTGTTTTTACCCACATTTCTTAAGAATTAACTTTAGCTTTTAAGACTTATCCACAGGATTTATAAGTACGCTTTAATATTCTTGCAAATAGGGTTTAAGTCAGGAATCTAAACCCAAGGTTTTTTTTAGTATCTTTAGTGGGGCTTCCTTATAGGAACAATTGCCCGAGACGACCTCTATAAACGTGTCGTTTACCGATTCTGCTTTTCTTGCAATGTTATACGAAACATAGCTTATATTGTAAAGAAAACTGGCTAGAAATCTCGCATATTTAAAGTTTTCTGTCATTTCCTCATTTATCTTTAAAGAGTATTCATCTAAACTTAAAGAGGGTTCTTTAAGTAGTTTCTTGGATATGGTTTCTGCGGCTATTTGTCCGCTTCTTAATGCAAAGTATATACCTTCCCCTGTTATTGGATCGGCAAGTCCAGATGCGTCCCCTACAAGCAGTACCCTCTCTGTGTTTAGTTTGTTTGTTCTTCCGCCTATTGGTATTTGGTGTCCTATAAGGGACTTACATGTAAGGTTTCTGAGGTGTTTGTTCCTTACATAGGCATAAAAGTAGCTCTTAATGTTTCTTATACTGGGTAAAGTAGTAAATACCCCTACAGAAAGCTGTTTTCTTTTGGGAAATATCCATCCATATCCTCTGGGTATAACGTTAAAGTCGAGATGAAGGGAGCCGTGGTAGTTGGATATGAGATCCGGATGTTTTGGAAAAAGTTCTGCTTCAAGAGCTATACCAAAATCAAGCTTTCTTCTAATTCCCAGAAGGTGAGCCACTTTGCTGGTTACTCCATCAGCCCCTACAAGCAATTTTGATACGAAGGTTCCCCTTGATGTCTCCACGGTTACAAGATCCGGGTGTTCCGTAAGCGAGAAAACCCTTGTCTCATCCTTTAGGTGGGCTCCACTCTCTATAGCCTTTTTAACCAGGAAGTGGTCAAATTTGTCTCGCATTACCATACTGACCAGTGGGAAGGAAGTGGTTTTAGAGAATGTAAACTTGTGATTAAGTGAGAGGTGTACTGTGTGTGTTTGGTCTTCTAAAATATCTTTTACATCCTCTGGGAGTATGTCCACGGCTTTTTTTGTAAGCCCACCTGCGCATACCTTGTATCTGGGTAGTTTTTCCCTTTCAAGCAAAAGCACTTGAATGTTCTTTTTTGAAAGTTCATAGGCACATATACTTCCTGCTGGGCCTGCTCCTACAATGATTACATCGTAGAGTTTTCGCAAACTACTCATTTAGTGTCCTGTTTACTATCGAAAGCAGCAATTCATGTATTTTCCCGTTGCTTAAGATGAGGTCGGATCTTTTAAGGTTCCATTTTTTTCCTCTAAAGTCGGTTACCCTTCCTCCTGCTTCTTCAACAAGCAGTATTCCTGCAGCTATATCCCAGGGATTTATTTTGGTAACCACATAAGCTTCAGCTCTTCCAGAGGCAACCCAGGCTGATTCAATGGCTGCTGAACCCAGTTTTCTCATATCAATAACAAGTGGTCTTATTCCTTGAAATAACCTTACGCTTCTTGTAATTCTTTTATCTGAGCCCTCACATGAAACTATAAAGGATTTTTTTATATCTCTAACCTCAGAAACCGATACTCTATGACCATTTAGGAATGCTCCTTTTCCTTTCTCGGTTGTATAGAGTTCATCTAAAACCGGCGCATATATAACCCCAACAACTATATCCCTTTTGTATAGAAGAGCAATGGATACACTAAAGAAAGGGTTCTTGGAGACAAAGTTTCTGGTCCCATCAAGTGGATCTACAATCCATGTATAGTGAGATTGGTTATTTATAAAGCCTGTTTCCTCCGAGAGGATGTTGTGCTCTGGATACTTCTTTCTTATGGAATCTATTATGAGTTTTTCGGATTCCAAATCAAACCTTGTTACAAGGTGTCTGGGGTCACTTGATTGGTTACTTATTGAGGTTGTAGAGCTGAAACCATCAAGCAAAAGAGAACCTGCTTTTTTGGCTATCTCTATTGCATGATCCTTGTATTCGTTCCACTCGTATTCTTTCATGGTTTCTCTGGGAGCTTGATCTTCTCTATTCCACCCATGTAAGGAACCAGAACCTTTGGTATTGTGACCGAGCCATCTGGCTCTTGGTAGTTCTCAAGTATTGCAACCACCGTTCTACCAACAGCAAGTCCTGAGCCATTTAGGGTGTGTACAAATCTGGGCTTCCCTCCCTCTTTTGGCCGGTATCTTATGTTTGCCCTTCTTGCCTGGAAGTCTTCAAAGTTGCTACAGGAGGATATTTCCCTATACGTGTTTTCACTTGGTATCCAAACTTCTATATCGTATGTTTTTGCCGATGCAAAGCCCAGATCCCCTGTACAGAGAAGCACGATTCTGTAGGGAAGTTCAAGCAATTCTAATACATGTGCTGCATCTTGTGTAAGGGATTCAAGTTCTTCATACGAGGAGTCAGGGGTTGTAAACTTTACAAGCTCAACTTTGTTAAATTGGTGCTGTCTTATAATACCTCTTACATCCTTTCCATATGAGCCGGCCTCTTTTCTGAAACAGGGTGTGTAAGCTACGTATTTTTTTGTTAGCTCTTCTTCGGGTAGGATTTCATTCCTATGTATATTGGTTACGGGCACCTCTGCAGTGGGTACGAGAAAAAAGTCTGTACCTTCTAACTTAAAAAGGTCCTCTTCGAACTTTGGAAGGTTTCCGGTTCCAATAAAGCTTTCACGATTGGCGATAAATGGGGGAAGCACCTCCGTGTAACCGTGGTGGTTTGTATGAAGGTCTATCATAAAATTTATAAGTGCCCTTTCAAGTCTTGCCCCTAGACCTTTGTAAAGAGCAAATCTAGCTCCTGTGATCTTTGCTGCTCTATCCAGGTCAAGGATATCAAGTTCTTTGCCTATCTCTACATGATCTTTTGGTGTAAAATCAAATTTTTTAGGCTCTCCCCATCGTCTTATTTCGACGTTATCTGATGAGTCTTTCCCATAGGGAACTGAGCTGTGGGGTATATTGGGTATATTTAGGAGAAAATTCCTTAGCTCTTCTTCCACTTGATTTCTTTTCTCACTTAGCTGTTTAACCTGTTCGGATAGAGATTTTAGGCTTAACTGAAGCTCCTCTGCTTCTCTTAGTTTCCCGGATCTCTTAAGCTCTCCAACCTTTTTTGAGCCCACATTCCTTTCGTGCTCCAGCTTCTCTACTTCCTGTATGACTTTTCTTCTTTCCTCATCAATGGTAAGGAGCTTATCAAAATCTATAATCACACCTCTTTCCTGTATCCTTCTCTTTACATAGTCAAGGTTTTCACGAATGAACCTTAGATCCAGCATGATTTCTCCTTATCCCTTTACAACTCCTATCGGTCTTAGTTTTGCTACCTTTTTGGCGATTCCAGCATTGTGAACTATATCACATACCTCTTCTGCATCTTTATAGGCTTCTGGCATTTCTTCTAATACAGTTTTTTTACCCTTTGCCATTACAATTATTCCTTTCTCTTCCAGCTCTTTAAACAGGTCCCTATCTCTTCCGCTCTTTATTGCCTTGCTTCTTGAGAGCACCCTTCCTGCTCCATGGCAGCTTGATCCAAAAGTCTCTTCAAGAGCTGCTTCGGTTCCCACAAGGACGAATGAAGCTCTCCCCATATCTCCAGGAATAAGCACTGGTTGGCCAACGTCTCTATACACCTCAGGGACAAGCGGATGTCCCTTGGGAAATGCCCTTGTTGCTCCCTTTCTGTGTACGCATAGCTTCTTTATTTGCCCGTTTACCTTGTGTTCTTCAAATTTTGCTATATTATGGCTTACATCGTATACAAGCTCTCCACCGAGGTCCTTTGGGCCTATACCGAATACCTTGTAGAAGGCTTCTCTTGCAGAGGCCATTATTATCTGCCTGTTTGTCCATGCGTAGTTTACAGCTGCTGCAAATGCGGCAAGGTAATCTCGTCCTTCCTTGGACTTGATGTGTGCGCATGCAAGTTGTTTATCGGGAAGGTTAATTCCTTCACGTCTCATGTAAGAGAGCATTTTATCTATGTAATCGGAGCAAATCTGGTGACCAAATCCTCTGGATCCACAGTGTATAAGTACACATACCTGGCCTTTGAAGAGTCCAAAGGCATCTGCTATGGTTGGGTTATATATCTGCTCTACAACATCAACTTCGAGAAAATGGTTTCCTGAGCCCAAGGTGCCGATTTCATCACTTCCCCTTTCAAAGGCTCTGGCACTTATTGCATCAGGGTCTCCTCCTGGGAAGGTTCCGTGGTCTTCTATTCTCTCAAGGTCTTCAGACTCTCCCCATCCGCGCTCAATTGCCCATCTAGCACCCTTCTCTATTATTTCCTTGTAATCGTTTCTTGAAAGCTTGATTTTACCGCTTGCACCAACACCTGAAGGAACACGATTGAACAACTCAGCAACCAGTTCTCTCAGTTTTGGTCTAACTTCTTCTTCTGTTAGGTTTGTTCTCATAAGTCTTACACCGCAGTTTATATCATATCCCACACCTCCTGGGGAGATAACCCCTTCGTCTATATCCATTGCGGCAATTCCCCCTATCGGGAATCCATATCCCCAGTGTATATCAGGCATTGCTATAGAGTATTTCTGGATTCCTGGTAGATGAGCAACGTTTATTACCTGTTCAAGCGACTTATCCTCCTTGATAACTTTTAACATCTTCTCGCTTGCATAGATTCTGCCGGGTACACGCATCCCTCCCTTCTTTGGGATTTCCCATAGATAGTCATGTATCTTTACAAGCTTTATATCCTCCTGCATATTACAATCACCCCATATCCTTATCTTTCTTTTGGTATAGTACTAGATATCAAATACTATATCTACTTTTAATTTATCATTTAAGTTCTCTATTCTCAAATTGTGATATGTGACTGCCTTGATGTCATGATGTAAATCGTGTTTATCTGGGTCTATATTTTCGCCCAATGCCTTACCAACAATTTGGTTTTTGGATAAGTTTATTATTTCAAAATCTTTAAAAACCATTTTCTTTACCTGGTGTGTGTAGAGTATTTCCTCTAGCCAGTGAACCAGAAGCTCTTCTGGTGTTTCACCCTCAGCTTTGATTTCAACTGCTTGGGAAGTTTCCACTTTGCCTGTATCTGTAATTAGCTCCATCATTGCTGTTGCCGCATTTTTAAAAAGCTCCTCAATTGATTTACCGTAGACCCTTATACATACATCAGCTGTGTGGTCAATGATTTCATACTTCATATCTGAACCATTATTAATATAATTACGTGCTGTGTATTAGTCTAGGTAAGCTTAACAAAAATACAACCGTAAACTGGTTTTATTAGGTATTTTAGGTATTGCAATATATCCGGTGGTATGGTTAATTTAAGTTTTAGAAAGACAATTTAAAGACGGAGGAGAGAAATGGGAAAGCTAAATAAAGGAGTTGAAATTACGTACCTTGGTCATGCTACTTTTAAAATAAAATCACCAAATGGAAAAGTGGTGCTTATTGACCCTTGGGTATATGGAAATCCTGCATGCCCTGAAGAACTTAAAAAGTTTGATCGCATAGATATTATGGCAATAACCCATGCGCATTTCGACCATATAGGTGATGCTGTGGCACTTGGGAAGGAATATAAGCCTAAGGTGGTCGGTATTTTTGAAACATGTGTATGGGTAAACTCTAAGGGGGTAGAATCGATTATGCCCATGAATAAAGGGGGTACACAGGAGGTAGATGGAATAAAGTTTACCATGGTTCATGCAGACCATAGCTGTGGAATTCAGGACGATGATGGGAAAATAATTTACGGAGGTGAAGCTGTAGGATATGTTATTGAATTTGAGAACGGGTTTAAAATCTATCATGCGGGAGATACAGCAGTCTTTAGCGATATGAAGTTGATAGCTGAAATCTACAAACCCGAGTTGGTTATGATTCCCATAGGAGACCTCTTTACCATGTCTCCACAGGAAGCGGCCTATGCCTGTCGTTTCCTTTCTCCTAGATACGTTATACCGATGCATTATGGTACATTCCCTGTCCTTACAGGAACTCCCTCTAAACTAAGAGAGCTCACAAAAGACATCAAGGATATGGAGATTATAGAGTTGAAGCCGGGAGAAACCTTAACATAACAGGGTATGGTAGATTATAAGTTCTGTCCCAAGTGTGGAAATATTTTAAGATTAAGGCGGATTAAATCTAACGAACCTGAATATCTGGTTTGCGAAGGTTGTTCCTTTGTTTTCTACCTTGATCCAAAGGTGGCAGCGTGCACCATATGTACTATTGATGGGAAGATACCTCTTCTTAAACGCAGTATTGAACCAAGCTACGGTAAATGGGTATTTCCTGGAGGTTATGTCAGTCGTGGGGAAAGGGTTGAGGATGCGGCAATACGGGAGACCAAGGAGGAGGTAAATCTTGATGTAAGACTTAGGGATTTAGTTGGTATATATTCCTATACCGGTCGTCCTGTGATTATAATTGTGTATTCAGCTGAGGTTATAGGCGGGGAACTTAAAGCATGTGATGAGTGTTTGGAGGTAAAGACCTTTGCTCCTGATGAGATTCCATGGGATGAACTTGCTTTTCAGAGTACAAAAGATGCCCTTATGGATTATATAAAGAAGACATTTACTGGTTTCTAAAAAGCGCAAGATATGTTAATGCTTGCTTTATAGATTTGCCGGTTCTGGATATGTAAAAAGTCTTATCTGGTGTTAAAAACTCTACATCAAACCCTCGATTCAACAGTTCTAAAAGGAGGGAGGTAGTATAGCTTATCTGGTTTTCAAGTTCTCTTTCGGTATCTACCGGATTGAACCTTAGGACTACTCTTTTGGAATCGTTATCGTGGGACTCTCGTATCATAAGCTTTCCGGCTTTAGCTGTTGTTTTCCAGTGGATTAGCTTTGGGCTATCTCCTTGGTTGTAGGGCCTAAGCGATCTCAATTCATCTCCAGATCCTGCCCTGTTATGGGTTTCCTTTTCTGCACCTTCTGTATAATTTAGCTCTGGGAATTGTAGCTTTTGGAGTCTCGGGTAAACAAGTATCCTTTGGTTCTTTGGTTCCACTTCTACCCACTTCCTAAAGAATCCGAAAGGAAATCTGGTATAGACTCTTATAGGAGGGATGTTGTTCCATCCTCTTTTTTTAAATATATATCCCATAATTACGGTTTTTTCCTTTTTTGAGGGGAGGTAGAGTAGGTGGGTTTTTCTGTCTTCTATCTCGAGTGTTAACGAATATGAGGGAATGAGCTTTGAATTTCGAAGATGAACCCTTAGGTGTGTTGGGGTCATGGCAAATATGTCTCCTGAAGTGGTAAATCCTATATCTATCCTTGAAAGGTTTAACATGGAAATTACTCCTGAGGTTATAACGGCACTTATCATCATTCCAAAAATCAGGTAGAGGAGATTGTTTCCTGTGTTAAGTGCTGCAATGCCTACAAACAGTGTAATTATTAAAAAGAGGATTCCTTCCTTTGTTGAGCTTGTTCGTATCCTTTTTTTCTTTTTCCGTTTTCGGTACATGTATTTAATTATTGCACACTATGGTAAAAATTGGCTAAATTTTAAAAAAACATTGGACAAAACATCTTTAATGATTATTTTACTCTTGTGATGGATGAAAGGGAAAATGTAGTTCTAGAATCTATAAGTCCGTTAAAACAGAGCTTAAAGGAAGCTCCCCAACTTGAGGGAGTACCCTCAGGTATAGAGGGAGTTGATGAGCTATTTTACATAACAAAGATTAAAGATGGGAGGGTTATAAAACAACCTCTCGGGGGATTTCCTAGGTACGCTGTAATTAACGTAACAGGTGTTTCAGATACGGGTAAAACTCTTATGGCCGAACAGTTTGCAATAAAGCAATCCAGCTTAGGAAACACCACTATATTTGTGACCGTAGAGACCACTGCACCTTTTGTTTCTGCCAGCTTAAGGGAAAGAGCAAGTGCTATGGGTATAAATCCAAGCAGTATAGAAGAGAAGATAATAATAATAGATGCTGCAAGTTATGACCAGTTAAGGGATGATATCCAGACTTTACTTAATACGCTTGCTTACTCAATAAAGAAGTACAAGGCAAAAAATGTGGTCATAGATTCTGTAACAGGCCTTTATGAAGCAAAAGAGGTTATGGCAAGGACTATTGTTCGCAGGCTGTTTAATTTTATGAAGAAGTGGTATCAAACAGCCTTCTTTGTCTCCCAGAAACGGAGTGGACATGAGGAGTTCTCTGTAGAAGCAGCAGGTGGTTATGCTGTTCCGCACATTGTTGATTGTAATATTGCACTTGCAAAAAAAAGCATAGATTCATCGTATGATGAGAGGTTGTATGGACTACCTATTGGTGAGATTGTAAGGTTATTCAGGATAGACGGTTGTAGGATATGTGGCCATGATACCTCAACAAGGTTAATGACTATAACTGAGACGGGGTTGGTTGTGGTGGGTAAATCTCTAAAAGAACTAAAGGGAGGAGGTAGGTAATGATGAAGGTACTAGAACCATCTGAGATCCAGGAATACGATGTTGATTCTGTTGCAATAAGGGTTTTTCTAAAAGCCCTTGAGATAATAGGTGGTCCTAGAAAGCTAATAGAATTTAGGAACTTAACGTGGCTTCCAAGTTTAATGTCAGCCTCTTATGCTGTTGTGCTTTTACATGAAAGTGCTAAAACAGAGGATGAAATAGCCCAGTTTCTTGGTATAGCTAGAAACACCGTAAGAAACATATTAAGAGCTGATCCTGAGCTTGTAAAGCAAAGACTAAGTGGTGAGCTTGAGACTCCAAAGAAAACGCTTAAAGCTCATACTGCAGGGGGGCTTGCTAAGTTGGCATATCAGGAGATCAAAGAAGGAAGGGATTACTTGGAGTTATTCTCACACTACATTCAGACCACATCCGAAATTTACGGGGTATTCTGGCCTGTTGAGGTTCTAAGAAGGATAAAGGGGTTGGATTTTCCAATTACAGTAGAGCAACTGCTTGAAAGAGCAGCGGATATAAGTATTGAAGATAAGAAGTTATCAGAGCTTAGGGAAAGATTACCAAAAGAAATAAAAAGTCCTTCTCAGCTTTTAAAAGCTATAAAAGAGGCTCTGGGTTAGAGAAGCATATTAAATATGCTGAAAGCTCTTTCCCAGTGTTGGGCTTCTGGGTTTTTAATCTGGGGATCAATAACCTTAAAGGTCTTGGCTAGACTTATTGTTAGTGCTCCTACTATTTCAGGTAGTTTTTGCTGGGTTTGATAGCTGCACTCAAGGTCTAGTTTTGATACCTTGGCTAATTGCTCAAGAATTGGTTTTAACTCAAGTTCTTCTTCTATTTGTTTAAATTCGTTAATGCTTTCCTGGAGTCCCTTTGTTATAGGGAGGTCCCAGGGTTCAATTATATCCCTGTTGTTAGCTTTTGCCTTTGATTCTCCTATTAGTAACAGATCATAGAGGTTCTGGTTGATAAAATCACTTAAGCGTTTAAGATCACTTTTATCTACGTCTAAACCTGCTGCTTTTCTAAATAGGCGTTCAAATTTTGCCACCCCCATTATGGTTTCCATGTTATCCCTCCTTATATAAAGAAACCCAACTTGTGTTAGTTGGGTTTCTTTTAAAATAGGTGCTTTTGTTAGCTTTTATTAACTAGCTTCGACTTTAATTTGTTTTGGTTTTGTTTCTTCTTTCTTTGGTATGGTTACCTCAAGGACACCATCTTTGTAGTGTGCCTTTATCTTATCAGCATCAACATTCTGTGGGAGGGTGAAGCTACGAACAAACGAACCATAAGAACGCTCAATCCTTATGTAGTTATCCCTTGATACCTTCTCCTCAAACTTCTTCTCACCCCTAAGCGTTAACACATTGTCCTTAACCTCAATGTGAATATCATCCTTGCTAACACCAGGTAAATCAGCCCTTATAACAAAACTCTCACCAGTCTCATAAATATCAACAGCAGGACTCCAAACTCCCCTCTCAAGCTCCTCACCACCTACAACAGGTGATAAAGCCCTCATAGTCTCCTCAAATACCCTGTTTATCCTCCTCTGCAAACTATCAAACTCCTTCCAAGGATCCCATACCGCTAACTCTCCCCTCATTCCCAATCACCTCCTTAACTTTAATATTCTTTATAACCACCTCAACCCAAAAATAATCACTCCACAATCAGGATTCAAGGGGAAGATGAGCTTTTATGCTAAGCTGTTTAGCTATTTAAGTGCTTCTATCAATCTATTAAGAGAGTCAATGATTGAGCCTTTAAACCTTGAGATGTCATTGTATATGGCAAGAAACATTATAAATATAAGAAAGGTAAAGCCTATGCGTTGAGAAATTTCAAGGGTTCTTTGACTAAGGGGTTTTCTCCTGATTAGCTCTATTAGTAAGTAAAGTACATGGCCTCCATCTAGCATTGGTATAGGTAGTAGGTTAATAAGTGCAAGGTTTATGCTGATAAAAGAGGTGAACTGAAGTAAGGGGGCGATCCCACTTTTTGCTGCGGAACCCGAAACTTTGGCTATAAGAAGTGGTCCTGCAATGCTCTTTCCTGCTGTGCCAAGAGTGATTTTACCGGTGATAATGTTGTATAAAAAGGAAAACAGTAGAACTGTAACCTCAACTATGAGTTCTGCTGCTTCCTTTATTCCCTCTACTATAGACCTAAAGAAGCCATACTTTTTTACTATCTCTTCTCTGTAGGGAGTAATTCCTATTGCTCCTTGACCATTTTCCTGCAAAGGTTCTGGAGTTATTTTGAATTTTAGAACTTTCCCATTTCTTTCAACAAGCAGTGTGATTTCCTGGTTAACCTTGTTTCTTATAATGGAGGCCATTTGATACCAGTCTGAGATCTTAACGCCGTCTATCTCTACTATCTTATCCCCTCTCTTAAGACCCACCTCCTTAGCGGGTGTTCCATCTATTACGTCTCCAACCCTTGCTTCGAGAACCTCTGCTATGCCTATAGATACTATTCCCTGTGAAGAGGCTGTTTTTACCCTTAGGGTTTTAATATCTCCTCCCCTTTCTACTTTTACGTCTAAGGTGGTATCAGGGTTCATTTGAAAGGCTATATTTACCTCTTTCCATGTATATACGCGTTTGTCTCCTATCTCTATTATCTTATCCCCTTTTTTGAATCCTGCTTGCTCTGCCAGAGAGTTTGGCTCTACATAACCTATAACGGGAGGTTTCTCAAGATAAGCCGGGGTACTTATACCGGACATAAAAACAATCGGCATTAAAAGGAATGGGAGTACTATATTCATTAAGGGTCCGGCTATGACTATTAAGAACCTATTAACTATAGGCTGATTTGAGAAACTTCGTGGATATTCTTTGAGCGAAAAGGCTTTTAAACCCTCTAGAAAATCACCCGGGGTTTTTAACTTTAGTCTTTTTTCATCTCTCTCCAGAATCACTGCGTATTCCAGGTCAGGAGCTTTTTTGAGGTGGGCTTTAAGTTCATCCCATGTTGAAAATATATCGGCTTGTACTCCTTCTATTTTTATTATCTTGTCACCGGGTTTAAACCCTCTTTTCTCTGCCGGGGAGCCTGGCTCTACTGTATCTATTATAAAATTTTCTTCTCCCCCCTCTCCATACATCTTGACGTATCCACCAAAGGGAAGAGCAGAGATTAGGTATTCGGTTTCCCCTCGTTTAAAACCCAGAAGTTTCTTGCCGAAACCCAGGGAGAATTTCTCTACCCTTACTCCACACCATTTTGCTATAAGGAAGTGTCCAAGTTCGTGGATGAAAACCAGTATTCCTATCACAAACAGAAAAGCCAGAATTGTAACCATTCTCCTTGCTCCTCTAGGATATAAGTGCCTTTGCAGTTTTTCTTGCCCAAGAATCCATTTCAAGGATTTCTTCCAAGGTGTTACCTGGAAGGGGTCTATGTAATTCCATAACCTTGCTTACTATTCTTATAATATCTGTAAACCTTATTTTACCCTGTAGAAAGGCCTCAACAGCTATCTCGTTTGCTGCATTCATTACAGCAGGAACTGTTCCCCCTTCTTCTGCAGCTTTATAGGCAAGCTTTAGTGCTGGAAATCTGCTAAAACTAGCCTCCTCAAAAGTCAGTTCCTTAAAACTGCTTATGGAAGTTTCTCGATTGAGGTTTAGCGGAATCCTTTCAGGGTAAGAAAGCGCATACGCTATCGGTATTCTCATATCCGGTATACTCATCTGTGCTATTATCGACCCATCTATATATTCCACCATAGAATGCACTATGCTCTGGGGATGAATCCAGACTGAGATTTTATCAGGAGGAACTCCAAATAACCATTTTGCTTCTATTACTTCAAATCCTTTATTCATGAGGGTGGCTGAGTCAATTGAGATCTTCTTACCCATTTTCCAGGTGGGATGATTTAGCGCCATTTCAATTGTGACGTTATTTAGCTGATCCTCGGAAAGCTTAAGAAGAGGACCTCCAGAAGCTGTAAGGATAAGTCTTTTTATAAATTCTCTTTTGTTGTTTCCTAATGCTTGGAATATAGCACTGTGTTCGCTGTCAACAGGAAGTATATTTACCCTATTTTTAAAAGCTTCTTCTGTTAATATACTGCCTGCCATTACCAGTGTTTCTTTATTTGCCAAAGCTACATTCTTTCCGGATTTAACTGCACACAGGGTTGGCTTTAGCCCAGATGCTCCAACCATTGCGGAAACCACTATATCTGCTTCAGGATAAGCTGCCACAGCTTCTGCTCCATCTTCTCCCCAGAGAACCTTAACCTTACCTGTAGAAAGCTCTTTTGAAAGCAGGTTTGCATCCTCTTTGTTCTTAAGAGATACAACTTCCGGTCTAAAAGCTATTATCTGTTCCTTAAGGAGACCTATGTTTCTTCCAGCAGCAAGTCCGACCACACGGAACCTGTCAGGGAATTGGGATATAACCTCCAGAGTCTGACGGCCTATTGAGCCTGTTGATCCAAGTATGGATATCCTTTTCACTGTATATGCCTTTTCTTTATCTGGTCACTTGTAAGACCAAATCTTCTTTCCCTGTTCTGATAGTTTAAGATTGCCTTTATAAGGTGTCTTTTCCTAAAATCGGGCCATAGTGTCTTTGTAACGTATATCTCGGTATAGGCAAGCTGCCATAGCAAAAAATTTGAGAGCCTCATTTCCCCACTTGTTCGTATAAGAAGGTCTGGTTCGGGTAAATCTACCGTGTACAAAAACTGTGAAAAGCTCTCTTCGTTTATATCTTCAGGAGATATATCTCCCCTTGAGAGGATTTTTCTTACAGCATCCACTATCTCTTCTCTTCCACCATAGCTCAGTGCCAGTGTAAGTATCATTTCTTTGCAGTGTTTGGTTTTCTCCATGGTATCTATTAGCACCTTATAGACGTCGGAAGGAAGCTCTCTAAGTCTTCCGATTGCGTTTAGTCGAATTTCTTCTTTCACCAGCTTATCTCCTTCTTTAATAAGGTACTGCCTAAGGAGTTCCATAAGAGCGTTAACCTCTTCTTTAGGTCGTTTCCAATTCTGTGCGGAGAAAGCATAAAGTGTTACCGATTTTATACCAAGTTCCCTGGCCGCCTTTACCACTGATCTAACAGCTTTCATCCCCTCCCTGTGACCGCTTATGCGATCAAGGCCTTTTCTGTTTGCCCATCTTCCGTTTCCATCCATTATGATTACTATGTGTCTTGGAAGTTTTTCTTTGTCGAGTAACGATTGTAGCTTTCCTTTCATTGTTTTATATCTTAGCACATCATAATTTTTGAATTAGCTAACCAAAGGATGTTTAAGCCTTGCTTTAGACAGTTTGGAGATCGGTATTGCAATGCCAATAACAAAGAGAAGCAAAGCCAGAATTACAAAAAGGGTAAAGAGATATATTACTGCCAGTATCGGTATTAACAGCGGGCTGAGCAGGATAAGACGGCTCCTTAAAATTTTTAAGGTAATTTCCCTAAATCCAAGAAAAAACCTATCTATAAGGATTTCTCTAAGCATTTTTTTCATTTTATTATACTTAAAAGTATCTGATTTTGTTTATGAGTTCAAGGAAGCAAGTTGTTTTGTTTGTTAAGGTAAAATAAGCAGGTTTGACAACATATAATGTGGCATTATATTATAAGTTTTACCAAATAATTAGCCGGGAGATTTGTAAAAAAATATGTTTAAGAGAACAAGAGACGTTGAGGTGCTAAAGGAAATTGCAAGACAAGTAAGGATTGATCTGCTAAAGGCACTTCATCATGCTAAATCCGGACATACAGGCGGTTCACTTTCCTCTGTAGAGATACTAGTGGCTCTGTACTTTGCGGAGCTAAGGCATGATCCCAAAAACCCGCGATGGGAAAACAGGGATAGGTTTGTGCTATCTAAAGGGCATGGTGTCCCTGCGCTGTATGCGGTTTTGGCTCATGCTGGTTACTTTCCCCGTGAGGAGCTTTTAACCCTAAGAAAGCCTGGAAGTCGGCTTCAGGGGCATCCTGAGTACGATCTCTCTATAGGTATAGAAGCTACAACTGGTTCACTGGGGCATGGTCTTTCTGCTGCTAATGGGATGGCTCTTGCGGCAAAGCTGGATAAAAAGGATATACGGGTGTATGTTCTTTTAAGTGACGGGGAGCTTCAGGAGGGTGCAACTTGGGAAGCTATAATGACTGCTTCTTACAGAAAGCTGGACAATCTATGTGCGATTGTTGATAGAAACAGATTTCAAAACGATGGGGCTATGGCTGATATAAAGGATATAGAACCACTTCCGGATAAGTGGCGTGCCTTTGGATGGGAGGTTGAGGTGCTATCGGATGGACATGATTTTGCTGGTTTGCTCTCTGCCTTTGATAGGGCTAGGGTTACAAAGGGAAAGCCTTTTGTTATCATTGCAAATACCATAAAGGGGAAGGGAATATCTATTTTTGAAAATCAGGGTAAGTATCACGGTGTTGCACCTACGGATGAGGAACTAAAGTTAGCACTAAGAGAACTGGGGGAAAATATATGAGCAAATCAAAGTTAAGCGATGTGGTTGTCGATGAGATAAGGGAGCACATTTATATAAGAGAGGTTTATGGTAAAACCCTTGTAGAGCTAGGCAGGGAATATCCTGAGCTGGTGGTTCTGGATGCAGATCTTACGGTTTCTACCAAGACAAGCCTCTTTGGGAAAGAGTTCCCTGAGAGGTTCTTTACAATGGGGGTTTCCGAGCAGGATATGATGGCTACTGCTGCAGGTTTTGCACTTTCTGGAAAGATCCCTTTTGCCAGCACTTTTGCCGTCTTTGCAACGGGGCGCGCATGGGAACATATAAGGCAGTCAATAGCCTTTCCCAAGCTGAATGTAAAAATAGTTGCAACTCATGCTGGTGTAACGGTAGGGGAAGATGGAGCCACCCATCAGGCTCTTGAAGACATTGCGCTTATGAGAGTTCTTCCAAATATGACCGTTATTGTACCGGCTGATGCTGTGGAAACGGAGAAGGTAATAAGAACCATTGTAAAACATCAGGGGCCTACTTATGTAAGGCTTGCAAGGGCAAAGTTCCCAACCATCTTTAAAAAGAACTATGAATTTGAAATAGGTAAAGCAAAGGTACTAAGAGAAGGAAAACATGTGGCTATCTTTGCAATAGGGATCATGGTGTATGAGGCCCTAGAGGCTTCAAAGATACTGGAAAAAGAGGGAATTAGTGCATTTGTGGTTAACGTTTCAACTATAAAGCCAATTGATGTTGAGACTATAGTTGAGTGTGCAAGAATTGCAGGTGCAGTTGTAACTGCTGAGGATCATAACATAATCGGTGGACTTGGAGGGGCTGTTGCAGAGGTGTTAAGTGAGCATTATCCAACTCCTATGAGAAGAATTGGAATGAGAGATAGATTTGGTACATCTGGTGACGGTTTGCAACTTTTAGAGTATTTTGGCCTTAAGGCTAGAAACATTGTTCAGGCAGTTCACGAGTTGCTTGAATTCAACTCAGCAAAAAAATCGGTAAGTTTTAAGTAAAGGAGTATCTAAAGAAGTTCTATCTTGTTTTTCTTTATTATACAGTTGTTTGTGGGTGGAGGAGGATATTATGAGAAGATTTGCATATGTATTTATTGTAGTTTTATATATCTTTCTTCTGGCAAATAGAGTGGGCCTGGCTGTTGAGGGAAACGGTAAAGAGGAGGATGAGGTCTACGAAGCACTTTCTAGTTTTACAAGGGTTCTTGATTTGGTGGAGAGAAACTATGTAGATGAGGTTGATACTAAAAAGTTGGTAGTAAGTGCGATTGAGGGGATGTTAAAAACTCTGGATCCTTACTCTGCATACCTAACCCCGGAACGCTATAAGGAACTTGAAATAGGTACTTCTGGAGAGTTTGGAGGTGTAGGAATTGAGGTTACCATTAAAAACGGTGTACTTACGGTAATATCCCCTATAGAAGATACTCCTGCAGATAAAGCGGGAATAAAGCCTGGGGATCAGATAATAGCTATTAACGGTAAATCGACACAGGGTATAACCATCTCTGAGGCTGTAAATATGCTTCGTGGTCCAAAAGGAAGTTCGGTAAGGATTACTGTAAGAAGAGAAGGTGATGCTGAACCTAGGGAAGTGGAGCTGGTAAGGGATATTATCCATGTAAAGAGTGTTAAGTATAGTTTGCTTGATGATGGTATTGGATATATAAAGATTTCCCAATTTCAGGAAAGAACATCAAAAGAGCTAGAGGATGCAATAGAACGACTTGAGTTGTTAAATAGGGGGAAATTAAAAGGAGTTATACTTGATTTACGTAATAATCCAGGTGGGTTACTTACGCAGGCTGTGGAGGTTGCGGATGAATTTATGGATAAAGGGCTAATAGTTAGTGTTAGGGGAAGAACAGAAGATCAGATTACGGATTACTATGCTACAAAAGAGGGGAGGCTTACCAAGTGCCCGCTTGTTGTTATAGTGAATAAAGGTAGTGCAAGTGCTTCTGAGGTTGTAGCTGAGGCTCTACAGGATAGCAAGAGAGCTGTAATACTTGGAACAAAAACTTTTGGAAAAGGCTCTGTGCAAACAATAATTAAGCTCGAAGATGGTTCTGGTCTTAAGCTTACAACAGCTAGATTCTATGCACCTAGTGGACGGTCAATAAATGAAGTGGGTGTTACTCCCGATATAGTGGTTGAAAACAGGGATAACAGGGATATTCAGCTTGAAAGAGCTAAAGAACTCCTTCGGTCTTCAAAGGTTAGTGGGGTTTTTCCGGGGATCAACAACTGAAGAAGGGGTTTTTTCTTGATTGGGTAAAAGATATCGGAGATTTAGTAAAGCTGTAAGAAAGAGTAACACACAGAAAGCGGGGAAACTCAGAGCTTACCTGTTTACTTTGGGGCTTGTTGTATTTATGGTTTTAAGCTTCTACAGTATCGACTATTTAAGAAAACTCTTTAACGTCTTATCTCCCTCCACATCGAGTATAGATGGGTTGATAAATCAGGTTGACAAGAATATATCGGGCGCGCTCTTTAACCTTGGGGTGTCTTTAAAGGATGTTAAGGTGACTAGGGAAAAGAGAAAGGATGAGGAACTTGTTTGGGAGTTCAAAATTATAAGGGTTAAGCTTACACAAATAGTTAAAGAGGATCAGATTAAATCTGAATTCAAAAGGTTTCTTTCAGACTTCTATATTACGGAAGAGTTTAGAAAAAGCGGTGCCTTTTTGATAGTTAATATAAGTGTGTATGATATTCCTACTCACACAATCGAATTTGATTTTGAGAGTAAGAGGCCTTACTCCTCAAATGCCATTGATTCGGTTTTTAAACAAAAAAGGACCAAGATAAAACCGCAGGTGGCTATTATAGTCGATGATCTAGGACTGGAAAAAGAAGCGGTTAATAGGATTATTGGTATTTCTAAAAAGCTTAGCCTGGCTGTTTTACCTTACCTTCCATATTCGAGGTATACAGCAGAAGTTGCCCATAAAAATGGGGTTGATGTTCTTCTTCACCTCCCAATGGAACCTAAGGAGTCTTCTGGGTATATGGGGGTTGATGCGGGTGATGGTGTGCTTCTTGTGGGACTCTCAAAGCAAGAGATACTTTCTAAGCTTGATAGGACCCTAGAATCTGTTCCGTATATAAAGGGTGTAAATAATCACATGGGTTCAAAATTTACGGAGAACGAAGAGCTTATGGAGATTGTTCTTAAGGAGATAAAGGCTAGGGGGCTTTTCTTTATAGACAGCCGGACTTCTCCTAATACAACCGGGTATCAACTGGCAAGAAAGCTCAAGGTAAGAACGGCTCAGAGAGACCTTTTTCTGGATGACCCTAGGCGTGATGAGAGGTATGTAAGGGATCAAATAAAAAAACTTATACTGATTTCTAAAGAAAAAGGATATGCTATAGGTATCTGTCATCCTTATCCTGCTACGATTAAAGTGCTCTCCGAAGCAATTCATGGTATTGAGAAAGAGGTTAATGTGGTTCCTGTATCTAAGTTGGTAGAATAGGTAGGAGGTGTTTTTATGGGACTTATTGACGATATAAGGAAAAAGAGAGATTCATGGATGAAGAGGTTTGAAGAACACCGTAGAGATGAATCCGAGGAGAAGGGTTATACAGATAGAGAGGAGGAGATCCAAAGAAACCGACAATTGGTTGGTGTATTTCCTTCAAAAGACAAGGTCGTATCCAGGGATGAGTAAGATTTTATAAACATCATTTTTCGTTTCTTGACAATTTGGAAATAATATTTTAGCTTTGTAAAAAGTACTTTAGCAGGTGTTTTTATTGTAAAAAATGGGAGGGATGTGAATGCCTGGTATTATAGTTGGCAACAACGAAAGTATAGACAGTGCGCTTAAAAGGTTTAAAAAACAGGTTGAAAAAGGAGGGATACTTTCGGAACTGAGAAAAAGGGAATTCTACGAAAAACCCAGTGAGAAAAGAAAAAAGAAGCTGTTTGCAGCAAGAAAACGGCTTATGAAAAAGGCCAAAAAATCTTAACAGGAGGAAAGAAAAATTTTGACCGGAAGGTGGAGTTGTTTTCAGCTTCTTGTTCATCTGCCCAAGGTTTTTCTCCCTGCTCTTTTGTTTATCCTTTTCTGGTTTTAGTTTTTATATAGCCTGTGTGTAATGGGCAATTTATTATATGAACCAGTTATTAAAGAAATAAAAGAGAGGTTAGGTATTGTAGACCTCATAGAAACTTATGTATCCCTTAAGAGATCCGGAAAGAATTTTGTAGGGCTCTGTCCATTTCACGACGATAAGAATCCATCTATGTATGTAAGTGAAGAAAAAGGGGTGTTTCACTGTTTTGGTTGCGGTGCCGGGGGAGATGTGTTTGCTTTTTTAATGAAATACAAGAATATAAGTTTTTCTGAAGCCGTAGAGGAACTTGCCAAAAGGTTAAACCTTAAAGTTTACAAAAATCAAGTTCTTTCCCCTTACTCAGGGCGTAAGAGGATCGAAAGCTATTTATATAAGATAAATAGATTGGCTTCTCTTTTTTACCACAGGTTGTTGATTGCTTCAAAAGAAGGACTAAAGGCAAGAGAGTACTTAAGGGAAAGGGGGATCTCTGGTGATGTTATAAGGGAGTTCGAAATAGGATATGCTCCAGGTGGCTGGGATACGCTGTTGAGCTTCTTTAAGAAGAAAAACGTTCCTCTTTACTTGGCAGAGAAGGTAGGACTTTTAATCAAAAAGGAAAACAAGAGGGGATATTATGATAGGTTTCGTGAAAGGATAGTTTTTCCTATACGAAATGTTGAGGGTATGGTGATTGGATTTGGAGGTAGGGCTTTAGGTGAGGGACAACCCAAGTATATTAACTCTCCTGAATCTGAGATCTATCATAAGGGAAGTGTATTGTACGGACTTGATAAGGCTAGAGAGCATATAAGAAGCAAAAGAAAAGTTGTTTTAGTTGAAGGATATATGGATTTGCTTTCTCTTTTTATGATTGGGATAAAAAATGTGGTTGCCACTCTGGGAACTTCCTTTACCCAGAGCCACGCACGGTTATTAAAGCGTTATACAGATAGACTGGTTGTTATTTTTGATGGAGACGAAGCTGGGATTAAGGCCTCTTTAAGGGTTTTAGATATCTGTCTTGAGGAAGGGCTGTTTCCCTTTATGGTTGTTCTGCCAAGAGGTGAGGATCCTGCTTCGTTTGTCTTAAAGGGTTTACAAGAAGAGTTCTCTCAAATGGTAGAGAATTCAATGCCCTTGCTGGATTTCTTTATAGAGAAAGCAAAAGAGGACTTTGAGCATGCACATATAAGCAGAAAAGAAGCCATCTATAGGGTGGTGCCTCTTATTGCAAAACTCAGAGATCCAATAGAGAGGAGCCATTATGTAAAAAGAGTAGGAGAGGTTTTTGGTATAAGGGAGAATGATATCATTTCGTTAATAGACAGGTATAGGAAAGGATACGCTCATAATCACGAAACAACAGGTTATTATAAGGTAAGCTCTGAGAGCTTGGATAGATTGATTTTAAAAATCATTCTTAAGTTCCCCAAGTTTTTAGATTCTCTCTTAAAGGAAGATATGCTTAACTGTCTTATGGACCCTGATGTTAAAAGCATTTTGGGGGAAATGATGGACAAAGGTTTAAGTGATATATCTTCTCTTCTTGTAAGGTTTCCGGAGAGTTCCATTCAAGGGACTTTGTCTGAAGCTATCTTGTACTCGGATGATATTGTGGATGAAGAAAGTGCATATAGGATGCTAAGGGATTGCTTACGAAAGGTGAAACTAAGGGAGCTAGAAAACAGACTAAAGCTTCTTCGAGTAAGGTTAGATAGGGCTGTAAAAGAGGGAGACCATTTATTGGAAAAAAAACTGCTTGGTGAGTATAAAAACCTGGTAGAAGAGGAAAAGAAAATAAGGGGAGAAGGTTAATGAAATTCAAGAAAAAGCTTGAGTATCAGTTTGAATATGATATAGAAGAGGGGATTTCAAGGATTTCATATAGTGGCTCCATTAAGCACGATAACACCGAGGAAAAGGAGTTTATCAGCTACGGTGTTTATGATGAGGATTACGACACGGGTGATTCTGATAAGGAGGAGATTCTTACCTCTACAAAAGATATAGATATCCAGAGAGACAAGGAGTCCGTAAGTGAGTATGATCTTATAAAGTTTTACCTGCATGAGATTGCTTCCCATTCCCTTCTTTCCAGGGAGGAAGAGATTCAGATTGCAAAAGAAATAGAAAAGGGGAAAAAGATAATTGCAAAAGCCATCCTTAATTCACCTATTATCCTTAGAGAAATTATAAATCTAGGTGAGAAGTTAAATAAGGGTGCACTAAGTGTAAGGGATATAACGAGCTCTTTGGATGACGATTCAGATGAAGAGATAGAGGAGGAGGTTGTTTTAGGTATAAAGAGATGCATAAACGCAATTAAAAGGCTTTATAAGGAAAATGAACGGATAAAAAGACAGCTAGGTAAAGCCTCTAAAGAGAAGGAAAGGAAGCTGCTTGGACAGAAATTGAAGAAAAACAATCGTAAAATAGCTTCTTACCTTGAGCAGCTAAATCTCAACAAGAACCAGATGGACAGAATACTGTCTGTTGCTAGGAGTTATATAGGAAAAGTTGAGGAAGTGCAAAGCGAGCTTGGAGATTTGGCAAACGACAAAGGAACACATACTCAGGAAATAAGGGGTGTATTAAAGAAAAGGCTAAGAGAACTAAGGGCAGAAATAGGGCAGCGTATTGAAGAGCTTAAAAGAAATCTTGAGAGGATAGAGCAGGGAGAGGAGAAGGTATATAGAGCAAGAAAAATGCTTATTGAGTCCAATTTAAGGCTTGTTGTAAGCATAGCAAGAAGATACATAAACAGAGGGCTTCCTTTTCTGGATTTAATCCAAGAGGGGAATATGGGTCTTATGCGTGCAGTTGATAAGTTTGAGTATCAGAGAGGATACAAGTTTTCTACCTATGCCACCTGGTGGATAAGGCAGGCAATAACCCGATCGCTTGCAGATCAGTCAAGAATCATAAGAATTCCTGTTCATATGACGGAAACTATAAATAGGCTCATCAGGGTTTCAAGAACACTTGTACAGGAGTTAGGGCGTGAGCCCTTCCCCGAAGAAATAGCTGAAAGGGTGGGTATACCGGTTGATAAGGTTATAAGGGTTCTTAGGATTGCAAAGGATCCGGTATCTCTTGAAAGTCCGATAGGTGATGAAGAAGACGGTAAATTAATGGACTTTATAGAGGATACAAATATGGCCTCGCCGTTGCAGTTGCTCGAAATGAAGGAGCTTAAGCAGATAATAAGAAATGCATTATCATCTGTTTTAAGTGATAGAGAAGCAAGTATACTGAAGCTCAGATTTGGGATCGATAGTGATAAGGAACACACACTTGAAGAAGTTGGTCAAGAGTTTAACGTAACGAGGGAACGAATAAGACAAATAGAGGTAAAGGCTATAAAAAAGCTAAAACGTGCAAACCGTATATACCCTATAAAGAGTTATATTGATAAGGATTAGGTGTTTTTATTGTAACTCTTACTTCTTTTAAGCTCCTCAGCTTCTTCAAAATAGACCAAAG
This sequence comes from bacterium HR37, assembly GCA_002898375.1. GTDB lineage: Bacteria > Desulfobacterota_D > UBA1144 > Nemesobacterales > CSP1-2 > HRBIN37. Next base: position 60,765 of record BEIN01000011.1, on the reverse strand, counting down.
TGGAATCAACTGTTTTATGACGTAACATCTGTTTTACTTCCGATATTGCTGCTCCACTTTCAATTGCAAGTATTGCGGCTGTGTGCCTTAAACTATAGGGGGTTATTCCTTCTCTTTTAATCCCTGCTAGCTTCAGATAGTGGTTAACACGTTCCCTTATAGCCCTGGTTGTTATTCGTCCTCCTTTTGCTCTGTTACCTACTCCCCAGAAAAGGGGTTCATCTTCCTCTGCTTTCTCTCTTCCTTCCATATACCTTTTTAGCGCTTCCTGCACTTGAGGGGGCAGTATAACGTATTCGTCCTTCTTGTCTTTGCTTTTACCCTGAACAAAGATAACCTGTTTCCCGCCTTTTATCTTTATGTCCCCCACATTAGCCCTTACAATTTCTATTTCACTGAGGCCACACCTTACCATAAAGTTAATCATGGTCCAGTCTCTAAGCCCAACAGGTGAAGATGTATCTATTGAACCAAGCAATTTCTCTACCTCTTCGGGTGTTAGTGCTGCCCTAAGGTGTCTTTGGGGTCTTTTGCTTCCCTTGATCTTCTTTGCAGGGTTTTCGGATACAAAACCCTTTAATATAAGATAGTCATAAAATCGCCTGACTGCCGTAAGGTATGTTGATAGGGATGTGGGTGAGAGGTTTTTGGATATCAGCTCATCTTTGTATTTCTGGATATCGTTTGAAGTAAGCCCAAGAGGGGAGGAGCCTCCAAGCCACTTAGAAAATTCTCGAAGTGCTTTTAAATAGGTTTCTTTCGTTGTTTCTCTCCGTGCCAGCGAATCGATAAATTCCTTTATTAACTCTTCCATGTTATTAAATTAAAGCATTTTTAGATGTGAATTGCAATAATGACATGCAAGCTTGACAAGGTTTTAGTTTTTGTTAAAATTATTGCTGAATCTGGGTGGCGATACTGGGGAGGAAACACCCGGTCCCATTCCGAACCCGGAAGTTAAGCTCCTCAAGGCCGATGATACTGCCTCCGCACGGGGGTGGGAAAGTAGGTAGCTGCCCTGATTCACTTTAATTTTATTGTGTCTTCCTGTATGAATAAAAAAACCCGTGTGGCAGTTTTTGTCTCTGGAAGCGGAACAAACCTACAGGCTATCATAGATGCAAATATACCAAATGTTGAGATAGTTGTTGTGGTAAGTAATAACCCCAATGCTTATGCTATAGAACGTGCAAAACGTCATAATATTCCTGTTGAGGTAATAGACCACAGAAACTATTCCTCAAGAGAAGAGTTTGAGAGAGAGATTATAAAGAAGCTTGAACCATATAGAGTTGATCTCATTGTGCTTGCAGGCTTTATGCGGATACTTTCTCCGTTCTTTGTACGGGCGTATAAAAATAGAATAATGAATATTCATCCCGCACTTTTACCTGCTTTTCCAGGTGTTAACGCTGTAAGGCAGGCTTTATCTTATGGAGTAAAGTATACCGGATGTACAGTGCACTTTGTGGACGAGGGGGTTGATACCGGACCTATAATACTTCAATCTGTTGTTCCGGTTTATGATGATGATACTGAGGAGAAACTCCTTGAGAGAATTCACAAGGAAGAGCATAGGATATATCCAGAGGCAATAAGATTGTTTGCAGAAGGGAAGCTTCATATTGAAGGTAGACGGGTGTTTATAAGGGACTAATGCCTCAATGTCCTATTTGTAAAAAGAAATACGATAAGGAAGTCAAGTACTGCCCTGGGTGCCAGGTGGGTAATATTCCAGAAAACACTTTTGAAAGAGGGCTCAGAGGAGCAACCTTTGTAGAGGTTTTTAGAACGGAAGATGTGGGTCTTGCTGGCTTAATCAAAGAGGTTTTAGAAGATCACGATATACTTTGCTATCTGGACAATTACTTCTCACACAGCCTTAACCTTCATCTATTCTCTCCACTTGCGTACCAAGGCATCAGGGTAATGGTTTACTCTGAGGAAATTAAAGAGGCTAGAGATATACTTTCTCTGTTCTTCAGTAATTAGTTAAGCTGCATTTAAATCTCTCTTCCCACAGCTTTTGCAACAGCTCTTGCTTTCTCCATTAACGCAGCAAACTTAGAGGGTTTTAGCGATTGACCACCATCACTTACAGCGATTTCAGGTTTATAATGAACTTCTATAAGTAATCCATCTGCCCCTGCTGCGATAGCAGCAAGCGCCATAGGGGTTACATACTGCCAGTAACCAGTTCCATGACTTGGGTCAGCCAGTACAGGTAAATGGGTCTTTTCTTTAAGTACAGGAATTGCGTTTAGATCAAATGTGTTTCTTGTGGCGGTCTCAAAGGTTCTTATTCCCCTTTCACACAAAACAACATTTGGATTTCCCTCAGAGAGTATGTATTCAGCAGCCATAAGAAATTCTGTAATTGTTGTTGCCATCCCTCTTTTCAGGAGAACAGGTTTATTACACCTTCCTACGTGTTTTAAGAGGGCGTAGTTCTGTGCATTGCGTGCTCCGATTTGGAGCATATCCGAGTATTCTGCAATAACGTCTAGATCATGTGGATCTAGGATCTCGGTCACAACTGGAAGACCTGTTATCTGTCTTGCTTTAGCAAGTAGCTTAAGTCCTTCTTCGCCAAGTCCTTGAAAGGTGTAAGGGGAGGTCCTTGGTTTATATGCTCCCCCTCTAAGAATTGAGGCCCCTGCGTTTTTTACAGCTATTGCTGTTTCAATTATTTGCTCTTCGTTCTCAACGGAGCAGGGGCCCGCCATTACAACTATTTTGTTTCCTCCTATCTCTACATTACCTACCTTGACTATAGTGTTATCGGGTTTAAACTCACGACTGGCAAGTTTATAGGGTTGCAATATGGGAACTACTTTCTCAACGCCTTCAAGGATGCTTAACGATTCAAGGTGGTGGGGTTTTCCTCTTTCATCCCCTACGGCTCCTATTACGGTTCTCAATACACCCTTGATTACATGAGCCTTGTAGCCGAGTTCTTTTATTGTCGAAACCACCTTTTCGATCTGTTCATCTGTGGCTTCACTTTTCATTACCACAATCATCTTTTTCTCTCCTAGGTATGGAATATTGTTATTTCATAATACTTAACATGGAAGAGTTTTTTTTGTCAACATTTGCATTGGTTTTGTGCATTTGAGTGTATAAGAGTTAGGTAGTATATTTATGGTTAGCACTGTGTCAAAAAGGAGGGATAGATGGGGAGATTATTTATTTTGGGAATAGTGGTTTTGGTTTTTTTATATGCTGAATCTGGTTTCTCTCAAACAGTTAATACAGATGTGCAGACTGTTTCTCCGCAGGGTCAACAACAAGGGGAACAATTTGTTAATCCGCCTTACTTTCCTCAAAAAGACCTAGATGTTTTTGAGATGTCGACTTTGGGTAACAGCGGTCTAAAACAGAGAAAAACGGAGAGTACGCTAACAAGCCCTACCAAAAGAAAAAGTAACCTTGAAGTCAATAAACCACGGGAGAAAAAGGGATCCGATGAGGCTTTTACGGAAACCGAGGTTAGCTCTATTGGTGAGAGTAGAGAGAAGGAAGTAGGGGAATCTTCTGAGGAAGTAACCTATTCTTCACTGAGTGGGGGAAGTAAGCTTTATAGATGGGTGGACGATAAAGGCATACTCCATGTAACCAATGAGTTGGGTTCTGTACCAGCTAAATATAGAGATAGGATTCTAAATAAGTAGGAAATTATTAAAATTATTATTTATTTGGTATCATCGTTCTTTTCTTCAAATTTCTTTAGTCTTTCCTCTAGGTTTTCGAGCTTGCTTAGAGCCTTTTTTATCTGTCCTTCGATGACAAAAAGAGAATCCGATATGCTCTCAGCTTTTCTAAGTATAAGAGTGCCTATAACAACAAGCGGAATTATTACAAATACAAAGTGAAACCAATACCCTGCGCCTCCTGAATTTCCTGAACAGCTGTTAAGAAGCGTCAGTAGCACTATTATTACAATGAGTTTCATGGATTTCATCCTCCTTCTCATTTATAAATCTCAAATAGTATATCTCTCTGCCTTCTTTCCTAAATTCTATTTCGTATCGTGTTTTTGGTCTGTCAGAAGGGGTTACCGTTATGTAATGGGGGTATTCAAACTCAGCTCTAAAGGTTTTTGCTTCTTGTATGGCTTCGAGAATATAATCGATATATTCTTTGTGGTCACTTACAATCTCTAAAATAGCGCCTGATTTCATTATTAGTGAAAGCCTTCTTAAAAATGGTATGTTTATAAACCTGTGTTTTTTATGGCGTTCTTTGGGCCATGGATCTGGAAAATTAATATAAACTTCACTAAAACTATCTTTGGAGAAGACCTCAGATATTGCAATCTGGGCATCCATAAGAAGAAAACGTATATTCTTTAATTGAAATCCTTCTGCCTTTTTTATTGCTTTTACAAAGCGCTTTTTCTTTATTTCAATTCCAATAAAATTCCAATCCGTTTTTTTTCTGGCAAGCTCTATTAGAAAGTCTCCCTCACCGAAGCCGATTTCTAGAGCGGTATCGTTTTGGTTACCAAAAACATCTATGGGGTTTAAGGGTAAGATGTACTCTGTTATGTCCAGAATAAGAGGACTAAGAATCAGATTCCTCATTTGTGTATGGGGTTAATATTTGTAAGCAAGAAAATACCTAAGTTTCCTTAAGAATGCGATATATCAAATCGTCCTCAACTTTTATACCGTATGAGCCATTTATCGTTGCCATCTGTCCAATTCTTTCTGGGAAAACCATCTCGATTTTTCCCTCTCTTGCTTTTTTATCCAGTTTCATGGTTTTTATCATATCGTTAGCATCCAGTGTTTTTGTAGGTTTGGTAGGAAGTCCAGCTGCTTTTAAGAGGGATATGAGTCTATTAAGCTCGTTTTTATCCCATAACCCGAGTTCCACAGCTATTTTGCCTTCTATTGTCATACCTATAGATATAGCCTTTCCATGTGAGATCTTAAAGTTGTAGAGTTTCTCAATTGCATGTCCAACTGTATGACCAAAGTTTAGTATCTTTCTGAGGTTTGATTCCTTCTCATCAAGCTCCACGACTTCTCCTTTAATTTGGCAGCTTCTTTTTATTATATAAGTTATGACTTCTGTATCTAATGAGAATACTTTGTTTATGTATTTCTCTAAGAATTCAAAAAGCTCTTCATCCCTTATCACTCCATATTTTATAACCTCTGAAAGCCCTTCTTGAATATGGTTTTTAGGTAGTGTTTTTAGTGTACTGACATCTATATACACTCTCCACGGCTGGTAAAAGGCACCTATTAGGTTTTTCCCGTAAACGGTATCAACCCCGGTTTTTCCACCTATAGAGCTATCCACCGATGCAACAAGAGTGGTTGGGACCTGAATATAGGGGATACCCCGGTTGTATGTTGCTGCAACAAAACCTGCAAGGTCTCCTACTACACCTCCTCCTAGTGCTACTATGGCTGAGTCTCTTGCCATCTTAAGGCTGAGCATTTCATCTTCTATCTTGGCTTTTGTCTCACGATTCTTGTTTTCTTCTCCTTCAGGAAATGAAATAAGGTAGGTTTTTAGACCGCTATTTAGAAATTCCTTTAGCATTTCCTTACCGTAGAGGGAGGCGACCCTGGAGTCCGTTATTATGGCGTAGGTGTAGGCTATGTTTGCTTCTTTTAAATCCAGGGGGATATTCTTTAGTATGCCGTTGCCTATAAGGATTTCATATGACCTATCTTCTGTTCTTCTGAACTTTATGCTTATCTTCTCCATTTTGGCTGTTTTTATATTGGAAGTTGTATAAGAGACCACACAGGATAGGGCTTTAATCTTTCTCTTCCCTTTAGCTCTGTAAGCTCCACAAGGAAGGAGTAACCAACAATTTCTCCTCCCAGTTTCCTTACGAGTTCTCCTACAGCAGCAGCAGTGCCTCCAGTGGCAAGGAGATCATCTACAAGAACCACTTTACTGCCATCTGATATTGCGTCTCTATGCACCTCAAGTATATCCTTTCCGTATTCAAGGTCATAAGTAGCGTTTATGGTTTCATATGGAAGTTTCCCAAGTTTTCTTACTATAACAAGTCCTTTCTCCAGCTTGTATGCAAGTGCTGAGGCAAATATAAATCCCCGTGCTTCTATTCCTATTAGGTACTCTATATCCTTATCTTCAAGCATCTCAGCCATCGAATCTATAGCTTTTTTAAATGCCTTTTTGTCTTTAAGGAGGGGGGTTATATCATGAAATATTATTCCCTCTTTGGGGAAATTCGGGATGTCTCTTATGTATCGCTTTAAATCTTCCATAAATTCTCTCCTTTTTAAGGTAAGTATTTTAAAGGATTTAGAGGTCTTCCATTCTTTCTTATCTCAAAATGAAGATGTGAGCCACTTGCATTGCCACTTGAACCGACCTCTCCTATTATATCTCCTGCTCTTACACACTCTCCTGCTTTCACAAAATTTACCCTATTGTGCGCATAAAGGGTTCTTATACCATTTGTATGCTCTATAATAATTATTTTCCCATACTTTGCATAACCATCAAGGCTTTTCCCACTTTTAACGACCATGCCATCTGCTGCTGCCTTAATAGGTGTCCCTTTAGGAGCAGGTATATCTATGCCTGAGTGAAAACCCTTGCGTCCTCTTTTCCCAAAGTAGGAGGAAATACGACCCTTAACAGGCCATATAAACTGTGGGTTTTCATATCTTGGGATTTTTAGCGCTTGCCCAACAAATATATGAGAAGGGTCTTTTATCTCATTTAGTCTTATGAGTTCTCCTAGCTGGACATTGTAGAGTCTGGAGATCTTATATAGGGTATCTCCTGGTTGCACTATATGATAGATTATCCTTTCTCCGAGCATTTTGTTTTGTGATATGCAGTCCTTCACATTTTTCTTGGGAGTTAAAGGAGGGGACTTTTTTCTGGCACATGCTCCACTAAGGCTTAGAATGAGCAATAGCAAAAGCCAAATCCACAGCTTCTTTTGCGGTTTTAGCTTTTTTAATATCAGCAGAAACCTCCCATGTGTTTATCCCGATAACCGGAATCCTTAGTTTCAAAGCAAAAGCTATTTCTGAGAGGGTTCCATATCCACCATCTATTGCAATTATAACATCACTTGAGCGAACGATAATAATATTTCTTGCATGACTCATCCCAGTGACAATTGGTATCCAAATATAGGGATTTGCCTCATATTTGCTAAAACCAGGAAGAATACCAACGGTTATACCTCCTTCCAAAGCTGCTCCTCTACTTGCAGCTTCCATAATTCCTGTTTCGCCTCCACAGATGAGTATACCTCCTCTTTTTGCTACTTCTCTTCCTACCTCCTCTGCAATCTGGCACTCTCTCTCTTGAACTTCAGAACCTCCTATAACACCTACTATCAACTCTCTTTTAAATACATGTTTTCCATGCATTCCTGTTCCTTCTCTATGGTTGGGGTATCCTTACCTACCGGTTACTTCCGTTATGAGGTAACAATGCGTTTATCTCATAAGGTACTTAACTATTATAAATCCTATTACTACTAGTAAAAAGAATGCGGTAACAAGAGGGTTAAAGTATTTATCAATGAAGTCTTTAATTTTGAAACCAAACAGGTATATCAGGGCTCCTTCTAAAAAGAAGCGTGCTGATCTTCCAATAATTGAAGCGAGTATAAAGGTTAACGGGTTTACCTTGAAAACTCCTGCAGATACTGTAAAGACTTTATAAGGAATAGGGGTAAAAGCTGCTCCCAGTACGGCAAGAAAGGCATTCTCTTGGTATTTTTTGCTAACGTATAGAAAAGAGTCGATACTAAAGACGTATTTAAAGAAAAAGTCGCTAACTATTTCCCATACGCCCCAGCCTATTAAGTACCCTAGGAGTCCACCTAAAACGGAGGCAATTGAACAGACAGTAGCAAACCAAAGAGAACGAGATGGTGCCCCAAGACAAAGGGCTATAAGTAATGGGTCAGGGGGCAAAGGGAACAGAGAAGATTCTAAGAAAGCAACAGTTGAGAGAGCTGGCACTCCGTATCTTGTTTCAGCCCAGCTGAGCACCCAGTTATATAATCGTTTAAGCATTTTCTAGGTTTTTTAAATCCAGCTTTAGTTTGTTTAAAAAATCGTAATCTGTGAGATCAAGCTTGATTGGGGTTACAGATACGTATCCCTGTTTTAAAGCTGTAATATCAGAGTTTTCAATATCTAAAAATCCAAGTTCGTTTCCGCCTATCCAGTAGTATTTTCTCCCTCTTGGATCTATATTCTCCACAATTGGTTCTCCGTATAACCTTTTACCCTGTCTGGTTACCTTAACTCCCTTTACCTTTTCTTTCAAAAGGTTGGGAACATTTACGTTAAGTAGAGTACCTAAAGGGAGAGATTTTTCCAGAACGTATCTTGCCAGTATGACTGCATAGTAAGAGGCGGTTTCAAAGTGAAAGTTATCTTTTCCTGAAAGGGAAACAGCAATAGATGGAATACCAAGAAGGGTTCCTTCCATTGCTGCACTTACCGTCCCCGAGTAAGTTATATCATCCCCTAGATTTTCACCTTTGTTTATCCCAGATACCACCAGATTTGGTTTCCTGTCCTTTAGAAGTCCGTTTACTGCAAGGTTTATACAGTCTGTAGGTGTTCCATCAACACTGTAGATGTTTTTGCTTATTTCCTCAATCCTTAAAGGACGATGGAGGGTTAGTGCATGACTTGATGCACTTTGATCGCGATCAGGAGCAACAACAAAGACCTCCCCAAGGTCTTTTAAGGCTTCATATAGCGCATAAAGCCCTTCTGAGTTTATTCCATCATCGTTTGATATAAGGATTCGTATTGACATGTGGGATACTTTGCTCAAACAAAAATAAATCAATTATTAGGGGAAATAGAATAACCGAAGAAGAAGATATTCTCAAATTATCCTAAAGGGCTTTGTGTGTAGGATGCAATTGTTTAAAATCGGACTTAACTGTGGTCGGGGTGACCGGACTCGAACCGGTGACCACCGGCCCCCCATGCCGGTGCGCTACCATCTGCGCTACACCCCGATTTCTGCATAGGGTATATATTATATTACTCTATTTTCTTTGTGAATGGAATAGATTTTAGCTCTGTAAGGATTTCTCTTAGCAACTCGTTTACCTTTGTTGTTACACGTTTTTGGTTCATCTCCTCTTTGAGCTTCTTTTTTGCCCCCGCTATGGTGTAGTTTTGCTCGTAGAGCATGTGTTTTATCTTCATAATTAAGTATATGGTTTCTCTGTCATACAACCTCTGGGATTTTCTCCTTATTGGTTTTATTTCAGGAAACTCGGTCTCCCAGTATCTAAGAACATATGGTTTAATTCCTGTGTACTCGCTTACCTCTCCTATTCTGAAATATATTTTATCAGGTAGCTTAATCTCTTGTGCTCTTTCATTGAGCATAGGATAAAACTAGAATAAATGGATAAAATTGTCAAGATAAAAGACATCCCCACCTAAAGAACCCACTTAAATGTCTTTCGGTGAATAGGGCATGGCCCAAACCTCCTGAGGGCATCTATATGCTCTTTTGTAGGGTAGCCTTTGTTTTTTATAAAGTTGTACTGTGGATACACACTGTGATAGTAGTCCATAAGTGAATCCCTGGTTACCTTGGCAACTATTGAGGCTGCTGCTATAGACGGGTATATGGAATCTCCTTTTATAACCGCTTTCTGTGGGATCTTGATGGAGGTTTTTATATTTCCATCTATTAGTACAAATAGGGGTTGTATCTCCAGGCTCTTTATTGCTCTTTCCATGGCAATGATGGTTGCTTTAAGTATGTTTAATTCATCTATTTCCTCAGCTTCTACTATGCCCGTTGATATTGCTATTGCAGTATTTTGTATGTGGCGAAAAAGATTTTCTCTTCTCTTGGGTGGTAGTTGTTTTGAGTCTTTCAAACCCTCTATTTTGCACCCTCTGGGTAGAATAACAGCTGCTGCAACAACCGGCCCTGCAAGGGGTCCTCTCCCAGCCTCATCTACCCCTACGGGTATTTTCCCCTTATTCCATATCTCTTTTTCAAGTGCATAATCAAGGGTTTTTCTAGTTTGGGTCATGGTTCTATACAAATAAAGCAACTGGATATCCTAGTTATATTAACCCGTACTGCTGTAGAGTGGTCTTTAGCTTCTCAAGGTTATTCGGGGACATGGGAGAGAGAGGAAGCCTAAACTCATCTTTAATCTTTCCCATGAGACCAAGAGCGGTTTTTACTGGTATTGGATTTGTTTCAATAAACATAACCTCATTTAATGGGAAGAGTTTGTAGTGCAGTTCTCTTGCACGGTTAAAATCCCCCCTTACATAGGCGTTGTAGAGTTCTGCTACATCTTTTGGAGCGATGTTTGCAGTAACCGTTATGAATCCTTTTCCCCCTATTGCAAGTATCGGAAAGTTAAGTGCATCTTCTCCGGAAAGGAGTATAAAGTCCATACCGCATAAGTGGAGGATTTTGCTTGCTTGATAGAGAGAACCTGATGCCTCTTTAACCCCCACTATGTTTTTACATTCTTTTGCCAGCTTTGCTATTGTTTCAGGGGTCATGTTTATCCCGGTTCTTCCAGGGATGTTGTAGAGAATAATTGGTATCTCAACTTGGGAGGCTATGTGCTTAAAATGGCGGTAAAGACCATCCTGGGTAGGTTTATTGTAGTACGGTACCACAAGAAGCGCTGCGTCTGCTCCCACTTTCTCAGCAAATTTGGTAAGCCTTATAGCTTCTTCGGTACTGTTTGACCCAGTTCCCGCTATAACCGGGATTCTTTTTTTAACAGTTTTTACGGTTAACTCAATTACGTACTCGTGTTCCTCATGGGAAAGGGTAGGTGATTCACCGGTCGTTCCACAGGGAACTATACCATGGGTTCCATTTGCTATCTGGAATTCAATAAGCTCTTTAAGAGAGTCTACATCTATCTCACCATCTCTAAACGGTGTGACAATGGCAACTATTGAACCTTGTATCATCAAAGACCTCCCCATTTCTGGTTGACTTCATTATATTTAAGCTGTGTGGGAAATCAAGATATAAGTAAATTATGTTAAAAGCCTTATACCACACTCTGGACAGAACTTGCTATGCCTTGGTATTTGGCTTCCACACTCGTAACAGAATGCAACATCGGGTTTCATCGTATAAGCTTCTTTCAATGCTTTTTTTACCATCCCTTCTATGTCTTCACAGTGTGCTCTGACTTCCTTTAAAAACTCTATTATATCGACTGTGCCTGGTGAATGTATTGTAAGCCTTGATTCTCGTTCTCCTTCCTCATACTCTGTTTGATTAACTGTATGAAGAAGGATATCTCTAAACTTCTTAAACGATGAAGAGTTCCGTGCAACTATTATCCTGTGGTTTGTTAGTATAAACCAGGAGTTAAAAAAGGTATTGCTGTCTATCCATCTGGGAGGTTTATATATTGCCCGAAAGCTCCTAAGGGTAAGAAGTATCTCTTCCTGTGGTTTTAGGTGTTTTAAAAGACCCGTTTTTATTCCTTGTGGAAGCTCGGTTAAGGCTGCTTTTTTTCTTTCGTTTATCCATAGCTTAAGTTCTCTTATTATTTGGGAAAGGAAATCAAACATAGTCCCTTATAAGAACTTCAGCAATTTGAACTGCATTTAGAGCAGCTCCTTTTCTTAACTGATCCCCTACTACCCAGAGGTTAAGACCTGAAGGTATAGTATAGTCCTCCCTGATACGTCCCACAAAGCACTCATCCTTTCCAGCTGCCTCTATGGGCATAGGATACTTTGCACTATAGGGGTCGTCAACTAACTTAACCCCTGGAAAATCCTCTATGGCTTTCCTGGCCTGTTCAACTGTTATCTTTCTTTCGGTTTCTATGTTAAGTGCAACTGAATGGGCTCGAAAAACGGGGACTCTTACCGTTGTTGCTGCAACCTGAATGGATTCATCCTCAAGAATTTTCCGGGTTTCATGATGAAGCTTCATCTCTTCTTTTGTGTATCCGTTTTCAAGGAATGAATCTATGTGAGGGATAAGGTTAAAGGCAATCTGGTAAGGAAAGACTCTGGTTTCAAAGGGTTTCCCCTGTAGCCATGCAAGTGTTTGAAGTCTCAGCTCTTCTATAGCTTGTGCTCCTGCTCCTGAAACTGCCTGGTAACTTGATGCAATTACTCTTCTTATCTTAGCTATATCATGTAAAGGTTTTAGTGCCATAAGGGTTATGGCTGTTGTGCAGTTGGGATTTGCAATAATACCTCTTTTCCTGTAGTCTGCCACCCTGTGAGCGTTTATTTCAGGTATAACCAGTGGAACATCCGGTTCCATACGGAATGCTGAGCTGTTATCTATTACAACAGCTCCAGATTGAACTGCCTTTGGTGCATACTCCCTGCTTCTTGAAGCTCCCGCTGAAAAAAGGGCTATATGTATGTTCTTAAAGGAGTTTTCCTCTAGTTGCTCTACAATTAGTTTTTCTCCTTTGAATTCAACTTCCTTACCCTTTGACCTTTCTGAGGCAAGAAGCTTTAGTTTTCCAACAGGAAAGTTTCTCTCTTCTAGTATCCTGATCATTTCCTGTCCTACAGCACCTGTTGCGCCAACTATTGCTATGTTATAGCTCTCCCTTTTCATTGTTCCTCCATGGGAAGTGTCTTCTTGTTTTGCTTAGCACTGTGTGTATTTCCTCTCTATATCTTTTACCTTCTCTATGTTTGGTCTTTCTTCTTCTTCAGGACCTGTGCTGAACCATGCATCCAGTATTTCTTTGGCTACGATGGGAGAGGTAAGTCTCAGGCTCATTGCCAGTATGTTGGCATCGTTCCACTTTCGTGCTCCCCTTGCGGTTTCTGCGTCCGTGCATAGTGCTGCCCTTATTCCGGGAACTTTGTTTGCAGCTATGCTTACTCCAGTTCCAGTCCAGCAAAAGAGTATACCCTGTTTGCATTCTCCACTTGCAACCTTTTCTGCAACTTTCTGAGCAACCTCTGCCCACTGAATGGATTCTCCAGCAGGTGGCCCATATAACTCAACTTCAAAACCTCTTTTCCTTAACTCTTCTATTACGAAATCCGTTAGATAGGTACGTTCATCGCTTCCAACGGCTATTTTCATAGCGCTCACCTCTTTTAGATACAGTGGGTGTTTAAGTAGTTTAAACAAGATAGCACTAGGGTTCAAGATGAGCCTGCTTTATCTGCCGTATTTTATAATTTGCACCTTCTCCTTTGTAACAAGCCCCTCTTTTACTACCTCGTTAAGGAAGGGTATAAGCCTATTTATGTTTTCTTCAGAATCAACCAGTTCTATAACGATAGGTAGGTCTTCAGACAGTCTTAGAAGCTTTGCTGTGTGTATGCGGCTATTTGCTCCAAACCCCATTATCCCTCTTATAACCGTTGCCCCCGCTATGTTTAGTTCCCTTGCTTTAAGAACGATCTGTTCATAGAGTGCTTTTCCCTTATAAGTATCTGCTTCTCCTATAAAGATTCTCAAGAGTATTCCTTCCCCATCATCTAGATTCATGTCTTTACCCCCTATTTGAGTAGTAAAGTAAACAAATATCTTGATAGCACAAATCCAAAGAAAACAAAAACTATTCCCAGTGCGTTATTTAAAAGGAAATTGTAGAGTGCAAACATAACTTCATTTTCCCGAAATAGGTTGAAGGTTTCCAGAGCATACGTGGAGAATGTAGTGTAGGCTCCCAGAAAACCTATTAAAAAGAGAGCTCTTAAACTGGGGGAAGCAACTGTTGCTTCAAATAGTTGCCATAGAAAACCTATTATCAGGCATCCGCTAAGGTTCACAATAAGTGTTCCCCAAGGGAAAAAACCGTTTAAGTACTTATAGGTAACCCCTGATACCCCGTATCGTAACAGTGCACCTACTGCTCCTCCAACTGCTATGAAGAGGATCTTTAGCATCTCTTTGCTCCCGCCAACTGGAATTAAAACTCTATAATAACTCTGGTAGGAGTCATCAACTGACCCAAATTGGACAGTGGTTAGAGGCAGAACTCCATTGCCTGCGATAATATACATGGAGAATTTACCCCTATCAACGGGGTTCTCAAATGGGGTTAGTTACCTCTGCTCTGGCTATATGACTCAAGCCACTCCTTTATATCTTTACGATCCCGATCAATTACAGCTATATTGACTTTTATCATCTCGATTGCCTGTTTTATGGTTCGCTTTGCTCCTGGAACTTTATGTGTTTTAAAGAAGCTTTTTACATCTTCTAGCTTGTCCTTTGTGCATAGATTCGTTGTGGTTCCCTCAATTATTCTTGCAAGCAGAAAGAGTCCTCCGTTGCCATAACGCTCCGTAAGTGTTTTCCAGTTTTCCTTTAAAAATTCCCAGGCCAGCTCTTTCCCCCCAGGATTTTGACCAACAGAGTTGAATGTAAAGGGAGTATCTTGTAATCTTACCTGCGTAGATAGTGCAAACTCCAACGCTCTTCTAAGGAGGTTCTTATCATAGAATTGTCCTATAGCTGTAAGGATTCTGTTTTTTTCCTCATGCAGGTCTGTTGCCTCGTACAGGTCTATTAATCTATCGAATTCTTCTTTACCTCCATGTCTTGCCACAATTGTGTAAACTGATAGTCTTAGGTCGGGATCAAGGTTTTTACCATTTACAAAATCCCAGAAGCGTCTTTTTGCCTCTTCTATGGTTGGGGTATCTCCATACACACCCAGGTTTCTTAGGACAAGGGATCTTAACATTATATCGAGATGGGTGTCTTGGTTAGATTTTTCCCATCCTTTTATGAGCCCAATTGGTCTGAAAAGATCCCTTACAAAGCTATCAAACATATCCTTCCAGGGCTCTTCTGCTATAAGGTTATTGATAAAATTTATATTCTTAGAGATTACAGTCCATACACTGAAGTTTGTTTCGTTTTGGTAAGCGGTTAAAACACCAAGAGCCTGAGATGTTTTCATAAAACCTGCCCAAGATAGGGCAAAGACATCGTCTAGAAAACCCAGTCTATCAATGGTTGATAGACTACCGCTTCTTATTGCTTCTATAAGACGTCCAAGAAGCTCTTGAGGGTAGAGGACCCTATAAAATCCGCTCTGGTATGGGTTTAGTTTAATCCACTCATCATCCCCTAGCTTTACCGAAAGCTTCATTTTTCTTTCCTTCATGTACTCAAAAATCGGCTCACTCATGCTAGAGGTTAAAATACCAACGGGTATTTTCCAAAGAGGGTTTTTCTTATCCTTGCTTCCATCTATAAGGAATCTTCTCTGTTCTAGCTCAAGCATAAGCTTTCCCTTGGAAGGTTCTTTGATTTTTACAGTAAGAAGCGGGTAACCAGGTTGTTTTGTATAGCTTTCCATTATATCCCTTACAGGCTTTCCTGAAACCTCTTCCAGTACATGCCATAGGTCTTTAGTTTTTGCGTTTCCATAGGCATAGCGGTTAAGATATGAATTCAATCCCCTTCGGAAATCCCCTTCACCTAAGTAGTGTTCGATCATGCGGTTAACTACAGATCCTTTTCTATAGGTA
The DNA here is from genome assembly GCA_002898375.1 of bacterium HR37. Lineage (GTDB taxonomy): Bacteria > Desulfobacterota_D > UBA1144 > Nemesobacterales > CSP1-2 > HRBIN37. The sequence continues at coordinate 45,292 of BEIN01000011.1, read as the reverse complement.
ATTGCGTCAAATATCTCGTTTATCTCGTGAGGTTCCTTTACCGGAACTTCTATGGGATGGGTGTTTTTTAAGCTATCTTTGAAAAGTGCGGCTAGAAAATCATCTGCTACAAACTGTGTCCATATATCCCACTCGGGGAACTGGTGATCAACTGCTTTAGGCCCCATATAAGATGCGAACCCTTCATTAAGCCAGAGGTCATCCCACCATGCCATTGTTACAAGGTTGCCAAACCATTGATGTGCAAGTTCGTGGTCTACAACCTCAGCTACACGTTGTTTGGCGCTGGTAGCTGAATTTTGGGGATCAACTAGGAGAGCTGTTTCTCTGTAGGTTATAAGTCCCCAGTTTTCCATTGCACCAGCAGCAAAGTCTGGAATAGCCACCATATCTAGCTTCGGGAAGGAATACCCTATACCAAACCAATCTGCAAAGTAGGGAAGGGTATGGAGTGCACATTCAAGAGCAAACCTGCCCTGTTCTTTTTTCCCAATCGTTGTCCATACCCTTATGGGAATTCCGTTTCTATCTATTGCCTCTATTGACTCAAGCTCGGCAACTACAAAGGCGAGAAGATATGTAGACATCGGAGGGGTTGTATCGTAAATTACCCGTTTTAGTGAATCCCCTACATACTCCTCCCTCACTATGGGCATATTCGAGAGTGCGGTTAGGTTCTTTGGAACGATAAGAGTTAGGCTAAATCTTGCTTTTCTATCCGGTTCATCCCAGCATGGGAATGCACGCCTTGCATCCGTTGCTTCAAATTGTGTTGCTGCACCGTATCTCTTTGTTCCGTTTATCGTATAGGATGTCCTGTAGAAGCCGTGCATTTTTTCGTTTATTGTTCCTTCAAAGTCTATATACAGCTCAGCTCTTCCCTGTATTTCTCTGTTAAGAAAAAGAGTTATTGTTTCTTTCTTCTTGTTGGTGGAAATGCGAACAACCTTCTCTATTCTATCGTTCTGTGTGAGATAAGCTTTGTGGATCTTTAGGTTCACACAGTGCATTGTAATTGCAGAAGTTGGTTCTTTTATATCAATCGTTATCCTTTCTTTTCCGGAAAATATGAATTTGTTAAGATCAGGCTGAATCTCAAGGTGGTAGTGAATTGGTTTAACGTTTGTGGGTAAACGATAGGGGTTTTCTTTCTTGTCAGGCATTTTCCTAACCTCCCCGGCAATTTTAGTATGGGCCTCCTAGGTTAGCAAAACAGCTAGGATACCAGTTAAAAATATTCCATCAAATGTTCCTGCTCCTCCTATTGATACAACTGGCGCTCTCAGTTCCTTTATTTTGTTAAGATTCATAAGGTCTGCGCCTATAAGGGTTCCTAGGCTGCCTACAATATAGGCTAGAGGTGAGGCCAAGTCTTTAGAAAATAGAATACCAATTGCTGCTGAAAGTATTGCGGGAATAAAAACCGGAACTGCAATTCCCAAACCGGGTATGGGCTTTGCGATTCTATTTATTAGTATAGCTACTATGGCCGTACCTATGATGCTCTGGATATAGAGAGCGTTCTTAATAGCAAGATATACGGATAGAAGGGTTGGTATGATTGCTCCACCTACATTTATAGCAACCACTGTAGCTCTTACCTCTAGGCTTCTTGGTATAACGTATCTGATCCCAAAATAGGATACGGTTTCTCTTTCAAAAATAACTACCTGTGTTGGTAGCTTTAAAATGGGTATGTTAATATAACTCCCAAGAAGGGATAGGAACAGCAATACAGCTACAAGGTGCTTATCTATTCCTATTTTCTCATATGCGTAGTGGATGATGCCTATCTCAATCATAGCAATGAGTGTAATAAGGATGAAAAGGAAGAAGATGAAGAAAGGTCGTGTAAAAGGAAAGTAGAAAGCGCTGTGTTTGTCCATCTTTCTTTATTTCTCCTAGCTTATTTGAGGCCTGTTGATTGTAAGAATATATTTTTATAGTTTACTTAGCAATGCCGTTTGTAAACCTTGTTGTTGACCATTTAAGATTTTCCTTTTAATTTTATACTTTCATGCTAAGGTATTTTTGTGGGTTAATAAAGCCTTGTTTGTAGTTTTTACAGCTGATGAGGAGCAGAAGAAATTTGGAATTTATGGAAGTTGCTATAAAAGCGGCCTTGGAGGCCGGAGGTATTCTGAGGAGGAGTTTAGGTAGGGTAAGGGAAATTGCATACAAGGGTGAGAACAATTTAGTTACCGAAGTAGATAGGCTCTCGGAAAACACAATAATTGGGGTAATAAAGGCCTCTTTCCCATCACACGGTATCTTTGCGGAGGAGAGAGGTAAGAGCAGTAGTGAGTCGGATTACCTCTGGATCATTGATCCGCTCGATGGCACCACAAATTACGCTCATACCTATCCTGTATTTTCGGTATCTATTGCACTTCAGATAAAAGGGACTTTGGTACTTGGGGTGGTTTATGATCCCTTACGTGAAGAATTGTTCAGCGCAGAGCTTGGAAGTGGTGCATACCTTAATGAAAAGAGCATAAAGGTTTCAGCTGTAAGAACTGTAAAGGAGAGTCTTCTCTGCACTGGATTTACACATGAAAACGAGTGGATGGTTGAAGAGAATTTAATACACTTTGCAAACTTTATAAAAAGAGCGCAAGCAGTTAGACGGGATGGATCTGCAGCTCTTGATCTATGTTATGTTGCTTGTGGAAGATACGATGGTTTTTGGGAGCTTGGACTCAATCCATGGGATACTGCAGCGGGATCTTTAATTCTTAAAGAGGCTGGAGGTAAAATTACGGATTTTAACGGCAGGGAGTTTAGTATATATAGTGAAGAGTTGCTTGCAACCAATGGGATAATCCATAAAGAGATGCTAGACGTCTTATCTTTAGGAAGACAGAGAAACCGGTAATTAAATTCCTAATTTAGGAGTTGTCTTAGATACTTGGCTGTATATGAATCTTTGCTTTTGGCAACTTCTTCTGGGGTTCCCTGAGCAACTACATATCCTCCCTTTTCCCCGCCTTCAGGTCCTAGATCTATTATGTAGTCTGCAGATTTTATAACGTCAAGGTTGTGTTCAATAACTATCACAGTGTTTCCGGCATCAACTAACCTGTTCAGAACGGAAAGCAGTTTCTTTACATCCTCTATGTGAAGCCCAACAGTAGGTTCATCTAATATGTAGAGTATGTCTTTACCATCTTTCCTGCCAAGTTCTCTTGCAATCTTTATTCTTTGTGCTTCTCCACCTGAGAGTGTAGGCGCTGGTTGCCCCAGTCTTAGGTAGCCAAGCCCAACCTCTTTTAGGATATTTAGTTTTCTGATTAGTGCTGGGAATTCTGCAAAGAATAAGATGCTTTCCTCAACTGTAAGGTTTAAGATATCATCTATATTCTTCCCTTTGTACTTTACTTCCAGTACGTCTTTTTTAAATCTTTTCCCCTGACATTCGTCACACGTTATGTAGATATCTGCAAGGAAATGCATCTCTATCTTTTGTTTTCCTTCTCCTTCACAGGCCTCACATCTTCCCCCCGGGGTGTTAAAGGAAAAGTGCGAAGGCAAAAATCCTTTTAGCTGAGCGTCCCTTGTATGAGCCATAATCTTTCTAATATCATCATAGGCCTTTATATAGGTTACGGGATTTGATTTTGAGCTTTTCCCTATAGGGTTTTGATCAAGCATTACTATATCCGATATATTAGATGTGCCAACTATATCTTCGACCTTCCCAGGTTTTTCTAGGTCTTTGTTAAACTTGCGTGCGAGATTTGAATAGAGTACATTGTAAATTAACGAGCTTTTCCCAGAACCAGAAACCCCTGTTATGCATATAAGAGTGCCAAGCGGGAAGGTAACGGTAATGTTCTTGAGGTTATTTTCTGAAGCTCCTACAACTGTCAGGGTTTTACCGTTCCCCTCACGCCTTCTGGAGGGAAGGGGAATTATCTCCTTTTGGATCATATAGTTTCTTGTTAGGGAGGGGCAACCGTTGTTAAGGAAATCATTTATAGGCCCCTGATAAACCACCTCTCCCCCTTTCTCTCCTGCAAAGGGACCTAGTTCGATTATGTAGTCAGCTGAGCGGATCATGTCAAAGTCATGTTCAACAACCACAATGGTGTTGTTTCGATCCCTTAGTTCTTTGATAATTGAGATCAAACGACTTATATCTCTTGGATGAAGCCCTACAGAGGGTTCATCCATTATATAGAGGGTATCTGTAAGACTTCCCCCAAGCTGGCATGCAAGATTTACCCTCTGAGCTTCTCCTCCTGATAGGGTTCTTGTAAGCCTGGAGAGTGTTAAGTAGTCTAAGCCAACCTTTAAAAGGAAATCTATTCTTGAGTTTATCTGTCTCAGGATTTCCTTTGCTATATTCTCTTCATACTCCGTTAGTCTTAGCTTTTCAAAGAAGGCTTTTAGTTCCTTTATTGAGAGTTCTGTAAGCTCCCATATGTTTCTTCCTCCAATCTTTACCCAGAGTGCTTCGGGTTTTAGCCTGCTTCCTTTACAGGTTTTACATGTAAAAGCTGATCTGTATTTACTAAGAAATACCCTCACATGAAGCTTATAGTTTTTCTCTTCTAGGTATTTAAAGTATCCGTTTATACCCGGAAATTCTCCATCTCCCTCAAACAAAAGTTCTTTGGCTTCTTCCGGAAGATTCCTATAAGGGGTATTTATATCTATTCCCTTCTTTTTTGCAAATTGAAGAAGCCTTTTCATCTCGTATCTAAAAGAAGGTTTTGTAAATGGTTCTATTGCCCCCTGTGCCAGTGTCTTATCGGGGTTGGGAACAACCAAGTCGGGATCCACTCGGAGTATGTTTCCAAACCCCCTGCACTCTTTGCAGGCACCCTGTGGGCTGTTAAATGAGAAAAGAAGGGGAAACGGTTTATAGAATTCTCTGTTACAATATGGACAAACCAGTTCTTTTGAGTATCTAAGCGTTTTTCCCGTCTCTATGTGTATGTTTATCAAGGTATTTTGATTAAATGCCTGTTCGAGTGAATCTGTTATCCTGTATTTAGAATCATCCCCTGCAACCACCCTATCAACGAGTACTTCAAAACCCTGAGGGAGGAAGGTTAGCTCTTCTATGTCAACCAATTTACCTTTATCCCAGACTCTGGTAAAACCCTTTGATAGGAGTTCTTCCGGGGCTTTAGGAGCCTTTAAGGGAAAAGTTATAAAGATGCGCTTGCCTCTATAGTTTTTAACAACCTCTTCCGCTATGTTTTCAGGAGATGAAGGTCTTACCTCTATATTGCAGTCTGGACAGAATATCCTGCCTATCTTTGCGAAAAGAAGTCTTAGATAATCGTACACTTCGGTGGTTGTCCCTACAGTAGAGCGAGAATTCTTTACATGGTTCCTGCTCTCAATTGCAATTACTGGGGGGAGGCCTGTTATATCATCTACATCTGGTCTATCGACTCGTTCTAGAAACTGTCTTGCGTATGTGGAGAGACACTCAACAAATCTTCTTAGGGCTTCTGTATATATTGTATCAATAGCAAGAGATGATTTACCAGAACCGCTAAGACCAGTAATAACTGTGTACCTATACCATGGGATTGTTATGTTTATGTTCTTTAGATTGTTTTCCTTTGCCCCAAGTACCCTGATCTCACCCTGCATCTTTCCTCTCTTTATGTCTGGTTCTCTATTCTAGGTGGATGTTGTTATTATGTTTTTTATCTCGGTTAGATTCTTAACCTTTGTAACATTTTTACCGTTGGGCTCATCTATTTGCCTTTGATTAAACCATATAACTTCTAAGCCAGCATTCAATCCTCCCATAACATCGGAGCCGTAGAGATCCCCTATATGTATTGCCTCCTCTGGGTATATGTTAAGCTTGCTTAGTACAAAATGGAATATACGGGAATCCGGCTTTATCAGGTCGAGTTTTGTTGAATCTGCTATTAGGTCAAAGTAGTGTCTGATACCGACTTCTTCGCATTTTTCTTCTGTTTTCCCATCGTTATTGGATATTACAACAAGCCTAAATCCTCTTTCCTTAAGTGATTCAAGAAGCTCAGTAGCTCCTGGAAGCGTGGCTCTTTTGAAATTTATCTCTCTTAGAGCTTCCCTTGTTTTTATGCGTACGCTTTGTGGGTTATCTGTTATAGATAGATAACTGCAAAGTATGGGGAAAAACCACTCTCTGTATTCCTGAGGAGAGATTTTGCCTTGAGCTTTATACATCTTATATAGCTCGTAATCTGCTTTTATATAGGCTCTTTCAAACTCTAGATCTGAAACCCTATATCCTGCTTTCCGCATTGCCATTGCAATACGGGTTAAATAGGATGGCTGGGTTGATGCAAGTGTATCACCAAAATCAAAAAAAACAGCTTTCTTTTTTTGTCCCATTTTCATTACCGATAATTTATTAAAACTGAAAAAAAAAGTCTTTCAAGTTGTGGTATTTAAATTGGTTTGTTTCCCCTTGTTATCTTAATCTGGTTACAGGATTTGATAAATTCTCTAATTTTAGATACCATTTTCGTGAGTTTAGGGAGGTTATGTAAAATGGTTAATCTGGAGAAAGTAGACCCTGAGATAGCTCGTGCAATAAGGCTTGAGATAGAGCGCCAGGAATGGAGGTTGGAGCTTATTGCCTCTGAAAACTACGTAAGTGATGCAGTGCTTGAGGCGCTGGGCTCTGTTCTTACGAACAAATATGCAGAGGGGCTTCCCGGAAAAAGGTATTATGGGGGCTGTGAGTTTGTTGATATAGCCGAGACACTTGCAATTGAGAGGGCAAAAAGACTTTTTGGAGCCGAAGCTGTAAATGTACAACCTCATTCGGGGGCACAGGCTAATATGGCTGTTTATTTTGCAGCCTTAAAACCAGGAGACACCATTCTTGGAATGAACCTTGCCCACGGTGGACATCTTACCCACGGAAGTCCTGTAAATTTTTCCGGTTTTCTATATAACGTGGTTCCCTATGGGGTAAGTAAAGAGAGTGGTCTTATAGATTATGATGAGGTAAGGGAACTGGCTCTAAAGCATCGTCCAAAGTTGATAGTTGTTGGATGGAGTGCTTATCCTAGGAAGATAGATTTTAAAAGGTTTCGTGAAATAGCAGATGAATGTGGGGCGTTACTTATGGCTGATATTGCGCACCCTGCAGGGCTTGTTGTTGCAGGTCTTTATCCAAATCCGATTCCGTACTGTGAGTTTGTAACCACAACTACTCATAAAACCCTGCGGGGACCACGGGGTGGTATGATTATGATGAAGAAGGAATACGAAAAGACAGTAAACAGCAGGGTTTTCCCAGGTACTCAGGGAGGACCCCTTATGCATGTAATAGCGGCTAAAGCAGTTGCCTTTAAGGAGGCTCTTCAGCCTTCTTTTATAGATTATCAGAATCAGGTTGTGAAGAATGCAAAGGTTATGGGTGAGTGCTTGAAGAAAAAGGGTTTTAAACTTGTTTCCGGTGGAACAGACACCCATCTTGTTCTTGTTGACCTGAGGGATACAGAGATTACAGGAAAATTGGCTGAAGAGACTTTGGAGAAGGCCGGAATTACTGTAAACAAAAATGCTATTCCCTTTGATCCAAGGCCACCTGCAATAGCAAGTGGCATAAGAATAGGGACTCCTGCTGTTACCACTAGGGGTATGAAGGAGAGGGAAATGGAGTTAATAGTGGATTTAATATATGAGGCTTTAAACAACATTGATAACGAAAAGGTGCTTTCACGAATAAAGGAGGATGTAAGGGAGCTGTGTGGTAGATTTCCTATTTACAGGCATAAGTTAACTTAGATGAAGTGTCCTTTTTGTTCCAGTCAAAGAGATAAAGTTATAGATTCACGTCTTAGCAAAGATGGTTTGGCTATAAGAAGACGCAGGGAGTGTCTTGAGTGTAGAAGACGTTTTACCACCTATGAACGTGTTGAGGAGATAAACCTGCTTGTGGTAAAGAAAGACGGAAGAAGGGAGCCATTTGACAGGAATAAGATCATAACGGGAATGCTTAAGGCATGTGAAAAGAGACCAATAAGTGTAAAAATCATCGAAAACTTTGTTTCGGAGTTTGAAAGAGAGCTACAGGAAAGAGGGGAAAGAGAGGTGGAAAGTAAGGAAATAGGCGAAAGAGTTATGAAAAAATTATATGAACTTGATGAGGTTGCTTATGTAAGATTTGCCTCTGTTTACAGGTCGTTTAAGGATATAAACCAATTTATGGATGAGCTAAAAGAGCTTCTACGGGAGAAGGAGTCTCAGAAAGCCAAGGATAAGGGTCAGGGGGAATTTAGGTCCAAACCAACTTTGGAGCTTATAAAGAAGGGTGTGGAATAGATTGGGATGTTTGTGGATACCCATGCACATCTAGAGATGCTAGAAGACGTCGAGATTGTAATTGAAAGAGCACTTGCTCATGGGGTTAGTAGAGTTGTTGCTATTTCTTCCAATCTGGAATCATCGAAAAGGACTCTTGAGATTGCAAGAACTTTCCCACAGGTTTTTGCAGCTGTTGGAGTGCATCCTCATGAGGCTTTGAGTTTAGATAAAAGGGTTATGGAAGAATTGGAGAAACTATTGGAAAACACAAAGGTGGTGGCTATAGGAGAGACCGGGCTTGATTATCACTACATGAATTCACCTCGTGAAGTTCAGATAGCCAGTTTTAAAAATCATATAGAACTTGCAAAGAGGTTTTCTCTTCCTCTTGTTATACATGTTCGGGATGCACATGAGGATGTGGTTTCCATACTTAAAGAGCAAATTTCGGAGGGAATAAAGGGGGTAATACATTGCTTTACGGGTGATTACCTTACAGCAGATAGATACATCGATATGGGCTTTTATATTTCGTTCTCCGGTATAATTACATTTAAAAACACAGATAAGATAAGGGAAGCCGCAAGAATGATTCCTCCTGAAAAGTTGCTTATAGAGACTGACTCTCCTTATCTTGCTCCTTTCCCTTTTAGGGGAAAGAGAAATGAACCATCATATGTGGTATATGTTGCTGAGAAGATAGCAGAGTTAAGAGGTGAGCCTTTGGAAAAAGTTGCTGAGGAAACAACAAGAAATGCAAAAGAGCTTTTTGGCTTTTACTGATAATGATTCCTGCTATCTGGGGTAGTTTTATGCAACGCAGACTTACAATAGGAATTACGATGGGGGATCCAAATGGTATTGGAGCAGAGATTATAGTTAAAGCACTTGCCTGCAGTGAGCTTAGAGAGCTTTGTGATTTTTTGGTATTTGGTAGCAAGGAAGTTATGAAAGAAGCAGAGAAACTGGTTGGATTAAAGCCAACGTATAGGGTGGTTGATATTGATGCTTTTGGAAGGGGAGATCTAAATCCCGGGTTTCCTAATGGAAGAGCAGGAGAAGCAAGTTTTTTATACATAAAAGAAGCTACCGCCTCTGCAATGGAAGGTAAGGTGGATGCAGTTGTTACAGCACCTATCAGCAAAGAGTCTATGCACCTTGCTGGTATAAAATACCCCGGACATACTGAGATCCTTCAGGAGCTTACAGGAGCAAAAAAGGTTGCTATGATGTTTGAGGGAGGAAATTTTAGAGTTGTACTTGTTACAATACACTGCGCTTTATCAGAGGTCCCAAAGTTAATCAGCAGAGAAAGGGTTCTCTCCACAATTGAGATTGCAAATGAGTCTCTTAGAGACCTTTTTGGCATTGCGAGGCCTAAAATAGTTGTCTCTGCTTTAAATCCCCATGCAGGTGAAGCAGGTGCGTTTGGAAACGAAGAGATACTCTATATTGCTCCTGCTGTTCAGGCGGCAAGGAAAAGGGGAATAAATGTTGTAGGTCCTATGCCAGCAGATACCCTGTTTTTTTATGCTTTGCAGGGGAACTGGGATGTGGTTGTTGCCATGTATCATGATCAGGGATTGATTCCTTTTAAGATGCTTTATTTTCATCAGGGGGTTAATGTAACACTTGGGCTCCCTATAATAAGAACCTCTCCAGACCATGGTGTAGCTTATAACATAGCTTGGAAGGGAAAGGCTGATCCATCTAGTATGATAGCTGCTATAAGGTTGGCTTATAACCTCGCAAAAAAAAGAAAATCGTTTTCTCTTGACTAGTAGACAATAAGAGGGAGTACCTCTCCGGATTTTCCCAAAATGGTCAGGTCATAAAGAGTTGAATTGAGGGTTGGTTCTAAGTTTACCTCTATTACAACTTTGCCCGTTTGCTTTGCTAGAAGTCCCAACGAGGCTGCAGGTTCTACAACACCAGAGGTTCCAACTATTAACATTACCTGGCACTCTTTAATTGATTTAATTGCTCTCTCTATTATCGACATTGGTATTATCTCTCCAAACCAGACAACATTTGGTCGCCCAATTCCTCCACATTTTTTGCACTCAGGAGGTATTTTTTCAAGTGGTACATTAAAATCCTCTTCTACAGAACCGCATCTTGTGCACCTTATCTGCCATAAGTTTCCGTGCAACTCGACTATATTCTTGTTGCCAGCCATCTTATGAAGCCCATCTACGTTTTGAGTTATCAGTGTAAACTTGGGTTTTTCCTCTTCGAGTTTAACAAGTGCAAGGTGACCCGGATTTGGCCTTGCTTCTTTTACAAGCTTTCTTCTCCACTCATACCATTCCCAAACAAGTTTTGGATTCCTTGCAAATGCCTGTGGGGTTGCAAGATCTTCTGGACGAAAATTCTTCCATAGTCCATCTTTTCCTCTAAACGTTGGAACCCCACTTTCTGCAGATATTCCTGCTCCTGTAAGTACTGTTATGCTCGTTGCTTCTTTTACAATATCTTTTGCTTTTAGGATCTTTTCGTCTTTCATTGTATCTAAAATGTAAATCAAAAGTTTTTTCTTTTCAAAACTTTATTCAACAATTGGAGATGAAAATTTAGTAGAAGCAAAAATAATAAGTGTGATAAAATCTCGATATATAGATATCTGAAAAAGGAGGTAACAGAGATGGTTTCAAAAGATGGAGTTCTTTTGGGGATTGTTTGGATGGTCTTTACACTTCTTTTTGCCGTTTTAACCGTTATGATGATCAGCCCATCTCCTTCGTTAGATATTCTTAGGTCTCTTGTGGGTCCAAAGCTTGTGTTCTTCTCTGTTATAATAGCTCTTTCAGCTGTTGAGTACAGGATCTCCAGTACCCAGATAAGAGGTCAGAGTGGACTCCTTTGTTATACCTTTATTCTGATTATCACGTTTGCTCTGCTTTTTAGCCTGCTTTTTTCCGTATCTATAGATCTGGTTCACCTCTATTCTATGAGGATCAACGAGTATGCTTACAGTCTCTCAAGTGCCTTCTTTGCGCTATCTATTTACTTCATAGTAACGCTGTTTGTTGTTTTTCTCTATACTGCTCTAATTGCATAGTGGTTTCTTGACAATTCTCTTATTCATCTTAACCTTATTTCTGTGATTGATGGATATGTTCCGATATTAATAATGATAGTACTGGCGGTGTTGCTAGCTGCGGCATTGCTTCTTATATCGCATGCTCTTGGACCAAAGAGGTATGAGAAAAGAAAACTTACCCCTTATGAGTGTGGTATTCCTCCTGTAGGAGACACTCGTGGGAGGTTTTCAGCTAGGTATTACCTTATTGCCGCTCTGTTTATACTTTTTGACGTGGAAATTGCTTTTCTCTTTGCTTGGGCTGTGATCTTTAAAAAACTAGGTCTTCTTGCTTTCATAGAGGTTCTTGTATTCTTAATAGTAATTTTAGGGGGGTATTTCTACCTTCTTAAGAAGGAGGCTCTCGAATGGGACTAAACACAAGCCCCATCTTTGGGGGGGATGGTTTTATAACCACAAAGCTAAGCGCAATAGCCAACTGGGCCAGGAAAAACAGTCTGTGGCCAATGCCCTTTGGTACAGCTTGTTGTGCTATTGAGATGATGGGGGTTTTTGCTTCTAGATTTGATCTCTCAAGGTTTGGAGCAGAGGTGGCCAGATTCTCCCCAAGACAGGCAGACCTCATGATAGTTTCAGGAACCATCACGTATAAGATGGCATCTGTGTGCAGAAGGATTTATGATCAAATGCCTGAGCCAAAGTGGGTGATTGCTATGGGTTCGTGCACCTGTGGTGGTGGACCTTTTGATAGCTATGCAGTTGTTCAAGGGATTGATGAGTTCCTTCCGGTTGATGTTTACGTAGGAGGGTGTCCTCCGCGACCAGAGGCTTTGATTGATGCTGTGATGAAAATCCAAAAGAAGATAGAAATGCAGGGAGCTCCTGTACTATGAGCGTTAGTATACAGCAGGTTATAGATTCCCTAAGGAATAAGTATCCATATGCAATTGGTGAGATAAAGACCTTTAGGGGAGAGGTTAGTGTCTTTGTTAAGAGAGAACTTATAAGGGAGATATGTAGTTATTTGAAAAAAGAATTTGACTTTAAGTTTATTGTCGACATTACGGCCGTTGACTATCTTGGAAGAAAAACCCCGCGTTTTGAGGTGGTTTACTACCTGCACAGGTTTGGTCCGGATTTTGAGGAAAATATAAGGATAAGGTTAAAAGTTGAAGTTCCGGAAGAAGATCCAAAAGTCTATTCTGTAACTTCTGTCTGGAGTGGTGCAAACTGGCTTGAAAGAGAAGTCTATGACATGTTTGGAATAGAGTTTGTAGGGCATCCAGATTTAAGGAGAATTCTTATGCCCGAGGACTATGAGGCATTTCCGTTGAGAAAGGACTTTGATGTAAGGAATCGTGAGCCCTCTAAGCGTTCTTTTGAAAGGGCTCTTAAAGAGGGGACTTAGTATGGAAAGGGTTCAGTTCATAAAAGAAGAAGTTGATCAGGAGGGGAAGCTCCGTACTGAAACACTCATGCTAAACATGGGTCCCCAACACCCTTCTACGCACGGTGTTTTACGTGTTGTTCTACACCTGGATGGGGAAATAGTGGTTAAAGCAATACCGTATATTGGTTACCTGCACAGGGGGATAGAGAAGCTATGTGAGCATATAACCTATCAACAGTGTCTGCCATATACTGACAGGATGGACTACGTTGCTTCTATCTGTAATAACATAGGGTTTATTCTTGCTGTGGAGAAGCTTCTAGGTATTGAAAATGAGATCCCCGAGAGAGCAAAGGTTGCAGAGGTTATTCTGTTTGAGCTCGGAAGAATAGAATCTCACCTTATAGGGATTGGGACGAGTGCCATGGATTTGGGAGCGGTAAGTGCTTTTCTTTACTGCTTTAAAGAAAGGGAGAGGATTTACGATATCTTGGAGATGGTTTGTGGAGCAAGAATGACCACCTCTTATCCGAGGGTCGGTGGTTTACCAGAGGATCTTCCTGAGAACTTTGAAGAAGCGATTAGAAACTTTCTTAAAGCGTTTCCAAAGACCCTTGTTGAGATAGATAAGCTCCTTACAAGGAATAGAATCTGGGTGGAGAGAACAAAAGGGGTTGCGTACATAAGTGCGGAAGATGCAATTGATTTGGGTCTTACGGGACCTGTTCTTAGAGGTAGCGGTGTTCCATACGATGTTAGGAAAGCTATGCCCTATTTAGGATATGAGAATTACGATTTTGAGATTCCAGTTTCAACGGATGGAGATGCCTATGCTCGTTATCTGTGCCGTCTGGAAGAGATGCACCAGAGCCTTAAGATTATAGAGCAGGCAATAAACAACCTTCCGGATGGTCCGTATATAGCTGATTTGCCTGATATAGTGCTTCCACCCAAGGAGCTTACATATACACGAATGGAATCTCTTATAAGACACTTTGTACTTGTGTATGAGGGGTTTAAACCCCCTCCTGGGGAAGTATATCATGCCGTTGAAAATCCCAAAGGTGAATTAGGTTACTATATTGTAAGTGATGGTTCCGGGAAACCATACAGGATGCGTGTAAGAGGTCCTTCTTTTGTCAACCTTCAGGCCCTTCCTAAGATGGTTGAGGGAAGATTGCTTGCAGACGTTATTGCTGCAATTGGAAGTATAGATATAGTGCTTGGTGAGGTAGATAGATAAGATGCTTAGCATTTAGTATATCCAACACAACTTTGAGAGCTCCTTCCAATCTCCACTGTGTACGTGAACACAGAAGATCTGACCAAATTCCTTACTTCCTTTTGAAACCACATCTGCTGCTATGTTCTTTGCCTTTTTAGGGTCATCTACCCTTGCCTGAATCCAGAGATCTACATGAGTTTTCCATACAGCATTTTCAACACCAGGTATGGATATAAGGGATTTTGCAAATTCGGACTGTAGTTTGCTGGGAATAAACTCTTCCTCTGTAAAACCTTGGTAGGTAAATACGGCTAAAAGTGTAATTATCACTATTATCAAGATCCCTTTGATGTTTTTCATATCTCTCTCCCATTGTTGTTTAGTGTCCTTCTGTTAAAGATGGTGCCTTTATTAGTTCTGTTCCCTCTGGTATGTCCAGTTTGAATACGGAATCAGGAATGCCCTTATTGATTTTAATATCTCTTAGTATTACTTTAGTTGCATTTCCGAATGAATCGTATAAGTAAAGTGATTTGAGCATTAGGCTCTTTTTGTCTACAACTATGGTTAGCTTGTTGTATTGATCAGTTTCTTCTATTGGAATGAGGTCTATTACATAGTTGCTACTGTCTTTTATATCTGAGAAAGCAGGCCTAAATAGGGTGTTTATATTGCCAAGTAGCTCGGGAAGAGAAGAGGTGGTTGTTGGGTTTCCGGGGTTGATAAGCTCGCTTATAGGGTATTCAATAACCTGTTTTTCCTGAGGGTTATAAAACCAGAAAGTATAACCGTTTGATACGTATTCCTGCTTTTGGGGTTTGTGATAACTCCATCTTAATTTACCGGGCTTTTTAAACCAAAACTCACCTTCGGATTTCTGAACCTGGTTCAGAGCCTTAATACTTGCTTCTTGGTTAAACCTGGCATAGAAATCCGTTACGGATCTGTACTTTGCTTGGATCATTTCAATTATCTCATCGAGACTTTTTCCCTGTTGTCCATGTGTGGAAGCAGCAGATAAGGTAAAAAGGATGGCTGTGATAAAAATGGTTATCTTTTTCAATTTTTCCCTCGCTCCTTAATCTGGTCTAAATTTATAAATACCTCTCTTGGTTTACCCGCAGATTCCTGGGGACCTATCAAGCCCTCTTTCTCCATTATTTCAACTATACGGGCTGCTCTATTGTAGCCTATTTTAAGCTTTCTCTGAAGCATTGATATCGAAGCCTGACGGGTTTGAGCTATTATTCTGAGGGCTTCATAGTAAAGCTCATCCTTTTCGTCTTCCAATCCTAAAGACTCTTCCGATTCTTCAATTTTGGTAATCTCTTCGTTGTATTCTGGTTTGCCCTGGCTTCTTAAGAACTCCGTTATCCTTTCCCTCTCTTCATCTGATATAATTGCAGCCTGTATTCTTATGAGTTTTGAGGTTCCCGGTTGAAGGAAAAGCATATCTCCTTTCCCGAGCAGTTGTTCTGCTCCGGTGGTATCAAGGATTATACGGGAGTCTATGCGTGAGGATACAAGAAATGATATTCTTGCCGGAAAGTTTGCTTTGATAAGCCCAGCTACCACATCGACTGATGGACGCTGGGTTGCAACTACCAGATGGATTCCTGCAGCTCTTGCCATTTGAGAAAGCCTTGTTATGGATTCCCTAACTTCGTGTGGAGCAACCATCATTAAATCGGCTAGCTCATCTATTATTATTACAATGTAGGGAAGACGTCTGTCTTTTTGGTGTTCAACCTTGGTGACTTTTCTATTGTAGCTCTCTATATCCCTTACACCCTCTTCTGAGAGCATCTTGTATCTGTTTTCCATCTCTTTTACTGCCCATTTTAACGCCTGAGAAGCCTCCTTTGGGTTTGTAACCACTGGATGTAGGAGATGGGGAATGTTCTCATATACAGAGAGCTCAAGCATCTTGGGATCGATCATTATAAACTTAAGCTCTTTTGGACTTCCCTTGAAAAGCATGCTTGTTATAACCGAATGAAGCAGAACACTTTTACCAGAACCTGTGGTTCCTGCGATCAAAAGGTGGGGAGCCTTTCTTAAATCCATGTAGAATGGAAGGCCTGAAATCTCTTTTCCCAGGGCAAGAGTTAGTATTGATTTGCTGCGTAAGAATTCATGGCTTTCTAGAAGTTCTCTAAGAACCACTGTTTCTCTCTTTTCATTTGGAACCTCAATGCCAATAACATCTTTTCCAGGAATTGGAGCTATGATCCTTATACTAAGAGCGCTAAGGGCCATTGCCAGATCATTTGATAAGGAAGCGATCTTGTTAATCTTTATACCAGGTGAAGGTTTATACTCAAACATGGTAATTACAGGGCCGGGTCTTATCTCTGTAACTTTTCCAGATACACCAAAGTTGCTTAGCTTTTCCTCAATTAGCCTTGCTTTCTCGTATATGGCATTTTTGTCAATCCTTATACCCGTATCTTTCTTTGGCTCAAGAAGCTCAATTGGGGGAAGTTTAAAATCCGTGTGTTGTAGGGATGAGTTTTCAGCTCTAGCCTCCCCACTCTTTCTGACTTCTCTAACTATGATCTGAGGATTGGAAAAACCAACTTCTGTTTTACTTGGGGAGACTTCCTGTCTCAGGAAAGGTAGTTCCTTGCTTTCCTTTTCGGATGAGCCTAATCCAAGTTTTGGTTTTGAGAAAAGCTCATTTAAGCTTTCTGGAAGTTTTGCAATAAAGTTTAGCAGCGATTTTGTTCCTCTGTTAATCGTATTTGCTACAAGCATAGAAGCCTTTTCAATACCACCCAAAACCTGAGATAAAGTAAGGTTTGACATTATTATTAAACTCAGGGCAAGAAAAATGGTTACAAATATGTAAGAACCAACGGTTCCCGCAATCTTATCTTTTAGTGCCATAGCAAGAAAGGTGCCCACAATCCCGCCCGGAGGGGTATACCCAAGTAACTCTCCTCTTCCAAAAGTAAGTCCTAGAATGGTTGTTGAGGTGAATAGAAATATAAGTGATGAGAAGGCCTTGCGGTAGAGGTCAACGGTTGTTCTGTTGGTGAACACAACAAACGCTGAGTAGCACATTACAAATGGAATTATGAAGGAGCAAATACCAAAAGCTTTTCCAAGTATGGTGGATATGAAAAAACCGATTGTCCCCATTGCTCCTTTTACATCCAGTCCGGATTTGTTACTGTAGAACAATAAACTTAGAAAGGAAAAAACTCCCAGTGTAAATAGTACTGCAGAAATTGTTTCCCTTAATAGATAGCTTTTGTTTGCCTCTTTTAGATGACCTTTCCTTTTGGGCATCTTGGCTTATGGTAATTTTGTTTTATTCGATGTTTATCAACAAAATAGCGGAGTTAAAGAAAGTTGTCAAATAAATAACATTTGGAAATAGGGTGTGAAGTAAGATATCCTTTTAGATATTAGGATCCTGGACGATTCCTTAAAACCTTTTCCACTTCTGAGAGCATTTATATGTTGAAAATAGACTGTCCGGTGTTAATAAGTGGGGAGAAATCTCTTCCAAACAGTGTTTTTAGTGGTGATTGTGGGGTGTCCATTCCCAAACCCTCTAGGGATTATGAGGTTGTTATTGTCGGAGGTGGTATAAGTGGGTTAAGTGCTGCATATGAATTAAGGGATATGAACATACTTGTTATTGAAAAAGAAAAAAGGGTAGGAGGACATGCAAGGCGTGAGTTCTGGAAAGGTATCTGGTACTCTGAGGGAGGTGCTTACTTTGCAGAACCAGAAGGGGAGTTTGAGAGATTCTACAGTGACATTGGCCTGCAGCTTAAAAAGGTTAAAAAGCCAGTTAAGAGCTTTTTTTCTGAAGGATCATTGTTTGATCTATCCAGTGGTTTCTTGGATAAAAATGGTAAGGTAGCAGTTGAATTTGAAAGGTTTAAGCGGGACATTAAAGCCCTTTTCCCACCCCCTAAGTTACCTGTAGAGAAAGCTGATCCTCAAAGCCTTAAGTATGACCGTTTTTCCTTTAGAGAGTATCTAAGGCCTTATAGTAGAGAACTTGTTAGTCTTTTGGATCTTTACTGTAGGTCAACTCTTGGGGGTTCAGTATCCCAGATCTCTGCTTACTGGGGAATAAATTTTTGTTTGGGTGAAATCGAATCGGTTTATTCCCTTCCTGGGGGAACGGCTTTGCTTGCTGAGATTCTAGAAGGGTCTGTAAATAAAGCAGGGGATGGAAGGTTTGTAACCGAAGCTACCGTTATAAGTGTTAGACCTGTAGGGAGTGGAAGGGTCTGGATAACCTATATAAAGGATGGCAATCTGGAAACAGTTTCTTCAGACTGTGCTATTGTTGCTGTACCCAAGTGTTTTGCCAGGTATATCGTAAAGGGTCTTTCCGAGAAGCAAAAAACTGCCATGGGGAGCATTGTGTATGAGCCCTATCTTGTGGTTAATTTGTTTCTAAGAAAAGCCCTTTACCGTGGAAGTTATGATACCTGGGTAAGTGGGGCTACCTTTACGGACTTTATCGTTTCAGAGTGGTTGGATAGCAAGACACATTCTAACTCGGTTATTACTGTTTATAGTCCAGTTGAGCCTTATAATCGCAAGTTGCTTTCAAGCGAAACTTGGATCAATTACAGGATAGGGAAAATAGTTTCTGATCTAGAAAGTGTTATTCCGGGTATCTCTCAGGCTGTAGATGAGATCAGGGTTTTTAGGTGGAACTACCCACTTGTACTTTCTGGTGTTGGAGCACTAACCACTGTAAAGCCATACATAATAGAGCCGATTGAAAGTATCCTGTTTGCTCACAGTGATGGTCAAATGGCTTCTGCGGTGGAATCTGCTATTTGGGAGGGTAAAAAGAGTGCTTCTCTTGCAAAAGATATAGTTTGTAAAAGCAAAAGGAAGGGTTGATTTTTGAATGTCTTAGGGAATAAATGACCCTGCTGCTTTTATGGCTAGCTCCCAAGAGTAAAGTGGAAAGATCCCGAGTATAAGGGCACCCAGTGAAAGGA
This sequence comes from bacterium HR37, assembly GCA_002898375.1. Lineage (GTDB taxonomy): Bacteria > Desulfobacterota_D > UBA1144 > Nemesobacterales > CSP1-2 > HRBIN37. The sequence continues at coordinate 26,378 of BEIN01000011.1, read as the reverse complement.
TTGCAATCGCAAAAGCCGAGAGAGGTTGTGGTGCTGGAAATTCCATCTGTTCTTCCCTCATATACGCATATACAAGCACTCTAAGGTAATAGTATGCTGATAGAACGCTGTTTAGTATTCCTATTATGGCAAGCCAATAAAACTCGGCCCTTATGGCTGATAGAAATACTCTGTATTTTGCAAAGAAGCCAATTGTAGGTGGAATACCCGCTAGAGAAAACATAAATATACCCAGTGCTATAGCAACAAGAGGTTTTCTTTGCCAAAGACCGGATATATCTTCTAGCATCTCACACTCTCTATCTTTTAGTGAAAGGTATGCCAGTGTTCCAAAAGCCCCTAGGTTCATGAAGGTGTAAGCAAAAAGGTAGTAAAGCACACTGCTTAAGCCAAGTTCTTTTTCTCCGTAAGAGGCTACAATCCCTACGAGCGCATAGCCTGCATGGGAAATACTAGAATATGCGAGCATCCTTTTTATGCTTCTCTGTACTATTGCTGCAAGATTTCCTATTGTCATTGTAAATACCGATATAACCCACAATATCTGCATCCATTGTACTTCAAGCGTTGAAAATCCCTCAAAAAATACCCTAAGGAAAACAGCAAAGGCTGCAGCTTTTACCCCAACCGACATGAACCCTGTAACTGTCATAGGTGCTCCTTCGTATATATCTGGAATCCACTGGTGAAGGGGAAAAGCTCCTATCTTAAAAACAAAACCTGCCAGTATCAGGGCTGTGCCTGCAATGTATAGTGGGTTTTCCATGTTGAATCTAGAGGCTATTTCGTCCAGGAACACAGAACCAGAGGCTCCATAGATTAGGGCTATCCCATATAGAAGTATGGCCGATGAGAATCCACCTAATACAAGGTACTTTATACCTGATTCTACCGAGCGGGGAGACCTTCTATTAAATCCAGACAGGATATAAACAGAAACAGACATTATTTCAAAACATAGAAAAAGGGATATAAATTCCCGCGCAGAGCTTAAAAGCATCATACCTGATGTTGAAAACAGAATTAAGGCATAGTATTCACCGTGCTTTAATGCTGTTTTTTCAATGTAGTCTCTTGATATTACAGTGGCTAGCAGTGCACCTATTATAAAGATGATGTTAAAGTAAGCGGTGAACTCATCCAGTGAGAGGGTTCCTGCAAATGCGCTCTCTGTATACCTAAATCTGTTAAGGTTTAATGCAAATCCTATAAGTAGTCCCAGAGCGGTTATCCAAAAGAGCTCTTTTTTAAACCTGTTCCGTATAAATGGATCAAGAACCATAAGTATCATTCCTGTTAATATAAGGGAGAGCTCTGGTGTTATAAGAAAGGTGCTTTTTAGAACCTCATTTAAATCCATCTTTGCTCCTTTCTCTTTTTATACAACTCTGTGGGATAGTGACTTGAAAGGTGTAGTATGTGTAAGGTTAAAAAGATTGTCAAGCCTTTTTATTTAATTAAACTCCCCCCATCTACCACTATAACCTCACCTGTTATGTAGTCTGAGTCAATTAGGAAGGTTACGGCTTTTGCAATATCTCTTGGCGTCCCTAATCTTTTAAGAAGGGTGGTATGTGCTATTTTATCTTTTTCTTCATCCGAGCAGTATTCTGGAAGAAGTACCGGGCCTGGTGCAACTGCATTTACGTGTATCCTGGGAGCAAGGGCTTTTGCAAGTCCTTTTGTAAGCATAATTAAACCTGCCTTCGAAACACAGTAAGGAATATAGTCTTTCCATCCTTTGAATCCTCCTGCTGCATCCGCGATGTTAACTATCTTTCCGTATTCGTTTTCTCCCTCTATGGAATCAAGCATAGCCTTTGCAGCTTTTTGAGAACATAGAAAGGCTCCCTTTAGATTTACGTTCATGAAGGTATCCCATTCTTTTTCCGTTATATCAAATAGAGGCGTTTTAAAAAATACTGCGGCGTTGTTTACCAGTATATCAAGCCTGCCAAAATGGTTTAATGTAGTATCCACCAAGTGGTTTGCTTCTTTTGAGTTTGAGATATCGGATTTTACTGCAATTGCTTCTTTTCCTGTTTGCTCAATAAGCCTTACTACCTCTTTTGCCTCTTTCTCTGATTTGTTGTAGTTTACAACTATGTTTGCTCCAAGTTTTGCTAATTCAAGGGATATTTCCTTTCCTATGCGCTTGGCTCCACCGGTTACTATTGCAACTTTGTTGTTTATATTCATACGGGTAATAGTACTTTGGTTAGTTTAAAGTAAACTTTAGCTTTCTTATTGCTTCTTTGGCAAGTTCGTATTCAGGGCATAGTTCAAGGGCCTTATTAAACTCTTCTAAGGCCTTTTTAATCATTCCCTTTATCAGATAGACACGACCAAGATTAAAATGAGGGTAGTGTCTGGGTTCATACCGTTTTGCCTGTATTGCCTTTTCAAGCCATGGTATGGCTTCATCATACTTCCCAAGCTCAATCAGGTATGCCCCTATATCGTTATAGGGGTTTCCGAAATCCGGGTCTATTTCAATAGCCTTCTTACACTGGGCGATTGCTTCAATGAGCCTGCCTTGAAAGCTGTATGTCCACCCAAGGAACGTGTAAGCTTCGGCAGTGGGATAAGTTTCAATTGACTTCTTGTAATACTCTATTGCTAGGTCAAGTTCACCGCTCATTTGATACTCATATGCCTTTTGAAAATACTCAATGGCCAAGAGTAAACGATCCTTTTCTGACATAACCCCTCTAATTCTGATTTTAGCACTTGAGTTTTAAACAGTCAAACACTACTTGTTTCCAATCAGGGATGCAAGATCAAATTCACATTCTTCTCTCTGGCTGTAATCGTAATCTGATAAATCCCTTATAGAGGGGTTTTCTCCACACAGGGGACAATTTGGATCCTTTTTTACTTTTATATCGGTAAAAGACATATTTAACGCATTAAAAACAAGAAGTCTTCCTACAAGGGAACGACCTATCTGAAGTATTTCTTTAAGAGCCTCAACAGCCTGGATAGTCCCTATTATCCCAGCTACAGCACCTAGAATTCCTGCTTCCTGACAGCTTGGAATCATACCAAGTGGTGGGATTTCCGGATAAAGGCAACGATAACATGGGCCACCTGCAAATGGTTTGAATACAGATACCTGCCCTTCAAATTGCAAAATAGCACCTGAGATGAGGGTTTTCTTCTCGAAATAGCATGCGTCATTTACAAGGTAACGGGTGGGAAAGTTATCGGAACCATCAAGCACTATATCATAGTCTTTTATGATATCCCTTATATTCTTTTTCGTAATAGCTTCTTTATACACTATAACATTTACATCCGGGTTTAACCTCTTTAGTTTCTCCTTGGCTGATTCTGTTTTTGGTTTTCCTATGTCATCTGTAAAGTGAATAACCTGCCTTTGTAGATTGGATATATCCACCTGATCAGCGTCGGCTATTCCTATAGTGCCAACTCCTGCTGCAACTAGATAAAGTGCAACAGGTGATCCAAGTCCTCCCACTCCAACGCAGAATACCTTTGAGCTTAGCAGTTTTTCTTGTCCTGAGCCTCCAACTTCGGGAAGAAGTATGTTTCTACTGTATCGGTATATTTGTTCCTCTGTTAACTTCACGGTTGTCACCCTCACTTATTGTCTTCGATTAGTTCTATTCTTTCTTCTTCAAAGTGATTGTGTTCGTTAAGAGTCCATGCTCTTGTGTCTATATGTTTTCCTCTCCCTACTGAGAGAATTATATATACCCATCCAGGCCAAGCACGTTCCCTATCGAATTCCGATGGACGTGGTGGATGATCCGGATGTGAATGATATATACCCAATATCTCCAGTTTATTCGCTCTAGCCCAGTCATCTGCTTCCTTAAACGATAAAGGGTCCAGCTCGTATCTATCACGCGCTCTTTCTTTGTTGAGATTTCTGCATTCTTTGAAGTTACTTATAGTGTTACCAGTTCCAATAAGAACCCCACACACCTCATCTGGATAGCCAGATTCTGCATGTTTAATCATTCCTTTGTGAACAGATGTTAGCAGCTTTACCACCATATACCTCCACTTAGGTATCTGTATCCTCCGTCCGGAAGTATTGTTACAACTACTCCTTCTTTTAGTTTTTTTGCGTACTCAAGGGTTGCATAAACCGCTGCCCCGCTTGAGTGTCCTACGAAGATTCCCTCTTTTCTTAGGAGTTCTTTCATTACCTTATAGGCATTGTCTGTGGACACAAATATCGTTTCGTCAGGGAATTGTGGGTCGTATATGCCTGGAACGATGGAGGATGCCATATGTTTTAATCCTTCCAGCCCGTGAAGGGCTTCTGCTGGTTGAACAGCTATAACTTTTATGTTAGGGTTTAGCTCCTTTAGTCTTTTTCCCGTACCCATTAGTGTCCCACTGGTGCCAATACCCGCAATAAAGTGAGTTATTCTTCCTTTTGTTTGTTCCCATATCTCTGGAGCAGTTGTTTCGTAGTGTGCAAGTGGATTTGCTGGGTTATTGTACTGATCCGGCATAAAGTATTTCTCTGGGTTATCAGCATAGAGTTTTCTTGCAAGCCTTATAGCACCGTCTGAGCCCTCAAGGGGATCCGAAAATACTATCTTTGCACCAAATGCTTCTAGGGTTTTTTTCCTCTCAATGTTTATATTTGCTGGTGTTACCAGCTCAACCCTATATCCAAGTGCTGCACCAATCATAGCATAGGCAATGGCAGTGTTCCCCGATGAAGAATCCATAATAGTTTTGTCATGTGTAAGCTTTCCTGTACGAATTCCGTCAAGGATCATCCACAGTGCAGGTCTGTCCTTTATGGAGCCTCCTGGATTGAACCACTCTGCCTTTGCATATATCTCTACTCTGGGGTTTAAATTGAGATCACCTGCGATTTTTGACAGTCTAATAAGGGGGGTGTTACCTATCAAATCAATTACAGATTCGGCTTTTTTTTTCTCCAGAACCTGAGGTTTTAACCTTAGAAAGAAATCCATTAGCGACGCTCAATAAGGATTTTATAGTGGTCGTTTTCTTTACGTATATCTAGGATCTTATGACCTTCTTCTCTGACGCTTTTTGGAACGTTTTTTAGCGGTTCTCCACCTTTTAAAGTTACCTCAAGCACTTGTCCTGAACGCATAGATTCTAGCTTTAACTTTGTTTTTACAAACGTCATCGGACAAATCTCTTTTGTTATATCGATTCTCTCATCAATTTTTATTGATTCCATGTTGGAGATTCTTTAACTATGATTAATATTTTTAAGATTACCATAAAAAAAAGAAAATAAAATTCCTGCTTGGCTATACTGTTAGCGGTTCTATTTTCAGTTGAGACTGTCCCTGTTTTGAACCTCTTTGAGAGATCCAGTAGATAACCGATTGAAATATTAGTTTTCCATGGTGTCCTCCTAGGATATCTTCGCAGCATCTCTCAGGATGTGGCATCATACCTAGGACGTTTCCTTCAGGGTTACATACTCCAGCTATATTTTCGATTGAGCCATTTGGATTTGATTGAGATGTAATTTCTCCTCTTGTGTTGCAGTATCTAAATACAATCTGAGAGTTTTTTCTGAGCTGGTTTAACTCCTCTAAGGATATAAAGTAGTTGCCTTCACCGTGAGCTATTGGTATTCTTAACACCGTTCCTTCTCTAAGTAAGCATGTAAAAGGTGTTTTTGTGTTTTCTACACGGATGTTTACCCACCTGCATATAAATTTAAGAGAAGCATTCCTTAAAAATGCACCTGGAAGTAGTTTTGCCTCAACTAGAATCTGAAATCCATTACAGATCCCTATAACGGGTTTGCCATCTGATGCAAACCCTTTTATCGCCTGCATTATAGGTGAGAATCGTGCTATGGCACCTGGACGTAGATAGTCGCCGTATGAAAAACCACCGGGAATTACCACACAGTCAAACCCATCAAGACTTTTTTCTTCATGCCATACGAATTCACATTGCTGGTTAAGTATGTGTTTTATTGCATGATAACAATCGTGATCACAGTTTGAACCGGGAAAAACAACTATACCAAACCTTGGCATCTTACTCCTCAAATCTTATAATAAAGTCTTCTATAACGGGATTTGCAAGTAGTTTCTTGCACATCTCTTCGATCCTTCTCGTTGCCTCTTCTTTACTTTTGTCTTTTAATTTTAGTTCAATCAGTTTGCCAACCCTTGCATCTTCAACCTCTCCGTAGCCCAGATTGTGAAGTGCAGAAAGAATTGCCTTCCCTTGAGGATCTAAAACTCCTGGTTTGAATTTTATTTCGACTTTGGCTTTTAGTTCTTTCATTCATCACCTGCCTACCATATCTGTTTGTTTCCTGTAATTAACTCTAGGATTCTTTCAAGTTCCATATGGGAGTAGTATTCGATTTCTATCTTTCCTTTTCCGTTT
>BEIN01000011.1:0-15000 GCA_002898375.1 bacterium HR37 | reverse complement strand
AGCTACGGGTTGCACCTTGTGGTGCAGCGGTAGGGGAGCGTTCCCAAAGGGTTGAAGGGTTACCGTAAGGAGGCCTGGACTTTTGGGAAGTGAGAATGCCGGCATGAGTAGCGATAAAGGTGGTGAGAATCCACCTCGCCGTAAGCCCAAGGGTTCCTGGGGAAGGCTCGTCCGCCCAGGGTAAGTCGGGACCTAAGGTGAGGCCGAAAGGCGTAGCCGATGGAAAACGGGTTAATATTCCCGTACCACCCAGTTGGAGTGAAGGGGTGACGGAGGAGGGTAGGTCAGCCGGGTACTGGACTGCCCGGTTCAAGCTGGTAGGAGGAAGGAGTAGGCAAATCCGCTCCTTCGTAAACTCCGAGAAGCGAGTACGAGGGGCTTTAAGCCCCACAAAGTGACTGAGCCCACACTTCCAAGAAAAGCCTCGTAGCGATGAAGACTGGGTGCCCGTACCGCAAACGGACACACGTGGGCGAGTAGAGTATACTAAGGCGCGTGAGAGAACTCTGGCCAAGGAACTCGGCATATTGGCCCCGTAACTTCGGGAGAAGGGGTGCCCACATTAGGTGTAGGTCCTTGCGGCTGAAGCTGAAGTGGGTCGCAGTGAATAGGCGGTGGCGACTGTTTACTAAAAACACAGGGCTCTGCAAAGGCGAAAGCCGAAGTATAGGGTCTGACGCCTGCCCGGTGCCGGACGGTTAAGGGAATGGGTTATCCTGGGCAACCAGGAGAAGCCTTGAACCGAAGCCCCGGTAAACGGCGGCCGTAACTATAACGGTCCTAAGGTAGCGAAATTCCTTGTCGGGTAAGTTCCGACCTGCATGAAAGGCGTAACGACTGCCGCGCTGTCTCGGCCAGAGACTCAGCGAAATTGTGGTTCTGGTGAAGACGCCAGATACCCGCTGCGGGACGGAAAGACCCCGTGCACCTTTACTACAACCTGGCACTGAACTTTGGTGCTGCATGCGTAGGATAGGTGGGAGCCTGTGAAGCTCCGCTTTCGGGCGGAGTGGAGGCGCCGGTGAAATACCACCCTTGCAACACTAGAGTTCTAACTGAGGTCCGTTATCCGGATCCAGGACACTGCTAGGCGGGTAGTTTGACTGGGGCGGTCGCCTCCTAAAGAGTAACGGAGGCGTGCAAAGGTTCCCTCAGCCTGGTTGGAAATCAGGCGTAGAGTGCAAAGGCATAAGGGAGCTTGACTGCGAGACCGACAGGTCGAGCAGGTGCGAAAGCAGGCCTTAGTGACCCGGTGGCTCCACGTGGGAGGGCCATCGATCATCGGATAAAAGGTACGCCGGGGATAACAGACTGATCCCGCCCAAGAGTCCACATCGACGGCGGGGATTGGTACCTCGATGTCGGCTCATCGCATCCTGGGGCTGGAGAAGGTCCCAAGGGTTGGGCTGTTCGCCCATTAAAGCGGTACGCGAGCTGGGTTTAGAACGTCGTGAGACAGTTCGGTCCCTATCTGCAGCGGGCGCAGGAGACTTGAGGGGGTCTGCTCATAGTACGAGAGGACCTGAGTGGACAAGCCTCTGGTGTACCAGTTGTCGCGCCAGCGGCAGTGCTGGGTAGCCATGCTTGGAAGGGATAACCGCTGAAGGCATCTAAGCGGGAAGCCTGCCCCAAGATTAGGTCTCCCGAACCGTTGAGGTTCCTGAAGGTCCCTCGAAGACTACGAGGTTGATAGGCCCAAGGTGTAAGCTCCGTAAGGGGTTGAGCTGATGGGTACTAATCGACCGTGAGGCTTAACTGCGGGGTTTAAAATCTCTCAAACCCGGCGTTTCGGTTTACAAGGCACAACATATAAAGTTGTCAAAGAGTTAATCTTTTTCTTTGATTGTCTTTGACCCTTTTCTTCCTTTCCCCTAAAAATATATGTTCTTGGAGGAGATATTAATGCTTAGAAACAGTTTAAAGACTTCTTATGTGCGTGAATACACACTTAAGCTTGGCCGTTCCTCAAACGGTGAATATGTTATCCTAGAGGGAGATAACGAGAGAGTATCCAAATATATAGATTTACTTAAGATTGATAAAAAACTTATTCCGTATGGGATGGATTGTGTTATGGTAAACTTAAAGGAAACATTTTCTAGTATTTCTTTTGAGGTGAAGCCATCTATTAATGAAGAGAGGTTAGATAGTTGAACCCTAATTTGGGGAGATTTGGGTTATGAAGGCTATGGTAATTAGCAGAATATCAAGTGTTTCTGAGAACGATACCCCTCTAGAGCTTGTTGATTTACCAAAGCCTTCGGTTGGGAAGAGAGATATTCTGGTAAAAGTTTTGGCATGCGGTGTGTGCCATACGGAATTGGATGAGATTGAGGGAAGAGCCACTCCGGCTTTTTTCCCTGTTGTTCCAGGGCATCAGGTGGTTGGAAGGGTTGAGGAGATCGGGGAAGAGGTTAGAAAATTTAAAATCGGTGATAGGGTTGGGGTTGCATGGATATACTCAACCTGTGGCAGTTGTGAGTTTTGTGTAGAGGGAAAAGAAAACCTTTGTGTGTTTTTTAAGGCAACTGGCAAGGATGCTAATGGTGGATATGCCCAGTATATGAGCGTGTCTGAAGACTTTGCATATCCTATTCCTGAGGTCTACTCTGATGTGGAAGCAACTCCTCTTTTATGTGCAGGGGCTATAGGCTATAGGTCTCTAAGACTAACAGGACTTCAGGATGGTAAAAGATTGGGACTTACAGGGTTTGGTGCTTCAGGACACATAGTGCTTAAGCTTGTAAGATTTTATTATCCAAAAACCGAGGTTTATGTATTTGCAAGGAGCGAGCAGGAAAGAGAATTTGCAAAAGAGCTTGGGGCAGTCTGGGCTGGAGATATAGAAGAGGAGTCACCCAGAAAACTCCATTGCATTATCGATACCACTCCTGTCTGGAAACCTGTGGTTGAGTCTTTAAAGAATTTAGAACCTGGAGGCAGGCTTGTGGTAAATGCAATTCGCAAAGAAGAGGTGGATAAGGATTATCTTTTAAAACTTGATTATCCCAATCATATGTGGTTAGAGAAAGAGATAAAGACAGTGGCTAACGTTACAAGAAAGGATGTAGAAGAATTTTTAGAGCTTGCGGCTAGAATACCTATAAAGCCAGAGATTCAGGAGTTTACCTTGGAAGAGGCAAACAGGGCTTTAAAGGAACTTAAGGAGAAAAGGATTCGAGGGGCAAAGGTTTTGAGAATAAGCTAAATTGAGAGGTTTTCTCTTAATACCCTGAGGAAGTTTTCTCCCATTATCTTTCTTACCCTTTTTTCAGAGTAGCCCTTTTTTATAAGAAAATCTGCAATCAGTGGTAGATCTGCCACGGTGCGAATCTCCTTTGGGAAACAGTCTATGCCTGCACCATCTAGGTCACTTCCAATCCCTACATGGTCTTCTCCGCATAGATTGACCATGTAGTCTATATGAGCAAATATGTCTTCAAGAGTTGGCTGTTTCTCTCCGGTTTTAAGAAACTCATTGTAAAGTGCTATACCGATAACACCCCCACGTTCGGAGATTGCACGTAGTTGTTCGTCTTTTAGGTTTCTAGGATGGTCAGTAAGTTTTCTTGCGTTTGAATGTGATGCAATGGGAGTGGTTTTACATATCTCAATAGATTCCCAAAAACACCTTTCGTTTAGATGGGATAAGTCAAGTATTATTCCAAGGTCATTCATTCTCCTGATCAGTTCTTTCCCTTTGTATGTAAGTCCAGAGCGGGTTTCATTACCGGAAGCATATTGATTTGCATCGTTCCATGCGGGTCCTATTATCCGTATCCCCTTTTCGTAAAAATCATTTACCGATTTTGGGTGCTCAATTGGGTCAGCTCCCTCCATAAGGGTAAGGAATCCTATTCGAGGGTTTTTTTCTATGTTTATAATGTCTTTGTTGCTTTTTACCTGATATATGTCTTCACAGTAGTTTTTATAAAGACTTTCATATACTGCAAGTTGATGCAAAGCAACAGCTAGTGTCTTAGCAGGTTTAAATTTCTTGGGAACAAATACTGTATTAAAGACAAGTTTTACTTTGCCCTGTTTTAACCATGGAAGGGTGATCATGCAGGGAATAGAGGGTTTTACAAAATCCCTGTTAAAGTAAGTTAGGTGATATGCTATGTCTTCGTGGGCATCTACTATAAATAGGTCTTTTATCATAGAAAGCTATGAGTAAAAACCCATACTTGCAAAGCTAACTACTGACCCAGTATCCGGTTCCAGTGCTTGATCGTAATCCAGTATCTTTCCATAGTTTGCCTTTACCGTGGAGAGAAGGGAGTATATAGGGGAAAGACCACAGATCTTTCTCTTGTCCTTCTCTTCCTCTATTGATTTAAAAAAGCCCTCTGCATCTATCTTTTCAGCAAATGACAGGCTGAGGATATCTCTTTGTTTAACCCAGTTTAGTATGGATTGTGTAACTGGTTGTGGGTCTCCAAACTTAAGTCCTACATGAGCCAGATCCGCTCCTGCTATTATGCATACCCTTTTATCTAATGCTTCTACTATATCCTTAATAAGCTTGAGAAAATAGGAGACTCTTTCGTCTTCCTTTGGAGATGTTCCATTGTGTACCATCTTAAAGAAGGAATTGCAGAGTATGGGAACTATCTTAAATTTCTTTTTTTTCCTTAGCCCGCAAACGTATTGGAGAAAAACAACTTGAAATTCTATAGAGTGCTCGCTACGATGGGCTATCTCTCCGTAAAATAGATCCCAGCTGCAGTGTCTTACCAGCTCTTCTATTATCTCCTTATCGGTTTCAACCTCACCAAAGGGGGTTTTAAAGTTTTTACTGGTCAGGATAAAGGGGTTTTCTACATCTGCATAGTGAGAGGTTCCAAGTATTAAACAGATTTCCGGGTCACAGAAGTTTAGTAGCTCTCTATACGCAACTGCGTAGGATTTCCCTCCTCTTCTAAAGTCGATGTGGGGAGATATTATTCCTCTGGTGATTACATCATCGGGTTGTTTGCTGGCGTTATAATGCTCTGCCTCTTTAAAAAAAGACTCAAGCCAGTTCTTAAGCTCATCTGATCTTTCAGGATATGAAAGACCACAATGACTTGATTTTCTAACCGAGGATTTTCTAAACTCTTCCTCAATTTTCCTCTTAAAAGCCCTGTAGTTTTCGCTGTCAAGTAGAAGTGCTTCGTCTAGCTGGCTAATTAACCTCTTTATTTCATCGCTGAATACAAGCCTTCCAAATCGCCTCATAAACTTCTCTTGTATATCTAGGATCGAGTGCTTACCATCAAATAGGCTTATGATGAAAAGTGACTCGGGGGAGACAAAAACTATCTTTCCACTTAGGTTTTGAGGATCCCTTAAGCATATAAGCCTCTGTCCATTAACATTTACAGGGAAAGCCTCAATATACCTTAACTTTGGATAGTCCATAACTTATCTATTCTATGGATGGATAATATTAAAGTAACATCCACCAACTGCAACCAGAATTGTACCAATAGTTATAAGTATGGCTAATATGGCAACAACAATCTCTTGGCCACCTTCTTCATTCCTGCTGTTTTCCATTATCCTTATCTCCGTATGATGGTTTAAAATAATAATAAATAATATAACCTTTCTTTCAACTATCTTCGCTTCCCCATCCCCCACCGCCCGGTGTTTTTATAAGCACTATATCCCCCTTTTTTGCTTTAAAGGTTGCCTTGGGTGGAAGTGTTATATTTTTTTTTGCTTCTAATTAAAAGATTTTTTCCTCTCCTGCCGGGTTTTCCTCCACATAGGCCGTAGGGAGCAAATATCCTTCGCTCTGTTATTATAGAGACTGTTGCCCTGGAGAGAAACTTGTATGCCCTTATAACACCGTCTCCACCTCTGTACTTACCTTTTCCTCCGCTCCCCCTCCTTATCGAGTAGGTATCTATCATTACGGGTAACTCTCTTTCAAGTGCTTCAATGGGTGTATTGAGTGTATTTGTCATGTGTGTGTGCACTGCGCTTACCCCATTTTTCCCATATCTTGCTCCCATACCACCTGCAATTGTTTCATAGTAAGCAAATTCTTTTCCCGTATTTGGGTTTATCCCTCCAAAAGTTATATTGCTCATTGAGCCGGAACTTGCTGCGGGTATCTTCTCCGGAATGGCTTTTGCCAGTGCTCCAAAAACCACATCTACTACACGCTGGGAGGTCTCAACATTCCCTCCTGCGACTGCTGCCGGAGGAATTGCATTTAGAATTGACCCTTTTTCAGCCAGTATATCTATTACCCTTAGGGAGCCTGAGTTAAGGGGCATCTCCTTGGGAGCCAGACAGTAAAACACATACGAAACCGCTGCTGTTGTTACGCTGATAGGGGCATTAAGGCATCCCTTTACCTGAGGAGAGCTTCCACTAAAGTCAACTATAGCTCTTCCTCCCTTTACTGTTATCGAAACTCTAATTGGGATTTTTTTTGTTCCAGCCCCGTCATCATCTAAGAAGTCCTCAAATGTGTATACCCCTTCAGGGATCTGCTCTATTACTTTCCTCATCATATTCTCGCTGTAGTTAAGCAACTCAAAACCTGCTTCCTTTATTCTATTTAGTGAGTACTTCTCTATAACCGACTTTAGCCTCTTCTTGCCGACTTCGAGGGAACCTATCTGGGCTCTAAAGTCTCCTTCTCTCTCTTCAGGGTCACGTGTGGAAAGGATTATTCTATTAAATAATTTTCTGTCTAGTTTTCCTTTGTTATACAGCTTTGAAGGCGGTATGATTATACCTTCCTCGTAGATTGAAGTTGAAAGGGGCATTGAGCCAGGTGTTTTTCCCCCTATGTCCGCATGGTGTGCTCTTGATGCAACGAAGAACTCTGCTTTGTTGTTTACCACGATCGGAGCAATACAGGTTACATCAGGAAGGTGTGTTCCGCCATTAAAGGGATCGTTTAATACAAATACATCACCTTCTTTAAAATCCTTTTCATGTAAAATGGCTTTTACCGCAAAGCTCATTGATCCCAGATGAACCGGAATATGTGATGCTTGTGCTATCATCTCCCCATCTGACTGAAATATCGCACAGGATATATCTCTTCTTTCCTTTATATTTGGCGAGAATCCAGCACGTATAAGAACCATTCCCATTTCCTCTGCTATGGAGGTAAGTATGTTTCTAAATATTTCCAGTTCAAATGAGGAGATACTCATGCCTGCTCTATTCAGTGTATATGATTTTGTTTTCTTCTGAGGCACTTTTCTCAAGAAGCGTTTTTATGGTTTTTTTTACTCTGTCTTCTGTGATTTCGTAAAGGTTTTTTGCTTTTAAGATCAGCACTCTCTTACCTCGGGGTCCCCATATATGTGGGTTTGTGGGGCCAAAGAGCGCAATAACTGGGGTGCCGGCTGCGGCCGCAAGATGTGATATACCTGTGTCGCATCCAATGTAGAGGTTTGATCTTTTTATAACTGATGCTACTTTTGGAAGTGGAGTAAGGGAAAGAATCTGATAAGGAGGAAAGTCATTTCTTATAGCCTCTAGAGTTTCTTCTTCTGCTGGCCCGAGAATCCATACGACCTGTCCCCCAAGGTCTTTTTCAATCCATTTCCCCAAGTTTATAAAGCCCTCCCTTCTCCATCCTTTTATACCAAAGGTCCTTGGGTGAATTGCTATAATGGGTTTACGCAAATCGAATTGCAGAAGAAAACTGGATGCAAAGTCTGTGTCCTCTGTGCTAAGGTGTAAGGTAGGATAAAGGGGAGTTTTTACCTCTATACCTAATTCTATAAGAGCAGAGGCAGTGTGGTCCACGGCGTGTATACCTGCCTCTTCGTTTGGGAAAGGAGGGTACACAATGATTCTTTTACTTCCGGCTTTTTGCAGTTTCTGTGTTACCGTACCTTCGGGATCACTTATGTATGCTAATATTATATCAAAGGAAGAGAAATACCTACCTATCTCGTTATCTATTAAGCCCTCTTTTGTGTAGAATTCCTTGGTTATCTTTGTATCTCCTGAGGAAACACAATCCACATAGTATCTTTTGTGGGCAATTTCCCAGTACTGGGGATTGCCTATGATTTCTATGTGTGCATTTTTGTATGTATCTCTAAGTAAGTCTAGAGTTGGGAGGGTAATAACTGTATCTCCTATGGCTCCTCTTCTTACTATAAGAATACGCATAGTTGTTTAGAGACATTATACTAGCGGAAATGGGTTTTTCTTTTCATAGTGTGAGTTTAATGTTATTATAAATTCAAATTTTGTCAATAAATTAGGTGTATATATGAACGCACTGGTTACAGGGGTAGCAGGTTTTATAGGTTCCCATCTAGCAGAGAGGTTAATTAAGGAAGGGTTTAGGGTAGTGGGTGTGGATTCTTTTACCGATAACTATCCAAGGAGAATCAAGGAAAACAATTTAAGGGATCTGGTTGCAAATCCATGCTTTAGATTTATCGAGGGGGATCTTATAAGCTTAAATCTTGGAGAGATTTTAAAAGAAGTTGAGGTTGTTTTTCATCAAGCAGCGATTCCAGGGGTTAGGACAAGCTGGGGAAGGGAATTCAATCGGTACGTTACAAACAACATACTGGGAACCCAGCTTATTCTTGAAGCTTGTAAGGACAGGGGTAATATAAAAAAGTTTATATACGCCTCTTCCTCCTCTGTTTACGGCGATTGTTGTGTGCTTCCCCTGAGTGAAACTACCCTTACCAATCCCGTATCTCCATATGGTGTTTCGAAGTTGGCTGCTGAACACCTTGCTGTCCTTTATTTTAAAGGATATGGGGTTCCTACGGTATCCCTTAGATACTTTACCGTCTACGGACCAAGGCAACGACCTGACATGAGTTTTCATAGGTTTATAAGTGCTATTCTTACAAACAGGGAGATTGAGATTTACGGAACCGGAGAGCAAACCAGGGATTTTACCTTTGTGGATGATATAGTTGAGGCAAATATACAGGCTTTTTTACATGGAAAAGAAGGAGAGGTCTATAACATAGGCGGTGGAAGTAAGATAAGGTTGATTGATGTGGTAAGGATAATAGAAGAGGTCTCTGGCAGAAAAGCCCGTCTAAGGCATCTTGATTCTCAACTGGGAGATGCAAAGCATACCTATGCGGACATATCAAAGGCAAGGATGGATCTTAATTATTCTCCTAGGATCAGCTTATACGAGGGAATTAAGAGGCATTATGAGTGGTTAAAGAAGAACCTTGATATATATCAACATTAACCGTTGGAGAGGTTATGCCAGTAGATAAGAGGCTTTTAGAAATACTTGCGTGTCCTAAGTGTAGGGGAGAGATAAGGCCAAGTGATGATGAATCGGGTCTGATATGTGACAATTGCAAACTGCTTTACCCTATAAAAGAAGGCATTCCTGTAATGCTTGTTGAGGAGGCTTTAAAGTTAGAAGAAGAGCCGGTTGGCTAGAGTTTTTAACTCCTAAGTACCTCCCTTACCGTTTCTCCTATTTCAGCAGGGCTTGGGGCGATTTTTACCCCAGCACGTTCTAGAGCAGCGATTTTATCCCTCGCTGTTCCAGAGCTTCCCGATATAATGGCTCCTGCGTGCCCCATTCTTTTTCCCTTGGGAGCTGTAGAGCCTGCAATAAAAGCAACAACGGGTTTTGTAAATTTCTTTTTGATAAACTCTGCGGCTTCCTCTTCAGCGCTTCCTCCTATCTCCCCTATTAGAACAACGGCGTCTGTATCCTTATCTTTCTCAAACAGCTTTAGTATATCTATAAAGGTGGAGCCCACTATAGGGTCTCCCCCGATTCCAACACAGGTTGATTGTCCTATACCAAGATTTGTAAGTTGCCATACAGCTTCGTATGTAAGCGTTCCGCTCCTTGAGATTATACCCACTCTCCCCGGTAGGTGAATGTATCCTGGCATTATCCCAACCTTTGCTTCTCCTGGTGTTATAACACCTGGACAGTTGGGGCCAATTAGCCTTGCTTTTTTCCCTTCCATGTATCTTTTAACCTTTACCATATCAAGGGTTGGAATCCCTTCAGTTATACACACAATGAGTTTTATCCCTGCATCTACTGCCTCTACTATCGCATCCATCGCAAAGGGAGCGGGAACAAAGATAAGG
Organism: bacterium HR37; assembly: GCA_002898375.1. Lineage (GTDB taxonomy): Bacteria > Desulfobacterota_D > UBA1144 > Nemesobacterales > CSP1-2 > HRBIN37. Next base: position 4,932 of record BEIN01000011.1, on the reverse strand, counting down.
GATGTATTTGCATTGGTTTCCCTTACAGCCTCTGAAACGGTATTGAATACGGGAAATCCTTCTACCTCTGTTCCTCCTTTCCCAGGGGTAACTCCTCCGACGATCTTTGTTCCATATTCACGGCATTGGGTTGCGTGAAAAAGACCAGCACTTCCTGTTATACCTTGAACGATAACCCGTGTGTTCTTATTCACGAGGATACTCATTGTGGGCTTTCTCCTTTGAGGGCTTATACAAATTGGATTGGAATCATAACATAGCTTAGAGGCAGTTTCAACTTTTTGGTTTGGAATCCTTGTGCTGTTAGGCTAGGTTGTAAACAGTTTGTTGTTTAGAAGATTGTTGTAGAAGTAGTCTATTAGGTTTTCAAGTACAAAGATAAACATCTCTATAAGTCTATCCTCACCTTCTTTGCTTTTTAGGAACTCAGTACCGTGTTCTTTTAGGTCCTGGGTCATTAGGCGATTTTCAATGGTATCTAAAAAAGAGCTCTCAAGTATTTTATTTTCATCTCTTAGAATTAGCTCAATTATGGCTTTATCCTGAACATCGTATCTCTTCTCTATAAGCCTCTTCTGAAGGATCTCTTTTGTCTTCTCTATCCGAACCTCTGGGTAGTTTTCCGTAATTACCCTTTCGAATACCTCAGTAAGTAAGAGCTCCACATCTGCTTCTCTATCCATTGTTTCTACTCCTTAGATTATATTAATATACCGTGGTGGGTGAAATCTTAAAGTTCATGGTTGAAAGAGGTTTGCCCTGTCTCTAAAAGAGTATGCTGTTGAGTTAATCTTCTTATCTATTTCGGCTATCATGTCCTTTGCTATTTTAACGTTTAGGTACCAATCAGCCAGAAAGGTTGGTTTCTTTTCGTTAATTATCTCCTCGAGGGTATCTTTAGCCTCTCTGTATCTACCCTGTTTTAGATATATTCTTGCAAGGTATATTTTCAGTGTTGTAAGGTGGGGATCAAGACTTATGGCTTTTTTCACATACAACTCGGCAAGGTAGGTATCCCCTCCTAGAAAGCCGGGAAGTGCGTAGTAGAGGAGCCCTTTCATAGCTAGACCGTATATGTGATCCGGTTTGAGCTCAAGTATTGTATCTATTTCCCTTTTAATTGTTGGAAGCAGGAAAATCGATTTTAAGATTCCCTCCACAGCCCCTAAAGATGAAAGATTTGCTACATAGAAGAAATGAGCATCTGGGTTTTCCGGAACAAGTTCCAAAGCCCTTTTTGCAACCTCCACCCCATTTCCAAATACCCGGATCATCTCTTCTTTGTTTGGGGCCTTTGCGTATCCGTATGTAAGCCATACTCTGGACAGCAGAAGTAGGGCTTCAATGTTGTCGGGATCCTTCTCTAGTATACCTTGTAAAATATCTATTGCCCTATCAAGATTCATAGAGTCTTTGTGGTAGTTAAAAAAAACACTTTGGGCTCTTCCTAGCTCCTTCCTTAAGCTTTGGGCTTTGGTGCTTGAAGAGAGTTTGTTTGAACTATAGGTGGTTTGTGGAAAAAGTAAAGATAATAAGATAATAACACCAAAGGCCTTTAAAATCATATCAGGCGTGGAGGTACCTATTCAGTTTCAGTAAAGTACCTTATCTCCTCTAAGATAGCCACTACAAGCTTTATTGTCTCCTCTATGTCGCTTTTGTATGCAAGACAGCTTGGGCTGTGTAGGTAACGAACGGGTACGGAGACAACACCTACCCTGGTTCCTTTGCCCGTTACCTGCATGGCTGTGGCGTTTGTACTACCAGCTTTCTTTACCGTTATCTGATAGGGTATTCCACGTTTCTCAGCAATTTGGGTTATAAATTTAGAAAGGGCTCTATCTGCAATGAGAAACCTATCGGAGAGCCTTATCTCAGGGCCTTTCCCAACCTTGGCCAGCATTTTGTGCTCAGGTACACCTGGTAGATCATTTGAGACCGTTCCTTCAAGGACAATTGCAAAATCGGGTTCATATACAGGAACTATAACGTTTGCTCCTCTTAGTCCTACCTCTTCTTGCACCGTTGCGGAAACAAAGAGATCACAACCCAACTTTGGTCTTCTCTTAAGTGCCTCCAAAATGACAAAAAGTCCCACCCTGTCATCTATTGCTTTAGATATTATGGCATCTTCGGTTTCCACAAAGGGTGAGTAGTAAGAAACAAGGTCTCCAACCTTTACAATGCTGTGGACCTTTTCGGGAGAAAGCCCAAGATCAATAAGGCAGTCTTCAACTTCAGGGGTCTCCTTGTTGTTTTCTCTTTTGGCAATATGTGGGGGTAGGGCTGCTACCATTCCTATAAGGGGTTTTTTCCCCCATACAACAACCCTTTGCCCGTAAAATACCCTGGACTCTATTCCTCCAAGAGGAATTACCCTGAGAAACCCACGCTGGTCTATATGGTTTACCATAAACCCTACCTCATCCAGGTGGGCATCCAGTATGAGCTTTGGACCATCTCCTTTTATATGGGCTACTACGTTACCAAGGGGGTCTTTTCTTATATCCTCGGTAAACTCCTTTAGGAGGGAAACCACTATATCTCTTACCTGATCCTCTGCACCCGGCAGTCCAGGTACCTCACATAGTTGTTGTAAAAGCCTAATATCCATAATTAAGACTTAAATTATACCTTAACGTATTGATGCAACAAATGCTTATAAACCTTATATACCCCTTACTCTTCAAACGTGGAGTTGATAATCCTGTGGCGGTTTTTCTCTATGATGCTCTTTAGCTGATCCCTTTGGGTGCAGCTTACCCTAGAGCTTGCCGTATAGGTTATACCTCTTGAGAGTATAACTCCTGTTATCATTCCCTGAACAAATCCCCAGTACCATATCGCAGGTAGTATAAATATCATCTCCCTGTTTCCTCTGAATTTTTTCCCCATTATAGCTCTTATGGCTTCTAAACTCAAGTTTTATTTTCTATTACCGGTGCTGCCTCAATCAGGTAGAAGATGCCAAAGAAAGTGGTCTGTATGGATAGCACCTTTAATCCAGATTGGGCTACAAGTTTGGGTGGTTCTAGATTCCATCTACAGCCAAATTGCCTTTCGTGTTTATCAGCCCTTAGGTCCTGCCATCTTCCTAGCCACTCTCTGCTACTTCTTCCATGCTCAAGGAGAAGAATACGACCATTTGGATTACACACCCGTCCCATTTCTTTAAGCGCTGCTATAGGGTCGTAAAACGTGCATAATCCAAAAGAGTCGACAACCGTATCAAAACTTCCGCTGCAGAACGCAAGGTTTTCTGTATCGGAGATTACAAATCTCGCCTTAAGGCCAAGTCTTTTTGCCTTCTTTACAGCAACCTCTAGCATTGGAAAGCAGAAATCAGAGACGGTAATATCACAGTCTCTTGAATAGTAAATTAGGTTTTTCCCCGTTCCCACAGCGGTTTCTAAAACCATTCCACTGGCCTTTTCTACAAGCCTTTTCCGTAGTTTCTTTAACCCTAGCATCTCAGGTATTGCTTCAACCGCATCGTACCACCTTGCAAACCTGCTGTACTTTTCTTTTATTTCCTGTTTTTTGATTTGCCTGTGTTTGTAGTTATGCATATTTAAAATACCTGCAACCGATTTTTTATTTTTAACATCTAAAGATTTTAAATCCTGGAATAATGCTTAGAATCTAGTATTATAAATGCTCTAAACATTTTGGTTCAAGGAGGTAGAAGATGTCTGAGGATAAAAGATGGTTTGAAAAACGGGCTCCGGAGATGGCAAAGGGATGGTGGGACTTTTACAATGCAGTTGAAGGGGATACAGCGCTTGATAAGAAGACAAAGGCACTTATAGCTGTGGCTGTAGCGGCTCATGGAAGGTGTCCCCATTGTACTGAGTCCCGTATAAAGAAGGCCCTTGCAATGGGAATAAGTAAAGAGGAGATTGCAGAGGCTATTATGATGACGGCTCTGCTTTCCTCCGGTACAGAGATATTCTGGGCTAAAGATGTATTTGATAAGTATCTTGGATAGGATGGAAAAGGGCTTTTTAGTTCCGTAATTCATTCTATCTAATTTGTAAAAAGAGCTCGGCTAACGCTACAAGCGTTTCCGGTGCATCTTCCTGGCAGAAGTGTCCGGCATCTTTAAGCTCTACCACCGGGCTATGGGGGAAGAGTGTCCTAAAGTCTCCGATTGCACGTAGTGGGGGTATGGCTTTGTCTTTCATGCCAACAACCAAACACGCATGTTTCTTACGTAGTTTCTTAACCCCTTTTGCTCCTTCTTTAACGTATTCAGCTATTCTCCGCAGTGCAACATCAAGCGGAAACTCTATAGCTCCTATGCATTCTTCTTTTGTTTCAAAAGGAGAAGAGTATGCACGAATCCATGTGTCATCTATAACTGAGGAGTTTTCAAAACCGATTATCTTCATAACGCTAAGAACTGTACTACCCAGGTTTCTCATTATGTCGTAGTAGGAACCATCTTGGAGGTGCTCTCTAACCCATCTAAACCATGGGGATGTATGTAAGGGTGGTAGTTTGGGTGCGCCTTTAACAAAAGGGCTGTAACCAAGAAGCGTATTGATGAGAAATAGGCGCTTTACGCGCTCAGGGTACCTTACCGTATATGCTCCGCATATCGGTCCACCCCAGTCATGTGCAACAAAGGTTATATCTGATAGCTTTAGCTTCTCAATTAGAAGGCTCAGGTTCTCCACGTGTGTGCGAAGTGTGTATTCCTTATTCTGTGGGGTTTCACTCTTTCCAAAACCCATGTGATCCGGGACTATAACCCGGTATCTCTTTGAAAGAGGGGATATAAACTTACGGTAGAGATACCCCCAGGTGGGTTCACCATGAAGACATATAACTGGTTCTCCTTTCCCCTCATCAACGTAGTGCATACGGAAACCGTTTATTTCTTGGAAGTTTGGTTTAAATGGAAAGGTCCCATTAAAGGTCTCACCAGGG
>BEIN01000010.1 GCA_002898375.1 bacterium HR37 | reverse complement strand
GACTCTCCTCTGAATGTATCAAGCTTCTTAACAAGGGTTAGAAAAACCTCCTGAACAACCTCCTCAGCATCACTCTGATTACGGGTTATCCTTAGGGCACACCTGTAAATTCTATCCACATACCGATTTAAGAGCTTGTTAAATGCTTCTGTGTTCTTATCTTGAATGAAAAGCTTAACCAGTTCTTCATCAGGTAGGTTGTTCTTATCCGGTAATTTTTTAATACCTTCTTCTATCTTAAGTTTGGTTCTCCCCATTTTCTTCCCCTCCTAGATATTGGCTTGCTATTTCTTATCTCCTGTTATAATGTTTTGTAGAAGCTCTTCGATAAACAAAGAACAATTAACTATTTTTGTTTTTTTATCTTTTATTCTCTCTAGCATTCTTACACCTTTATTGTCTATAAAAGTTACTCCCGAGAAATCCAGAATAACGGTTTTCTTTGCCTTGCTTCTGTAATAGATGCACTCCTTCTCTAGACTTGATACTGATTTTCCAGCTACCTGTCCATCCACCTTTAAAATAACAGTTTTATCGTCTTTAAAGATCTTGGTGATCTTAATCATATTTGTATTTTCCCGCCAGTTATGTTTTGCAAGGTATGTGCCAAATATGGAAAGCCACTTAAACTGTGATTTAAGTGGTCTGACTCATTGTATTTTGGTTATTCTATGGCTTTTATGTTCTACTAATCCTAAGGAAGGTTGTGTTGTGAAATACAGTGATTTTGTGATATTTTGCGAAACTAGGTTTGTAGTAATTTAGGTTTTTTTATTCCCAGCTTAGCCATACGACTCCGTAATGTACTGGGATTTAATCCTAGTATTTTTGCTGCCCCTCTATTTCCATGAATTGTCCAACCAGTTTGGTTTAGCACTTTGATAATATGTTCACGCTCAACATCCTCTAGACTTTGAAGGCTCTTGTTTCCCGGCAAGGTATGTCTTTGGAAATCAAGAAATATATCCTTAATTTCAAGTGTATCTCCTGTGGATAGTATTACTGCTCTCTCTACCACATTTTCCAGTTCTCTTATGTTTCCTGGCCAGGGATATTCTTTTAATCTTTTGAGTGTTTCTTCACTTATCGATTTTATCTGTTTGCCTAGTTTATTTATGTACTTCTGAGCAAAATACTTGGCAAGAAGAGGGATATCCTCTTTTCTTTCCCTTAACGGTGGGAGGGTTATTGGAAAAACATTTAATCTGTAAAAAAGGTCAGAGCGAAATTTGCCTTCCTTGACTAGGGTTTCTAGGTCTCTGTTTGTAGCGGCAATTATACGAACATCTACTTTATAAATCTTGGTTCCACCAACGCGTTCGAACTCTCTCTCCTGCAGTACTCTAAGAAGCTTTGCCTGTGCCTCATGTGGTAGATCTCCGATTTCATCAAGGAATATAGTGCCTCCGTCTGCCAGTTCAAATTTCCCTATCTTTCTTGATATTGCCCCAGTAAAGGCCCCCTTTTCGTGTCCAAACAGTTCACTTTCGATTAGTCCGGGAGGAATTGCAGGACAGTTAACTTTAATTAAAGGTCGGTCTTTTCTCATGCTAATATTATGGATTGCACGGGCAATTAACTCTTTACCTGTACCGGTTTCACCACGTATAAGAACCGTTGAGTCTGTTTTTGCAACTTTCTCAACTTGTTTTAAGACCTTCTTTAGAACTCTACTCTCTCCAATTATCTCTTCAAAATTAAATTCTGTTTTAATCTCCTCTTGAAGATAGACACTTTCTACCTCAAATTGGTTTTTTAGTTTTTCAATTTCTTCGTATAGTATTGCATTATCAATTGCAAGAGCGATTTGTTTAGCAACCAAAGATAAAAACTCTATGTCAGATACCCGGAATTTAGAAGGTTCTCTACTTGCCACATTAAAGGTTCCTATGGCTTTTTCTTTGATTATAAGGGGTGTAATGATGTAGGATCTAATTCCCTCTTCTAGGAGTATACTATCCTGGGAGAAGCGCTGGTTTTTTAGTAAATCGTATACAATAAGCGGTTTTTTATTGTCGATTACCCATCCTACATGGCTCCCTTCTCGTGGTACCTCCAAATCTGGAGCTAAATTGGATAGGGAATGTGGAGAAAAAGGTACTTCAAGAGCCCAAATTTCTAATACATCGCGTTCCGCTTTGTAGAGTGTTATGCTTGTAGCATCAAAGGGGAGTTTTTTCCTTATAATTTGGGCAATTGAGGGAAGTAGATCACGTAATCTAAGGTGCGAAACGATGGAGTTGTTAATTTCAAGTATAACTCTGTATTTTTCCTTAGCTTCTTGCAGTTCTTCTGTTCTCTTAGCTATTTGCACCTCAAGATTTTTTTTTGCGGATTCAAGTTCGCGATTTGCTTTCCTCAACTGTTCCAGGAGCTTATGGTTCTTTAAGGCTACACTTAACTGAGAAGCAATGAGGTGAACTACCTTCATGTCTTCATCTGAGTAGGCATTTATTCTTTTATGCCCAAGATTTAGTGAGCCGACAATCTGTTCTTCTGATCTTATGGGAACGGAAAGAATAGATTTTGCGTCTTCACCGAAAACCTTGTTGTCATTAAATACATCTAATCTAGGTTCTTCTTTTGTGTTTGAAATGATAATAGGCTCACCTTTCTGCATTACCCAACTTACAATACCACAACCCAGTTGTACTTGGTTGTCTCTAAGAGAGAGGGTTTTTTTTGAATCAAAGCAGGTATAAATAATGTATTGGTTTTTATCTTCACTTAATACGCATATACTGCAGCTGTCATAATCGAGTATCCACTTTAGCTTGGTAACAACAGCTTTGAATATATCTTCTAGGTTTGTAAGAGAATTTATCGTATTCGATATTTCATTAATTATAGAAAGCCTAGTCTTTTGGCTCTCACTCTTGATAAGAAGACGCCGGTATTCTTGTAGTATATACCTTTTGTTAATTTCTTGATTAGACATAATTTGTGTCCAGGTTGATGTCGATTAACTTAGAATAGGTATTTAGAGAGTTAACCAGAATTGCTGTTAAAATGACCTCAAGTATTTCTCCTTCAGTTAAGCCTTTATCTCTTAATTCGTTAAAATCCTTATCGGTAACCAAATCCGGTTCCAGGGCAACTTTTAAAGCAAACTTTATTATTAGCTTGTCTCTTTCTGGAATGGAAAGTTCGTCCAGGCTGCTTTCTTGAAGACCATGTAAAACCTCGTTATCGATACCTAGAATACTAAGTCTGTAAAGATGGATCCTAAGGCAGTAGTTATTTTTCTTTGCGGCTGATATAGCAGTGCATATAATCTCTTTTAAAGTCCTTGGTATCAAACCATTTAGAAGTGTAAGCCTTATATTTTCCCAGTTTCCACGCAGTACTGCAGGGTTTATTGCCATGGATTTAAACAGATTTGGTACAAAACCAAAGCCGAGTTCATCCTTAATCGTGGCGTATATATTCTTTATCTCCTCTGTAGCTTTATGCTCTTCAATGATAGGAAGTCTAGGCATACCTCAATTATATAAAAAAAATAGAGTCAGGTAAAGCAGGGTTGTACCCGTTAACAGACGTTTTACGTTTTGTTAAAAAAAGCTAAACTGAAGAAAAATTGAAACCCAAATTCTTATTTTATCATCCAATAGAATAAAAATAAAACACAGGGTTTGATAATGAATCGGTATCCGTTTCTAAAGCGGAATATAAAGAGGGGTAGTAGACTTTGAGGTCTTTTATCTTTGCAATAGCAATTGAACTTGTCTTTCTTACATCTATTTTGCTGGCTGCACAAGAGGGCAGTTTAAGACTGAGGGTGTTTGGAATGGGGCCACATGGCGAGAGTGATATTAAATCGGTGGTTTCAAGCCTTCCTGGAGTCTTTGAGGTTAGAGTTGATGCTCTTAGAAAAGAGCTTTCTTTTAAGTTTGCCCCAGAGTTTATAACCGAAACAAAGATAATAATGGCTCTAAGACGGGCTGGATATGATGTAAGGCGATTGTTTCCAGAGTGGAAACTTGAAAGGGTATTCCTTGAAATCTCCGGAATAAAGGATGATATAGCAGAGATAGAGAAGGGACTTTACGCTTTTTACGATGTTGATAGGGTAGAAATATTTAGGAACTCGGATAGGTTTGTTGCGGTTATAGACTTTAGAAAAGGGAAACTTGATCCGGGACAGTTAATATGGTCTCTAAAGTTTAATTTCCGGGATCTCAATGTGGAAATTATACCTTCGTGGAAAATCCCTAAGGAGTCTAAGGAAGAAATTGGATAAAGTAGAAGATAGAAAGAATTTAGGTCTACATACGTATAAGAATAGAGGTAGTTTGTTAGAAGAGCTAAATTATATAGAGATTCAGGCAAAAACTATTAAGGATCTTTTATCTATTCCCCTTACCTTTGAATCCTGTGAGAGTCTTATTTTAAAGGTTACGGAACTTAAATCGATTCTTAATTGCATGGAGAGGTCCCTTTTGGAGATCCATTTTGAATCGTGCATATTTCCTTACTTTAAAGCCCTTACCGAAATTGTTCTTGCGGTTCATAACCTGAGTACCAAGCGATTTGGTGCCCTTATTGTAATAGAGAGGGAGACCAAACTGGATGTTTACATAAAGACGGGGATAGTTATTGATGCTGAGGTTTCGGCTCCCTTACTGGAGAGCGTATTCTATCCTGGTAATCCTTTGCATGACGGTGCTGTTATAGTTCGTGAGAATAGAATTAAAGCGGCCAAAGCTCTTTTGCCTGTTGCTGTTGGGTATAGGGCCTCTGTTGCAGGCAACCTTGGAACCAGACACAGGGCAGCAGTGGGGTTAAGTGAAGTTAGCGATGCTTTGGTTATAGTTGTTTCAGAAGAAACTGGTAAGGTTTCCCTTGCTGTTAGAGGGCATCTTCACTATGGCCTGGGGGTTGCTATACTAAGAAGATATATAGGTAAAGATTCGATATAAGGTTTTAGCAATCACTAGGGGATGCATAGGATGGTATCAAAAAGTAATCGGGTTAGAGGGAGCAACATATTCAACTCTGTGTTGTATCGGGACACCAGCTATTTTGACTTTTCTCTCCGGTATAGGAGTTAGATTCTTAATTGGTGATAAGTCTTGGAATCAATGTGTTGGAGTGTATATATATTCCCGTTCTTATGAAAAGATAGGGCTTTTATCTTGGCGGTAGTGGTTTTTACTACCATCTGGCTCTCATTCGTTGGCAATACCGATGGGGCTGGGACCCATTTGCTCTTTTCCTTTTGCTTTACCCAGATAAAGGGCACTGTTTATAAGTCCAATGTGACTGAAAGCTTGAGGGAAATTCCCAAGCTGTCTGTCTAAATTAGCATCTATTTCTTCTGCAAGTAGTCCTAGAGGGCTTACATACTTTAAAACATTTAAAAATATTTCTTCCGCTTCCTTAATCCGACCAGAGAGGGTTAGGGCATCTACAAGCCAAAATGAGCAAAGGGTAAATGTTCCCTCTCTCCCAGTAAGTCCATCTTCTCCATCATAGCGGTAGACTAGTCCTTTCTCGTTCATAAGATACTTAACCACAGCATCAATAGTGCCTTGAACGCGTGGATCATTAAAGGAGAGAAAACCTACTATTGGAATCAAAAGGCATGATGCATCTAGTTTATCCCCATCAAGGGATTGAACAAAGCTATTTAGTTTTTTATTAAAACCTCTTTCAAGTATGGTATACCTTATATCCTCTTTATTTTTTTCCCACTTGTTTAGATTAGCATCAAATCTCTTTAGCCTCGCAATCTTTGTTCCTCTATCAAGTGCTACCCAACACATGAGTTTGGAGTAGGTAAAGTGTTGCGGTTCACCTCTTACCTCCCAAATACCAGCATCTTTTGTATTCCATATCTCGCATACATAATCAACTATTTCTTTTATGGAATCCCAATCTCTTGATGAGATGTCCTCTCCATAACGGGTGGTTTCGTATATTGCGTTAATTAACTCGCCATATATGTCAAGCTGCTTTTGCTTTACGGCAGCGTTTCCAATCCTTACGGGATAGGAATTTTGGTAACCTGAAAGATGCTCTAGCTCTTCTTCTTCTAAGCTCAACTCACCGTGCAAACCATACATAACCTGAATTTTAGATGGACTCTTTTGTCTGCATATATCTATAAACCATTTTAAGTAATCCTTTGCTTCTTTAACATGACCCAGATTGTAAAGTGCCTGAACCGTAAAGGAGGCATCACGAACCCATGAGAATCGGTAATCCCAGTTACGACTGCCACCGATCTCTTCTGGAATGGAGGTTGTTGGTGCTGCAGCAATGGCTCCTGTTTCGGGATGTGTAAGTAGCTTAAGTACCAACCCGGAGCGAACAACAATATCATGCCATGGGCCTTCAAAAACGCATTTTGATGGTTCACAGCTGTGTACCCATCCTAGCCAGTAATCCAGGGTCTTTTGTAAAAGCTCTTCGCATTCTTTAGCACTTTTTATAGTGGTGCTTCCGTACTGAAGAACAAACCATATGTGTTCACCTTCTTTAAGGTGAAAGTTTCCCTTTGCTTCTCCATGAAGTATGTTTAGAGGAATCGGTGACTGTAGGAAAAGTGTATGGTTTTGCCATTTTGCTGTAACTCCATTCTGTAACACTACGAATTTAGGTATAGCACGGGCATAGTTAAATCGTGGCTTAAATTCAATTTTTAGCTCAATACTTCCCTTTGTGCATATAATTTTTCGTATGATAGACCTTTCATTGTGGTGAATACCTGATTTGTCAACTAAATTTTTGATTTTTTGAAAGTATTGAGCTAAAAAACCATTTTTTTCTTTTATTGTAACAGGCATAAAATCAACTAGGGTGGCGGTTCCAGACTCCGTTTCAAAAGTGGTTTGAAGTACATTTGTTTTTTCTATGTAGAACTGTTTTGATATAAAGTTTTCGCTTGGTTGTATGATAAAGTGTCCACCTCTCTCAATATCCAAGATGGCGGCAAAAACGCTTGGGGATTCCAAATGGGGAAAACAACACCAGTCAACAGAACCATCTTTTCCTATAAGGGCACAGGTTTCTAGGTTACCAATAATACCATACTCTTCCAGTTTCTTATAAGTTGTTTTTCTGCTCATTTTCATTTTTATGATGCAATAAGCATAAGCTGGATTCATTGGGTTATCGGTATATACACAAGTTTCTATATTGGAAACCATTTCTTTTTATCCTCATCTAAATCTAAAAACAAAAATAGGAGGATATGTCATGAGAAAATGTAACCTTGTTTCTTTGCTTTCTATAATGTTTTTTGCTTTTGCAAGCTTGTCTTTTAACCCTGTTGCTTTAGGAGGGGAAGAAAAAAGACCTACTGAAGTGATGACCGGAAGGAAGCCAATAAGTGAGAAGAGGGTGGAAACTGTAGAGGGTAATATTGTGTGCTTGCTTCCAGATTATGAGAAGGGAAATGTAAAACCTGTTATAGCAACTGAGCCGTGCGACAAGTTGCCACCTCATCAACACGTTATAGTTACCAGAGAGGGTAAAATCTACTCTATTGTGGGATCTGATGAGAAGATTCATGAGCTTGAGAAAGATCCTCATAGGAAAAATGTAAGGATTACAGGAGAGGTTGAGGATTTCGGAAGAACCAAAACCATTAATATCTTTGGTGTCCAGGTTCCTGTAGAAAGCAGGTAGTGTGGTTTAAGGTTGATTTCTTTAGTCCACATAATTAAAAGAAGGAGGCCTAGCTAATGAGTAGGGAGAACTTTATGCGGTCTGTTCTGGCAGGTTTTATTGCCACCTATGTTATGACCATGACTGGTTTCTGGCAAGCAGGGCTTGGGCTTCCAAAAATTGATGTTGGTGCCATGCTTGCAGCAAATATGGGTCATACCTATGCATGGGGGCAACTTGCCCATTTCATAAATGGCATAATACTTGCCCTTATTTATGCTAAATGGCTATACAAAGTGTTACCCGGCCATAGAGTAGTTAAAGGCATAATCTATGGAATAATTACAACGATAGCAGCAGGATTGGTGGTGGTTCCTCTTGCAAGTCCTGCAGGGGTTTTCTTTACAAGAACCCCTAATCCAGCCATTATGATTATCGGAAGCCTTGTGATACATCTTGCATACGGTTTTACGTTGGGCGTTATCTATTGCCCTTTTAATAAAGACTAGTGTAAATCTAATATAATAGTAGAAAGCAAAAAGGAAGTAGTGGTTTGTAACCACCTTTGTTGTACTTAAGAGCATATTGAAACTCTTTTATGGAAGCTGGCATCTAAATTCAAAAAATGAAGTAGGTATTAAAATGGTTCATACAAAAAAACGTTTTTGCTAAGTGTTTTGCTATTTGGATTGTTAACTTTTCTTTTAATAACTATGGATTCTAAAGATACATAGGCAGGTAAGAATAGGCATACACATACAATGGGAGAAAAAATAGCCCAAGTTAAATGGGAAAACCGCTCTATGCTTGTTCACACGGTAACAGTGGTTCCTGAAATAGCAGCTGATCAAAGAGATATCGCTTTACCTAAGGGAGCAAAGCCGTTTAATTCTGGTAATATGGAACCAGGACAAGCTTTCCAGCACAAGTTTGTAGTGCCCGGTACATACAGGTACTTTTGTATACCTCATGAGGGAGCTGGAATGGTAGGGGAGATTATTGTAGATCAATAAAGTTTCATAAAAAGAAACCTATTTGCTTTTGATATCTGGGAAATCTCCAACACGTCCTTTCCTGCGTTCAGTGGCAATACCTTCATCAGAACCGTATGGGTGACCACCGAATCCATGACGCATCATAGCTATTGCACGAGCCCAGTATCTTTTATTGTCACGTGAGGCAATTAGCTGCATAACAGCTTGAGAAATTACCGGGATAGAGACCTCCATATGAAGGGCATCGTTTACAAGCCAGTTTACCTCACCTGTGTCTTCAACATAAGGAGGTATCTTATCGATCCCCCCTTCAGCCCTATAGATTCTTTCCATTAAATCGATTAACCAAGAGCGGATGACCGAGCCATTACGCCAGCAGCGAAGGATTGCAGCAATGTCGAGGTTTTCGTGATAGTGTTTTAGGAGATCTATTCCCTCGCCTATGGCTTGGAGCATTCCAAATTCTATTCCGTTATGAACCAGCTTTACAAAGTGTCCTGTACCAGGTGGGCCGGCATGTACATACCCACCAGGGGTAGCCAGCTTAAGCAACAGGGGCTCTATCTTGGTGATGGTCTCTTTTTCTCCACCTGCCATGAAACAGGCACCATGTCGTGCTCCTTCAATACCACCACTTGTTCCAAGGTCTACGAAATTGAGTCCTTTTTCTTTAAGCCTTTTATAGCGACGTAGTGAATCACCCCAGTAAGAATTTCCACCATCTACTATAATATCGCTTTTATCCAGATGTTGAGAAAGCTCATCAATGACTGAATCAACAAGCGCTCCTGCAGGAATATAGATAAAGATAACTCTTGGAGGTAAAAGCTTCTTTTTAAATCCTTCCAGGTTCTTAATTTCGGTTAAACCCGCTTGTATAAGCTCTTTGGATGCTCCCTTTTTATCATAGCCAACAACCCTTATGCCTTTCTCCATTGCTTGAAGAGACAGGTTCCCTCCCATTTTTCCCAGGCCGATTATCCCAAATTCCTTTTTATCATTTGCCATGTTAGTTTCCCCCTCTGTCAAGTTTTTTGAATTGCTCTCAAGATCGCTCTAGCAGGTGCACCATCTCCTTGTTCTATCTTCAGTGGAAGGCAGATAAGCTCGTATATACCTGGTTCTACATGAGCAAGGTTTAGCCCCTCTATAATCCATATACCTGCTTCGAGAAGCAAACGATGAACTTCTGTCTCGTTTTTCTTGTATCCTCCAATGGAGAGGTAATCTATACCAACGGTTTGAACCTTTTTGCTTGCAAGAAATTGTGCAGCTTCTGTTGATAGGTAAACAAAGTCTTTAACAAAAGTCCCGGTTTTCCAGCACCTTTCAGAGTTCCGGGTTTTAAAAAGTATCCTTTCCCCAGAACCGATGTTATGCAGGTGAAGTTCTTTTAGATTTATCTTCCTCTGGTTTTGTATCTCAATTACTCTGGCCAGCCCAATTATTGCAGTTATTGGTATTTGGTCAATTCCTACTCCTGATTTAAGAAAATGACAGGGGGCATCTACGTGTGTACCTGTATGTAAGCTCATTGAAGCTACTGAAAGATTACAATTACTTCCACTTTTCATATCAAGTATTCGTTCGATAAGAACAGGTGGGTCATCAGGCCAGTGAACCATGTGGTTCTTAATTGTAATTGAAATATCAATCCAATCAGCATTGGGTTCATAAAAACCCTGTTTGAAATCCTTTGAGGGAGTAGTATTATTTGCTTTCTTCTTTACTTTTGCAGATTTACTCATAATCTTATGATGCTATCTTAAGTAAAGTGTTTCATAATACATACTTTAAGTCAAAACTTTGCTTGGTGAAAAAAACGTTTCCTTCTTTATAGCTTTAAAACAGTGGTGCTGCACTGTAAATACGATTTCTTTTTAAGATACTTATACGTTTTGCAAGAAGGTTGGTTTGTTTGCTTAAAAGATTTGAATCTTCTTATGGCAGGATAAGGAGTTTGCTATAGTACATTGGGTTTTCCAGGTCTTCAGGTTGCAGTTCCTGGATATAGGATAGATTCTCATCTGCAAATTGCATTTCCTGTTCTTCTCGGTATCTTTGTATTTGCTTCATTCATTAAATCCCCAGGAGGAATTTTGATGAAGAGGGTGTTTTTGCTTGCGCTCTGTCTTGTCTTGGCATCTGGTCCCCTTTCGTTTTCAAAAACAACCACTTTTAAATCTGAGGAAGAACTAAGAAAGAAGGAGACTGAGTTAAAGCAGAAAGGGTTGGAAACGCAGGTTTTGGACGTAAGGAAGTATGGTTACTCTTTAGAAGATGTTAGAAGGCCAGGACGGGATATATGCTGTCAGGTCACGGGTAATAAACACCTTGTTGGATGCTGGTTGTGGTGGTGTCTTTGTGTGGTGGGTGGTTGTCAAGGGGAAGACCGTCCAACGCCGGAAAAAACAAATTAGATCTAATGGGTTTGATTTAAAGGGGATTTAACTCCCATATCTTTACCTCATCATCACCGGTTCGGGCAGCAAGCAATCTTCCTCCGGGTGAGGTGGCAACTACCCTGTATCCCCTGCGGTATGGAATTCTTCCAGTTCCTTCTATGCGCGATAAGTATTTTGTTCTGGGATCAAATGCCCAGAGTTCAACAAGATGAGAGGAGCTTCCTCCGTAAACTCCTTTTTCTTTTTCCCTCCAGAGCATTGGATCAAAAGCAAGTATCAGATAACCGCTGGTTGTGGCAAGTGGCCCTCCCCAGTGGCCTGGAGGTTCCCCTGTTTTGGGCAGTTCATAAACGTAGTCTACTTTAATCCCCTCTGTGGTTTCTCCTATGCCCGCAACAACCCAGTTTCCCGCTAGTCCTACGGTCCATACACGTCTGTTAAAAGTTTGCAGACCGCTATTTGCAGAGGCTTTTAGGTATCTCTTACCCTTAAAGAAGTTCTGGAGGTAAAGTGGACTTATAGCCCCTGTGGTTGTGTCAAGCAGGCTAATCTTACCGTTGTGAATTATAGCAATAAAGGACTGGGTTTTACTGACTGGTATCTTTGCTATCTCCCCTGTAAATAGTGGTCTTGGGGAAAGCCCTATGTTTAGCACCTTTACCGGACTAAGGAGTTTGTCTGAATCCGGTAACACCTCATATATACCCGCTATCCATTTGCCCTCCGGTGAGAGTTTTATGCCAAAGACCCTGTTTCCATTTATCCATTCCAATGGAATAAAGCCAGAAGTATAACCCAGTACCTCAAGAGTGTTTTTGCTTAAGAATACGGTTGTCGTGTTGTCTGGTTGTTCGGGATGTGATGTCCATACAGAAACCAAGTTCTTTCCCACCCTGACACCCATATGAAGGTTTATCCGGCGTAGCTCAAGCCTTTGACCTGTTCCAAGTCCACCGATGTAGGATACGTTTGTCTGAACCCGTCCAAGACCCTGCCATAAGGGAATGCTTTTAATCTCTTTTATTCCTTCCCTGCTTATTGAGAAAAACCTAATGCCAAGTTCTTCTACATACTCCCCCTCTATCCTTTGAGCCCCTGGGTTTGCTTTAAGATACTCTATGTATCTTTCTGCAAGCCACCTGCGGAAGGCATTTATGGCCTGGGTTTCACCCCGCTCTGGTTTTACAAGTTCCTCTACTATCTCTTCCGTTGGACGATTAAGAAACTGATAAGCCCTTTTACGTTCTCTTTCAAGCTCCTCCGGGGTAAGCTCTCTTGTATGTGCGTATGGTACTATTAGGGTTCTATCATCCAGAAATACAATGTCTCCCCATGGAGCTACTCCCTTTATTGTATCTACCTGTTTTACCCTAATGGGTGTTCTGGAGTCCAGATACCTGCTATCTGGGATTTGGAGTTCTTTCCCGATACAAGGGGTTAGGATTGGCATCAGGAAAGCGATTTGAAAAAAAGCAAGGACAGATAGAAACATCCATTTAGGAAAAGCATCTTTTAGATACCTTTTCATCTTCCCTTTCGTTCCATTATGCAGGACTTCTGGTAGTCTGAAACAATATACCTGTTTCCCATCGGGGTAAGTTCCCGTACGGTAAGGAGGTTTTTTACATCATAGCATACTATATCAAATCCTACCTGAACCCACACTGTATTTCACTCCTCTTTCCACTCTTCTATTTCTGCTCCTATCTGTGTAAGGGTTTCTCTAACCTTTAAATCAAGTGTGTTTCTATCAAAACCTTCTTCGGATTTAGCTATTATTTCAAGGGTAATCTCTGGTGGAGACCCTCTGTCTTTTAGTGGTCGAATTACACCACCGATTATAGAAGAGAGTTGATCCCAGGGGATTTTGGCTTTTAATGTTAACTTCCTGACTGGCTCTCCCTTTTTCTTTATCTCCTCTTCCCTGGGTTTTTCTACCTTTTTTCCCTCTATATCTTTCTTTTTCTCTTCTTTTAGCCTTCTTGCAACATCTCCCCTTAGAACGACTGAGTCAAGAACCGGACTGGTATCTCCTCCACAGTAAACACCTTCGGATTCTCTAAGTCCAAGTATTCCGGTTTTAACCCCCTCTTTAACCGTATCTATTAAAACTCCTTCATTCTCGGGTATGGGCATTCCCGGGGTTTTAAGATGCAGTTCATATATTTCTCTAAGGGGTTTTTCGTTTTCGTCTTTGCCAAAGGCTTTTTCCAGAATGTATTTGGGGCTTAACTTTGTAAGAATCTTTTCCTGATCTCTAAGGTACTGCTTTACCCTCTCAGAGATATACTGGCTGCTTCCTGTGGTGGGGATTCCAAGGTCTTTCCAGACTATACCGCTTTCTTCCAGGATTGCAAGGTATCTGTAAGCACTTAAAATTTCAAATGGAACCTTACTTTCTATGTCTTTTAATCTAGCTTTTAGCTCTTCCTGGCTTTGCTTCGTAAGGGTTTCGGTAAAGGATTTATCGCTTTGTATCTCTCTTAGGGCTAAAAGCCTTCTTAGGGATTTGCTAAGGGAAACAAAGTGGTTGTTATCTGAAGCAAGAATAAAAAGGGTGTTCTTATAAACCCTAAACCCGCTTCCTGCCCTTTCAAAGAGTTCTCGTACAAGTCTCTTTGTTTTTTCTGAACCATAGGATAGGTCTGGATCAAGTATGGCAAGTTTTAGGTTTTTGTTATCTGGTATATCCTGTGGTTCCTCAGGCCAGAGGTAAACCTCAAGGGCACGTCCGGAGTTCTTTTGAATTAGCTCTTTGAGTTCCTCTCTTATCCTGTCGTCAGTTACGGTTTCCTCTCTGTCTATTATTACACGGTTTAGATTTGGTTGATTTCTAAAGGAGTACTGCTTCTTTTCCGAGTGAAGATACCAGAGTTCCTCTTCAAGCTTTGCCACAGCATCACCGACAATGGTTGCAGGAATTCCTTCTCTAAGAAGAGCTACCCTTATTCTTGGAAGTGTTGTTTCCTTGCTTGCCCCAGCACTGAAGGAGTAGAGAAACACAGAAGTTGCTATACCCTTTGCAATCCCATACTTTTCATATTCACTTCCCATCTCTCTATCTATTTTTGGAGCTTTGGCACTTTCCCCTGCGATGTCTGATGAGATAACACTGTCGTATTCGTTCCCTATGTGCTTTATAAACTCCCTTCTTATTGCGTGATTCTCAAGGCTTACAAGGGATGACTGAATTAGAGGAGAGAGAACCTTTTTTCTGTAAAGGTCTCCTACTATCTCTGCAAGGAGTCTTAGCACCCCCCTTGTTCTCTGAAATGTTGGGAAAGAACCCCATCTCTCATAAAGAACATCAATTAACTCAGGATGAAAAGGATAAGCCCTTTCTATCTTTTCCCTGTATTCTGGTTCTCTTACCTCGGATGGTACATCGGAACCAAGTCTATTATAGAGATCAAAGTAGCTTTGGGCTACATTTTTTCTTACTTCTTCGCTCCCTAGCTCCTCAAAGAGCCTTTTTCTTATGATCTCGTATAGCTCTATACCCTCAACAGGTGTATAAACTGCCTCTACTCTTCCTAAGACCTTCTGTAACTGATGAAGGGATCTCTCTGCCTCCTCATCGTATCTCTCAAGGATGCTTGCAGGAAGGGTAACAACCAGACAGCAGTTCTCAGAAGATGCAACCACTTCTGAGAGCTCCTGAAGGAAGGCAAGGGTTTGCCCCTGGGTGATTTTCTCAACCTTCTCTAAGCGATTTGCCTTTACTATGTATTCAAGGATTTCATCCATAAGGATGAGGGTAGGGTTTAATGAAAAAACCTCTCTTAGGCGCTCCTTTCCCGGAGCAATACGTTTTTTGTCGTGTTCTTTTACGATTTCGTACTCCCCAAGCTGCTCTGCAACTTCACCCCAGGGGGTCTTTCCACCTACTGCGTCTGCATGTGTTCCAACAAACACAGCTACCTTTGCGTTATCAGGAATCAGGGATTGGAAATCAGCAATTGGAGAGAGATGTTTGATTCTGTCTCTATTTTTTATCAGGTGATAGAGTGTAAGAAGAGCATGGGTTTTTCCACCACCAAAAGGGGTTTGGAGCTGAATTACTGGGTCTCCTTTTTCTCCAGAAAGACGTAAAAGAACGTTTTCAACAAGGTTTTTTAATCCCTTTGTAATGTATGTTTTATGGAAGAATAGGGCTGCATCCTGATACTCAAGCGGTGCTCTACCATAGACAACATCCCCAAGGTCTGCTGCAAATATGGCCTCACTTAACTTTCCCTCCCTTATGTCCTTATGTGGAGTTGTAACCTGCCACCAGGATGGTAAAGCCATTTTTATCCCTCCCATTCTTTGACTTTACATATTGTTTTTAAAAACCATTCCCTCTGTCTTTTCGGGAAGTTCTGCTCTTTCCTTTTGTATTTCCAGTTGTAGGTATGGAGTAAAGAAGTAACATAGGATTGAGTTAATTTAGGTATCCTATCAAGGAGTTTCATCTTCGCTTTTGTACTCTTTTATGTCTATTTGAAGTTTTTTTGATATGAATTCTTTTACTGTAAGAGCTAGTTCAAAAGCTTCTTTTGCCTCTTCAGTTGTGGGAGTATAGAACTCTTCTGGATACCTTATTTCTACGGCATAGAAGGTTAGTTTCTCAAGTTTCTCTCTATTTAGCTTTTCAAAGTCTTTATCATGCTGAATACACATATTGAGAAGTTTTGCTATGTCATGTGTCTTTCCTGTCCTTACATCAATATTTGTAAGATAAGCTTTAAGAAACTTTTCAACTGCCTGTTGAGCGTGAAAACAAACTGCACCAGTTGGAATGTCCTCAGATTTAAGTAAAATTTCGGATGTTTTTAAATCGTCGTTTGCTTTTATTAACCACTGTACTACTACCTTTCTTTTCATAATTTGATCCCTTCTATATATGCCTCATTGGAAATTGTATTTACAACTAGCTTTTCTTCTTCATACACACTTTTAGATTTCAGAATTAGGTCAAATGAACTAATAGGGAATTCTTTGTGAAGCGCTGTATAGATTTCATACCACAGCTTTTTTTTCTGTTCGTGATTTAAACCTTCCTTAACGATAACCAGTATATCCCAATCGCTATCTTCTCTAAAATCCTTACGTGCTCTTGAACCAAAGAGGATTACCTCTTCACAGGAAAAGTTCTCTTTTTCCAAAACTCTAATTATTATCTGCTTTATTTTATGCAATTCGTTCATTTTATTACCTCTTTGTTTTAACAGTGTATCTTCTTTTTGTTCCGTCCGTATCCGTTACTCTTCAAATAAACTTCTTTGGTATTTATCTGTTTTTACCTTTGCCTTACTGTAACTCTCCCTTCCATAAAGGAATCCCTGAATCATCTGCTTCTCTTTATCTCCCTCTGGCAGAACATCCCCTATTGCCTGTGCAACCTGCCAGAAGACATTGTTATCTAGATTGCCCGTTTCTTTAAGAAGTTCTGCTATCTCTTTTCTCCTGTTCTGCTCCCAGAGGAGAAGACAGGCATGGAGAACATCTATAATGCAGAGATTAGGGGGTAGGGATTGTGGATTGGTAAATTTCTCAAGAAACTTCTTTCCCCTTCCTTTTGCATCTAAAACTGAGATAAACTCCTTCTCCTTCTTTATAAACCCATTCCCCCACTGCTCTGTTATTTCAACCCCTATTGCCTGTGCAAGCTTTCTTGCCTCATCAAAGTGAACCTTTTGAGAGTTATATGTCCACCTCCAGAGAAGATAAAACCTTGTCTCCTCATCTATCCCTCCAAGCTCAGGATTCTTAAGAATCTTAGATAGTGCATATTCGCTTACTACCTTTCTTACAAACTCAAGAAGCTCCCTTGCAGAAACCTTCTCCCCAGAGAGTTTCTCAACGCTTTCGTATTTCCCAAACACCTCCATCGCAGGACCGATTGCTGAGATAAAGAAATCACTCCCTCCTATACCTTCATTCCAGAACTGCTCAAGCTTCTCTTTTATCCTTTCCTCAATTTGGGGTTTTATCTCGTTAAAATAGGCACTCTTACTCTCGGTTCGCTTGCGGCAGACCATGTAGATGGAGGAGGCTAACGAAGCAGTTGATATAGAAGCAAACCCATACTTCATTTCTGTATGCACAGGCCAACTCGCTGTAAGATATAAACCAGATAAAAATAATGCATTTATGATAGTTTCCCATGCTTCAGTGGACTTATGGGCAAAAACTATGCAGGCGATACCTTCAGGCTTTAAAACTCGATAAACCTCTTTGAAAGCCTTTGTAATCATATCTTCAAAGAATTGCTTTGCTTTTTTAGCATTACCGTGTCTTACATGATTTGAAACTATTTCTTCTGATTTTGGTGTTAATGGAGTGGAAAATAAATCTGGGTACAAATCTTCAAACGTTCTTTTTAACCAGACATAGAAGAAGTCAGAAAGTTCTGCATAGTTCACATTGTCATAATATGGCGGATCCGTAATAACAGCATCAAAATAGTTGTTTGGATAAGATAGAGAAGTGGCACAGGAGTGGCTGACATTAGCGTAAACAGTAATTTGAGCAAGGTGCTCAATAACTCTTAAAATCCAATCAGATGCTGAATTCCAATCACCTGTGCTTTCACTAATCGGGTTAACTTCAACATAATCAAAAGTCATTGAAATTGCTTGCATAGAAGCTACATTCCCCATGTATTCTCCTCGTGGAACCCATGTAGACAAGTTGTTGCAGTAAAATGCTAGCTTATCTATTCCCAGTGCCAAATAACTCACCACCGCCTTCGAATACTCCTTGTTATATCTTTCAGTCAGCATCTTCTTATACGCTTGTCTTATCTTCTCCACAAATATAATCAGCGCCAGTTTCTGACGGGAATTAAAAAGGTCACCCCATTTTTTAAAGCCATAACCTCTTCCAGCTACAGTATTTGGATCCTTAGTGTTCATTGCTTCATCTGGCACAGGGTCAAATCCCCATTTGTCAAATAGCTCTCTCCTCTTTTTCTCAAGATACCTCTCTGCTTCCCTGAAAACCTCTAAATCTCTCTGCGTTGCCAATCGGTAAGTCTTCCCCTGTCTTTTAGGATGGTGAAGAACCACTACAACCATCCTCTCACCAGCTTTTCCCTCCTGAAACTGCTTCCTTACCTCTTTGTCACTTAGCCCTCCCCCACAGCATGGACACACAACCTTTGCCCTTGAAACTGTGCCGGTCTCAGGATTAAAGTCTATTCGTTTTCCCTCTCTTATTTCAAATTCAACTTTGTTGCCCTTTGGGATTAACTTGTACGCAACCTTCTTATTTGACTTCTTTGCAAGCCAAGTCTGTCTTACAAGAGGAATCTCGGCACCACACGATGGATTATTACACCTTATGGTCCTTGCCCAGATGTAACCAACGGGAATCGAGCCATCTGGGTCAGGTGGATAGAATCTCCCAATCTCTTTCCTTGCCTCTTCAAGCACCCAACTTCCCCACCTCTTTACATCCTCAAGAAGCGGGCTGTATTCCTCTTCGTATTCATTCCCCAGTAAATCCTTCTTCTTCCTCTTTGCCCTTCCATACTTTTGGGGATACTCAAGCGTGCATTTAAGTATTAGCACAGCAACAGGATTTAAATCACTTGCATAAGTCTCACAGCCTAATCTTACAGCCTCAAGGGGAATCGCCCCACCTCCTGCAAATGGGTCAAGAACCCTTGGTGGTGTTCCTCCATTTGCCTCAAGTATTTCTTTTCTTGCCCTCTCTATCATGGGTTTATTCAGTGAGTTTTCCCACTTTGAGAGGTTTGCTATAAACTGTGATTTCTTAAGCCTTTCTTCTTCGTCTTTGGGCTCGGGTGTAAGGGAGGCGTAAATAGAAGCCCTTGATGATGCAAGAGGCCTTCTTGCCCACCAGATGTGGAGGGTGGAAATGTGCCCGTGCCTTATGTTCTTTTCCCTTGCCGATTCCTCGCTTACTTCCTTTACTGGAAAGTCAAATTCTATGAAGGATTTATTTGCCATATAAACACCTCATATAGCCCATTATTAGCTCTTTGCTTTAGCAGGATGTATTCAGTGCCTCTTCCAGTAGTTCCCGATTTCTCAAAAATCTTTTTCTCAACAAGGTTTTTCAACTCTATAGTAGCCATTGGTTTTGATACACGATTTAGCTCTTGATACTCCTTATTCGTTATCTTTCCCTTCTCCTTCTATTGTATTGGCAAATGCTGATACAGTTTCTATCGTTTCCTTGTCAAAGTTCTCTTTGAATTCAATGGTCTCAGATTCTTCCTTTTGAATGAGTTTCAAAAGTTTATCTTGGTTCACTTTGCCATCTCCGCTTTTTCTTTCCAATCCTTAACGATGTATCTAACAATGCTTACCTCTTCTTCTGGTTTGAGATGTAGAGCAGGGTTTTGAATCGTATAGAGCTGGGGATTTGTTGAGGCATTCACAACTATATAAAGCCAGTATTCATCTTTAAGCCTTTTAGCCATAAGCCATTCGTTTGGAGTAAGGGCAATGGCACCTTCCTTTGCCCTTGCCTTAACCTCGATGTATCGATAATTTGTTCCATCCATTGAGCGAATATCATAGCCAAGGTTCTCAAGGTGTACATCCTCTGGAACCCTTCCCTGACCTCTTTCGTATTCCATTGCAATCCTCATACCAATCTCTTCTACCTCCTTATCCGTAGCCATTCTTTCATCTGCTTCTACAGGGATAACCCTTATGGCACCTATCAGTTTAGGTTCGGTAGGATAGAGGTGAATCTCTGATTCAATCTCTCTAAGAAGACGCTCCTTCTTTCTCATTAAGTCTTCTTTCTTTTGGATCTCCCTTTGAATCACAGCCTCGGGTATGTTTTCTCCCTTTATTTTTCTGGTTTCATAATCTGAAATCTTTGCATCCGAATCAAGTACCATTGATTCAAGGGAGCGAATTCCGTATTTTCTCTTTATCTCGGCATCCCTTTTCCGTCTCTCAAGTAGCTCTTTTCTGTAGCTCTCAAGCCCGTTAGCTATGACAAAGGATAAAACGTTGTCAGTGTTAGGGATTGAGGATTCGGTGTTTGTCTGCCCGTCGGTTTTCCTGTCTGAATCGTTTCCAGTTGGTTTTAGATCCCAGAGAATTGAAGGATTTACGAAGGATAAAGCATTGTTTCTTAGTTCATGGTAAACGCTAAATAACCTTTTACCCGCAACCTCTCCTTTCCCATCCCTTATCTCCGCCTCAAAAAACCATATAATCCCATCCATTTTCCCTTCCGGGTCAATAAATTTAGCCCCATCTCCTGAAAGGGATTCGTAACGGGATAGAATGGTGTCTATAACCGCCTCTAAAAGCGGATGTCCCATTGAAACAAACTCAGCCTGACCCTTAAATGCTCTCTCTTTATCAAAAGAAACCCTGCTGTACACTCTCTCTACCTCACCAAACCTTATCTTAAAACTGTAGGGTTTATTCCGTATTTCATACGGTACGTGTATGTTCCAGAAACCATCATGTCTCTTTTCCATCCTGATGTTTAGCACCTTGGAGGCGCGTTTAAAGAACTCCTCTATGTATTCTGGAACAAGCCTGTTTTCTTTTGCTACCCTTTGCTCCCCAAGAATCCTCGTTAAATCAATGTGTCTTGTGGCAAGGGCTTCAAGACTTGCCTCTTTTACCTTCCTTATTGCTTCCTCATCTGGAATCTTCTCGAAGTCTCTAAGAATGTCATCTATAGTTCTCCTGTTAGATATAGCATCCACAATCAGGTCTTTTAAGCTCCTTCCAACGAGAACATCTCCTATAACGTCAAAGACCCTGTCAGAGCCAAGATGCTCTTTAATCTGAGAGAGCTTCTCAAAGAGCTTCTCAAGGATGCGACCCTCCCTTGTATCCACCGCTACCATGTTGTAGATGTGAACCTCGTGCCTCTGGCCGTAGCGGTGAACCCTTCCCATTCTCTGCTCAAGGCGGTTTGGATTCCAGGGGATATCATAGTTAACCATAATCCAGCAAAACTGCAGGTTTATTCCCTCTCCACCAGCTTCTGTTGATACCATAACCTGAGCCTGATTCCTGAACTCACCCTCAGCCCTGATCCTCTGGTCAAGGTTCATTCCACCGTGGATGAAAGTAACCCTGTATCCCCAATTTCTTAGCTTCTCCACAAGGTAATCCAGGGTATCTCTGGATTCTGTAAAGATAAGGAGTTTTATCTCTGAGTTCTGAAGGTTTTCTGTATCCATAACTCTCTTTAGCTCGTTTAACTTGGTTTCATTCTCTTTTTTCTCAGCCTCCTTTGCAAGAGCTACAAGCTCTTCAATCTTCTCTATCTCTTCCTTTAGCTCTTCCAGGGTTTCTGCAGAAGTAAGCTTCTCTAAAAGCTCTTCTTCCTTACTCCACCTCTCTTTTTCCTCAAGGTCCTCTATATACTCCTCATCGTATCCAAGCTCTCTAATGAGCTGTCCTTTCCTGTAAAGCTCTTTTAACTTTTCATACCTTCTTTCAAGAGACTTTCTTACAGCACGAACACTTGATGCAAGACGGCGCTGAAGGATTGTCATTGCAAAGGCAACGTTTCTTTTCTCCTTCTCAAGAGCCCTGTTAAAGTGCTTTTCTACGTATTCTGTGACAGCATTATAGAGCCTCTTTTCATCATCAGACAGGTAGTACTTTATCGTTTCCACCTTCCTTGGAGGAAAAATTGGAGCGCCTTCAAAGTCCTTCAGGTCTTCCTTGAGCCTCCTTAGAAACAGGGGATTATCCTTATTTTGAATGGATTCAGAAAGCATAGAGGTGTCAGCAAAAAAACCAGGCTCAAGCAGGTCTAAAAGCAACCTAAAGTTTTCGGGGTCTCCTCTATGAGGGGTTGCCGTAAGGAAAAGAAGGTAGTTTGTCATGGGTGAAAGAAGCTCTCCAAGTGTGTATCTCTGGGTTTTGCTGACCTTCTCTCCGTACCTGTATGCAGACATCTTGTGTGCTTCATCCACTATGCATAAATCCCATCTTGAGTCTTTTAAAGCCATCATAACGTCGTCTTGCTTTGCAAAGTCCATTGATACGATTACCTGGTTTCTATCGGTGAAAACGTTTTGTCCCCAAGATGCATTCATTACATCTCTATCTACAACAGTGAAACTTTCCTGGAATTTCTCCTTCATTTCCCTTAGCCACTGCTCTTTAAGATGTCCGGGAACAACGATAAGAGTTCTTTCAACGAGTCCTCGGTATTTGAGTTCTTTAAGTAAAAGACCCGCCATAATTGTTTTTCCAGCCCCAGGGTCATCTGCAAGAAGAAATCGAATCCTGGAACGTGTCATTATATGATGATATACAGCTTCAATCTGATGAGGTAGAGGGTCAATCTGAGAGACATTTACAGCATAAAGGGGGTCAAACTGAAATGCGTTTCTTATCCTGTGGGACTCAAGATAGAGAAATACAGATTCTCCATCACCGCTGAATTTAAACACTCTCTCCTCGGATAAGGCTATTTTCTCCAGATCCTCAGAAGAAAGAACCGGATTGTAAAACCTCTGTGTTTCAACCCCAACAGCTTCAATTCTAACCTGGTTATCTCCTATAGGTTTAACCGATATTACCCTTACTTTTTCAGGCCAAAATGGACTTTGAAGAATAGAGTCTGGCTTGATTTCCATAATTCAATTATCCTATTTACGGAGCTTTTTTGTCAATAGAATAAGAACCTTTTTGGAATTTCAGTTCTTGTATTTTTGTAAGATTCTCTCTCAATTGGATTAGTGGTTAGGCCAGGCTATAATCTGGGAGAAGGGTTTTTAAGTTAGCGGTTTTATTTGAGCTTAAATTGTTTAGGAGGGTTATTTAATGACCGTATGGAAACAGGAGCCAATTGCTGAGTATAAAGAGTTTATAAGAGCATTTCCTGAGTTGTCTGAAAGATTTAGTGAGCTAATAGGTAAAATAATGAGTCAACCAAAGCTTGATAAAAAGCATAAAGAGCTTATTATCCTCGCTTTGCTTGCAGCCCAGCAGTTTGAAAGTGGATTTAAGTTTCATGTAAAGGAAGCACAGAACTGGGGTGCAAGTAGAGAAGAGATTTTAGAGGCAGTTTCCCTTCTTTTGCCTTACGGAAATGTATCGTCTTTTCTAAAATCCATCTGGTGGCTAAAGGATCTCGGTGTTATTTAAGGAAAATATCAAGTTGGAGTTAGTGAGGTGTTGTAGATAGCTTGTAAGTTAAAATTTAGCTCATCTTTTTCAGAACAACTTGTTTCTTTTGTCTTTAACCGCTTCTAAAGAGTTTATTAGCTCTTCCTAGCTTTCTCAAACCAACTATATATTGCTGGAAGGACAAGCAGTGTAAGAAGGGTAGAGGTAAAAAGCCCACCTATCACTACTGTTGCTAGAGGGCGCTGAACTTCAGCTCCAGCACTTGTTGATAAAGCCATTGGCACAAAGCCAAAACTTGCAACAAGTGCAGTCATAAGTACAGGTCTTAGGCGTATCTCGGCTCCGCGATAAGCTGAGTCCTCTGCACTCATACCCTCACGTCTCATCTGAAGTATATATGACATTAGCACAACACCATTTAGTACTGCTATACCAAAGAGGGCAATAAAGCCTACACCGGCAGATATACTAAACGGCATACCACGAAGAAAAAGTGCTAGAATTCCACCGGTTGCGGCCATTGGTACATTTAAATAGATTATAAGGGCCGGACGTACAGAACCAAAGGTTGTATAGAGGAGTACAAATATTAAAAAAAGTGCTGTAGGAACAACAATGGCTAACCTGGAACTTGCCCGCTTTAGATTTTCAAATTGTCCACCCCATTCGATCCAGTATCCTGGAGGTAGATTAACTTCTTTCTCAACTGCCCTTTGTGCTTCAGCCACAAAGCTTGCAAGATCTCTACCTCTAACATTTGTTTCAACGGCAAGACGTCTATGAAGATTCTCTCGACTGATCTGAGCGGGACCTTCTTCAATTCGTATATCAGCAAGCTGGCTAATTGGAATGAGTCTCCCGTTATTATCTGAGACCCTAATATTTCTTATATGCTCAAAATCGCTTCTATCTTTTTTACTGAATCGTACCTGAACGAAAAAACGTTTTTGCCCTTCAAGCACCTGTCCTACCACTTTACCTCCAATTGCTTCTACGGTGTCTAGAATCTGGCTGGCATTTATACCGTATCGAGCTATGGCATCCCGGTCTATTATTACCCTTAGATAGGGAAGCCCTGCAACCTGTTCAGCCTTTGTATCTGCTGCTCCTGGTATCTTTGATACGACTTTTACCACTTGATCTCCTATCCTTTTTAGTGTCTCAAGGTCGTCACCAAAGATATTTATAGCCACATCAGAGCGAACTCCAGCTATAAGCTCCTGTACTCTGAGTTCAATTGGTTGAGAATAGCTAAA
Source organism: bacterium HR37 (assembly GCA_002898375.1). Taxonomy (GTDB): domain Bacteria; phylum Desulfobacterota_D; class UBA1144; order Nemesobacterales; family CSP1-2; genus HRBIN37. Next base: position 70,168 of record BEIN01000010.1, on the reverse strand, counting down.
CTTTGTTCCCGGAAGGGCCTTTGTTAGTGCCTCATTTATTTTATCTATTAGCTCTTCCTTTGTCTTTGCTGTTTTCCATTTATCGTGTGGTTCCAGTATCACATATATGTCGCTTACTTCTACTCCCATGGGGTCCGTGGCTATCTCTGCTCGTCCTGTTCGGGAAACTACGGTTTTTACCTCAGGAAATCTTTTGAGTATATTCTCTATCATTGTGGTATTGCGGATTGATTCTTCAAGAGAAACACTTGGCAATCTCCATGCTTGAATGGCTATAGAGCCTTCATCAAGGCGAGGTATAAATTCTGCCCCCATAAAAGGTATGAAAAGAAGACTTGAAATAAAAATTGCAAATGCTATTGCTACTGTGGTTTTGGTATGGGTTAGCGTTCTGCGTACAAGTGGAAGATAGACTTTTTTTATATACCTTATTATAAGGGTCTCTTTCTCATTTCTTACCTTGTGCAGGAATAGTGAAGCCAAGACAGGCATCAAAGTAAAGGATATAATCAGAGAGCCAATTAAGGCAAGGATTACGGTTAGTGCCATGGGCTTAAACATCTTTCCTTCTACTCCTTCAAGGGTAAGAATGGGAATATAGACAATGATAATGATGCCCACGGCAAAGAATATAGGACGTATTACCTCTTTACCTGCTTCAAATATAGAGCTTGTGATGTTTAGTTCCTCTTTAGCTTTTTGTATCTTTAGCTTCTCCGAAAGGTGACGTACGATGTTTTCAATCATTACTACCGAACCATCAACTATAAGACCAAAGTCTATTGCTCCAAGACTCATGAGGTTTCCTGATATACGGAGATAGTTCATGCCGGTAAAGGCAATAAGCATGGAAAGCGGAATGGCTGAGGCAACTATAAGACCAGCTCTAAAGTTGCCAAGCAGTAGGAATAAAATGATAATTACAAGCAGTGCTCCCTCAGTTAGGTTTTTAGTAACGGTTTTTATTGTCTTACGCACCAGTTCTGTACGGTCGTAGTAGGTATCTATTGTTACGCCAGGAGGAAGGGATTTTTTTATTTCTTCAATCTTTTCCTTAACGCGGTTTACTACCTCTCTGGAGTTCTCACCAATAAGCATCATTACTACACCGGTTACTATCTCTCCTTTCCCATCACGGGTAGCGGCCCCCTGTCTTACCATAGGTGCATACTTAACATGTGCAATATCACGTATGTAAACGGGTGTTCCATCATGTGAGGCTACCACTATGTTTTCGATGTCTCTTAGGTTCTTTACCAGTCCCTCTCCCCTGATAAGGTATTGTTCCTGATTGTGTTCAATGTATGCTCCACCAGAGTTTGAGTTGTTTTGCTTAAGTGCTTCAAAGACCTGTTCTATTGATAGGTCATATGCGGCTAGTTTCTCGGCATCAAGTTCTACCTCGTAGGTTTTTAGTTCTCCTCCATAGGTGTTTACCTCTACAACGCCTGGTACGGATTTGAGTTTGAAAGCAATATCCCACTCAAGAATAGAGCGAAGCTCCATCAAAGAGTATCCTTCGCCTTTAACTTCAAATTGGTATATTTCCCCTAATCCTGTAGAGATTGGACCCATCTCGGGGGTGCCAAAACCCTCTGGGATCATCTCTCGTGCCTGTGGCAGTCTTTCCATAACCAGTCGGCGACAGAAGTATATATCCATATCTTCATCGAAATACACGGTAACGGCAGATAGGCCAAATCTGGAGACTGAACGTATGCTCTTTACCCCAGGTAGTCCCGACAGAGCTGTCTCAACTGGAAAGGTAATAAAGCGTTCTACCTCTACTGGACCCAGTCCCGGTGCATTGGTAAGAATTTGAACTTGGTTGGGGGTAACATCTGGAACGGCATCAATTGGAAGATGCAGTATAGAACGAATACCAATCCCTATAACAAGCAACGTTAAAACAATCACGAGAAAGCGATTACGGAGTGAGAATTCAAGAATACCGTTTAACATCGTCACTTCCTCCCGTTTTTAGTGGGCGTGTTCCTCTCCCAATTCTTCTTTTAAAAGTGCAGATTTAAGATGGAATCCACCTTCTATTACGATTTTCTCTCCTTCTTTTAATCCATCTAGTACCTCAATATAAGGCCCTGAGTTTTGTCCGAGTTTGATTTCTCTAACTTTAAAAGTTCTCTCTCCTTCTTGTACAAATACAACTGGTTTCCCATACACATTGTAGATGGCTGAAGTAGGTATGGTGATCGCTCTTGTTGTATCTGGTATCGGTATAAAAATGGAGGCTTTAGCAAACATTCCCGGTTTTAATTTTTCATCATGATTCTCAATTTCCACCCGTGCCTTTGCAGTACGTGTAGCTTTATCAAGTGTGTCGCTTATGTAGGTTACTATTCCCTGAAATCTCTCATCTGGATAAGCATCAACTCTTATATGTACTTCGGTACCAGGTCTTACCCATCTTAGGTCTTTCTCGTAGATATCAAGCTGTATCCAGAGTCTTGATAGATCAGCAATCGTATAGGGTTTATCTTCTGGCGTAATAAATTCGCCTAGAACAATGTGTTTTTCTACTACCTTGCCGGTAAATGGGGCTAGCAGTGGAAAGTGGGATAGGGGATGGTTCTTTTCTTCCCAGCTTAGTTCTTTTATTTCTTTACCGTTTAAACCTAAAAGACGCAGGGTTTCATAAGCACTCTTGAGTCTGGCTTTTGAACGCATGTACTCACCTTTTGCCTCTAGGTATTCTTTTTCAGATGATATCTTCTGGTTGAAGAGGCGTTTTTCTCTTTTATAGTTTGCTAAAGCTATTGCGTAATCTGCTTTGGCTTTAAGGTATTCAGCTTTTGCTTTTCCAAGCTCAATGCTATCGAGTTCTGCTAGAATCTGGCCTTTCTTAACATTATCCCCTAGTAAAGCATTTACCTTAATTACCCGACCGGGAATACGAGGAGTTACGTGGGCAATTCTGTCTTTATTGAATTCAATTACAGCGGTTGTTTGTATCTCTTTTTTTGTATCTCTTCTCTTTACTACAGCTATCTTTAAAGGCAGTGTCTGCAGGGCTTCTCTGGATAGCTCAACTGTGTCTTCTTTGTAGGTGTGTTCCATTGCTTTTTCTGTCTCAAGAGTTTTTTTCTGGTTGGGTTGCCTAAGTGCTATCACTGTAAGGATTAAAAAAGACGCTATGACAAGACTAGAAATTAGTATCTTTTTCATTTTTCTTCTCCCTTTTCTTCAAAAGGGTTTAGAGATTCAAAGGGCACTCCTGTTAATCTCTCTATATCTGCTACTGCCTTGTGGTACTCTACCAGTGCTTTTAAGTATTGAAGGCGGGTATCAAAGAGGGTTCTTTGGGTATCTAAAACGTCTAAGAAAGAGAACTTGCCCTGTCTGTATCCCTCTAGGATCGAATCATAGGTACTTTGAGCCTTAGGTATTATATTGTCCTTTAATGAGTTTACCTCTGTGTATGTGGACATTAGGTTTTGATATGCTTCGGCCAGTTCTGTTAGAACTCTAACTTCTGCATTCTTTCTCTCCTCTTCTGCTTTTATTAATCTGTATTGGGCTTCAAGTATTCCACCCTGATTACGATTTAGGATAGGAAGTGGAATGGTTATACCTATAACAAAAGCATTATCGTCTGTTTCACTTAGCCGGCGTATCCCTCCACCTACAGTTATATCAGGAAGTGCATTAGCTTTTTCCAGTACAAGCTGAGCTCTTCTGCGTTCTTTTTCTTTAGTCCAGCGGGCTATATCCGGGTTAAGTTGAGATACTCTTACTAGCTTCTCAAAAGATGGAACTGGCCAGACTATTTCGAGTTCACCCCTTACCTCATCAAATAAAGCTTCTGTGCTTCCCCATGTAGAAGCAAGTCTCTTTCGTGCGGCTTCAAGTTCGTGCTTTATGCGTTCCATCTGTATCTGTGTTTGAAAAAGAGCAATGGCTGCTCTTTTCTCTTCTATGGGAGATACCTCTCCTGACTCAGCCAGTACCTTAATGGCTTTATGTACTTTACTTGCCAGTTGAACCAGTTTTTTTGCTAACTTGAGGCGTTCTTGTGCCCCAAGTACGTCGAAAAAGGCTTTTTTTGCTTGGATAAAGACATCAAGCCTTGTAGCTTCATAATCCCATCCTGCAAGCTCCGCACTTAAAGCAGCAACCTTCTTACGCTTTGAAATCTTTCCTCCAAGTAGTATAGGTTGATTTAGTTGTATGGTTGTTTCTGCTATGTTAAAGTCCTTTGCTGTTCCTGAACCGCTAAAGTTTTCTATATCTACTTCGAGTACTGGGTTGGGTGGAAGCGTTGCTTGAAGTGTTTTTGCCTCCTGAGCCCGAATCTCAAATGCAAAGGTCTTAAGTTTTGGATTTCTAATAAGTGCTAGGGAAAGAACCTGAGTTAGTGTAAGGACACCGGTTGGTTCTTCAAACTCTGGCTCTGGTGAACTTGGGCTTGGTGACAAGGGAGGTTTATAGGTGTTAAATCTTTTTCCTAGGGGACGTACTTCAGGCCAGAATCTATCCTGATTTAGGGTCGTGCAACCTGTAAATCCAAGTGCGGTGATTATAACAAACAAGCAGATTGATCCACTTAAATACATATACAACCTCCGAATCTAATGGGTTTTTGTTGTGGATGTGGCTTACCTTAGTAAGGTAGCCTTAGCAGATAATAAGAACGGATTACTAAGGATTTAACAGAGAAGGGTGACGCTTTGTATAAGGACAAGGTTAAGGTTAAACGCATCATGATTTAGTTGAGTGTGATTTTGTATGGCATAGCTCTCTGGAAGAAAATAATGGGAATTTAAGAAGGTAAATATAGCTGATAGCTTAATTTGCAGTGTCTCTAAGTTTTTAAATGAATTTAATTTTTCTTTAAAGTTCTCGGTTGAAAGGGAGATATCAATACATGGACCACAGTGACCTTTATCTGAATATGTACTTAGGTTTAATAAGGGTGTTTTTATCTTTTTTAGTGTGTTTGTAGGAAATAGAGAGCCACAACGCAGTTCTGTAGGGGCACTTTCCAATCCAAAGTGACCATCCGCACCTATGCAGAGCGTTACTCTTGGTATAGATAGCTGACTTATAAGAAGATAGATGCATATCACTTGCCAGATTGGTTTAAATAACACTTTGCTAGTATTCATTGAACTGACTTATAAAAATAAAGTGGGTTTATATGTAAGTCAAGAAATTTCTATCAAGTTTAGGACCGGGTTGGCAAGTTAGAAAACCAATATAGGAGCTACCTCTTACCATGCATTAAATCTAAACGATATACCGAGTGCGTTTCCCCAGGCAATCTCCCCCTCTTGCATTAGAATCTTTGTTGGGTTTACTATGTAGCTTAGTGCTCTTAAGAACTGGCTGTCCCTTTTTGCAAGCCAGTTTGAGCTCTCCTCAAGTATAATACCTAGGGGAACTCCAATTCCTGGGGTTAGGATAAGGTCATTAAAAGAAGGTGGTTGTTGCCATCCCTCTACAGTGTATTCAAAAAGTGTGCTTAGCATAAAAGAGCCAAAGATTGAGCTTCTCCTGTCATAGCCTCTTGCCCTGTAGTAAAGGTAGTATGTCATACCTACAAGCGGGTGTTCTATGTAGTTTGTTAAAAAAGGGTCTCCATCATCTACGGGAGGGTTAAGGAAGGATTTCCTTTTCGGAGAGCAAAGCCCTCTTCTTGCCTTTGCCCCTCTACATCCCTGCCACCCTGTTATGTTGTAGAGATACTCAGGAAAGGAAGTGGTTATAAGTTTTCTAAAGTTGCTTGGAGATATGTAGACCCTTTCCATCCATATAAACGAGTATGCAAGCAAGCTGCTTCTTATAAAATCATCGGTGTCTGAACCAAGAGTTTTCTCTTTACCAAGTTTAATATAAAGGGCCTCTTTTTTAAGTGTTAGGTCTACTGTATTGTTACTGGGTAGCACAACTGGTGTACCACCGTATAAGTCAAGGAGAGAGGTGTTATCCGTGATTGCAGATGCGTGTTCAGATAGGATACACGTGGTTAAAATAAAGGTTGCTTGAAGGATACGGTTAACCCCACACCTAAACATGGTTTTAGACCCAATCTGCAAACCCAGATATTATTTTACCACTGGGGTTGCATCCAGAACCTCTATACGAACAGGGTTCATAAACTGGGAACCTGCTCCCAGGGGAAATCCCTCTTTTAGGTATGTGTTTTTGCTTCTTGGAGGTAGGGTAATCGGCAGAACACCGGTTTCCTGGCTTACTATCGTTCCCTCTTTGGATGTGGAAGTGGATGTGTAGTACACTCTTACCTTAATGTTTTTGTACGCTATATCGGCCGTGTTTTCTATTGTAAGGTGGTGTATTATGGCTACTGCACTCCATGTTGCATATACTGACCAGTCTGTGATCTTTATATAAAGCTCTGGATTCTCAACCGTAAGGTTTTTACTGGCTCCCGTCAGCAGCATAAAAACAGCTAAGACAAAAGACAACCTGCCAAATCTTTTCTTCATGAAAGAACCCAACCCCTTTTAGTACAGGCTAAAGTGCAAATCACACTCTCTTTATGAGAACAGGAGCTTTGAAAATCGGGATTATAAAGATGAGGAACCGTGTAAAGTAGGAAGTTTCCCGCTAAGATCAAAAGTCCTCATCTTCTTCTTCATCTTCCCATTCTTCCTCATCAAATATATCCTCTTCATCTTCCCACTCTTCTTCATCTTCTTCCCATAGCTCCTCGTCTTCTTCCCACTCTTCGTCCTCGTCTTCCCAGTCGTCATCTCTTGTAAGTATGTTTAGCTCAAGTTCCATGTACACCTCTCCTACTTTGGATGTAATCACTTGAAACCTTACATACTGGTATTAAAAAGTCAAGCTTTGGATTAAGCGGAGCTAAAAGTATGTTAATACCGTGCTGGGCTCTGTATATTTGACAAAATCACTACGTTGCTTATTATTAAGATTACAAATCGCAATCCTAAAAACCTGTTCTTAAAGGGTTTACAGCAATGCCAATTTGCTCAATTGAAGAAGCCATAGAAGAGATAAAAAATGGAAGGATGATAATCCTCGTTGATGACGAGGATAGGGAAAATGAAGGCGACCTTGTAGTAGCTGCCGAGTTTGCAACCCCAGAGGTAATAAACTTTATGGCAAAACATGGAAGAGGGCTTATATGTATTGCCATAACCCAGGAAAAGGCTGATCAGCTTGGGCTTCAGCCCATAAAGCCGGAAAACAGCCCTGTTCCCCAGTATACAGCGTTTACAATCCCTATAGATGCAAGACGGGGCATAACAACGGGAATCTCAGCCTATGATCGTGCCTCAACAATACGTCTTGCTATCTCGGATGATGCAAAGCCGGAGGACTTTATCCGTCCCGGTCATGTCTTCCCGCTTATTTCAAGGAAGGGGGGGGTTCTTGTAAGGGCAGGCCATACAGAGGGTTCCGTTGACCTTGCAAGGCTTGCGGGACTTAAGCCAGCCTCTGTTATATGTGAGATCATGAAAGATGATGGTGATATGGCAAGGTTGCCGGACCTTGAGAAGTTTTCCGAACAACACGGAATAAAGATTGCAACAATTGCAGACCTTATAAGTTACCGTCTTAGGGCTGAGTGCCTTGTAAAGAGGGCAGCTTCAGCTCTTCTTCCAACCCAGTACGGTGAGTTTAGGGTTATAGTATACGAAAGTGAGATCGATCCACAGCACCATGTAGCCCTTGTAAAAGGGGATATCTCACCTGATGAGGGTGTTCTTGTGAGGGTTCACTCTGAGTGCCTGACAAGTGATGTGTTTGGTTCTCTAAGGTGTGATTGTGGCCCCCAGATACGTGAGGCAATGCGTATGATTGAGAAGGAAGGGAAAGGTGTTATCCTCTATATGCGTCAGGAGGGAAGGGGTATAGGGTTGGTAAATAAGATAAAGGCTTACGCGCTCCAGGACAACGGTTTTGACACCGTAGAGGCAAACGAGGCACTGGGCTTTAAACCTGACCTCAGGGACTATGGAATAGGTGCACAGATCCTCCTTGACCTTGGGGTAAGAAAGATGAGGCTTCTTACAAACAACCCAAGGAAGGTAAAGGGACTTGAAGGATTTGGGCTTCAGATAGTTGAAAGAGTTCCAATTGAGGTGCCACCAAATGAGAGAAACTCAAAGTACCTGAAGGTTAAGAAAGATAAGCTTGGTCATTTGCTCTCTATGGTGGACTAAACGATTCTAAGGAGGAGAGATGCCCCATATCTATGAAGGTAAGCTAGATGCAACGGGTTTTAAGTTTGCAATTGTGGTCAGTCGTTTTAATAGCCTTATAACCGATAGAATGGTTGAAGGAGCACTGGATGTTTTGCTAAGACATAACGCTTCGGATTCCGATATAGATATTATAAAAGTGCCAGGATCTTTTGAAATTCCCTTCGGTGTTAAAAAGGCGGCTCAATCAGGGAAATATGATGCTATAATAGCGATAGGAGCAATCATAAGAGGAGAGACCCCCCATTTTAGTTTTTTAGCCTCCGAAGTTACAAGGGCTCTGAACTGGATCAGTTTGGAGTTCGACATTCCGGTTGCCTGCGGGGTTATAACCACAGAAACCCTTGAGCAGGCTATTGAGAGAGCAGGGGTAAAGGCAGGAAACAGAGGCGGTGAAGCGGCTTTTTCCGCTATTGAAATGGCTAACCTCGTTAAAGCGCTTCCTCGCAAAAAGTAAGCTTTGTTATGGGTAAGAGGAGACGCGCAAGAGAACTTACTCTTCAGTTCTTGTACCAGTATGAGATCCTTAAAGAATCCTCTCCAGAAGATGTTAACTTTAGTGAGGTCTTTGATCTATTCTGGAATACAAGGGGAATCCCCTCAGACGATGAGGCAAGAAGATTTGCAACCGTTCTCATAACCGGAACCTGCGAAAACATGGAAGGTATAGATAACATCATTTCCAGGTACTCCAAACACTGGAAGCTCTCTCGTATGTCAAAAATAGACAGAAATATACTGCGTATGGCAACATATGAAATGGTGTACTTGAGAAACATACCCCCTGCTGTTACTATAAACGAAGCGGTGGAGCTTGCAAAGAAATACGGAACGGAGGAGTCTGGGGCTTTTGTAAACGGTATCCTGGATAGGATACGGATAGCTCTCGAAAAAGGGGAAATCTGATATGATTAAGGAAGCCATATCAAAGGTTGTAGAACGCATAGACCTTGAAGAGGAAGAGATGGCAAAGGTTATGGAGAGGATGATGGATGGGGTGGCGTCTCCGAGTCAGATGGCAGCGTTTCTTGTGGGATTGAGAATGAAGGGAGAGTCAATTTCTGAGATTACAGGTGCTGCCAAGGTAATGAGGGATAAGGCAATCAGGATACAACCAGTTTATCCAGTGGTGGTTGATCTTTGCGGAACCGGTGGGGATCAAAAGGGTACATTTAATGTATCAACCGTAGCTTCGTTTATAGTGGCAGGTGCGGGGATCCCTGTTGCAAAGCATGGGAATCGCTCGGTATCAAGTCAGGTTGGAAGTGCTGATGTGCTTGAAGAGCTTGGGGTTAATATAAACCTTACACCCGAGGCTGCGGAGAGATGCTTAAATGAGATAGGTATTACCTTCCTTTTTGCCCCTATTTATCATCCTGCAATGAAAAACGTATCCCAATCGAGAAGGGATATAGGGATAAGAACTATCTTTAACCTGCTTGGTCCTATTACAAATCCGGCTGGGGTTAAGCACCAGCTAATGGGTGTTTACTCTGAGGTTCTTCTGGAGCCAATTGCCAAGGTTTTAAGAAACCTCGGTTATCTCAGAGCAATGGTTGTTCACGGGATTGATTGTCTCGATGAGATAACCGTAACCGGTAAAACGCAGGTTGCAGAGCTTAAGTGTGGTATGGTAAAAACATATCAGATGGATCCCCTGGAGCTGGGATTTAAGAGAAGAAAACTCGATGAGCTCAAAGGAGGAGATGTAAGGGAAAACGCACGTATACTCGTTTCTATTTTGAAAGGAGAAGAAAGAGAGGCAAAAAGGGATATTGCGGTACTCAATGCAGCAGCAGCTATTTTGATTGGTGAGGGGGCTTCCGATATGAAGGAGGCCATTGCAAAGGCAGAAGATTCTATAGATTCAGGAAAGGCACTTGAGAAGCTAAATGAGTTAATTAGATTCAGCAGAAGCTTTGGTAGTTAGCCTTTATTTAGAGGAATTACCCTGAATGATACTCGATAAGATAGTTAAACACAAGGTGGTTGAGCTTGAGAGGGCAAAGAGAGAAAACCCTTTAGAGCTTATCTCCTCCAGATTGGAGCGGATGAGTTCACCCCTTGATTTTTACGGTGCGGTAAAACCAAACGGAACACCAAAGATTATAGCAGAGGTAAAGCGGGCTTCCCCATCAAAAGGTATTCTCAGAAACAACTTTAGTCCTGAAGAGATTGCCCGGGGTTACGAAAGGGCGGGAGCCTCTGCGGTTTCTGTTCTTACGGATAGAGAGTTCTTTAAAGGGGATCTGGTACACCTTCGAAGGGTTAAGGAAAGTGTTGGAATCCCTGTTTTGAGAAAGGATTTTATTATAGACCCTTATCAGGTTTATGAGGCAAGGCTTTACGGAGCGGATGCTGTCTTACTAATTGCTGCTATTCTGGACAGGAAGAAGATGGAGGAGCTTTTGGGTCTTGTGCGCTCTCTGGGAATGAGTGCTCTTGTTGAGGTACATGATGAATGGGAGCTTGAGAAGGCTTTGGCTGCTGGAGGTGACATAATAGGTATAAATAACAGGAATTTAAAAACGTTTGATGTCAGCCTTGATGTATCTATAAGGATTTCAAAGCTTGTTCCTCAGGGAAAGGTAGTTGTGGCTGAGAGTGGAATTAGCTCTACCAGAGATTTAAGAAGGTTAATCGATGAGGGAATCTATGTGTTTCTTATCGGGGAAGCCTTTATGAGGGCTTCTGACCCTGGAGAAATGCTAAGGAAAATGTTGCTTGAGTTTAGGTAGAATAGGCACTACTCTATAAAACCTGCATCCTTTAGAATCCTTTCGTGGTCAAATGCAAGCTTAATGGATTTTAGCTCTTCTTTTGAAAACGCCTTTACCTCTTTTGTTTCCCCGCTCCTTCTAAATTCCCCTCCAACCGGTCTGCAAAGAAAACTTACGGAAACAAAGTGTCCTCTTGGGTCACGTCCCGGATCAGAGTAAACCCCTACTAACCTCTCTATTTCTACATCCAGGCCGGTCTCTTCCTTTGCCTCCCTCCTGACGGCTTCTTCAACTGTCTCACCGTATTCTACCATTCCTCCCGGAAGAGCCCAGCAGTCTTTGTAGGGATCAAATGCCCTTTTAATCAGTACTACCTTCCCCTCATCCGTTACTATGATTGGATCCACTGTGAGGGTTATTGCTTTCTTCATAGTTTTATTCTACGTGTTTGTTTTGCTTTTACAAATTCTATTGAATTGGGAGTGTTAAGCTGATAAAATCCTGTTCTTGGTATGGATGCAAAACAGGGCTCGAAGAAGAAAAACCCCTTACTGGCCTTGATACTATCTGTGATTTTCCCGGGTCTGGGACAGATATATAACGGTCAGGTCTTAAAAGGTGTTGTCATTGCTGTTGTAAACGTTTCTATAAACCTTCTCTTGATAGGGCCTTTAGAAAGGCTGATTCAGTCTTTAAACGGGGCATCCGTTGATAGAGCTACATTGATTATTGTGGCAGGATACACCCTGGCAGGAACCGTAATACTTGTTTACGCTGCTTTGGATGCAAAGAGAACGGCAGATAGAATAAACATGGAAGCAACGTAATTAAGCTTCAGATGAGAGTTTCTCAAGCCTTACTCCAACTTCTCTGATAAGCTCCTTTATTCCCTCTCCGGTTGCTGCAGAGATGGGGAATACCTCTATGTTTTTGCTTTCAAAGTACTCCTGTACTTCCTTTAGCCTTTCCCTTGCTTCTGTTATGTCAATCTTGTTTGGCACTATAATCTGTAGTTTTTCATTGAGAAGGCTTGGGTTGTATCTCATAAGCTCCTCGTTTAAAACGTGGTAATCCTCTATGGGGTTTCTTCCCGTAAGAGGGGATAGGTCTAGAAGGTGGATTAAAAGCCTCGTTCTCTCTATGTGTTTTAAGAACCTTATACCGAGCCCAGCCCCTTCATGCGCTCCTTTAATCAGACCGGGGATATCTGCTACAACGAAGGTTTTTCCCTCATTGTATCTTACAACACCTAGGTTAGGAACTATGGTTGTGAAGGGGTAGTCAGCAATCTTTGGACGTGCGGCTGAAATCCTTGAGATAAGGGTTGATTTCCCGGCATTTGGAAACCCTACTATTCCCACATCAGCTAGGAGCTTTAGCTCAAGAAGAAGCGTCCGTTCTTCTCCTTCCTCCCCAGGTTCTGCATATCTTGGAGCCTGATTGGTGGAGGTAGCAAACCTTGCGTTTCCCCTGCCCCCTCGTCCTCCTCTGGCTACAACAAGGGTTTGACCTTCCTCTACCATGTCTCCAAGAATTTCTCCTGTGTAGAAGTCCTTTACAACCGTTCCAACAGGTACCGGGACTATAAGTGGGGGAGCATTTTTCCCGTGCTGGTTTTTACCCTTTCCGTGCTCTCCGTTCTGAGCTATATAGTGCTGTCTGTATCTGTGATCCAGAAGAGAGGATACGTTTCTTTGGGCTACGAGTATAACATCTCCCCCGTTACCTCCATCTCCACCATCAGGGCCTCCTCTGGGGACAAACTTCTCCCTTCGGAAGCTAACACATCCTCTTCCACCGCGGCCTGACCTTACGTATATCTTTGCCTCGTCTATAAACCTAACCATTTCCCTATTATTTAATTTTACCTGGCACAGTGGTTATTTCTAAAATAGGGGTTTGCCACTTTACGTGGGTGATGATAAGCTAATTTCCGATGATTATCGGTATTCCAAGGGAAAGAAAAGTTCATGAGTACAGGGTTTCTCTTACCCCACAGGCAGTAAGGGTTTTGGTTGAGAGGGGACATCAGGTTCTTGTGGAAAGGGGTGCAGGAAGTGGAAGCGGGATAAAGGATGAAGAGTTTTCCAAGGCTGGTGCAAGGCTTGTGGATAGCGAAGAGAGCTTGTTTGATGGTGCAGAGCTTATAGTCAAGGTAAAGGAGCCCATTTCGGAGGAATTCCCTCTCATAAGAAGCAATCACATCATATTCTCTTATCTTCACCTTGCAGCAAATAGAGAGCTACTGGAGGTGCTAAGGAAAAGCGGGGTAAGGGCAATAGCCTTTGAGACCATTGAACTGCCAGATGGTTCTCTTCCGCTTCTTGCTCCCATGAGCCGTATTGCGGGAAGACTATCGGTACAGGTTGGAATGCACTATCTTGAAAAACCACAGGGAGGAAAAGGTGTACTGCTAGGGGGTGCTCCCGGGGTAAAACCGGGGAAGGTTACCGTTATAGGTGGAGGTACTGTGGGCTATAATGCCGTTATTACAGCTCTTGGTTTGGGTGCTGAGGTCACTGTTATAGATAAGAACCCAAAGAAACTGGAGTTTTTTCACGAAAGATTCTCTGGAAGTGTAAAAACCCTTCCATCATATCCTGAGTTTGTAGAAGGAGAGGTTAAGGGCTCGGACCTTGTTATTGGGGCTGTTCTTGTAACCGGTGCTAGAGCTCCAAAGGTTATTACAAGGAATATGGTCTCCGGGATGGAACCTGGAAGTGTGTTTGTGGATGTGGCAATTGACCAGGGGGGGTGTTCGGAAACAAGCCATCCTACAACGCTTGATTCTCCTGTTTTTGTTGTGGATGGGGTAATTCACTACTGTGTAACAAACATTCCCTCTCTTGTCCCAAGAACTGCAACCCATGCCCTATCAAATGCGATTCTTCCTTATGTGTTAAAGATAGCCAGTGGTGACTATGAAAACGATGAGTCCATTAAGAAGGGAATAAATGTGGATAGGGGAGAGGTACTTCTAAAACTAGATTAGCGGTGCTTTCTTGACACTCTCTAGTTATGTAAATAATATAATGCCAATGTTAAGGCACCTGTTTATACTTATTCTTGTTCTGATTCCTCTCTTTTTTAGCTGTGGTGGGAAAAGGGTTTACAACTACGAGAGTGCTGAGGCTATGTATGAGGAGGCTTTAAGAGAACTTAATAAAAAAGGTGGGTTTCCCTGGATTCTTACAGGTACTAACTACGATAAGGTATTTAAGCTTTTAAAGGATATTCAGCTTAGGTACACCTACAGTTCCTATGCTGTTCTTGCCGAGTTGCGTACAGCAGATGCCTATTTTAAGAAGGGTGAGTATGAGCAGGCTGCTATAGAGTACGAGAGGTTTGTAAAGAACCATCCAGGCCACAGTGAGATTCCTTATGCAATCTACCGTCTTGCCGTTTCTTACTACAAGCAGAGGCGAAGCTACGATAGAGATCCAACCTACACGAGAGAGGCCCTTAAGTGGTTTGAAGTGTTTGTTGAAAGGTATCCTGATTCTCCTCTGATTTCAGAAGCCAGAGAGAGAATAAAGAGGTGCCGAAGTGAGCTTGCAAAGAGGGAGATATACATTGGGAAGTTTTATGAAAAGCGGGGAAACCACAGGGCTGCTATAAACAGGTTCAGGGTGGTGGTAGATAATTACGGTGACACAAAGAGTCTTGAGGAGGCCCTTTTTCTTCTTGGAAAGGTATACTATGAGGAAAACCAGTTTGACCTTGCAAAGGAAGCTTTAGACAGGGTTGTTAGAGAGTTTCCACATGCTAAGTATCATGATAAAGCGGCTAAACTCCTTGCTGAGATTGAGAAGAAAGAGGGAAGGGGATACAGGGAGAAAGGTGATAAAAAGGCTTTGGTGGAATGGTAGTAAAAAGGTTTCTTTGGTTAATGTTTTTTCTTTCTGCTGTTTTTCTTGCTTCCTGTGGTAACTCCGACAGGGAAGGTATAGAGCAGGTTCTTATGCAGAGGGAAAGTGCATTTGAATCAAAAGACATTGAGCTCTATCTATCGTGTCTTGATCCCAATTACAGGGTAGAAAAGGATGGTAAGGTTATAGGAATTGAAGAAGCAAAGAAGGAATTTACTTCAAACGTTTCCCTTTTTGACAGTATAGAGATAACTCATTTTAATAGATCCATCCACGTTAACGATGGAAGTGCTCAGGTGTTTCAGAAAACAAAGATTGAGCTTCGTATGGAGGATAAAACGAGCAAGTTTGTTGTTCCTGAAAAACTGGAACTTAAAAAGATAGGGAATAAGTGGAAGATCGTAAAGGACTCTGAGATAGATTTTCTAAGGGGTTTTGTTTTTGGTGAGGTAAAACAGTAAGAATCGGGTCTTTTTAAAGCCCAAACTGCTTTTCAATCTTTTCCTGTTCTTCTTTGCACTTAATACATAGGGTTGCTTCCGGTCTTACCCTGAGTCTTTCCTCAGAGATCTCCTCTCCACATTCTTCGCAAATGCCATAGCTTCCGTCCTCTATCTTCTTCATAGCCTTTATGATTTTCTGAAGGAGCTTCCTTTCCCTGTCTCTTGTCCTGAGTTCTATGCTTCTGCTGGATTCTGTTAAAGCCCGATCCAAAGGATCAGGAAAGGAGGTTCCTTCCTGGCTCAACTGGTTCATGGTTTTCTCCGCTGTGCCAAGAATCTGGTTCATCTTCTCTATGAGTATCTCTCTAAAGTACTTGAGTTTCTGTGGATCCATGATTAAAAAATTATATCATCCAAAAAATACCGTGTAAATGATAGATGGATGAGGGCTATGGAATTGATATTAATGGATTTATTAGGTAAGAGTTTTAAAAGAATCTGGGTATTTGGGAGCGTATATGTTTAAGTGTTGGAAGCTAACACTGGTTGTATCTGAGAATGTTTCCCCACTTGTTTCTGATTTTTTGCTTGGATTCGATACCGTAGGGGTTGCCAGAGATACTGCAGAGGATGATAAATCAAAGGAGGTTATCTCAGCCTATTTTCCAGTGGATACCGATTTAGAGCCTGTGGTAGAGGGTTTAAGAAACTATACGGGCTTTTTAAGAGACACTCTATCGGGGGTATATGTAGGCAGTATTGGGGTAGAGCAGATAGATAGCTCTAGCTGGGAGGTTTGGAAGCAGCAACTTAAAACTGTAAGGGCTGGTAGTCGTATTGTTATCGTCCCTCCATGGGAGGAGTATATACCCAGAGGTGACGACATAGTTATAGAGATCAATCCGTCAATGGCATTTGGTACAGGGCATCACGAAACCACCAGGTTATGTATTCAGGCTATAGAGGATATAGCCAGGGACAGGGGAATTAAAAGGATGCTTGATGTTGGTTGTGGAAGCGGGGTGCTTGCTATTTCTGCTGTAAAGCTTGGGGCCAAGGAGGCCTTTGGCCTGGACCCTGATTTTGTTGCCGTATGTGAGGCAATAAAGAATGCACGGAGGAATTTGGTTCAGGATAAGATAAGGTTTTTTTGTGGATACATAGAGAGTGTAAGGGGGAAATTTGATCTGGTGGTTGCTAACATATATGCTGAGGTAATAATACTTATCAGGCATGAGCTAAGGGCAAGACTTATGGAGGGGGGAAAAGCCATAGTCTCGGGTATTCCATATCCTAGGAGGGAAGAGGTGGTAGAGGGTCTTAAGAAGGCTGGTTTTGTCCTTGATAGGGAGCTTCAGGAGGGAGAGTGGATGGCTTTTGTTTTTGGTGTTGATAAAGTAAATTAAAGTTAATAAGTTGATTAAAGGGGGTAGAGTATGGAGTCTTTTAAGACGATTGAGTGGAAGGATGATAGGGTTATAATGCTTGATCAGAGAAAGCTACCAAATCAAGAAGTTTATGTTGAGTGTAGAACGTCTGAGGATGTAGCACGTGCTATAAAAGATATGGTGATAAGGGGTGCTCCTGCTATAGGAATTGCTGCTGCGATGGGTATAGCTCTTGGAGCAGTAAACAGTAAGAGAAGGGGTAAGGAAGAGTTTCTTGCCGAACTTAAAGAGATTGCAACAATAATGTCAAATACAAGACCAACAGCGGTTAATCTGTTCTGGGCAATAAGTAGGATGATGGGTGTTATGGAGAGGAATATAGATAGGGATATAGATTGGATTAAGGAGGAGCTGGTTCGGGAAGCAAAGAGGATATACGAAGAAGACCTAGAGACCTGCAGAAGGATAGGCAAGGTAGGTGCCTCCCTGATAAGGGACGGTATGTCGATTCTTACCCATTGCAATGCAGGTGCACTGGCTACAGCAGGCTACGGGACAGCACTGGGTGTTATAAGAGCGGCCTTTGAGGAAGGTAAAAAGATAAGGGTTTTTGCTACCGAAACAAGGCCTTTTCTTCAGGGGGCAAGGCTTACAGCCTGGGAACTGAAAAAAGACGGTATACCTGTTACCCTGATAACAGATAATATGGCGGGATACGTAATGGGAAAAGGGATGGTGGATGCTGTTATAGTGGGGGCTGATAGAATCGCTTCAAACGGTGATGTTGCAAATAAGATAGGTACTTACTCCTTATCCATACTTGCAAGATTCCACAGGATTCCATTTTACGTTGCAGCACCGGTATCTACCATAGATTTTAACTGTCCTTCGGGAGAGTCAATCCCGATAGAGGGGCGTGATCCAGGTGAGGTAACTCACATTATGGGTTGCAAAATAGCTCCTGAAGTCGGTGTTATAAATCCGGCCTTTGATGTTACACCCTGTGACCTTATAACCTCTATAATAACGGAAAAGGGAATTGCTCAGGCTCCATTTGCTGAAACACTAAGGGCATTTATCTGATTCAGGACTCAGGGCCTCCCTGTCTTTCAAGGTCTATCTTACAGGAGAGGCATAGCTTTGCAAACGGCATAGCCCTCAACCTGTCTTCACCTATCTCATCCCCACAGCTCTCACAGATTCCGTAGCTTCCCTCTTCTATTCTTCGTAGGGCTTCTTCAATTTGTATAAGCTTGTTTCTCTCCCTATCGGTTAGCATAAGTGAAAGCTCTCTGTCCCTATCACTGGATGCGTGATCATAGAAATCACCTACATCAAATCTAAGATAATCCGACTCAGTTTTTATGGATTTAGACACCTCTTGCAAAAGCTCTTTTCTCATCTGAAGAAGCATCTTCTTTATCTCTTCTCTCCAATCCAGCTCGGATGCTGATTTTGTTTCACCTTCCGGCTTTTTCTCTGTGGATTCCAAGAGGGCACCTCCTTTGCTTTTTTTTGTCTGCTTCTTTTCTTTTCCGGAAGAAGGTTTTATTTTACGTGATGGCTGAGCTATTTTTCCCTTTCTCTTTTTTTCTTCTAACTCTTTTTTAGGGGCTTTTGTTTTATCTTTTGTTTTTTTCACGTTTTTTATCCTTATATTCTTTAGACCTCAAGAGATTATTTAAGATAAGCTTATAGAAGAAATTGTCAAGACCCACTTTACCACCGCACAATTCCAAGGCGGAAAGTACAGAGCTACGCTTTGTTGTAGAACCTCTTTTCCCATTTGTGGTGTGAGTCATGGGCTTCTCTTATGGCAGGGGTAAATATTGCTGCGTTAAGGACAAAGTGGTTTAGAAGGTTAAAGGGAAATTTAACAGGTCTTACAAAATCAACAAAGAGAACAACCCTGTCTCCCGTTGTTTCATTCCAGACCTCATGTTCGTACGTATCGTCAAAGATAAGACTATCGCCTTCTCTCCAGTGTCTTATCTCATCTCCAACGCGTATACGGCATTTCTCCTCTGGCTTTGGAACTATAAGTCCTAGGTGATAGCGTAGCACTCCGTTGTATGGCCCCCTGTGTGGAGGTATGTATTTGTTGGGTGATAGGATTGAGAAGAATGCGGTTTTAAGACCCGGGATCTTCTTTAGTATTCTTGTTGTCTCTGGACACATTTTGCAGTTTTCTTCGCTTTTTAATCCATAGCCTATAAGAAAGAATGTTTTCCAGTTCTGATCCTGTGTTATGGTTCTTACCTCACTTACTATCTCATGGAAGCTGGGAAGCTCTTCCTTACGTCTTAGGACCTGTTCTAGCTCCTTTCGGATCGTTTTCCACTCTTTCTCTACCTCCGCAACCCAGGGAAAGAGGGATTTGTCGTAAAACGGTGGGTTGCCAAATACGGAGTACCTGATGTTTAGCTTTTCCACCCAGTTAATAAAAGTGGATATTGGTTTTGAAACATACTCTTTTGGAGGTGGTTCCTGTATGCTGAGCTTATATGGTTTGTTTTCTTCTAGGTGCTTTAAACCTCTATCCAGACTCTTCATAATCTGCCTCCCCTTTATATGGCTTTTGCCGGTTTTAACCTTCTTAGCTTTATTATGTCTTCAACCTGGTGAACCAGAAAGAGGATTAAAGCTATTGATGTAGTTCCCAGCACCAGGGGATATCCCCCAATAATTGCCAGAATCAGAAAGCTCAATGAGTAGAAGTTCCTTCTTGCCATGGGTCTTATAAGAACTATTAATCTTCGTATAAGGCTTTTGTTTTCCTCCCCTATTATTTTATCTACGTTAAAATAGGCAACCAGGCTTCCAGAGTTTGTGTATTTGATGAGAAAGTAAAAAGACCATATAACAAAGAACAAAAATATCGTCAGGTTTAGGCCTCCCAGTGCTAGAACCCAGGGGTTTTCAGAGATTCGGTAATAACCAAGTGGAACTCCTATTATAAAGGAAAGTATCGTTAGCTGATCACAGATCGTATCTATCCATTGCCCGCGTTTTGTTTCCATCAGCTTAACCCTTGCTACTTCACCATCGCACCTATCAAGTATGGTTGCTATCTGCAGAAAAAGTGCACCGATTACCGGATGGCCGAGAGCATAAAAGAGACCACATAGCATCCCTATCAGGTTTATCGTAACGCTTATCATATTTGGGGTAAGTGGGGTACGTACAAGAAGCTTGCTTGTTGGAATGGATATCTTGCTGTTAATGTTTCTGGATATCCATCCCGTCTCTGTCTTCCCAACGTAAGAGAATAGCAGTTTTTCGGCTTTCTTTACCGAGTTTTCGCTGGAAGAAAGCCTCATCCAGTATCCATCCGATACCTTTACAGCCTTTACCCCCTCTCTGCCAGCAAGTTCTTCCACCCAGCTTTTTAGGGAAAGGGAGTTTAGAATGGACTTCTCCAGGAGGTTCCCATAAGCTACAAAGGCCCCAACTGCTTTTCCCCCTTCCAGAAATACCTCCTCCACTATGTTTCCTCGTGTCTTTACCCATGCATCTTTGCTTTCCTCTACAAGCATGGCTATTTCGTTGCTTTTTACACTGCAATTTAACAGGCTGGATAAGGCAAGGGTATTTATAACAAGATTTGACTGCAGTATAAGACAGGGCTTTTCCTCCAGCTTTACGGAGGAGCCGAGTTTATGCCACACAATCTCGCTTTTTATGCGTTTATCTTTTCTTACAAGTTCCTTTAGAGAGGGGTCCTCTTCCTCAACTATTATGGTGAATCTTCTTATTCCTATTCTCTCAGCCGTGATAATTAACCTGAGAAGTTGGGGAACTCCACAAAGAATTTTTTGGGGAAATAAACTAAGCTTCTCCTTATCTATACCGGTACCGGCTGCTACAAGTATTGCATGATCCATATTACTGGCCTGTTTCAACTACCTGAAGCATCCTTTCTTCGTATGCCTTTCTAACCAGTTTACTTGAGTTAAGTCTGGCCTTAAAGAGGTCGCTAGGGTAGTCAACATCCATCCAAAAGAGGTCTTTTATGTCGAGGTACTTTATCTTGTATCCGTTTTTAATAAGCCTCTGGATCGCAGATACATACCACTTCTTCTCAGCACCTGCGGTTCTTGTTTCCTCCTCAAGAGCCCTTCTTATGAGCTCAACTCCGGTGTCTTTAAACACCCTAATCCCCACTGACTCAGCTGAGGGTGGGGCATTTAGTGTCTTTCCTATCTCCACTATCTTATCACCTCTTATAACTACCTTCATATCCTCTTCTTCGTAACTTGGCTTTCTTTTAATAGGCAGACATATCTTTGCGTCTTTTACACTTATGGCCTGCTCTAGTACCTCAATCTCGAATATATCGTCTCCGTTTATAACGACTATATCGTCGTTCATCTCACTTCTTGCAATCCATAAAGAAATAAGGCTGTTTGTTGTCTGGTAGAAGGGGTTGTAAAGTGTCTTTATACTGATTCCAAGATTGTCATAGTTTCTCAAAAAGTGCTCTACTTTTTCAAATCCAAATCCCACTACAATAACCACCTCGTTTATACCACAGTCCCTTAGGTTGTTAAGCTGGTGTTCGAGTATGGTCTCCCCACCTATGTCGAGCAGGCATTTTGGTATATACTTAGTATACGGATAGAGCCTTTTGCCTCTACCTGCTGCAAGTATCACTGCTTTCATATCACCGATACTCCATCTGATGAATTAATTGCTTTGGACTCCAATATGGTGAAAAACACCTATGATAACCTACATATTATCATATCTTTTACTGGTTTTATTATCACTTTTTCTTAATTTTCCTTTAGCATTGCTAACATTTATAACCTCACAAATTGCTTCTGTCAATAATAATGTTATTTGTGAATCATTTTGGGTTGTATTAGATACTTCTATGGATTCCTACCTGAACTTTTTGCAACCTTTAGCTTCTTGGGGTTAGAAGTGGGTTTTAATAACTTCGTTATCCTGTTTATACCATCTACATAGACCAGGGTTGGCTCATGGCTTTTACATTCTTCTTCATCGTAAGAGGCAAAGCTTGCGATAATCAGTATATCTCCTTTCCTTGCAAGGTGAGCAGCTGCTCCGTTTACGCAGATTTCACCTGAGCCGTGTTTTCCCTCTATAACATAGGTGATGAATCGGTGGCCGTTTGTAACGTTAAATACATGTACCTGTTCGTAGGGAAACAGGTCTGCAGCTTCCATAAGCTCCTTATCAATTGTTATACTGCCTTCATAGTCAACATTTGCCTCCGTTACAGTTGCTCTATGAATCTTTGATTTAAGCAGCAGCCTCTCCATTGTGCCCTCCTTTAGAGTTTTATATTATCAATAAGCCTTACCCCCTTTATTCTTACCGCTACGGCTACAATATCTCCTCTGGTAGCCTTTTGCTTGCTTTCAAGGGTTTCGGGATCGCATACCTCTATATAATCTATTTCTTCAATCCCTGCTCTTTTTAGAATCCTCTTTCCCTTCTCCGTGATCTCCCTTGCACTGAGTTGCCCTCTTTCAAACTCAATTTTCATTTCTTGAAGTGCTCTATAGATTGTGCTTGCGCACTCTTTATCCTCGTGGGAGAGATAGGAGTTTCTGGAGCTACAGGCCAGGCCATCTTCCTCCCTTACAATAGGGAAACCAACGATCTCTATCTCCAGGTTCAGGTCTTTTACCATTCTCTGGATGATTTTTAGCTGCTGGTAGTCTTTTTCTCCAAATATGGCAACATCGGGTTTTACGATATTAAACAGCTTTAGCACCACTGTTGCTACGCCTCTGAAGTGTCCGTGTCGAAAAATACCGCAGAGATGGTTCTGAAGCTTGCTTACCTCAACGTAGGTTTGAAAGCCTTCTGGGTACATCTCCTCAATGGTTGGGGTAAAAACAACATCCACACCCATTTCCCTGGCCTTTTTTAGATCCCCTTCTATATCTCTTGGGTATCTGTTAAAGTCTTCATTTGGTCCAAACTGGGTTGGGTTGACAAAGATGCTTACAACGAGGAGATCACCTCTTTTCCTTCCCTCTGATATGAGCTCCAGGTGGCCTTTATGGAGGGCACCCATTGTGGGAACAAAAGAGATCCTTTTCCCTGCTTTTTTTGCTTCATTTGCCAGGTTTTGCATCTCTTTTATGCTCTTTATTACCCTCACTGTTCCCCTCAGCTATAGGAGTGCTCTTCGTCGGGAAAGGTTCCTTCCCTTACTTCGTGAGCAAACTCCCTTATTGCCCTTAACATTGTTTCTCTTAGGTTTGCGTATTTTTTTACAAATCGTGGTACCGGTTCCGGAGAGATACCAAGCAGGTCGTTTATAACAAGTACCTGCCCATCACAGAAAGGCCCAGCTCCTATTCCTATGGTCGGGATATCAATGGATTCAGTTATCTTCTTTGCAAGTTCTTTGGGAATGCTCTCTAGCACAAGGGAAAAAGCACCTGCTTCTTTTGCTGCTATTGCCAGTTCGAGTAGCCTTCTGGCTTCACTTTCTTCCCTGCCCTGCACCTTATATCCTCCAGTAAGGTGTATGGATTGGGGGCACAACCCTATGTGTCCCATAACCGGGATTCCGGCCCTGGATATTGCATTTACCGTTTCAAGGTAGTTCTCGTTTATCTCTATTTTTACCGATTCTGCTCCTGCTTCCTTTACGAATCGGCCGGCGTTCTCTATTGCCCTTTCTTTGGAAACCTGATACGACATAAACGGCATATCTCCGCAAAGATGTGCACGTTTTACCCCGCGAGATACAATTTTTACATGGTATATCATCTCATCCATTGTTACGGAGAGGGTATTTGGTAACCCCTGGATTACGTTTCCAAGTGAATCTCCTACAAGTATCACATCAACACCAGCTTCATCAACTATGTTTGCAGTTGTGGCATCGTAGGCGGTAACCATTACTATCTTCTCTCCCCTTTTTTTCATGCTGTAGAGTGTGGGAACTGTGACTTTCTTCATCTTAATTAGGTGCTTAATAACAAAAAAACCAGCTAGAGGTTCTACCCCTTGCTGGCTTTCCTTTACTTAAACTGATTCGGTACGGCACCCGTTCCGTCCTACTCTTTTTATTGTATGCACCAAAAATAACCTCCGTCTCGGTCCTCCTTTTGAGGATCCAAGCGGTTTAACCAAAAACAGCCAAGATAAAGATAAAGAAGCAGAATTAAAATGTCAAATTGCCCCAAACTTCTTCTCTGTAGAGGATTTGCTGCCTCTTGTTAGGAGCCGTGAATCCATTCCTGGCCACCTTCCCACACTTCCTTTTTCCATATCGGAACGCTTTTTTTTAGCATCTCTATTATAAATCTGGATGCTTCATATGCTTCTGTTCTGTGGGGGGAGGAAACAGCAATTATAACGCTTACCTCCCCGGGCTCTACTTTGCCTGCGCGATGTACTATGGCTATCTGGTTTACATCCCACTTCTTCCTTGTGGTTTGAGCTATCTTTTTGAACTCTTTTAAGGCCATTTTCTTATACACTTCGTATTCTAGGTACAGAACCTCTCTCTCACGTGAGTGCTTTCTTACACTTCCTATAAAAACCACGGTTGCTCCGGATTCGGGTTCTATAACCCTTTTTAGAACACTCTCTATACCTACCTTTCTCTGCGTTATCCTGAAAAAATCCTGTTTTTTGAGCCGTTCATCTGTACTGGCTAGTTTCATTATTCCTACTCAAGTATAACTTTTCCCCTGTATCCGATTTCTTCTTTTAATTTTGAAGATACCTTTTCTGCATCTTCTCTTTTCTTAAAACGACCTATTCTTACACGGTAGTGTATGTCACCCCCTATCTCGATTGGTTCTACTCTAACGTCATTCCAGCGGTTTGCAAGTCTTTCCCTTAGGTTTATTGCGTTTTGTCTGTGTACAAACGAACCGGCCTGAACTGTGTAGAGGGGCTCAAAGTAGTTGCCTTCTCTTTGTGGGGACGAGATTACCTCTATCTTTACCTTTACGGTTCCATCCCTTATCATGTCGATAGCTTTTGCTGCTGCATAGGAAAGATCAATTATACGTCCTTCAACGAATGGACCTCTATCGTTTATTTTTACTATAACGTCTTTACCATTTTCCAGATTGGTAACCCTTACCATTGTTCCAAGAGGCAGGGTTTTGTGAGCAGCGGTGTAAGCGTGCATGCTGAAGCGTTCACCGCTTGCTGCTTGCCTATTGTGCTCCTCTATTCCGTACCAAGAGGCAATGCCAACCTGGGAATATCCTTCTGTAATGTAGCCCTCTTTTTTATAGAGACTATCTTTTTGAATGCTTTTTTTGGGAAGCAGTGCACAGGAAAAGAGGAAAGGAAGAACCATAAGGATTTGGAGATTTCTTCTCTTCATTTCACACTCATTCTACCATAAGGGTGTGTTTTTTTTCCAGAATCCTTGAGATTAAGTGGTATTATAATAAAATTATTAAAACAACAAGCTAGAGGATAAAAGATGCAGGATTTTTTAGATGATTTCTCGCTTATTAAAAGACTTCCCCCCTATGTGTTTAGCATAGTTAATGAGCTAAAGACAAAGGCAAGGGCCAGGGGCGAGGATATAGTTGATATGGGAATGGGAAACCCTGATCAACCCCCCCCAAAGCACATAATAGAGAAACTGATTGAAGCATCCAGAAACCCGAGGAACCACAGGTATTCAGCCTCAGCAGGTATTCCAAAGTTAAGGCTTGCAATCTGTAACTGGTATAAGAGAAACTTTGGGGTTGAGCTGGACTTTGAAAATGAGGCCATAGTAACCATAGGCTCAAAGGAAGGGATCTCCCATCTTATGCTCTCGATACTATCACCAGGGGATGTGGTGTTGGTTCCAAACCCAACCTATCCAATCCACAGTTATTCTGTGATCATAGCAAGGGCTGATGCAAGGGGGGTACCGCTTAGGGGTGATCTCAACTTTATAGAGGCTGTTGACAGGGCTATAAGGGATATATGGCCGAAGCCGAAGGCATTGATTATCTCCTTTCCCCACAATCCTACGACAACCGTTGTGGACATAGAGTTTTTTCGGGGAATATATGAACTTGCAAGAGAGGCAGGACTTATAGTGGTACACGATTTTTCTTATGCTGATCTTTGTTTTGATGGGTACAGGGCTCCAAGTTTCCTTCAAGTGCCAGGGGCAAAGGAGGTGGGGGTTGAGTTTTTTTCTCTCTCTAAAAGCTATAACATGCCGGGATGGCGTGTGGGTTTTATGGTGGGTAACCCAAAGATAGTTGCAGCGTTAAGAAGAATAAAGAGTTACCTAGACTACGGTATTTTTCAGCCGATTCAGATAGCAGCTATACTGGCCTTAAATGGCCCCCAGGATTGCTTGGAACAGATAAGAGAAACGTACAGGTCAAGAAGGGATAAACTCATAGAGGGACTTTCACGAATAGGCTGGGAAATACCAAAGCCAAAGGGTACCATGTTTGTCTGGGCTGAGATACCCGATAGATTTAAGCAAATGGGTTCTCTTGAGTTTTCCAAACTGCTCATAGAAAAGGCAAAGGTTGCAGTCTCTCCCGGAATAGGTTTTGGCAGTGAAGGTGAGGGTTATGTCAGGTTTGCCCTTGTTGAGAATGAAAAGAGAATAATGCAGGCTGTAAGGGGCATTAAAAGGGTTTTAAGAAGTTAGTGGTTATTCAGTAATTAAAGTTAAAGAAAACATCAATTCCGCTTTCTACACCTCCCAGGTTGCTTTCAAGGGTTAAAAAGTCAAAGATCCTGTATTCAACCCTTACCTGATTTGCGATTTCAGGGGTTGCAGAGTGAAGGGTTGAACTTGAAGTAAGGCCCCTTTCGTATGCTACATAGAGGTCTTCTGTCAGGTATTTACCAATTTCAATCTGGGTGCTTTCGAATCCGGCTCCTCCTCCCTTTATGCTTATTATATCTAGTCCGAACTTATCTCCTATAATATCTTTAAGCTCACCTGCGGCCATGAATGCAAAGACCTCTGCAGCCTTTTCTTGAAGAGATGTCCTCTGTCCAGGGCCGAGTTTGTCAGAAGAGGTTCCAAAAACCAGATACGAGAGTATATCTGTTTCCTGCATCTGTGGGTCGCTTGAGAGGTTTAGGACGGGCTTTTTCATGGTTCCGCTTATGTTTACAAAAACAATAACGTTTGAAACCCTGTAGCTTGCCTTTAAGTCCAGAAAGGGGTTAATCTGAGGTGTCCCCCTGAAACTTATTTTCCCTTCCTCTATTCTGAAGAGTTTTCCCATGAATTCGTACGTTCCTCTTACGGTATCTATGTTTCCGGTTAGGATGACTGACTCACCGTACTCCTTGGTTAGTTGAACCTGCCCTCTTATTTCGATATTGGCACCCTGTCCTTTTACCCATGAGTTTCCAGGGATTGAGATGTTTATTCTTATGCCTACGTTTTCTTTAAAGTAGCTCTTTTCCTTTGCCACCTCAATAACTATTTCTTCCTCTTCTTCATCCACAAACTTTATATCTTCCAATTCCTTTGAAGGTAGCTCTGGTATCCTTACCACAGCTTTTAATACGCTAACATCACCTGTTACAAAGAGCCTTTTCCTTTCTCCTTCGAGTTTTATATATCCTTCCAGGCTACCTGTAACACTCTTTGATCTGATAAGAAATCTATTAAGTTTTCCCTCTACTCTGTAGGTTAAGCTTTTAAGATTAACCTCTCCGTTAAATTGGCCGTAACCTTCCTTATTTGTCAGTATTTTAAGTGTTTTTAGAGTTGCTGTTTGTCCTTGGAATTCAAGTAGGGCATCTGTTACATATATCTCGTTCTTAAGGGATTTGGGTTTTAACATTGCTTCTTGAATTCTCATGGAGCCATTTACCTCTGGATTTGTGGTGCTTCCTTCTATTTCTAGATTGAAAACAGCTTCTCCCTGCATTTTTTCTAGCTCAGCACTTAAGCTTGCAAGTGGACTTAGGTCAAAGCCCTGTGAGCTTAACTTTATATCAAATACGGCTGTGTTTACACTCTCTTTTATACTCGTAAGGTTAAGGTTTAAGTTTGCTCTTGCATCCAAGGTGAGGATATCTTTGGAGTTTTTTATTGCATGGGCTCTGGCAAGGAGATTCCTCTTTGAGTATGAGATTTCAATCTGTGCTTTGTCAGCATTAAAGTCCCTAAATGCCATGTTTGTAAGGTTTATGTTGGCTTCCATATATGGGTTAGATAAAGTTCCTCTAAGTCCAAGGTTGCCACCTATACTTCCCTTTATGGGCTCTTTGAGGTCTAGAACCTCTGATATACCCATCAGGTTTCCAAGATTCAAATATAGGGCTATCTCTGTGCTGCCACCAGAGTCTATCTCAGCGTTGCCAGTTATAGAGTTGTTTTCGTAAAAAAGATTAAGCGCTTTAATGGTTACTTTCCCTTTATATAGCTTTATTTGTACTGGTTCCCTGTTTTTAACCACCTTGTCCCCAAACCTATAAAGTGCTTTTTTTATCTCTATGTTTTTTTCTTTTTCGTAAAGGTCTTCTGCTTCTAGCTCAACCGTATAGCTTCTTAGCTCATCCTGTAGCACAATCAGTTTTCCAACTAGGAGTTTATCCCGCGTTTCTAGGCTAATTCTTGCCTGTTTTAGTGGGATGTTATTTACAGCTATCTCTTTTAGGGTTCCTTCTATACGTAGCTTTAGCTTCTCGGGGTTAAAAAGCACGTTTCCACTAACCTCGATAAGCTCTGTCCTTATAATCTTTCTGTACCTTAGGTTTGAAACCTTGGCTGTAAATGTAGCCTCAGGGTTTAGAATGCTTCCCTGTATTGTTCCCGAGGATTTTAATACGCCCTTTACCCCTGTCTGGGGAAAGAGAGTTGAGACCAGGGATGGGTCTTTAATCTCCATTTCATACGTAAGGTTGATCTTCTTTTCCCTTTGTCCGGTTCCGTGTGCTTCTATGGTAAATTGATCAGATAGAAGGGTAAGTTTTTTTAGGTTAAGGATATCTTCTCTGTATGTGGCCTCTACAATTCCTTCCCTTATCTCTATCCCCGATATACTGGATGGATGTATTTTTCCCCTTACGGAAAACGAGGTACTGGATATAAGGGGTTTCTTTTTTAGCGGTAAAAAGGCTTTTATTTCCATGTCGGAGTTCAGGCTGCTTTTATATCGGTTGTTTTTTAAAACCCCAGACAGGTTTAGGTTTTCCAGTTTGGAGCTTATATCTAGTTCTAGATTTAACTCCTTAATCTCTACCTTTCCCTGAATATCTACGTTACCCAGCTCAGGGTTTCTCTGTCTGAGAGAGACTATATCGGCATAAGCAACAAGACCCCCCAGCGGATCTCTCTTTAACGGAAAAGAACCCCTTATGTTTAGCTTCGAATCAATCTGGGTTGTAAGTGTCTCGTTACTAAGTATAAGGGCCAGGTTGAGTTTATCTAGAACAGGGGTAAGGTTAAAATCTACCTTTTCTCTTGTCGTCTTTAGATCCCCACTTACCTCTATCTTTCCAAGTTTCTTGCCTTCTAGCGTTAGATTGGCTATATTTGCGTTAATCTGTATGTCTTCTGTATCTTTCCACCTTCCGGCTAAGACAAGCTTACCGTTTATGATTCCGGTGCTGGGTTGGTTTCTGGCAAAATGGGGAAGCTTTGATATGTCAAGGCCTTTAATTGTTAAACTTGATTTTAATGTATTTACCCCTTTCTTTGTAAGTATCCTGGTTGGCTCGAGTTGAACCTTAAATAGGATCTGTCCGAATTCGGTCTTTATAAGGCCGTTTTGTAGTTCTATTAGGTGACCCATAAGCTTTATTTCTTCTAGTGAACCCTCAAACCTCTTCCCCATTATCTCGGACTCTGGGATCCTTACCTTTACGTAACCTGTTAGGTTGCCGTTGTCTCCGTATTTCCCCTCCCCAAGTAATTCTGCATTTAGCAGGCCGTGTTTGAATCTGTATCCTTGTAAGGATATATCAAACACAAAAACAGGGTTCTTTAAATTTTTAAGCTCTGCATTTACCTGAATCTTTGCGTCGTTTACCTTGCTTTCCAGTCTGGTTATCTTTATCCCGTCTTTTGTATATATGGTTTTTGTTGAAAGCCCGGTTATATTGATTCTTGTGGGAGATGTTACATCAAGAGTTGCCCTTTTTATCTCTGCTTCTATCCTGTTTGTTACGTTAAACATCTTAAGGGAAGCCAGTATCTCCGGGATGTTAATCTCTGTGGCGTTATTTTTACCCTTATCTTCTATTTTTACCCTTATATCCTTTAACAGAACACTTTGAAGGACTATACTCCATTTGGACGGTTCTTTCTTTTCCAGAGAATCTTTTTCTTTTTTTCTCTCTTTCCCTATTCTTTCCAGATTCCATGAGCCGTCTTCATAGCGAATCAGGTTTGCTTCTGCACTTTTAATCGAGATCTCTTTTAGCAGAAGTGTTTTGCTAAGCAGTGTTGAGCTATCCAGAAGCAGGGGAAGTGAGTACTTTAGGGATACTTCTTGGGCATGTATAAAGGGTTTATCATCTATCGTAAACGAGGCGTTCTTTAATGTTATTTTGCGAAAGATATCAATCTCTACACTTTCAATTCTTAGGGTTTGGTTTGTTGAACTGGATACGGTTTTTTCTATAAGGGTTTTAACGGTGTCTCTAAAAAACTGGGTTTTTGCAAAAACATAGAGTGAAAGCAGTATAAGAATTAAACACAGTAAAACAACACCCAGGGTCTTTGTTAAGGCTCTAAAAAAGCTCATTACGTGCTTAAGTATAACCTATTTAGGTTAAAATGCCTGACCTATGCTTAGGAAAAACTGGAATCTGCCGATACCGGGTTCTGGATTAAGTGCATATCCTATATCTATCCTTAAGGGGCCTATAAGGGTGTTGTATCTTAGCCCTGTTCCTACAGCGTACTTTAACTCATCCAGCCTGATATCAAACTCTTTCGGGAAAACGTTTCCGTAGTCAAGAAAGGCTACTCCCCCAAAGTTTCGGTAAATGGGAAACCTGAGCTCGAAACTTCCCAGCAGAATTGAGTTTCCCCCTATCGGTTCGTTGTTCTCATCAAGGGGCCCAAGCTTTTGAAAGGGAAAACCCCTCATGCTTGTGCTTCCTCCAGCAAAAAACCTCTTAAATAAAGGGATATCAAACCTTCTTGTCGTTCCAAATGGCTCTATAAACCCAATCCCGAGTCTCTTTGCAAGAACCAGCTTTGATATCTTTTTGTAACCTCTGGCTTCTGCAAAGCCCTTTAGGTAGTTAACATCGGAGCCAAGTGTTTTAAAGGATGTTTCAAGGTTGGTGGTTAGCAGTGTTCCACGTGTCGGGTTTAGTATGCTGTCTGTTGTGTTTCTTTCCAGTCCAAAGTTAAAGAAGGTTAAAAAAAAGTTGTTTTCCCTTATAAATTCCTCGGTTGCACTCGAGATGTCAGATAGTTTGGATATTTGAACGTTAAAGGTACCAAATGCGCTGTAAACATCTAAAAAGCCTTTCTTTATGCCGGCGCTACCTGTTATGCTATCGGATGAAAAGCTTGGGAGGATATCACGTTGCAGGTTGAAACTACCCGTAAACTCAGACCTTTTTCCTGCTATGTAGGGCTGGCTAAACTGTGTTTCAAATCTCTGTGTGATAAATGAAAGCTTTGTTGATGCCTCAAGCTTTCTGCCTCCTCCAAATAGATTCCTTTGTGTCCATACCAGTTGCCCTCTAAGAAGGTCTTCTGTTCCATATCCAACACCTATCTTTAGGGTACCGAGTTTTCTTTCTTTTACCCTTATGTTTATATCTGCTCTGTGTTGTTTCTCGTTAAATTTTGTATCTATTACAACAGAGCTAAACAAACCAAGTTGAAATATCCTTCCCTGTGTATCACTTAGATGCTTTGTGGAGTATATGTCTCCTTCTTTAAAGGTAATTTCTCTTCTTATTACCTCTTCCTCCACCTCCTTATTTCCTGTTACTGTTATGTCACCGAACCTGTAAAGCGGACCTGGATCTATAATAAGGGTTGCATGTGCCCATTTGTTTTTTCTGTTTATCAGTGCCTCTCCCTCTATTGTTGCTTTTGGATAACCGTTTGTAGACAGGATATCCAGTATAGTGCCCTTTGTTGCCTGATAGGACACAGCAGAAAAGGGCCTTCCTACCTTTATGGGTATCCTCTCTAGGATCTCCTTTCTTAATCTGTCTTCTATCTCTCCCCTTATATCCAGATTTAGTTCCTCAAGTATAACGGGCTTTCCCTCCTTTATGTTTATGGTTATTTCTACTCTGTCTCTCTCCTTGTTGTATTTTAGTTTGTAGGTTACATGAGCGTCGTAGTAGCCGTATTTTGAGTAAAGCCTCTCGATTCTAACCATATCGTCTTTAAGAACCTCTTCATCAAATTCAGGTTGGGTTACCCATGGTTTTATAGAGGGAAACTCAGTTGCCATATTCTCCTTTATCTCTTTTAGGGAGACAGCCTTTGCACCTTTTATCTTGATCTTTGAGATTCGTACAACCCTTTGATTCGTACTGCCGTATACAGTAAGAGATATTAAAACGGTAAAAAGCGTAATTGTACGTATAAGATAAAGTCTTAGCTTCATGAAAACTACCAGGGATTCTTAATTATGCTGAGCTTATGCCAAATATTCAAGAACTTTTTGCTACACATCTAGGCTGTGGTTGACTTTAGAGTTCATTTGTGATAAATAAGAAAGCCGATGTTTTCTAAGTTGCTCCTAACTTTTCTCCTTGTCGTTTCGCTTCTAAGTGGATGCGCTAAATACCCCTCTTATAGCAACCACAGTTTGCCTGGCAAAGAGATAAGGGGTCTGGATAAACCTGTGGAGGAATCTAGGAAGGAGGCTTCTCCACATCAGGAGTCAGTTCTCTTAAGGAAAGACAGCAGCTTTTCTTCAGAGATGACGAGGCCAAATTTCTTTATCCTTCACCCCAGCTCCCAGGTCTGGAAGATGTACGATGACTTTTTCCTTCTAAGAAAGATGATTATTGAGGATCTGCCGCATTTTGTTCCTGAAACCGAGTATGATATACCTGTGGTTTTAAACAGCAAGGTTCAGAGATTTATTAACTACTTTCAAACCACCGGCCGGGATTTTTTTAGCAGCTGGCTTTCACGCTCTGGAAGATACATTCCCATGATGAAAAGGATTCTTGAGGAAAAGGGGTTACCTGCTGACCTGGTTTATCTTGCGATGATAGAGAGCGGTTTTAATGTTAGAGCAAAGTCAAATAAGGGGGCTGTTGGTCCCTGGCAGTTTATAAAGTCTACCGCTCTTAGATACGGATTGAGGGTTGATTCATGGGTTGATGAGAGAATGGATCCGGAAAAGTCTACCGTAGCGGCAGCAAATTATCTAAGTGATCTCTACAACATGTTTCAGTCATGGGAACTTGCTGCTGCTGGATACAATGCAGGTGAGGAGAGGGTTCTTGAAGCAATAGAGAGGTACAAGGTGGCTGATTTCTGGGAGATTTCTGAGTATGCACTTCCAAGGGAGACAAGGGATTATGTTCCAAAGCTAATGGCAGCTTTGATAATTGCAAAAAACCCTGAAAAATACGGTTTTTACGGTATAGACTATCAGGAGCCTAGATCTTTTGAGAGGGTAAAGGTTCCACCTCAAAAAAGCCTAAAAGACATAGCAAGGGTTATAGGTCTAAACTACAGGGTGCTTAGGGATTTAAATCCCAGTTTGATAAGGGGAGCTACTCCCCCTTATGGAGATTATGAGATAAAGGTTCCGGTAGGGTATGCAGGTGTTGTAGCCTCCAGATACATAGAGCTCTCAAAGCTTCCCAAGTTTACAATAGCAAGGGGAACTATAAAATACAGGGTAAAGCCCGGTGATTCTCTCTCAGAGATTGCTTCACGCTACAGGGTAAGTGTTTCCTCTATAAAGAGGGCAAACGGTCTTAGGGGTTCTCTTATAAGAGTGGGTCAGGTGCTTAAGATACCCGCTGGTACCAGTGGAGGGACGACTCGAAAGGCCATAAGCTACCGTGTTAGAAAAGGGGATACGCTCTGGGATATTGCCTCTAGGTATGATGTATCCGTATCAGATATCAAAAGATGGAATAGGCTTAAATCAAGTAAGCTGATTGCGGGTGACGAGCTTACCATATATCCTAAATAAAGTCTGTAATCTGGCTATACAATCCGTTTAACCTCTGGGGTTTTTCATGAAGGAAAAGATCTATGAGGATCTAATGCAAAGCTATGTCCGTAAAAAGCACCTGATAAAGGCACGTCTAAACGAGTTTAGGGAGGTTTGGGAGAGGGGAGATGACATAAGGATATTTGAAGAGCTTGTTTTCTGTGTGTTTACTGCAGGTGCAAGTGCAAGAATGGGGCTTAGATCTCTTGAGTGCATAAGGGATATATTGATGGAAGCAAGTTCAGAAGAGCTTGCCTCTAGACTCAGACACGTACACCGATTTCCCAATGCTAGAGCAGGTTACATAGTTACCACCAGGGAGTATTTTAGGAGGGAGTTTGGTTTTAGGTTAAGGGAGCTTATTTCTTCATTTGGTGATCCTCTGGAAAGGAGAGATTTTTTTGCCCTGAATAAAAACATAAAGGGAATAGGGTATAAGGAAGCAAGCCATTTTCTAAGAAATATAGGTTTTTTTGGTTATGCCATTTTGGATAAGCACATAGTCAGGTCTCTTTATGAGTTTGGGGTTATTGAGAGTCCAAGGCCTCCTGGTACAAGAAAGAGGTATCTTGAGGTTGAGAGGAGGTTTAAGGAGTTTGCACTGGAGGTGGGAATAAGCCCTGATGAACTGGATCTGCTGCTCTGGAGTGAAAAAACGGGTGAGATTCTTAAGTAAGATAAGTGTAAAATATTGTTAATGGACTATCGTGAGTTGCTAAAGGCCCGTTACGAGGAGAAAAAGGCCTTAATACAGGCCAGGCTTAATGAGTTTAAAGAGGTCTGGGAGAGGGGAGATGACATAAGGATATTTGAAGAGCTTGTTTTCTGTATACTCAGCTCAGCTGTTGGGCCAAAGGTAGCAGAGACCTCGTTAAGTGCTATAGCTGATATTCTTATTTACGGAAGCGAGGATGAGATATTTAAAAGGCTAAGTCCCATCCACAGGTATCCTGAAAAGGCAGGTTACATAGTTACCACCAGGGAGTATTTTAGGAGGGAGTTTGGTTTCAGGTTAAAAGAGCTTATTTCTTCATTTGGTGATCCTCTGGAAAGGAGAGATTTTTTTGCCCTGAATAAAAACATAAAGGGAATAGGATACACTCAGGCAAGCCACTTTCTAAGGAACATAGGTTTTTTTGGTTATGCCATTTTGGATAAGCACATAGTCAGGTCTCTTTATGAGTTTGGGGTTATTGAGAGTCCAAGACCTCCTGGTACAAGAAAGAGGTATCTTGAGGTTGAGAGGAGGTTTAAGGAGTTTGCACTGGAGGTGGGAATAAGCCCTGATGAACTGGATCTGCTGCTCTGGAGTGAAAAAACGGGTCACATTCCCAGATAGCTGCCTCCTAAATACTTAGCCCTATAAATACCTCTGCGTATTTCATGGCGTCAACCCCATTTACATTGTGAAACGTTGCCCTGTATCTGTTTAACCCCATTATCCCCTCTATATAGTCTTTGTATTCAATCTGGCTTTTATGGGCCCTTATAGCTGCCCTTTTTCTTGCAATTTCGTTTGATATATCCTCTATCCGGTTATATTTTTCAAAGGGTGTCCAGACCTCGTAGAACCATATGGTGTGTGTGGATAGCTTGCCTTTAAGCCTTCTTAGGGTTTTCAAAACGACTCTTGAAGTGGTTCTGTGGGTTGGGTGTTTATCTATTGTAGGGTGTGTTGTAAATACCTCTAAAGGATTTAGACAAATAAGGATCTCTTCTAACCTCTCTTTTAGCTTTTTCCTGTTATCATGGGTTCTTATATCAGGAAGCCCAAGAAGGATCAGGTTGTCTATGCCCAGAATACGGGCTGCTCTTTTTGCTTCTTGCTCTCTTCTCTTTGCCATTTCCTCTTGGCTTATATTCCCCATGCTTGTGCTTCGTCTTCCATCCGTAACTACCAGGGATACAACATTAACTCCATTTTTTAAGAGCTTAGCAGCGGTCCCCCCCATGCCGATTTCCATATCGTCTGGGTGAGGAGATACTATAAGTGCGTTTTTTTTATCCATTCCTCTAACTTTCCTTGACAACCCTTTTTCTATTTATCACCATTAATTTAACATAACAGAGAGGGAGTCAATATGGAATATGAGGCTATAATCGGTCTTGAGGTACATGCACAGCTCTTAACCGAGTCAAAGATATTCTGTTCCTGTTCGACAAAATTCGGAGCAAGACCAAATTCACAAGTTTGTCCCGTGTGTCTGGGGATGCCAGGTGTTTTACCCGTATTGAATAAGAAGGCCCTTGAGTATGCTATTAGGGCTGCTGTTGCTATGAACTGTGAGATCTCACCGAGGTCAAGGTTTGCCAGGAAGAACTACTTCTACCCTGATCTTCCAAAGGGGTATCAGATTTCACAGTATGAGGAGCCGTTATCAAAAAATGGATGGTTGGAGATCGAGACCAACGGAACAAGAAAGAGAATCAGGATAAGGAGGATTCACCTCGAAGAGGATGCCGGGAAGTTAATTCATGAGTACTCTCGGGACTGGAGTTATGTGGATTTAAACCGTGCAGGGGTTCCCTTAATAGAGATTGTAAGTGAACCTGACATATCGAGTCCTGAGGAAGCCGTTTCCTATCTAAAGAAGCTTCGCTCAATACTGATGTATATAGGGGTTTGTGATGGGAACATGGAGGAGGGGAGCCTAAGGTGTGATGCAAATGTTTCAGTACGTCCCAGGGGTAGTAGAGAGCTTGGAACAAAAACCGAGATAAAGAACGTAAATTCCTTCAAATTTGTTCAAAAGGCACTTGAGTACGAGATCCGAAGGCAGATTGCTGTTCTTGAGAGTGGGGAAAAGGTTGTACAGGAGACCCGTTTGTTTGATTCCAATCGAGGGGTTACCTTTTCCATGCGTTCAAAGGAAGAGGCCCATGACTACAGGTACTTTCCTGATCCTGATCTTCTCCCTGTTGTGATTGATGAGGAATGGATTAAGGAGATAAAAAACACCCTTCCTGAGCTGCCGGATGCACGTAAGGAGAGGTTTATAAACCAGTATGGTATTCCTTCATACGATGCAGATATTCTAACCTCTTCAAGGGAGGTTGCTGATTACTTTGAAGAGTGTGTTAAACACTACAGTAAACCAAAGACCATAAGCAACTGGATAATGACAGAGGTTTTAAGGGAACTCAAGGGAGAAGAGAATATCAAAAACTTTCCGGTTACCCCGGAGAAGCTTGCAGAACTCTTAAAGCTGGTCGATAACGGTACCATAAGTGGGAAGATAGCAAAAGAGGTTTTCTCCGAAATGGTTGTAACCGGAAAGAGGGCTACACATATAGTTGAGGAAAAGGGTATAAGGCAGATAAGTGATGAGGCTGAGATCGAGAGGATAGTTTCCCAGGTTATAGAGAATAACCCAAATGAGGTAGCCAGATACAGGGCAGGGCAGGAGAAGCTACTTGGTTTTTT
The DNA here is from genome assembly GCA_002898375.1 of bacterium HR37. Taxonomy (GTDB): domain Bacteria; phylum Desulfobacterota_D; class UBA1144; order Nemesobacterales; family CSP1-2; genus HRBIN37. The sequence continues at coordinate 33,015 of BEIN01000010.1, read as the reverse complement.
CGTTGGTGAGGTTATGAAAGCCACAAAGGGAAAGGCAAACCCAAGGCTGGTAAATGAGATCCTAAGAAAAAGACTCTCCCAGTAACGGAATTTAGGGTTTGCTAAGCCTGTAGAGAAGCTTCTTTAGGTAGGGTTCTTCGGCTTTCTCAATTCGGTTTCTAATCTCTATCCATTCTTCCTTTGGTATGGAAAGAAACACCCTAACTATGGAGGGATCAAACTGTGAGCCTGAGCCTTTGGCTATCCTCTCTATAGCCTCTTTGAAGGAAAGAGCCTGTCTATAGGGACGATTGCTGGTCATGGCATCCAGTGCATCTACAATGGAAAAAATCCTTGCTCCAAGGGGTATTTTCTCTCCCTTAAGACCGCGGGGATAGCCCTCTCCGTTGTAGTGCTCGTGGTGGCTTAGCACTATTTCTGCAGCTTCTTCCAAGAAGTCTATCTTCTTTAGAAGTTCATAACCCATGGTAGGATGCCTCTTCATTATCTTCCACTCTTCATCCGTAAGCTTTCCTGGTTTAAGAAGAATGCTATCTGGGATACCTATCTTCCCTATGTCGTGAAGAAGAGCACCCTTTGCCAGTATAGAGAGATCTTTATCTGGCAAGCCTAACTTCCTTGCCAGGGTAAGGCTGTATTCTGTTACCCTGTATGAGTGGAAACCTGTCTCATGCTCTCTTAGGTCAAGGGCAAGGACAAGAGCTTCCAGTGTATCTGCGTAAAGGTTTATAAGGGTCTCTGTTTGCTCAGCTACCTTTATCTCAAGGTTTTTCTGGTAATCTCTGTTCTCCCTTATAAGTTTTGTCCTCTCAGAGGCCCGTTTTATGGTGTTTTTTAGCTCATTGAGGTCGAAGGGTTTAAATACGTAATCATAAGCGCCTTCCTTTAGAGCATTCCTTACATTCTCTACGTCTCTTGATGCTGAGAGCACAACCACTGATATATCAGGATAGGAGAGCTTTAGTCTCTTTAGGGTTTCTATACCGTTTAGCTCTGGCATGTGAATATCCAGAAGGATAGCCTCATAGTTACCCTTCTTTTCTTCTACCTTTTCTAGACCCCTAAGACCGTTTTCTGCGGTATCACACTCATAACCAAGCTCTTCAAGGGCATCCTTAAGGAGTGTCCTTATGTGTTCTTCATCGTCAACCACAAGTACCCTTCCCTGTGGACTTGTATAGGGGGTACTTTTTAATAGTTGTTGGTATATACTTGGTGTGCTGCTCATTACAGTTTCTAATAATATACCCTGGAGGTCTTTTTATCAATCCTTACGTTATTGCAAGTTCTATGCCATGGGTTTTCTTAAGCAAACTCAAGCGTTTTACATAAATTGGGGGATTGGGTGAATGACAAATTTGGTATTGATTTTACAAATTTGGTCAATTAAGACTTTCGGTTTGACAGCTCTAAGGTTAGAGGGTATCTTCAAAGAACTGTAAACCATGAAGGCTTTGCTCGTTTTAGAGGATGGAACGGTATTTGAGGGTAGGGCGTTTGGAGCGGGTGGGGAGGTCTATGGAGAGGTCGTATTTAACACCTCCATTACGGGTTACCAGGAGATTCTTACCGATCCCTCTTACAACGGTCAGATTGTGGTTATGACATATCCCGAAATAGGGAATTACGGGGTTAACAGGGAGGATGTTGAGTCAGTAAAACCTTTTGTAAGGGGATTTGTTGTTAAGGAGTACTGCTCTTATCCAAGCAATTGGAGGTCTGAGCGTAGCCTTGATGCTTATCTTGCAGAGCACGGAATTGTTGGTATTGAGGGTGTAGATACCAGGGAGCTTACAAAGAGGATACGTAACCAAGGAGCACAGAGGGGGGTAATATCCACAGTAGACCTTGATCCAGAGAGCTTGCTCAAAAAGGTTCGGGCGTCTTTATCCATAGTCGGGGTGGATCTTGTAACGGAGGTAAGCTGCAGTGAGCCATACAGATGGGGTGTTGGAAGTGGTGTATGGAGACCAAAGATGCTGTTGGATCAGGAAAGGCCTTTTAAGGTTGCGGTTTATGACTTTGGGGTAAAGCACAGTATACTTAGAAGGCTTGTAGATTGCGGATGTGATGTTTGGGTCTTTCCCTCCAGAACACCTCCTTCAGAGGTTCTCTCCTTTGATCCAGATGGCATAGTTTTATCAAATGGGCCTGGAGACCCCTCCGCTGTCTCTTATGCAATTGAGACGGTAAGGGCCCTTATTGGCAAGAAGCCAATATTTGGTATCTGCCTTGGACACCAGATCCTTGGTCTGGCCCTTGGTGGAAAGACCTATAAGTTAAAGTTTGGACACAGGGGAGCGAATCATCCGGTAAAGAATATCTCTACCGGAGAAGTTGAAATCACCTCACAGAACCACGGCTTTGCACTGGACCCGGATTCTCTTAAGGACAATGTCGAGATAACCCATATAAATCTAAACGACGGTACGGTTGAGGGCCTAAGGCATAAGGAGTATCCCATTTTTGCAGTTCAGTACCATCCTGAGGCTTCTCCTGGGCCCCATGATTCAATGTACCTCTTTAATAACTTTATAGAGTTAATGAAGGAAAAGAGGTATTAACCCTCTTAGTCTGTTTTTAGTGTAAGTCCTTTCTCTTCTATTAGTTCCTTTAGTAGCTTTTCTGCATTTCTTCTGTGTGTGCCAGCCCAGTATATTCTTTTACAGAGGTTGCAGTGCTTAAACCTCTCATGTGTGTTCCAGATATAGGGAGGGACTTTCCCCTTTAACAGCTCTTTGGGAATTTCCTCAAGCGGGTTGTTACACAGGATACACCTGGTAAAGGCATTTTTTAGTGTGTTTAGTTCAAAGGCCCTTTTGAACTCACGAATCTGCTCGGATAGGTGCTCACTGTTAATAAGCAGACACTCCTTTACAAGTTTTCTTTGTGTAACTGATCTATCCCTTGTAAGAATTACCCTGTCTTCCCAGATGGCTCTTTGTACAAGTTCCTTATCATCTATGTCCTTTTCGTATTCAACATCAACCCCTGCAAGTCTGAGCCACTTTGCCAACTTACCAAGCATGGAGTCGGCTATAAAGCGTGTTTCGAGTGCCTTTTTCTTCATTTTGGGTGTAAACTCAATTAAAGTCTATTGTTAAATCAGCTGGGTAGCAAGCCTGGGTGGGAAGCTAGGAAGCCTCTTTGGAGGAAATTATCCTGCGGGCTAACTCCTCTGCTTTATCTATCCCATCGTTTGTTGCAAGTATTAACTTTAGAGCCTCTTCCCCTATTTCCTGGGTCAGGTTAAAACCCTTTCTTTGGCTTTTTTCGAATTCTGAAACAGGAGTTAGTATGTTATCTATAAACCGGTTAAAGGCATCCACAGTCCTTCGCCTTACCTTGCCGTATCCCTTTATTATCTGTCCACTCTTTGCAACTATGCATCCAAGTTCATAGTCTACTCCGGCAAATTCCTCTACCTTTCTTCTGTATTTTTTTATTAGCTTCTGTTCCATATGATACCTGTATGAGTACGGCCTCAGGGGCTTAAGCTTTGTAAGCAACCAGAGCCTTAAGAAGCCGGTAAAAGATGTTGTGGTGGGTTTTTGCTCCAGGGTTAACGTTCTCTTTGAAAGGAGTTTTCTTATTGGTCTGGTATTTGCAACTCGGACTAAAGGGGCTACAAGAAAGTAGGGAAGGAGTCCGTAGATCTCTTCTGCATCTGGTTTTAGGTAGTCTATAACGCGAAATATCTGGTTTTCTCTAAGACGTATCTCCTCTTTTATCCTCTTAAACCTTTGGGGTTTTATTTTAAGCTCAGCCACACGTATCCCATCCTCATAGCTCATCATAAGTGCAAGGTTTTTTGAGAAAAACTCTGTAAGTTTAAAATCTTTTTTCTTATCCCTGTCTCTCTGGTATATCTCTTCTACATAGTCCATGTATCTCTCCGCATACCATACATCTTGGTAGTCTATGAGTCTGAAGGTGGCTTCTGCAAGAATTTCCCTAAGGCGTGGTGGGTAGTTTTTCTCTATATGAGAGATAATCTCCCTGTATCTTTCCCTTTTTGCAGGCTTTAACTTCTCAAGCCTCTCTGTTACAACATCTTCCCATCTTCTCTGAACCTCAGTCCCCGGAGTATGTTTGTATTTCCCTGACCTTACATATTCCCATCCGATTCTAAAAGCCCTTAGGTTGCTTCCAACGGCAACCCCTACACCTTCTATGGCCTTTAGGTAGCTGGCTTCGCTTATCGGGAGGGTATCTGAGGCTGCAAGCGCTCCAAGAAGTATCGCATTTACTGCGAGCTCATCCATACCGTTTTCTTTTGCAAGTTCCAGCGCATTGAATCCTATAAATCTTGAGGAAAAATTGATTGCAAGTTTTATAAGGTTCTCGTTTGAGTAGATACCGCTTCCAAGGGGCATCTTCTCTAGTGTTGAAAAAACCCTGTGGGTACTTGAGATTATGGTTGTTTTCTCAGAACCATACCCCTGCTCAAGGACCCTTCCCAGTTCAAGGAACTCTTGGGCAAGGATAACATCTACGTCTCCGGGAACCGGATACTGGGAAAAGATTACCTGTTTTTTGTGAGGGTTTGATCTTGGATAGGCTTCAATGTAGTAAACGGTAGAACCACCACGTTGGGAAAGCCCTGGAAGCCCTATACCCTGAACCTCAAACCCTTCTAGGGTAAAGGCCTGGACAAGCCACTCTGTAAGAACCCCTCCTCCCTGTCCTCCCACTGCCGGAATTAAGATCTTTATAAGCTCACCTTTTGTCTTCATAACTCATTTTAGTTATGACTAGTTTGCCCACCCGTTTCTGGTTAGCAGGTGCAGGAAGAAACGGTTTACCCTGTCCCTTAATCTATCCAGAATTGAGGGATTACTTATAACCTCAACCCTGTAGAATGAGGGACAAAGTACAGCAGCATGGGCTATCTCTCCACATAGCCCGCATCCCACGCATGAGTGTTCAATATAGGCAATTGGGTCTTCTCTAAGAACGGTGGGGCTCTCTTTTAGAGTAAGAGATGGACAGCCATTTAACCTCATACAGGAGTGGTCTCCTGTACATACCTCCGGGTCCACTCCCAGCCTCTGCTGTACTACTCGTTTTCCACCCTCGAGTTTTCGTTTTAGAACTACCCTCTCCCTTCTGGTTTTCTCAAGCTGGCACTCTCCCCGGGAGATTATAACCTTAAGCCCTTTTTCGGTCTTATATGCCTGTTTTAGAACATCCATTGACTCTTTCAAATCGTATGGATTTACCTTCTTAATCCACCTGACACCAGCTCCTTTGAGGGCCTTCTCAATGTCCATTTTTACCCCTTCCTGCCTCATGTTTTTACCGGAGGCTGGGTTTTCGTGGTGCCCCGTCATGGAGGTCCAGAAGTTTTCAAGGATTATAAGGATTGCATCCTGGTTGTTATATACCGCATTGGTTATGCTTGTGGTAAGGCCGCTGTGCCAGAAGGTTCCATCTCCCATAAACGATATCACCCTTTTCTTTGTCATTCTCGAAAGCGCGTTTGCTGATGCAAGTCCTATTCCCATTCCTGTAATGGAGTTGCTTAAATCAAAAGGGGGAAGTCCGCTCATGGAGTAACACCCTATATCTGAGGCATAGTATGATCTTCCGTAGTCTTCTTCTAGGATCTTTATGGCTGTAAAGATCGGTCTTTCGGGGCATCCTGTACAAAATACAGGATTCCTTTTTGTTACAGGCTCTTTAAGGAATCTGGCCGCCTTTTCTTTGTGCTTCTCTATGTATTCGCTTTTTTCCTTAATCTTTTCTTTTTCATAATCGGAGTTTGTATTCATAAGAAGGAAGGTTCCTATGCCTTTTATGATATGGTCAGGGGTGTACTCACCTGCGGCTGGAAGAATATCTTTGCCAAATAGCTCAACACCAAGCTTTGCCCTCTGGGCAATAGCTCTTATTTGCTCTTCTATTAGGTTTGGCATTCCTTCTTCAACGATAAGAACTGCTTTCTTATCCCGCAGAAAATCCACGATCTCCTCGGGAACAAGTGGGTGGGTTATATTCAGGTTAAGTATTGGTATTCTGCTCTCCCCATACAGGTTTGCCTCACCAAGGTTATACAGACACCTCATTAAAGAGTTAAAGATCATACCGTGGGTTATTATGCCAAGAGAGCTATCATCTCCCTTTATTACCTCATTTAGCCTCCGTTCGAGTATAAATCTCCTTGCAGCGGGTATTCTCTCTGCAAACTTCTTTCTCTCCTGTTCAAATGTAAAAGGGGGAAGGGGAATCTTACTTAGGTCGTTAACCAGTTCATTTAGGGGGTTTAACATGCTTATCTTTGGTTTCACATTATCCTTACACACTATCTTTCCCTTTATATGAGCTATTCTCGTTGAGAGAAGGAACATAACCGGCATATTTGTGTATTCAGAAAGCTCAAAACCTTCTTCAACCATCCTTACAATGTGTTGCAGGTCTCCCCTTGGGTCTATGACAGCCATGGTAGATTTTAGTGCAAACGGAAGTGCTCTCTCTGCAACGCATGTGCTATCACAGCCGTAGTCTTCACCCACAACAATCATAGCCCCACCGGTAACCCCTGAGGAGGAGATGTGGGAGAGGGCATCTGAGGCTACGTTTGTTCCAACGATTTTCCAGTTTACTGCACCTCTTATGGGGTGGTTAATGGATGCTGAAAGGAGTGCAGCAGCAGAGGCCTCATTCCCAGAGCAGTCAAAGTATATACCCATCTCCTTTAGAACCGGTTCGTATGCATCTGATATGGCATCTATAAGTCCAGCTGTTGGTGAGCCAGGATATCCCCCGAGATAGCTGACACCCGATTGAAGAAACCCTTTAAGCATTATAAGAGGTGTATCCCCATAGAGGATCTTTCCTTCTCCATATTTTAGTCCCTCTATTGCTTCCTTTGAGTAAGTAGAACCCATCTGTCCTCCTGCCAGTTACTTTTTAGTTTCCATTAACTCTACCAGAAAAAGGTAGCTTATACCAAACAGAAGAAAATGGCTTATTTGTTATTCTCTTTAGGACGAATTGTGTAGAAGTACTCCCAAAGGGCTTCTTCCTGCTCTTCCACCACCAGGAAACAGGGACGTTTTTCTTCAACGGTTTGAAGTGCCCTGGATGGTTCCGTTCCCAGGGAAACCAGATAGCTTGCAATCATAAGATTTGTTCTTCCCATGCCTGCATAGCAGTGAACAACAACCTTTTTCCCCTCTTTTGTCTTACAGTCTACAAACCTTACAAACTCCTCAAAGTCCTCCAATCTGGGTGCCCCAAAGTCCTTAATCGGTATGTGTTTTACCTCGAATCCGCTGTACTCTCTTGGAACCTCCTCCAGGTTTACAATCACATCTATACCTGATTCTCTAAGAAACTCTAGGTCTTCTTCAAGGGGAAAGAACAAACCGGGTCTTTCCATTCCGGCAAGTTTTTTGTCGATTACCCAGGAGAACCTCTTTGGCATAGATTACCCCTCTGTGTTTTTGAGCTGGTTTACGAATATATCTGCAAGTCTTGTTGGCTCTGGAATCCTGTATCCTCTTGTGCAGTTAAGGGTAATCTTTACAGCGGTTACCAGATCCACCTTATGCCCAATTGATACAAAGACAGGCTTTACCCCCTTTTTTGTCCGCACTACAGCACCAATTGTATTTACCCTTCGGGTATCAACAAGTGGGGTCCATGCTCCCTGTGTATCAGGAGGTTCTCTGTACCTACCATAGAGTTTTTCCTTTGCCACCCCGATTGAAGGGATATCAAGTATAACCCCTACATGACTTGCAATGCCAAGGCCACGCGGATGAGCTATCCCTTGTCCATCTATCATAAGCAAATCCGGTTTGTTCCTTAGTTTCTTAAAGGCTTCAATGATTGCGGGCCCTTCTCTAAAGGCAAGAAGCCCTGGTATATAGGGAAACTTATCTTCCACAGTTGCACAGGCTCTCTCAATCTCTCTAAGCTCGGGATAGGAAAAGACTATTATTCCGCATACCAGTTTTTCCCTGTTCTTAACAGGGGCGAGGTCAACGCCGGCTACAGTCCTTATCTCATCAAAATCGTTTCTGGCTATTACCTTCTTTTGAAGTTCTCGCTGTATAGCCTCGGCTTCTCTGCGGGAAAGTGGTGTACTCTGGAGCAGGTCTAATAGATTCTCCTTATCAGTGAAATCCATATGTTTCGGCTATAGCTCTTTTGAATTTAGGTGCATATATTAATTCAAAAGCCTCTTCCTTCCCTGGGAAAAGCTTTAAGGCAAACCTTTTAACCCTGGCAAACTGCTCAAGTGCTTCCTCCCTTGTTAGTTGTTTCTGCAGGATAAGAGATAAACTCAGATCAACCATAAGTCTAAGCATTCTTATCTTTCTGTTCTCTTCTACTACATCCTGTAAGGTTATTTTTTTCTCACCCATAGTTTAAAGTTTATATAAAACTTTTCTTGAACTCCATACCCATTTTGTATAGATTAACTCCTATGGGACTTAAGATGGCATTTGTAATGGATCCTATATGGTCGATAAACATAGATAAAGATACCACTTTTGTGCTCATGCTTGAATCGCAGCAGAGGGGACACGAAGTCTGGTATCTTGAGCTAAAAGACCTTTTTGTAAAGGATGGGAGAGCCTGGGGAAGTGTATCTGAGCTAAGCTTAAAGAGGGCAGAGGAGTTTTACACGCTGGGTATGAGGGTTGAGATGCCTCTGGATGAGTTTGATGTGGTATGGATGAGAAAGGACCCTCCTTTTAACATGGACTATATTTATGCAACCTATATCCTTAGCCTAATTGATCCTAAAAAGACCCTGGTCATAAACAACCCCAGGGGTATAAGGGAGTCAAATGAAAAGCTCTACACCCTTAATTTCCCTCATCTGATTCCACCAACACTGGTAACAAAGGATATGGGTAAACTCAGGAGTTTCCTTGCGGAAATGGGTGGGGAAATAGTTGTAAAACCACTGGATAGTTGTGGGGGTGAGGGTGTTTTCTATGTTAGGGAAGGGGATAAAAACGTTAACATCATACTTGAGACAGTAACCGAAAAGGGGAGCAGATACGTTCTTGCTCAGAAATTCATAGAGAAGGTATCTGAAGGAGACAAGCGTGTTATCCTCTTAAATGGGGAACCCATAGGTGCTGTACTAAGGGTTGCTAAACCCGGGGAGTTTAGGTGCAATTTCCACTCTGGCGGAAGCCCTGTTAAAGCGGAGCTTGAAAGCAGGGATCTTGAGATATGTAGAGAAATTGCCCCACGACTTGTAAGTGATGGGCTCTACTTTGTAGGAATAGATATTATAGGAGGTTATCTTACCGAGATAAACACCACGAGCCCGACGGGGATTCAGGAGATTAACAGGCTTTGCGGAACGAAGCTTGAGTCCCTGGTTATAGATTTTGCTGAGGGCTTTTTCCAGAAGGAAATTCTATAGATATGGAAAAGTTATGGTAAGCATGTAAGATATTTATCTGTGTAGGCTGAATCAAAGGGGGTTAGAGAGACGTAATGAAGATCACAAGGGAAACCGTTTTACATGTTGCTGAGCTTGGCAGACTCGAATTTAACCAGGAAGAGCTTGAGAAGTTTACGGAACAGCTTGGGAGAATACTTCAGTATGTGGAGAAGTTAAACGAGCTTGATACAAGAGATGTTGAACCCACTTTTCATGTGCTTGACGTTTCAACTCCCTTAAGGGAGGATGTTGTGGAATCCTGGTTGACCCAAGATGAGGCTCTGGAAAACGCTCCTCATAGGGAAGAGGGTTTCTTTGCTGTCCCCAAGTTTATAGAGGATTAAGGAGAGAGTATGCTATGGATTTATCTTCTTTAACCATAAAGGAGGCTTCCGAACTCATCAGGAAAAAAGAAATATCGCCGGTAGAGCTCACACGTGTGGTTCTAAAGCGAATTGAGGAGAAAGACCCCAGGATCAACTCCTATATAACTGTTCTTTGGGATGAGGCTATCAACCAAGCAAAAGAGGAGGAAAAACTTATTGTTTCTGGCAACTACAGGGGACCCCTTCACGGTATTCCGCTAAGTGTTAAGGATATATTCGTGATGAGGGGGGTAAGAACTACCTGTGGTTCAAAGATACTTGAGAACTTTATCTCTCCTTATGACTCTACTGTTGTTAAGAAGTTAAGGGAAGCAGGGGCTATAGTGGTTGGTAAGAACAACATGGATGAGTTTGCAATGGGTTCTTCTACAGAGAATTCTTACTTCGGACCCACAAGGAATCCGTGGGATCTGGATAGGGTTCCTGGAGGCTCAAGTGGTGGGTCTGCTGCTGCTGTCTCAGCATCGCTTTGTTTTGCTTCCATTGGAACGGATACCGGAGGCTCCATAAGGCAGCCGGCTTCTCTATGCGGTGTTGTTGGACTTAAACCCACTTATGGAAGGGTAAGCAGGTTTGGTATGATAGCGTTTGCCTCGTCCCTTGACCAGGCAGGTCCTATTGCAAAAACCGTTGAGGATGCTGCTTTGGTTTTAAATGTGATAGCAGGTTCTGATCCTAGGGATTCAACCTCCGTTAGATTGCCTGTTCCGGATTACACAGAGCATATAAATGAGGGGATAAAGGGTTTAAGAATAGGAATTCCAAAGGAGTACTTTATAAAGGGGATAGACCCTGAGGTTGAAGGAGCGGTAAGAAAGGCCATAAACTTTTTTGAGGATTTAGGTGCACATCTGGAGGAGATCTCACTTCCTCATACTGAATATGCGGTTTCTGCATACTATATAATTGCTCCATCTGAAGCAAGTTCTAATCTTGCAAGATACGATGGGGTAAGATACGGCTTTAGATCCCCTCACTGTGAGTCCCTAAGGGATATGTACACAAAAACCCGTGCTCAGGGTTTTGGAGCAGAGGTTAAGAGAAGGATTATGATAGGTACATATGCACTTTCTGCAGGTTACTACGATGCTTATTATCTTAAGGCTCAGCGGGTAAGAACACTGATTAAAAGGGACTTTGAAAAGGCCTTTGAAAGAGTGGATGTAATTATGACCCCCACCTCGCCTGAGGTTGCATTTAGGATCGGGGAGAAGATAGATGACCCACTCAAGATGTACCTATCGGATATATTTACGATTCCCTGTAACCTTGCAGGTCTTCCCGGTATCTCGGTTCCGTGTGGATTTAACTCCGAAGGGCTTCCAATTGGATTGCAGATACTTGGTAAGCCTTTTGATGAGGAAACCATACTGCGCGTAGGACATAATTACGAGATCCATACGAGTTGGACTCGTAGAAAGCCCCCTTTTGCCTAGGAAACACCACAGCAAGGAGGAGATATGCCCGAAAAAAAAAGGGTTTGTATGATATGCGGGAAACCCTCTGATGCCTCTATCTGTGATCCCTGTAAGGCTCAGATTCAGGGTGAGGCAATAGAGAAGAAGCAAAAGGTGGAAAGAGAGGTTAAGATAGCCCAGGAGCTGGAAAAAGAAAAGAAAAAGAAAACATGAGTTTTTCTATGCCCGGCTTTGCTTTTGCCATACCGTAAGTGCTTTCCTGTATACCAGGTTTTTAGAAATCCCAAGCTCTTTTGAAACCGTCTGAACAGCTTCTTTTAAACTCAGCCCCTTTTCCCTGCATTCTTTTAGTTCCCTTTCTACCTCTTGACCTAAATCGGTTTCCTCATGATGTTTTCCCTCTACAACAACTGTAATCTCCCCTTTTATGCTCTGTCTCTGCCTGAGTGTTTCTAGAACACAGGATGCCTTTCCTTTTAGGCTTTCTTCAAATACCTTTGTAAGCTCTCTGCTTATGGATATGTTTCTATCTCCCAGGACCTCTATTATGTCCTTTAAGGTTTCCAGTATCCTGTTTGGGGATTCGTAAAACACAAGTGTTTCTGGGTATTCCCTTATGGATTCCAGAAACTCTTTTCTTTTCTTGGCGGATTTTGGAAGAAAACCAAAGAAGGCAAATCTTGCTGTAGGTAGCCCCGACACACTTAGGGCTGCTATTGCAGCACATGGCCCCGGTACAGGGATTACCTCAATGCCTTTTTGAGAGGCAAGGGTTACAATCCTGTACCCCGGGTCTGATATTCCTGGGGTTCCTGAATCGGATACAACTGCTATGTTTTTCCCGGATTCCAGAAGGGATATTAGCTCCCTTGCTTTTTGTTGTTCGTTGTGTTCGTGGTAGCTTACAAGTGGCTTCTCTATATCGTATTTAGAAAGGAGTTTTCTTGTAACCCTTGTGTCCTCACAGGCAATCACATCAACTTCCTTTAGTGTTTTTAGTGCTCTTAGGGTTATATCCTCAAGATTACCTATTGGGGTAGCAACAATATAGAGTTTTCCTTTCATATGGATTTAAACTGGCGGAGGGCGAGGGACTCGAACCCCCAAGTCCCCGAGGGACGCCGGATTTCAAGTCCGGTGCATTGCCAATTCTGCCAGCCCTCCGCTATCTAAAAGAACAGGTTCCCTGAGTGTGTCTCAGTTTGCTAAACTCTAACCTTTAATATTAGCATGAGTATTGCTATTTTCAAAACTCTGTTTTTACATGTTTATCTGCCTTGACTTTAAACCGTATTTCTTATAGCATGAAAATTTATTATGGATGTAGGTTTTTTCAATTTTGTCCAGCCAAAAAGGAGGAAATGCTTATGGGATATGAAATCAAGTTGCTTGAAAACGGTCCGATTCTGGTTAAGGGTCCTCTTAGATTTGTAGACAGCACTGGAAAAGAGCAGCTTATTGAGAGGGATTGGATTGCTCTTTGTCGCTGTGGAGGTTCTCAGAATAAACCTTTTTGTGATGGAACCCATAGAAAGGTAAACTTCGTTGGTGCTGAGGTAAAGTTTTATACCCCCTGATTCCGTAATGGGCCCTACTGGTAATAAAAAGCCCCTGTTGCGTGTGTTTTTCCTGTTCCTTGCTATCTGTTCCCTGCTTCTTGCACTGTGGACGGGGCTCTTAAGACTTGGCTGGAGTCTGCCATCACTTGGTTCAGGCTTTCCTTTGATCCACGGCCCACTTATGATATCTGGTTTTTTAGGAACACTTATAGGACTTGAACGGGCTGTGGCATTAGGTCATAGCTTAACCTACACCATACCGTTCTTAACAGGGGTAGGGGCTTTGCTTCTTGTTGTTTTCCCTTTTAGCCCTTTTGGCCCCATTCTGATTTTAGCAGGGAGTCTAGGGCTTTCTATGGAGTTACTCCTTTTATCCATACGTCAAAAGAGCCTCTTTACCCTTACTGTGCTTATCGGGGCGGTGGTCTGGTTTTTGGGTAATATCATCTGGGTTGTTGTAGGAAGTATGCCTAAAGTGGTTCTTTGGTGGTTGGGATTTTTGATGCTTACCGTTGTTGGTGAACGGATTGAGCTAAGCCGTCTTAGAGCTATACCGCGGCTTTCTGTCTTGGTGTTTCTTGCTTTAACCATTTTGTTCCTTGCCGGTCTTTTCGTATCGGTTTTTAACTTTCTTTTGGGTTTACACATTGCCGGAATGGGTATGGTGGGGCTTTCAATATGGCTTTTTAGGTATGATATCTCCAGATTTGCTATTCGTTTTGCAGGACTGTCTCGCTATATAGCCACCTGTGTCTTATCAGGCTGTATATGGCTTGGGATAAGTGGTTTGCTGGCATTATGTTATGGAAGATTTAGTTCTGGTTTCCAATACGATGCCCTCTTACATTCTTTCTTCTTGGGGTTTGTGTTTTCGATGATTTTTGGTCACGCTCCAATCGTTTTTTCTTCCGTAGTTGGAAAAACACTTCCTTTTTCCAGGGCTTTTTACCTGCCTCTTGGTCTTCTCCATTTGTCTCTTTTATTTCGCGTTCTTGGAGACCTTATAAGCCTGGTTCCGCTTCGGTCTTGGGGAGGGTTTTTAAATGTTATCTGCATACTGATTTTTTTTATTAGTACATCGGGTGCTTTTTTTTACACGGTAAAGAGCAGAAAGAGAGAGTCTTTGGCTATTCAATAATTGGGAGTCTTATAAAAACACTTGTTCCCTTGCCTTCCACACTCTCTATGTGTATTGTGCCTCCGTGTTCGCTTATTACTCTCTTTGCTATAAAGAGTCCAAGCCCTGTTCCTTTGCCCGAGGGTTTTGTGGAGAAGAAGGGTTCAAAAACAAGGGGAAGTACGTCTGCTGGTATCCCCGTTCCAGTATCCGATATTAGCACTTCTGCTGTGTCTTTATCCACCCTGTGTAAGCGTACAGAGAGTTTTCCTCCCTCAGGCATTGCATCAATTGCATTCATCATTATATCAGAGAAAACCAACCCCAGTAGGTTGCTATCGGCCTGAATGTTTATATCATCTTCTGTATGTAGCTCAAGCTCTATCCTCCTTTTGTTAATAAGGGGTTTTATTATCTCTATGCCCTCTTTAAGGATTAAGGAAACCTTTTCCGAATGCCTTTCGTTTGTAGGTCGTCTTGCAAATCTAAGGAGCCTTTGAATCACCTTCTGGGTATAGAAGATCTGCTGTTCAACAAGGTTTAGTTTCTGCATACACGTTACACACTCTGTGTGTTCAGGTAGGTCTTCTTTTAGCATCTGAATGCGAAGAAGCATGGAAGCAAGAGGGGTTCCCATATGATGTGCAATCCCCTCTGCCATCTTTCCTATTAGCTGGTCTTTTTCAATCTCTATTATCTTGTTCTGAAGGGCAATCTTTTCCCTTATGTCTCTTACCGTCTCTATAAACTTCCCATCTTTACCGTTTAGGTATATAAGCCCTATACTTACCGGTATCTTTCTTCCATCGTGAAGTATCTTCTCGGTCTCGTGGTCTACCAGTTTCCTGCCTTTCTTTACCTCTTCCAGCAGTGTAGGAAAGGTAGCCTTACTCTCCGGTGGAATGGTTTCCCAGACGGTTCTTAGCTCTTTCCCCGTAGAGCAAAACAGCTCTCTTGCGGTTTTGTTCATTGTAATTACATTTCCTAGTTTGTCGTAAATCAGAATGGCATCAAGTGAGTTGTTGATTATCCTGTTAAAGAGCTCCTGATACCTTAGTTTCTCTTTCCATATAAACCACACGGCCCAGGCAGCAAGTAGAGAGGAGGCTGCTATACCACGGGTAATATAGAGAAAATGAAGGGTTTTGTAGTCAAGGTTTTTAAAGAAGTTCTTTTCTATAAGTTCCCATATTAAAAAGATAGATACAAGGATCGTAATTGAGCTAAGTACAAGAGATGCCCAAAACCTCTCTTTTAGCATCTTTCTTTAAGTAAAAGTATGTTTAAATATCTTTTTGCCGTCAAACAGCTCTGGTCCTAGGGGCCCTGCGTTGTGGATTTATGGAGAGTTTGAGTGCCAAGTATCTTTTCCTGGAGGTAGGAGAGAAGGAAATCCTTTCCTTCACAGCGAAGTACTTTAAGATTCCATCCCAGATTGATTATGTCTTTAATGATTTTATCCGTCCAGTTATCGGATATATACTCCTTGCTTCTTAAGGCATTTGTAACTAGAAGCTCCAACTCAGGGGGATTGCTTTTTGTATCGCTTAAATCCGAGATAGTAAATCTTGCAATCTGAGCCAGTATGAATGCTGTCTCTACGGTTTGGGGATTAGCTAACCCGCTATTAACATCAAATACCACTGGAAGGTGGTTATGCTTGGAAATTCCCTTACATATCTCATCCAGTACACTTTCCCGCTCGGTTCTATCCCCTATTACCAGGACAAGTTTTGTGGCTATGCTCTCGATAAAGTTACCAAGTTTTTCGCTTTTAAGCAGTAGGTAGATAAGCTGTCCAATCTCAAAATCATCAACCACAACTGCTGGTTCTCCCGGTGGGGTTACAATGTACCCTGACTGTGTAGCTCCATTTAAGTTAAGACCCCAGCTGGAGGCTCCGTATATAGAACAGTTTTCCAGAAAAGCCCTCTCAAGATTGGTATTTACCATATGTGCATACGTAAAGAAGGTTCCAACAAGCCTTGCTTCTATGAGAGTTGTTCCATTTAGCTGGGTCCAGCTCAGATCAGCCCAGCTTAGGTCTGCTTTGTTCAGATTTGCCCAGTTCAGGTTTGCCCCTGTTAGGTTTGCTCCTTTAAGGTTTGCCCTGCTTAGATTTGCCTTTCCCAGGTTTGCCATGTTCAGGTTTGCCCAGCTTAGGTCTGCTCCTCTTAGATCCGCTGCCCTTAAATCTGCCTCCGTGAAATTGGTCCCCCTTAAGCAGGCATTTACCAGATTGGCATCGTTTACCATCCCATAAGTAAGATCAGCCCAGCTTAGGTCTGCTTCGCTGAGTTTTGTCTTGTTGAGTTTTGCACTGTTTAAATCTGTATTGCTTAGGTTCGATTTGCTTAGGTCAGCAAGACTTAGGTTGGCACCTCTTAAGTTTGCCCTTTGAAGGTTTGCTTCCCTAAGGTTTGCATTTATCAGGTTTGCCCAGCTAAGGTTTGCTCCTATTAGATCCGGTTTTTCCTCCGGGTTACTCTCTCTCCATTTGTTCCATGTGTCTACTCCCTTTGTTAGGATCTCTACATGCTCCCTTTTTGCCATTGCCTCTCCACCTGTAAAAGCTTAGTTATCCTTAGTGGGTTTGAATAACCAAATGTATTTTACCAACTATTGTTTCTTTTTCCATATTGACAGGTGTAAAATTAAAAAAAAATCTATTTCATTTCTGTAGGGTGTCTTATTTTCTGACAGATTGTGTGCCTTAAAATAGCTTTATCCCCAGATATCTGGGCATCTAAATTAGAGGTATGTATATTGCTTGTACGTAACCGTAAATATCTATCCAGAGGAAGGAGAAAAATGAGGCCACGAAATATAAGAGTTCTAACCCCATCAGGTGAGTTGGGTATCCTGATGAGGGATATAAGGGTGGAGGGGAAGTTTTTAGTCTTAGAGGTTCAGATGGGGGTTTGGAGTTCTAAGCTTTACTTTGGCTTGGGTGATATTTTCTATCTAATAAAGGTGTTTTCGGCCCCCTTCTTTCTGGTTCTGCTAAGAACCTTTCTCTCCTATCTGCCATTTGGCTCAAAGTGGAATTCTTAAGTTGTCTTGTCCTTTTTGGGTTGGCTTTATCTGAAGTTTTACTGGATTACTACTGGTTGAATAAGATTGGTAAAAGTGATAAATTAAGCCAGAGGAGGAAATCATGAAAAATGATGGTTTTGGGGAAATAGAAACACAAGAGCATATAGAGGAGAAAAGACTTCCTTTTTATCTTCCCTTTCTTATCCTCTTTTCGGGGGTGTTTTTGGCCATTGGTTTTTTCATGGTTTCTATAGCCACATTGATTATAAGTGTTTTCCTCTCTATACGGTTTGTGTATGGAAAGCTAAGAAAAAGGAGCGAAGGTTTTGGCACCGGTTTGGCAGGTGGTTCCGAAGGAGTGCGTTAGATGCGGGTTGTTATTGGATCCGACCATGCAGGGTTTGGTCTTAAAAAGAGTTTGGTTGAATACCTTAGTCGGATAGGGCATGAGGTTCTGGATGTAGGAACGGACAGTACTGAGCCTGTGGATTATCCGGATTTTGCAAAGGCTGTTGGAGAGGTTATAAATCAGGGTAGAGCTGACCGTGGGATACTCATTTGTGGTAGTGGTGTTGGGGCTTCGGTAGCTGCAAACAAGATTCCCGGTATAAGAGCCGGTCTTTGCCATGATACCTATTCTGCAAGACAGGGGGTAGAACATGACAACATGAATGTTCTGGTTCTTGGGGCACGTGTTATTGGTTCTGAACTTGCCAAAGAGATTGTAAGGGTTTTTCTGGATGCCAGGTTTACCAATGAAGAAAGACATAGTCGAAGACTAAAGAAACTGTATGAGCTGGAAGCAGGGTATCTTAAGAGACATGAATCAGATAACGGATTCGATTAAGGGAGGAGCGCTTTGCAACGTGTACTAATTACGGGGGCAAATCGTGGTCTGGGATTGGAGTTTACACGTCAGTTTTTGGAAAGAGGGGAGTGTGTGTTTGCATGCTGTCGTAATCCTGAGGCTGCCGTCAGGTTAGGTGAACTTAAAAGTGTATATCGAAAACAGCTAGAGATAGTTGAGATGGATGTTTCAGATTTTGAATCCATACGTAGATCACACGAGGTGGTTAAAACCCATACGGGTGTTATCGATATTCTTATCAACAATGCGGGTGTTTACTCTATTTATGGTAGCAAGGAGCCTTCAGAGCACCTTGGAACACTTAGATTCGAAGATGCACTTAAGGTGTTTCGTATAAATGCAGTTGCCCCGATTATAGTTGTTCAGGAGTATCTTGATCTTCTGGTGGCTTCATCAGGTGCAAAGATTGTAGGTATATCAACCGGTTATGCATCGCTTTCGTTAAACACTAAAGGTTTCCCGTATTACTACAGTGCAAGTAAGGCTGCCATGAATATGTTTATGCGTTCTCTGTCTGTAGAGGTAAAAAAATGGGGTATTACAGCTGTACTCCTTGATCCGGGCTGGGTTCAAACTGATATGGGTGGTCCAGGGGCTCCGCTAACCCCTAAGCAATCTGTGGAAGGAATGATCCGCGTTATTGATGCCATAAAACCAGAGCAAAGCGGGTGCTTCCTAAACTGGCGTGGGGAAACGGTGCCATGGTAACCGGATATCTCTAATCATCCACAATTATCTTTGATGATGGAAAGATTGCTTTTATATTGTGAATTGCTCTAATCTCCTCAACGTCTGGTTCCAGCTCTAAAAGCTTTATGAGTTCTTTTATGCTGTAGATTACTGCTTGTGGGTCTTCTTCTTTTACAAGGGATGCTATTTTCTCGGTTCCACAAAACCATACATCGCAGTTAAGAACCTCAGAGTGTATTTTTATGGCAATCTCCTTGTTCACCAGATCAGATAGCTTTAACTGAAGTATTTGCCCGGGTTTTGTTCTCTCTCCCTTCAAATCCGCTCCTCTGAAGGTTCCCTACTGGATATAATAAAACATAAAAAGTTATTGCTAAAGATTTAAGGAAAATAACTACTAAGGTTTTATTTAAAGTGGTTTTACTCTGTTATAAGATAGTTTTACCGTATTCTGCCGTAGTTAATAGTAGGAAAGTGAGAAAGCAAAGCATCCTTATTGTGGAAGATGACAGTTCTATAGCGGATCTGGAGAAAAGGATTCTAGAGGCAAAGGGTTTTAATGTAGAGGTTGTAGGTGATGGTATTCAGGGACTCGAAAAGCTAAAAAAGGCTAAGTACGATGTTATCATTTCAGACTTTTCAATGCCAAATATGGGGGGGTATAGGTTCTACCAAGAGGTACAGAGATTGGATAGGGAGCTTGCAGGGAGAATAATCTTTGTTACCTCATCTGTAAATGAGTTTATCCTCTCAAGTGGTAACAGGTTCCTGCAAAAACCCTTTTCCGTAGTTAAGCTTGTTGAAGAGGTAAGGTGTGTCTCAGAGTCGGTACAGAGAGAAAAGGATACTGCTCAGAATAAGAACAGTTTCAAGCGATTTAAAGATAATCCTGGCAGGGTTAGACTTGACCTTATAAACTATATTTTAAGGGCAAGCCGACCAAATATCGTAAGGGCAATCAGGGAGTTTTATGACCAGCCTCCCAGGGTGGAGGTAGTTGAGGAAAGAGAGGAGCTAATAAAGGCTTATGTTTATACGGACGAGGGAATGGGGTTTTCTGTGATGTTATCCAAGGGTGGGGATTTCTGTAAATGTAGGGACTATCTGGAAAGGGGTGAGGTATGTAAACACATGCTTGTTCTTGTATTTTACCTTATCAGGGAAAGAGATATTTAATTATCTCCTCAAGTGGTGCACTCATCTTCTGTCCTTTCTGAAGGGAATGCATATGGAAAGCTCATCTCTTGAAAACCCTGTTTTTAGGTTAACCTCTATGTCTTTTAGATTAAACTGAGGGTATTTCTCAAAGATCTTTATGAGGTCTTTCCTTACCCTCTCGGTAAAATCTGAGGGCAGGTCTTTTCTTTCATATGAAAGAACCAGCATAAGCCTTTCCTTTGCAACGTTAGCTGATTTATCTCTTTTCCAAAAGCTAAGGAACCCAAGTATAGACATGATCATCCCCCTAATATTCGACTTAAGAAGCCCTTTTTCTCTTCAAGTTCTGTAAATGGAACGTCTTGTCCTTCTAGCCTTCTGGCTATGTTCATAAGGGCTTTTCCTGATCTTGAGTTTGCTGAGAGGACAATAGGCTCTCCCTTGTTTGTAAAGTCAACCATCTTTTCTTCATCTGGAACGATACCGATCTTAGGAATATGCAGTATCTCTTCTATATCTTCTACAGATAGCATCTCTCCCTTTTTAACCTGGTGGAGTTTAATTCTATTTACTATGAGTTTAATGTTTTCTTTCTCCATGGATTCAAGAAGACCAATTACCCTATCGGCATCCCTTACAGATGAGACCTCAGGATTTACCACCACAAGAACCTCACTGGCAGGTGCAGCTGCTGTTCTAAATCCTCCCTCAATGCCTGCTGGTGAGTCTATTATTATATAGTCAAAGTTCCATTTTATCCTTTCTACTATGCTTACCATCTGCTCTGGTTTTACCGAGTCCTTGTTTTTTGTCTGTGCTGCAGGAAGGAGATAGAGTGGAAGACCTCGTTTATCCTTTACAAACGCCTTTTCCGGTGCCACAACCCCTTCAACGACATCCACTATGTCGTATACGATTCTGTTCTCCAATCCCAGGATCATATCCAGGTTCCTTAAACCTATGTCTGCATCTATCGTTAACACCCGCTTTCCCATTGAGGATAGGGCTGCTCCTATGTTTGCTGTTATTGTTGTTTTTCCAACTCCTCCCTTTCCTGAGGTAACTACTATAACCCTGGCCATGGTCTTTTCCCCTTATGTTTGAATTTTTTCTATGTAAATCTGGTTTTCCCTTACAAAGGCCTTTTCCGGATACTCCGGGATTTCGATGTTCTCATCGGGAGATCTCGTAAAGAAGCTTCCTATTCGCAGTTGTTGAGGCCTTAACTTTAAAGCCATGACAACCGCTGTCTCATCTCCTCTTGCTCCGGCATGTGCAATTCCTCTAAGGGTTCCCATAACGATGATATTGCCAGATGCAATAACATAGGCATCGGGGTTTACATCTCCTATTATAAGAACGTCCCCGTCATGCTCTATCCTCTGACCACTTCTAAGTGTTTTGTTGACTACCTTAAGGGATTTTCTCTCATCTATCTCATCCACACTCCTTTTTACTTCTTTGCTTTTTGTGTTGTTGGATACACGATAGCCCAGGAACTTTGTATTGTGCTTCTCAAGGGTCTCTTCAATCCTTCTTTTATCTTCTTCGGACAGGTTGATATCATTTGTGTCCACAACCACTAAAGAGCCCTTAAAAAAGGTTGAGGAAAGCTTTTCTTCAAGTTCGGTGATGTTCTCATCTACTGTTTTTGTTTTATCAAGCTTTATGAGTAAGGATGGAACTGTAATACCCTTAATAACAATTGCCATGTAAGGTATTCTCTCCGGTTTTAAGCCATACAGATATTTATATTTATCATATATTGAGCACTAAAACAAGCAGGAGGGATTTTTAGGTTCTTTATCTTGACTATACTTTAAAACCTTTGTTAAACTTCTTGCAGGTTGTATGGGTGTATATAGGCCGATGTAGCTCAGCGGTAGAGCAGCGCACTCGTAATGCGCAGGTCAGGGGTTCGAATCCCCTCATCGGCTCCAATGATTTAAGGGGGTTACGAATCATTCTCATAAGCTTCATTCTTCATTGCTACGGGAATCGCTACGATCAAGCTGAAATTTGCTAGAATTTTTACTGCCAACTGAATGCTATTTTCCGGATGTGAATATCTCTCCATTACTTTAACTGTTGAATGCCCAAGTCCTGTTGTAGGAGACATCATCTGCCCTATTGCTCTAACTATTGCAAAAGAAGGAACATTAAGTAAGAAGTTCCATAAGCAAATAGCCTAACTCCCATGGGAACATTTCCAATGATACGGTTTGCAGAGGGGTTAAGTTTATCTTCTATTGCAACGTTTACTTTCACAGCGAAAAATGTTATATAGACGATAACAGTCCCTATAAACCATGCGGGATTAAACTGACGGTGAAGCATTGCAGAGAGAACTGCAATAATTAGACCTATAAGAAGTCCGAGTCTAAGAGGTCTCCTGAGGTCTCCCCCACCTGCAATGATTGCGATGGAATTTAAAACTTCCCCTATAAATTCCCCGTTTCCGTATGTAACAACCTAGTATGCGGCATGGGATATGGTTGGAAAAAGGAAGGTTAAAAGGCAAAAAGGTAAAGAGGTAAAAAGGCAAAAAGGCAAAAAGGTAAAAAGATAAGAAGAAAGAGCTCTAAACCTCATATAAATAACCTCTCTTTTTAGATTAAAGCTACAGAGTGTTTCAGGAAAGTAAATTGTGTCAAAAACGGCAAGTTTAGAGGGGATTTTTGCTGTGTTTAAGGAAAAGGCTTTACATGTTAGGATAGAGGGAGCAACTTATCAAAGAAATTCTCAAGAACAATAATCCCCATACCCTCTTTTTTAACCTTGCTCCAACTTTTATCATTTGTAATAAGTCCACTTACTTTACTTAGAATAGCACTTGCAATAATAATTGCATCGGGAGTTCTTAAACCATAAACTCCACCGTGCCCCTTCTTCTGCAATTTCGGGACTTACTGGAATTCATTCTTTGTTTGGTAGTAATTTCAAGAAACATTCAAGTTCCAAAACCATCTTAGAATTTTTATCCTTATAAGGTTTTGTTAAGATTTCAGTCCGGACCAGAGACGAAAGAAAAAGATTTGTCTTCGATGAACCTATCCAATTAAATAGTGCTGTTGTTAGATTAGAATAGGGTTTTACATTCTCAATATGATAAATAATAACTGTGCTATCTAATCCCAGTTTTTGGTGTTTTTGAACGTTGGATAAGAACCTTTTTATTCCCAACTTTTTCTTTTGTCCTGCCGTAGGTACCTTTTGCTATTCCTTTGGTTGCAGTTCCAAATTTGCTCACAGGCAACAAAATTAATCTATCATCTTCTTTCCAAATTCATCACCCTCTTTTAGTCAAAGAGTGTTCCTGTATTGTTTCGGTATAACCACCTGTCCCTTTGAACTTAAGTAAATTTAATTCATATTAAGACACACCAGAGAACAAAAAACCTCCCTTTCGGGAGGCTCGAAAACTCTGCTAAAATCAGAGCTTAGGATTTATCTGATGATTAGGTGAGCCATTGGTTATTATGACTATCTAATGACCCTTTGCGTAGAAATCCCAGTATCACAGAAAATCGGGCAAGAAAGCCCACTGCTTTAGCGGTGGGAGGAATTGCCCGTCTCCTTTAATGGGTTTTGTAGAATATGGGATATATTTCACACGGTGAATCTTATTAAAACAGTTAAATGCAAACTTGAAGTTCCTGAAAAAGTTAAGCTGATTCTTCATGATACTCTGCTTGAGCTACAATCCTTCCTTGTGAAGAGGCCTCTTGTCTTTACTTACTCTCAGGGAACTCTCGTTATAGGGGGAAAGAAGAAGTTACCCTTACCGCTCAGATTCCATCAAGGCAGGTAAGTGTAACCCTTAGAGATTGGCAAGTAGTGTGGATATACTTGGCTTTATGAAGCTATCGTTTCTTGGGCCTCTTTCAAGAAACCATACGATTTCGGGGGAAGGTGGGTATGTTGTTGTAACTCAGACGGATAAGAAAGGGGAGTTACAAACTAGCATAAGGGTTGGAAGGGAAGGGGAAGAAGAGAGGATTGCTTTTTTCCTTTCTTTGGTTGAAAACCACAGGGTACAATACATTCTTGAGGTATGTCTTATTCAATCCAAATAAGTTCTCACCTATATGGTTGACAGAAGCTATAATCTGCCATACATTTTTGATATGACACATCTTAAAAATATGCCAGGAATAAAGCAAAGTGTGGATAAAGTTAGGCAAAGCTTGTATCTACTTCATATAGGCCCCCAAGGTAGAGTAGTTATACCTGCACCTATGCGTAAGGCTTTAGGAGTAAAACCCGGAGATATGGTAGTGGGATGGATAGAAGGAGATAAACTGATTCTACAACCCCGTCGTGTAGTAGAGCAAGAACTTTGGTCTATGTTCAGGAAAGCGAAATTTTCATCCAAGGAACTTATAGCAGAAAGAAGAGAGGAAGCTAAAAGGGAAGATGGGGAATTGGGATAATATTAGCCTATGTCCTCATTTGCTAAAAGGGTATTTGTGGTTCAATGAAACCCTGTGTTGTTTTAGATGCTTCAGCATTAATAGCCTATCTTAAGCAAGAAAAGGGGTATAAAGAAGTAAGTGATGCTATAGCTAAGGGGGCAGCTATAAGTGCGGTAAATCTTGCAGAGGTGTATGCGAAAATAGTTTCGGAAGGGCTAAGTCTTGATCAAGTAAGTCCACGATTTAAAGCACTGGGATTAATTGTGGTGCCTTTTGGGGAAGATGAGGTAAGGATTTCATCAGAACTTTATCCTATTTGTAGACCGCTTGGTCTTTCTCTTGGTGATAGAGCATGCCTTTGCCTTGGTTTAAAACTTGGTTTACCTGTTTTGACCGCTGATAAAACATGGTCTAAGCTTAATTTGAAGATAGATATACGTATCTTACGATAAGGGTGTTTAATCACTTTATAAGCTTCAGACGTTCAAGGTCTTTTTCATTCCAACGTGCTTGTTCTTCAATCATTTTCTTTAAGGGTTTTGGGTGGAAAAGTATCAGAAGGATGATGAAAGGAAACTGTAACCATCCTTCCATCAGGATGACGATAACGTTGATGACTGCATTTTTGACTTCGCAAATAGAAACCGTCACGGATAAGGGCACTAACAATCTCTCTTGCGGTTATGCTTCTTAACTGACTGTAGTCAATAGACAAGGCACTTTATATAGTTACTGCTATTCTAGATTCCGGAAATACTTCCACCTCTTCTTTTGGTTCTTCAGGAAGAGGTATTCCATCTTCAATAAGTTCTTCTACAATCATTTGAACCACTTCTTGAATATGTTTAAATGCTTCTTCTTTTGTGTTTCCCCATGTAGATGCTCCATACCTTTCCAGTGCTGGGCAATAAGCATGCCAGCGATCATCATCCGGTTCAACTACTACTCTAAAAGCATAAGTTTTCATACAATCAATTATAACATATTCTTCTTAGTTCACTGTATTTAGCCAAGTTGCTTCCTTCTTGCCTTAAGACACCCAAATGGAATTACACTTAAAATTGGTGAAGTAACAAGCTGCATCCATGCACTCATCCACACTGCATGCCTAAGACTCATTGCCTTCTCATAAAACCCCTCTGGATTACTCTTCCATACATACTCTCCTACCTTCCACACATTCTCAGGTGTCCAAAAAAGTACAAGCACATAATAGAGTGCAAATATAATTAGCCCCTTTACAGTAAGGCTTATTGCCCTTCCCCATACAAGTGAGTCTATTGCCCTTCTTGTAAGATTCCCTATGTAGTATCTTGAGAGTATTATTCCAAATAGAAGCATAAGAGAAAGACTTATTCCAAATGAGAGCATAAAGATAAAGAGTTTTGTAAAAAGATCATGTGTGGTTGATCCAAAAACAAAGATTTTATCTTCCCTTCCCATACACCCCATGCAATGGGAAGAAATAGTCCAAGGATTATTCCTTCTATAAAGCCATTTTTAAATCCTACTGTAAAGAAAGTCATAACTCCCCGGATGGTAAGAAACTCAGGGGGAATATCCTGTCCTGTTTTCTCTATTATGTAGTACTGTTGAATCTCTGAGATTGCATCAATAAGTCCTGCAGGCTTTGGCACAGGAGATGATGTGGAAAATATTACAGAGCCTCTTCTTCCCTCAGGCATTGGTTAGGGGTTGGGTTTTGGGGATTGGGTGTTAGGGATTAGTTAATTCTCAATACCCAACACCGAAAACCCAATCCCTGATTAAAACGGTATATCTTCTTCCAGTTCCTCAAGGGAGGAATTTTGATTTGTAGTAGCCTCTACTTCCTCATGAGGTGGGAGAGTCCCTATCCAGTCCCACATGCAGCTTACAGCATGGGGAATGAGAGAACTTATAGCAAAAAGGTCTGCTCTTTGTAGAGCTAAAGAAACCCTCTTTTGTCCCTGAGTGATCTGAAAAAACACTCTTTCTCCCTTATCTGTTTTCTCATAAGAGAGGGTAAGTGTTTTTACCTCTCCTTCTCTTCCACCTTTTTTAGGGTCGTGGAAGAAATCTACGCACTAAAAGCTTTCTCTTTTTGTCAAAGAACAAAGGTTACTTATTACTCTAGAGATAGCACTCTGGGGAGAAAAAAGCTATAGGGCAAAATACGGCAAGTTTAAGCAGGATTTTTGCCTTATGTGTATTAAATTTATTGTTTACTCAGGGATAGGTTTTTTCTATAATGGTTAATGAGATAAATAACTCTGGGGGTATTAGAGATGAGTATGAGGGCAAATGTTTTTAAAGGTGTAAATAAGATAGGGCTTGAGGATAGGCCTATTCCCAAAGCTGGTCCAGGTGAAGCGGTTATAAAGGTTACGCTTACTACCATATGTGCTACTGATGTTCACATAATGAGAGGTGAATATCCTGTGGAGGTTGGCAGGATTATAGGGCATGAACCAATTGGTGTGATACATGAGCTTGGTGAGGGTGTTAGTGGTTATAGTGTAGGGCAGAGGGTTGCGGTTAATGCTATTACTCCCTGTGGTCAGTGTAACTACTGTTTGAGTGCAAACTGGGCTCAGTGTGGTGGTTTTTTAGGTGGATGGAAGATGGGGAATACGATTGATGGTTGTCAGGCTGATTATGTAAAGATTCCAAATGCTCAGGCCAATTTAACCCCGATACCTGATGATCTTACGGATGAGGATGTGCTTTTTACAACCGATATTTTTTCTACAGGACTTTCTGGTGCTGAGAGTGCAAATATAGAGGTTGGGGATATTGTAGCTGTATTTGGTCAGGGGCCGATTGGATTATGTGCTACTGCAGGGGCAAAGCTTAAAGGTGCTTCCTTAATTATAACCGTTGATACTGTTTCTTCGAGGATGGATATGTCAAGGAAGATGGGTGCTGATATTGTTATTGATTTTAAGAAGGTGGATCCTGTTAAAGAGATAATGAAGATTACAGATGGCAGGGGGGTGGATGTTGCAATTGAGGCAATAGGGCTTCAGGAGAGTTTTGAGAACTGTGTTAAAGTAACAAGGGTTGGTGGAACGATATCCAGTTTAGGGGTGTATCCTGCTCAGTTAGGAAGTATAGGGGTTCCTCTTCAGGAGTTTGGTT
Organism: bacterium HR37; assembly: GCA_002898375.1. Taxonomy (GTDB): domain Bacteria; phylum Desulfobacterota_D; class UBA1144; order Nemesobacterales; family CSP1-2; genus HRBIN37. The sequence continues at coordinate 5,833 of BEIN01000010.1, read as the reverse complement.
ATGGTATAGCGGATAAAAAGATTGTATCTACTCTCTGTCCTGGTGGTAAAGAGAGGATGAGGAGGCTTATCAGTCTTATAAAGAATGAGAGGGTAAACCTTAAGCAGTTAATCACCCATAGATTCTCTCTGGATGAGATAGAGGAAGCTTACAGGATATTCTCCAATCAACTAGACGGTGTTATTAAAGTGGCTATAAAGCCTTAAGTTTAAATCGTTATTGAAAATCCTGTTATCTCATACAGAAATACTGTTAAACTCAAGTTCCTTTGAGGCTTTAGACTGCTGCAGTCTAAAGCCTCGTATCTAGAGGCCTGTTTCCAGAATTGATGATTAAATAGACTCTTATCATAATGGTTTGTTTACCATTACAAATTACTCCCAACACCTCAGTTGTGGGTTTGTTACTGCTTACCCAGGATGACTTCCACTCTTCGGTTACGGGCACGGTTCTCATCGGTGTCATTAGAAACTATAGGGCGCGTTTCGCCAAATCCCTTGGGTTCAAGCCGCTTTGGGTCCACACCCAAGCGTGCAAGAGCAAGTGCCACGACGTGAGCTCGTAGCTCTGAGAGCACAAGGTTAAACTGCTCTGATCCAACGTCATCGGTGTGCCCCCAAATGCGCACAGGACCCTCATTCAGGTTTGCAAGGCGAGCAACCTTCTCTAACGTGGTTCTGGCCTCAGGCTTAAGAGTCCACTTACCAAAGTCAAATAGAATCGATTCCGATAGGGTAACCTTTAGTCCCTCTTTCGTTTCTTCTGCGCCGAGTTCCCGTATCAGGTCACGCTCTGCCTGGGGGGTGGCTTCGGTTGTGCTGTAGGTGGCAATTCGGATGCCACGTACCAGCACAGGTGCTTCTGCAAAGGGTTTTGGGTCTGACACTACTCGTCTGAAATAAAGTGTAAGTATGCGAGGAGATTTTTCCGGTCGGAAGGGTTTATGGCCAACACGCTGGCCATCCACAAAAAACCGTACCTGCCCACGGCGTACCTGCACGGCAATTTGGTGATCCTGCCCGTGAGGAATTACACGGCTAAAATCCCAGCGGCCTTCAAGATTGCCAGCTACCTTATCTTTAGCACCAAATACCGAAGGGTCACCTACTCCGATGGTGCCTGCAATAATCTGCATGTCACCGGCAGCATATGCATCACCACGTTCGAGTCTGGGGAGTACGTCTTCAGGATGAAGGGCAAATCGTACCATGGGTCTACCAGCTTCAAAACTGTGTACGGTTAGCTCTAGAGAGAATTCTTCGGGTAAGGGATTTTGAAGCAAAAGATAGAGTGTTGTGCCGTGCTCTAGAGGGCGTATCCATATGCGATCATTGAAGCGTGCGCATTCGTAGCCCCCACTTACTATCTTCCATTCAGGAAGAAACTCTCCTACCGGACAACGGTCAAGGGCATCCTGATAGATGAGTTTGTCACCGGGCTCAAAACGATACCGCTCAGCACTACCTTCTATCTGGGCACCAGCCCAGACGGGGAAAAAAAGGATAGCAAGAAACAGTACAAAAGCTCGCAACATCTTGGCCTCCTTTTCTCCCTGGAATAGAACAAAGGTTTTAAGCCTTGATTTTGACATATTATAAAAATTAATCCGGGAAGTGCCAAGATGGTATGAAAGAGAAATTGTTTTCCTTTTCGTCGAGGGTTTCTATTAATTTCTCTGTAAGTTCCTCACCAATTAGCCAGGAGAAATCCTGTATCTGTTTTTTTAGGTACTGAATTTCGTTTAGGGTTTCACCTAGGCTCAAAATCCCTTTTTTCCTTTCCATGGTTTTTCTCCTCCTTTGTGTATATGTCTTTATACTGACCCAAAAGGATTAATCTAATTTAAAAAACCAGTTATTCTCCGGTTAGTTCTTTGTGTTTTATGATTATTGCAACAGGTATGCCAAAAGAGATATTTCAAATAATTATGGTTGTTTATATCCTGAAGCGCTTTGTCACTGTGTGTATATACACTGTTTAAACTGTGTAATTGGTAATAGTTTTTCTTTTGCAAATAGAAAAGCCTGTTTTCAAAAGACTCTTGTATAATTTGCAAAGGCTTTAAAGCAATTTAGCCTCAATGGTTCTATGTATTTCCTTTCTTTCCTTGTTGTGGATGTGAACCACACGCCATGTTTTTTCTGTAAGGGCAGTTGCAATGAACCTGCGGTGACACCTAAACCAGAGAAGCTCAGCACACATAACGGCTGTAGTGCTTTTTTTGGAAATTTCTACGAGTGTTTTAAATCCTTCCTGGAAGTCCTTTGTCTTCATGTACTCTTCGTAACCACCTTTTCTGAATCCCCCAAGTTTCTCAATCCAGACGTACCGGATGCCGTTTGCAGGAAGTTTTTCTTCAAGGACTTCCCTGCTAAAGTGTGGATTGCGCCCTGATTTTGGAAAGCGTCTTATATCAACCAGTGTTTCTATTTGGTAGTGTTTTAAGATTTCTAGAAACTCATCTATACTCCGGATGGAGTGTCCTATGGTAAATATCTGCTTTTTTTGAGAATAAGAATGCAAAATACCTCACCTAATGTCTTGTTAGTAGGCTCAACTCGGGTAGAATTATTCCAGCTTCCACTGGTATGGTAAAAACCATACCTCTTGGGGAGTTTCCCTGAGAAACCTGGTCCCTCCACTAACTGAGTAATCTCAGGGAACTCCCTCAAATAAAAACGGTAAAAACTTCCCAAAATTATCACAAATGGGTTTTGTTTGCAAGGGAAAAAAGAAAAGGAGGGATTTAAGATGCTATTTGGAATTTCAATCTTTCCAACTGAGTATGCCATGCATCCCGCCAATCTGGCACGAGCTGCTGAGGAGCGCGGGTTTGAATCTATGTGGGTACCTGAGCATACCCATATTCCCGTTAGCCGTCGTAGCCCGTGGCCCGGTGGTGGAGATTTACCAAAAGAGTACTGGCATACCTATGACCCTTTTATAGCCCTTACTGCTGCAGCAATGGCCACAAGTAAGCTTAAAGTTGCAACTGGTATATGTCTTGTGGTTGAGCGCGATCCCATAATCACGGCAAAAGAGGTTGCCAGTCTGGATCAGCTCTCGGGAGGACGTTTTATCTTTGGAATAGGCGGGGGTTGGAATGCAGAGGAGATGGAAAATCATGGTACTGATTTTAAGAATAGGTGGAAGGTGCTAAGGGAGCGGATACTTGCAATGAAGGAGATCTGGGCTAATGATGAGGCAGAGTTTCACGGTGAGTTTGTTAACTTCGATAAAATCTGGTCTTACCCAAAACCGTTTCAGAAACCCCATCCTCCAATTATCATGGGAAGTGGTTATGGATTAAAGGCTTTTGACCGTATCGTTGAGTTCTGTGATGGTTGGTTGCCAACCGGTATAGAGCCTTCTGTTCTGGCTGAGAAGATATCGCTACTGCGTCAGCGTGCGGAAGCGGCAGGTCGTGATCCGGGCAAGATATCCGTTACATCAATCTACTATTTTTACGATTCCAATCCGGATCAAAGGGATATTGAGGAGCTGGAAAAGGCAGGAGTTGAACGGGTTGTCTTTGGTCTCCCTTCAGCTAAGGAGGACGTTTTACTTCCCTTACTTGACAGGTATGCTTCAATTATCGGGTAATCTGTTTAGGTAGTTCTGGTAAGGGTGTTTTCAAACACGAGAAAGTAGTGATAAGGGTATGTATTTAAATCAGATAAATGCCTAAAACCCATTTGGATAAGGAGATTCAGGGCTTTTTCTTTTGGTATTCGTTTTTCCAGTGGAGGCCCGGCAGGTGATGGCACCGGTTGCCAGTCTATAAGTATAATCTTTCCTCCCTGTTTCGTTATCCTTCTTACCTCCTCTAGGAAAGCCCCCGGATTTACCAGTTCATGGAGTAGATTTGCAAGGAGGGATACATCAACCTCTTCACTGGCCAGTGGTATTTTTTCCTCGGTGCACAAAACATACTCTATGTTCTTTAATCCCATGGACTCTGCTCGGTATCTACATAGATCAAGCATTCTTTCATCATAGTCTATTGCATACACCCTTTTTACCCTCTCAGCAAGGGGCAGGGTAAAGTATCCGGGGCCACAACCCAGGTCAGCCCAGACTTCCTCTTTAGTGGGGTTTGTGGCATTTAGAAGTTCTTTTGGATTCTGCCATGTTTCTCTCTCCGGGCTAACGAGGCGTTGCCACTCTTCAGTTGGGAACTTAAAAACCATGGTAATATTTTACCTCATTCTTTCTGGCTAAAAAAATCACTATCTTACAAGCTTGTAATAAAATAATTTTTAATTTAATCAATTTAGTTATTGACAAATGTATTAGAATATTATAAAAATGCATATATAGGAACTTAATGTTAAGAAGGAGGGATGTAAATGGCTGCCAAGCTAATATCCGATGAGATTCCAAAGCCTGAAGAGGTAAAACCCCTTAATGCCCTCGAGGCTATAGGGCTTAGGAGGTCAATAAGATGGTATGAGCCAAATAAGCCTGTGGAGAAGTGGAAGATTCAGGCTATGCTTGAGGCTGCTAGAATGGCCCCGACAGCCGGTAACTACAATGGAACAAGGGCTATAGTTTGCTACAGGGACGAAGACCCCGATATCTGGGAGTATATATCTGACTGGAGTCAGATTACAACCCAGATGGCTCCTGTCCTTATTTTCTGGTGTTACGATATGGCTGCTTATGATACCCAGGGACAGCAGTTGCACGACCTTATGAGAACCGGTGCGCTTGATAAGGCACACGGATGGGATTACGACAGGGTTGCAAAGATGTTTCCCTTACCGGCACTTCTTCCAGATATGATCCTTCACAGGATTGCGGCTATAGATTTGGGTAAAGCCATAGAGAACGCAATTATAACTGCGGTATCTCTTGGCCTTGGAACCTGCTTAAACGGAGCAAGTGGAGGAGCCAGAAGAAACGTTAAGAAGTACTTTAACCTCCCTGATACCTACGTTTTTTGCTGGATGCTTACGGTTGGATATCCAGCAGAAAGCATAGATGGAGGGGGTGCAAGAGGAAGACCTCCATTTGAGACCATGTTCTTTGAGAGGAAGGTTGGTAATCCCTTCCAAAGGGATGAGCGTGTTGTTGAGCTTCTTAAGCAGTTAAAGCTTATACAGCCTCAAGGACCGCTTCCAGGAAGACTGGAGGAGATTAACAGGTTAACAAAGAGGTTTGGCCTGGGAGATGAATGGCTTACCGACTGGGAGCTTGGTCCATCTCAGCTAAATGACCTAAGGGTCTTAAAGGACACAAGACCAAAGCTTCTTTCAAAAGAGGAGCTGGAGCGCAGGATCGCGGATGTAAAAGACGTTACGGTAGAGTATCAGCTCAAGCCCACCGTAAAGAGAGAGGAGTTGGATAGGTACAGGAAGGAAAGAGGAATAAGCCCAGAAGATTAAAAAAGGAGGTAGAAGGTATGCCAAGTATAACAATAGAACTCCCAGACCGTATATTTGAGATTGTTAAGCAGAGGGCTGAGGATCTAAAAACAACCCCTGAAGCCTATATAGTTACGAATCTCAATCTCCTTTTCGGTCCCTGTTTATATGACAGGTCAAAGTGGCTTAAGAACATGCCAAATCCAGATGATTACTCGGTTCCCTGGGGATAGGATGCTAGAGGTTTCCTGATAAGGGGAGAAAGAGCTTGCTTTCACCCTCCGGACATTTCCGTCCTCCGGAAATGAGGCAACTCCCTTATGGGGGTTGCCTCGTTCTTACATATGCTGCTATCCAGGAGATTCTTCTATGAGGGCGGGAGAGTTATTGGTTAAGTGTTTAGAGAATGAGGGGGTTAGGTATGTATTTGGGTTACCTGGGGAGGAGAATTTAGATGTTATGGATGC
>BEIN01000009.1 GCA_002898375.1 bacterium HR37 | reverse complement strand
ACAGGGGCAACCCTATAGAAGGGGTGATTCGCTGAAGCGGTGTTTTGGTGGAGCTTGTAGGCGAGCAGGGATTCAAGGACTTAGATTTCATGACCTTCGCCACACTGCTGCAACTAGAGTGATAGAATCAGGTGCATCTATTGTTGCAGTGTCTAAGGTACTCGGACATTTAAGTTTGGCTACAACTATGAGATACTCCCATCCTGATGACTCCGTTAGGGAAGCAGTAGAGATGCTTTCAAAATTTTCCGAGACCCGTAGCAATTTCCGTAGCAATGAAAAATAAGAGAGCCAAGAATATTACATAACTCCTTGAAATCATTGGCGCCCCCAGAGGGATTTGAACCCCCGACCTGCGGATTCGAAGTCCGACGCTCTATCCGGGCTGAGCTATGGGGGCACACAATTTAGAAACTCTCAGTCATAAAGTATTTCACTGATACATTCATCCGGGAGGGACTCCCCCCACTTTTCCATTATCGAACTTACAACAAACTCTCTTACATCCTGTGCAGTTTTTAATTTTAACACATTTTTTACAATCTCTTTCGAATCCTTAAAAGTAATACAGTTAAGTAGCTTCTTCACTTTAGGGATGGCGTGAACATTCATACTAAGCTCATCTACCCCCATTCCGACAAGAAGCGGAACACAAGCCAGTTGCCCTGCCATCTCTCCACATACCCCTACTGGAATCCCTTTTACGGAAGCACCTTCTACCACCTGATTTAAAAGGCGCAAAACCGCAGGATGAAATGGGCTAAAGAGGTAAGAGACGTGCTCATTTACCCTATCAACAGCCAGGGTGTACTGGATTAAATCGTTTGTTCCTATGCTTATAAAATCAACCTCCTCAGCAATTTCATAAGCCATAATAGCAGCAGAGGGCGTTTCAATCATAACCCCAATCTCCCAGGAAGGATTAAAGCTTAAGCTACCGGACACCTCATCAATTATCTCCTTTACCCTTTGTATTTCAATAAGGGTTGAAACCATTGGAATCAGTATTCTTATACGTCCAAACTCACTTGCCCTAAGGATCGCTCTTATCTGGGTGCGAAACACCTTCTCATCCTTAAGTGAAAACCTTATACCCCTAAGTCCTAAAGCAGGATTTAGCTCTTTTGAAGGCTCCATACCGGCTGGAAATTTATCTCCCCCTATATCAAGAGTTCTTATGGTTACATAGGGGGAGTTAAAAGTCGTTACCACCCTTTTGTAATCTTCAAACTGTTCATCCTCTGTGGGAAAGTAAACCGAGCCGGTAAAGAGGAATTCGGTCCTATACATACCAATGCCTTCAGCTCCGTAACATATAGCCATATCAACTTCATCTGCTATCTCTATATTTGCACTTACCCTTATCCTTCTTCCATCAAGAGTTTTACCCGGAAGGTTAACATAACTCCTCAACCTCCTTTCAACCGCTTGAAACTCACTCTTTCTCCTTCTGAACTCTTCCAGCTCACTTTCAAGCGGATTAACCACAACAACACCCTTAAATCCATCAACAAATATCAGATCCCCCGGAGATACCCTAAGAGTTATGTCCTCAAGCCCCATAACCGTGGGAATACCAAGAGATTTTGCCACTATGGCGCTGTGTGAAGTCGAACCCCCTATATCGGTAACAAGACCAACAGCACGGTGTTTTGCAAATCCAACCACATCTATAGGAGACACATCATGAGCCACTATGACCGAATCTTCCTCCAGATCCACAATCTCATCATGAACACCGTGAAGGTTTCTAAGAATTCTCTGTCCTATATGGTAAATATCTGCCAGCCTCTCCTTCATATATATATCATCTACGTATTTAAAAGCCTCACTTTTTCTGGATAAAACAGAAGTTATAGCCCATTCAGCATTTACTCCCTCTTTTTCTATGGTTCTAAGAACCTCCTCAGAAAACAGCTCATCTTCAAGCATCATAAGGTTAAAGTTAAGTATTTGAAGGTGGTCTTCCCCATCCTTTAGATCAAGTCCCTCTTTAATTGAGAGCAACTGTTCCTTTGATTTATTAACCGCAGCCAGAAACCTTTCCTTCTCAGAGTCGATCAAAGAAGGATCTATTCTTTTCCTCTCGACAATCATCTTTGCCCTGTTGAGCAGAACAACCTTACCAAGTGCAACCCCGGGAGAAATAGCAATACCTTTTAGCTCAATCCTCATCCTGTACTCCCTCTCCAAAACCGTTTTCAATAAGGTTCTTTATCTCTTCAAAGGCTTTCTGGGCATCTTCTCCTGAAATCACTATCTCTACCTGGCTACCTTTAACCGCAGCAAGGGAAAGAACACCCAGTATACTCTTTCCATCCACCTCATAGCCATCCTTTATGAGCTTAATATCAGAAGAAAACCTGTTTGAAAGCCGCACAAAAGTTGCAGCTGCACGGGCATGAAGACCCAGTTTGTTCTTTATAGTAAACACACCACTTAGCGTTGTTTTACTCACTATAAAAAACTCTCCAAGATATCAGATAGAAATTCTAAGAATTCGGATTAAAAAAATTAATAAGCAGTTTAACATCCCAACCTAATTATAAAAATTTCAGTTCCTTTTTTCAAATCTTACCAAGTAGGGTTCTGGATTAAATAGTTCCATATCCACCTTACCATTAACCTCAAAGGTATCTTCATATATAACGTGAATACGAAAGCCCTCCGTTTTTAGCTCAAGCTCCTGCGGCGATAGAACCCCTTTGCCAAACTCCTTAAACCTTTTAAATCTTAAAACCCCTAAAACACCTCCGTTAAGGTTTAACTTGGCCTTTTCGATTCTATACGTCAGAGGGTTTACCCAGATAACATCGCTTCTGCCATTTTTAGATAGGGTTAAAACCAGGTATCCCGAGTCTGCACTCAGCCTGGTTTTTATACCCTTGTCAAGGTAAATCCTCTGCGGAACACGCCCCAAGAACAGGTTAACAAGATCATCTATCCTTACGGTTAGAGGAAGCTCTGGATACACTAAAGAGAGATCAAATTCATCAAGGCTACTAAATACAGTGTATTCCTGTGGAAAGATAACGTAAACTTCCTCTCCATTTGAAATAACCACACCGGCTGTTCTTCCAAATGGAGCAAGTGCTTCAATGCGTAACAGATCAGGCTCCTGCACAACGGTAACCTGATTAAAAGAAATGCTTCTGTCATAGGTTTTTATATTTACGTAAGCAAGACCCTTTAGGGATTTAACCTTTCCCTGGGCTTCAGCAACCCTTTGCAATAGCTCATTAACATCGACTTTGCTAAGGTCAATTTCCAGAGGCTTTCTGGCACAGGATAGGGAAAGAAACACCATAAGAAAAAAGACGCAAAACAAGAATTTCCTTTTTTTCATTTCCCAGCCTTGACATTTAGCTTCTCTCTTAACAGATGAATCTTTCTTTCCACCCTTTCTTTAAGCTCACTATCCCCTTCCACATTCAGTTTGAGGCTTTTTTCATAATATTCCAGTGCTTTTACCACATTCCCCTTATCACGATAAACATCTCCCAGATGCTCCATTATATTGGGATCGTCAGGAGCAAAACGTATTGCCTCCTCCAATAGCTCAACTGCTTTATCCAGATCCCCTTTCTTGTAATAAATCCACCCCAGGCTGTCTATAATGTGCCCCTTGTTAGGGGACAACTCCAGTGCTTTTCTTACAAGCCTTTCAGCCTCATCAAGGTTTTCTCCCCTTTCTGCATAGGTATAACCTATAAAATTTAAGGCCTCTGCATTGTTGGGGTTAATTTCAATAACCCTTCTCATCGTTGATAAGGCCTTATCCTCCTCCTTAAGGAAATAGTAGGTTACCCCAAGAGAGTAGTATATGACCTCACTTGCCGGGTTTCTCTTTACAAAATCCTCATATAATTTAACTGCCTCCTTATCCCTGCCAGCCTTTCTGTAGAGTATCCCAAGGTAGTTAACTATACTCTCACTCTGAGGGTTACGACCAAATGCATCTTCCATAACTTTTAAAGCCCCATCCAGGTCGTCCTTCTTCTCTAACAGGTAGGCCTTTTGAATCAGAACATCTTCGTATAAGGTAGAATCAGGGGGGATTGAGTCAAGCAAATCCAAAGCCTCTTTGTATTCACCAAGCTCTATATGGCAGAGTGCAAGATAGTATCTGGCCCGCTCGTCTCTGGGATTGCCCAGAAGAATAAATCCGAACTCTTCCTTAGCCTTTTTATAGTCTCCCTTTTGAAGGTAAAGAAGACCCAGCCTAAGTTTTAAATCCGGGTTTCCATAGTCAATTCGCTCCGCTTTCTTAAATTCCTCCACAGCATCATTTAAACGGTTTATCCTGAACAGGAAGTTTCCATAACGTATATAAACCTCAGGGCTGAGAGGAAAAAGCGATGAGAGGGTTTTGTAAATGCTTTCGGATTTCTCCAGTTTGCCAGCTTTTTCATAAACCAGAGCAAGGTCTATAAGGGCTGAAGGATACTCTGGATTTATTTCAAGGGATCTCTTGTAGTACTCTTCTGACTTTTTCAGATCACCTTTTTCAAAAAAGAGTCTTCCCATAAAATAGTATCCACGCTCATCTTCCGGTAGCAGTTCTATTAACCTCTCAAAACTCCTTTGGGCCTCATCGTATCTCTTCTTCTCCGAGAGCACGATACCAAGAAAAAGGTAAGAGTCCGCATCCTCTGGATTAAGCTCGATAGCCTTTTTAAGCTCCTTTATACCTCTTTCCCTATCCTCTTTGCTTTGAGAAAAAGCTAGCATTCTTCCAAGCAAAGCATGTGCAGGAGCAAACTCAGGATCCAGCTCAACAGCTTCCTCAAGTTTTTTCAAAGCCTTTTCAAAACTGTTTTGATTTACATAAAGAATTGCCTGATTGTACTTTAAAAACGCTGAATCCGGGTCGTATTTCTCAGCAATCTCAATCTCACTTAGTGCCTTTTCAAGATTTCCTCTAAGGGAATAAAGCCTTGAGAGCATAAAATGATAATAGGCCTTGTGCTTATCGCTATACGTAGCAGAGACCACACCTGAACTTTCCTTATAGAGCCTGGTTTCCGCTCCGTTGCTAAAAGCACAGGCCCCATGGAGAACCAAGTTTAATAAAATAGAAAGACCAACCAGTTTAATTTTAATCCCTTTCATGAGCTAAGAAGCACCCCTTACCTCGAGTTTAATCCTACCAATTAACTTCATAAGATTTGCACTCTTTTTTAAACCACCTTCTACAAACTTTATATGTGAGGCATCTGCTGGAAACTGTCCCAAGGTAGAATCAACAGCAACCCACTCCCCAACAAACACCTCATTCCATGCATGGTAGTAGAACCTATCATTTAGCAACACCACACCCTGTACAACCTTTGTTGGTATACCCGCAGCCCGAGAAAGGGCAGCAAAAAGTATAGCGTGTTCGTTGCAATCCCCTCTTTTTGTTTTAAGAACATCAAGTGCATTGGGAAGACTTACTGTTGGAACCTTATCCACATGTTCGTAAACCCACTTGCTTATCTTCCCGACAGCTACAATAGGGTTTTTCTCTTCCTGCAAAATACCCCTTACAACCTCCCTGATTTCAGGGCTATCACTCTGAATAAACGGCTCGGGCTCTATATAGGATCTGTATTCCATACCACTGTAGGGCAAGTAATAAGGCTTTACAGAGGAGAGATCCTCAACCCTTACCTCAATAAGATCCCCTTTAAAGAACTGCCTTCTGCCATCCTGGAGGTCAAGACCCTCTGTAGAATCCAGGCCATCAACACTTACGATCAAAGATTTTAGCCTCTTTGGATCACCAAGCGAAACATTCGAAGATATCGCGGTTTTCTCTATTATATCTACCCCACTTAAAGCCTGCTCCCGAATACTATCTGCAGTTTCCTTTACATACACAAAACCTGGTGGAGAAACCTCTTCCCTTATAACCTCACCCTTATCTGTTATCCAGGATAAGATACTAGAGCCCATAAAAGAAACCCTTACCCTGTAGGTGCTAAAACTTCCAAGTGGTATTTTTACGTTCTCCCTTGCCTCTATGGCAATCTTTGCTTTTAAATCTTCCGGAGAAACCCCTGTTAAGACAGAAGTTGGATCAAATATTATAACCTCATAACTTCGGCCAACAGCGGGTTGCTGCGCTACAATCCATCTAAAAATAAGGGGGGAAGCTAAAACCCCCTCATCTAAAGGAAAGAGAAGCTTCTGCTTTCCAGATAAAGATACCACCTCTATGTTAAGCTGACCGTTTTCTCTTTTCCCCACGGCTCCAAGGTCAACCGAGCCAGCAGTCATAGAAAAATTAAACTTCTCTATAGCATACCCGCTTAGAGTATAGCTTGTTTTTAAAACCACATCCTGAGTAGTCCCAAGAACGGTCATCTTAAGCCTTGTTTCCTCGTAAACCTCACCGTCTTTAACCAAGATGTGAGAATAGCCAACCCTGGTGTTTCCGGAATATATTCCGAGCCACTCTTCTTCAACAGGGAAATTAAGACCGGATACGGGGAGATTGCTGAATAATAGAAGAGATAGAATCAAAATAGATAACATAACAATCCATAAATAATCTACATTTATTTAACACTTCTCTCAAGTACTTGGAATATCAAAAAAGTCGATATAATATATTGCGTAGCCCTTACAAGCATAAATACACAATGCATGTTAAAAACGTTATAAACAAGGTTATAAACGGAGAGAGACTGGGTCCCAAGGAAGGACTTTTACTGCTTCGTGAAGCAGATACCCTAGAGATGGGAGCACTAGCAGACCTTGTTAGAAGGAGATTCCATCCCGAAGGCATTGTTACCTTTGTTACGGACACCAACCCTAACTATACAAACGTCTGTGATACAGAATGCCTTTTCTGTGCTTTCTGGAGACCTGAAGGGGCACCAGATGCCTACACTCTCTCAATAGATGAGCTCATAAGGATTATGAAAACAGCTTTTCATAATGGAGCAACCACCGTTCTCCTTCAAGGAGGCCACAATCCAGCTATAAAGCTTGAATACTATCTGGAGCTTGTAAGAAGGGTTAGAGAAGAAATTCCCGGGCTTCATCTTCATGCCTTCTCTGCCCCTGAGATCAGCGCAATAGCAAAGTACTCAGGGCTCAGCACAAGAGAGGTTCTTGAGAAACTATGGGAAGCTGGATTAAGAACGATTCCCGGTGGTGGGGCCGAGATTCTCAGTAACAGGGTAAGGAAAAAGATCAGCCCTCTTAAGATAGATGCAGACACCTGGATCAGGGTAATGAGGGAAGCCCATCAGGTTGGTTTTAAAACCACAGCCACCATGATGTTTGGGCATCTGGAGGAAGACGAAGACATAATCGAACACCTCGAAAGGATAAGGAACCTTCAAGATGAAACACAGGGCTTTCTTGCCTTTATTCCCTGGACATTTAAACCACGAAATACCTTCCTTGAGAGGAAAGTACCCCAGGAGGTGGGAGGAGACAGGTACTTACGGGTACTTGCACTCTCCAGGATATACCTGGATAACTTTATCCACATTCAAGGATCCTGGTTTACCCAGGGAAAAAAAATGGGTTCAATATCGCTTCATTTCGGAGCAAACGACCTCGGTGGAACACTCTACGACGAGAACGTCCTTGGCTGTGCAGAGAACAGGTTAAGGGCAACGGTTGATGAGCTTGTTTACATAATAAGAAGTGCAGGATTTAAACCGGCTCAGAGAGATACCTTTTACAGAATTATAAAGTACTTCTAAGCTTTCCGTTCCTTGACTTTATAGTGATTAGGTGAGAATATCTTTCTAGAGATACTATAAGGAGGTTTTACCGGTAAAGATGAAGAAAGTGTATGCCATACTATCCGCTATAATGGTACTAGTTGTTTTATCATCATGTGGAGGTCAACGAACCTTTCAGACAAATCCACCTGTTGGAGGATTCGCAGAGTATCTTATAATAGAGATACCTGATTTCAAAACCTCTGTAAGCTCAATACCTCCAGATGCAACATGGAGAATACCAAATGAGATTGCAGAACGACTGGAGAGGGAGAAAATCTTTATAGGTGTAAGCCGCTCACCTGTAAGCATAAGAGAGCGAGTTCTTGTAATGGAGGGTAACATAGTAAACGTTGAGCCAAAAGAATGGTATGAACAGGCAATAAGAACCGTAAGGGTTACAGCCCATGTTCGTTTTGTAGATAAGGCCGAAAACAGGGTAATTGCAGAGGCAACTTTTGAAGGGGTATCCAAGGCAGGGGCTTTAAGCGGGGGTGTTCCTTTTGCATACTATCGTCTGGTTGATGAAATTGTTGAGTACATAAAACACAACTATACTCTGCGACCAGGATACTGACCCAGTATTTTCTACTCTGGAGATTCAAGCCTTGTAATCTTTATCTTCCAGGCGTTTCCACTGAAGTCCACAATACACTCAATGCGGTCAAAGAAGCTTAGCAGGAAATCAAACAACTCATAAGCCGAGCTTGTAAATACGTTTTTACCAAACAGGCTGGATACATCAATAACCTCCAGGTCAAGACACTCACATGGAGAGAGCTCAAAGTCAACCCCTTCACTGTCTTCGAGTCTATTTGTAGACCCAATAACACATACATCTACAAAGCCCTGGGCTTCGTTACCTACCGAAATCTTTACCGCCCTTCCATTTTCTTCTAAAAGCAAAGCTGCAAGAAACTCATCCAGATCACCCAGATACACTCTCCTGTTTTCCCTGTGTTCTTTAAACTCCGTACTCATCTAAAGCACCTTTCAAAGAGATAACATTTTATATCACTTTGCTTGCTCTTAAATACTTTTTCCTTTACAACACAGTGGCTTTTTTCAAGAGCAGTCTTTGTAAGTGTCTTCGGATCTGTAAACCATTCATGGCTGTATATAAGCCATATTCTATCATAAGAATGTGCAATCTCTTCTAAAACGTGAAGGTCTCTAACACGCGTTCTCTTCTCCCTGTAGTTTTCCGGAAATCCCATTTCTTTAAGAGAAACACTATGGTGTTTAAGATAGTAATCAAATGGGAACTGACCTATGCTTGAATTAAAAATAACAAGCTCATCTCCCCTTGAATTATCAGCGACAAAACCGGCGGCAAGATCCCAGCGTTCTTTGTCAAAACCACTGTAATAGGTGTATGCTGAAGAGAGGCTAAAAAACACTAAGAAAATAAGTGAGATAGCAAATAAAACCCTGTGTCTGGGTAACATAGATGCCACACCAGAGGAAACAAACACATAGTAAGGTACAGATGCCCATATAAGGGTATGAGGGGCAAGTATTGGATATCTCAGACTTACCAGTATCTCAACCCCAAGTGGAATCAGGAAGATAAGAAACACAAAAACAAAAGGACGTATACGTGAAACCAGGTGAAGGCTCCCTTTAACAAAAAGAAGGGAAAAGAATAAAAGAGCCACCGTAACCAACTTTCCTTGAAAAAAGTTTAAGAAACTAATATCCATCCAGTTAAATAACCAGAAATGAGGTCCGTTGTTAAACGTAGCAAAAAGAGACACTACACTTTCAAGGGTTAGTGGAGGAGCATAGAAGCTCTTTATCACTGAAAACCCTTGTTTTAGAAAAGAAGACAACCAGGGAAGCCACAAGACAAAAACGAAAAGGCAGGAGGTTATCAAGATCCAGACCAAGGTTTTATACCTCTGAAAGAACAAGATAAGAAAAAGGACCTGAGCCAGCGGTAAAAGTAGGGCTATGTTATGAGAGTATATGGCAATAGCAGTTGAGGTAACGTATCCAAAAGCATATAAAGAAACCATCTTTCTAGTGTTTTTTCTGAAAAACAAGATCCTCTCCATGAAGAAAACAGAGAGCAGGACAAAGAATGTTACCATAGTATACATCCTTGCCTCTTGAGAGTAGTAGATATGAAAGGGAGATACCGACAAAACAAGGGCTGAAATTAAGGCAACTTTTTTTCCAAAAAGGTCATTTGCAATAACAAAAAGCAAAGGGATACTAAAGATACCAAATAACGCAGAGAGGAGCCTTACTTCAGACTCACCATCACCAAATACCCTTATCCAAAGGCCAAGCAGTAAGTAGTAAAGTGGTGGATGCACATCGGATGCAGGTTGAACAGAAACAATGTTTATAATAGGGTGTCTGGCAAACCACACACTCATAGCCTCATCGAGCCAGAGGCTGTTTTCCCCTATACGGTAAACGCGCAAGAAAGCCCCAACCAGCACAAATACGGACAGGATAGTAAGATCAGACCTTCTTAGTGAAAACATAAAAGAAGAGTTTATTGGATAGCGATACCTAAATCAAAGCTCTTTTAATCCCTAGGAGTGTATCTTTTTCTGTGCTTTCCATAAACTCTGGCATCTAAAGTCCTTTTACCAGAAGGGATATCCTTTCTTAAGGAGAAATCCCTTTTTCGTCCATAAACCTTAAAGTCTTTAGTAAACTCCTTTTTATAACCTTTTCTCTCGTTCTCTGCATATCCTTTTCCCCGGTAAGATACACCAGAGTGCATATTCTGACGGTCCTTAATAGTCACCCAGTTTCCTCCTGTCCTGTTTACAAGGTTCTCACTCCTAACCCTATCCCGGGTTGAAAAATGCCTTCTTTTCTCGTTATCTAAATGGCTTTTCCTAGGCAGTGGATTATAATTTGCAGGGTTAGATTTTAGGGGAAGAGAAAACTCAGTATCTCCCCTGTCTACCTTCTTAACCCTTCTTCGTGTTACCTTTTCAACGAACCGAGGTTCTGGACCATAGTTTATTACCCTGTTATTAACCACCTTTACATTTGTAACACTTTTTACGTTCTTGATGATAGTAAGGTTTTTGTGAGGGGAAACGCTGACGTAGCTTACGTTATGGTGCAAAAAGCTCCCAGAGGGAACAAAGATACAGTGATTAAAAGGAGGACTATAGTGGTGGTGATGGTGATGAATAACCTCATCAGGAGGAAGAGGAGCCCAACCAATATAGCCCGGGGTTATAAACCATGTAACCCACGCCGGTGCCCATACCGTTCCCGGAACCCATACCCAACCGTACGGTCTAAGGAAAACCCATCTTCCGTAATGATACGTGATCCATCCCCACGGTTCATAAGAGACCCACAACCAGCCATAGTCTGACCACTCCCATCGACCATTTTTGTAAGGCATCCAGGCTGGATCAACCCCAACAGGAAACCACACATCCCCATAACTTGGAACATACACCCAATTTCCGTAAGGAGAAAGAGCATCAAAGAAAAGACCTAAACTAACGGTTGTATGAGCTTCTGCTTTTTTCTCAACATTAAAACCAAATACAAGCATAGATAAAAGCGAAAGTATCAAAAAGCCTTTTCTCATCTAAAAACCCCTTTTTCAAAAGGTCTTTACTCTTTTAAACCCAGAGGTGTGTCTAGAGGTTTCAACGAATTTAGCAAACCAGAGAAACCGAATTACCCCAATAACTAAGGTGTTTTCTTCTTCAAACTACGGTATAACTCAAGGTACTTTCGACTGGAGCTACCCCAAGAGAAATCCTCATTCATAGCCCTTCTTACCAGTTCCCTCCACTCAACCTGATTCTCGTATACAGAAACAGCCCTTACAAGAGCATCAAGCAAACTAACCTTTGAGAACTCGTGAAAAACAAAGCCATTACCTCTTTTCTTGTCCACTGTATAGTCAATAACCGTATCCAGTAACCCCCCTGTTCCCCTAACAACTGGGATACTCCCGTAACGCAGAGCAATCATCTGTCCAAGACCACAGGGCTCAAACCTAGAAGGCATAAGAAACATATCACTCCCCGCGTAGATTCGTCTGGCCAGCTGATCATTGAATCCAATGTTTACAGAGAGATTCCCCTTATAAGTGTTCATTGCATTCTCAAGCATACGCTCATACTTCTCATCTCCCGAACCCAGAACAACCATCTGAAACCCCAGATCAAATATCTGAGGAAACGCCTCGACAATAAGGTCTATACCCTTTTGCTCGGCAAGTCTTGATACTATACCGATAAGCGGTTTGTTCCCGTTTCTGGAGAGACCGGTTTCCTCCTTTAGCCTAATCTTGTTCTTTAGCTTACCCTCCGGGTTATCGGAATCGTAGTTGGCATAAAGCGCCTCATCTGTTTTTGGATTCCACACCTCATAATCGATGCCGTTTAGGACACCAACAAGCCTACCTGGATCCTGTGAGATCCATCGGAGAACCCCTTCCAGACCAAAGCC
Source organism: bacterium HR37 (assembly GCA_002898375.1). Lineage (GTDB taxonomy): Bacteria > Desulfobacterota_D > UBA1144 > Nemesobacterales > CSP1-2 > HRBIN37. Next base: position 85,290 of record BEIN01000009.1, on the reverse strand, counting down.
ATACTCCGGGGTTTTTATTTCCTTTGCATAGGTTGGGCTTACAGTTGTAACTAGGTCTGAGTAGATTATACCCCCTTTTAGCAGATTAACCTTTCCGTAAAACTCTATACCCTGAGGGGTAAATATGTACCAAGGCAAGCCAAATTTCTCAAGAAGCTCTTTACCGAAAAGGCCCTGATACGAAATATTATGGATGGTAAAAACTGTCTTTGACTCTTTAAAAAATGGATCATCCCTCAGGTGCTTTCTCCACCTAAGTGAGACAGGAACAAGGGCTGTTTGCCAATCGTGACAGTGTATTATGTCTGGCTTAAAACCGAGCACCTTTGCTACCTCAAGCGCTCCTATCGAGAGGAAACCAAAACGCAGGTCATTGTCCTCATAATCGCCCTGAGGGGTGGAGTATATATGCTCACGATTAAAAAAACTATCGTTTTCAAGCAAACATACGGAAACATCCCCAAGAACCACTTCTTTTATCTTTCCCCTATAAGGAAGGAAATCAATGCAGACGGTCACCTCTCTTTTTAGATCCCTTAACTTAAGACCGGCCTTTTTTGTATAGTCTCTTACCTGCCTGTAGAGGGGAATGACCACCTTAACAGTGCAACCAAGCTTTTGAAGCTCTTTGGGTAAAGCGCCAACCACATCGGCAAGCCCCCCAACCTTGGCAAGTGGCTCCATCTCGGGAGATACAAAAAGTATCCTCATATCTGGTATCCCTCCTAAATTGTTGTAGCACAGCGCTAAAGATAGCCTATTTTATATCAAAACCGCTTATCTTCTCTACAACTGTATTCACCCTCTTAACGACCTGGTTAAAATCAAAAGCCCGGGAATCTCCTATTAGTGTCGTCGATAGTCCAACCAGGGAAGCACCGGCACTTAAAAACTCTACAAAGTTATCTATGGTTACACCACCAGTTGTCATAATCTCAACAAAAGGAAAGACCTCTTTTATGTATCTTATATAAGATGTCCCACCAACTGACCTTACAGGAAACACCTTTACAAAGTCCCCTCCAAGACGCCATGCACTTATTATCTCAGTAGAGGTAAGAGCTCCAGGTATAGCAGGTATGCCTCTTGATTTTGCATAAGAGAGTATCTGGGGATCAGTATGAGGGGATACGATAAAATGTGCTCCTGAACTTATAGCAGTTTCTGCCATACCGATGTCAAGAACTGTTCCTGCCCCAACAATCAAGTTATCCCTCCTTCTTAACTCACAGACAAGCTTTTCTGCCCCATGGAATGAAAAAGCAACTTCTATAAGTCTAAGCCCTCCTTCAACAAAGGCTTCTGCAATCTTTAAAGCCGTACTATAGTCTGTAGCTCTAACTATGGCCACAATCCTTTGCTTTTTTAAATCCTCAACCAATCCCATATTAGGCTATCCTTACAATAACCTCCTGATCCCCATAATTAGAGACAGTATCTAGAAATTTAAACCAAAATAATATAATATATTAGGTGGAGTTAATTACAATGAGGGTAGATAACGCTATTGTGGAAAAACGGGTTAATGATTTCATCAAACGCTCAAAGGAGCTTGGTATAAAGATAACCCCTCAACGTGTTGCAATATACCGGGAACTTGCAAACACTGATGAGCACCCAAGCGCTGAGGCAATATACAAGAAAATCAAGAACTACTATCCAAACATATCCCTTACAACAATATACAGAACCCTTGAAACCTTTGAGAAGCTTGGGCTTGTCTCTGTGGTAAACATACTCTACAACGCCGCACGCTACGATGCCAACCTGGAACCTCACCACCACATGGTCTGCGTTGAGTGCAAAAAAGTAGAGGACTTCTACGATGAATCCCTAAGCAAACTGGACTTTTCTCAAAAGACCCTCTCAAGGTACAAAGTGCTGGGTTACACAGTTCAACTAAACGGTATATGTAAGGACTGTCAGAGTAAATCCTGAGCCTTGTGTTTCCTCTTTAAAGAATGGCTACAAACGCTTCAGGTGTGGGTTCGGTATTTTTTTACTTGACAAATGAAATAAATTATTATATGGTAATAATTACCATCTATAGGAGGTGAAGAACATGAAAAGAAAGGGAGCACAGATAGTTGATATAAAAATTGATGAGCTCATAAGAGACCTAAACAGTGCACTGGCTGCTGAAGCACTTGCAGCCTACCGGTACAAACTGCTATCGAAAATGGCATCAGGTATAAACTCAGAGCCAATAGCAAAAATATTTGAGGAGATGTCAGATCATGAGTGGAAACACGTCTCCTCCTTTATGGAGAGGATCCTACAACTGGAGGGAACCCCGATAACAAATACATCAGACTGGCCTAAATACTCTTACTCCACATACAAAGAACCCCCTAAAGACCCCTCAGATCTCGAAAAGATGATAAGAGATAGCATTGAGGATGAAAGAGCAGCAATTGAATTCTACAACAACCTTTACAAAAAAACCCAGCATACAGACCCTGTTACAGCACTTATGGTTCAGGAAATACTTGCAGATGAAGTAGAAGACGAAGATAAACTGCTCAGGTTACTTGGAGAGTAAATCAGGTAAAAGAGCTTCCTTTTGTTGCTTTTAAAAAAACTTCGGTTTACAATTCCTCTTTAGAATCCACAGAAAGGAAGCTCTTGATGCCCGATTTAAAATTTGGAATCGTAGCCCCTGCAGGGGAAGAACCAAAAAAACTTCTCAGTTTTATACACCGTGCAGAGGCCTCCGGTTTCGACAGCCTGTGGGCAGGAGACCATCTGGTCTTTACCTCAAGACCCCAAGCTTTTGACGTCCTTTCAACAATTGCGGCAGCAGGAACCACAACCAGAAAGATACTTATGGGCTCCATCTCTGATCCCCACAGGCACCACCCTGCCGTATTTGCACAGCGTCTTGCAACAATTGACCATCTAACGGATGCAAGGTTCATACTCGGACTAGGACTTGGAGAGGCAATGAACCTTGATCCATACGGGATAAAATGGGACAGACCACTTTCACGAATGGTTGAGGTAATAAAGCTAATAAGAAGACTGTGGGAAAGCAAAGAGCCATTTGACTTCAACGGAGATTTTTTTCAGTTTAGGAAGGCACTTCTGGATGCAAGACCGTTAAAGGGGAAAGTCCCCATATACATTGCAGCACATAGACCAAGGAGCCTGCGTGTAGCAGCAGAGCTAGGAGATGGTTGGATAACTCTTCCCCAACCCCCTTCTTTGTTTGAGAAAAAGAGAAAAGAGGTAGAGGAATGGAGGAGAAAATCAGGGGGTGATATACAAACCTTTGATAGATGTCTTTACATATTTGCCTCCATTGCAGACAACAAAGACAAGGCATTTGAGGCCATTGAGAATCTAAGGCACATAATAATCTGGTCAGAGCTTTTTGAAGAGGCATATGGTATAAAAATACCTGAAGAGTACAGAAACTATAGCTACATGAAAGCAGTGATAACGGATGAATTTCAAAACCGAAAACTAAAAGAGGTGGGAAAACTTTTTCCCAAGGAGGCGGTATTTGACTTTACCCTGTGCGGTTCAGCAAATGACTGTATAAAGAGGATAGAAGATTACATAGAAGCTGGGGTAAACCACTTTATAATACACAATTTCAGCGCAGACTACGATTCCGGATACAGAACCTTAACGGAGAAGATAATTCCTTATTTCAGGTGATTCAAACCCTCTTAACACTGACTCCAAACCAAGAAGCTACCGTGATATTATTAAAAGAAAAGCCCAGGAAAGGAGGAATACATGAGAATACCTGAGGGATTAAACGTTGCCCTAAACTTTAGCCTCCTTGAAGCAATATTTTCAAGACGCTCAAGAAGATTTGGACTTGGAATGGAAATAACGGAGGGAACACTGAGATACAGATCCCGCTTTGATCCAATTCCCCTCTCCGAACTGGAAGAAGCATTCCTCATATGGGCTGGAACCGGAGTAACGGGCTTATCCCTTGGGGACCTTCCAAGAAGTGGAATCTCTTGGCTATTCCAGTGGACTGGGAGATCCTGGCCGTGTTCCTGTAATTCCCACTCAACAGAGCTTTTCTATACAAACGACAGGGGTCTTTATATGGTAAAGCTCTTTGACCTTATGCCTGAGCCGGGAGAGGTTGCAATATTTCAGAACAAATCTGATGAGGAAAGACTGGAAAGGATTCTTCAGTTATTTAGAAAAAGCCAGATAAAGCTTGAGGACACAAGAGCTGATCTACCCAAGGGAGAGCCGGGTTTGTTTGATTTTAATGCATGGAATACCAACAAACCTGGTACAACCCTTTTTATACCCGTTACAAACACAACTGTAGAATACATGGTTCTTCTCTTTATATACTTTGGCTCCAAATACGGCTTTAACATAATAGATGAGCTAAACGGAGGAAGGTCGTGTGGCCTTGATAAGTGGATTGCAAAGGGCTATATAAAGAAAGACGTACAGATGTCTCTTTTTGACCTTGAACTGAGAGTTCTTACGACCTTAAACGTTGAACAGGCCTTTATATGTCAAAACATGAACCTTGCACTTCAGGCACTTGGCCTTGGAGGATGGGCGTTTACAGGTCTCCTTCCACACTACGCCCTTGGAGTGAACCCTTCATACAGAGGTCTTGGATTCAGGTTCATAACGCCTGAGAAAACCCTAAGGAGCCTAAAAAACCCCGTTCCAGTAGGTAGAGACGGTGTGTTTGAAGCCCTCTGCCCACCTTACGTTAAAGATATGAATGAAGCAGTTGATAAGTTCCTAAGGATAAGGGGAGAGTTCTGGAGAGAGGGAAACCCATATCCGTACAGAAATCCAGGTGAGATACTAAAGGACGAGTATCATCCCTCAGAGGAAAGGATTCAGATTGTAAAAGACTTCTGCACCTACGTTTACGAAAACTACGGGAGATTTCCAGCCTTTCTTGACCCCATGTTTGTAAGGCTTGTCTTCCAAGCCCACCACCTGGATTTAGAATTCTACGATAAACACTATATGCACGGAACGTATGCAGACACCCATAAAAACCATTTTAAACTCTGGCATCCAGAGCTAGCTCACCTCTTTGAAGAAAAGAAATGAAGGTTGTATACAAACGCCTATTAACAAAAAGTGGAGGAGAGCAAGATGTCATATACGTTCCGGGAATATGTGTAATTACATACAACCACCTCCTAGATACGTATCTTTTCAGTCCAAAAGAAAGCTGGTTACGGAAGTACGAAAAAGCAAAAGGAAAATTTGAAAAAGAAATCGAAGTTGATTACCGCAAGATATTAAGGCTTGTAGAGATCGGGAAACTCTACATTGACCCTAGAGGGAAGCTTCACAGTATAGAGGACATGGAGTTTAAAAATCTATTTAACTCCTTAGTAAAACACATATTCCAGCTGGAATAAAAAAAATCTTGTCCAAGTTACTTTCTCGGGTATAATAACGCTCTTCCAAGAGTACCATTAAAACCCCAAGCTAAAAGTGCTCTTTAAATCAGCATAAAAATTGAAGCGGAGGTTACAAAAGATGAGGAAGTTTAACAGGACCCTTATAGGGTTTTTTATCCTTGTATTGACCTTATCCACCCTAACAGGAGCATCAGCACAAGATAGCGAGCTTTTAAAACAGGCACAACTCCTTTTTAAACCTTTGCCCAAAGAGATACCTGCTCCTTCAGACAACCCAACAACCCCTCAAAAGGTTCAGCTCGGGAAAAAGCTTTTTTTTGACCCAAGGCTTTCACTAAGCGGTGTTATAAGCTGCAACACATGCCACAATATATCCACCTACGGAGTTGACAATCTAGAAACATCAATTGGCCATGGATTTCAGAAGGGAAGCAGAAACGCACCCACCGTATTGAATGTGGGTCTTCACATAGCACAGTTTTGGGACGGAAGAGCAAAAGACCTAGAAGAACAGGCAAAGGGTCCTATCCTGAATCCGGTGGAGATGGCAATGCCAGATGAACAAAGTGTTGTAGAGAGGATAAAAAGCATACCGGGATACATAGATGAATTTAAAAAGGCATTTGGTGGAAGCCAAGAGCCCATAACCTATGATAACATCGCAAAGGCCATAGCCGCCTTTGAAAGAACGCTGGTAACACCCTCAAGGTTTGATAGCTTTTTAAACGGTGATACATCGGCTTTAACGGAAAAAGAAAAGGAGGGCCTAAAGCTCTTTATCTCAAAAGGATGTGTAAGTTGCCACAACGGTATCGGAGTCGGTGGGGGAATGTATCAGAAATTTGGCATAGTAAAGCCCTATCCATACCAGAAAGACCTTGGAAGATATGAAATAACCAAGAAAGAGGAGGACAGATACGTTTTTAAAGTTCCCTCATTAAGAAACGTAACAAGAACATATCCCTACTTTCATGATGGGAAGGTATGGAACATAAAAGAGGCGGTAAGGATAATGGGAGAGGTGCAGCTTGGTATTACCCTTTCAGAAGATGAAGTAGATAAAATCGTAGCTTTTCTGGATTCACTAACGGGAGAGATCCCTAAAGAGGCACTGGAAATCCCGATACTCCCCCCAGCCAAAACCGATACATTTAAGTTCAACTCAAGAAACTAAACGCCTTGGTGACGGGGTGGTAAGAAGCATACTGCCCCCACCTGCTAACAAATACACAGTTTGGCTACAAAATAAACACCGTATAGAGGGTTTGAGAGCAGATAAACCAGTGTAAACAAACGTTTTTAAAACTGGCATATAATTTGCAAGATACATGTTTCCAAATCCAATACCAAAACCCGTTCAGGGAGTTTAAGGAGGTTACCATGCAAACACAGACTGTTGAGATTGTCTCAGACAGTAAAAGCCTTGCAGATAAACTGCTTCAAATAATAGATAAGCTTAAGAAATCCCCTGACACCCCGGCCAATGTTGAATTTGGTGCACATACAGAGCTTGTTGAAGGTTTTTTAACAAAGGCACAGATAAGGCAGTTTACTCTGGACATAGATGAACCACCCCAGCTGGGAGGAACTGATAAGGGACCCAATCCCGTAGAGCTCGTTCTTGCGGCTTTAGGAACCTGTCAGGAGATAGTATACGCTGCCTACGCAGCCGTACTGGGGATACCGTTAGACTCCGTAAAGATAACGGTAAAGGGGCACCTGGATGCACGAGGGCTTTTTGGCATAGCACCTGTTCCTTCGGGGTTTAGCGAAATCGAATACGAGGTTGATATAAAGAGCCCAGCTGAGCCAGCCAGGATAAAAGAGCTTGCAGACACTGTTAATGCCCACTGTCCTGTTCTTGACACACTACAAAGACCTATAGATGTAAAATGGAGTCTTCGCCTTAACAACAAACAAATAAAATAAATGGTATCATTGTTCTGTTGTTAGATTAGAAACGTTTATACCAACGCAAATTCGTTATGGATAGTTTTCAATGACGGATCTGATAAGAGCAACTGTAGTAGAACGCATTGAGCTTACCGACAGGCTACTTATAATTAAGTTAAGAACCCAGAAGGAATTCAGTTTCGTTCCAGGTCAGTACTGTACCTTTGTAATTGGGGGTATGGAAAGAGATTACTCAATTGCCTCAGCACCACATGAGGGACTCTTAGAGTTCTTCATAGAAAAGGTTCCAGAAGGCAAAGCAACCCCTCAGCTTTGGGATAAAAAGATAGGAGATACAGTGGAGTTAAAGCCAAACGCACAAGGGTCATTCCTTTTCGATTCAGCCTATCCTAACCAGCTTATGATTGCAACCGTAACCGGGATAGCTCCATTTATCAGCATGCTAAGGTCATACATACACACCGGAGCAGGTTCTCACAGGTTCTATATACTACATGGAGCCAGCTACCACAACGAGTTTGGCTACAAAGATGAGATTGAAAGGCTTTCAAAGAAATACACAAACATAGTTTACATTCCTACGGTAAGCAGGCCTCAAGATGAAAAGAACAAAGGATGGCAGGGGGAGTTTGGCAGGGTTAATCTAATCGTTGAGAAGTGCATAGAGAGGTTTCTGCTGGAACCGGCAAACACAGTTGTGTACGCATGCGGTCACCCTGAAATGATCAGAGACGTAAGAGAAAGATTGGGGAATAGAGGATACAAACTCAGGGAAGAAAAATACTGGGAATAAACTACTTCTTTTTAACCCTCTCTATGTATTCCCCAGTTCTTGTATCCACCTTTACTATATCACCAACATCCACGAAAAGGGGAACAGAAATCACTGCTCCCGTCTCAAGCGTTGCTGGCTTTGTTGTACTGGATACGGTATCACCCTTTACACCGGGTTCAGTTTCAATGACCTCAAGTTCAACGGTTGTGGGAAGCTCAACCCCTATTGGATTTCCCTTGTAGAAAAGAACAACTATTTCTTGCTGTTCCTTAAGAAACTTTATAGCCTCCCCTAACTGCTCCTCACTAAAGCTGTATTGCTCGTAGGTTGTAGAGTCCATAAAGTGGTATCCAAGATGGTCTTTGTACAGGAACTGCATGGTTATCCTTTCAATATCTGGCAGGTTAAATGTATCACCTGATCTAAAGTTTTTCTCTTGAACAGCCCCGGTAATAAGGTTTCTGAGTTTTGTTTTAACAACGGGGCTGCGCTGGGCAATTTTTGAGTGCTGAAACTCTATTATCTCCCAAACAGACCCCTCATATTCTATCTTTAGTCCTTTATAAAAACCACTTGTGTCAACTACTGCCATTAGCTGATGCCTCCCATTAAAGTGGTTTGCCCCTACACTCTCTATTGTGTTTTTTTATCCAGCATCATAGCCTCAAGTATCTTACGGTCACCGCTGTTACCACACACCCTAGAAGCAATTTTAAGAATAAGACCCTCTATACCGTTACCCAACCACACCAAAAAATAAGCTCCCCTCCAGCCAAACACACTAAAAACCCTTCCAATGCTCTCACCAAACCTCTCTGCTATATCTCCTTCCCTCTTGGGAGTCTCAATCCCCAGTTCCCCAAGCCTCTTAACTGCCATCATGGTATGTTTACCCTTTTCCCTTAGAACCCCCTCCACCTCTTCCTCTCTCTCAGCAGGCAGGTTTGATTCAAGAGCAGATTCAAAAAAACCTATTGTCATCCTTTCAGATATGTATATGAGTTTAATGATATAACTCAAGGCTATTCCCCATCCTCCTCTGGTTGTGATATATCATCGCTATAGGAAACACGCTCACCGGAGATACGATACTCCTCCGAAACCCAAGCTCCAAGGTCTATAAGCTTGCACCTTTCGGAACAAAAAGGCCTCCACTCATTTCCTTCCCACTCAACTATTCTATTACACCTGGGGCACCTTACCTTCATATATCTTGAATTATGTTCAACACCTAGGAATAAATCAAGTTAACATCCACCCCAATTTTCTTAAAATCCAGTCCGGTAATCTGTCTGAACCTGTTTTCTGCCTCCTTAAGCCTCTTTTTTCTTAGCAACTCGGGTATATCGGAGACAACAAGCTCCCTAAACAACCGTGTTCTTAGGGGATAGGGCATGGAACGAAGCTCCCTCCTTAAGGCCTCAAGAATTCGGGAAAAAACCTCATACTCCTTCCCCAGAGTTTTCTCCAACCTAGTCCTCAGTTTCTGAGAAAGGGCCGGGCTCCTTCCCTCAGTGGAGACCGTAACCACAATCTTTCCTCTCCTTACCACAGATGGAACTATAAAATCACAGAGTTCTCTAGATGTTGTGGTATTGGTTAAGATCCCCAATCCCCTTGCTTCTTTAGCAACCCTGCTGTTAACTTCAGGGTCATCTGTAGAGGCAATGACAATATAAGCACCCATAAGGTCTCCTTCCCTGTATTTTCTCGGTATATACTCTATCCTGCCTCTATCAATTAACCTTTTTAAGTAGGGAGTAACACAAGGGCTTATTACCAAAACCCTTGCTTTGCATTCAAGTAACCTCTTTACCCTTCTCTCAGCTACACCACCTCCCCCAATAACTACACACCTCTTTCCCCTAATATCCAGGCCAACAGGATAGTACCTCATCACTTAGAAGGCTCTTTTTTATTGAGAAACAGATCCTCAACCAGCTCACATATAATATGGGCTACCGTTATGTGTAATTCCTGGATTCTGGGTGTAGATGCTGTTGGAATTACCAGGCAAAGGTCTGCAACCTTCTTAACCTTACCCCCATCTCCTCCTGTAAAACCCAGAGTTTTTAATCCAAGCGACTTTGCAAGCTCAAGTGCCTTTACCACGTTCGCGGATCTTCCACTTGTTGATATCCCCCAAGCAATGTCTCCCTTTCGCCCAAGGGCCTCAATCTGTCTTGAAAACACATTGTCAAAGGAAGAGTCGTTGGCTATAGAGGTAATAACTGAGGAATCGGTAGTAAGAGCTATAGCAGGTAAAGCCCTTCGGTCTTTCTGATATCTGTTGACAAACTCCGCAGCTATATGCTGGGCATCTGCTGCACTTCCTCCGTTGCCAAAGATAAGAATCTTCCCACCCGCCTTAAGCGTTTTATATACCATGTCCGCAGCCTCTTCTATTTCCCTTATAGACTCCTTTGCCAGCTTAAGCTTAAGCTCTGCACTTTCCCTTAACTTAAGGATTATCTGCTCTTTCATATTAGGTTCTCTTAAACATCCTGCTAAGCTCTTCAAATGAAATCCTTATTGATACAGGCCTTCCATGGGGACATGAATGTGGGAAATCTGTCAGATCAAGTTCTTTAAGAATGGCTTTTATCTCTTCCCTACCAAGCTCATCCCCCTTACGCACAGATGCATGACATGCAAGGGTTGAAAACAAACGATCCATAGTCTCTTCAAAACCGTTTCCCCTTCCAAGTAACTCGACTTCATAAAGCATATCTTTTATAAGTTTTCCAACCTCCTCTGGAGGTAAAACCGCTGGAATCCTTCTTATGAGAAAGGAACCATTTTCAAACTCTTCAAATGCTATCCCCAAAGACTCTATATACTCTTTATTTTCAATGAATAACTGAGCCTCCCCGGGGGAAAACTCAACCAATTGGGGTATCAGTAACTCCTGGGTTTCTAACTTCCCCTGCACGTAGGACTTTTTTATCTTCTCAAAGTTTACCCTTTCATGGGCAGCATGCTGGTCTATTATTACCATTCCTCTCTCAGAAGCTGTAACTATATAGAGACCTCCCAGCTGTCCCACAATCTCCAAACTGGAGAAAAAGCCATCCCTTTTAAAAAGGGTTTTTCCCGAGGGAAAAGAGAAATCTTTATTATCACATACCCTGTATGATTTTTGGTAAAAAGGGGTTTTATTTAAGCACTTATCGGGTTTAAACTCGTTACCGAAAGAAAGCACTTCCACCTTACCCTCATAAGCAGGCTTAGCAGTTATCCAGGGAACACACCCAAGCATCTGTGTTATTGAGTCTAAAACCGAGCTTCTTACCAATTCGGCATGTCTGAATCTTACCTCAGTTTTTGTTGGGTGAACATTTACATCCACCTCCTCCGGAGGAACCTCTAAGAAAAGAACCCCCTGGGGAAACTTTCCCTTATCAATCACTCTTCCGTAGGAATCAACCACCGCACGCAAAAGGAACCTGTCCCGTACAGGACGTCTGTTTACATAGATATACAGCTTATGGGTTGTAGTCGCAGTGTAGTCTGGCTTTCCCATAAAACCATGTATTTTTACCCCATCGTACTCACCAACTACAGGGAACAACTCTACCCCTGGAAATACCTCGGCCAGCCTCTCCTCCAGTGCTACACCACCTCTAAAGTGAAGAAGCACCTTTCCCTCATGAATTAAGTCAAATCCTATATCCGGATAACAGAGAGCTTCCCTCTGAACGGTATCAATTATGTTTGAAAGCTCTGTGTTTTTTGATTTCATAAACTTTAGCCTGGCAGGGGTATTATAGAAAAGATCCCTTACCTCGATTCGGGTTCCCTGTGGACAGCCTATTTCCTCAACACCCTTTAATATTCCCCCATCAACAGATATCCTAACACCCAGAATCTCATCTTTTGCCTTTGTTATAAGCCTCAGCCTGGAAACAGCAGCTATGCTAGGTAAAGCCTCCCCACGAAACCCAAGTGTTTCTATGGAGAAAAGATCTTCCACACTTTGTATCTTACTCGTTGCATGACGTTCTAAGGCAAGGAGAGCATCGTCTCTTTTCATTCCTTCCCCATCGTCAGTAACGGCTATAAGCCTTCTCCCCCCTCCTCTAAGCTCTATTCTTATATGGTCACTTAAGGCATCTATAGAGTTTTCTACGAGTTCTTTAACAACAGAAGCCGGTCTTTCTACTATCTCCCCGGCTGCGATCCTGCATGCAACCTCGTCGGGAAGGACCTTAATCTTTCCCATCTCTTAAAAAGCCAGTTTACATAAAACGGAAAAAGTAGTCAAAAACACATCTCTCTATAAGGCAGCAAACTACCAAACCCTACTTTTTCCTTGCTCTGGACTTACCCTTTGCCTTGGTAGCCTTTTTCTTCGCCGCGGTCTTCTTTAGCATCTTTTTAAGTGAGGATACAGAGGATATAAAAGACTCTACAGGAACAGCCGGTAAGGTCATTATCTCAACCGTACCTCGTGAAGATAGCTCAACAGATACCTTGCTTATGGTTTCATTATCGGGAGCTTCAACAACGTTTACAAAATCATAAGGTCCCAAGGTAGCATACTGCTCAACCACTTTAACCCCCATGTTCTCCAGCTCCATATCCACCTCTTTGATTCTATCCGGTCTCTCCTTTATAGTCTCCCTACCCTTTGGTGTAAGCTTGCTAAGCAATATATAGGTAGGCATTTAAAGCCCCTCCTTGGTTTTTAATCAAGATCACGCAATATTCTTATACCATTTTTCCTTAACACTAATCAAGTATTTTTGTGCTCGCAGAAGCTATTTTAACTCCAATAACAATCAAGAGCACACGAGGGTATTATTATTTTGGGTGTAATATTGTATAATCTTATTCCGTAAAAAATCCAGAGGTAGAGCTATGAATTATAAAACTAAAGAGTTATACAAACTAAGCGTTTCTGCCGTTCTTATCTTACTTACTGCCTTTTTTATCCACCATATCTATACAGAAGCAAAAGAGGTTGAATCTCCAAGAAAAGTAATACTGGTTAAGGAATACAGGTGGCAATCCGGTGGGATTGGGAGAGAAGGCATACTTGAGGAGATAACCCTTCAGAACAAGGGTAACCTGGACTACAAAAACATAGAACTGGAAGCAGACTTTTATACCGTAAATGACATCCCCCTTGGCTCCCTAAGAGCCACAATACACGACACACTTCCAGCAGGAAGCGAGAAAACCTTCCACAGAGTTAACTTCGGGATAATGCATTCTGATCTTCAAAAGGCCACAGTAAGAGTTGTAGATGCAGAACCAACCGCTCCGGAAAAGACACCCTCAGGCATCGCAAGAAACTCAATTGTGGTAAGAGAATGGAGTTGGACAGGTGGTCAGTATGCTACCGAAGGCATTTTAAAGGAGATAACACTGGAGAACAAAAGCGAAAACCACTATAAGGACATTAAGCTTCAAATTGAGTACCTTGGCAGAAGCATACCAAAACTTGGACCGACAATGGTTGTCATCCATGATGTCCTTCCAGCAAGAAGCACAAGGACCTTCTACGACATAAATGTTGGCTTTAGACACCCAAATGCAAGTAGAGCCATAATTACTGTAGCCGATGCAAAAGAGATAACGACAAAAGAGCTAAGGTACAGGATAGCTGAGAAGATGGCAGAGGGAAAAAACAAGGGAGCTGGCGGGGAACCACAATCCAGGCTGTCTCAAAAGGTAGAGACCCCGGATGAAAGCCGTAAGAAGCCATCACTTGCCGAAAGATATAGAGAGAAGCTGGAACAAAGTACAAAAACCCAGAACAGAAAAGAGAAGGTATCTGAGGGAAAAACCCTACCCCAGAGGTCAGGTGAGCACTCAGAGAAAGAGCTGGCCCTTGAGAAAGGGCCTGAAATCACGGAATACCAAAAGCAAGATACTGAAGAAAAGGGAGTATCAAATATATTAGAGACAACATTTAAAAAAACAGATGAAGAAGCCTTCCCAAAAGCAGATATCGTGGTTAAAGGATTTAAGCTACAGAGTGGGATTGCAGGAACCATGGGGGTATTTCAGGAGATAATACTTGAGAACAAAAGCACGATACCCTATACAAACATAGAACTCAGCGTTGATTTCTACTCAAGAACCGATAAAAGACCCCTGGGCTCAAGTAAGATTAAGATTAACGATGTTCTTCCTCCAAACAGCGAAAAGATTTTTAAGAACATAAGCATTGGATTCCTAAACTTCATTCCAGAAGAGGTTGAAATAAGGGTGCTGAATGCAAAACGACTTTAAACCAAAAACAAGCTACCTTGTAATAGGGAAAACACCTAACCTTCTTAAAGACTTCTTTAAACATGCTTTAAAGAAGGGATACAAAGGGGCACTCAGATACCTGGGAGAAGGAACTGCTAATATTTACCTGTAAGTGTCGCAAAAGTCTTTGCTTCCGTGGTTAAAAACTACCGCAAAGCCTTATCCCTTGAAGAAGCAGTATCCGAGATACCGCAAAGGAGGGGAACGGCATATTATGCCAAAGTCGTTGATGCCCCTGTTACCATTGCAAACAAGTGCAGGGAAGAAACATTGGGCTGGTGGGCGGTACTGGATTCGAACCAGTGACTTCCACCGTGTGAGGATGGCACTCTACCTCTGAGTTAACCGCCCTTTAAAAATAATAATAAGTATTTATGGGAACCTTTACAAATCCCCTGGCCCCACTAAATTTCCTCTTCCTCGATTAGCTTTTGGGCTTCTTCTATAATCTCACCCAATCTCTCCCTAAAGAGTTTAACCCCTCCAAGTGGAATCACTATGCAGGATCTCCCACCACTTAACTCCGTTATTCTCAGGTACTTTCCCTTATGGTTTTCCTTAACGTCAAAGAAAAACCTCTTAGACTCAATGTCTACATGCTTACTCATATGCTCTTTCTCTATCTTCTCCATTTCTCTACCTCCACCTCTGTCCCTCTCCTTGGGGATTTATTCTTGAATCGGGGAGAATAATAACCACACACTGAAAAAAAATCAAGATGCTGTGTTCATATAAATGATATAATTTTTAAAACCTAAAAGACAGGAGGAGAAGAAATGGTTAAATTCGGAATATCAGCTCCCGTACCAGGTGAATCTGTAGGGAATCTTATTAAGTATGTTAAGAACTGCGAGAAAAGGGGATTTGATACGGTCTGGTTCCCGGATCACATGGTTTTTATAGCAAAAGCCATAACTCCTGAGGTGTGGTCCATTATCACAGCAGCATCTGCACAAACCAAAAAGATAGAGATGGGAGCAATAGGAGATGCTCATAGAATTCATCCAGCAATCCTTGCTCAGAGACTTGCCACAGTTGATCACATATCAAATGGAAGGATATTTATATGCATAGGATATGGGGAAAAAATGAATCTAGACCCCTATGGTATAAACTGGGATAAACCTCTTAAACGAACTGTAGAGGCAATAGAGATTATGAGAGCACTGTGGAAGGGAAATCCAGTGGATTTTAACGGGGAGTTCTACAGGTTATCACAGGCAGAGATCAGGATAACCCCCATAAGAGGGGAAGGAATCCCCATATACATAGCTGCCACCGCCCCCAAAGCCCTTAAGATAGCCGGCAAATACGGTGATGGATGGGTTACAATTGCAATGCCACCTAGTCTCTTTGCAAAAAAAGCAAGCACAGTTGAGGAAGAAGCACGTGCAAACAGCAGGGGTTCTGTAGAGAAATGCATATACATTTTTACCTCTATTGCCAAGAACCAGGACGAAGCCTACAAGACTCTTGAGCCCATCAAGCACGCACTTATATGGCCTGAACTCCTGGAGGAAGCTGGATACAGTATAGAGATCGCTGAAGAGTACAGGGGACTACAGTATACAAGGATAATGCCAAATGATACCGAGATGTTAAGGAAATTTAGGGAAATGGGGGCAAAATACTATACAAGAGATATTGTGCTTGATTTTGTTATCGCAGGTTCAACAAAAGATGTTATAAAGAAGGTTGAGAACTACATAAAAGCAGGGGTTAACCACTTTATATTCAGGGACTTTAGCCCTGATCGTAGAAGCTCACTCCAGAGCCTCTCCAAAGAGATAATGCCTTATTTCAGAAGTGGTAAATAATAAAAGGAGTCTCAGTATGAAAAGGGGACATAAAAAGAGCTCAATAAAACCTCTACTGCTATCCTTTCTAATAGGGATCATGGTAGGAATATACATAAGCCCTTATATAATCGGCTTTATCAAGGACAGAGGTTTTTTAGAGTCTGGTTTAAGGGAAACAAAAAGCCCAACAACAAAAAAGAGCGCAGAGA
Source organism: bacterium HR37 (assembly GCA_002898375.1). GTDB lineage: Bacteria > Desulfobacterota_D > UBA1144 > Nemesobacterales > CSP1-2 > HRBIN37. The sequence goes on along the minus strand of BEIN01000009.1, from coordinate 68,954 downwards.
AAGCATATGTGGTGCAGCTTGCTGCATTTGAAGATATAGAAAGTGCCCTTGGTCTTCTTGATACCCTGAATACAAAAGGGTATTTCGCATACATTCAGACGGGAACTGATTTTAACAACAACCTTTATCTGGTTAGAATAGGGCTTTGGAAGTCTGAGAAAGAAGCCAAAGAATTTGCCAACAAATTCGAGAAAAGAGAGGAAATGCGGGTTCTGGTTCTTCCGGTAAATAACTAACTAGTGCTGTACTTTAGATAATCTGGCAACGAAACTAGAGAAAGGATCACCCGATTTACCAGGTTGGAAGTATACCTTTCTCATATAATCAAGGGCACCTGAGTAGAACTCAAAATCCTGGGAAAGCTTAATAAAGGTAACCGGATCCCCTTTACCGGTTTCCAAATCGTATCTTGAAACAAAGAAATAAGACTTTGTCCCTTCATTTATATAGTAACGAAGATATGACCCTCTTGCTATATAATCTCTGAAAATACCTGTCATAAACAAGGTAAAATCGCCTATATACTTTCTAAGCTCCCTTTCCCACTCAGAGTTCTCATAAGGGCCATTTTGACTTTCAATAAGCATCTCAACAACTGTCTGTATCCTTCTTCCCTCAGCATCGGTAAACCTGTATAGCCTTTCGGTTCTTACAAAATCTGTAAGCATATTTGCAAGATAGGAAACCACCTGATTATCCCATTCTCTTCCAAGATCAAAGAAACTCATCCTGATTAACTTACTGAAAAACGTTTTTATGGAAGCAAGATCCATTCTCTCTATCCTCATAGCCACATTCTCCTCTTTTAGCTTCCTTTATATATTACTAAATTTAGAAAAACCTTGTTTAAAAGTCAATCCAGAAACTTACTATCAGGTACTTGTTTAATAACAACTAGTATATATAATTGTTCTTACAAAAATGGCCAGGATCAAAATTGAACTGCCACAAGAGTTTGATTTCTCTACGGAGATTCCCTTACGTATAAGCGATATAAACTACGGTGGTCATCTGGGACACGATTCCGTAGTATCCCTGACTCATGAAGCACGTGTACGTTTCCTTAGAGAATACGGCTACTCGGAGCTCAATATAGAGGGCTCGGCCCTTATAGTTTCGGATCTCGTAGTGGTCTACAGGTCAGAGGCATTCTACGGTGAAACGGTTAAGATTGATATAGCAGTTTGTGACTTTAACAAATACGGTTGCGATCTCGTTTACAGGATCACAGACAAAGAAACCCAAAGGGAGATTGCCAGGGTAAAAACTGGCATAGTGTTCTTTGATTATGCAACGAAGAAGGTTGTAAATGTTCCTGAGAAATTTAAATCACTTTTTGCAAGTAAAGACGAATACAAAATCACTATCGTGTAATGCGGGGCCAGATGATACACATCCAGCCCCAGATTAAGTAACCAGTTTTTAACTAAACCTTTTCAAGGATCATAGCTATTCCCATACCACCTCCTATACAAAGGGAGACAAGACCCAATCTGGCATTATCCCTTCTCTTCATTTCATGAAGCAACTTCACGGTGAGGATAGCTCCAGAAGCCCCTATAGGATGGCCAAGTGCTATTGCTCCTCCGTTTACATTTAACTTCTCCTCAGGAATCGGTAGATCCCTAAGCACAGCAAGAGACTGAACAGCAAAAGCCTCATTTAACTCAACGAGATCAATATCGTCAAGCGATAGCTTTGCCTTGTAAAGGGCCTTCTGAATGGCTGGTACCGGACCTATACCCATAATGGAGGGGTCAACTCCTGCAACAGCATAGGTAACTACTGCCCCCAGCGGTTTTAAACCAAGTGCCTTTGCTTTTTCCTCAGTAGTAACAATCATAGCAGCAGCGCCATCGTTAATACCTGAGGCATTACCCGCAGTTACAGTTCCACCCGCTTTAAATACAGGGCGAAGCTTAGCAAGGCTCTCTAGAGTTGTATCGGGTCGTGGATGCTCATCGGTTTCAAATGGAATTGGATCACCTTTCCTCTGAGGTACCATAACCGGAACAATCTCATCCTTAAATTTTCCAGCCTCTATTGCAGCCTTTGCCTTCATCTGGCTCTTATAAGCAAACTCATCTTGCTCCTCTCTGGAGATGTTATAGATCTCCGCAAGATTCTCAGCGGTTACCCCCATATGATAGTTATTGAAGATATCCCATAATCCATCATACACCATTCCATCAACTATCTCATCCTTTGGCATTGCCATCCTGTAACCATAACGTGCCTTTGGCAGGTAGAAAGGAGCAGCACTCATATTTTCTATCCCACCTGCAATTATCAACTCAGCATCCCCAGCCTTTATAGCCTGAGCTGCCAGCGCTATAGACTGAAGACCTGAACCACATACCCTGTTTATCGTATAGGCAGGGGTTTCTATGCTTAAACCAGCATTTAAAGCAACCTGTCTTGAGGGATTCATTCCCTGACCTGCTGAGAGAATGTTTCCCATTATACAGTCATCGACCAACTTTGGATCTATACCTGTACGGTTTAGAATCTCTTTAACAACTATAGCACCTAAAGTTGGAGCTGGAAAATCCTTTAAAGACCCACCAAAAGTTCCTATAGCCGTTCTTAACGGTTCACAAATTACTACCTTCTGCATAGCTATCCTCCTCTCTTCCGTTAATTCTTTATATTTATGTTAGGGAGTCTACCTTAATAAGCACTTATTTGCAAAAGCACACCAACTTGACAATAACCCGACAATTGTGTACCCAAATTGGTTAAATCCCACTTCTGGAGAGTAAATTGGGCAGGGTAAAAGTAGGAATAGTATTTGGAGGCAGATCAGTTGAACACGAAATCTCACTCCTTTCGGCAAGATCAGTTTTAAAAAACATAGATACCGATAAATACGACGTATTTCCCATATTTATTGAAAAAACTGGAACCTGGAGAAAAGCCTTGCTTGGAAACTGGCTGGATAACGGAACACTGGAAGCGGATAAAGAGTCTTTTCTCTCTCCCTCATTAAACCCAAAAAATCCGGTATTCTACGAAATACGTGGAAACAGGATAGAGAGAGAACACAAACTGGATGTTATATTTCCCATACTTCATGGAACATACGGTGAAGATGGTACAGTTCAGGGGCTACTTGAGCTTATGGGGATTCCATTTGTTGGGGCCTCAGTTCTTGGCTCCTCAGTGGGGATGGATAAGATTATAATGAAAACAGTATTTAAGGAAACCGGGCTACCCGTTGTTAGATTCTTTGGCCTTTATTTTCACGAGTGGAAAACAAATAGGGAAGAGATAAAAAAAACCATAGTACAAGAAATAGGAATACCCTGCTTTGTGAAATCTGCCAATCTTGGCTCAAGCATAGGCATAACAAAGGTTAAAACCGAAAAACAGCTTGATGAAGCCATGGAAATAGCAGGTTCATTTTCTCACAGATTGATAGTCGAAGAAGCAATAGAGAACCCAAGGGAGATAGAAATCAGCGTCCTAGGGAATGAAAACCCCATTGTATCGCTACCAGGTGAGATAGTTCCACACAGGGAGTTCTATGACTATAGAGCCAAGTACATAGAAGATAAGACCACACTTATCATACCAGCAAATCTGGATCAAGGGCTTTTAGAGAAGCTTAAAACCTACGCTATAAGAGCCTTTAAAGCAATAGACTGTTCGGGTATGGGCAGGGTGGATTTCTTAATACAGAGGGACACAGATAAAATCTTTGTTAGTGAAATCAATACAATACCCGGTTTTACACCTGTAAGCATGTATCCAAAGCTCTGGGAAGTAAGCGGTATTACCTTTACCGAACTTATCTCAAAGCTGATAGAGCTTGCTCTAGAGAGATACAGAACAAGATCAAGATTGAATACAGATCTAGCTGGCAAAATGAATAATCACCTATAGCGTTTCCACCTTTGTTCCGCGAAATACCACCAGAAATACAACACCAACCACTATACCAGCTCCCCCGAGAAGCTTGGTTACCGATGGTAGGTCGTGAAAGAAAACATAGGAGAAAACCACGACGAAAAGAGATTCCATAGGCATTACAGCAGTTGAGCGGGAAACATCTAAAAGCTTAATAGATTGGAATTGGCTTGCCTTTGCAATATAAGCTCCTGTAAGCCCACCAAAGGCCATAAATAACAGATCCCTAAGTTCTGGAACCTGGAATCTACCTGTTGCAACAAGGTATGCAAAAACCACAATTGAAACGCCTAAAGCTCTTAAGTTGGCAACCGTTAGCATATTAAGGTTTTGCGCAATCTTTTTTACGAGAAAAGACAAAAGGGAGTAGCAGAAAGCAGACAAAAGAGCCATAAAGGTTCCAAGTATAAGGTAACCCTCTTTCTGATACGCAACCACTACTCCTCCCGTTATTGTAACTATTATGCCAAACATCTCCCACTTATTTAGCCTCTCCCCCAGAAAAAGTATTCCCAAAAGCAGGGAAAAAAGGGTCTGAGATTTCATAAGAAAAGAGGTAAGAGGAGGCCCTATTGTTCTTAAAGACAGAATCCAGAGTGCAGCCCCAATTGCAGTAACCACAGAGCTCCAAAAGAATATAGGTAGGTATCTTCCTATGTTTTTAATCTCCATTCTCTGCGAAGGAAGCAAAATAACTACAAAGAGAGAGAAGAAAAAAGCGCTAAAGAACCAAAAGAAAGTAACAGTTTCTGGATTAAGATCCTTATTAACAGCCTTTCCAAACACATAAGAAAGAGCAGTAAAAAAAGCGGTGCTTACCAAAAAGAGATACCCCTTTATTGGATACCTGCTTTCCTTTATCTCCGTCTTTACGCTCTGAGCATTTAAGTAGGTTCTAAAACCCATTTTCTCACCTATACCAGCTAAATACGAGGAGTTTCTAAATCATTGTCACATCTTCTCCACCACCATGCAAGCACAGAACCGGAGATATTGTGCCATGCACTAAAAATTGCAGAGGGAAGTGCTGCTATAACCCCAAAATGCGATTTTGCAATGGCAACTCCAAGGCCTGAGTTCTGCATACCAATCTCAATGGCCACTGCCCTTGCTTTAGAGGGTCCCATTCCAAGAAATCTAGCCAATAAAAAACCTAGAAAAAGCCCTACTGTATTATGAATAACCACTGCAGCAATGGTTCTAAGACCAACCTCACGCAGAGAATCCGCACTTGCCCCGATTATAACCCCAACAATAAAAATGATTGTGATTGAGGAAATAACGGGTAAAGCACCAAGAACCCTATTTACCCTTGATCCCAATAAGCCCCTGGCAAAAACCCCCAGGGCAACTGGAAAAAGAACTATTTGCAGTGTGAACAAAAAAAGCCGCATTACAGGAACCTCAACCCACTTTCCGGCAAGAAGGTACACCAGCGCAGGGGTAAAAAGGGGTGAAAGCAGAGTAGAGACAGAGGTCATAGTAACAGAAAGGGCAACATCTCCCCTTGCAAAGTAGGTAATCACATTAGAAGCTGTCCCCCCAGGGCACGAACCAACCACCACAACCCCTACTGCAATCAAAGACTCAAGCCTTAGAAACCTTGCAATAACAAACCCAACAAAAGGCATTATCCCATACTGAGCAAAAACACCAAGAGCAACCTCATGGGGTCTTAAAAAGACCCTTTTAAAATCAGCTCTGGTAAGTGTCATTCCCATACCAAACATTATCACCCCAAGAGAAGGGGTAATAAGATAGGTTAGGTTTTTTAGATACCCCGGATACATATAGGAAAGAAAAGAGACCCCCACTATCAGAAATCCAAAGTAAACGGTAAACAAACGGTTTAAAAGGCGTAAAAGAGTAGCCAACAGAGCTTTAAATAAAGTTTTTTTGAAAACGAAAAGTTACATAGAATTCAATTGGGTGTCAATAAAAAACTATCTGTTGTTACCAGAGGCCCTTTCAACCGCTATAGCAAGTCTTGAAAACCCGTTAGTTCTTGCGATATCCATAACCTCAACTACCCTTCCATGTTCCACAGAACTATCAGCTCTAATCACTATCAGGGAATCCTTTTTTTGATTTTGCCTTAAGGTATCGTTGAGCTTATCTAAGGTTATAAGCTTATCGTTAAGATAAAGTTTTCCGTCTTTGGTCAGATTAACTGTAAGCTGTTCAACCTTTACAGGCTCAACCGTTTGAGCCTTTGGAAGCTTTACATTTATACCTCCAGAGGTAGCAGCAAAGTTCAGGGAAAGCGCAAAAAATATAAGAAGGTTAAAAACCGTATCCACTATAGGAGTGAGGTCAACTGTTGAGCCAAAACCGCTTTTCTTTATTGTCTGTTCCCTAAATCGCATACTACCTTAAAACCTCCCTTGACTTAACAGCCTTCTCATTGGCATTGATTACCTCCTCCATTATCCTTCTTCCCTCTTCTTCCAGACCGACCACAAGAGATTCTGCCTTACCCATGGTGTATTTGTATGCTATAAATGTTGGTATAGCCACAAGAAGGCCAAAGGCAGTGGTGTAGAGTGCTTCAGATATACCACCTGCAAGGCTTGGGGGATCAACTATAGGTTGCTCAGAGATTACCCTGAATATCTTTATCATACCAGATATGGTACCAAGCAGCCCAAGAAGTGTGCTCACATTGCTAATTGCCCCAAGTCCCTCTATATAACGTTCAAGTTCCTGAACCTCCCTTCTACCTGCAGATTCGATATCCTCCCTTAACTCCTCTTTTGTTTTACAAGCATTCTCAAGCGCAACGGTTGCAATTCTTGCAATGGAGGAGTCATTTGAGCGTGAAAGCACAAGGGCTTCCCCAATCCTTCCCTGAGAAAGAAACTCATAAAACTGCTTTAAGAACTCCTCGGGAAGTATCTTTTTTACCCTAAGAACCCACATCTTCTGAAGAAATATTGATAGTCCCACAATGGAACAAAGGAGAATGGGATACATAAAGATCCCACCCTTTCTTATAAACTCAAAAACGCTGCTATCCCAAATCATAAAGAGAACCCTTATTATCAAGTTTTAGTTTAAGAATTAAAAATATCCTATGCAGTTAATCCGGTCAATAACTTAACTTTCCCACTTCCTTCCCCGAAGGCTCAAGTTTCAAGGTACCAAACGTTATCGTCTTAACACGTGAAACATCCTTTAGCGGGGTTAATATACTTATAGTTCCTCCCTCCATGCTGGAAAAAATACCCAAGCCCAGAACAAATCCCCCTTTGTTTCCCAGACCAACTATAACACCCTCAAGATCACCTAAAGGAACAATTCTTATAGAGCTCTTTTGGATAAAACCCTGAACCTTGCTAACAAGAGCAGGAATGTATCCTGCAGAACGCACTATAAAAAGAGCCTCATCCTTCCCCTCTTCCCCATAGAGAAAATCAGCTCCAAAAATCTTTGATATCTCGTAAAGTCGAGAGCTTGAGATAGGAAGACCACCTCCAAAGTAACCCCTTCTTAGAGAAACGTTTCCCAGGTCTATTTTTAGAATAGATGACCTGGAGAAGTACCTTGCAAATCTTCTCTCCCTGTTTGCAAGCCTCTCTTCAAATGACCTAGCCCTTACATCCGGTGACGGATTCAATCTAATGATCCTTAAACCCTCAAAAGAGTTTGACAAAAGCCTAAGGAGCGGTTCCAGCTCTGCTTCTCTCTGGATTGCAATCACACAGCTGGGTTGAACCAGCGATATCTTCTGATACTTCAGCTCAGTGGCAGCTGGTCCATGTACAAAACCGGTTGTATCTATTACAACAACGTCAGGTCTTTGCCTGAGCACAGACTCTGTGGTCTTTTTCACCCCCACAGCCATTTGTAGGAGGTTACCATGGGGGGAAGTAGAGCCTATAAAGAAGAGAGAGTTTATTTTTGGAGATTTTAAATCCTCAATTGAGGAAAAAACAGAAGAGCTTATAGTTGTGGGAAGGCCAATAGAGGTCTGACCAACATCGCTATCTACAAAGGCAATTCTTTTACCTTTTTTTATGCACTCGTTGATTACAAACTTTATAAGGGTGGTTTTTCCAGTATCACTTGCACCAAGGACAAAAACCACATCTCCAACACGGAGATCCTCCACAACAGAAAGCCACTCCTTGGACACCTTGGAGCTCGTTAGCATCAAAGAATGCATCTTACCTTAAAAAGCCCGGGATCTCCTCACCCCGTATCAGATCCTCATACGTTTCTCTCCTTCTTACCACAAAAAACTCCTCCCCCTTTACCATAACCTCAGGAGCACGTGGACGTGAATTGTAGTTGGATGACATCACAAAACCGTAAGCTCCTGCACTTTGAACCACAAGAAGGTCTCCCCTTTTTACCACAGGAAACATCCTATCCCTTGCCAAAAAGTCCCCGGATTCACACACAGGTCCAACGATATCTACCTTCTCCCTTTTTGCATCACTTTCATAAGCGGTAAGGATCTCATGGTAGGAATCGTAAAACGCAGGACGTATAAGATCGTTCATTGCGGCATCGACCACAATAAACTTCTTAAGCGCCCCCACCTTTGTGTAGAGAACCTTTGTAAGAAGAATGCCCGCGTTTCCAACCAGTACCCTTCCCGGCTCCAAAACCAGCTTATACGGGGTATTTGCAATCTCTCTTTTTACTGCTTGTGCAAACAGATCAGGTGGTGGCGGTTTTTCATCCTCCCTGTACTGGATACCTATTCCACCTCCAATGTCTATATATTCAATGTCCACTCCTTCTTTTGCTAGGGTATCTGCAAGTTGAACCAGCTTCCTTATAGACTCTACAAAAGGAGATACATCAAATATCTGAGAACCTATATGCGCATCTATTCCAACAACCTCTATCCCCTTGAGGTTTACCGCTTCCCTGTATACATCCAAAGCCCTCTCAATCTCTATACCGAACTTGCTTTTCTTAAGCCCCGTGGATATGTAAGGATGTGTTTTCGGATCAATGTCTGGATTGATCCTGATAGCAATTCTGGCCTTTTTCCCCTCCTTTCTTGCCACCCCATCTAAAACGTAAAGTTCTTCCAGGGACTCAACATTAAAAAACAAGATACCGGAGTCTATTCCAAACCTCATCTCTTCTTCCGTTTTTCCAACTCCAGAGAAAACCACCTTTGAAGGGTCTCCACCTGCATTTAGAACTCGGAAGAGTTCCCCTCCAGATACTATATCAAAACCAGAGCCAAAGTTAGCAAAGGCCCTTAGAACCGCCAGGTTAGAGTTTGCCTTTACGGAAAAACAAATCAACGCTTCTATATCTGAGAACGCACTGTGGAGTTTTTCAAAGCCATGTTTTAAAGCAGAATAACTATAGATATAGCAAGGGGTTCCAACTGCATTTGCAATTTCCCTAACAGGAACACCCTCGGCATAAAACTCCCCTTTTTTGTAATTAAATCCGTAATACATGTGCATTTGTCTCCTTTATTTAGCCATCTACCATCAGCTGGAAGCTAAAACTTAGATTAATTTACTTACAAAAAAGCCAAAATCAATCAACAACCCTACCAACTTAGAGCCTTCCTTTAAGGTACTCCTCAACTAACATCAACCTATCATTTCCCCAGAACATCCTTTCACCTATAAAAAACGTAGGAGCACCAAAAGCCCCCCTGCTTACCGCTTTAGAAGTTTCTTCCCTTAACTTGTCTTTTACATCTTGATCCCCTATGCGCTTCATAAACCAATTGGCATCCATGCCAATGGCTTCAACACCCTTCCTCAGTATCTCATCTTTACTCAAGTCCTCCCCTTCTACCCAGTAGAGTCTAAACATCTTATGGGTATAGTCTCTTATCCTGCCAATCTCCTTTGCAACTATTGCACCCCTCATAACCTTTAAACTGTTTAGTGGAAACAACTCAGGAAAGTTTAGCTCCACTCCGTAATAGCGTGCCCAATCCTTAAGGTCAACTATCATATAGGCCTTTTTATTGGGAACCTCTAGTGGAGCCCGATTCCCTGTTTCTTTATATACTCCCCCGATCAGAAAAGGCCTCCAATCAAGCTCAGCACCACACCTCTGACAGACCTTTTCTACCTGGGTAGAAGCCAGGTAACTGTAAGGGCTTGCTATATCATAGTAGAATTCTACTTTTTTCATTTAAACCTCCCCTAGGGATTATAAAAAACGGAAACTACAATATCAAGCCTGGCTTTAAGTCAAGCAACTTGACCCCTATATACCCATGTGCTAACCTTATCAGGGTTCTATATATGTCAAGGCTTTCTTTAAAACAACTAAAACCAACCACGGGAACACAAGATACATGAAAGCTAGTTTTGATGGGATGAGGGTTGTTGCTTTTGAAAGCCGCCGTGCAAAGGAAATAGAGAGGTTAATTGCCTACTATGGCGGAATTCCCCAGGTTGCACCCTCTATGCGTGAGGTTCCCCTATCAGAAACAACCCAGGCTTTTGAATTTGCAGAAGAACTCTTTAACGGGAAAATAGACGTAGTAATACTTCTTACAGGTGTTGGAACCCGTACACTCATAGAGATTGTTACAACAAAGTACAGTCGTGATAAGTTTATAGAGTCCCTCAAAAACACAACTATAGTTGCCAGAGGTCCCAAACCTGTTTCAGCTTTACGGGAACTGGGATTAAAACCTGATATAATAGTGCCAGAGCCAAACACCTGGCGAGAGATTCTATCGTCACTGGATTCTACACTACCACTAAATAACAAGACCGTTGTTGTTCAGGAGTACGGCGTCTCAAACACACAACTCCTAGACGGGCTAAGGGAACGTGGGGCAACGGTAAAGCCGGTTGCGGTTTACCGCTGGGCATTGCCTGAAGATATAAAGCCACTTGTTGATGCAATTCATTCCATATCCTCTGGTAAAGTAGAGGTTGCCCTGTTTACAAGCTCCCAACAGGTTTATCACCTAATAGAGGTTGCAAGGCAAAAAGAACTTGAAAAACCCCTTCGGGAAGGGCTAAAACGTGTTGTTATCGGTTCCATAGGACCAACCACAACAGAAACGCTAAAAAACTTTGGATTCACAGTAGACTATGAGCCTAACAGCCCTAAGATGGGCAACTTCGTAAGAGAAATAGCAAGGCGAGCTCACTACCTTTTAACCAGAAAGCAGATAGCCTACTCCAATGGCGTAGATACAGGCCAATGGAAGAGAATTGATATGATATGGTATAAGGATGCACCCGAGAAAAAAGTAAACAACTCTGTGTTTATAAAAGCGTGCAACCGCGAACCCACTGACTACACCCCGATATGGCTTATGCGACAGGCAGGTCGCTTTCTGCGAGAGTATAGAGAACTACGTGCTAGGGTTTCTTTTCTAGAGTTATGCAAAACTCCTGAACTTGCAGCAGAGGTAACGCTTATGGCAGTGGACAGACTGGGGGTTGATGCAGCTATCATTTTTGCAGACATCCTCTTAATCCTGGAGCCACTTGGTGTAGAGCTTGAGTTCTCAAAGGGTGAAGGCCCCAGGATAAAAAAGCCGCTAAGAAGCACAAAAGCCCTTGACACTTTGAGGGAATTTAATCCCGATGAACTGGATTTTGTCTACAAGGCCGTTGAGATATCAAGACGTGCACTTGCCCCTGAAATAGCACTTATTGGCTTTGCAGGTGCTCCATTTACAGTTGCCTCTTATCTTATCGAGGGAGGTAGCTCCAGGAACTATGAAAACACAAAGGGATTAATGTATAGAGACCCCGAAGCATGGCATGTGCTTATGGATAAGCTTACACATGCAACCCTACTCTACCTAAACCGTCAAATCGACTCGGGAGCAGATGCAGTTCAGATCTTTGACAGCTGGGTAGGATGCCTTTCACCTGAGGACTATCGTGACTTTGTTCTTCCCTATATGAAAAAGCTTATTCAAGGGATAAGGCCGGGGGTACCGGTAATACACTTTGGAACGGGTACCGCATCGCTACTTGATCTAATGAAGGAAGCAGGTAGCAGTGTCATAGGACTTGACTGGAGAATAGAGCTCGATAAGGCCTGGAAGAGACTTGGATACGACGTTGCAATTCAGGGAAACCTAGACCCTGCTGTACTCCTTGCCCCCCCTTCGGAAATTAAGAGAAGAGCAATAAGGATTCTGGACAAAGCTGCTGGACGAGAAGGTCACATATTTAATCTTGGCCACGGTGTGCTTCCAGGCACCCCAGTTGACAACGTACTTACTCTGGTGGATACAGTGCATGAGTATTCCAGCATGAGGAAAAAAACCAATGACCAAAGCCTTTGATGCAGTGCTTATGCTTGCCTTTGGAGGCCCATACAGCCCAGAAGACATATACCCTTTTCTCAGGATTGTTACACAAGGACGCCGCATTCCTACCGAGAGGATAGAAGAGGTTGCACATCACTACATGGCCATAGGGGGCAAGTCACCCATAAACGAGATAACGCTGAGGCAGGCAAAGGCCCTAGAGCTAAGATTAAAAGACTACGGATACGAACTTCCCGTATACATAGGTATGCGTAACTGGCACCCTTTTATATCAGAAACGATAACCGAGATGTCAAAAAGAGGTATAAAACGGGCACTTGGTATCATAATGTCACCCTTTCAATGTGATGCAAGCTGGAACCAATATCAGCGTAGTGTTAAAGAAGCCCTGGAGAAAGGAAATATTAACATTGATGTTGAGTACCTGCCTCCTGTTTTTGATCATCCCCTGTTTGTGGAATCATGCGCGGAAAAGGTATATGAGCGTTTTCTTGAGCTTCCTCCAGAGGAGCTTGCAAATACCCTGCTAGTGTTTACCGCCCACAGCATACCCATTAGAATGGCAGAGGAATCTCCCTACACCGAGCAGTTTAAAACCTTGGCACTCTCCATAGCAAGAAAACTTAAACACCAAAATTGGATGATAGCTTATCAGAGCCGAAGCGGAAACCCCATGGATCCCTGGCTTGAACCAGATATATGCGATGCAATTAGAGAGCTTGCAAAACAGGGTGTAAGATACACAGTTGTTCAGCCAATAGGCTTTTTATGTGACCACGTTGAGGTGCTCTACGATATCGGGATTGAAGCAAAAAAGATAGCAGAAGAGAACGGAGTAAGATTACTTAGGGCAAACACAGTTAATGACGACCCAAAGTTTATCCATGCACTGGCTGAATCCGTTCACAGCTATATTAAAGAGCCACGAGGTAAATGCGAGTTATAGTAATAGGTGGAGGGATTACAGGATTAAGTGCAGCCTACCGACTCTTTGAATTAAGCTCCATACAGAACCACAAGATAGAAATCATCTTACTTGAAAAACAAAACCGAATTGGAGGAACAATAAGAACAGAACACATAGATGGGTTTCTTATTGAAAATGGTCCAGACTCTTTTATAACGACAAAGCCATGGGCACTTAACCTGTGCAGGCGCATAGGGCTTGAATCAGAGCTTATACAGACCAACACACGTAACAGAAACACCTTTGTTGTCCTCCAGGGCAAACTACAGCCCATTCCTGAGGGGTTTTTTGTACTTGCACCTACTAGGTTCATACCGTTTCTTAAATCCCCCCTTTTTTCCTGGAAAGGAAAGCTTCGTATTCTTATGGAGCTTTTCATACCGGGTAAGCCTAAAGAAGATGAAACCCTTGCCTCTTTTACCATACGCAGATTTGGGCGTGAAGCACTTGAAAGGGTAGTTCAGCCCCTGGTAGGCAGTATATACATGGCTGATCCAGAAAACATAAGTCTGCGTGCAACCCTCCCTCACCTTCTTGAAATGGAAAGAAAACACAGAAGCCTTATAAAGGCAATGAGGAAAGAGCAAGGCAGAGGCAAACAGAACCAAAGCGGTGCAAGATACAGCCTTTTTGTTGCTCTTCTAAATGGCATGCAAACCCTCCCTGAAAGACTGGCATCGCTTTTACCCAAAGACACAATAAAGCTAAACCATTCTGTAGAGAGCATAACCAGGGAAAATGGATTATGGATTATAACCACACATCAGGGAAACAGGTTCTTTGCAGATGGCCTGATAGTTACAACCCCAGCCTATGTTACCGCATCCTTACTTAAAGGACTGGACCCGGATCTTTCAAAGGACCTATCAGAAATCCCTTACAACTCGTCCGTTGTGGTTAACCTTGCATACAGAAGAGAAGACATATCTCATCCGCTAAATGGCTTTGGTTTTGTGGTTCCCGCAACAGAGAAAAGAAACATAGTTGCCTGTTCCTTTAGTAGCATTAAATTCCAAGGACGTGCCCCGAAAGAAAATATACTGCTTCGTTGTTTTTTAGGAGGAAGCATGCAACCCAAAGCCTGTGAATGGGATGATTCAAAAATAATAGAGACAACACACAGGGAGTTAAGTGAGCTTCTTCACATAAAGAATAAGCCGCTGATTATGTGCGTGTACCGTCATATAGACTCAATGCCTCTATACGGTGTTGGACATACAGAACTTATAAACCGGATAAAAGAGAGGGTAAAAACACACAGAGGATTAGCACTTGCAGGTAGTGCTTACGAAGGCGTTGGTATGCCTGATTGTATCCACTCAGGTGAATTGGCCGCTGAATCAATAGCAAGTGGTCTTTTAAGCTAGTAATAAAAATGGGCAGGAAGGGAGTCGAACCCTTACGGGCGCAATGCCCAGCGGCTTTTGAGGCCGCCGCGTCTGCCTGTTCCGCCACCTGCCCTAAAACCTATTATATTATCAGCAACCGAGTAAGAATCAACAAGCTGACTAAGTAACACCAAAAACCCTACCCGTTTCTCTGTAGAGATCATACCAATAAAACGCTGCGATAACCAGGGAATGTGTAATCTTTCCTTTCGCAATCAGGCTACGTATATCACTTATAGGAACCAAAAGCGAAGCTATATCCTCAGTACCTTCTAGGCTTGGTTCTTTACTCTTCCTCGCATTCCTTGCAAGAAAGGTGTAACAGACGTTTTGCTGTATAGCTGGGTTTGGATGAACTCTCCCAAGACAGATCCACTCCTCAGAAGAAAACCCCGTTTCTTCAACTAACTCCCTTCTGGCAGCATCAAGAGGAGATTCTCCCGGGTCAATCATACCACCCGGTATCTCAAGGGTTACTGATCCGATTCCATGGCGGTACTGCTCTATAAGAACCACATGCTCATCCGGAGTGGTTGCAATTACGTTTATCCAGTCAGGAGCTTCAATTACAAAAAACTCATGCTCTCTTCCGGTAACCGGAGAAACAGCCACATCCTTTCGGGTAGAAAATACCCTGTATGAATTTAACTTAATGGAATTAACCACGCTCCAACTTTTAACCATAAGAAACCAGAACCCACCTATTCAAACTTCCATTTCCTATAGTCCCAGGACACCACCTTTTCAGGAACAAACTTAAGAAGAACACGGTTAGGTATGCTTGTAAGGACTTTATAGCCGGGATGTTCATCGGAACCAAAGTACCTTTGAGCAAAAGCCTCCCGAAACCTCTTAAAAAGGGCACTGTCCTCTACAATCTCCATTCTTCCCTGCATCATAACCCCTCTGTAATCATAGAGAAACTCACCAGCATCCACAACCAAAGAAACCTTCCCATTTGCCTTAATGTTCTTAACTTTTTTTGTTGTTCCAGTTGTCTCTATGTATATATCACCATCTAAGATTACATACCACATTGGAATGACATGAGGCATACCGTTTTTATCAACGGTAGCCATTCGACAGACCTTGTTTTCCGCAAGAAATACCTTGATCTCTTGAGGACTCATACTTATACTCATAACCCACCTCACCTTAAGAAATTGTTGCTCACTCTCAGTTTACCCGATTTTTAAAAGCTCGTTAAAACAAACACTAACTGTGTATCTTTATATCTTTAAGATTCCTGCGAGTGCTTTCAGAATACCATATATCCACAAACTCAAATATAGAATCCTTCTCTCTTTTACCTATCTCTTCAGCAACCTGTTCCCTTAAGAGCGACTTTATACTTCTAAAGGCATGAGTATCTTTCTTTGCAAATTCTTTGGCAACCTCAATAGCAGTCTTTTTTAGCTCCTCTTTAGAAACCACCTCATCAATAAGTCCTAGCTCCTTGGCCTCCTTGGCCGTATACATGGTGCCTGAATAAAGTACCCTTTCAGCATTCTTTCCCCCAACTACAAATTTAAGTATTTCCACACAGCTTGCAAAGACCGTTGATCCAAAGGTTATCTCATTTAAGGATATCTTTGCCTTATTAGAGACCATAACCCTGTAGTCACAGGCCATGGCAAGCATACAACCCGCAGCTATTGTATGCCCGTTCAGTGCAGCTACAACCGGTTTTGGAAAAAGAAAAACGTACTTTATAAGATCGGTAAACTTAAAGAGGAACTTGGTAAAAGACTCTTTTGAATAACCCAGAAACTCAGGAACATCCAATCCGAATGAAAAGAAACTCCCCTCCCCAGTAAGAATCACAGACCTTATGTTGGAATCATCTGAAATGCTTTGAAAACTCTCTGTAAGCTCATCCACCAAAGACTCGTTTAACGCGTTCACCTTGGGCCGATTTATCTTAACGCTTGCAATGCCCTCGGTGTCCTTTACAAACTCAACAAAACCCATTTTTACCTCCTGTTGTTAATCACAGTTAGTTAATCGAGTATAAACAGGACTCCATATTTACTCAAGTTCCGCATTTCTTACTGTAGCAACCTCAAAAAAAGACACTCACCTCTTAACAAAACCCAAAAACAGTATAAAATAAAACCTACAACCCTTATTTACCAACAGGAGGAAAAAATGAAAAAGGGAATAATTACCGTTTTTATAACCCTGTTATGTGGTTTATCACTTTCACTTGCGGTTGCCTGTTCCAAGAAGGAAGAGGAGAAAAAAGAGGCTCCCGGTGAGGTTACAAGCTCGGTAGAGAGCTTAAAAGAAAAAGCTACAGACATAAAAGAAGAGGCAGAGGAGGTAGCAGAAGACATCGGGCAAATGGGAAAAGAAGCAAAGGGTAAGATGGAAGAGGCTGCAGGTGCGATAAAAGAGGAAACCATGGAAAGATACTCAGGATTGAAAGAAGAAGTAAAAAGCATGGTAGTTGCTACAAACACAGCAGGGGATCCATCCAAGGGAAAAGAAAAGTTTGAGCAGATCTGTGCATCATGCCATGGTCCAGAAGGGAAAGGAGACGGTCCAGCAGCAGCAGCCCTTGAGCCCAAGCCAAGGGATCTATCCGATGCCTCATATGTATCCACACTGAGTGATGAACACCTTTTTAAGGTAATTAAAGAAGGAGGGGCAGCGGTAGGGAAGTCTCCCCTTATGCCAGCCTGGGGCAATACACTCTCGGATGGGGACATAAACAACGTAATTGCTTTTATAAGAAAAGAGCTTTGCAAGTGTGAGTACAAGGGCAATTAATATAAGGCCTTCTTTGAAGATTGTACTCCTTGGTGTTAGAATCTTTTTAGATATGTTACAATGGAGAGGTGACCGAGTGGACGAAGGTGCACGCCTGGAAAGCGTGTAGGGGGTTAAAAGCTCCCTCGTGGGTTCGAATCCCACCCTCTCCGTATAGAGCATTTTTAGTATAAGTTCCAGCCAGCCGGGTCCGTACGGCAGGAGCTTGTGAACCCCGCCAGGCCCGGAAGGGAGCAACGGTAGCAAGACATCCTGAGCGTTGCGGTATACCTGGCTGGCTGGTTAAGGTAAAAAGATGTCATACCTCGTTCTTGCCAGGAAGTGGAGGCCCAAGACCTTTGATGAGGTTATAGGGCAGGAGTACATAACAAGAACCTTAAAGAATGCCATATCCAGAAGGAAGATAGCACATGCCCTTATCTTTTCAGGTCCACGTGGTGTGGGGAAAACCTCAACAGCACGAATAGTGGCAAAGGCCCTTAATTGCGAAAAGGGGCCCACACCGGAACCCTGTTCTGAGTGTGTTTTTTGCAGGGAGATATCAGAGGGAAGGTCTCTTGATGTAATAGAGATAGATGCAGCCTCTCATACCAGTGTAAATGATATAAGAGAGATCATAGATAACGTAAAGTACCTACCCTCATCCGGCAAAACAAAGATCTACATAATCGATGAAGCTCATATGCTTTCACAATCTGCCTTTAACGCCCTGCTAAAGACGCTTGAAGAACCACCTCCACATGTGCTTTTTATACTTGCAACAACCGAAATACATAAGATCCCGGCAACCATACTCTCAAGGTGTCAAAGATACGATTTTAAAAGGGTATCTGCAGAGAAAATAAGAAAGAGGCTCGAAGAGATTACCTCAATTGAGGAAATAGAAGTCCCGGGGGAAATACTTTACCTAATATCCAAAGAGGCAGATGGTAGTCTAAGAGATGCTCTAAGTATGCTGGATCAGCTGGTTGCAACTTTTGGAACCACAATAAAACCTCAAGAGGCAACAGAGGTACTTGGGCTTTTTGACAGATCCCTTGTAAAGGTAACGCTTGAAGCCGTTTTCAGTAAAGATCCGAAAAAAAGCATAGAAGCCCTTCACAGCGCACTGGAAAAGGGTATAAATCCCAAGCGGTTTGCAGAAGAACTACTAAAAACTATAAGGGATGTACTCGTACTTAAGGTATGTGAAGGAGAAAACCTCCCGGACATATCCACTGAAGAAATAAAGGATCTAGAGAAAATCTCTAGCAACAGATCAATTGAGGAACTTGAGATGATGTTTGACCTAATGCTACGAAGCACAGAAGAGATACAGAGATCCCTTTATCCAATACTTGCCCTTGAATCGACTCTGGTAAAGCTCTGTCTAATTCAGGATGTGGTCAAAATTGGGGACATCATAGAGAAAATAGACAGATTACAGAAGGCAGGAAAGGAATACAGAAAAGAAGATAAAGAAACAGACGGAGTCAAACACGGAGCAGATACATACGCTGAAGAAACGAAGCTCACCACGGAAGAAAACAACCACATAGGTGATTTTATAAGGTTTGTAAAATCTAAAAAGCCGATAACGGGTAGACATCTAGAGCATGCAAGCAAAATCCAGCTTGACAACAGCACCTTGCTTATAGAATTCGATACACCCTCAATTCACTCCGACCACCTGATGCGTCAAGACGCACAGGAGAGCCTAAAAAGGATTTCAAGAGAGTTTTTCTCCAAGGACTTAAGAGTTAAGATAGATATAAAGTCACCTGACCCTGGTGTTAAAGAGCCCTCGTACTTGGCAAAGAAGGAAAATATACGCAAGGAACCCGCGGTAAAGGATGCCATTGAGATATTTGGAGGTAAAATAATTAAGATAAAAACAAAAGAAAAGGAGTAGGGAATGAAGTTTGGTGGAAACATTCAAAATATGTTAAAGCAGGCCGAGAAGGTAAAAGAACAACTTGAGAAACTACAGGCTGAAGCAGGAGAGAAGATCGTTGAAGCCTCAGCAGGAGGAGGAATGGTAGTTGCGGTTGCAAAAGCCAAAGGCGAGATAGTATCCATTAAGATAGAACCGGAAATAATAAAAGAGGGCGATATAGAGATGCTTCAGGATTTAATCACAGCTGCGGTAAATGAAGCTCTAAACAGGGGAAGAGAGGTCATGAAGGAGGAGATAGCCAAGGTAGCTTCAGGTTTTGGCCTTCCCCCTGGACTCATATAGTATGGAAAGATGAGACAAACTGGTTTACCTGAGCCAATATCACGGCTAATTGAGACCCTTTCAAAGCTTCCGGGGATAGGAGAGAAAAATGCAACCAGACTTGCCTTTTATATACTGAGAGCACCAGCTGGTTTTTCAGAGTCTCTTTCAAAAGCCATCGTTGACACAAAAAAAAGGGTTACTTTCTGCCAGACCTGTTACAGTTTTGCATCGGAAAACCTGTGTGAAATTTGTAAAGATACAGGAAGGGACAAAACCATCATATGTGTTGTAGAGGAACCTCTTGACCTAATAGCAATAGAAAGGAGTGGAGAGTTTAGGGGAACCTATCATGTACTTCACGGGGTTATCTCTCCTATAGAAGGAATAGGTCCAGAGGAACTTAAGATAAAAGAACTTATCCATAGGCTCAAAACAGAAAACGTTAAAGAGGTCATAATAGCAACAAATCCTTCTGTAGAAGGTGAAGCCACAGCACTTTATCTGGCAAAGATTATAAAGCCACTGGGTGTAAAAGTAACCCGTATAGCTCACGGTATACCGGTAGGCGGCGATATTGAGTACATGGATGAGGTAACCCTTGGAAAGGCGATAAAAGACAGAAAGCAATTGTAAGACCAAGGCTAAAGACCTGTTCCATTAATCCAGCAAGCCCATCTTTTTCATTCTGTATCTTAGAACCTCCCTTGTTACCCCGAGCATCTCTGCTGTTCTTGTTTGGTTCCAGTTGTTTAGGTTGAGAGCCTCCTTTATAACCCTCTCTTCTATTTCGTTAAGCGAAACCTCTCCAAGAGGGATTTTTAAAATCAGGTCAGATTCAGACCTCTCAAGTCTTATTTCCCTGTCAGATTCTTCCAGACGAATATACTTGGGATTTAGTCTCTCACCCTCACTCAGAAGCACTGCTCTCTCAATCGTGCTTCTGAGCTCACGTACATTCCCAGGCCAGTGATAGTTAAGAAACGCCTCTTTTACCTCATCCGGAATAACCGTTATCCTCCTGTGAAGCTCGTTGTTAAAATGATTGACAAAATACTCGGTAAGCAAAGGTATATCTTCTTTCCTTTCCCTAAGAGGAGGCATCTCAAAGCTAATTACATTTAACCTGTGATAGAGATCCACCCGGAAAAGCTTCTTGTTAACAAGCTCCTTTATATCACGGTTGGTTGCAGCAATCACCCTTACATCAACACTTATATCCCTTGTTCCCCCTATCCTTCTAAATGTTCTCTCCTCTATTACCTTTACAAGCTTTGCCTGAAGAGAAAGACTCATATCCCCAATCTCATCTAGAAAGAGAGTTCCACCATTTGCAAGCTCAAATAAACCCTTTTTCATCTTCTTTGCATCGGTAAAAGCACCCGCCTCATAGCCAAAAAGCTCACTTTCAAGAAGTGTCTCGGGTATGGCTGCACAGTTAATCTCTATAAACGGCTTTCCCGCCCTTACACCGTTAAAATGCAGGATCTTTGCAGCAAGCCCCTTTCCAGTTCCACTCTCTCCCGTAATAAGAATGGTCTTTGGATCAGCCTCTACAAGCTTCTTAAACAACTCTATAATCTCCCTCATTGCCTTACTTTCACCGATAAGTGCATCAAACCCATACTTCTGCTGCTCTCTTCTGGTTACAGTATTTAGGTCCTTTTGAAGCTCCATAGCACTTAGCGCATTTCTTATGACCACCTTTAGCTTATCCAAGTGAAAAGGCTTTTCGATAAAATCATAAGCTCCCATCTTTATAGCAGATACCGCAGTTTCTATGCTACCGTGAGCTGTCATAATGATTATAGCAGGACGTGGTTCAAGCACCGTGTTAAGGCTTTGAAGAACATCAAGTCCATCACCATCTGGCAGTCTCAAGTCAAGCAGAACAACAGCAGGATTCTCCTTGATAGCAACCTCAATTCCCTCCTGTGCGGAAAATGCAGAGACCACATTATACCCCTCCTGACTTAGAGCCTTTTCCAATTGCCTGCAAAGTAGCCTTTCATCATCGATCACAAGTATAAGAACACCCATCATCACAGGACCCTGGCTTCTTTCACTCTATCTTCTTCAGCTGCAAGGTTTTTTGGCAAAAAAACCCTAAACACCGAACCCTTCCCCTTACTACCTGAGACCTCTATTCTTCCCCCATGCAACTCAACAATGCGATTCGATATAGAGAGACCAAGTCCTGTACCACCTTCCTTGGTTGAATAAAATGGCTGGAATATCTTATCTCTCTCCTCTTCAGAAAAACCACACCCATTGTCTATAACGCTTATACATATAAACTCCCCAGAGTCTTCCGTTCTGACGGTAATCTTTCCGGGAAAACCATTTATAGCCTCGATCCCATTTATCAAAAGATTTATAAGGACCTGTTCTATCTGCTCAGGGTCCACGTAGAAGAGCCCGTCTGAGAGCAACTCCTTTTCAATAACTATACCCTTTTCCTTTGCCTTCATACTTACAAGGCTTAAGGCTCTCTCCACTATCTCATTAGGACTGCACTCTATCAGATTAAGACTTCTTGGTTGACCTAACTGTAAGAGCTCCTTAACGATCCTCTCAAGCCTTCCTATCTCCTTTAGGATATCAGCTATGGTCTGTTTGTGCTCCTCACTGTCAATCTCATTTCTCATTAGCTCAAGTGCTATGGCTATACCAGCCAATGGGTTTCTAATCTCATGTGCAATCCCTGTTGCAAGCTCCCCTATAGTAGCAAGCCTTGCAGATTTTATAAGTTCCTCCTGCTTCTCCTTTATCTCTCTAGTTGCCTCTTCAATCCTTGCTTCAAGTACCTCATTGAATCTTCTTGTCTCCTCAAGAAGTCTAAGATTCTCCCTGTTTTTTCTCTCAAGCTCCTTTTCGTGATACTCAATGCTTTCAAGCATATTATTGAAGGCTCTAACAAGCTCCGTTATTTCGCTGCTTCCCTTTATGCTCTCCACCCTGCGTGAGAAATCACCAGCAGCAACCCTTTTTGAAACATCTACAAGGTGAAGTATTGGCCTGCTTATCAACCTCGGAACTGTAAGGGTAATTATCCCACCGAACATAAGAACGGCAAATACCACAGTAATAACACTAACATAAGAGTACTTTACCTGCTCCTTTGCAATCCTTATTGCATCTGTAAGCATCTCGTTACTGAAGTACTCCTGAGCGTTGCTATCCCTTTTTGAAATGAGACTTGAGAGGGTATTGTAGCGTCCTTCTATATTGGAAGCTGCCTTATCGAGTTTGTAAATGCTGTATATTGAAAAACCACTTATACATACCATCAGAAAAAACATAATTACATAGCCAAGAGTGATCTGTCTGCTCAATCTCAATTTGCGAAAAACCTCCGCAAAATAACCATTTAAATCCTTTAAAATTTTACCAGTTTTTTTACAATCAAACATATAAAGGATGAGGCCAAATAAGTGTTTTCCCTGTTAATTGCAATCTCCATGCCACCTTAAGGAAACAGTAAAAAACTCCAACCTCCTTCTTTACTTTGCCTTTTTTTTAATTAAATTAATGAATGCGGTTTTAATCTCTTTTATAATTTTACACAGTTTCCACAGTGTGTTTTTACACAGACATTGTTTTTACATTTAAAAAATAAGCTGGTATGTATATTGCATAAAACATCAAGAAGGGAGGTGCAAACATGAGAAGATATGTTACGCTCGCAATAACTGTATATGCTCTCCTTTTCATTAGCATAGTAGAAGCCAGTGCAAACCAAACCATAATAGGTGAAGTTACCCTGGTTGGAGACAGGGTGGTAAAGATAAAAGAGGATAGAACACAAATGGAGTACGAACTGCAGGCTTCACCGGATAAACTTGCAAGTGTAATGACAGGATATAGAGTGGAGGTAAACATAACAGATGGAAAAGTGTCCTCACTAAAGATACTTGGTATGCCGATGAAAGCTGAACCTGAGCCCTTTCAGAAATGGACGGTAATAAAACAGCCTAAGGAAGCTCAAGAGAAGAGAAACTCACAATAAAGCTGAAATAGCATGAAACAACCCATAGCATTAACCCTACTCCTCTTACTACCCCTATATACAGGTTGTAACTACAACCAGCAAATAAGGGAGCTCTATACTGATCAGGCTAGACTAAGGACAGAGATAAACAGGATAGACTCAAAAATTCAAAAACTGGATCAGGAAACACAAGAAGACATTACACGGATAAACCAAAACCTGGAACAGATTAACCAGAATCTAAAAGAGATCAAGGAAAAGCTATACGAACTTGAAAAGAGCATAAACTCACAAAAAGGGTATTCCAGATCCCCGGATGAGCTATACTCTCAAGCAAAGGCTTACTACATCAATGGAGAGTTTCGCAAAGCTATTTTAGCTTTTCAAAGGTTTATAGATATGTATCCAGATGACAAAAGGGTACCCGAGTCGTATCTAAAACAGGGGTTATCACTTATAAAACTCGGAAGAAATAAAGATGCTGTTTTCTTTTTTAGAACCTTAATGGAAAAGTTCCCTGAATCAGAGGAGGCAAAAATAGCAAGGGAAAAACTCAAAGAGATAGAGAAGGAGAGTTAAGCTTCTATCTCCACCAGAGCAGAGAATAACAGCCCTTCAAAAAGAACACCTAAGATGTTTAAAAAAAAGATCTTTTACGGATGGTACATAGTAGCAGCCTCTTTAATTCTGATTATTGTTGATGGACTTCTTCTTTACTCTTTTGGAGTCTTTCTTCCCTTCCTAAATAAGGAGTTTGAGGTATCAAGAGCTATAGGTTCCTCAATCTTCTCACTCAGATCCCTGGTGCTTGCCTTTTCCCTGACACTGGGAGGTCGTCTTGTAGACAGATATGATCCGCGGGTAGTGGTTTTCTCCGGAGGAGTTATAGTCTCGGTTGGAGTTTTTCTGTCCGGTCTTGCCAAAGATATATGGCACCTCTACATATCTTATGGCTTACTTGTTGGACTTGGAGACGGTGTTCTATATATAACGTGTGTTGCTCTGGTAAGCAGATGGTTTGTAAAGAAAAGAACACTTGTAATAGGTATCATAACAACTGGTATCCCACTAAGTGGTCTTATTACGAATCCACTTTCAGCCTGGCTTATATCTTCTTTCGGGGTAAGAAAAGCCCTATTCATACTGGCAGGGATCATACTGGTATCCACGTTATCTGCTCTCGTTCTAAGAGCCTCCCCTGAGGATAAAAACCTAAAGCCTTACGGGTTAGATAACGAAAAAAATAACCCTCTCCATAACACAACGACAGAAGACAAAGACTGGAAAGCCATGGAAGCAATTGCAACCCCTACCTTCTGGCTAATGTACTCCATGTACTTCTTTGGTTTCATGACCTTCTTGATAGTTGTAATTCACCTCTTTAACTTTGCAATAGACCTGGGGATTCCCCCTATAATAGCTTCCGGAGCTCCTGCTGCAATCGGTCTTGGAAGCATATTTGGGAGGATAACCCTTTCCGCACTGCTTACAGAGATTGTAGAACCCAAAAGGGTTCTTTTTATCTGTTTTCTATTTCAAGGAAGCTCAATTTTTCTGCTGCTTGCCACAAATGAAACATGGGCGTTTTATCTATTCGGGATACTATTTGGCTTTTTCTATAGCGGTTCCGTTCCCATCTTCCCGGCTCTCCTTGGAAGGTTCTTTGGGCTTGGATCACTTGGCACAATATATGGATTTTTCGGTACATCCTATTCGATAGCAGCAATTGCAGGACCATTTATTGCAGGATTCGTACACGACCTAACCGGGGCATACTTTTATCCGTTTCTTCTTGCAGCATTCTTCTGCTACGTATCAGCTTTTCTTTCTTTCTTTATAAAACCACCGGAGAAAAAAGGACTAAAAGATCTCTCCATAACGGGGACCGGTTAGAACCCAAAGCACTTCAAAGGATTAAGAGGTTTTAAGTATATTATTTACCATGGATAGTGGCACACTAAATGAGATTCGCCAGAAAGGAGAGGCCTTTTTAAGGGCCTTAAACGGTGAGCTTTTAGACCATCTCTGTGGGTTAAAAAAAGAGAGCAAACTCAAAGAAATCTATAACTCATATAGAGAACTTGGTGATTATGACCTTTTTTTTGAGATGGTAAAACTCTCAAACGAAAAAGAAAGAGGATTTAAGCTTATAAGAGATTTTCTAGCTCGCTTTACTGTTGAAAGCAGGTTTGCATGTTTTAAGGATCAAATTTTAAGAATAGAAGCAGATGAGGAGATAACACTGGACAAAAAACATATCCCTTACAGGGCAATAACAGCGGAGATAAAGAAAGAGCCAATAAGAGCAAAAAGAGAAGAGATGTATGCAAAAAGAAATAGCATTCTTACCAAGCTAACACCGATTCTCATTCAGATTTTTGAAACAGCACACGAAACCTCAAGAGAACTTGGATTCCCGGATTATCTCCAACTCTGTGCCGAGATCGAGGAGCTAAACCTATATGAACTGGAGAAACAAGCAAGGACACTGCTTAACGATACCGAATACGTGTATAGAGATCTGCTAAGGTGGTTTCTCAGAAAGAAGATGGCACTAAAGCTTACAGAGCTAAAGGCGTATGATCTACACTACCTTCTAAACTCATTTGAGTTAAGGGAGAACTTCCCCCAAATAGAGCTAAAACCCTTAGCAGAGGCATTTCTTAAAGAAATGGGGCTTGAGATCGGAAAGGGTATTTTACTAGACCTTGAGAAACGAAATAGCAAAACAGTCAACGCTCTCTGCATACCGGTTGAGATACCAAATAAGATAGTTATTGTGGGTTATCCTATAGGAGGGGTTTATGACTATGAATCTTTTCTCCACTCGCTTGGAATTGCTCTTTACTACCGATACAAAGAACCGGAGGATCCATTTGAATTTAGAAGGCTTGGAGACTCAGCATCGGCAAAGGTGTTTGGCTATCTGTTTAGAAACCTCCTCTTTCAACCCAAGTGGCTAAAGAGGTATCTACAACTAAAATCGGGAACCGATTTTCTGCAGTTTCTATGCCTAAAGCTGATATCAGATATACGGTACCTTTCGGGAAAGCTTCTCTATGAACTCTTACTTCACAGGGATAATGGCTTTTACAATGACAAACCTGATCTATATAAACAGATACTTAAAGAAACCATGCTTTGCGAGTATAGTGAGGATGAGTACCTAAACGATACAGATCCTTTTTTCCGTACAGCTACAGAACTAAAAGCCTATATAATGGAGGCTCAGCTAAAAACGTTTCTAAGGGAGAGATTCGATGAGGAATGGTGGAGAGAGAAAAAAGCAGGAGACTTTATCAAGCAGATATGGCAGGAAGGAAGCAGGCTATCATCCAAAGACCTAAGCAGTATGATAGGCTCTGGTGATATACAGACCGAACCCTTTCTTGCATTTCTTCAGGAGTTCTTTCGCTAGCTAAAGCACACTTTCCTTTAGTGCCAATATCTCACCGTATATCCTATTTACCTTCTCCTTAGACGCGATAATTTTTTTCTGTTCGGTCTTATAAAAATTCTTAAGAGGTATCAGAGAATCTAAAACTGCCAGCTTTATTCCATCTAAATCCCTCTCAAGCTGAGAGCGCACACTTGAGATAAGCTCTTCTATTAACCCATCAACCTTTGTACTAAACTCCTTTATAGCATTCCTTCTTTTTCTTGGTAACAGTGAAAAAGCCGTAGCTATAACAGCAATTGTGGTCAAAATGCCGGTTATATCAACTATAACAGATGAAAAAGCAGATACAACTGCTGCCCCCAACGCAAGGGAGCCAACCTGCAAACCCAATACAGACGCTATAGCCCCTCTTGCAGAGTCAACCATTTTCTCCCCAAGCACACGAGGATCAATCTGCTTTTTCTTCTCTTCAAGCTCTAGCCTTACAGTATCCATCAAACGGCTCCTGTTGTAGGAGAACCCTGTAGCACTTTTAAGCTGAGTAGAGCGGACGCAGCTGTTATAAAAATCGATTGCACTCTCCATTAAAGCCCGCTCTGAACGCTCAGCCCAGTTAATTAAGGCTTCTAGGTCTTTTTCCAGTTCCTTAATCGTTTGAATAGATACCTTGGATTCAAATTCCTTTGCAATCTTTTCTTTCCTTATTAACTTGAAGGTGTTCTCAAATCTTATAAGCTCATCTATAAACTCTATACCTCTTGTTTTAAACTCTAAAAGCCTGCTTCTTATCCTCTCGGTAAACTGCTTTGAATTCTCTAGAATCTCTTCCTTTATACCTTCGAGTTTATTCTCAAACTCATCGAGTTGCTTTGTATCCTCAATTATCTGATTTAAGCTGGATTCCAAAGTCCTCTTTATCTCCACACAAAGGTTTAAAGCAAGCTCGGAGTAGCTTTTGATCTTTACCCTTATACGCTCTTCCTCATTTAGAGCACTGAATATGTACTCCTCAAGTTTTGCCATACCACTTCTAAGGTAAAGTTCATGATCACCGGTTAGCTTTGCCTGAATAGCAAGCCTGGCAGAAACCGGAATGAGAAAAGGTTTTATCTTAAATATACGCTCAATCTCCCTTTTAGAGTACTCAATTAGCCTCTCAAGCTCATCCCTATCTTCAACTATGTCTATCTTATTTAGTATAAAAACCGTGTTCTTTAACCACTCTTCCCTTATAAACCTTATAAGCCTTGCCTCACTTTCGGTTACCGCTCTCTCCGCTCCTATTACAAAAAAAACTATATCGGCCCTTGGAATAAATTCTCTAACAATCTTTTCATGCTCTTCAAGTGTCACGTTTGTTCCTGGAGTATCTACTATAAGAAAACCCTTTAATCTGTCGTCTTGAACTGAAATAACATGCTTTCCTTCCTCTTCGCATTCCTTTGCTTCCTCACCGTACCTGATAACGGTTACCTTATCTGTAGTTGGAGTTATACCCTCTGGAAGGAGTTTTTTTCCCAAAAGAGCATTTATTATTGATGACTTTCCCGTACTAAACTCCCCTATAAAAACGACGGAGAAAAAATTCTCTAGGCCTTCTATTATCGTAAGAAGCTTATCCTCAAGTTCCCTGTCCGAAAGAGACCTTAGCTCGGATAGAAGCGCCTCTAAAAGAGCTTTCTCTTCTAGGATAATTCTATTATACTTTTCATTTGCTATCTGCATTAGCTTTATAATTTATGTGAGCTAGTATCATTATAACAAAAATTGGTAAAAGGGACAGGTATAATAATAAACAATTAAACTACAATGGAGGGTTGGCTGAATGAACACAATAAAAACCCTTCTTTTCCTAGCCCTTCTATCAGCTATCCTAATCTGGGCTGGTGGAGCAATAGGGGGAAAGAATGGAGCCCTTGTTGCGCTTATAATCGCAGGGGTAATGAACCTTATAAGCTTCTGGTGGAGTGACAAGATAGTGATTGCCATGTACAGGGGAAGAGAAATAGGACCGGAAGATTACCCGCAACTCTATGAGGATGTAAGAGAACTTGCCGGTAAAGCAGGAATTCCAATGCCAAAACTGTATTTGATCCCCGAAGATACACCAAATGCGTTTGCAACGGGAAGAAGCCCAAACCACGCAGCTGTTGCAGTAACACGTGGCATCCTGAGGTTGCTTAACCGTGAAGAGCTAAAGGGAGTTATTGCTCATGAGCTTGCACACATTAAAAACAGAGACATCTTAATTGGAACCATAGCTGCCACAATAGCTGGGGCAATAAGCTATCTGGCTTACATGGCCCAATGGGTTGCAATATTTGGTGGACGAGGAAGGGACAGGGGAAACATCTTAACACTTCTTGTTATGGTTATAGTTGCTCCTCTGGCAGCACTCTTAATACGAATGGCTATATCACGTGCAAGAGAGTATATGGCAGATGAAGTAGGAGCAAGAATCTGTGGAAATCCCCTCTATCTTGCAAGCGCACTTAGAAAACTTGGACAGGTATCCGGAAGGATACCCCTTAGGGTCAACGAGCAAACAGCAGAGGCCACAGCACACATGTTTATAGTAAATCCACTAACTGGAAAGGGTTTTGAAACCCTCTTTAGTACCCATCCCCCTATTGAAGAGAGAATAGCAAGACTTGAGAACATGGCAAGAAGGCAAATTTAAACTCTTACCCCTCTTTATTACACGGATACAAAATACATATTACGGAGGTAACATGCTTTTTGTATTTACTGTAAGCATATTAACCGCCATATCGGTTTCATTTATATGTTCCCTTACAGAAGCAGTTCTATTAAGCCTAAATCCCCTCAGACTGGAGACACTGAAACAGGAGGGAAAAACCTACGCATCCGTTTTACTGGAGATGAAAGAAAACATAGATAGACCCATTGCAGCCATTTTAATACTAAACACCATAGCCCACACTGGAGGCGCTATTATCGCAGGAGGTGCTTTTAACGAGCTCTACGGGGACAACTGGCTGTGGCTTTTCTCCATAGTATTTACACTTGTTATACTCTTTGGCACAGAAATCATACCGAAGGTGCTTGGTGTACGCTACAACGAAAGCCTTGCACCTTGGCTGGTTTCACCTTTGAGAGTAAGCATATCGGTTCTCAAACCCGTTATTTTCCTAACAGAAGCACTATCCCGTATTTTCTGGAATAAGAAAAGAGAGCAGGGCCTAAGCATAGCTGATATAAAAACCCTGGCACGCATTGCAAAAGTAAAGGAGATAATAGAGCCTGAACAGGAAAACATCATAATAAACGCCACAAAACTCCGGGAAACAAAAGTCTCTTCAGTTATGATACCCAGAGAATGGATAATCTATCTTAAAAGCAACCTCTCACTCGAGGAGAACTTTGAAATCGCAAAAAATAACTTTCATACACGCTACCCCGTAAGCAAAAGTGATTCGGTTGATGATATCATAGGATATGTAAACTACAAAGAGATTGCAGCACTTGCATCCCACCTTGGTCGCTTTACAATAGACCAGTTTATTCGACCCGTACTGTTTGTAACACCTGACATAAACCTTAATACTATGTTAAAACTCTTTATTGCAAAACGACACCACCTTGCAATAGTAAAAGACAGTGGCGGAAAGGTAGTTGGTATGGTAACACTTGAAGATGTACTTGAAGAAATAGTTGGAGACATAGAAGATGAGTTTGACTATACCTCCCAAGATATAGTCCAGATAAGCCCAAATATATGGAGGGTTGGTGGAGATGTCCAGTTGCAAACACTTTCTCGTATAGTGGGGATAGAGCTTGATGATGCAACCCACATGCAAACGGTTGCAAGATGGCTTCAATCAAAAATTAAAGGAACAATATATCCAGGCGTATCTTTTACCCATAAAAACATAAAATTTATAGTACAACAGATTAGACGAGGAAAGATTCACAGGGTAACTTTAGAAATACTTGATAAAAACGCACAATACAACCCAGAGTAGGAGCAGGAGATGTTAACAGGGGTTTTTTTTAACCGCATTCTGAAGACAAACCCGGGGCCAATAATAGGAGCCAAGTTTGCAAACTTTCCAGATGTCTTAGAAAACGTTCTTAAGCTACCCAACGTAAAACTGATAGAGAATGAACCGGTACAAGAAGAGCTGATGTTAAGGTTTCATACCAAGGAGATGATTGATAGCTTAAAAACCAGGCCGTATGGCAAAAATGCGTTTTACTCCGTTGGCGCATGCATATTGGCAAGCAAGATGGTGTACAGTGGAGAACTAAAAAACGCCTTAATCTTTAACAGTGCATCCGGCCACCATGCTGGACCAAGCTATGCCTGGGGAGGAACATATATAAACTGTGTTGCACCTGCAGTGTATACACTTAGAACAACAACAAAAGCAAGACGATTTAGTTTGCTTGATACAGACTGCCATCATGGAGACGGTGATAGAGAAATGTTTAAAGATGATCCTGAACTCCTTCATGTTTGCTTTTGCAACTCAGAGTACGAAGACCACACACAAACCAAAGTTTGTATTAGAACTGGTTGGAATCTAACGGACAGAGATTATCTCAACCTGATAAGGCTTGAATTTATACCAAGGGTAAAAAAGTTTAGGCCCGAGATGATATTTCACTTTCTCGGACACGATACATGTCAGGGAGATTACGGCGACATAGGTCTCACACCCGATTTCTTCATAGAGCTTGTAAGGGAGCTAAAGAGATGCGCAGAGGAAGCCTGTTATGGGCGATACCTTATAATAACGGGTGGGGGCTCGCGTAGAGACGTAGCTGAGTACATATTTCCTAGAATCGTAGAGATACTTGCAACCCAGTAGAGCTAAGGATTTAAAACGACCTTCCCAAACTGATTCCTATCTTCAAGAACCCTCTGGGCCGCCTGAGCTTCTTTAAGCGGGAATATCTTATCTATTACCGGACGAATCTTTCCCTCGGCTGCCAGATTAACAATGGTTACCAGATTCCTTCTCGGAGCCTGAAATACGGTTACACCTAGCACAGATAAGTCTCTCATTATCAAGGGGCCAATGTTTGCAGAGACATTTCCCCCTCCAACAACCCCTATAAGTAACATCCTTCCCTTTGCCGAAAGAGATTGTATGTTCTTATCCCACACAGATGCTCCAATCTGATCAAATATCAAATCCACCCCATTTTCACCAGTTAGTTTCTTAATCTCAGCTGCAAAATCCAGGCTATTGTAGTTAATCGTCTCATCTGCCCCCAGTTCTTTTACACGAGCAAGTTTTTCATCACTTCCCGCAGTTGCAATTACACGTGCCCCTGCAAGCTTGGCTATCTGTACCGCAGCACTTCCAGTTCCACTTCCAGCTGCATGCACAAGAACTGTCTCACCCGGCTTTATGTTACCCCTTTCAATCAGGGCATACCAGGCTGTTACAAAACATATAGGTAGGGTAGAAGCATCGTTATAAGAAAGCCCATTAGGTATGGGAACCACATTTACTGCTGGAACCTTAACATAATCTGCAAAACCCCCATGGAGATTAACCCCCACTATCTTGGGAGCAGCACACATATTCTGTTCCCCTATTTGACAGAATCTGCACTTACCACATCTTATTACGGGATCAACAACAACCCGTGTACCTTCCTTTACCTGGGTAACTCTGCTTCCTACCTTTACAACATCCCCTGCTATATCCACCCCTCCTATGTGTGGAAGCTTAACGGGCCTTGGGGATTTCCCTGCCCTGAGACGTAAATCCAGATGATTGATAGAAGTTGCCCTTACACGAACCAAAACCTCCTCATCTCCAATCTCCGGGTCCGGTACATCTTCGTATTTTAGGACATCTACCCCTCCAAACTCGTGGTAAACTACGGCCTTCATTAACTACCTCCTGCTTTAGTATCTTAGATGCTCCTATTATATAGGAAAGGGAAAAAGAATTTAAGTGGTAAAGAGCAAGTTGAACAACCCTTTTTGTTGTGATAGCATTTATAAAAGCACAAAACATGTTTGGTATAGGAACAAGCGAGCTACTGATAATACTTTTAATTGCACTTCTTGTCTTTGGACCAAAGGAGATTCCAAAGATTGCAAGGACTCTTGGGCGTGGTATGCGAGAGTTACAAAGAGCAAAGGAAGAGTTAAGACAAACAATATATACGGAAATAGAGGATGAAGAAGAAGAAACAACCCCTAAAGCTCTAGAAAACAAAGAAACAGAAACAAATACAAATAAGGATACAAAAGGGGTGGATAGCACATCGGATAACACGGATACAAAAGCCTAAACAGCTGATCTTAAGTCCCTAAATCTTGCAATATGTTTTAGTTCAGATAGAATTTTTCAAGTTTCTGTATATAAGACCAATTATGCCTAGACTTACCATAGACGGAATAGAAATAGAAGTAGAGGAAGGCTTAAATCTTATTCAGGCTGCAGCTAAGGTGGGCATTGAAATACCACACTTCTGCTATCATCCTGCTTTAAGTATTGTAGCTCAGTGCAGACAGTGTCTTGTAGAGGTTGAAGGAGTCCCAAAAGTAATGCCTGCATGCAACACGTTTGTACGTGAGGGCCTGGTTGTTAAAACCAATTCAGAAAGAGCTATAAAAGCAAGAAGGGCAACCGTTGAGTTTACACTGATAAACCATCCACTTGATTGCCCCATCTGCGATAAAGGCGGAGAGTGTCCCCTTCAACTTACCACCTTTAAACACGGACCCGGCTACAGCAGATTTGATGGCCCCGAGGAAAAAAAGGTAAGAAGGAAATACTACCTAAGCGATAAAATAATATATGACCCTAACCGCTGTATAATGTGTACAAGGTGTGTAAGGTTTACGCACGAAGTTACCAAAACGGGGGAACTTGGGTACGACAATCGCGGATTCAGAAAGAGGATCGTAATCTTTCCAGGAAAACCCCTAAATAACGAGCTTGCTGGCAATGTAATTGACCTCTGCCCTGTAGGGGCTCTCTTAGATAAATACACACTACATGAAGAAAGGGTCTGGTACTGGAAATTCACAGATACAGTATGTCCACTCTGCAGTAACGGATGCAATATAACGGTAGGGGTAGATCCTAGAAAAGGACGTATTGCACGTATAAGACCTAAAATTAATCCAGATGTAAATCAGTACTGGATATGTGACAGAGGTAGATACGGTTTTAGAGAGATTCAAAACGAAAACCGTATTAGAGAACCCTTTATAAGGGAAGATGAAACATTAAGGGTTGCTACACTGGATGAAGCAATTGATGCTTTCGTTTCAAAAGCAAATAAGCTAAGGAATGATTCTTCTCAGCAGATCGCCTTTATAGCATCCCCTGTTCTTACCAACGAAGAACTATACCTTGTAAAGAAACTTGCTGATTTTCTTGACATTAGCCATGTGTTCTCAAACGCGATAGAATGGAGTGGGGAGAAGAAGTTTGGGCTTATAAGCCCTGATCCGTTTCCAAACAGCTCTGGTGTTAGAGATATGGGACTGGCTACAGATTCGGGCATCAAGCATATAATAGAGCTTATTCTTGAAGACAAACTTAAAGCACTTTATGTAATAGGTGAAGACCTTTTTAAACTCGTTAGGGATGAGGAAAGGGAGAAGCTAAGCAAGGCCTTATCCCGTCTCACTCTTTTAACAGTTCAGGACTTTAAGTTTACAGAAACGGTAAAACTTGCCCATATAGTACTACCCGGTGCAAGTCCATACGAAAAGGATGGGACCTTCACAAACGACCAGGGAAGAATACAGAGAGTAAAAGCAGCCATGCCTCCGCCTGGAAATGCAAGACCAGATTGGGAGATACTTGCCCTTATAGGACAGAGATTTGATCAGCGTAGCTTTAACTACACACATCCCTCTCAAATAATGCTTGAGATTTCGGATAGATTTCCGGCTTACAAGGGAATCAATTACGATAAGATTGGCATACTGGGAATAAAGAAACTGCAATGAACTTTCTTATTTAGAAGACTAAGAAGATGCTCTGGACAGATATAGCTATATCAACCTTAAAGATAGCATTTGTTTTTTTTGTAGTCCTTACTCTAGTTGCATACCTTACCTATGCTGAAAGAAGGATAAGTGCATTTATTCAAGATAGACTTGGACCAAACCGTGTAGGTCCTTTTGGGCTCCTACAGCCACTTGCAGATGGACTGAAGTTTATATTTAAAGAAGACATAATTCCAGAGATGGTAAACAAGCCCCTCTACATAGTTGCTCCCGCTATTTCTCTTGTTACAGCGCTAATAGCCCTTGCCGTAATTCCAATTGGTTACGGATTCAGCACTACTTTCCTTGGTTTGCTAAAGGAACCCGTTTACATCAGGCTACAGATAGCAGACATAAACGCAGGTGTTCTTTACGTGCTTGCTGTAGGTTCCCTAAGCGTATATGGGGTGGTAATTGGAGGCTGGTCTTCAAATAGCAAATATTCCTTTTTAGGGGGGCTTCGCTCGGCTGCACAGATGATAAGTTATGAACTGTCCTTAGGGCTTTCAATCCTTGGGGTAATAGCTCTGGCCGGTTCCTTCAGATTAAATGACATAGTAGAGGCACAATCAAGGGTCTGGTTTGCAATACCTCAGGCTCTGGGGTTCCTAGTATTTATGGTTGCATCTTTTGCAGAAACAAACCGTCTTCCCTTTGATTTACCTGAAGCAGAGCCGGAGCTCGTTGCAGGTTATCACACAGAGTACAGTAGTATGAAGTTTGCCATGTTCTTTATGGCAGAATACACACACATGATAGTTGCCTCAGCCCTTGCTGTCTGCCTTTTCCTGGGTGGATGGTATCCCCTACCCTTTGGAGGATGGTTTGGAATTGATATACAAAAGCACTGGTACTTACCACCTGCCGTCTTCATAGGTAAGGTTTTCTTTCTGCTGTTTCTTTTTATATGGGTAAGATGGACAATTCCACGATTTCGCTATGATCAGGTAATGAGACTTGGATGGAAGGTACTCTTTCCTCTAGCAGTACTAAATATCATTGTAACAAGTTTCGTAATGTTATTTGTATACAGATAAATGACCCGTTTTACCCTTCTAACCTTCGATTGTTACGGTACACTTATAGACTGGGAATTGGGTATGAAAAGTGCGCTTAAAGAGATTCTAACTCGGAAAGGTTTACACAGCAACATAGATCAGCTCATTAAGAGGTATATAGAGATTGAACTTGAAATTGAGCAGGAAACCTACAGAAAGTACAAAGAGGTTCTGATTCTAGGGGTAAAAAAACTATTTGCAGAAAAAAACATAAAACTCTCTTGTAGTGAAGAGAGGGTATTTGCAGATACCATAGCTACATGGCCACCCTTTAAAGAAACCAAAAAAGCCCTAAAGAGGCTAAAGGAAAAATATAGGCTTGCCATACTCTCCAATGTAGACAACGAAATCATTAAACACTCAATTGAACTAATAGGTGTAGAGTTTGACGGCGTTATCACGGCTGAGATGGTAAGGTCATACAAACCATCACACGCTCACTGGAACAAACTGCTTGAGCTTTTTAAACCCACTAAGAAAGATGAGGTTTTGCACGTCTCTTCAAGTTATGTTCATGATGTGGTGCCTGCCAAGGAACTCGGATTCAAGGTTGCATGGATCAACAGAAAAGGTGAGAAACCCTCTGGGAAATACAAACCCGACTATGAATTTAGCAACTTAACTGCCCTAGCAGACTTTTTGCTTTAGAAGATTATATATCTAGGTTCTTTACATTAAGGGCATTTTTCTCTATAAACTCCTTTCTTGGCTCAACCTGATCACCCATAAGTATGGTAAATATCTCATCAGCCTGTACTGCATCCTCAATTCTTACCTGTTTTAGCACCCTAGTTTCAGGATTCATTGTGGTTTCCCAAAGCTGCTCAGGATTCATCTCCCCTAGTCCTTTGTACCTCTGGATTATCATGCCTTTCTTTGCCCTTGAAAATATATAGTCTGCAACTTCCTTTAAGCTTTGAAACTCCAGTTGAACGTTATCTTCTTCTATTGTATAAGGAGGATCCCCTACTATCTTAATCGTATTGCGTAGATTACGAAGTTCCACAAAATCAGGGGAGTTCAGGAAATCAAAATCGATTACGGTAGTCTTACTCCTACCGTTTTCTTTAAAGTGGTAAACAACCTTTGAGCAGTTATGTTCTTCGTCTTCTTCAAGTTGCCAGTCCAGAGCAGTTATCTCTGGGAAGTTTTTCTCAATCCACCTCTTAATCCCTTCCAGGTGACCATCCAGCTCGGATTCGTTACCTGACTTAAGAGAGCTCTTTCTAAAGCTTGCCCTACGTGCAAACGCATCAACGATCCTTTTATCCCTGCCCCATCTCCCTATCCTATCGAGGATCTTATTGTAAGATATAAACTTTTCTATAATATCAAGAAGCTCATCTCCCTTAATCTCTAAACGCTCATCAGAGTTGGTTTTAAAAACTATACCCTCAACCCCTATTTTTAGCAGATACTTTTCAAACTCTTGATCATCTTTAAGATACCTCTCTTCCTTACCCCGCTTTACCCTGTAGAGAGGAGGTTGGGCAACATAGAGATGTCCTTTCTCAATAATCTCCGGCATCTGTCTGTAGAAGAAGGTGAGGAGTAAGGTTCTTATGTGGGATCCGTCTATATCGGCATCACTCATAAGAATTATACGGTTGTAACGAAGTTTTGAGATATCAAAGTCATCCTTTCCAATACCGGTGCCAAGAGCCGTAATCATGGTTCGTATCTCTTCGTTGCTTAGCATCTTATCAAACCTTGCCTTCTCAACATTTAATATCTTTCCCCTAAGCGGAAGCACTGCCTGATTGTATCTGGCTCGTGCCTGCTTTGCTGAACCCCCTGCAGACTCTCCCTCCACTATAAATAGCTCACAATACTGAGGGTCGCGTTCCTGACAGTCAGCCAGTTTTCCGGGAAGAGATCCAGATTCAAGTGCGTTTTTTCTCCTTGTAAGCTCACGGGCTTTCCTGGCTGCTTCCCTAGCCCTTGCAGCCTCAATGGCCTTCTCTATTATCTTTCTTGCGATAGAGGGGTTTTCCTCAAAGAAGGTAGCCAACTTCTCATTCAGCAAGGTCTCAACCACACCCTTTACCTCTGTATTTCCCAGTTTCGTCTTTGTCTGGCCCTCAAATTTAGGATTTGGTAACTTCACGCTTATTACAGCGGTAAGTCCTTCCCTTACATCCTCTCCGGTCAGGGTAACCTTTACATTCTTAAGCAACCCGTGGTCTTCTGCATACTTGTTAATGGTTCTGGTAAGAGCTCCTCTAAACCCCGTTAGGTGTGTACCACCCTCTATATTGTTTATATTGTTTGCATAGCAAAAAACCGTCTCCGTATATCCATCATGATATTGAAGGGCAACTTCAACGATAATATCGTCTTTTTCACCGTAAACGTATATAGGCTTTGGATGAAGTGTGTTTTTGTTCCTGTTGAGCTCTTGAACAAAGGCACTTATTCCACCCTTGTAGTAGAACTCCTGTTCTCTCCCATCTCGCTCATCGATAAGGTGTATCCTAAGCCCACTGTTTAAGAAAGCAAGCTCTCTGATCCTCTGTGCTAAGATATCGTAGTTAAACTCACCCACCTCAAATATCTGAGGGTCCGGCTTAAATCTTATCTTCGTCCCACTTCTCTTTGTCCTACCAGTTTCCTTTAAAGGGGTAACAGGCTGCCCACGTTCGTATCTTTGATACCAGACCTTTCCATCCCTTCTTATCTCAAGAATAAGATACTCGGAAAGGGCATTCACAACGGTGACTCCAACACCGTGAAGTCCTCCGGAAACCTTATAAACCTTGCCGTCAAACTTTCCGCCAGCATGAAGCACAGTCATTACCACCTCGGCAGCCGGTTTTCCCGTTTCCTCATGTATATCTACCGGAATCCCCCTACCGTTATCCTCAACCGTTATACTGCCGTCATTGTGTATGGTTACCTTTATCTCATCACAAAATCCGGCAAGTGCCTCATCAACACTGTTATCAAGTACCTCAAAAACAAGATGATGAAAACCCCTTGAGCTTGTATCCCCTATATACATATCGGGACGTTTCCTTACAGCCTCCAGTCCTGGAAGCACCTTAATTGATTCGGCAGTATAGGAGTTGCTGTTTTTGTAATCTAATTCCATATCTTTTTCCAGCTCCAAATTACACTACCTCCCTATATAATATACCAAGGCAAACTTAATAGATTATACCATAAGATTGCACAAAATTAAATAAATTCAAGGAGTTTTTGCCAATTATATAAAGTATTATCTCAAAATTTTTACAACATAACAGAACTCAGACTTTTGGAGGAGTAATACCCAGCTGCCTCTGATACTTACCCTTCTTATCAGCGTAAGAGACCTCGCAAACCTCATCTGCCTCAAAGAAAAGAACCTGTGCTATACCCTCATTTGCGTATATCTTGGCTGGAAGGGGTGTGGTATTTGATATCTCAAGGGTTACAAACCCCTCCCATTCGGGCTCAAAAGGCGTTACATTTACGATTATTCCACAACGGGCATAGGTAGATTTACCCACGCAGAGAGTAATTACATTTCTGGGTATCCTAAAATACTCAACGGTTCTCCCCAGCGCAAATGAGTTTGGAGGTATTATGCAGACATCTGTCTTTATTGACACAAAGGAGCGCTCATCAAACTGCTTTGGGTCCACAACCGTATTGTAGACGTTCGTAAAGACTTTAAACTCATCACTTACCCTTATATCGTATCCGTAAGCTGATAAACCATAAGAGATTACCCCTTTTGTTACCTGTTCCTCAACAAAAGGCTCGATCATCTTATACTCATAAGCCATTCGCCTTATCCAGTGATCAGGTTTTACACCCATGTCCCGTACTCCTTTTTATAATGATGCTATAGGAACTGTTTTAAGAACCTAATATCGTTCTCAAAGAACAGCCTTATATCGTTTATGCCAAACTTTAACATGGTTATCCTTTCCACACCTAGACCAAAGGCAAAACCCCTATAGCGCTGAGGATCGTACTGAACGCTTCTAAACACCTCAGGATCAACCATACCACAACCAAGAATCTCAAGCCATCCGGAATTCTTACATACCCTGCACCCTTTGCCCGCACATATAACACACTCAATATCAACCTCTGCACTGGGCTCAGTAAAGGGGAAAAAACTCGGTCTAAATCTAACCTTAATATGGGATCCAAACAGAAGCCTTGCAAACTGTGTAAGCACCCCTTTTAGATCGCTAAAGGTTACACGCTCATCCACCAAAAGCCCCTCCACCTGATGGAACATAGGGGTATGAGACACATCACTATCACACCTGTAAACCTTCCCGGGAGCTATAACCTTTATAGGTGGCTTTTGTTTTTCCATAACCCTTATTTGAACCGGAGATGTATGGGTTCTAAGAACCACATCATCTGATATGTAGAAGGTATCCTGCATATCCCTTGCAGGGTGGTCTCTAGGGATATTTAGGGCTTCAAAGTTATAGTAGTCAAGCTCTACCTCTGGTCCCTCGGCAATCTCAAACCCCATACGTTCAAAGATACCAACTATCTCCTCCATAACCTGCGTTATGGGGTGTTTGTTCCCAAGCCGTGTCCCCTTACCGGGGAGGGTAACATCCACTTTCTCGGTTAACAAAATATGCCTTTTTCTCTCCTCCTTAATCTCACGTAATCTGGCTTCAAAAAGACCCTCTATAAACTCCTTTACCTCGTTTATAGCCTGCCCTATCCTTGGCCGCTCTGATTGAGGAACATCCCGCATACCCTTTAACACCTCGGTTATTATACCCTTCCTGCCGAGAAACCTTGCTTTGACGTTGTGAAGTGTAACCTCATCAACCGCATTCCTTAGCTCATTTTCTGCCTGTTTCTTTATATCTTCTAATCTCTCTATCATCAAACCACACCTGCTTTCACTAAATCAATTTAATGTCTTACCGATAAAACAACCACCGTTATCATGATTATACCTATTACACCCTTTGCAAAAGCCCCAAACAGCCTTCCACAAAAAGCTCCCCATCCTGATCTCAGTGCCTGCTCCATTGTCTTTTGCTTTAAAAGCTCAACCAGGAAAGCACCCACGAAAGCTCCAAGGAAAGCCCCTATAACAGAACCGATTCCAAAAAGGAACGGGGCTCCAAAAACCGCACCAGCTATTCCCCCAACTATTGAACCCAAAACAGCACTTTTACTGGACTTCTGCCTTCTGGCTCCCGCAACAGACATTATAAACTCAAGCACCTCTCCAAAAACAGCCAGTAGTCCAAGAACCACTAAAACCTTAGGAGTTACCTCACTAAACCCGTGGTACCAGCCATAAAGTATAGCTGCACAAAGTATAACGAACGTTCCCGGTAAACCAAAAACAAGGGATATAAGCCCTAAAATCGATACAAATACAAAAAGCAAGAACGCAAAAAGCTCCATCTCTCTCTACACACCTCTTGCAGCAACCCTCTTTTTACCCTTTAGGTATATTACAAAAGCCGTTGCAACAAAAATAGAGGAGTAAGTACCTGCTATAACCCCCACAATCAGGGTAAAGGCAAAATCATGTATTACAGAACCACCCAAAAAGAAAAGGGCCAAAAGCACAAAAAATACCGTTATCACGGTAAGAACTGTTCTTGAGAGGGTCTGGTTTACACTCTCATTTACAAGCTCTCTAAAATCCTTTTTTTCGGTTTTCTTAAGGTTTTCCCTGATTCTGTCAAAGATTATAATGGTATCGTTTACCGAGTAACCAACCACGGTAAGGAGTGCAGCAATTATTGTAAGTGTAAACTCCTTATTTGTAATGGATATGGCCCCAAGAGTTATAAGTATGTCATGGATCAACGCTATTACAGCACCTAGTGCAAAATCAAATTCAAACCTTATCATAAGATAAAGGAGTATACCAACGCAACCTATAAGAACCGATACAATTGCCTTTTCTATAAGTTCCCTACCAACCTTAGGCCCTATATAGTCGATTCTAAGTATATCTACCCCCTTTGACTCCGGTACTATACTTTTAAAGATCTCTTCTACCTTCACCTGAAACCCCTGAATTTGTTCAAAAGCCACCACCTTCGGAGAAAACCTTATAAGGTACTCGTTATCCTGTGGTAAGCCCAACTGCTGTACAGACTCAGCAGGATAACCTGCTGATGCAAGTACAGCCCTTATCTCATCCGGTTTGA
The DNA here is from genome assembly GCA_002898375.1 of bacterium HR37. Lineage (GTDB taxonomy): Bacteria > Desulfobacterota_D > UBA1144 > Nemesobacterales > CSP1-2 > HRBIN37. Next base: position 26,900 of record BEIN01000009.1, on the reverse strand, counting down.
CGTTTCTTTCAAATTTAACATGAACTTCGGTTCCGCCAACAAATTCAACGCCCCAATTCGGACCTCTGTGGTATATAAGTGAAGAAATTCCCACTATGATCAGTGTAACAGACACAAAAAACGCCTTTTTCATCTTGCCTACAAAATCTATATGCGTATCGGGCTTTATAAGATCCACTTACAAACCTCCTCTACTTTATATGCTAAGGGCTTCAACCCTCCTCTCCGCATAGATAAGGTCAGATATCACGCGTGCAACCACCACGTTGCTAAATATGGTAGAAACTATACCTATTGAAAGCGTTACAGCAAACCCCTTTACAGGCCCTGTCCCAAACCAGAAGAGTATCAACCCCGTAAGAAGTGTGGTGACATTGGCATCAAACACCGTCCAGAAAGACCTCTCATAGCCCGCATCAATAGCTGCAAGAGGGGACTTTCCTGCTCTAAGCTCCTCCTTTATTCTCTCAAATATAATTATGTTTCCATCAACAGCCATTCCCAGAGTAAGAACAAGGCCAGCAATACCCGGAAGGGTTAAGGTAACCCCAAAGGCAGAAAGAAAACCCATTATAAAGAGCATATTAAAAGCAAGTGCAATGTTTGCTATAACACCCTGAAGTTTATAGAAAAACATCATAAAAAGCACAACAGCTGTACCCCCTACAATCATGGAAATCTTACCCTTTTCAATTGAGTCCTTACCCAGAGAAGGCCCAACGGTTTGCTCCTGCTCCACATCCACGGGTACAGGAAGTGCCCCGGAACGAAGCACAAGAGCCAAATCCTTTGCCTCCTCAAGGGTAAAATTTCCGGTTATCCTACCCTGGGAGGAGATCCTTTCCTGAATAACAGGAGCAGATTTTACAACCCCATCTAAAACGATTGCAAGTCTCTTCCCTATATTCTCCCCTGTGAGTTTCCCAAACCTAGCCGCCCCCTCACCTCTGAAGCTGAAACCTACAGCTGGCCTTCCATACTCATCAAATATTAGCCTTGCATCTGAGAGATACTGTCCTGTGACCTGAGCCTCATGCTCGGTGATAAAGTATCTCTCATTTTCCTGGCCAGTATCACCAGGGTGGAGTTCAAGCCCCAAAGACACCAGCTCATCTCCAGATTTAACCCCGTATTTTTTTAGAAGCGTTTCCTCATCCGGCCCAGCATCCTTTACTATCTTGAATTCCAAAACAGCGGCGCGTTTTATTATATTTATTATCCTTTCACGATCCTGTCTTGACGCCCCCGGAACCTGAACCAGTATCCTGTCTGTCCCAACCCTCTGTACACTTGGTTCAACAACTCCAAACTCATCGATACGGTTCTCTATTGTCTGTTTTACCTGATCTATTGCCCTTCTCTGAACTTCTTTTATGTACTGATCCTTAAGGGTAAGGTGGAGTGAAAGGCCTTTTTCCTCTACTTCCAGTATATCCTTATAGTCCGCTTCTATGTCCTTTCTTACCCTATCCAAGTCTTCCTTGGAGAAAAAGTTAACCGTTAAGGTTTTATCCTGGCTGTTAAAACCCTTTGGGAGGATCTTCTCCTTATTTAGCCTCTCTATCAAATCCTCCTTTAGATTTGCAAGCTCGTGCTCTATAGCCTTATCAGCCCTTACCCCAAGTAAAAGGTATATTCCCCCTTTTAGATCTAATCCCAACCGCAATCCCTTTCTTGGAAAAACCTTTCCCCACCACTCAGGAAGCCTATCGCCTGCAAAAGTTGGAATTAAAAAGATTACCGAGAGAAAACTCAAAATAAGTATTACGGTGATCCAATGTTTAGAAGACCTTTTCATTTCTCAGATTTATCCTCCTTTCCCTTCTTATCTTGATCATTTAGGTTTGCAAGACCTGCTATACCTGATCGAGCCACTTTTACACTTACCCCCTTTGCAATCTCCAGTGTTACCACATCACCAGATATGTTTAGAATCTTTCCGTAGAGACCGCCACTTGTAATCACGGTATCTCCCCTTTTTAAGTTCTTTAGCATCTCCATCCTTTCCCTATGCTGTTTTTGTTGAGGGCGAAGGATTAACACGTAAAAAAGTAAAAAGATAAGTATAAGAGGGACAAGGGCAACAAAGGGAGAACCACCTGAAGCACCATCCTGCCCCTGTGGGGGGAAGCAACCGTATAAAGATACCACCGCCAAGCTAATGCCTATAGCTACTCTCCTCAATATACTAGCCCTCCTTTGAGTAGAATCTGGATCTGAAGCTAGAAAACCCTCCATTCTCTATAGCCTCTCTTATCTTTTTCATAAGCCAACCGTAGTAGTAGAGATTGTGAAGCGTAAGCAACCTTGAAGCAAGTATCTCACTAGCCTGATAGAGATGTCTTAAATATGCCTTTGAAAACCTGGTACATGTGTAGCATCCACAGTTTTCATCAACTGGTGTATCATCTTTCTCGTACTTGGCATTCTTTATAACCACTTTTCCCCGATTTGTAAAGAGAGAGCCGTTTCTCGCATTCCTGGTAGGCAATACACAGTCAAAAAGATCAATTCCCATTGACACAGCCTCTACAATATCCTCAGGCATTCCAAGTCCCATAAGATACCTGGGTTTATCGTAGGGAAGATAAGAAGCGGTAAACTCTGCAATTTCGTATGTTTCCTCCTTGGATTCACCTATACCTAATCCTCCTATAGCATAGCCATCAAATCCAATTTCAAGAAGCTCTAATGCGGACTTTTCCCTTAGCTCTGGAAAAACCCCACCCTGGACTATTCCAAAAAGCGGTTTCTCAGGATTGCTTCGAGCCTCCTTACTTAACCTTGCCCATTTTGTCGTTAGATCCGTTGACCTTTTTATGTACTCATAGGGAGCATCATGAGGAGGACACTCATCCAAGCACATCATTATATCCGCACCTAAAGCCTCCTGAATTTCTATGCTTTTAGCGGGAGTTAAAAAATGCTCACTACCGTCTATATGGGATCTAAAAAGGATGCCTTCTTCTTTTACCTTCCTAACCTTTGAGAGGCTGAGGACCTGAAACCCACCGCTATCGGTAAGAATAGGGTTATCCCATGCCATAAACCTGTGAAGACCCCCAAGCTCTTTTACCGTTATATGGCCCGGGCGCAAGTACATGTGGTATGCGTTTACAACAACTATCTCGAAACCGAGGTCTCTAACCTCATCAGGTGTCATTCCCTTAACAGATGCCCTTGTTGCAACAGGCATAAAAGCAGGGGTTGTGATGATTCCATGGTCTGTATAAATCTTACCAATCCTTGCACCGGTGTCCTTATCTTTTTTTATCACCTCAAACTTAAACATATTAGGCCAGCGATAAGGTGTGGTAGAGAGAAACTACACGGTCTTATAGACCCAGTACGTCCTTCATACTATAGATTCCAGGAGGTTTTCCAACAACCCACCTTAAGGCACGAATAGCCCCTCTGGAGAAATTCTCACGACTTGAAGCCTTATGGGTAATCTCTATTCTCTCACCAGAACCTAAAAAAAGGACTGTATGTTCTCCAATTACATCTCCACCTCGAATTGACTGAATCCCTATCTCTTCTTTACCTCTCTCCCCTATATTTCCGCTTCTTTGAAGCCTAACCACATCCCCAAACTCCCTTCCCAAAGCCTCAGCTAATACCTGTCCAAGTTTTAGTGCCGTTCCACTTGGAGAGTCAACCTTGTGCCTGTGATGTATCTCCAATATCTCAACATCAAAATCCTCACCCAATAGACGGGCTACTCTTCCCACTATATCAAACATAACGTTTACCCCAACACTCATGTTCGGGGAGATAACGCAGGCAAAGTTTTTCGCAAGCTCTTTTATTTCCTTAATCTCCTCATCTGAAAACCCAGTCGTTCCTATAACCATTGCCTTTCCAGAGATGGAAGCATATCTGGCATTTGTAAGTGTTGAAGCAGGTGTTGTAAAATCAACTATAACATCAGCAGAAGAAGCTGCCTCCTCTATCCTATCCGATACAAACACGTTTAACCCCTCACTTCCCAAAACCATACCTATGTCCTTTCCCACAACCGTATGCCCCTGCCTTTCTGTTGCTCCAACAATCTTTATGTCTTCTTCCCCAGAAAGCAGTGAAGCTATACTGCGACCCATCCTTCCAGCTATACCTGCTATAGCTACCTTTATCATAGCCTACCCTCTGTTTAACTCATCCTGTGTTATACAGTTAAACACACACTCATCGGATGTGATCTTCCAGCTTTTATCCAGCACAGTAAGTACATACTGAACCCTTACTCTCCTTTGCTCATCTTCTTTTGAACCTCTGGGTCTGTATTTTACCTCAAGTTCTGTAACTACAAAGGCCTGGTCTCCTATGATCCGTACCCCTATGACCTCATAATTGAGCAACTTCCAATTAAAGTTATCAATCAAGTTATGCTTCATATTTATCTTATAGCTTTCCCTATCGAGATTACCAGCATATCCAATAGAGATATAATCGTAAGACCTGTCAAAATCGTATTTCTTCAAGGCTTCAAGGTAATCTCTAACAACCCTTGCGGGAGACTTGGAAGGAAGATTTAGACCGGTACTTGGAGACTTAGCCGCACAGGCACAAAGCCCTATAACCATAACCAAAACACAGAAAAGCCTGCTAATAATCCTAGCCAACATGGTTTTTAACTAGGCAAATAGGATAAGCCCTTAAACACCAAAATTCAAGAAACCAAAATTTGCATTTTTAGGCTTTAATGAGTATTGTGGAATAATGTAGGATCAGGAGATGATTGCCCTTGTAAAGAGATTAAACGATTTTCTGGGAAGGGAACTATGGCTTATAGATACCTCTTCCCTTAGTCGTCCCAAGGCCTTCTTTATACAGCTACTGAGGTTAATCTTTGCATCCATACGCGAATCCTCAGAAAGAGAGATAACCCTAAGGGCAATGAGCCTAGTCTATACCACTTTGCTTTCTATTGTTCCTCTCCTTGCCCTTAGCTTTTCTGTTCTCAAAGCCTTTGGTGTGCACAATGAGTTAGAACCCCTACTTAATAACTTCCTTGCCCCTCTAGGTCCCAAAGGTAATGAGATCACCCAAAGAATAATGGAGTTTGTAGAAAACATGAAAGTGGGAGTTTTAGGTTCGCTTGGGCTCCTGATGTTAATCTATACCGTAATATCCCTTATACACAAGATAGAACAGTCTTTAAATCACATATGGAAGATAGAAAAAACGCGCAGTATCACAAGAAGATTTAGCGACTATATAAGCCTTGTACTTGTAGGTCCCATAACCATAATCTCCTTGATTGGACTTACCACCTCAATTATGAGTAACGATACGGTACAGAAACTCTTATCCATACGACCAATTGGCATTGTACTTTCCTTTTTTGCAGGGAAATTAATTCCCTACGTTATTATCTCAGCCGTCTTTACATCTATATATATAGTGGTTCCAAACACAAAGGTAAGGTTTCGCTCAGCACTGCTTGGAGGAACAATTGCAGGGATGATGTGGCAAACAACAAGCTGGGCTTTTGCCTCCTTTGTGGTATCTTCGGCAAGCTACTCAGCCATATACTCAGGCTTTGCAACAATCATACTCTTTATGATCTGGTTGTACCTAAACTGGCTTATTCTCCTTATTGGGGCAGAGATATCTTTTTGCCATCAGAATCTAAAGTTTCTTACCCTTAAGAAAGAAGCATTTAAACTAAGCCACAGGCTCAGAGAGAAACTGTGTTTTATAGTAACCTACCTTATAAGCTTTAATTACTACTACGGAAAGAAACCCTGGACATTTGAGTTACTGGTTGAACACCTTGGACTTCCCGAGGAACCGATAAGAAACATCATAACTCAGCTTGAAAATAGTGGTCTGGTTGTTGAAACCGCAGATAACCCTCCGGGTTATATTCCTGCAAGGGATATAGAAACCATAAAGCTTAGAGATATCCTTAAATCCATAAGGGGAGAAAATACTGAGGAGAGTCTCTGGATAGAAAGCAGATTCCTATCCATACCGCAAGTTGATCAGGTAATCCGCAGAATAGATGAAGCGATAGAAAAAACCCTTGGGGAAGAAACCATAAAAGACCTGGTACTTTTATCAAGAAATGGCAAAGAAGAAAACCGAAAAGGAAACTCCGTTAACAATTTATTAAAAATGTAAGGTAGTAGAATACCGGAAAGGCAAATATCAAACTATCGAACCTGTCAAGCACCCCGCCATGTCCAGGAAGTACCTCACCTGAATCCTTTACCCCAACGTTTCTTTTAATTAACGACTCGCTTAGGTCACCCAATAAAGCTACCACGCTAACTATGAACCCCATAAGAGAAGCCCATAGGTACCCAAATGGATTTCCAAACAGGAAATCAACAACTACTCCCGTAACCACAGATGCACAAAATCCACCAAGTGTACCCTCAACTGTTTTTCCGGGACTCAATCTAGGCACAAGTTTCCTTCTCCCCTTCCACCTACCAACAAAGTAGGCAACCGAATCATTTACAAAAACACAGGCAACTACAAAAACTACATATGTGAAACCCAAATCCCCCAAGGGATGCATTTCCTCAAGATGGTTGTTGGATTGGCAACTATACTCTAAGTTTCTTAGTAGCACTGCATGACTTAAAAGCCACCCAACGTAAACAAAGCCAAAGGAAACAAGACTTAAGGTATTTAATGCACCTAGCATGTTCTTTCTCACTACCTGCATAACTAGTACTGCCAATATAGAGAGGGTAAAAAGAAGACCCAGATAAAAGAAACCAAAGTAAGCTCCCAGACCCGTTAGTGAACCCAAAACGGAAAGAATTACCCTTTCCTTAACGGACTCACCAATTCCTAATAGCTTAAAAAGCTCCAGTTGTCCTGCAAAGATAACTACCATGGTAAAGACAAGAAAAGGTATTCCACCCAGATAGAAGATAAAAAACAAGATGGGTAGGCCAACAACAGCGGTAATTACCCTTTCAGTCAGATTGCTCATGGTATAGATATACTCTTAGATTCTAGATAAGCTAAAGTATTATGTACAAAGTAACCCCTATATACAAATCGCAGAACAAACCGATGAGTGTTGCCGTACTGATCTCAGGTACTGGGACAAACCTACTGGCACTTTATGAGGAACAGAAAAAACTTGAGAGTATGGGGGAGAAAAACTACGGCAGAATAGAGGTTGTTTTTACAAACGTACCAAGCTGTAAGGGAGCAACAACTGCCAAGGAGCTTGGCATACCTGTTGTAAGCTTAAACTCAAAACTTTATTTTGATATCATAAAAAGACCTCCTGATGATAACACCGCAAGAGAGTTCTATGATGCAGCAGCAATTGCTCTTATTGAGGAAATCTGCATACCTGACCTGGTGGTTCTTGCTGGTTACAGAAGAAGGGTTGGAACTCTGTTTTTACACAGATACAGAAACAGGGTTTTAAACATCTATCCGGGAGATATTACAAAAAGCTACCTTATTAGGGGAGTAGAAGCAGCAATTCAGGCCCTAAGAGCCGGTGAGAGTGCAATTAAATGCACGGTTTTTTTGCAGAAGGAGAATGAAAGGTTTGGTCCGGCCCTGGTTCAATCACGTCCTATAGATATATCCGGTCTTAAAGAAGAAGACATAGAGAAAATAAGAGAGAAGGTTCGCAAAGAAGGAGAATGGAAGATTTTGCCCTTTGCAGTCCACCACCTTATAGCCAAAGGGAGGATTGGGGTTGATCAAGACGGAAACCTATATTTAGATGGGAATAGAATCCCAAGGGAAGGAATCCAGTTAACTGAAGCTGACAGTAACTAAAGCTCAACCTTTATATACTTACCATTGGTCAACACCTTATAAGTCTTTAACCTGCAAGAAGGGTTGGTCTTACACTCACCGGTCTCTGCACTAAACATCCAGCCGTGATTTGGGCATATAATCATTCCCTTGTATATCGGAGCATAAGTTAAAGGGAAACCAGCATGAGGACACCTATTATCCATAGCATAGAACCTTCCGTTAAGATTAACAACAGCAACCTCTCTTCCTTCTATGTTTACCACTTTTCTGTGTCCCGGCTTAATCTCATCGACTTTTGCAACCCTAAAGAGCCTTGTTTTAGACCTCAAAGCCTTACTCATCCGGAGTTCTCCCTACAACCTTATCTTGGTCCCTTAGCTCCTCACAGGATAACCAGCCAGATGGGATATTACCCATTACAAGCCTGTACCCGTGCCTGAGACGGGGAATAAACCTCTTTTTGTAAAACTCAGAAACTGCTTCCTCGAAATCGTTAAAGTCCCAGTTCCTCATTCCATATGGTTGTTCGTACCATCTCGATTCCAGGTTTGGTCTAACCGTGTTGAATTTATTGTACATGGCGTGAACATGAAAACGATGTCCACGTGCTGTTTTAGGGGATGTCTCGGTCATCCAAACCATATACCAGCTTCCATCCGGATGTTCAAAATAAGCATAATAAGGAGGAGGTCCATGTTTTATAAGAGGATTCCCCTCGCTCAGATGTTCTCTTTTTTTTAAAGTCTTAGAGATGTAACTCCTCATAAAGCTCTCCAGATGGTCTCTCCCTAGAAAGGTCTGCTGCATGACACAGTTCATTCCTGAACCTGCCATCAAGTATAAGGTCAGCAAGCGCAACCCCACTTCCATAAGATATCATAAGTCCTCTTCCAGTATGTGCCACACACTCATAAACGTTTTTAAAACCTGGGACCTTTCCAAGATAACCGGACCTGTCCGGTGTCTCTGCATAAAGCCCGGCCCACCCCCTTATAAATTTAATCCTCTCAAACCTGCTGCTCCTTCTGTAAAGAGGAAACCATATGTACTTTACAAACAAGCTGTTTTCCTCCAACCCACCAAAGCCGTATTCGAGGTTGTATCCATAAGGCTCATCCATATTAGAATACCCAACAAGTATGTTGTCAGCATCCTTGTGAAAGTAAACATCGGAGGTATCTATAACCATACCATAATGAGATAGATCAACCTGAGGACAGCGTATAACGACCATGTGTCTCCTTCTTGGTTTGATGCTCTCGTCAACAAATCCGTAGAGTCTTGAGATACGCGGTGCCCATGCTCCGGAGGTGTTTATAAGCACATTACATCCAAACGATATCTTTTCCTTGGAAACATCACTACCACCGTAAATAAGGTACTTCTTAACCACCTCGGATTTCTCTTCCGGATTACCACTCTCTATTCTATCGGCTATAACCTCTTTTACCTCACCACATCTAACCACAATTCCACTCACATAACACCTATCAAAGAAGATAACCCCTCTTTTCCTTGCCTCCTCCCTATAGTACTCTCTTAAAGAGTAGTGATCTACAAGCCCTGCTCTTCTTGATATGGAAAGACCTGCTATACCCTCCAGGTTATCTACAAAAGGCAAAAACTCATAAACAGCCTCTGGAGGATATAGCTCAACAGGTAGTCCATACTCCTTGTAAAGATGGTAGTTTCTGTTAATCTCCTTCCAGGACTCTTCATCGTGCATCCAGAAATAACCAAGCTCACGGAATTGAATTCTGTCTCTAATCGTCTCAAAGAACTCTATGGAATACCTGCATAGCTCTATATTTGCACGATTCCGCCAGGTGGCTCTAACACCCCCAGCGTTTTTAAGGGTGGATGAGTGCTCACCCTCCAAATCAACATCCACCAGAGCTATACGTCCACTCTCTCCCCTTTCCTCAAGCTTCTTAGAGAGGGCCATAGCCCCTGATGAACCCAAGATCCCAGCACCTATAAATAGAAAATCAAAGTTATAATCAGGCACTTCAGTAATATTGTAACACAATAAGATAGCACCTATAAAATTTGGGGAGAGATGTTGCTACTCTTTTAGGCTAAAATCTTTTATTGCCTGCTCACTTTCCTCTATCATTTTCCCAACGGGGAAAACAAAAAGATACTGTCCTGTGTCTCTTAGCACATCAAGGGCTTTATAGGATACCCTATCAAAGAATTTAACCGAATAACCATCAGTTATTAAAACCCAGCTCTGTGGTTTTCTAAGAACCTCTGGCATCTTTTCCCTTAGAAACCCCACTACATCCCTGAAACGTCTTACAGAAATCCCCCTCTTTTGAAGGGAAACAAGCCACCTAAGAACGATAAAATCCTCTATGGAGTAGAGCTTTGGCACCCCTCTTCCCCTGGCTTTTCTAATACTGGGAACTATCAACCCGCTGTGTTCGTAGTAGTAGAGATGCTTAAAACTCAACCTAACCCCTTCGAGTGCTTCCATAAGCTCGATAACATCCCTGCTCTTTAATCCGTTCAAGACCCTTGTCCTAATCTTTTTTGGAACTCTTTTGGGCATCTTTTACCAGAAAATAGCACAAACTGTAAAACGAATCAATCTGGGGGCTTGAAAATACAAGAATCGTGACTAGGTTAAAAAGAAATGGCACACAAATTGCATACAAAAACGAAATTAAAAACAGATCATCTTAAATTGATGAGGAGGTAAAACAAGAATGACGATAACGATAACCCCGTTTACAGTTGACCCTGAATGCAACTGCAAAACAATCCCACAAGGGTGTAGCAAGGAAGAACATCTAAGGGAAAGCCACAAACCCATTACCTACTGGGGCATACACATGGACAACAGATTCATATCGTTTACATCCAGTAAAGAGCTTGCTGAAAAAACAAAAGCATGGATGGAGAAGTGGTTAGCTGGAAAACTGGATAAACAGTAACTCTCTACTACAGTGAAAGTAGGAGCACATGTCTCAATTGGAGGAGGTATTGAAAAGGCACCTGAACGCGCTTACAGGGTTGGATGTGAGTGCTTCCAGTTCTTCTCAAGATCCCCTCGAGGGGGAAGCCCTCCCAAATTAGACGGTAAAACGGTTAAGAGGTTTCTTCAAGAATGCACAAAATATAACCTGCTTGACTACTATATACACACCCCATATTTTATCAACCTAGCTTCAGAAGACAGACAGATAAGGACAAGGTCTGTATCAATAATCAAAGAAGAGCTGAAAAGAGGAGAAATTCTTGGAGCAAAGTATGTGGTAACACACCTAGGAAGCTCCAAAGCATCAAGCAGAACAGAGGGCCTTAAAAGAGCCGTGGAAGGACTTAAGCAAATACTTGAGGATAAAAACAAATACTCAATAAAGCTACTTATAGAGAACTCAGCAGGTCAGGGAGCAACCATAGGAGACACGCTGGAAGAATTAGCGGAAATAGTTGCCCACCTGGACAGTAACCCTGATATAGGTATATGTCTTGATACGGCCCATCTCTTTGCTTCAGGATACGATATAAGAACTAAAGATGGAGTAAACTCCCTTCTTACTCATTTCTCAGAAACAATAGGACTTAGCAGATTAAAGCTCCTACACGGGAACGACTCAAAAGTTGATCTGGGAGAAAGAAAAGACAGACACGAACACATAGGCAAGGGGAAAATAGGTATAGAGTGCTTTAAAATACTTGTGAACGAACCTGCTCTAAAAGATATAAACCTTATAATTGAGACCCCTTTTAAGAAGATAGAAGACGATATAAAAAACCTAAAGAAGTTGAAAAACCTAAGGGGTAAAATATAATAGGAGGAGAATAGATGAAGTTAATATCAGTAATTTCTTTAATTATAGGGATAATAGCTCTCTGTCTAATATACATAGGGCAAACGCAGCTTAGCAGGGTTCAACAGATCCAAAATGACATACAACAGGATATCGTTAATCTAAAACAAGAGATCGTAAAGCTTAAGTCCACTAAACAAATCCAGAGCGAAGAAACAGAGTTTCCAAGATACCATAACGCAACAGGGGTGTTAAAGCTAATTCGTGGCGATAGAATAATAGTTGATGAAGATGAAATTCCGGGTTTTATGAGGGCCATGATAATGAGCTACAAGGTTGAAAACCCAGAGCAGTTAAAAGGCCTTAAAGAAGGCGATAAGGTTAAACTAAAACTCAAAGAAACAGAAACAACCCTTACCGTTGTAGATATAGAGAAAGCCGAATAAACCGGTACTTACTGGCTGTTTTGACCGTTACAACCTTCAAATACCAAGTACCCAGCCCCAAATATTCCGGCATCACTTCCCAAAACACTTTTCTCTATCCTTACCCTTCTTATAGGAGCACGTAAAGCCCTTTTTCTTGACTCTCTAATTGCACTTTTTATAAACAGCTCCCACGCATTTGAGAGTCCCCCACCGATAACAATCATATCAACGTTTAAGAGATTAACAAGGCTAGCTATTGCTATTCCTAAAGCCCTTCCAAACTCATCCCACAAACTGAGAGCCAGTTTATCACCCTTAAGTGCCAACTCCCTTAAGACCTCGGGTATTCTATGCTCAGATACACGTGTAAATCTCTGTCTTACAGAAGCTTCTATATCCTTACCACCTAATACCTCTTTTATCCTGCGCCTAAGAGCACTGGCAGAGGAAAAACTCTCCAAACACCCATAATTCCCGCAGTTACACCTGGGCCCGTCTGGATCAACGGTTATGTGTCCGATTTCTCCTGCCATACCGTCTTCACCCCTCCAAAGCTTTCCGCCAACGATTATTCCACCTCCAACCCCCGTACCCAGTGTAAGAACAACAAGAGAACTGGATTCTCTCCCACTTCCAACCCAGTTTTCACCAAGAGCAGCACAGTTTGCATCGTTCTCAAGAAACACAGGAATCCCTGTCCCTATTTGCTCTATAAGAGCCTTTCTTATAGGATAGTTCCTTACATTTGCTATGTTGGGAGCCTGGGTTAAAACCCCTTTTTTCTGGTCTATTATTCCCGCAATGCCTATACCTATACCTGCTACCTCTTTGTTCCCCACCATATCCCTTATAAGCCTTAGAAGGTTTTTAACAACAAACTCCATTCCCTTATTGGCTTCAGAAGGAACACTTCTTCTCTTTAATATCTTTCCATCACTGCTTATAAGGGCTCCTCTTAAGTTTGTACCGCCTACATCTATGCCTACTGCAATCCCTCTCATATTAAACCGTCCTGAAAACTACATAGCTAAGGAAAACAATATACCATCTTGACAAGTTTTTTAAACCAAAGTTATAATTAGGACTAACTGGTTCGTACTACAAATGAGAAAAGCAAGCAGCAGGGAAAAGATACTTAAAGCCGCATCTGAGTTATTTCACGAAAAGGGCTTTCAACAAACATCGGTCGATGAGATTGTAGAGAAAAGCAAGGTAACGAAAAGCAATTTCTACTATCACTTCAAGAGCAAAGAGGAATTAGCTTTAGAGATACTCGATGCCAGGATAAAAAACTTTGAAGAGGATTTCATCTCTTCAGTTCTTAAAAATCCCTCCATATCTCCTGCCCAGAGGCTGGAAAACTTCTACAAACGTGTAGAGAAACTGCACCAAAGCCTTAATTGTAGGAAGGGCTGTCCCTTTGGTAATCTCGCCATAGAGATGAGTGACTTAAACGAAAGGTTTCGGATAAGACTTAGCAGGTTTTTTAAAAGCTGGGAAAGTGCTTTGGAAAACTGCATGCGTGAAGGCATAGAAAGAGGGGAATTTAGAAAAGATATAGATCCAAAACTTATTGCCTCTCTTATACTGTCCCAAATTGAAGGGGCAATTATGATGGTAAAAACCCATAAAACAACAGAGCCAATTAAAGAAGGAGCAAAGGCAATAACAAATCTAATACTAGCTAAAGAGGCTGCATAAAAGTCAAAATATAAGGAGGAAGAAATGACAGACTTTTTCTTTAAAAAGGATATTTCACAGGATATAAGCCTTTTAAAAAACATAAACCCTGAGCTCCATCAAGCATGGATAGATTATCACAACAGTGTCTTTAAAGACGGTGCACTTACCAAAAAGGAAAAGGAGTTAATAGCCGTTGCTGCTGCTCATATAACCCGCTGTCCTTATTGCATAAGGGGAAGAGTAACAACTGCAAAGAAAAGCGGTGCAACTGATGAAGAGATAGTAGAGGCAATCTATGTAGCAATGCGCTTTGCAATGGGAGCCCCCTATGCGTATTCAAGCATAGCATTTGAGGCATACGAGGCTATAGAAAAGGGTATTCCCCTTACTGAAGGTCATTTCTTTAAGAAAGATATAACCCATGAAATAAACCACTTTGCAAAGGCAAGCGGAGAGATATCAAAGCATTTTATGGAATTCCATAAGAAGGTATTTTCCGATGGAGCACTCAGCAAAAAAATGAAAAGAGGGATAATAGGGCTTGCCTGTGCACAGTTGACAAGATGTCCTTACTGCATTAGAGGATGCGTAAAGGATGCCCTGACCTTCGGTGTTACAAAGGAACAGATAGCCGAAGCTATAAATGTAGCCATGGTTATGGCAGCAGGAGCATGTTACGCGCATACCTCAATTGCCATGGAAACCTTAGCAAACATAAATGCCAGAGAAAAAGCCAAGATGACAAGTGGTTAGATTGCTAAACCAATCCCCTACCCCTGCAGGATCTCTCTTCTAAGAACACCAATAAAGGGAAGGTTTCTGTACTTTTGGTTGTAATCCATGCCGTATCCTACCACAAACTCATCAGGTATCTCAAAACCCACATAGTCAACAGGGACATCAACAACCCTTCGAGACCTTTTATCCAGGAGTGCACACACGCTTATATGGGCGGGGTTTCTTGTTTTTAAGGTCTTTATTATATAGCTAAGCGTTAAACCGGTATCCACTATATCCTCTATCAAGATAACGTATCTTTTCTCTATGTTCTCATCCAGGTCTTTAAGAATCCTTACCACACCCGTCTGAATATGACCAGAATAGCTAGATACAGAAAGGAAGTCTACAGTAACCGGGATTGACATATACCGCATCAGGTCACAGAGAAAGACAATTGCACCCCTAAGAACGGCAACCAAGATGGGTCTTTTCCCCCTGTAGTCTCCTGATATCTGCCTGCCGAGTTCCCTTACCCTATTTTGAATTTCCTCCTCGCTGATAAGGACCCTCTCTACATCCCTGCATATGGAGATCATATTCCTACCTGGGTTTTGTTTTCTTTAACCATCTAATAGGTTAACATTAAACAATGGTTTCTAGAAGAACAGAAAAACAGAATCAATAAATAACAATAACCCTTTAACTTTAAAACCTGATCCATGAAGAGAGAGTATGCAATGATAATTGCTGCTGCACTACTTTACGGAACTATAACACCTGGAGGACACCTCTTTATAAACCTAGGTTTATCAGTGTTTGAGCTATCCCTCTATAGACTCTTATTTATTTTTTTTACGGTTCTACCACTTGCATTTACTACACAAATTTCCTCTATATTTAGAAAAGATATCCTATCCTTCTTCACAGTCTACGGGTTTATTGGTGCAATACTTGAAACCTTGCAGTTTACAAGCCTCTACTTTGGCACACCGGTGGCTGTTGTAGCCCTTTTACTGTATACACAACCTATCTGGACTGTATTATTTGGAAAGCTGATTCTAGATGAAGCTATTACCAAGAGAAAGGCAATAGCCATTTTAGCATCACTCCTTGGAGTGTATATCCTTCTTAAACCCTGGGAGGTAGAATCAAAAGTCTCTTTTTGGGAAGCAGTTCCTTCCTTAATTGCAGGAATCTTTCTTGCTCTCTGGGTGGTATGGGGGAGAAGAAGCAGTATAAGAAATGTCCACTGTGTAATAACAACACTTGGATGGAGCTTTTTCTCGGCTCTGTGGCTTATGCTTATATGGGTTGTGCTTTCTTTTCTCATACATAACAACGAGCTTCTTAGGTTTTCCATAGATCTTCCCACAAGCTACTGGATCTACATGGCCTTATTTGGGTTAATAGGAGGCGTAATTCCAAGTTTGCTTTTCTACAGAGGATTAGAAGAGGTTCAAGCTTCAATTGCAGGTATTCTCCTGCTTATTGAGCCGGTAAGTGCCTCTTTTATAGCCTTGCTCCTTTTTGATCAACCAATCGATATGGAAACGATCTTTGGAGGGGGGCTAATCCTACTGTCCAACTATATGGTTCTTCGCAGGCAAACTCCCTAACTTTTCTTTAATTAAAAGTCAGCTTTTATTAATGGCTGTTCACGTGTAAGGCAGTGTAGCGTGCCAAGCCCCCAAACCAAATCAACGGAATGTATTCCAACAACCAAACGCTCTGGAAAAATCTCAGAAAGTATACCCAAGGCAATACGGTCATTTGGGTCATTAAAAGTAGGTACAAGTACTGTAGAGTTAGATATATAGAAATTTGCATAACTTGCTGGAAGACGCTGACCATTAAAGTAAAGCGGCTCTGGCATTGGAATTGATACAACCTCTATCTTTGAACCATCTTCAAGCCTCATATCCTCAAGACGCTCACGGTTTTCTTCAAGCACACGATAGTTAACATCCCTCGGGTTTGTTTCACGGCATAAAACAACCGTTTGTGGCCCCACAAAACGACATATATCGTCAACGTGTCCGTGAGTGTCATCACCAGCTATTCCCCTACCAAGCCAAAGTATGTTCGTTACACCCAAGAAACTACAAAGAACCTCCTCAATCTCCCTTCTTCCGATACCGGGATTACGCACCTGAGTAACCTCATCTAAAAGACATTCTTCTGTTGTTATAAGGGTTCCACGCCCATTTACATCTATACTTCCCCCTTCAAGAACAATTTCTCTCTCTCCGTATGTGGCATAAAAGATACGGAGACCCAAAATCCTTGCAATGGATTCTGAGACACAATCATCCTTTTCCCAATCACTGTAGCGCGCCCAACCGTTAAAACGAAATCTGGATACCGCCAACTCCTTACCATTACGGCAGAGAAAAACAGGACCAAAATCCCGTATCCAGCTTCGGTTTGTCTGAATATGAAAGAACTCAATCCTTGACATATCTACTCCAACACGGGCAAGAATGCGTCTTACACGTTTCTCATGGGCTAGAGAGTTTACAAGTATACGTACCATTTCACCAGGTATTATTTTCCTTACTATCTCACCATAAACCCATTGAACTGCCGCAAATTTTCCAGGCCAATCGCTTCTGTTATAAGGCCAGACAAGCCACGTAGCCTCGTGTTTTTCCCATTCAGCAGGCATATGGAAACCCAAGCTTTTTGGAGTGTGAGGTATAGTGCTTACTTCATCTCGTCTGTCCATTTTTTACTGTCTATGAATCTAGAGGTAATTTCACCATAGGCATCCACACGCCGGTCACGAAAGAAAGGCCAATTCTGTCTAACATCCTCTATGCGTGTAAGGTCCACCTCACCTATTACGATTTCCTCTCCATCCGAAGAGGCTTCCGCAAGAACAACACCCTGCGGATCACATATAAAAGAGGAACCCCAGAAGTCTATTCCCGGTTCTTCTGATGATAAAGACTCATATCCAACGCGATTTACCGAAGCAACATAAACCCCGTTTGCAATTGCATGTCCACGTTGAACGGTTCTCCAAGCATCGATCTGTGTTTGTCCAAACTTTTCCCGCTCATGAGGATGCCAACCAATAGCAGTTGGATAGAAAATCACACTTGCCCCCATAAGCGATACCAAGCGAGCTGCTTCAGGAAACCACTGATCCCAGCATATAAGAACCCCTATTCTCCCAGTACTTGTATCAAACACCTTAAATCCCAGATCCCCAGGGGTAAAATAGAACTTCTCATAGTAGAGGGGATCATCAGGTATGTGCATCTTACGGTATATCCCCACTATGCTACCATCAGTATCTATCACAACAGCACTGTTATGGTATATCCCCAAGGCACGACGTTCGAAAACCGGTACAATTACAACTACCCTGTTTGCCCTTGCTATTTTTCCCATCTCTTCCGTAGTTGGCCCCGGTATCGGTTCGGCAAGCTCAAAGAAAGCAGTATCCTCTCTTTGACAGAAATACTGAAAACAAAAAAGCTCGGGAAGACACACCACATCAACCCCCAAGGAAGCAGCTTGCTCAATCCTTGTAGATGCCTTTTTAAGGTTTGCCTGAGGATCAGGAGAAACGGACATCTGGATAAGGGCTATTTTAAATCCATTCGGGAGCTTGGTGTTTCTCATCATTGGTGCTCTTTTAATTTCTTTTCTTTTCCCTTAAAAGATATTCTCAACACACCATCCTGAAAGTAGGCTCTTTTTACCGAAAGCCTTGCTAGAAACTTGGGCAAAAACATTGTACGCCGCTGGTTTTCCACCTGAATGGTAAGCTCATCCCCAGTCTGAAATAGCCTGATCTCTTCTTTTGATGCAAAGGGAAGCTTAATATGAAGTTCATATAACCCCTGATTCTTAACTATCTCATATGGTCTTCCTTTGAAAAAGATACGAACTGGATCCTCTTCCTTAAACAAGACACTGGCAAACTCTTCCAGAGCTTCCACTCCCATTACCTCTCCTGAGAACAACGGGGCCTCAAATACAGGTATAGGACTAAACAGGTTTTCAACCTCCTCTCTGTAGTCCTGTTGGGATTTACTCCAGTTCTCAAAGAAGGGGTGTTTTAGATCACCGGGGATGGTTCTGTTGATCACTACAGAATCAACCGGATAGCCGTAGAGGTTAAGATACGTATAGGCTCTCTGTGTTTCCTTAATTACCATCTTTTCCAAATTCAAAACCAGACGTATAGAGCTTATCTCAGGATCAGAAAATGTCTTGTGTATGGAGTCGAGCTTTTGAAAGAGATCCTCAATAGCATCATAGGTTTTTTCTTCCGGAAGAGGCATATCCGTTACAACCCTTACCGCTGGTCTTATTACCTTTACCACCTTCCTTTCAATGGGAAATACCTTTACTATCCACCACCTAGCAATATCGGGAAGGGAAAGTAACCTCAGGGTCTCTCCCGTTGGAGCACTGTCAACTACAATTACATCGTAAAAACCACTTCTAAAGTGCTGATTAACCCAAAGAAAGGATGCAACCTCTTCCATACCGGGAAGAACACTAAACTCCTGGGTTAGGATCTCATCCACCTTCATCCAGCTAAGTAACGACTGAAGGTACTCCGTAAGCTTACCCCAGTATTTCTCCACCGAGTAGTAAACATCTATCTCTTGAGCGTAGAGATTGGGTCTTATCTCCTTTGGTTCGGGACCCAGTTCTATATTGAAGGCATCCCTCAGACTGTGAGCAGGGTCAGTTGACATCACCAATGTCTTATACCCTTTCCTAGCTGCAAGAAGCCCGGTTGCTGCAGCCACAGTGGTTTTACCTACCCCTCCCTTTCCCGTGTAAAGTATTATCCTTTTCATAACCTTATCAGAGTTATTTTACTGAATAAAGCAAACATATAAAACCCCCGGGTTATAATAAAAGACCAAAACGGCGGCATATACCTCCTAAGACCGTTAAAAAAACCGCAACAAGAGCTATAGAGGCTCCTGTTGGAAGGGAGAGAACAAAGGAGAGAAAGTAACCAAGAGCCGCTGATAAAAGACCAGCAAACGGGGAAATTACAAAAAGCAGTTTAAGTCTATCGGTTACAAGAAGCGCAAACACAGGGGGAAGAACAAGTAGGGCAAAAACCGGAAGAGCACCAAGCGCGCGCGTTGTAACTGCAACTACAACCCCGATAGAAAGGAAAAGGATCGCATTTAGACCCCTTACAGGATACCTAAACAACCTTGCCAATTCCGGATCAAAAGAGACAAAGATAAAATCCTTAAATAGAAACCAGTGTATTAGAAAAGATACTACAGCGGTAATGGTTACCGTAATGGTTTCATGTCTTTCCACAACGACTGCGGTTCCAAAAAGAACACTGGCAACATCGTGGCTCCCCTGTGTTATTCTATCCCCAATAACAATTACCAATCCTGAAGCAAGGATATATCCCCACCCTATTACACTTTCCTGGCTGATATATAGAAATCTCTCCCTTAAAGAAAAAATCAACACAGCCGCACACGTTAGTAAAAGGGACAGCAAAGAGGGATCAGTTAAAAAAAACAGGGTAGAGAAACCTTGAAGATAGAAGGCCAATACCACCCCAAAACCTGAAATCTGGGTAAGCATTGCACTCACAAAAACAATCCTCTTTAAAACCACATAAACACCCAAAAAACCACATATACTTCCTGACACCACCCCCACTATCATCGGATCACGCCACAGGAAATAGCTGTTAATAAACTCACTAAGTACAGACATACACCTACACCCTGGATTTAATGATTGCATCTAATCCAAAAACATCGCCCAGCACACTATCTGTAAGAACCTCTTCTTTCTTTCCTGTAAGAAAAGCACCTCTATCCTTATCGATAAAGACAACGTGGTCAGCAAACCTAGCAATTGTATGCAGAAAATGAGTAACAATCAAAACGGTAATGGCTCTTGATTCCCTGATTTCTTCTAAAAGCCCCATGATCTCTGCTTCTCCCCTTACATCAACGGATGCGGTAGGTTCATCCAGTATCAAAACGTCAGGTTCTCCTGAAAGAGCACGTGCAACAAGTGCACGCTGTCTTTCGCCTCCAGAAATGGATCTAAAGGGACGGTTTCTAAGATGCAATATTCCAGTTTTCTTAAGGTACCTGATAACCACCTCCCAGTCTCTTCTTTCAATACCCACCCCAACCGGGATTCTGCAGTACCTCCCCATTGCCACAAACTCCGCTACAGATAGCGGGAATAAGCGGTCAAAGTTTCCACTCTGAGGAACGTATCCAAACACCAACGAACCGCTTTCTCCGTATCTTACCTCCCCTCTAACAGGTGGTATAAGCCCAAGAATGGTTTTAAGAAGAGTTGTTTTACCCCCTCCGTTGGGACCAACTATCCCCCAGAACTGGTTTCGCTTTATGGAAAGCTCTAAAGGGCCAATCAGGCCCTTACCGTTGTAACCTATTGTTACCTTTTCCAGCCTTATTAGAAAATCATCCATTTATTCAAGAACCCAATTGCTTTCCGATTATCTTCTAAGATATACCCGCTGCGTTTTTAATTATCCTTACCCTCCCTTCCTAATATGGATACAACCTCATCTACAATCACCTCAAAGAGGTCAAAGTAGGTATCTATACCTTCATGCGCACCCACACTCGAAGGTAAAACCAGAAAAGAAGCACCAGCTTTCTCTGCAACCACAGCCGGGGTTTTATGCGGGTAGTAGGGTTCTGCTATGACAAGCTTTACCTTCTTCTCTCGTATCTTCCCTATCAGCTCTGCCACATAAGACGGTGAGGGCGGAATACCCGGTTTTGGCTCTACATAACCTACCTCTTTAAACCCTGCCCAGTTGGAGAAATAAACCCAGCTTTTGTGATATGTAACAATTTCGGTTCCCCTGTAGGGAGCAAGTCTCTCCTCCCACTCTTTGATCTTGGCAGCAAGCCGCTCCTGAAAACCTCTAAGGCGTTCCTCATAGAAGGAAGCGTTATTTGGATCTATTTGCCTTAGCCTCTCTGCAATACCTTCTGCAATTGGAATTCCGTTCCTTGGGTCCAGGGTATAGTGGGGATTTCCAAATGGGTGTATATCCCCCATGCTTCTGTCAATACGGGTGGTAGGCACCTCAAGTATGTTTGAGATTAGCGTAGAACAGTCAAGATGGCCTAAAGCTCCGGGGAGTATCTTGGAGTTTCTTGCACCTGTGATTAAAACAGGAAGCCAAGCTACCTCCAGATCCAGACCGTTGTAAAGGAGAAGATCAGCCCTGTTTAGCTCAAGAACAAAGCTGGGCTTTGGATCCACAAAATGCGGGTCCTGATATCCCTTTGCAAGGCTTTTTACCTCAACTCTCCTCCCTCCTATCTCCTCTGCAATTGATGCAAGGTTTGGAATAGAACTCACTATCCTTACCTTGGCAACCACATCCAGAACAGGTATAGATAGAAGGGTAAAGAAAGCAAGCACCCGAACAAACCCATATATTCCCATTGTATCTTTCCCCCTTTATTAAATTTATTAAAACGGATGGGCCCCATGAGGACCAATTGAGTACTGAAACTGAAGAAAAACCGCGTGTGAGAGCTTTTCAAAAACCGGATCAGAAATCTCGTATTGAAGCCTTATCCTTGAAAACTCGGTTGGGTTAAATGTAAGCATAAAAGCATAACGCTTCTCCCTTCCGAAAAGACCAAGGATACTTTCTCCTTCTCCGTGCTCATGCTGTCTGGAAATAAAACCAGATATATCTTCCATCTCAAGTTCATTTTCCTTCTCCAATTTAATTGGGTCACCGGTATCCACAAAATCAAATCTAAACCCGGCATTCCACCTTTTAGCAAATCTATAAACCAAATGTGCATACGCCCCCCAATCGTCCAGGTTGCCTCTAGGAACTTCAGCCTGTCTATACATGAACTCAGACTGAAGCCAAAGCTCTTGGTAAGGGTTGCCCCTTAAAGGACGGTACTTTGCAAACAGGTCTACCCCATAGAGGTTTGAGCGGTTACCCGGTTCTGTACCGTTAGAGCCTGTTGCAAAGGAACCGCCCAGGAGAAAAGATAAAGCATCGGAAAGCTCAAAGAAGTTTGAGAGATGAAATACGTAGAGAAGCCTGCCAATATTATTTGCGTTTTCATCACGGTCAAAAGTAGCCACCTCTACCTCAGGGTTATTTACGGAAGCACTTAGCTCTAAAAACCAAGGAAGCGGGATAAGAAAGTTAAACTCAACTCCTACCGGATTTAGATGCTCCCCCAGAAAACTTACAGCAGGGAGAGGAAGCGTAACAAAGTCCTGAAGTTCCCTGTGTTGAAGGTTTATTCTTCCGAATTTGCTTCTCATTATACCGGCTCTTACCTGCAGGTTTAAGGGAAGAGAAAGAAGGGTGGTAGCATAGGCTTCTTCGGTCTCTATTCCATCTCTTCCAATCGAGAAGAAGCTATCAAACCTAAAATATGGGTCTACAGAGCCCTGAAAGGCAACCTCGATCTCCTGTAGGTTAACCCCTGTATTTTCAGGGTCAGCCTCTGCACGGCCAAGGGGCTCATCCTCTGAAAAGTAAGCTGCAGCAAACGTCCCTATAACGCTTATATCTGGATTAAAAGCTCCTATAAACCTCTGAAAAAAACCCTCTTTACGTTGAGAAACAACTTCAGATGTAACCCTCCCGGGCTCCTCCTCCATTTCCTGTTTCCTTGCCTTTTCTTCAAGTAACCTGTTTTTTTCCTCAAGCTCCATCAACCTTCTTTGCATAATCTCCACTTGATGGCGAAGTTGCTCTATCTCTTTTCTGAGCTCATCTCTTTCATCACCCTGGGCCTCTTCATGGATACCCGGATAACAAAAGGTAAAAATTACGGTAGAAAGTATCGTAATAAACCATCTAGTACCCATAGTTCACCTCCAAAGACTAATTACCACATACCTACCTGGATAAGACTATAAAACTGGCCAGATAAACCAGTCTTTACCTTCTATATAAGAAAACGCTTACTTATAGGAACCAAATACTGGAGGTGAACGGGGGGATTTATTTACTGATAAATATAAAGATGGGATTAAAACATCGAGATTTAAAAAGACTAAAAAAATCCCAAAAAACCCCAAATCTCCAATAAAGGTCTTCTGGGGCTTAAGATTTCCGCCAAGGCGGCATGCTGAACAGAATTCCTTAGAATGGCCTGGATATAAAGACTCAGACTTTGAAACCTTTCCAGGGGAGGAATCAAGAAGATAAAAAGCGTGGTTATGAAGCCCTAAAGAAAGGATAAAGACTAATGCTAGTGAGCATGCAATAAACCTCTTTAGATTTTTAAACCCGTTTTTTTTCTTCATTTACGGTATAAAACAATAACATAAAAAATAATCAAGCGGAATATAGGAATTTACCTTACGGGAACGGGTAGCAGTACCCGTTCCCATTTTTAAGACAACTACTTTGCAATCCAGCCGCCATCAACAGAAAGCATGGTTCCCGTCATAAACTGAACATTGTCATCACAGAGGAAAAGAACGGCATGAGCAATCTCTTCAGGTTTACCAAAACGCCCCAGTGACTTCGTAATCGGTTGCATCTCTTCAAGGAACTGTTTTGCCTGAGGTACCTCTCTTAGAAACCCCTCCACCATAGGAGTCCAGATGGTACCGGGACATATACCGTTTACACGTATCCCCTTGTCTGCATATTCAAGAGCCATACTCCTTGTAAGCTGTGTGATTGCTCCTTTTGTAGCATTATATGCTGCAGCACCAGGTATTGCCTTTAGTCCAAGTACGGACGAGTTATTTACAATGCATCCCTTTCCCTGTTTTAACATATGAGGTATGGTGTATTTTGACATAAGAAAGGTACCCTTTACGTTAATGTTAAAGACATTATCCCAATCCTCTACCGAGGTTTCATGTGTTATCCCCAAGGGGAGAATACCGGCATTGTTAAAAAGAATATCTATTCGGCCGTATTTGCTTACTGTATAGTCAACTGCCTTTTTACAGTCCTCTTCCTTGGAAACATCACTTACCACATAGTCAATCTCTACCCCCTCCTTCTCAGCATCTGCTACCGCCTCTTTTAAGTTTTTTTCGTTTCTCCCCGTTATAACGACCTTTGCCCCCTCTTTTGCAAAGAGTATCGCAGTTGCCTTTCCAATTCCCATGCTGCCTCCTGTTATAAGGGCAACTTTATCTTTAAGTCTCATCTCATACACCTCCTTTTTATAGTCCGTTTAGGTGATTAATTATATTACACAAAGAGACCGTATGATAAGTCTTTTTTATATCAAAAATAAAGGGGTTCCAGGAGATAAAAAACGATAAAGGAAAAGAGTAAAGCAAGGAGGGATAGAAAGATAAAGGATTTTAAGCAAAGAACCAAACTTACAAAAGTACTCTCTTTTAAAAACTCTTTTATCTTACCCCTAACACCCATTACATGGTTAGTTATCTATCACCTTGAGAGCTTACTTAAAATCTCCTCTAACTTTGCCTCAATGCTATCCTGCCTTTTAGAAAGCCTATCTATATGGTGTTTAAGTTCCCTGTACTCTTCACTAAACTTCAATTGCCCTTCCCCTTGTTCATCCTTTATAATAAGTTGAAATATGTCCGGTCGTGAAAAGTGCCCTACAGAGTCTATAACAGCCTTAGCCCTTATAATCATATCCATATCGATTTCTGCATACAGGATACCCTCTTTAT
The DNA here is from genome assembly GCA_002898375.1 of bacterium HR37. Classification (GTDB taxonomy): domain Bacteria; phylum Desulfobacterota_D; class UBA1144; order Nemesobacterales; family CSP1-2; genus HRBIN37. The sequence continues at coordinate 1,885 of BEIN01000009.1, read as the reverse complement.
CATAAAGAGGACCAGCAATATACTCTCCCCGGGGATTTATTATTCCGCTCCCCCCTGGGAAATCCCACTTGGTATAGCTCTTTAATGGAAAGGTATCTGGGATCATACCCTCATCAACGTACATAGAAGAGACTATAACAAATACCTGGCCTTCAAAGGCATACTGACGGCTAGCAAAGTCCATAGTGGGTTTAACAAATCCATGGCCAGCCCACAGTCCTGCGTGTATCTGTTCTCCCTTCATAAACATAGCATACTTTGCAAGGGTTAAATGGTGTTCATAGCAGAAAAAACCCCCTATACGTCCAAGCTCTGTTTCAAATACCCTTACATCCTTTGCACCTCCCATACCTGCCCAGACACATTTCTCGCTATCAATTGAAAGTAGCTTTCTATGCTTACCCATTATGCTACCTTTGTTGTCTATAAAGAGCATGGTATTGTAAAGGGTTCCACCTTCTTTTTCATTTACCCCTATTACCACATAGGCACCCGCTTTCCTAGCAACCTCACATATCTTGTCTGTATCGCTGCTTGGAATCTCTATGGAATTTTTGTAAAGCTCGGTAAAGGCATCTAAAACCAGCTTCCTCTCGGGACCTGAGCCAAGGTCTTTGGGCCAGAAGGGATAAGTTGGAATAAAAGCCTCGGGGAAGACTATTAGCTGTGCCCCATTTCCTCCCGCTTCCTCAATTAGGCTGCACACCTTTCCAATTGTCTCATCTTTATTCAAAAAAACTGGGGCAGCTTGAACAGCTGCCGCCAAAAACCTCTGTTTGATTCCCTCTTTTATCACAAGGTCTCCTCTACCGCTATCTAAACGAAACTTATTCTATCACATCTACATCCAGTAGTGCAATAGGTTCTTAACTTAAGCTAATGGCCTTGGCTTTTCTCTCCCTCAGATCAACAACAGCAAGTTGCCCTTTGGTTAGAAGCCCGGGGCTAACAACCAGAGATGAACCCAACCACTCTTCAAAGAAATCCGAGCCATGAACCACAACAAGTTGGGGATTATGAGTTTTTATGAGTTGGGCAAGGACCTCACTTCCTGGTTGAGCCAACCCACGATGATGGGGCATTGTGATAAACAGAAAGACCTTTGGATAATCCTTAAGCTCATTCAGTATCTTTAACCTATACTCTACTTCCCAACCCAAATAGCAGAGCCTGTTAATCTCATCGCGTACAGCTTGATTATCCTCTCTGATCTCTCCACCCATTCCTGCAAAGACTATATGTCCAGGAGCAAAAGCAAATGTACCGTGAACACCATGCATATACGGATACACCAGCTCTATATTGTAAGCCTCTCTTAGATACTCAGAAACAGGTGCATCGTTTGGACCGGGTATATAGTATGCTGGAAGATTTGCAGAACCTAGGAGTTTAAACAGCTCAGCAAAAGCCTCTGCTTTCTGTGATGAGCCCGCAAGATCCCCTAGTACAACGATAGCATCGGCCTGTTCTTTCTCAGCTACCTCTAACATCTTTTTAACACTTTCTCTATTACCTTTTGGCTCAGAAGCAGCAATAATCCTGCGAATACTAGCCCTCATTAGAGCACCACCTCCCTTTACAAGTTTTTGCTTCCATACTTTAATTTAAGACCTAAAAGGATAGAGTTCCAGTCTGAAAGGACTTAATAAGGTTAGAATGTAGCTAAACAGCCATGAGAAAAGCTTAATAAAAAACCAATCAGGGTCTAAGGTCAGGGTTATTTTATTCCAGGAAACTCCTTAATATTTCACCCAACTCCGAGGTTTGAAGTTTTTCCAAAGCCCTTTTCTCAATCTGTCTTATTCTTTCTCTGGTTAAGTTAAACTTTTTTCCTATCTCATCAAGAGTGTAGGTGGTCTCCTGGTCTATACCAAACCTTAACCTT